>CAVSZQ010000007.1:0-477914 GCA_963732465.1 uncultured Actinomycetes bacterium
TCGAGGAAGAGCACCTGCGGGCGGTGCAGCAGCGCGCCGACGATCTCGACCTTCATGCGCTCGCCGAGCGACAGCTGGCGCACGGGCTTGCGGACGAGGTCGCCGACATCGAGGAGCTCGATCAGCTCGTCGCGAAGCGGCGTGAAGTCTGGCCGCGGCACGCGATAGATCGCCCGGTTGAGCTCGAACGAGTCGAGCGCGGGCAGGTCCCACTGCAGCTGGTTCCGGTTGCCCATGACGAGCGTGATCTGCCGCAGGAAGCTCTTCTCCCGCTTCGAGGGCACGTGGCCGAGCACCCGCGCCTCGCCGCCGCTCGGATAGAGGAGCCCCGAGAGCATCTTGAGCGTCGTCGTCTTCCCGGCGCCGTTCGGGCCCAGGAAGCCGACGACCTCGCCCGGCTCGATGTCGAACGAGATCGCGTCCACCGCCTTGACCTCGCGCGTCGTGCGGCGGACGAGGCTCTTCGTCGCGGCCTTGAGGCCGGCCTCTCGCTCGGGGACGTCGAACGTCTTGCGGAGCTCGGCGATGTGGACGACGGATTCGCTCATCCGGACCTCTTCAGTTTCCCGTGTTTCTTCGCGTACCGCTCGCCCCGCGAGAAGATCCAGAGCCCGAGCGGGACCGAGACGACGCCGATGATGAGGAGCGGCCAGATCTCGTCCCACATCGTCGAGAGGCCCTGGCCGTCGAGGATCGCGTCGCGCGCGCCGTCGAGCGCGTAGGTCGCGGGCGAGATCTTCGCGAGCCACTCCATCCAGGTCGGAAGCACCTCGACCGGGTAGTACACGCCCGAGACGACGAGCAGCGTCCCCTGCGCGATCCAGCCGAGCTGCGTCCCCTTCTCCGGCGAGATGAGCGGCAGGACCGAGGTCATCATCCCGATCCCGAGGAAGGACACCGACGAGATCGCGAGGACGACGAGCGCCGCCATGAACTTCGCGTCGGGGATCGCGAGATCGAAGAACCAGACGCAGACCGTGAACAGGAACACCGCCCGCAGCAGGCCGTAGAGGACGGCGAACATCCCCATCCCGGCCAGGTGCATCGGACGCGAGAGCGGCGCCATGAACGTGTACTCGATCGTCCCCTCCCAGCGCTCCCAGGCGACCGTCTCCATCAGGAACTCGAAGAGCACGCCCAGGTACGCCCAGACGACGGCGCCGATGAGGAGGCTCGCCGCGACGCGGTTGACGTCGAGCTCGCCGCCGGTCGCCTCGATGCCCTTCGCGATGAAGACGATCGTGAGCGTGTTCGCGACCGTCCAGATGAACCAGGCGAAGTCCCACCAGATGTAGCGCTTGGTGAGGTAGTAGTTGCGCTCGACGACGCCGCCGGCGCCGACGAGCTCTGCGCGGAGCGTCGTGCCCAGAGTGCTCACGCCATCACCTCCCGGTCGTCGTCGTCCTCGTCCTCCTCGGCCTCGAACTCGCGCCCGGTTGCGGCGAAGAACGCCTCCTCGAGGGTCGCCGAGTCGTAGCGGCGCTTGAGGTCATCCGCCGGCTCGAGCACGAGCAGGCGACCGCGGTCGAGGATGCCCACGCGCTCCGCGAGGTTCTCGGCCTCGGTCAGGTCGTGCGTGCAGAGAAGGATCGTCGAGTCGTGATTCATGCGGATCTCGCGGATGAAGTCCTGCACCTCGAGCTTCGAGCGCGGGTCGAGGCCCGTCGTCGGCTCGTCGAGCAGCAGCACGACGGGCGAGGTGAGCAGGGCTCGCGCCAGCGCGACCTTCTGCTGCATCCCGCGCGAGAGGTTCTCCATCGACTCCCCGCGCCGGTCGACCGGGAACCCGACGCGATCGAGGATCTCGGGGATCTTGTCCCGCGTCTGGCTTGCGGCCATGCCGTAGTAGCGCGCCGCGTAGCTCAGGTTCTCGGACGAGGACATCTTCTTGAAGAACGACGCCTCGACGGAGACGCGGTTCACCAGCCGCCGGACGGCGCGGGCGTCCGTGACGACGTCGTTTCCGAAGATCGCCGCCGACCCACCGTCCGGCAAGAGGAGGGTCGAAAGTAGACGCACGAGCGTCGACTTCCCGGAGCCGTTCTGGCCCAGGATGGCGACGGTCTCGCCTCTGGCGATCGTGAACGAGACGCCGTCGAGCGCGACGCGGGTCTTCCGGCCGAAGCGGCCACGCTTGCGGTCGGGGACCTTGAATGCTTGCGCAGCTCACGGACCTCGACCGCCGATACGAGGTCGGGTACGGCCACCTCCACCGGTACTGCCTCCTGAATGTCGGTCATCTGATGCTCCTTCGAAGAACGCGTAGCGAGGTACGGACAAGCCAGAGCCGGGCCTACGAGGAGGCCCACGGCACCGGGTGACTCAGCTACGTGCCAGGAACATCAGGTCGCGGACGATAGCAGCGCCACCGGCCGGCCTTCAAGCCTGTTTTGGGGTCAGGCTTCAGCCTGACCCCGGTGTGAGGTGTTCGCACCGGTCAATGAGCGCACACCTGAGAACGGGGTCAGGCTGAAGCCTGACCCCTTGCGGATCGTCCGCGGCACTCGCTAAGGTGAGGCTAGGTCGGGGGCAGGAAGCTCTCGGCCGAGGCGACGAGGCCTCAGGACTCACGAGTCCTGGGGTCTTTTTGTTGGTCCAACACGAGTCGGAGGTGGCGGGATGTCGGAGGTGGAGGTGAGGCACTACCTGATGAACGGCGGCGAGACGCTGCCGGACGCACGCGAGGCGCTCGAATGGGCGGGCGAGACGCGCGCCGCGATGGTCGATCTCAAGTTCTGCGACCTGCTCGGGACGTGGCAGCACGTCACGCTGCCGGTTCGCGCGTTCGACGAGGCCGCGTTCGACGAGGGCCTCGGCTTCGACGGCTCCTCGATCCGCGGCTGGCAGGCGATCCAGGACTCGGACATGCTCCTGATGCCCGACCCCTCGTCCGCGATCCTCGATCCCGCGACCGAGGCTCCCACCCTCTCGCTCGTCTGCGAGATCGCGGACCCGATCTCTCGCGAGCCGTACGCGAAGGACCCGCGCGGCGTCGCCCGTCGCGCCGAGGCGCATCTCCGCGCGAGCAGCATCGCCGACACCGCGTACTTCGGTCCGGAGTGCGAGTTCTTCGTCTTCGACGAGGTGCACTACGAGCTCGGGCCGAACGCGTCGCACTACTTCGTCGACTCCCCCGAGGGCTACTGGAACTCCGGCAAGCCGGGCCTCGGCTACACGGCCCGTCCGAAGGAGGGCTACTTCCCGGCCGCGCCGTCCGACTCGCTGCACGACCTCCGCACCGAGATGGTGCTCACCCTCGAGCGCCTCGGCATCCCGTGCGAGTTCCACCACCACGAGGTGGCGTCGGGCGGCCAGTGCGAGATCGACCTCCGCTTCACGACCCTGACCCGCATGGCCGATCAGGTCATGACCTACAAGTACGTCGTCAAGAACGTCGCCCGCAAGCACGGCAAGACCGTGACGTTCATGCCGAAGCCGATCTTCGGCGACAACGGCTCGGGCATGCACACGCACCAGTCGCTGTGGATGGAGGGCACGCCGCTCATGGCCGACAAGTCGGGCTACGCGGGGCTCTCGCAGCTCGGCCGCGCGTACGTCGGCGGGCTCCTCGCGCACGCGCCGGCGCTGCTCGCGTTCTGCGCGCCGACGACGAACTCGTACCGCCGGCTCGTCCCCGGCTACGAGGCGCCGGTCAACCTCGTCTACTCGCAGCGCAACCGCTCGGCCTGCATCCGGATCCCGATGTACTCGGAGTCGGCGAAGGCGAAGCGGATCGAGTTCCGGCCGCCCGACGCCGCCGCGAACCCGTACCTCGCGTTCTCGGCGATGCTCATGGCCGGGCTGGACGGGATCGAGCGCGGGCTCGACCCGGGCGCACCCGCGGACTACGACCTCTTCGAGCACGCGGGTGCAGACGTCCCGCAGGTTCCCGGCTCGCTCTCCGAGTCGCTGGACGCGCTCGAGGCCGACCACGAGTTCCTGCTCAAGGGCGACGTCTTCTCGGAGGAGCTCATCGAGACCTGGATCGCCTGGAAGCGCGAGAACGAGATCGACGCCGTGCGGCTCCGCCCGCATCCGGCGGAGTTCGCGCTCTACTACGACTGCTGAGCCGTAGCGCGCGGGCGGCTCCGGCAGCCGCCCGCGCAGCTCAAGCGAGCCTCCACCCGGGCTCAACCGGCGTCGTGGAGGGTCTGGACGATGTCGCTCGCCAACCACTACGATCCCGCTCGCTCGTGAGCCGACGGACACTGCACCGGCTGCTTCTGGCGCTCGCCGTCGCGGGCTGCGCCGTCGGAGCCTTCGCCCAGGCCGGCTCCGGCACGCACATCCAGGAGGGCGGCATCCTCCGGATCAGTTTCTCGCCGGCGGCGGGCCTCGACTACGTCGACCCGGCTCTCTCGTTCACCCCTCCGGGGTGGGCCCTTCTCGACGCCACCTGCGCGCGTCTGATGTCGTACCCGGACAAGCCGGCGCCGGAGGGCTTCCGGCTCCAGCCCGAGGTCGCCGCAGGCTACACCGTCTCGCCCGACCTCAAGACGTACACCTTCACGTTGCGCAGCGGCTTCCGCTTCAGTGACGGGTCGCCGGTGCGGGCGAGCGCGTTCGAACAGGCGATCAACCGCGGCCTGTCGCCCATCGCCCACTCGCCCGGCGCGGTGCACATGCGGGACATCGTCGGCGCGGCGGACGTCCTCCACGGCAGGCAGAAGACGGCGAGGGGAGTCGTCGCGCGGGGAAACACGCTCATCGTCCGCTTCAAGAAGCCGGCGCCGGACTTCCCCGCACGTACGGCCATGCCGTTCTTCTGCGCCGTTCCACCGCTCTTGGAGCCGAGCGAGGAGGGCGCGACGCACTTCCCGTCCGCGGGCCCGTACCACGTCACGGAGTTCCGGCCGGGCGAGCGGGTCGTGATCCGCCGGAACCCCTACTACGGCGGCGCGCGGCGAGTGCACCTAGACGGGTTCGACGTCAACCTCCGCGGCGGATCCCCGACGGACATGATCCGGCGGATCGACCGCGATGAGGCGGACTGGGGTCACATGCTGGGAGGGGTGTTCTTCGCCGACCCGACCCTCGACCTGATCGGGAAGTACGGGATCAACAAGTCCGAGCTCTGGATCAAGCCCGGGCTGACGCTCCGCATGCTCGCCTTCAACTCCTCGCGGCCGCTCTTCCGCAACAACCCGCGGCTGAGGCGAGCTATCAACCTCGCGCTCGACCGCCGCGAGCTCGGGACGACGGGCGGCGGCCCCAACGGTCAGGTCGAGACCGACCAGTACCTTCCGCACAGCGTTCCGGGGTTCAGCGATGCAAATGTCTACCCGCTCGGAGGGCCCGACCTGGCCGAGGCGCGGGCGCTCGCGCAGGGGAACCTCCGCGGCGGGAAGGTCGAGCTCCTCACGACCGACTTCCAGCTCCCCGTCCAGACGGCCCAGCTCGTGAAGCAGCAACTCGCCCGCATCGGGCTCGAGGTCGTCATCAACAAGACCCCGGTTCACATCGCGACGGCGGCATACCTGGAGAAGCTCGCGAGCCGGCACGAGCGCTGGGACATGGCCCTCGTCCTCTGGACGCCGAGCATCCCCGAGCCGCACGCGTACCTCAATCAGCTGCTCGAGTCGCAGATCCTCGACGGTGCGACGCTGACCCGGTTCCGCTCGACCGAGGCCAGCCGCGAGCTCCAGCGGGCGGCACGCACGCCGCAGGGGCGCGCACGGAACAGCGCGTACGCCGAGCTCGACGCGCTGCTCGCCGGCCGGTACGCGCCGCTCGCCGCACTGGGAGTCGTCAACGAGGTGACGCTGGTCTCGAACCGCGTCGGCTGCATCGTTCTCCGTCCCGTGCTCGACCTCGCTGTCGCCTGCCTGAAGGGCTGACGGCGCCGGGCTACGGCGCCTGCACCGTCACCCAGATCGAGTCCCCGACCACGACGACCCCCGCGGCCGCATTCCCGAGCTCGATCGTCTCGACCACCTCGTTGGACTCCGGGTCGATGCGGGACACCGTGCCGGAGGAGGTGTTCGCAACCCACACGGCGCCGTCACCGACGGCGATCCCGCTCGGCCCGTCGCCCACGGGGATGGGCAGCGCCGGGCTGAACCCGAGCGCGGCGTCGAGCCGCGTCACGTAGTCGTCCTCCCTGTTCGTGACCCAGACGGCGTTCTCGCCGGCTGCGATGCCGGTCGGAGCTCTGCCCACCGGGAGCTCGTCGACCGCACCGTCCTGGAACGTCAGGGGGTTGAAGCGGTGGACGGAGGCCTCCACCGAGTTGGCGACCCAGACGGAGTCGTACCCGATCGTGACTGCGCTCGCGCCGCCGCCCGCGACGCCCGCACCCAGCTCCTCGAGCGTCCGCGAGTTCACACGGGCCAGCGTGGAGTCGCCAAAGACGGCCCAGACCGAGCCGTCGTCCACGGCGACACCGCCGCCGGTGAACGAGACCGCGCGGTCCGCGAGCTGGATCGGGTCCGAGACGGCCGCGAGCTCGGGCTCGACGCGGTAGAGCTTGCCAAGGCGGCCGTTCACGACCCACACGGCGCCGTCGCCGACCGCGATCGCGTGGGGCGTGGCCGGTAGCGGAATGTTGTCGACCACCTCTCGGGTCTCCGGGTCGATGCGGGTGAGGCTCCTGTCCTCGAGGTTGCCGACCCAGACCGCTCCGTCGTCCGCGGCGATGGGGCCGGGCTGGATCCCGACCTGCACGGTGTCGATGATGCGATTCGCACCGGAGTCGATGATCGCGACGGAGTTCGGCGGAACGACAACCGGGGCGGGATCGCGCCCGACGAGGACCGCCGCGACCAGGGTGACCGCCGCGACGAGCGCCACGATCGCCGCCAGCAGCGTGAGCCGGCGGCGGCGGCGCGCGCGGATCGCAGCGCGGGGCAGGGAGGGAGGCGGGAACGAGTCGGGAAGCCCCTCGGAGACGACGCGGAACAGCCGCTCCGGCTGCGGGAAGTCCTTCAGCCGGTACGTTCCGAGCTCGTCGAAGCGCACGCCCGCCTCGTCGGCGTCGACGAGCCCCGCGGTGGCCGCCGTGCACAGGATCTCGCCCCCGTGCGCGGCCGCGGTGACGCGCGCGACGCGGTGGACGTCGAGCCCGACGTAGCGCTCTTCACCACGCGTCGGCGTACCCGTGTGAAGGCCAATGCGGACGGAAACGTGGGTTTCGTCGAGCCAATCCTCCGCACCGTGCGCCCGCTGTGCCGCGACGGCCGCGCGCACGGCGTCGGCCGCGCGCGGGAAGGAGACGAAGAAGGCGTCGCCCTGCGTGTCCACTTCGGATCCGCCGTGGGCGGCAAACGACTCGCGCATGAGGGCCTGGTGGCGCGAGAGGATCCGGCCCCAAGCGTCGGGGCCGAGCATCCGTACGAGCTCGGTGGAGCGCTCGATGTCGCTCGAAAGCAGGGTCACCGTGCCGACTGGGAGCTGGCCACGCGCGTCAGCTGCCGTCGAGCGGGCGGGGGCCGCGATCGCCGGGTCATGGTCGAGGATCGCGCGCTCGAGCTCCCGCAGCTCCCGTCCCGGCTGGAGACCGAGCTCGTCGTCGAGCCTCGCCCGAACGGCTCGGTACACGTCGAGCGCCTCGGCCTGCCGCCCGGAGCGGTAGAGCGCGAGCATCAGCTGCGCCGCGAGCCGCTCCTGATAGGGATGCGCGGCCATCAATGCCTCGAGCTGCCCGATGAGCTTCCCGTGCCGGCCGAGGCCCAGCTCGGCGTCGATCTGGTCGACCTGCGTGGAGAGCTGTAGCTCGCTCAGGCGCGCCAGCGTCGAGCGGTCGGGACCCTCGAGCACGACGTCGGCGAGGGGCAAGCCTCGCCACAGCGCAAGAGCGCGTCGGCGGAGCTCGACAGACTGCGTGATCGAAGCTCTACCGGCCTCCTCGACGAGCTGCTCGAACTCTGCGAGGTCGAGCGAGCCATCGACGGTGATGCGGTAACCGGGCGCACGGGTCTCCACCACGCCGTCGCCGAGCTGCCTGCGTAGCGCATGCACATACCCCTGTACGAGCTTCTCGGCCGTGGCGGGCGGTCGCTCGCCCCAGAGCTCGTCGATGAGGCGTGCCGTCGAGACGGTCTCGTTCGCATGCAGGAGCAGCACACCGAGCAGCGCTCGCTGCTTCGCGGCGCCGAGCCGAACGGTCTGTCCCCCGCTTCGAACCTCGAGTGGACCGAGGATCCGGTACTCCAATCGAAACGCCCCTTCAGCGACGAAACGACCGTACCACCGGGCTCAACCGATTCTCCACCCCAGCTCCAACCGGCTTCAAACGGCCTGCCGCAACGTGGCACCGATGTCCACCGGGAACACCACGCGCACAGGAAGGGCGATGGCATGTGCGATCGCCGTGCTGGTTGTCGGCGCGGCCGCCACCCTTGCGACATCGGCGCCTGCGTCGTCTCCGGACAGTAGTGAGAGACGCGACTCGAGGAGGAAGACGTGACGACTCAGGACCTCTCCCATCGTCCGGCCGCCCGCACGCGGGGAATCCCGACCCGCGTTCGGATCGTCATGGCTGCGGCCGGCGTCGCCACCACGCTTGCGCTCGTTTGCATCGGGGGCGTGTCCGCCTCCCGCGCATCTGCGGCGACGGCCGAGAGCATGCCGGTGAGACTCGCGCATGCTCGTACGATCGGTGCGGACGTGAACGCCCGTGCCCGGCGTCTTCCCGGCGCCAAGCTGGCGGTCTCGGAGCCGACGCCCACCGATGTCGTCGAGTCGTTCACCCTGCTCTCGCAGAACCTGCTCGAAACGCGCTACATCTCGGCGGAGGGCGGGGTCTGGTACGAGATCTGCCCGGTAAAGGCCGCCTGTCCCTACCCGGCGGCGCGCCATGCTCGGCCGGCGGCCGACTACCTGCCGCGCCGACTGGCGCTCGAGCTCGCCGTTCGAACCTTCGCCGAGACGGACGCGAGCGTCGTCGGCGTCTCGCTCCCGACGCCGAGATTCGTCGCCTTCATCGTCACGCGGGAGGAGCTCGCTCGGGAGGGGGACATCGCCGCGCTCTCCCAGTCACTCCGCGAAAGCTCCATGCTCGCTCTCTCCGCGTCCGAGCGCCATCTGGCGGACGAGCTCACCCGCCCGCGGACCTACGTCTTCCTCGGACTCGAGCCCGGTCCGAACGGAGGACCGTCCTGGGGCGGCATACCCCGCTGGCCTGTCGACGCGTAAGGCCTCGAGCTCACTCGATCGGTGAAGACAGCACGGCAGGCCTTCGGCTGCCGCGAGCCACGTAGCCCTCGACCGCAAGCGCGAGCGCGACGATTCCCGCCAGGGCGCCGATCTCGGCCTTCGCGTCGAGCTCGGTGCCGAGCGGGATCGTCGCGAGCGCCGCCACGGCCGCTGCGATCCGGATCCCGCTCCGGCCGATCCCCAGCGTCCGCCGGAACCCGACCTCGCAGAGAAGGAAGAGCGCGGTGCCGACGGCGAGCTCGCACGGCGAACAGGCCGCCGAGCGGCTCGTAGGGGTCGCCGACCGCCTTCTTGAGCCCGGCCGCGATCGCGACGATCCCGAGGAGCAGCCCGGCGTGCCAGTACCCGAACGCGACGAGCGCGAGCTGCGGGCGCCGTTCCTCAGGCGCGTCGACCATCGCCTGCTCGACCGCTCCCTCGTCCGAGAAGTACACCCACCAGAGCGAGGCGGAGAGCGCGAGCGCGAGCAGCGCGACGACCACGACGCCGACGTCGAGCTCGAGATTCGGCGGCCGCGCCGATGACGACGATCGACTCGCCGAGCGCGACGATGACGACCAGGCCGTGCCGCTCGACGAAGTGCCTCGGCTGGACGACGAAGCCTTCGACCGACGCGACCCAGGGGGTGATCCACACGAGGGCGGCCGTCAGCGCCCAGGTGACCCACTGGACGTCGCCGCCGAGCGCGCCGCCGACGATGAGGAGCACGACGCCGAGGAGGCTGAACGGGATGATCCGCAGGATCGCCCTCACCTCCGAGAGCGACGTCCCGCGCACGTACATGGCGCCGTGGAGGACGACGACCGCGGCCCAGCCGAGCCCGAAGACGAGCCCCTCGCCGTCGTAGGCCTGCGGCACCGCCAGCGCGATGACGAGGAACCCGCCCATGCCGCCGATCAGCAGCAGCCGGTGCCGCAGGTGGTCGGTCGCGATCGCGTTCGTCAGCCAGGCGTACGCGTCGTACATCCACCAGATCACGAGGAACATGACGACGACCTGCACGATCGCCTCGACGTCCCCGCCGTTGACGAGGACGTTCGTCAGCTGCGTGATCGTGAAGACGAAGACGAGGTCGAAGAAGAGCTCGAGCGTCGAGACGCGCGCGCTGCGATCCGGCTCGAGCTGAGACACGGCGTCTGGACGCCTGGAGTGGGCTCCGAGCCTGCCGTGTCGTGCGCGCCGTCAGCGGAGGTCGAACGTGACCGTGACCGTCGCCGAGGTCTCCTGCTGACCCGGGACGATCGGCGTCGAGGCCGCGTCGAGCGCGGCGCGCTCCGCGTACGGGAGCGGCTGGACGCCTGAGCCTTCGACGATCGCGGAGATCTCGCCCAGGCCGCGTCCCGACGCCCGCGCCAGGACCCGCGCCCGCTCGCGCGCCTGCTCGACGGCCTCGGCGAGCGCCTGCCGGTAGAGCTCCTCCGCGTTCCGCGAGCTGAGACCGGGGCCCGAGATCTGGTTGGCGCCGGCCTCGGCCGCTGCGTCGATCAGCGCTGGTGCGTTGTCGGGGTTCGTCACCGCGGAGACGTTGTTCGACGCCGAGTACTCGGCGATCCCTCCGCCGTCGGACGTCGAGACGGGATAGACGCTCACCCACTGGGTCTGGAGCTCGCGCGCTCCCGCCTGGCGGAGCGCGTTGATGACTCGGCGCATCGCATCCGCGTTCGCCGCGATCGCGGCCTTCGCGGTCGCTCCTCGCGACTCGACTCCGAACGACATCTGCGACTCGTTCGGCGTCGACTCGACGGAGCCGATCCCGGTCACGGTGATGAAGTCGGCGCTCTCGTCGCTCGCGTCCTGGGCGCCGGCGAGGTCGGGGAGCCCGACCGCGCCGGCGAGCGCGACGAGGGCGAAAAGAGCGGCAGCAGCGAGCACCAGGCGCTTCATGGGGAGACCTCCGGATTCGAGTGAGTTGCCTGCTCTACGCCGCCGTCGCGGCGTCGCGTCACATGTCGATGCGGACGCTCTCGAAAGCAGAACGCTCGGCGTCGGTCAGCGGCCGCGAGCCGCCGTTCTCCCGATCGCGCGCGACGATCACGGCCTCGGACTCGGCAGAGAGCTCGCCGTCGGGCGTCCGGATCGCCTCGCGGAGCGTCAGGCTCGCGGTGCCGATCCGCTCCAGCCGGCACGACACGACCACCTCTTCGTGCTCCTGGCGGAGCTCCTGCCGGAAGTCGATCGCCACCCGCGCGAGCACGAAGTCCCACGGATCGCCCGCGTCGCCAAGCGCGCGCTCGAGCCACTCGTCGCGGCACTCCTCGAGGTAGGTCGCGTAGACGGCGTTGTTGACGTGCAGGTACGCGTCCACGTCGCGCCAGCGGATCTCGATCGTCTTCTCGTGCGTCATCGGCCGCCGGTCTAGAGGTTGTCGGCGAATCGGCGGCGGGCGTCGGCGAGCGCCTCGCGGATGCCTCCGGGGCCAGGCGCGGGGCGAGCCGCGGCCTTCCGCGGCTTGCGGAAGGTGCCCTCGCGCACGCTGGTCGCGACCTCCTCGTGCGCGTCGCGAAACGGGGTGCCCGTCGCGGACGAGCGCCTCCGCGGCGTCGGTGGCGTAGAGCTGGGGGTCGGATGCGGCCTTGGCCATGCGATCGCGATCGACCTCGAGACCGCTGACGAGCACCGTCAGCGCCTCGAGCGCGAGGCGCGTCTCGCGGCGGGTCGCGAAGACGGGCGTCTTGTCCTCCTGGAGGTCGCGGTCGTACGCGAGCGGGAGCCCCTTCACGGTCGCGAGCAGACCTGTCAGCCGCCCGATCGCCGTACCCGCCTTGCCGCGGACGAGCTCGGCGACGTCCGGGTTCAGCTTCTGGGGCATCATCGACGATCCGGTCGCCGCCGACTCGGGGAGCTTCGCGAAGCCGAACTCGGCCGTCGCCCAGAGCACGATCTCCTCGCCGATGCGGGAGAGGTGGACGAAGAGGACCGCGGCCGCGTACAGGTAGTCGAGCGCGAAGTCCCGGTCCGCGACGGCGTCGATCGAGTTCCGCATCTGGCGCGGAGGCTGCGGGAGGTCGAGCGTCGAGCCCGCGAGCGCGCCGGCACCGAGCGGGCTCTCGGAGGCGGCCTCGGCGGCCGTGGCGAAGCGCGTCCGGTCGCGATCGAGCATCTCGACCCACGCGAGCACGTGGTGGCCGAGCGTCACCGCCTGCGCGCGCTGGAGGTGCGTGTAGCCGGGCATGACCGTCTCGGCCTCGGACTCGGCGAGCGAGAGGCAGACGAGCGCGAGCGCGTCGATCGCCTCGCGCGCCTCGGCGCAGGCGTCGAGCACGTAGAGGCGGAGCGCGGCCGCGACCTGGTCGTTCCGCGAGCGACCGGCGTGGATCTTGCGACCGACCTCGCCCAGCTGCCGCTCGATGGCGGTGTGGACGTCCTCGTCGGTGTCGAGGTACCCGTCCGGGTCCTGCGCGATCTCGGCGAGCCGGCCCTCGACGTCGTCGAGCTCCTCAGCGGTGAGGAGCCCCGCCTCGGCAAGCCGTCGCGCGTGCTCGAGCGTCGCCTCGCAGTCGTACGGCAGCAGCTCGGCGTCGTCGGCGCGGAGGAACTCCCACACCTCCGGGTCGAGAGCGCCCTCGACCCGCGCTTTCCAGGTCGTCACGCCTCGATCTTGGCGCGTGCGCGTGCGGCGTGCAATTCCGTCTCGAGCGACGAGATGCGGATGAAGCCCTCGGCCGCCTCGTGCGGGAAGGTCTCGCCGGTGCCGTACGAGGCGAGCTCGGCGGCGTAGAGCAGGTGTGGAGAGCGGCGTCCGGTGACGACGGCTGCGTTCGGGCGTAGCTCGAGGCGCACCTCGCCGGTGACGAGCTGCTGCGTCGAGTCGACGAACGCGTCGATCGCCTCGCGCGCGGGGCTGAACCAGCGACCCTCGTAGACGAGCTCCGTCCAGCGCTGCTCGAGCAGGCTCTTGAGACGTGCCTCGTCCTTCGTCAGGACGACGTCCTCGAGCGCCGCGTGCGCCGTGATCAGCGCGATCGCGCCGGGCGCCTCGTATACCTCGCGGCTCTTGATGCCCACGGCGCGGTTCTCGATCATGTCGATCCGCCCGATCCCGTACGCGCCGGCGAGCCGGTTCACCTGCGCGATCAGCTGCGCGAGCGGAAGCTCCTCGCCGTCGAGCGACACCGGGATCCCCTTCTCGAAGCCGACCACGATCTCGATCGGCTCGGGCGCCGTCGCGGGATCGGAGGTCAGCGCGTACGGCTCCTCCGGCGGCGCGTTCCACGGATCCTCGAGCACGCCCGCCTCGATCGCGCGGCCGAAGAGGTTCTCGTCGATCGAGAACGGGGAGGCGGCCGTCTGGACGACCGGGATGCCCTTGGCGAGCGCGTACTCGATCTCCTCGTCGCGCGTCCAGATCCGGTCGCGGAGCGGCGCGATCACGCGCACGCCCGGGTAGTGCGCCTTGAACGCGAGCTCGAAGCGGAGCTGGTCGTTCCCCTTGCCGGTGCAGCCGTGCACGACCGCCTCGGCGTCGCGCTCGAGCGCGATCTCGGCGACGGCCTGCGCGATCACCGGCCGCGAGAGCGCGGAAACGAGCGGGTACTTGCCCTCGTACAGCGCGTTCGTCGCGATTGCGCGGGCGCACTGCTCGTCCGCGAAGGCGTCCTTGCGGTCGACGAGGAGGACGTCGTCCGCCCCGGCAGCCTGCGCGCGGGCGATCGACTCCGCAAGGTCGAACTCCTGTCCGACGTCGACGAGTACGGCGACAACCTCGTCGAAGTCGTACGGCTCCTCCTTGAGCCACGCGAGGATGCAGCTCGTGTCGAGCCCGCCGGAATATGCGACGACGGCGGTGCTCACGCGACGCCTTGGAGGAGGTGGCCCATGAGCTCGTCGCGGAGCACGGCTGCCGGGAGTGCCGTCGCGGGCGACGACGAGGATCGTGTTGTCGCCGGCGAGCGTGCCGGCGATGCCCGGGTGGCCGGCCTCGTCGATCGCCTGCGCGAGCGCGTTCGCGTAGCCCGAGGGCGTGGTGACGACGACGAGCGAGCCGGCAGCCTCGGCGCCGATGGCGTAGCGCCGCATGGCGGCGCCGAGCGCCCGCAGGCGGTCGGTGTCCGTCGTCCCCGGCGGCGCGTAGACGAGGCGGCCGCTCGGGGCCCGTACCTTCACGAGCCCCAGGTCGGCGATGTCGCGGGAGACCGTCGTCTGAACGACCTCGAAGCCGGTCTCGCGCAGTGCCGCGGCGACCTCGGCCTGGGTCGACAGGGCCCGCTCGCGGACGAGCTCGAGGATCGCGCTCTGTCTTTCGCGGCGGTTCATACTATGCGCGACTCTAGCAGGATATGCGGCGAGGTCTCCTCGAGAGCGGCCCCCACTAGCTCCAGCGCGCGCGCGACGTCGTGCGGGCCGACGGTCAGCGGCGGCGCGATCCGGAGCACGTCGTCGCCGGCTGCAAGCACGATCAGGCCACGCTGCCGGCAGGCGCGTCACGACGTCTGCGGCCGGCCGGTCGACGACGGCGCCGACGAGGAGCCCTCGCCCGCGCACCTCGACCACGCCTGGAAGCGCTGCGAGAGCGCCGGCGAGCACGCGACCTTGCTCGCGCACGTTCGCGAGCAGCTCGTCGTCGATCGCGTCGACGACAGCGCAGGCCGCAGCGCAGGACACCGGGTTTCCGCCGAAGGTCGAGCCGTGGTCGCCCGGCTCGAAGCCGCGCGGAGCCTCGTCGGCGACGAGCGAGCGCTCCGATCGGCAGCCCGTTCGCGAGGCCCTTGGCCAGCGTGACGAGGTCGGGGCGAACGCCGAGCTGCTCGAACGCGAAGAACGACCCGGTGCGCCCGACACCGACCTGGATCTCGTCGAGCGCGAGGAGGGGTGGCAGCTCCGCTCGCGGCTGCGAGGAACTCGGCGTCGAGCGGCACGACGCCGCCTTCGCCGAGGATCGGCTCGAGCAGGATGAGTCCCACGTCGTCGCCCACTGCGGCCAGAAGCGCGTCGATGTCGTTCGGCGGCACGAAGCGGACGCCCGGGACGACGGGCTCGAAGGCCGCCCGCTTCGCCGGCTGCCCGGTCGCCGAGAGCGCGCCGAGCGTCCGGCCGTGGAAGCTGCCTTCCAGCGCGACGACCCCCGGCTTCCCGGTCGCCTTGCGCGCGTACTTGAGCGCGGCCTCGATCGCTTCCGCGCCCGAGTTGCAGAAGAACGCCTGCGCGCCGCCGAAGCGTTCGGAGAGCCGGGCGGCGAGAGCTTCGGCGGGCTCGGTCCGGTACAGGTTCGACGCGTGCCAGAGCCGGTCGAGCTGCTCGCGCGCAGCCGCGAGCGGCGCAGGGTGACAGTGGCCGAGCGAGACGACCGCGATCCCGCCGCCGAAATCGAGGTACTCGCGCCCGTCCGCGTCCCAGAGCCGCGCACCCTCGCCGCGCACGAACGTCACATCCGCGCGGGCATAGGTCGGCAGCAGCCGCTCGAGCCCTTGTGACACTGTGTCACTAGGCGTCGTTGTCACGCCGCGACCTCCGTGGCGCCGATCTCGGCCTGGACGCCGAGGCGTGCGGCGCGGACGGCCGCCAGGAGCTTGGGAACGATGCCGCCCTCGAACTCTCCGGCCGCAAGCATTCGGTCGGCATCGGGCGCCTCGATCCGCTCGGCGAGCGCGCCCTCGACGAACACGCCCGGCACGTCGGTTACGAAGACGAGGCGGTCGGCCTCGAGCCCGACGGCGAGCGCTGCCGCCGCCTCGTCGGCGTTGACGTTGAGCGGGCCAACAGCGAGCGGAGCGACGACGGGAATGCGGCCGGCCGCGAGCGCCGCTTCGATCGCGGGCGGGCGGCAGGGAAGCGCCTCACCGACGTGGCCGAGCTCCGGCAGCGGACGTGCTTCGAGCCCGATCTCGTCGCCCATCAGCGGGAGGGCGACCGGGCCCAGCTCGGCTGCGATCGCCGTCCCGACAGCCTGGAGCGACTCTCGCACGATTGCGAGCGCGGCCTCGCTCGTCACGCGGCGCCCGGCGACGAACTCGACTTCGATCCCTCGACGCTCGAGCTCGGCGCTGATCTGCGGGCCGGCGCCGTGGACGACGACGACCTCGACTCCGGCGGCCGACAGCTCGAGAGCGCGCGCCGCCGACGCCTTCGGCCACGGCGCCGCCGAGCTTGAGCACGACGCGCTTCACGTCGTGTACTCGGCGTTGAGGCGGACGTAGTCGTACGTCAGGTCGGAGGCGAGGTACGCCGCCTCGCCCGCGCCGAGACCGAGGTCGAGCTCGATCGTCACGGCCGAGCTCGCCAGATCCGGCGTGAGCCCCGTCGGCGCGCCCTTCTCGAACACGATCGTGCCGTCGAAGGCCACCGTGAGCCGGTCGGTCTCGAGCCGAGCGAAGCCGCCGTTCCAGGGAGCGGAGCCGGCAGCCGCGAGCACGCGACCCCAGTTCGGATCGCGGCCGAAGGCGGCCGTCTTGACGAGCGGCGAGGTCGCGATCCGGCGCGCGACAGCCAGCGCTTCCTCTTGCGAGGAAGCGCTGGTTACACGGATCTCGAGGAGGACCGTCGCACCCTCGCCGTCCTCCACGATCTGGCGAGCGAGGTCCGAGCACACGTTGTCGAGCGCCTCGACGAAGTGCTGGTCTCTAACCGAATCGCGGGCGATTCGGCTTGCGCCGTTCGCAAGCAGCACGACCGCGTCGTTCGTCGAGCACTCGCCGTCGACGGAGATGCGGTTGAAGCTCGCATCCGCAGCGCTGCGCAATAGCTCGACGGGCTCGCCAGGCTCGAGCGGATAGTCCGTCGTGACGACGGCGAGCATCGTGGCGAGCCGCGGGTGGATCATCCCCGCGCCCTTCGCCATCCCGCCGACCGTGAAGCCGGGCCCCGTGGCAACGGCGGTCTTCGGCCCGCTGTCCGTCGTCATGATCGCCGTCGCGGCCGCGTCGCCTCCGGACGCGTCGAGCGCTGCGACCGCTGCCTCGACGCCGGGAAGGAGGCGCTCCATCGGCAGCGGCACGCCGATCACGCCGGTTGACAGCACGACGACCTCCTCGGCGTGGATCCCGAGGAGCCGCGCCGTCTCGGCAGCGGTGAGCTCTGCGTCCGCGACGCCGACCGGCCCTGTCGCGGCGTTCGCAATCCCCGAGTTGACGACGATCGCCTGCGGCTCGGCGACCGCGAGATGGCGCCGCGAGACCTCTACCGGAGCGGCCTGCACGCGATTCGTCGTCCAGACCGCGCCGCCGACTGCCCTGGGGACCGAGCGGACGAGCGCCACATCGGGCGACGTCCGCCGGATGCCTGCAGAAACCCCGCTGGCGACGAACCCGGCCGAAGCGGTGACCGACATCAGACGAGCACCCCCGCGAGCCGCAGCCCGGTCGTCTCGTCGAAGCCGAAGAGCAGATTGACGTTCTGGACCGCCTGTCCGGCTGCGCCCTTGCCGAGGTTGTCGAGCGCGCAGACGACGATCGCGTCGCCGGTCATCCGATCCTCGAACACTCCGATCTCGGCGCCGTCCGTCTGCTGGACGCGCGCAAGCTCCGGAACGACTCCTGCGGGGAGCACGTCGACGACATGACTGTCGGCGTAGTGCGCTTCGAGCACCTCGCGGAGATCGGCGCCGGTCGAGCGGAGGTAACACGTCGCGATGAGCCCGCGCCGGATCGGCAGCAGATGAGGGACGAACGTGACCGGAAATCCCAGCACCGCCGCGATCTCGGGCGCGTGGCGGTGCGCGCCCACCGAGTACGGAGCGACGTTTTCGAGAACCGATCCGGCGTGCGAGCTCGGCTTGAGCGTGCGGCCGGCGCCGGTCATGCCCGACTTGGCGTCGACCACGACCACGCCCCGCTCGATGTGGTCGCGCAACGGAGCGAGGGCGAGGAGCGCGGCGGTCGCGTAGCAGCCGGGGTTCGCCACGAGCCGCCCGGAAGGCGGGCTCACCTCAGGCAGCCCGTAGGACCACGCCGCCAGCGATTCGGCGTGCGGATGCTCGAATCCGTACCAGCCGTCGTAGATGCCGCCGTCGTGGAAGCGGTGCGCCCCGGAGAGGTCGACGACGACGCCTCGCGGTGGGGGCTCGATGGCGGCGGCGTCCTCGTTCGAGAGGCACAGGAACACGATGTCGGCGCCGCACGAGAGCGCGGCCTCGTTCGTGATGAAGCGCGGGATGCGGCTCCACCCGTTTCGCCCGAGCCGCGGGTCGAGATCGGACGCGGGCCGCCCGGCCAAGCTGTCCGACCCGAGGGCGTACAGCTCGAGGCCTGGATGCGAGAGCACGCGGTCGAGCGTCTCCTGACCGGCGTACCCGGAGGTACCCGACGATGGCCGCTGTCGCCATCGGAGTATTATGCAGATAGATCGCGTTCTATGCCAGACGCGCCGGCCGATCCTGGGTGGTTGCAGCGGAAACGGCTGCTACGCTGCGCGCGCGGTGGAGCGGGTACTCGTCCTGAACGCGAGCTATGAGCCGTTGAACGTGTGCTCGATCAGACGCGCGCACGTGCTCGTGTGGAAGGGCAAGGCGGAGATCCTCGAGCAGCACGATCGCCCGATGCGCTCGGCGACGACGAACTTCACGCGTCCGAACGTGATCCGCCTGAAGACGTACGTCCGCGTCCCGCGAGGCGTGACCAGACGGATCTCGCGCCGCGTCCTCTTTGCGCGCGACGGCTGGCAGTGCGGCTACTGCGGCTCGGGCAGCAATCGGCTCACGCTCGACCACATCGTCCCGCGCTCGCGAGGCGGAACGTCGGTCTGGGAGAACGTCGTCACCTCCTGCGCGCCTTGCAACCACCGGAAGGGCGACCGGCTGCTCGAGGAGACGAGCATGCAGCTACGAACGACGCCGCGACCGCCGACGCCGGTGCTCTTCATCCGCCTGACGGCCGAGCACATTCCGGACGTCTGGCGGACGTACCTGCCTGGGATCGAAGCGGCGGCAGCGTAGGGCTGGGGGTCAGGCTTTAGCCTGACCCCGGTGTTGGGTGTTCGACTTTCTCCAGGCGCAAACCTTAAGAACGGGGTCAGGCTGAAGCCTGACCCCACTCGGCTGGTCAGCGGCTCATCGCGCGGTCGACCGCCTCCTGCTCCTCCGGCGATAGCGCGACCGACGAGCGCCCGCGGTCGAGGTCCTTCACGTAGATCCGCGCGTAGTCGCGCCCCTGGATCGCGGTGAGCACGGTCCCGGTCCGCGTCGCGTCGAGCAACGCTACGGACGCCGACTGCTGGCCGCCCGTGCCCTCGTACGCGTCGTAGCGAACCACCGCGGTGTTCGTCAGCGAGCCGTCGACCCTGCGATCGACGCGAGAGAGCCCCGTCGCGACCTCGTCGACGACACGGTGCAAGTCGTCGATCCGTGCCTGGAGCGAGACCGCGAAGTCGAGGAGGTCGCCCCGGCCGCTCCCGAGCACGACCTCCTGCGCCGCATGGATGCGCGCGAGCCGGCGCCACACGACGACGCAGATCGCAAGCGCGAGCGCCGCCGCCGCGCATGCCGCGACCGCAAGCGCGAGCTCGGCGGTCACGCCAGCGAGAAGATGACCGGGTACTCGAAGGTGTTGTTGGCGGTGTTCGTCTCGCCCTGAACCGGGTCGACGTCGACCTTCACGGAGACCGTCTCGCCGAACGGAACGAGCGTTCCGACCTGGAACGTCACCGCCTTCGTCTCGCCCGGGTCGATGAGCGGGATCGTCTTCGTCTGCACGATCGGGTCAGGCGTCTTCGGGATCGTCAGCGTGACCTTGATCTGCACTTCCTGGCTGTCGCCCGTGTCCTCGACGCCGACCTCGAAGGCCAGCTCGTCGGTGACGAGAATCGTCGTCTCGGCGGTCGTGGTCAGGTTCGTCCCGCTGGGCAGCGCCCGCACGTACGCGATCCCGCTGCCGTGCAGGCCGGACGGCGTGCCGCCGGTCGAGGCCCCCTGGATGCGCTGCCAGATCGCCGCGAGCGCCTCGGGAGTGGCGATCTCGTCCGCGCTGACGAACTCGGAGCTCGGTACCTCGAGCCCTTCGACCGATTCGGACTCGAGCACGCCCTCCGCGGGCGCACGGAACGAGTCCGTCCAGAGGATGTCGCTCGCGAGCAGGCGGCCCGCCTGCGCCGAGAGCTGTTGTCCGGCGACGGACGCGTCCGTCGCGTCGGCGGTCTCCTGGAACGCGACCTGGAGCCCGCGCAGCCCGTTCACGCGATAGCGAAGCGCCTCGATCGCTCCCAGGTGCGGGTTGTGCATGGGCCCCGGCGCGTCGAGGCTCTCCGCGCGCTCGACCTGGTTCTGCGCGTTCTGGACGTAGCCGTTCAACTCCGCGTCGAGGTCCTCGAGCTTCAGCGCGGGCGTCGTGAGCGTCTGCGCGACCTCGTTGCCGAGCCGCGCGGACGCGTTCCCGATCTCGCCGATGTCGGTCATGTACTCCTGGTACGTCTCGCGCTTCTGGTTCGTCGCGCAGCCCTCGACCCACACCGCGAGCAGCACGACGATGAGGATCGCGAGCGCGATGAGCGCGACGAGCCTCAGGAGCGGCGTCAGGTTGCCGGGGCCGCGGAAGCGAGGGCCGCGTCGGCGCGGCGGACGGTCGCGCGGAGGGCCGGGGCGGCGCTCCTCCGGCTCGTCCCACGACGGCGGCTCCTCCTCGCCGAAGAAGTCGAAATCCAGGATGTCTTCGTCGCGCGCGGTCACGAAACTCGAGCCACTCTAGACGAGGCACAGGAGCGCACAGCCCTCTCAGCAGCCGTCTGAACCGCCCCTGAACGAGCGCCGGAGAGGAGTTCCCGGCGGCGCGGCCAAGAAGGCAAACGGTGTCGTCTCGTCGCGATTCCCTCCACCCGAGACCTCGTACTCGGGCGCTATCGGCCGGTCCGGCCGCTGGGAAGCGGTGGCTCGGGGTCGGTCTGGCTCGCGCACGACGAGCGGACGGGCCTCGACGTCGCGCTCAAGATCATCCCGAGGGAGGGCAAGGCCGCCGCGCGCGCCGAGCGGGAGGCGCTCGCAGCACGTCGCCTGCGCCACGACCGCTGCGTTCGCGCGTACGACGTCGGGCACGACTCGAGCCACGTGTACATCGCCTACGAGTACGTGCCTGGCCGCACCGTGCGTGAGGCGATGCGCGCGGATGCTCTCTCGGACGAGGACGCGGTCGAGATCGCGGCCCAGATCCTCGACGCGCTCGCGCACGCTCATCGCGCAGGGATCGTGCATCGCGACGTCAAGCCCTCGAACGTCCTGCTCGAGGACCGCGACGGGATCGCGGTTCGTCTCCTCGACTTCGGGCTCGCGCAGTTCGACGGCGCTGACACCCTCACAGCCGTCGGCGACGTCCCCGGGACGCTCGCCTACATCGCGCCGGAGCGGCTCGCAGGCGCCGAGGCGACGCCCGAGAGCGACGTCTGGTCGGTGGGCGTGCTCCTGTGGGAGTCGCTCGCGGGGCGGCATCCGTTCTGGGGAATGCCTCTGCAGGAGGTCGCGCGGGCAATCGAGTCCGGCGCGCCTCCACTTGCCGCAGAGCGCAGGGATCTACCACGGCGGCTTCTCGCCGCGGTGAGCGGCGCTCTTGCGCTGCGATCCCGAGGCCCGCCCCCGCGCATCGGCGCTTGCCGCCGACCTGCGCGCCGCGATGCGACAGGGGCCGGGGCGGGAGATGCCCCGTCGTGTCAGCGCTCCTTCAGTGCCGTTGCCGCGTCCGCTTCAGCTCGCGACCCGGATCGCGCCCGTCCTGCTCGCGGCGGTGACAGCGGCGCTCGGAGCGACGCTGCTGCCGTTCTGGCCAAGCGCCCTCGTCGCCGCGATCGTGCTCGGAGCGGCCGCGGCGGCGTGGCTCGACCCGCGGCTCGGGCTCGCGATCGCCCTCGCAGCGCCCGTGTTCCCGCTCGGCAACCTCTCACGCGGGGCCGCGGTGGCATACGGGGTGCTCGCGCTCGGCTGGCTGGTGCTCGCGTGGCGCGACGCCCGTGCGGGTCTCCTGTTCGTCGCGGGCCCGCTGCTCGCTCCGCTGGGCCTGCTCGCACTCGTCCCGCTCGCCGTTCAGCCGGCGCGAGGGAGCCCTGCGGCGGGCTGCGCTCGCTGCATTCGCGGTGCTGAGCGCAGCCCTGCTCGCCGGAGTGGCCGGCAGCGCGCTTCCGCTCAGCGGGGAGCCCGCAGCGCCGCTGGCGCTGACACCGCTCGACTCCCCGCCCGAAGTCGTCTCGGCGGTGGCCAACGCGATCGCAACGCAGCCGGTGCTCCTCGCAGGAGCGCTCGCAGCCGCGATCGCGGCGGCTGTGCTCCCGTTCGCCCGTCGGCGCTCCCGCTACGGCGTCCTCGCGGTCGGGACCGTGCTGCTGGCGGGCTTGGTCGCCACGGGCACGAGCCTCGTCGCGGTGCCGCTCGTCGCGCTCGTCTGGGCGGTCGCCGGCGCGGTCGCCGCAGGCCGCCCGGCACGCGGCATCTAAACTCGCGCCGAAGGGGATCCCCTTCTCTCATGAGCGTTCTGCGCACGATCGAGTCGAAGATCGAAGGTCTGTTCGAGGGCGTCTTCGGACGCGCTTTCCGCACGCACGTCCAGCCGATCGAGCTCGCGCGGAAGCTCGCGAAGGAGATGGACGACCACCGCACGGTCTCCGTGTCGCGCGTGTACGTCCCGAACGAGTACACCATCTACCTCTCGACCCAGGATCGAAGGCAGTTCTCCGGCTACGAGGACTCGCTCGTCGGGGAGCTCGAGGAGTACCTCGCGGAGCATTCGCGCCGCGAGCGATACGCGCTGCTGACGGCGCCGAAGGTGCAGGTCACCACCGACGAAGACCTCGCGGTCGGGGAGTTCGGGATCGCGACGAGGCTCGTCGCGGCCGAAGCCGGAGCCGACCGAGCCGCCGAGCCCCCTCCACCGGAGCTCCCGCTCGAGGAGCCGCAGCAGACGATGATCTACCGCCCTCCCACCGTCGACGCGCCCGAGACCGAGGAGACGCCGCCCCCGGAGCGCGAGATCGTGACCCTGACGCTCGCCGGGCGAAAGCACGAGGTCACGGCTCCGCGACTGGTGCTCGGCCGCTCCCGGGCCTGCGACCTGCGCGTACCGGACGTGAACGTGTCGCGTCGTCACGCGGAGTTGCGGCAAGAGGGTGCGACCTACTGGATCGTCGACCTCGACTCGATGAACGGCACCGAAGTCAACGGGAGGCGCGTCGAACGCGAGCGCCTGCGCGACGGCGACACGATCACGCTCGGGTCGACCGACGTCGTGTTCGGCCGAGCCCTGCCATGAGCACCCTCGCGCTGGCCACCGACGAGACGCTGCTCATTCTCAAGATCGCGTTCCTCGTCCTCCTCTACGGCTTCATCCTCTACGTCGTGCGCTCGGCGACGAAGGACATCGGCGGCGCGCCCCAGGAGAGCATCGTCCTCGGGGCGGCGGAGGCCAACGCGCTCAGAGCCGAGCTCGGCGGGCCGGTGGTCGAGGCCAAGCCCGCGCGCTTCGTCGTGCTCGACGGCCCCGGACTGAAGAAGGGCCGCACGCTCGAGATCTCGGCCGCCACCGTCCTCGGCCGCGACGGCGGCAGCGACTTCACGCTCGAGGAGGACGAGTTCGCGTCCAGCCGGCACGCGCGCATCGACCCGCGTGCGGACGGCGTGTGGATCGAGGACCTCGGCTCGACGAACGGGACGTTCGTCAACGGCGAGCGCGTGACCGCCGAGCGGCTGAGCCCCGGCGACGTGCTCCGAATCGGCGCAGACCGAGCTGAGGCTGGAAGTCATGAGGGTCGGCAGGGCCGCAGGGAAATCGGACACCGGCCGCCGCCGGCTCCGCAACGAGGACGCCTTCATCTTCAAGCCGCCGCTGTTCGCGGTCGCGGACGGAATGGGCGGAGCCCGAGCTGGCGAGGTCGCAGCCGGGCTTGCTGCAGCGGCAATTGAAGAGGCTGACGCCGAGATCCGGGGCCCGGATGCCATCGCCGAGCTCATCGTCGAGGCGAACAGGCGGATCTGGGAGCGCTCGCTCGCGGATCCTCGAACCGCGGGGATGGGGACGACCGTAACCGCCGCTCTCGTCGATGCCGAGGCCGGCACGGTCGCGATCGGCCACGTCGGCGACTCGCGCGCGTACCTGCTCCGGCGCGGCTCGCTCGAGCAGCTGACGACCGACCATTCCCTTGTCGCTGAGCTCGTCCAGAGCGGCGTCCTGACGCCCGAGGAGGCCGAGCGCCACCCGCAGCGGTCGGCGATCACCCGCGCGCTCGGGACGGAGGCCACGGTCGACGTCGACGGCTTCACCGTCGTCGCAGAGCCGGGAGACCTCTTCCTGATCTGCTCGGACGGGCTCTCGACGATGCTCTCGGACGACGAGATGGCCGCCGCGATCGAGAGCGCCGGCTGCGATCCGGACGCCGCCGCGGACGCGCTCATCCGGGCGGCGAACGAGCGCGGCGGCGAGGACAACGTCACGGTCGTGCTCTTCGAGATGGTCGGTGCCGAGGCGTCGAGCGAGGCGGCTCCGCCCGCCGCCCAGCCGGCGCTGGATCCCGCCGACACGCAGGAGCTTTCCGCCCGCGAGATCGAGGAGGCGGCCGCGGCGGACGGCGACGGCGGTGCCCCGGAGAAGGCTTCGCCGCGGCGCTTCGGCGCCGGGCCCGGCGGTCGCATCGCCGCGCTGGTCCTCATCGCGACGATCCTCGGGCTGGGTGTCCTCGCCCTCTACCTGGCACTGGGGCGTTGACCGCACGCAGCCGCGAGCTCTTCGGGCTCGTCGTCGCAGGGCTCATATCGGGAATCGCGCTCGCAACGGTCACGATCGCGCGCGAATCCGAGGTCGCTGCGAGCGCGGTGACGTACGGCGCGTTGTTCCTCGGCCTCTACCTCGCGGCTCACGTGGTCGTGAGACGCACCGTGCCGTACGCGGATCCGGCGCTACTGCCGCTCACGGCGGTGCTGACCGGCTTCGGGCTCACGCTCAACTACCGGCTCGATCCGGACGACGGCGGGCGCCAAGCGGTGTGGGTGCTCATCGGCGTCGGCGTCCTCGCCGGGACGCTGATCGCGCTCCGGCACGACTACCGCGTCCTCGAGTCGTACCGCTACCTCTTCGGCGTCGCGGCGGTCGTGCTCCTGCTCCTGCCCTCCGCGCCGGGGCTCGGCGAGCGCGTGAACGGCGTCAGGCTGTGGGTCGACATCGGCCCGCTCCAGTTCCAGCCGGGCGAGCTGGCGAAGATCTGCCTGATCCTCTTCCTCGCGGGCTACCTGCGGGAGAAACGCGAGGTGCTGGCACAGGGTCGGCTCAAGGACTTCGGGCCGCTGCTCGCGATCTGGGGCGCGGCGATGCTCGTCATCGTCCAGACGAACGACCTCGGGAGCGCGCTCCTCAACTTCGGGATCTTCCTGGCGATGCTCTACGTCGCGACCGGCAAGGCCCTGTACGTCGGCGCCGGGCTCGCGCTCTTCTTCGGCGGCGCGTTCCTGCTCTACAACGCGATCGACCGCGTGAACGAGCGAGTCACGATCTGGCTCCACCCGTGGACGGACGAGCGCGTCTTCTGCGCTCTGAACGGGGAGATGGAGTTCCGGCAGGACTGCGCCTCGTACCAGCTCGTCAAGAGCCTGTACTCGCTCGCGAACGGCGGCTACGGCGGGACCGGACTGGGTGAGGGGATCTTCCGCGCGCCGAACGGCGTCGAGCTGATCCCTGCCCTGCGGACGGACTTCATCTACTCCGCGATCGGCCAGGAGCTCGGCCTGATCGGCGCCGCCGCGCTCCTCCTCGTGTACATGGTCTTCGTCGCCCGCGGAATGCGGGTTGCGCTCCAAGCGCAGGACGGGTTCTCGAAGCTGCTCGCCGCGGGCCTCACCTTCGGGTTCGCGCTGCAGACGTTCGTCATCGTCGGCGGGATCCTCAGGATCGTCCCGCTGACGGGCATCACGCTCCCGTTCGTCTCCTACGGCGGCACGAGCATCGTCGCCAACTTCCTCCTGCTCGCAGGCCTGTTACTCGTGTCCAACCGGGCGAACATGCCGGAGTACGCGCGCGGATGAACAAGCAGATCATGCGGCTGACGTACGTCGCGCTCATCCTCGTCGGGGCGCTCGTCGTGATGACGACGTACTGGCAGACCTGGGCCGTCGCGGGGCTCAACGAGCGCCAGGACAACGCGATCCGGCGCGTCGCCGAGTTCTCGATCGACCGCGGCCTCATCTTCGGCTGGCAGCCCCGGCAGCGCCTCGCGCGGAACGTCGAGGAGAAGGTCGACAACCGCACCCTCTTCTTCCGCCGCTACCCGCAGGGCGAGCTCGCCGCGCACCTCGTCGGATACAGCACGGTCGGCCGCTCGCGCACGGGGCTGGAGCGCTCGCTCAACGACTACCTGACCGCCGCGAACGCCAACCTCTCGACGCTCGTCGACAAGGCACTCGACGACCTTCAGGGCGAGACGATCGAGGGGAACGACGTCGTCACGACGCTCGACCTCGAGGCGCAGCAGGTCGCGCTCGAGTCTCTGGGTGATCAGTGCGGCGCCGTGGTCGCGCTCGACCCCCGCAACGGGAAGGTTCGCGTCATGGCCTCGTCGCCGAGCTTCGACCCGAACCTCGTCGAGAACCGCTTCGGCCAGATCTCGCGCATCGAGGCGAACTGCCGTCCCGCGGCACCGCTCCTCAACCGCGCGAGCGCCGGTCTGTACGTCCCGGGCTCGACCTTCAAGGTCATCACCGCGTCGGCCGCGCTCGAGTCGCGGAAGTTCCGGCCGGACTCGACGTTCAACGACCCCGGCTACTGCATGGTCTACGGCAAGCGCGTGAACAACTTCGACACCTCGAGCCCGTTCGGGACGGTCGACCTCGTGAGCGCGCTCGCCTACTCGGTCAACTCGGTCTTCTGCAACATCGGCAAGGCCCTCGGCGCGAAGCGGATCCTCGACACGGCGCGCGCGTTCGGCTTCTACGAGGATCCTCCGCTCGAGACGCCGTCCGACGAGCGCGAGCCGAGCGGCCTGTACGACGACGGGCGCCTCTACTACCCGAAGGAGGATCCGGACGTCGACGCCGGCCGGATGGCGTTCGGGCAGGAGCGCATGCTCGTGACCCCGCTGCAGATGGCGATGGTCGCAGGGGCGCTCGGGAACGGCGGGCGGCTGCTCGAGCCGCAGGCGGTCGATCGCATCGTGACGCCGGGCCGGCGCGTCCTGGTGCGGTCGCGGCCGCGCCTGATCCGGCAGGCGGTGAGCGCGGAGACGGCCGGCGCGGTCGCGCAGATGATGCGACTCGGCGTGTCGAGCGGGACGGGAACCGCCGCGCAGATCCCCGGCTGGTCGATCGGAGGCAAGACGGGAACCGGAGAGACCGGCATCCCGGGATCGAACACGACGTGGTTCATCGCGTTCGCGAGCCGGGACGAGGACACGCCCGCGGAGCTCGCCATCGCGGTCGTGCTCCAGAATCAAGCGAGCACCGGAGGCGTGACCGCGGCCCCGATCGCGCGGGACGTAATGGAGGCAATCCTGTCGCAAAGGGAGAATCCCTAACCTAGGCGACTTGAATATGAAAACCACAGACACAGCGGCCGCGAAGCGGACGCCTTCAGGGCTCTCGCGCGATCGGAATCTGCGCTAGCGGATTCCGATCTTGCGCACTAGGCGGCCATGGCGACCCAGAACACCCTCTCCGGCACGCTCTTCGCCGGCCGCTACCGCGTCACGCGCAAGATCGGCGGCGGCGGTATGGCGGACGTGTACCTCGCCGAGGACCAGGAGCTCGGCCGCCGGGTCGCCATCAAGATCCTCCACAACCGGTACGCGAACGACGAGCAGTTCGTAGAGCGCTTCCGCCGCGAGGCCACGCACGCAGCCGGGCTCTCGCACCCGAACATCGTCTCGATCTTCGACCGCGGCGAGACCGAGGGCTCCTACTTCATCGTCATGGAGTACGTCGAAGGCAGAACGCTGAAGGAGCTCATCCGCTCGCGCGGGCCCTGTCCCGTCCCGGTCGCCATCGCCTACACACGCCAGATCCTCGCAGCGCTCCGTTACGCGCATCGCAACGGCGTCATCCACCGCGACATCAAGCCGCACAACGTGATCGTCGACCCCGAGGGCGTCGTCAAGGTCACCGACTTCGGGATCGCGCGCGCCGGGGCGAGCCAGATGACGGAGGAGGGCGCGATCATCGGCACAGCGCAGTACCTCTCGCCGGAGCAGGCCCGCGGCGCGCCGGTCGACCAGACGTCCGACCTCTACTCGACCGGGATCGTCCTCTACGAGCTGCTCACGGCGGAGGTGCCGTTCAACGGCGAGACCCCTGTCGAGATCGCGATGAAGCACCTCTCCGAGCCGCCGTCGGCGCCGTCCGAGATGAGGCGCGAGGTCCCGGACGACCTCGATCTCGTGGTGCTCCGCGCGCTCTCGAAGGAGCCCACCGACCGCTATCAGTCGGCGGCGGCAATGGACGCCGACCTGGAGACGGTCGCGCACGGCGGACATGTCCCGGTGGAAACCGCAGAGGCGGCGACGATGGTGCTCTCCGGCGGAACACTCGATTCGACCGGCGTGACGCAGGTCACGCGGCGAGCGCGACCGGGGGCCGGGTACCCGCCGCCGTTCGACCCCACGCGCAAGCGGCGCGGGAACGTGTGGCCGTGGCTCGCCGGGGCCGGCGCACTGCTCCTCGCCGTCCTGGCGGGATTCCTGCTGTACGAGCCGATCTCGGATGCGCTCCAGGGGTCGAACACGGTGGCTGTGCCGTACGTCGTCGGCATTCGCCAGGCGCAGGCCGAGGCCGACATCGTCGAGAAGGGCTTGCAACCACGCGTTCGCCAGGTCTCGAGCTCGGATGTCGAGGAGGGGTTCGTCATCTCGCAGGATCCGGCCGCAGGAGATCGACTCGAGCCCGACAGCGTCGTCTCGATCGAGGTCTCGTCCGGTAAGCCGAAGGTGACCATCCCGACCGTCGTCGGCCAGACCAGTGAGTCCGCGATACAGGAGCTCGACGCGCTCGGCCTCGACGTGCAGGTCGTCGAAGTGAACTCGTCCGAGGACGAGGGCCGCGTCACGGGACAGCAGCCGGCGGCCGGCGTCGAGGTCGTCGAGGGGACGCAAGTACGAATCAACGTCTCGAAGGGCCCGCGTCCGGTCGAGGTGCCCAACGTCGTCGGGCTGCCGTACGCGCAGGCGGAGGCCGAGCTGAGGCAGCGAGGGTTCAGCGTCAACCGCGTCGACGGCCCCAACGAGCTCCCGGCCGGGAGCGTCTACGACCAGGATCCGAGCGCCGGCACGGAGAGCTCGCGAGGCGCCACCGTCACGGTGTCGGTCTCGCAGGGCCCGGCGACAGTCGCCGTTCCCGACGTGACCTTCCAGGACGTCGCCATCGCACGCGCGACCCTCGAGAACGCCGGCTTCCGCGTTCGGGAGGTGCTCGAGGACACGAGCGACCAGGGCTCGGACGGCGTCGTCGTCGGGCAGGACCCGATCGGCGGCGGGCAGGCACGGCCCGGCTCGCTCGTCACGCTCTTCGTCGGAAGCTTCGTCGAGAGCGGCGAGACGACGGACACCGAGACGGTCCCGACGACACCGTGACGGCGCGTGTCCGCGTCGCGGTGATCGCGGGCGGGCGCTCGAGCGAGCACGAGATCTCCGTCGCGTCGGCGCGCTCGGTCATCGCGGCGCTCGACCCGGAGCGCTACGAGACCGTCGCGATCGGGATCGACCGCGAAGGACGCTGGGAGCTAGGCACTTCCGGCAAGCCAGAAGTGCCTCAGACAGCAGCGCAGTCGAGACGCTTCCCGTTGTCGCGGACTCGTCGCCCGCAGAGGCTCTGGGCAGATCGACGTCGCGCTCCCGATCCTCCACGGGCCCTTCGGCGAGGACGGCACGGTGCAGGGCCTTCTCGAGCTCGCGGGAATCCCGTACGTCGGCGCCGGGGTCGCCGCCTCCGCGCTCTGCATGGACAAGGACCTGTTCAAGGCCGTACTGCGCGACCGCGGCATCCCGGTGGCGCGCAACGTCACGCTCCGCGCGGGCGATTCCGTCGAGCACCCGTTCGCCTACCCCGTGTTCGTGAAGCCGGCCCGACTCGGCTCGTCGGTCGGGATCTCGAAGGTGCACGACGAGAGCGAGCTCGAGCCCGCGGTCGCACTCGCGCGCCGCCATGACGACAAGGTCATCGTCGAGGAGTTCCTGGACGGGGTCGAGATCGAGTGCGGCGTGCTCGGGAACCGCGATCCCATCGCCTCGGAGGTCGGCGAGATCGTGGCTCACGCGGAGTGGTACGACTACTCGGCGAAGTACGACGAGGGCGGCATGGAGCTGATCGTCCCCGCCCGCATCCCGCCCGAGACCGCCGCCAGCGCGCGCGCGCTGGCCGTCGAGTCGTTCGTCGCGACCGAGTGCGAGGGCATGGCGCGCGTGGACATGTTCGCGACGACGGACGGCGGGGTCGTGATCAACGAGATCAACACGATCCCCGGATTCACCGCGACGAGCGTGTACGCGAAGCTGTTCGAGGCCTCCGGGATCGCGTACGGCGAGCTCCTCGACCGCCTGATCGAGCTCGCCATCGAGCGCCACGACCGCCGCTCGCAGCTCGAGTACTAGCTTGTGCGCAAGACCGGAATCCGCCGAGTGGGGATTCCGGTCGCGCGGAGAGCAACGGACCTAAAGCGCGGCCGCTTCGCGGCCGCGGTCGCTCGGTTTCCGATCAAGCGTCTAGACGCCCGAACTGAGGCGCTGCAGTCTCGCCGACACGCGTGTTAGCCGAGCACGGCCGCGAGCGCGTCTTCCCAGGCGGCGAGGCCCTCTTCGAGCTCCTGCTCAGAGATCGTGAGCGGGCAGAGCACTCGGATGCAGTTCCCGTGGACTCCTGCCTTGAGAAGGATCAGACCCCGCTGGAGCGCCTCCTCGACGACCGCCGCGGCGAGCTCCGGAGCCGGGATCTTCGAGTCGGGATCCTCGACGAGCTCGATCGCGAGCATCGCCCCGAGCCCGCGCACGTCGCCGATCCGCGGCCAGCGCGACTGCCACTCGAGCATCCGGGCCCGCAGCGTGTCGCCGAGGGCCACCGACCGCTCGACCAGCGCCTCCTCCTCGAAGACGTCGAGCACGGCCGACGCGGCCGCGAGCGCGACCGGGTTGCCGATGAACGTCCCGCCGATCGGCGCCTGCGTGCGCGCCGTCCATGATCTCCGCCTTGCCGATCACGCCCGAGAGCGGAAGCCCGCCCGCGATCGACTTCGCGAGCACGACGAGATCGGGCTCGACGCCGAAGTGCTCCATCGCGAACATGCGGCCCGTCCGGCCGAACCCGGTCTGAACCTCGTCCGCGACGAGCACGATCCCGTGCCGGTCGCAGATCGCGCGCAGCCCTTCGACGAAAGCGCGAGGAGCAGGGACGAAGCCGCCCTCGCCGAGCTGCGGCTCGAAGACGATCGCCGCGACGTCCTCGGCCGCGATGTGCGTCGCGAACATGCGCTCGAGCGCCGCCAGCGCGGTCTACGGCGTCCGGGCCGCGGTATTCGTTCGGGTACGGAGCGCGGTAGACCTCGGGCGCAAACGGGCCGAGCCCGGTCTTGAACGGGTGCGTCTTCGACGTCATCGTCAGCGCGAGCAGCGTTCGTCCGTGGAATGCGCCCTCGAACGCGATCACCGCCTGCCTGCCGGTGTGCAGCCGTGCGAGCTTGACCGCGTTCTCGACCGCCTCCGTGCCCGCGTTGAAGAACGCGCCGCGCGTCTCGCCCGAGATCGGCACCAGCACGCCGAGCCGCTCCGCGAGCTCGACGTAGAGCTCGTACGCGACGACCGTGAAGTCGGTGTGGAGGAAGCGCTCGGACTGCTCGACGATCGCCTCGACGACCCGGGGATGGCCGTGGCCGACGTTCGCGACGCCCACGCCGCCGACGAAGTCGACGAAGGTGTTCCCGTCGACGTCCGTGATCGTGGAGCCGCGCGCTTCCGCGGCGACGATCGGCGCGTGAACGATGAGCGGGCGGGCGACTGGCCGCGCCTCGCGCTCGAGGATCTCGCGGGAGCGCGGCCCCGGGATCTCCGTCCGCAGCGAGATGACCCGGGTCGCCGCCATTCGCGTGCCAGCCTACCCGCCGTGCCGTACGGCGTCGCGCGGCATCCTCCGTGCATGCACGGGCAGGATCTCGAGCGGGATCTCGGCCGAGACCCGATCGCGGCGCTTCGCGACTGGCTGCGGGACAGCAGAAGGCGTCTCGGCCCGACCCGACGCGATGACGCTCGCCACCGCGACCGCCGACGGGCGCCCGTCGGCGCGCGTCGTACTGCTCCGCGGGCTCGACGAGCGCGGGCTCGTCTTCTTCACGAACCGAACGTCCCGGAAGGGCGACGAGCTCGCGGACAACCCGCGCGCGGCGCTCGTCTTGCATTGGCCCGAGCTCGGGCGGCAGGTGCGCGTCGAGGGTGCGGTCGAGCGCGTCAGCCGACGAGGAATCGCTCGCGTACTGGGAGACGAGGCCGCGCGAAAGCCGAATCGCCGCGTGGGCGTCGCCGCAGTCGCAGCCGCCTGCGCGATCGATCCGAGCTCGATGCGCTCTACGCTGCCGCCGCGGAGCGTTTCGGCGAGGGAGACGATCCCGCTACCCGAGTTCTGGGGCGGCTATCGCGTCGTGCCGGAGCTCGTCGAGCTCTGGGAGCACCGCGAGAACCGGCTCCACGACCGGATCCGCTACCGGCGAACGCCCTCGGGCTGGGAGCGCGAGCGGCTCGCGCCGTAGAGACGTTACGGGGGCGTCAGCGTGCCGTCGGTGTACTCGCCGGCGGCGTTCCAGATCAGGTAGCCCTTCGCGCCGGCCGAGCCGCGCGGAGTAGATCTGCGCTCGCACCTCGTCGACGCCGTACGTCACCTCGAAGCTGAAGTCCTGAACCCATGGCAGGAGCAGCGTGTCGGTCCCGCGGAGCTGCTGGCGGAAGCGCTTGAGCGCCCGCGCGACCGTCGGGCCAGGGCTCGCGCCCGGATCGACGAGACCCAGCTCGCCCGGCCCGAACAGCGACGGATACGTCATCGCGTAGATCGAATCGACGTGCGGCGCGATGCGCTTCGGCACCTGCCCGATGCCGAGGTCACGTACCGCGGAGAGCCCGAAGACTGCCGTCGAGACGCGCACACCGAGTGGGCGCAGCCGTTTCGAGGCGTACTTCACGAACGACGGGATCGCGTCGCGGCGCTCGAGGCTGCCCTGGTTGCGGTAGACGGTCGAGTCGACGTCGCCGTCCGACGGGAAGCGGACGTAATCGAACATGATCTCGTCGAATCCGGCCCTCGCCGCGGCCTCGGCGATGTCGACGTTGTAGTCCCAAACCCGCTTGTCATAAGGGTTCGTCCACCCGAGACCGGCTCCGTCCTCCCACACGGAGCCGTCGCTCCGCTGGACCGCGAGGTCGGGACGGCCGTGCGCCAGGATCGGATCCTCGAAGACGACGATCCGGCCGATGAGATACAGGCCCTTCGAGTGCACGAGCCGAGCCGCCTCGCGCGCGTTGTAGTAGCCGCGCATCGAGTCGACCTGCCTGGCGAGCTTCAGAGAGGTCGACGTGAAGCCGACGTTCCCGTCCTCGTCCTTGACGTCGAGCTCGATGGCCGTCAGGCCCTCGCTTTCGAGATCGACGTACTCCTGGAGCTTCCCGGGCAGGGAAGCAAGCCCCATCGTGACGTGCACACCGCGGATCTCGACCGGCATCGGCCGCGACCCGTTGCTGACGCCCTCTGGGGTCGCGACCTCGCCGACGGCCGGCTCCGGGCCGCCGCCCCCGACCAGCTGGGCGCCGAGCCCGACGGCCGCGACGAGCGCGAGCAGCACGGCGATCAGCGCGCTGCGCTGCAGTCGCTTCCGTCGTCGAGCCGACTGCGCGGCGCTGGCGGAACCGCTCGTTCGGGTCGAGAGGGGGGTAGAGCATCCCACCGGGGTCAGGACCTTACCGCAGTCGCCACCACCGGCAACCGTCCTCGACGTGCGCTTGTAACAGGCTGTTACAAGGTGTCGTCGCCGTAGAATCGCCCGGTGGTCCTCTCCGACCGAACGATCAGGCGTCTCCTCGCCGAGGGACGGATCGGAATCGACCCCTACGAGCCGGAGCTCATGCAGCCCTCGTCGCTCGACGTGCGGGTCGACCGCTACTTCCGGGTGTTCCGCAACTCTCGCTACCCGTACATCGACGTCAAGGCGCAGCAGGAGGAGCTGACCGAGCTCGTCGAGGTCTCGGGGGACGAGGCATTCATCCTGCACCCGGGCGAATTCGTGCTCGGCTCGACGCTCGAGCGCGTCACGCTGCCGGACGATCTCGTCGCGAGGCTAGAGGGGAAGTCGAGTCTCGGGCCGGCTTGGGCTGCTCATCCACTCGACGGCCGGCTTCATCGATCCCGGGTGGGACGGGCACGTGACGCTCGAGCTCTCGAACGTGGCGAACCTGCCGATCACGATCTACCCGGGCATGAAGATCGGCCAGGTCTCGTTCGTGCAGCTCTCGGAGCCGGCCGAGCGGCCGTACGGGTCGGAGGGGATCGGCTCGAAGTACCAGGGCCAGCGGGGGCCAACGCCGAGCCGCTACTGGCAGAACTTCGAGAAGCGAGCCTGATCGCTAACCCGGATCGCAGTCGAGCGGAGCGTCGGCTTCGGCGAGCCGCTCGAGCAGCGACCCGAGCTGCTCGACCTCTGCCCGGTCGAAGCGGGCCTCGAACAGCTCTTCGATCTGCGCGAAGTGAGTCTCCGCCGCCGCGCGGACCTTCTCGAGGCCGTCATCGGTCAGCACCGCGTACACGACCCGCCGGTCGGTGGCGCAGGAGTCCCGCTCGACCAGGCCGCTCTTCTCGAGGCCGTCGAGCAACCGCGTGACGCCGGACGCCGTCAAGACGACCTGCTCGGCGAGGTCGACGCGGCGCATCCTGCGATCGGGCGCGCGCGCCAGTCGCAACAGCACCTCGAAGTCGCTGATCGTGAGGCCGTGGTCGGCGGTGAGCTGGGCGCTCAGCCGCCGTGTCGTCGCCGCATGCGCCCGCAGCAAGCCCACGAAGGCCTGGACGCAATTTGTTTGCTCGCTCAATACTTGACTGGACATCTTCTTCTCGCTATAGTTGCTTGCGTACTCAATAGTAGCGAACGCAAGGAGGAATAGGAATGAGCATCCTCGCAGATTCACCGGCCGCCGTGATCCCCACCGGAACGTGGACCATCGATCCGGTCTGGTCGGCGCTCGAGTTTCACGTGAAGAAGCTCGGCCTCATGACCGTGAAGGGACGCGTGCCCGGATTCACGGGGACGATCCGAGGCGGCGAGAGCCCCTCGATCGAGGGCGTCGTGGACGCGTCGAGCATCACGACCTTCGACGAGACGCGGGACGGCCACATCCAGTCCCCGGACTTCTTCGACACGCAGCGGTTTCCCGAGCTGCGGTTCGTGTCGACGAGGTTCTCGAGCGACGGCGACGCGCTCGAGGTCGAGGGCGACCTGACGATCAAGGACGTGACCCAGCCGATCGTGCTCGAGGGCCGTTTCGTCGGCGCGGGGCTCGACCCGTACGGAAACGAGCGGGTCGGGATCGAGCTCTCGGGGACGGTCGACCGCACGGAATTCGGCCTCAACTGGAACGCCCCGCTCCCCGGCGGCGGCTTCCTGTTGCCGGACGACGTGCTTCTGAGCGCGAACTTCGTGGCGGTTCGGGAGGCCTGACGATGAAGATCCTCGCCATCTCCGGCAGCCTGCGCGCGGACTCGTACAACACCGCGCTCGCGCGCGCGGCCGAGGAGCTCGTGCCGGCGGGAGTCGCGGTCGACCTCTACCGCGAGCTCGGCCAGCTGCCTCATGTACGACCAGGACCTCGACCAGGCGGGCTCCCGGCCTCCGGAGGCGGTGCGGGATCTTCGTGAGCGCATCGAGGCGGCCGACGCCGTGCTCGTCGTGACCCCCGAGTACAACGGCTCGACCCCCGGAGTGCTCAAGAACGCGCTCGACTGGGCGTCGGCGCGGCATCGCGGAAGCTCGCTCGAGAACAAGACCGTCGCCGATCGCCGGGGCCACAACCGGCCAGTACGGCGCGATCTGGGCGCAGCAGGATCTCCGGCGAATCCTCGGGATCGCCGGCGCGCGCGTGATCGACGGAGAGTTCCCGCTCTCACGCGCCCAGGACGCTTTCGACGAGCACGGCCGCCTCCGCAACCCGGCACATGCGGAGCGTCTGCGAGCGCACCTTGCGACTCTGGTCGCCGAGGCGCAGCCGGTGGCCAGGCCGCAGGCGCCGGCGACCCTGGTCGCCTAGCCGAAGTTGTGCACAAGACCGGAATCCCCGAGCGGGGATTCGCTTGTGGCGTCAGATCGCAATCCGCTAGCGCGGATTGCGATCGCGCCCAAGGCATGGCGCGCGGAAGAGCAAAGGACCTGAAGCGCGGCCGCTTCGCGGCCGCGGTCGCTCCGTTTTCACATCAAGCCGACCGGAACGACGAAGGGCCGCGCGAGGCGGCCCTTCGTCTTGCTACCTACGGTGACCAGCGTTGTATTAGTAGAGGCGCTTCCTGCACCGCCACCCCGCATCCTCGCGGCGAGGTGAACGAGCGGCGCGAAACGCGAGCCCCCTACGCTGGCTAGGCGATTCCCGGTGGTCCCGGGGGCACGCCTCTACCCGCTGGTACCTCCACTGCCGGTACTGTCATCGCTCAAGCCGGACCACCTCCTTTCCGCGGTAATTGCAGCATACGCACTTCAGCCGGATGGAGGTCGTGCGAGAGCGGCCTCGACGATCGCCGCCGCTTCGCCGAGCGTCGCGACCTCGTCGTCGGACAGTCTCTCGAACAGTCGGGCGAGCTCGCCGATGCGCTTCTCCCGTCCGGCGACGAGGATCAGGCGACCTTCCTCGGTCGCCTGCAGGAGCATCGAGCGGCCGTCGCGCTCGTGCGCCTCGCGCGCCACGAGCCCGTCTCGCTCGAGCCCGCTGACGAGCCGGCTCATCGTCGGTGCCGACACCTGCTCGGCGCGCGCGAGCTGCCCGAGCGTGGTCGGGCCACCGAAGACGAGCACCGAGAGGGCCGAGAGCCGCGCCGCAGAAAGGCCCGTCTCCTCGTCGACACGCCGCACGCGCCGCAGCAGGTGAATCGCGGCGGAGTGGAGCCGGTCGGCGACCTCCGGTCGGGTCTCAGTTGACATGATCTCCTTAGCTCTGCTAATTACTTAGTTAGCTGAGCTAAGGATACTGAGAAGGAGGACGGATGACGACACCGATCCAGAACATCGGCCAGATCGCGATCAACACGCACGACGTCGAGCGTTCGGTCGCCTTCTATCGCGACGCTCTCGGCCTCGAGTTCCTCTTCCAGGCCGGCCCGCTTGCGTTCTTCATCTGCGGCGACGTCCGGATCATGCTCTCGGTCGCAGAGAACGACGAGTTCGACCATCCGAGCTCGATCGTCTACTTCCGCGTCGAGGACATCCACGCCGCACGGGAGGAGCTCGCCGCGCGCGGCGTCCCGTTCGAGGACGAGCCGCACCTCATCGCCGAGATGCCCGACCACGACCTGTGGATGACGTTCTTCCGCGATCCGGACCGCAACTACCTCGCTCTCATGAGCGAGGTCAGGACGTCGCGCTGAAGCCCTAGCGACGAGCGTGGCCGCGAAGCGGCCACGCTTTAGGATCCTCGCGCGTCCGGATCGGCGCTAGCCGATTCGGACGCTGCGACTACCCGAGCGTAGACGGCTCGGTGGTGGCCACTGTCAGCTCGAGCCCGCGGTCGAGCGGGACGTGACGCTGACGAGAGCCGGATCGGTCTGGCGCGCGGCCGAGTACGCGGCGAGCGGATCGGCGTGCGAGAGCACGTTGTCGGCTACGACGAGGCCGCCGGCATCGACGAGCGGGCGCACGAGCGCGAAGAGCGCCTCGTAGTCGTTCTTCTCTGCGTCGAGGAAGACGAGATCGAAGATGTCCTGCGTCTGCGCGCAGGGTCTCGAACGCGTCGCCCTCGACGAGCTCCGCCCACTCCTCGAGCCCAGCCTCGGCGATGTTCTCGCGCCAGGCCGCGCACTTCTCCGGGTCCTTCTCGAGCGAGATCACGCGGCCGCCGAGGACGCGTGCGCCCGCGGCGAGCCAGATCGACGAGTAACCGCGCGAACCGCCGACCTCGAGCACCTCGATCCCCGCCTGCGACGCCGCGAGCGCGAAGAGGAAGCGCCCGGTCGTCGGCTCGATCTGACGCGAGCGGCGCTCCGCCGGGAGACCGGCTTCGCGCTCGGCGCGATCCTGCTCCTCGAGGCGGGCGAGGACGGCGAGAACGCGATCGTCGAGCACGGCGATCTCAGTCTTCCACGTCGACGACGACCATCCCGTCGTCGCGCACCCGCACCGGGTAGACGGGCACCGACTCGAACGCCGGCAGGCTCATCGGGATCCCGGTCTCGAGGTCGAAGCGCGAGCCGTGGCGCGGGCAGACGACCATGCACGCTGTCCGGCTCCCAGTCGCCCTCGCAGAGCGGGCCGTCGTCGTGCGAGCAGCGATCCTCGATCGCGTAGAGCGCCCGCCGCAGTTGTAGACGCCGATCGTGAGCGGCCCGGCCGGGACCAGCCGCATCGTCCCCGGCGGCAGCTCGTCGACCTCCGCGACCTCGTACTCGGGCAACTACTCGAGCACCAGGTCGCGAGCCGAGGTGCCCCACTCCTCGGGCAGCGGCGTTCCCCTCGCCTTGTGCAGCGCCAGCTTGAGCACGCCGAGCCCGAGGATCGCGCACTTGAGGCGAACGGGCGTGAGCGGGATCCCGAGCTCCTCGAGGAGCTCCTCCTTCGGCATCGCCGCGACCTCCTCCGCAGTCCGGCCCTTGACGAGGTCGGTGAGCATGGAGGTCGCCGCCTGGCTGATCGCGCAGCCGCGGCCGTCGAAGCCCACGTCCTCGATCACGTCGCCCTCCCCGAGCCGAACCGAGACCGAGACCTCGTCGCCGCAGAGCGGGTTCTGGCCCTCGGCCTGAGCGTCCGCGGGATCGAGCAGCCCGTGGTTCCGGGGGTTCTTGTAGTGGTCGAGGATCAGCTCGCGATAGAGCTGGTCGAATTCCGACACGGCTAGCCCAGGCTCGTCTTGACCTTGTGGAGTGCCGTCGACCAGCCGGTCGATCTCTTCCGGGATCGAGTACACGTAGAAGCTCGCGCGCGTCGTCGCCGCTGACGCCGAGGTCGAGTCATCAGCGGCTGCGTGCAGTGATGGCCCGCCGCGCACCGCGACGCCCTCCCAGTCGAGCATCTGCGCGACGTCGTGCGGATGGACTGCCGTCGACGTTGAACGAGACGATCCCTGCGCGGCGATCGGCGGGCGGCCCGTACACAGTCGACCCACGTCGAGCTCAGCGAGCCGGCCCATCGCGTACTCGACGAGCTCGTGCTCGTGCCGCTCGATCGCGTCGAGGCCGATCTCGGAGACGTAGTCGATGGCGATCCCGAAGCCGTACGCCTCCGCGATCGCGGGCGTCCCGGCCTCGAACTTGTACGGCAGCTCGTTCCAGGTCGTCTTCTTGATCGAGACGGAGCGGATCATCTCGCCGCCGAGGTTGAACGGCGACATCTCCTCGAGCAGCTCGCGCCGCCCCCAGAGCGCGCCGATGCCGCTCGGTCCGCACATCTTGTGCGACGAGAACGCGAGGAAGTCGCAGCCGAGCGCCTGCACGTCGAGCGGCCGGTGCGGCGCCGCTTGAGCGGCGTCAACGACCATGATCGCTCCCTGCTCGTGCGCCCACGCGGCGAGCTTCTCGACCGGGTTGATCGTGCCGAGCGAGTTCGACACGAGGTTGTTCGCGACGACCTTCACGCTGCCTTCGCGCTCGATCTCGTCCAGCGCGTCGAGCTGGAGCTCGCCGTGATCGTCGATCGGGATGTGCGCGGAACGTCGCTCCCGTGCGCTGGGCGATGTACTGCCAGGGCACGAAGCTCGAGTGGTGCTCGAGCTCGGTGACGACGACGACGTCGCCCGTCCCGAGATTGTCGAGCCCCCACGCGTAGGCGACGAGGTTGAGCGCCTCCGTGGCGCTGCGCGTGAAGATCACCTCGCGCTCCGAGGGCGCGTTGACGAACGCCGCGACCTTGCCGCGCCCGCCTTCGTAGCCCTCGGTCGCGCGCTCGGCGAGGCGGTAGACGCCGCGGTGCACGTTCGCGTACGAGTGCTCGTAGAACTCGCGCATCGCATCGAGCACCTGGCGCGGCTTCTGCGTCGAAGCTGCCGAGTCGAGGAATGCGACGGGCTTCCCGTTCACGAGCTCGTCGAGAGACGGCGAAGTCGGCGCGCAGCTTGTGCGCGTCCAGCTTCGACTGGGCCGTTACAGCCATGAGGGCATCGTACCCCTGCGTCTTCGCCCGGCCGCCCGGGCATCAACCATCTAGATCCCGAAGTCGACCTTGCCGTTCGTGGCGGCGCGCTCGGCGATGCGCCGCTGCCGCTCGACCGCCACCGCCGCCTCCTCGAACATCTCGCAGACGCGCTCGAGACGAGCGTTCTCGGACACCTCGGCGAGCAACTCGAGCCGGAGATCCGTCGCCAGCTCGTGCACGCGGGCGGCGAGCGCGTACGAGAGCTGAGGCGTGTCCGCAGCGGGCGTCTCGACACTGCTCTCGGTGATGTCCGAAAGGCGACCGAATAGAGCACGAGCGCGCTCCACCAGCTCAGGGGAGGGGTCGTCGCCCGCGTCCTCGAGCGGAGCCGTCTCGGCGGTGTGGAAGCTCCGGCCTCGTGTCAGGCGCAACAGTCGGAAGCGGTCGCGCCCTTCGACGATGATGTTCATGCGCCCGTCCTCGAACTCGGTCGGCAAGACCTCGATCACGGCGGCGCGCGTCCCGACCTCGCGCAGGCCTTCCTCATCCGCGAACACGAGGCCGAACTCGCGATCCTCCGCGAGACACTCGCCGATGAGCTCCTTGTAGCGCTCCTCGAAGATGTGCAGCGGCACCTGCTCCGTCGGCAGGAGCACGAGCGGCAGCGGGAACAGGCCGATCTCGCTCATGCGCGCCTGAGGGCGGCGTACTCCCAGAGACCTTCGCGACCCGTCTCGGCCAGGCGGAGCCCCTCTGCCGACGCGGCGCCGATGAGGGCATCTCGGGGGTGCGCGAAGACTCGGAAGGAGCGGCGGGCCACCCACATGCCCATGTTCAAGAGACGGATGCCGAGGCGGAACCAGAGGGTCTCGCGCGGGAAGCTCAGGACCAGCGTGCGCGAGGCGAGGCGGGCGGCGGCGCCGGCGAGCTTCACGCCGTCGGGCGTACAGCAGACGACGCGGTTCATGATCACGACATCGGCGTTCTCGATGGTCTCGGGGCTCTCGAGGACGTCGGCAACGAGGAAGGAGGTGCGCGTCTCGAGGCCCTTGTCGCGTGCGAGCTCGCGCGCGTACGGCTCCCAGGCCGAGACGAGCTCGACGATCTCGCCGCGCTCGGCTCCCGCCTCGAGCAGCTCGGCCTGGATCGTCCCGATCCCGCCGCCGATCTCGAGCACGCGCGCGCCCTCGAGCCCTCCCTCGGACGCGACCTCGACCAGGCGCCGCTCGAGGTCGCCGTGGCCCTTGCTGCGGTAGCTCTCGAGGCTGCGGCGCGCGACCCGCGGCCCGAAGAACTCCTCGCACGGGCCGCCGCGACAGCAGGACGCCACGACTATCTCCTACGTCTGCTCGAGGTCGAGCGCGCAGGAGTTGATGCAGTAGCGGAGCCCGTTCGGTCCGGGGCCGTCGTCGAACACGTGGCCGAGGTGGCCGCCGCAGGTCGCGCACAGGACTTCTGTCCTCGACATTCCGTAGCTCGAGTCCGTTTCCGTCGTGACGCTGTCGAGCGACGCCGGCTCGACGAAGCTGGGCCAGCCGGTCCCGGAGTCGAACTTCGCATCGGAGCGGAAGACCTCGGTGCCGCAGCCCGCGCAGCGGTAGATGCCCGGTGCGTGCTCGTCCCAGTAGGCGCCCGAGAAGGCGCGCTCTGTGCCCTTCTGGCGGAGGACGGCGTGCTGCTCGGGCGTCAGCTTCTCCCGCCACTCCGCGTCGGTGAGATCGATCTTTGTAGTCATGGACCTATTGTTCCGGACCGGATGCTCGCTAACGTCTGAGCGTGGACGCTTCTGCGGTGGAGCTGCGAGTTCTCGGCTGCCTGATCGAGAAGCAGCGAACGGTTCCGGACGCCTACCCGTTGTCGCTGAACTCGCTGCGGCTCGCCTGCAACCAGGCGACGAACCGCGATCCCGTCGTCGAGTACGACGAGGAGACGATCCGCATCGCGCTCGCGTCGCTCTCGCGGCGTGGTTGGGCGCGCCTGGCGAGTGGGGCGGGCGCCCGCGTCGTCAAGTACCGGCACCTGTTCGACGAGGCGATGGGCCTCTCGCACGCGGAGATCTCACTGCTCGCCGTGCTCATGCTGCGCGGGGCGCAGACGCCCGGCGAGCTCAAGGGCCGGACCGAGCGGCTCCACCCGTTCGCGTCGTTGCGGGAGGTGGACGGCGTTCTCGAGCGGCTGATCGAGCGCGAGCTCGTGGCGCGCCTGCCGCGCCGGCCCGGGCAGAAGGAGACGCGCTACAGGCACCTCCTCTCCGGCAACGGAACGGAGGAGGCCTCCGGAGCGGAGGGTGACGCCGAGATCTCCGACGACCGCTTCCTGGAGCTCGAGGCGCGGCTGGAGCGTGTCGAGGAGCAGCTCGCTTCGCTCCTCGAGTCACTCGGCCGCTCGGAAGAGCCGGAGGAGGTCGCCGCAAGCGGCGACGACGGCGCTTCTCAGACGACCGCGCCGACTTACTAAGCCTGCGGAATGCGCGCCTCGAGCGCGGCGGCGAGCGCATCGCGCACGGGCTCGAGCTCGACACGGTCGAGCACGTCCTGGAAGAAGCCGCGCACGATCAGGCGCTCCGCCTCGGCCCGCGAGAGCCCGCGGGTCATCAGGTAGAAGAGCTGGTCGCGGTCGACCTGCCCGAGCGTCGCGCCGTGCGTGCAGCGGACGTCGTTGGCAAGGATCTCGAGACCGGGGATCGAGTCGGCATGTGCGGTCTTCGAGAGCAGGAGGTTGCGGTTCTCCTGGTACGCGTTCGTCTTCTGCGCGCCCTCCTCGACGCGGATCATCCCGCGCCAGACGGTCCGCGCCTTGTCGCGTAGCGCGCCCTTGAACGCGAAGTCCGAGGTCGTCGACGGCGCCATGTGCTCCTGGAACGTGTCGTAGTCGAGGTGCTGCGTGCCGTCGGCGAAGTACGCGCCCGTGACGCGGGAGGTCGCGCCGGGGCCGGCGAGGTCGTTCTGGATGCGGACCTTCCCCTTCGCGGAGCCGAAGCCGCCGGTGACCCAGTCGAGCTCGGCGTCGCGCTCGACGCGGGCGTGGTGCGAGGCGAAGTGCCAGGTGCCGCGCGAGAGGTTCTGGACGGAGACGTACTCGACCTTCGCCGCCTGGCCGACGACGACCTCGACGGCCGCGTTCGAGTATCCGCGCAGCTCGGGCGAAGACGAGGCGTACTCCTCGATCACCGCGAAGCGGCTCTCCTGCTCCGCGACGATCAGGAGCCGCCAGAAGAGCGAGCCGCCCTCGACGGAGTTCGCGACCCGGACGTAGAGCGGCGAGTCGAGGACGACGCCGCGCGGCACGTGCACGAGCAGGCCGTGCTTCCACATCGCCGCGTTGTGGGCGGCGAACTTCTCGTCCCAGCCGACGAGCGAGTAGAGGTGCTCGTGCTCGTCCGTCAGCGGCTCGAAGCGGATCCCGTCCGGTGCGCGCTCGATCTCGATCCCGCCCTCGCCGACATGCGCGATGCCCGCGACGTCCACGTCGATGAGCGCCGGCGTCGGGGCGATCTCGGCCGCGCCGTTCGCGGTCCACGCGTCGGGATCGAACCCCCTGAGATCGGTGAAGCGCCAGTGCTCGTCCTTCGTCGTCGGGAGCGGCAGCGCCTGGTAGCGCTCGAGCAGCTCGCTCCGCGTCATACGTCGAACCGCCGGTGGAGCATCAGCGCGTTCCCGTCGGGGTCCTTGAACCACGCCTGCCGGCAGACGCCCGTCTCGATCGTCTCACCGTCGAACTCGACGCCCTTCGCCTCGAGCTCGGCGCGCGCCGCATCGACGTCCTCGACGCGCAGCGCGAGCCCCGCCGGCGAGACCGCGAACGGCTGCCCGATGCTCGACGGGTCGAAGACGTCGAGCGTCACCTGTCCGCAGGTGAACTCCATGTCGTGCTCGCTCTCGGACTCGATGTCGAGCCCGAGAACCTCCGTGTAGAAGCGCTTGGCGCGCGGAATGTCCTGCGTCAGGACTGAGACGAAGTCGACGCGCTCGACCTGCATCACACGTCGAAGCGCCCGTGAGCATGAGCGCACTCCCGTCGGGATCCTTGAACCACGCATGGTCGCACCTGAGCATCTCTGCTGCCACCGCTGCGGCGGCCGAGCCGCAGCCGCGCGGCGAAGCCGCGCAGTTGAGCAGTCGACCCGCTCGACCTTCACGGCTGCGACCCGTCGGGATACGGCGCGTAGCGGCGGTGGAGCAGGATGCGGTTCCCCGCCGGATCGTTCACTCCGACGCCCTTGCACGCACCGGAGTCCCACACTTCGCCGATCTCGAGACCTGCGGACTCGAGCTTCTCCTTCGCCGCCGCGACGTCACGGACGCGGAGCGCGATGGTGGAGGGCGGCAACGCCGTGAACTCGTAGTCGTGCGTGTGCGGCGTCATGACGGCGAGCGTGACGTTGCCGGCCTCGTACTCGACCCAGTCCTCGCTGGGCGAGTTCGGATTCCGCCGGAGGCCCAGCAGCTCGCCGTAGAAGTGGTTGGCCTCGTCCATGTCCGTCACCGGGACGCGGATGTAGTCGACGCGCTCCGCCTCGATCATGGGAGCGAACCGTCGAGATAGCGGCGCGTAGCGGTGGTGAAGCATGAGCCCGTTCCCGTCCGGGTCCTTGAAGGCGGCGCCGTTACAAACGCCCGAGTCGAACGGCCGCCCGACGAGCTCGACGCCGGCCTCCTCGAGCTCGCTTTCTCGCCTCGTCGACATCGTCCACCCGGAGCACGATCGAGGCGACCGGCAACGGATTGAACGGCTGGCCGAACGCCTCGGGGTCGACGAGCGCGAGCGTGACGTTGCCGGTCTCGAACTCGACCCACGTGTCGGTGGAGTTCGGGTTCTTCGGAAGCCCGAGCGTCTCGCCGTAGAACTTCTCGGCGCGGTCTCGGTCCTTCGTCGGGACCGCGATGAAATCGACTCGCCGTGCCTGGATCAACCGGCCGCCTTGTCCGAGTAGGGCGCGTATCGCTTATGGAGCGTCAGCGGGTTTCCGTCCGGGTCGGTGAAGTTCGCCATGTGGCAGACGCCGGTGTCGAACGTCTCGCCGTGGAACACGACGCCTTTCGCCTCGAGCTCGGCACGGGCGGCGGCGACGTCGTCGACGTGGAGCAGAGCGATGCTGTTCGACTGCGGCTCGTACTCGATCCCGAAGCGCGCCGGCTCCCAGATCGCGAAGCACGTGTCGCCGATCCAGAACTCGTTCCGGGCGTTGTCGTCGGGGCGGAGGCCGAGCGTGTCGAAATAGAAAGCGCGCGAGCGCTCTGCGTCGCTCGAAGGGATGCCGATCGTGTCGACCTTCGTGATCGGCCTAACCATCTCGGCTCCTAGCCGACATTCGCTCTAGCCAACAGAGCCTTCCATCTGCAGCTGGATGAGACGGTTCATCTCGACCGCGTACTCGAGCGGGAGCTCCTTCGTGATCGGCTCGACGAAGCCGGACACGATCATCGCGCTCGCCTCCGCCTCGGAGAGCCCGCGGCTCATGAGGTAGAAGAGCTGCTCCTCGCCGATCTTCGAGACCGTCGCCTCGTGGCCGAGGTCGACGTCGTTCTCGTCCACCTGGATGTACGGGTACGTGTCCGAACGCGACTCGTCGTCGAGGATGAGCGCGTCGCACACGACCTTCGACTTCGAGCCGACCGCGCCCTTCGCCACCTGCAGTAGCCCGCGGTAGCCCGCCCGGCCGCCGTCCTTCGAGATCGACTTCGAGGTGATGACCGACGACGTGCGCGGCGCAACGTGGACGACCTTGCCGCCCGCGTCCTGGTGCTGCCCCTTGCCGCCGAAGGCGATCGAGAGCACCTCGCCGTGCGCGCCCTCACCCATGAGCCAGACCGCCGGGTACTTCATCGTCACCTTCGAGCCGAGGTTCCCGTCGACCCACTCCATCGTCGCGTCCTCGTAGGCGACGGCGCGCTTCGTCACGAGGTTGTAGACGTTGTTGCTCCAGTTCTGGATCGTCGTGTAGCGATGCCGGCCGCCCTTCTTGACGACGATCTCGACGACCGCGGAGTGCAGCGAGTCGGAGGAGTAGATCGGCGCCGTGCAGCCTTCGACGTAGTGCACGTACGCGTCCTCGTCGACGATGATCAGCGTGCGCTCGAACTGGCCCATGTTCTCCGCGTTGATGCGGAAGTAGGCCTGGAGCGGCATCTCGACCTTCACGCCCGGCGGCACGTAGATGAACGAGCCGCCCGACCAGACGGCGGAGTTCAGCGCCGCGAACTTGTTGTCGTTCTGCGGGATGATCGTCCCGAAGTACTGCTTGACGAGCTCCTCGTGCTCGCGGAGCCCGGAGTCCATGTCGAGGAAGAGCACGCCCTTCTTCTCGAGATCCTCGCGCAGCTTGTGGTAGACGACCTCGGACTCGTACTGCGCACCGACCCCGGCGAGGTACTTCTTCTCCGCCTCGGGGATGCCGAGCTTGTCCCAGGTGTCCTTGATGTCGGCCGGCAGGTCCTCCCAGGACTCCGCCTGCTTCTCGGTGGGCCGGATGTAATAGAAGATGTTGTCGAAGTCGATGCCCGACAGGTCGGCGCCCCAGCTCGGCATCGGCCGGGCCAGGAAGTAGTCGAGGCTCTTGTGCCGGAACTGGCGCATCCAGTCCGGCTCCGACTTGTGATCGGAGATCGCGTCGATCAGCTCGTGAGAGAGACCGCGCGACGACTTGAAGAAGTAGTCCTTCTCGGAATCCGCCCAGCCGTACTCGTAGTCGGAGCGAATCCCGCGGACGACATCGGTCTCATGCGTGCTCACGACGGACCACCTCCATTGCTCGAGGGCCCGAACGCCTCGTAGCCCTCCGACTCGAGCTTACCTGCGAGCTCCGGCCCGCCCTCGGCCACGATCTTCCCGCCCATGAAGACGTGCACGAAGTCGGGCTCGACGTAGCTCAGAATCCGCTGGTAGTGCGTGATCAGGAGGGCGCCCATGTCGGGGCCGACGAGCGTGTTGACGCCGCCCGCGACGATGCGCAGCGCGTCGATGTCGAGCCCGGTGTCGGTCTCGTCGAGGATCGCGATCTTCGGCTTCAGCATCGCGAGCTGGAGCACCTCGATGCGCTTCCGCTCTCCGCCCGAGAAGCCGTCGTTGACGTAGCGCGACGCGAGCTCGCGCGAGACCTTGAGCTCCTCCATCGCTTCCATGAGCTCCTTGCGGAACTCGGGGATCGGGATCGGGTCGTCCTCGCCGTCCGCGCGCGCCTTGCGGATCGCGTTGATCGCGCTCCGCAGAAACATCGTGACGGTGACGCCGGGAATCGCATGCGGGTGCTGGAATGCGAGGAAGAGCCCGCGCTGAGCGCGCTCGTCCGCGCCGAGCTCGGTGATGTCTTCGCCCTCGAAGAGGATCTGTCCCTCGGTGATCTCGTAGGCCGGGTGGCCCATGAGCGCGTACGCAAGCGTGGACTTGCCCGAGCCGTTGGGGCCCATGATCGCGTGCTTCTGGTTCAGGTCCACGGCGAGGTCGACGCCCTTGACGATCTCGGGGCCGTCCTCCAGCGAGACGTGCAGATTCTTGATTTCGAGGTGAGCCATGATCAGAGAGCGGGTAGCGGCGAAAAGAGCCGCCGTGCCCTCCCGCATGGTACCCGGCTCGCCTGGGTCGGCTCTCGGGAGCCGGTGGTAAGGTGAATCGATGCCTTTCGCCTGGTGGGAGCTCGTTCTCATCCTGCTCGTGCTACTGCTCGTCTTCGGCGCGAAGCGGCTCCCGGAGATGGGTCGCTCGCTCGGAAAGGGCATGCGCGAGTTCAAGGACTCGGTCAGCGGGATGGACGAGAAGCCGTCGGAGTCTGCGTCGCCGGCCGAGCTGCCGAGCTCCACGTCCGAGCCTGAACCGACTCCCGCCGAGAAGCCCGAGCGGGAAACCGTCACCTAGGGGAGGCTTCGCACGGTGAGATGCGGCCGCGAAGCGGACGCCTTTAGGGATTTTCGCGCGGGCGGAATTCGCGCTAGCGGATTCCGCCCTTGCGCACCATGAACGCGCGGTGGTTGCCCCGCCGCCTCCGCCACGGTGAGGAGGCCACTCTCGTCGAGCATCTCGACGAGCTTCGCTCGCGGCTGATCGTCTCCATTGCCGCGCTCGTCCCGGCATTCGCGCTCGCCTTCTACTTCCACGAGGAGGTCATCGACTGGCTGACCGGGCCGCTGCCCGACGACAAGCAGCTCGTGACGCTCGGCGTGACGGAGCCGTTCACCACCTCGGTGATGGTCAGCGTCGTCGTCGCGATCGGGCTCGTGCTCCCGGTGCTGCTCTGGCAGATCTGGGCGTTCCTCGCGCCCGCCGTCGCGCCGCAGTTCGAGCGGGTCGCCCTCGTCTTCGTCACGTTCGCGACCGCGCTCTTCGCCTGCGGAGTCGCGTTCATGTACTACGTCGTCCTCCCGCGGGCGCTCGAGTTCCTCACGAGCTACGACGACGAGCTCTACGACATCCAGATCCGCGCGAGCTACTACTACAACTTCGTCGCGCTGCTCCTGCTCGGGGGCGGGATCGCGTTCCTGCTGCCGATCTTCGTGCTGGCGCTCGTGCGGCTGCGGGTGCTGACGTCGCGGCGGCTGCGCGAGAACCGCAGGTACGCATTCGTCATCCTGCTGATCTTCGCTGCGTTCCTGCCGACCGTCGATCCGGTCTCCCTCGCGTTCGAGATCATCCCGCTCATGCTCCTCTTCGAGCTCTCGATCTGGCTCTCCGCGCTCATGGAACGCCGCTGGCAGCCCGCCTGGGACCGGGAGCTCGCGGAGCTCGATCTATGAGAGTGCTTTCGGCGGACTGGGTCGTCCCGGTCGAGGGCGCTCCGATCGAGGACGGCGCGGTCGCGATCGGCGACGACGGCCTGATCGAGGCTGTGGGTCCGGCTTCGGAGCTCGGGGAAGGCGAGCGCTTTCCCGAGGCCGTGATCCTCCCGGGGTTCGTCAACGCACACACGCACCTCGAGTACGCGGTGTACGCGGGCTTCGGGGACGGGCTCTCGTTCGGGCCGTGGATCGGCGTCCACGTCGAGCGCAAGCAGCGAATCGGGCGCGAGGAGATGGAGTCGATCGCGAGGCTCGGTGCCCTCGAGTGCCTTCGCTCGGGCGTCACGATGGTCGGCGACTGCAGCTTCAGCGGCGCCGCCGCGACCGCATGCTCCGCCGTCGGGCTCCACGCGATCGTCTACCTCGAGGTCTTCGGCGGCGCCGACGAGGGACGCGCGCGGTTCGAGCGGCTGTCCGCCGAGGTCACCGGGGCGCTCGCGAACGGCGTCCGGCTCGGGATCTCGCCACACGCCCCGTACACGACCACGCTCGATCTCTACCGCGCATCGGCGGAGCTCGACCTGCCGATTGCGACGCATCTCTCGGAGAGCCAGGACGAGATCGACTACGTCCGCTCGGGCGAGGGGCCGTGGAGCAGCATCGCCGAGATGCTCGTCCCGCCGCTCGGGACGACCGGGATCCGAGCGCTCGCCGACGAAGGGCTGCTCGGCCCGAACGTCCTCGCGGCGCACTGTGTCAAGGTCGACGAGGAGGAGATCGAGCTCCTGGCGAAGCACGACGTCGCCGTCGCGCACTGCCCGAGGTCGAACGCCGTCCTCGGCTGCGGGGTCGCGCCGCTCGCGGCCCTCCGCGAAGCCGGCATACGCGTCTGCATCGCGACCGACAGCCCGGCGTCGACGCCGTCGTTCGACATGTTCGACGAGATGCGCGCGGCGCTCTACGCGGCACGGGCCCGGGAGCAACGCCCGGACGCGCTGAGCACGCAGGACGCGCTCGAGCTCGCCACTCTCGGCGGCGCGAGAGCGCTCGGTGTGGCCGACGAGCGCGGCTCGCTCGTCCCCGGGAAGCGGGCCGACCTCACGGTCCTCTCGTTTTCGGGCACGCCGCTCGTACCATGGGAAGATCCGGTTACGGCTACGGTTCTCGGCGGATCGCCCGAGAGGGTGCTCGCTACCCTCGTGGGCGGCAAAACGCGGTACGAGAAAGGAGGGAAGGCATGGCTCGAGCTGATCGACGGAGCGCGAAGCGCGCGCGCCCGGCTGCTGTCGCACGACGGCAGGAGGTCGTAATCGAGGACACCATGTTCTTCCCGAGGCTTCGCCGCCAGGCGAAGTGGATGTTCCTCTTCCTCGCGCTCGTCTTCGGGCTCGGCTTCGTCGGCTTCGGCGTCGGCGCCGGGGGCATCGGCCTCGGCAACATCTTCCAGGGCTCCGGCGACTCGGGGATCCCGTCGATCTCGGCGGCCGAGAAGCGCGTCTCCGAGAACCCGAACGACGTCCAGGCCTTCCGCGATCTCGCGACCGCCCACCAGGCCGAGGGGAACACCGACGACGCGATCGAGGCGTACGAGAACGTCATCCGCCTCCGCCCGAAGGAAGTCGACGCGCTCGAGAAGGTCGCGGCTCTCTACCTCACGAAGGTCGACGACGCGCAGCGCAGGGCGAACGAGGCGAACTTCCGCGCCGCGTTCGTCGTGCCCGGAGCGACCGTCGCCGGCTTGGTCATCGTCGACGGCAAGCCGCTCGATCCCGACCCGATCACGAACACGGTGAACCAGCAGCTGTCCGAGGCGGTGAACGCCGCGCTCGGTGAGGCGCAGCAGGCCGCGTCGAGCGCCGTCGAGTCCTATCGCAGGATCACGGTGGCAACGCCGAAGGACGCGAATGCCCAGCTCACGCTCGCGCGCACCGCGTCCGATGCCGGCGACGCGACGACCGCGATCGCGGCGTACGAGAAGTTCATCAAGCTCCGCCCCGCCGATCCGCTGGTGCCGGACATCAAGCGGATCGTGCGAGACCTCAAGAAGTCGCAGACGACGCCGACCGTTTCGACCTCGGGCTAGACTCGCCCCTCGTGAGGGTCGTCTTCCTCGTGAGCGCCGCGTGCGTTGCGGCAGTGGCGTTCTCGCTCACGGGATGCGGGACCGGAGGGTACGTCGACGAGGGGAGCCAGGGAGCGGGCAGGCAGCTCTTCCTGGACTCGACCTGCGGCGACTGCCACGTCCTCGCCGATGCGGGGACAAACGGCACGATCGGCCCGAACCTCGACGACGCGTTCGCGCAGGCGCGCGCCGACGGCATGACCTCCGACACCTTCACGCAGGTCGTCGCAACCCAGATCAAGTTCCCGATCGAGGAGACCTCGACGGGAATGCCGGGCATGCCGGGGCCGGAGACCACGCTGCCGCTCTGCGAGGACGTCGAGGGTGACGCGTTCTGCGTCGACGACCGCGAGCAGGCGATCAAGGACATCGCGGTGTACGTGGGAGCCGTGGCCGGGACAGGCGCGACGCCGCCGCCGACCGAGCCCGGTGGCCCTGGGCCTACGGACGGCCGCGAGATCTTCCTCGACAACTGCGGCACCTGCCACACGCTCGCCGACGCGGGCACGACCGGCACGATCGGGCCGAACCTCGACGAGTCGAAGCCGTCGAAGGAGCTCGCCGTCGACCGCGTGACGAACGGCATGGGCGCGATGCCGCCGTTCGCGGACTCGCTCAGCCCGGAGCAGATCGAAGCGGTCGCCGAGTACGTCGCCGGCGCCGCGGGCGGCTGAACGCTTGGGGGTGAGGCTTCAGCCTCACCCCGGTTTTGAGGTGTTCGCCCGGACGAGGCGCACACCTAAGACCGGGGTCAGGCTGAAGCCTGACCCCAACGCCTACGCGGTCTTCTGCGCCTCGAGATCGACGACGACGTGCTTCACGTCGACGTCGTAGCGGTCGCGTAAGCGCGCTGACGACGCCGCGCTCGAGCCAGTTCGAGCGCCCTTCCGGATGCGTGGAGACGACGATCTCCGTCGGCCGGAACGTGCGGACGGCGTCGTCGACGGCGACGAGCGGGTCGACGTCGCCGATCGCCCCGTCCGCCTCGATCCCGACCTCGCGGAGGCGACGGAGCGTCGCGTCGAGCCGGCGCTGAGCCGCTGCGCGTGCGGGATCCTCGTCGGAGGTCCAGGTCTTGAGCCGGGAGTTGAGCGCCGGCGCGACCACGTAGAGGCGCGTCGGGCCCTCGAGCGCCATCTCGCCGAGCTCGGCCATGAGCTCGGCGCCGCCGACCGTCTCGTTCGCGACGACGAGCACGCGCTGCTCGTCGGGCAGGCCGTCCGGGTGGATCTGCGCCCTGGGCGGCGCCGGGCCGCGCATGCCGCCAGTACGCCCAAAAACCGACGTGCCACGAGCCCGAGGAACACGCCGAACCCGAGCCACGGGTTGAGCCAGGACGCGACCACGATGAGCGCGGCCGCTCCGATCGAGATCAGGAGGAAGCGAAAAGCCGCGGCTTCGCTGCGAAACGGGCTCTCCATCAGATCAGGTAGACGACGGTGTAGACCACGATCCACATTACGTCGACGAAGTGCCAGTAGATCCCGGGGAGCTCGACGCCGTGGTGGTGCTCGGGCGTGAAGTGGCCGCGGAACCCGCGAACGATGACCATCCCGAGCAGCGTCAGGCCGATGAAGACGTGCGCGCCGTGCAGGCCCGTCAGCCCGAAGAAGACCGACGCGAACGCGCCGTCGCCGGTGTTGAAGCCGACGTTCAGGTACTCGACGACCTGCGTCAGCAGGAAGGCGAGGCCCATGACGAACGTCAGCACCATGCCGGCGAGGAACGCGGGCCGGTTCCCGCGCTTGATCGACTGGAGCGCCCAGTGCATCGTGAAGCTCGAGGTCACGAGGATCGCCGTGTTGACGCCGGCGACGAAGACGGGGAAGTGGTACGGCTCCGGCGGCCAATGCTCCGGCGCGCTCGGGTTCACGACCCGCACGAAGAAGTAGGCCGTGAAGAAGGAGCCGAAGAGCATCGCCTCCGAGGCGATGAAGAGGAACATGCCGAGCACGCGCGCGTCGACGCGCGAGCTCTTGTTCGCCTCGGGCGGGCCGTGGTGGTCGTGCCCGTGGGCGGCTTCGGCGTGCGCGCTCATGCGGTCGTCGCCTCGGCGGGAGCGGGGTCGACGACGACGTGCTCGACAGGCAGCTTGCTCTCGGAGCGAAGCCGCTCGACGAGGTCTCCGCGCAGCCAGCTACGTGCCTTTGTCTCCGGGGAAGGTCGACACGATGATCTCGTCGATCCGCTCGTCCTGAACCGCCTGCATCGCGGCCGTGAACGGATCCGGATGCGCGACCTGACCGTGGGCGTCGATTCCCTCGGAGCGGAGGGTCGAGAGCGCGGCGCGGAGCCGCCGGTCAGCTTCAGGATGCTCGCGACGGCTCGGGTCGGACTGCGGGCTGATGATCAGGAAGCTCGAAGAGCCCTCTTTCGCGCGGGCGCGGATACGGTCGAGCAGCGGGCCGCCGAGCACCGTCTCGTTCGCGACACGAGCACGTTGGTCACCGTCCGGGTCGAGTCGTCGGCCACGATGTGCTCGACGGGACGCGTGCCCGCGACGCGCCGGATCTCGTCGAGGAGGTTCTTGCGGAGCCAGCCCGACTTCGTCTCCGGATGCGTCGAGACGATGACCTCGTCGATCTCCTCGGACGCGAGGACGTCCTTGACCGCGGTCAGCGGGTCGTCGTCGAACACGGCGCCGTGAGCAGGGATTCCAGCCTCGCGCAGCGCAGCGAGCGTGCGCTCGAGCCGCCGCCCTGCGGACGCGCGACGCGAGTCGCGGTAGACGACGTAGCCCTCGCGCGGCTGGCTCACCGGCGCCACGACCAACACGCGAATCGGCCCGGCCTCGGCCCGCCGGCGCACGGCGTCGACGAGCTCGCCGCCGGTCAGCGTCTCGTTCGCGACGACGAGGACGACGGAGGCGTCGGCCGGCGACTTCGCTCACGCGTGCACCTCCTCCGGCTCGGCCACGCCTTCCTTCGCCGGGACTCATGACCGCGTGCCGTGCGCCGGGGACGCCGTACTCGTACGGGCCGGCGACGACCTGCGGGATCTCGTCGAAGTTGAAGATCGGCGGCGGCGACGATGACCTGCCACTCCAGAGTGTGCGCGCGCCAGGGGTTCGAGTCGGCGATCGGCCCGCGCATCCAGCTCGTGACGATGTTGTAGACGAACAGGATGAACGACGCGCCGAGCGCGAACGAGGCGATCGTGATGACGAAGTTGAAGTCGCCGAACGCCTCCTTGTAGTCGAACACGCGCCGCGGCATCCCCCTCAGGCCGACGTAGTGCATCGGGAAGAAGGTCGCGTTGAAGCTCACGAAGGTGAGCCAGAAGTGGAGCTTCCCGAGCCGCTCGTTGTACATCCGGCCCGTCATCTTCGGGAACCAGTAGTAGACCCCGGCGAAGATCGTGAAGACGGAGCCGCCGAAGAGCACGTAGTGGATGTGCGCGACGATGAAGTACGTGTCCGACGCGTGGATGTCGATCGGCACCGACCCGAGGTAGATGCCGGAGAGCCCGCCGATCACGAACATGGTCACGAAGCCGAGCGCGAACAGCATCGGCGTCGTCAGGTGGATGCGACCTCGCCATAAGGTCGCCGTCCAGGAGAAGACCTTGATCCCGGTCGGGACGGCGATCAGGAGCGTCGTGATCATCATCGGGACGCGCAGCCAGTCGGCCATCCCCGCGACGAACATGTGGTGCGCCCAGACCGAGAACCCGAGCACGAGGATCCCGATGAACGAGAGGGCCATCAGGCGGTAGCCGAAGATCGGCTTGCGCGACATCGTCGCGATGACCTCGGAGACGATCCCGAAGCCGGGCAGCATCATGATGTAGACGGCCGGGTGGCTGTAGAACCAGAAGATGTGCTGGTAGCCGAGGACGTAGCCGCCGCCTTCGGGCGTGAAGAAGTCGGTGTGCATGATCCGGTCGAACATCACGAAGAACTGCGAGCCGGCGATGAACGGCGTCGCGATGACGACCAGCAGCGAGGTCGTGAAGTTCGCCCAGACGAGGAGCGGCATGCGCCAGAAGGTCATCCCCGGCGCGCGCATGGTGATGATCGTGACCAGGAAGTTGAGCGCGGTCATGATCGACGACGCGCCCGCCCACTGGACGCCCATGTTGAAGAACGTCTGGCCCGATGCGGCTGGCCCTCGGCCAGCGGCGCGTAGCCCGTCCAGCCGGCGCCGAAGGCGCCGCCGGGAGCGAGGAAGCTCGCGACGAACATGATCCCGGCGATCGGGAGCAGCCAGAACGAGAGCGCGTTCAGGCGCGGGAAGGCCATGTCCGGCGCGCCCAGCATCAGCGGCACCGCGAAGTTCGCGAGGCCCGCGAAGGCCGGGATGATGAAGAGGAAGATCATCAGCGTCGCGTGCGTCGACACGAGGCCGTTGAAGGTCTGCGAGTCGACGAACTGGAGGCCCGGCTTGGCGAGCTCGGCGCGGAAGAACATCGCCATGAGCCCGCCGATCGCGAAGAAGGCGAAGGTCGTGACCAGGTACTGGACGCCGATGACCTTGTGGTCGGTGTTGACGCGGAAGTAGTCCTTCCAGCTCCGCGCGCCGTGACCCGAGTGGTCCTCGGGCTCGGTCGGGCGGCCGACGACGTAGTGCAGCCAGTAGTCGAAGGAGCCGATGCCGGCGAGGAACCCGATCGGGGCTGCGACCATCGCCGCGACGGCGAGGACGATCTCGGTGTCCCAGACGGGATCCCAGCCCCACCACCAGCGCAGGCCGCAGACGAGCAGCGTTCCGAGCCCGAAGAACAGCAGCGCCATCCACGCGCCGCGCAGGAGGTTGGGGCCGAAGAAGAGGCGGCGCCAGCGTCCGGGCGGCGGCTCGAAGTGGCGCGGGTAGGGCGAGGGCTGGGTGTGCTCGGTCGTCGTCACGTTCCCTGCTCCTCCGCCACCCAGGCCTCGAACTCCTCCTCGCTGACGACGCGTGCCTTCGCGCGCATGGTCGCGTGCCCGAGCCCGCAGAGCTCGGTGCACACGACCGTGAACTCACCGGTGCGAGTCGGCGTCACCACGATCTCGGTCTCGATCCCGGGGACGGCGTCCATCTTCTGGCCGAAGTTCGGCACCCAGAACGAGTGGATGACGTCGACCGCGCTCATCGTGAAGTGCGCGGCGCGGCCCACGGGAAGCACGAGCTCGCCGGTCTGCAGGTTGTCCTGCTCCGGGTAGACGAACTTCCACGTGAACTGCTGGCCGATCGCCTGCACCTCGAGCGGGTTGTCGCCCGCTTCGTCGTTCCGTGCGAGCACGACTGCCGAGACGATCCCGATCGCCGTGACGAGGATCGCCGGAACAGCCGTCCAGAGGATCTCGAGCCCGGTGTGGCCGTGGATCGGCGGGCCGTCGCGGTCGTCGTCGAGCGGCACGCGCCACTTCCAGACCGAGAAGATGATGACCGCGGCGATGAGCGCGAAGATGACGATCGAGATGATCGTCGCGAACCAGTAGATCCCCTCGATCCGGTCGAGCTCCTCGCTCGCCGACTCCGGGAGCCACTGGAACAGGACCGCGACGGCCGTCAGCGCCGCGGCGATGACGAGCCCGATCGCGACGAGCTGGACGATCCCCTTGCGCACCGGCAACGAGACTACTCCAAGCCGCAGAACGAGCGCACGGGGAGGAGACGCGCCATTTGTCGCTAACCTCGAGCCGTGCGAGCGGGGCGGTTACTCGTGCCGGGAGCGGCCGTCGTTGCCGTCTTTCTGGCCGCGTTCATGCACGAGCCGGCGTCGCACCGCGCCCGTCTCCGAGCTACGCGCGGAGCACACGCGGACGACCCAGCCGTCGCCTCTCGGAAGCGGCAAGCCGGTCATCTTCGCGTTCGGCGGAGACATCCACTTCGAAGGCGTGCTCTCCTCGAAGCTCGCCTCGTCGCCGTCGACCGTGCTCGCTCCCATCGCGCCGACTCTCGGCGAGGCGGACATCGCGATGGCGAACCTCGAGACCGCAGTGACGAACTCCGGCGCGGCGGCGTCGAAGACGTTCGTGTTCCGGACGCCGGCCTCGGCTTTCGCCGCGCTGCGCGGAGGCTCGATCGACGTCGTGTCGATGGCGAACAACCACGGCATGGACTACGGGGAGGCCGGGCTGCGCGACTCGCTCGCGGCCGCCCGCCGGTACCGCTTCCCGGTCGTCGGGATCGGGCTCGACGGCAAGCGCGCGTACGCGCCCTGGCGACGGACCGTCCGCGGCCAGCGGATCGCGATTCTCGGCGCGACGCAGGTGCTCGACGACCACCTCATCTCCTCGTGGACCGCCGGACCGGGCAAGCCGGGGCTCGCGTCGGCGAAGGACGTGCCTCGCCTCGTGCAAGAGGTGCGCCGCGCACGACGGACGGCCGACACGGTCGTCGTCTACCTCCACTGGGGCGTCGAGCTGCTCGGCTGCCCGACGACCGATCAGCGCACGCTCGCGCGGCAGCTCGTCTCCGCCGGCGCCGACATCGTCGTCGGCGGCCACGCGCACCGGCTCCAGGGCGCAGGCCGCATGGGGAAGGCGCTCGTCGGCTACGGCCTCGGCAACTTCGTCTGGTACGGGACGAGCGAGCTCTCGACCCAGACCGGCGTGCTCTTCGTGACCGCCACCGGCCGCCGAATCGACTCGTACCGCTGGGAGCCCGCGCGGATCGTCGACGGCGTTCCGCGACCGCTTTCGGGAGCCGAGCGTCGGTCGGAAAGCTCCGGTTGGCGCGAGCTCCGCGGCTGCACGGGTTTGAAGCCGTAGACCCAAGATCGGGGTCAGGCTGAAGCCTGACCCCCGCGCAGAGGCGGCGCTATCCTGCGTCGTCCCGGGCCGTTAGCTCAGTTGGTAGAGCAGGGGACTCTTAATCCCAAGGTCGAAGGTTCGAATCCTTCACGGCCCAAAGTCTTTGAAAAGAAGGGGGTTCGTGGGGGAAACATGGTTTCCCCCACGCTGTTCCAACGGTCGAAGGTTCGAATCCTTCACGGCCCATGCGCAAAGCGATTTGGCTCTGTTGAGCTATGCGGCCGGTGCGATGCGACTAGAGAGGAACAGTCAACTGAGGTTCACTGCGGAAGATTCCACTCATATGGGCTGATACCAAGGTCCGCCGCGAAGTCTGCCCACGTCTGTATCCGCTGAGCGTCGGGGCCAGGGGGAAGCGCCCAGTACATGATGGTGCCGTTGTGGTCATACACGCCGGTGGCCGGACCGAGCTGCGCTGCCAGAACGCCGTAGCCCGCTAGCTGGCTCCAGACCCGCGTCAGGAACGCCGTCACCGAGTATCGACGAGGCCCCTGGGTCACATGCCCCCACCGGTCAATCATTTCCCTGTACGCGCCGGGGCACAGCTCCTTGTACCGGTGCTCGACGATGCCATGCTCCAGCCAGGGCTCTCCCGGCGACAAACAGAGGAAGACATCCTCGTACACACCGAGCTGAGCGCCGATCCCAACGGGTGAGGGCTTGGCAGAGACCCTATGGCGCGGGCGCTGTGGCATCAGCTACGCATTCCTCCGCAAACCCTACGGACTCCTGGATGACCGCTACGACCCGATATTGTGACGTTCTCGCTTCGCGGGCCTATGAGGGCCGACCGGCCACGTCACGCTTGCCTGTTCCTTCGCACTCCTCGCACGCCCTCACGATCCGTTCCTTCGGAGTCGGATCGGGGACGTAACAGGAGCCTTGGCATTCGGGACATGCATCCTCGGCGAGGATGGACGGCCTCCTCCAGGCGCTGTACACAGTGGTTCCTCTCCCCTGTCGAGTGACGGTCGCCGGTCGCCCAGAAGCGAGACGAGAACGTCGCAGTGGCCGGGGAGGGTAAGCGGTTCGCGGGCGGTCTGGCGAAAACCCAACGTCACCTCAACGCAGCCGAGCGGAACCGTAACCCGGCGGCGCGAGCGGCGGAACGACCTTCAGCGTGCCTAGTAGTGAGTTGGGTTCCGGGCGTCGCTCGAGCGAGCGGGCAGCCCGAACAGGCTGAACGCGAGACCGACCCCGGCGCCGATCGCCATCAGCCCGACCGCGACGCCGACCGTCGGGTAGAGGACGGAGAACTGCTGGAGGAGGATGCCGATCCCGACGCCGAGGATGACGCCGAAGACGATGCCCAGGAACGGCGCCGCGCGACCACGCCCGATGCGGGCGGCGATAGCGAGCACTCCGAGCGCGCCGAGCAGCGAGAGCCCGAGCCCTGCGACACCGGCGACCGTCGCGAGCGGTTCGAGCTCGTGGTCCTTGCCCTGGACGTCGATGAGGGCAGCCCCCTCACACTCGAATCCCTGACCGATGCTCGTGCCGACGATCTTGTAGAGCCCGAGGCCGTAGATGGCGTAGTCGTCCACGCGAACCTCGCTCGCCCAGGAAGTTGCCCGTCGTCGGGCGGTCCTGCACCGCCCAGCGGAGACCGGCGAACTCGATCTCCACCTTCAGGTGCGTGATCGGCCGGTCCGACCTCATGGTCACCGAAACGGGCCGCTCTTTGCTCACCTTGATGGGATCGGCGAGCGGATCGGTCTCGCGGCTGCCGACGTCCTGGCCCGCGATCTCGGCCTCGCAGGGACCGGTGATGCCCGCGGACGCCGGGGGGATGGCGACGAGCACCCAGAGGACGAGGGCACAGATGACCACGAACGCGATGGCGAGCCGGCGGGGCATCGGACTCTGGGCGGCCAGTCTAGACGGGGGATCGGAGGTCTCGACCACCATCCATCGGCCCGGACCTGACGACGCGATACCCCTATTTGCAGGGTCAAAGCGATGAGAAACATCTCATGAGCCGCTTATCACTCATTGATGTGGCGAGCGGACACTGCGCTTCGTTCGATGCGGCAGGCGGCCGAGCCGCCTTCGGGAAGGGACTCTGGTGGGTGGCCGGATGGAAGTTCGGGCCGGGTGGGCCCGTGGGTTCGAGCACGTCCAGATTCGGCCGTCCACCACCCCCCGGCGGTCGGCGGGGAGGCGAGGGAAGACGCCTCCCCACGCCGTTCTCGCCGCAAGCCTGCTCGCCGTCTGTCTCGTAGCCCCGGTTGGGCTGAAAGCGGCGGCCCTGGCACCCGCCGGCGTCAGCTTCTCGGTAACGACCACCGCCGACGCGGTCGACGCGAATCCCGGCAACGGCGCGTGCGCATCCTCGTCCGGAGCTTGCACGCTGCGCGCGGCGATCCAGGAGACGAACGCGCACCAGGGCGCCGACACGATCGTCCTCCCGCCCGGGACGTACGAGCTCGCCATCCCGCCGCTCAACCAGAACCTGGCGGACGTCGGCGACCTCGACATCACGGACAGCCTCACGATCAGCGGCGCCGGCGCGGGCTCGACGTTCGTCGACGGAGGATCGCCAGCGCCGGCTCTCCGCCGCAGGTCCACGGTCTCGATCGGCTCTTCGAGGTGACCGCGGACGACGCGACGGTGACCTTCTCGGACCTCACGCTGCAGCGACGGCTGGGCCGCCGAGTACGGCGGCGCGATCATGAGCTCGAGCCTCGCGACGGTGCGCGTGGTCGACTCCGTGCTCTCCGGCAACGGCGCGGGCAAGACCGGAGGCGCGATCGACAACCACTTCGCCGGCACGGTCGAGGTGCTCGATTCGACGCTCCGCGACAACTACGCGGCGGAGGCGGGAAGCGCGCTCAACAACAACCGCGGCGGGACGATGACCGTCGCGGACTCGATGGTGACGAGCAACTCTGCGGCTGACGCAGGCCTCGACGAGACGCTCCTCGGCGCCGGCGCGATCGCGAACAATGCCGAGCTCGACGCGACCGGGGTCCTCTCCATCAGCGACTCCCAGATCACGGAGAACCGCGCAGGCGGCGGGCGGCTTGGCGCGGGTATCTCGAACGACGGAGCAGGCACGGTCACCGTTGCGGACACGATCTTCAGGAACAACCGCGCGGTCGCCGACGGCGGCGCGATCTTCAATCTCGACGGCCCTCTCACGGTCACCGGCGGCACGTTCACCGAGAACGCGGGCAACAACGGAGGCGCGATCTCGAGCAGCGGGCAGGGCTCGCTCACCGTGGTCGACTCGACCTTCACGAAGAACGTGGCGAGCGACTGGGGCGGCGGCATCCAGAACGGGAACAAGGGAAGCGTCACCATCCGCTCGAGCACGTTCACGGAGAACGCGGGGCTGAACGGAGGCGGGTTCGGGAACGAGGGCTCGGGGCTCGTCACCGTCGAGAGCTCGACGTTCACGAGGAACGCCGCGGTCGACACGGCGACCGCAGTCGGAGGCGAGGGCGGCGGAATGCACTCCAACTCCGGCGGCGAGGTCGTCATCACCGGCGGCTCGTTCGTCGAGAACCGAGCGCTCGGCGGCGGCGGCCTCAGCAACGAGGGCGGGGGCCAGATGACCGTCACCGGAACGCGCTTCTCCGCGAACCGCGCGGACGAGGCGGGCGGCGGAGTCCTGATCCAGTCCGGCGACGTCCGCATGGTCGACGTCGACGTCGTGGGTAACACGTCGGACACGCCGCTCGAGGGCGGGGGCGGCATCTCGTACGCCGGGGACAAGGTTCTGAGCGTCGGCGAGACCGCGGCGATCGAGAGCTCGCGCATCCGCAACAACACCGCCAAGGGCCAGGGGGGCGGGATCGACAGCCGCGGCGACGGGCCGTTGACCGTCACGACGACGACGATCTCCGGCAACACCGCGGCAATCGGCGGCGCGATCCACCACGTCGGCGACGCGCCGCTCGAGGTGACCCGCTCGACCCTCTCCGGCAACGCGGCTGAGAACGGCGGCGGTCTCTTCACCGACGGCGACGGCGAGACGTCCGTCGACAACTCGACCGTCTCCGGGAACCGCGCGTCGCAGTTCGGCGGCGGGCTGCTCGTCTCCTCGCGCCTCACGCTCCGGTCGAGCACGGTCTCGGCCAACGTCGCCCCCTCCGGAGGCGGGCTCAACAACGGCGGCGGCGACCTCGTCGGAGACGGCAGCGTCTTCCTCGCGAGCTCGATCGTGAGCGGGAACACGGGCGGCAACTGTGCGGGGACGATGACCTCGCGAGGCGGGAACGTCGAGGGCGCGAACACCTGCCAGTTCTTCGCGCTGAGCGACCAGCCGGGCACCGATCCGCGCCTCGGCCAGCTGGCGGCGAACGGCGGCCCGACCGACACCCACGCGTTGCTGCAGGGAAGCCCGGCGCAGGACAAGGCCGCCTGCACGGATCTCGATCCGTGCCCCGAGGTCGACCAGCGCGGTGTCGCGCGGCCCGCCTTCGGCGGCTACGACGCGGGCGCGTACGAGTCGAGCCTCGAGCCGCCCGGTGGTGGTGGCGGCGGCGGTGGCGGCCAGTGCACGGGGCGGACCGAGCGGCCCGTCCCGTCGGACCGCGACAGCTGGATCTCGGAGGCCGCCGCGGGCTCGAACTTCGGCGGAGACTCGACGCTGAAGGTCGCGTCTCAGGCCGGCGCCAACCAGCGAGCGCTTCTCCACTTCGAGCTCCCGGCGATCCCGCCCGGCTGCAGGCTCATGGACGCGACGCTGCGCGTCTACTCGCCGAGCGCAGTCGAGGGGCGCACGATCGACGCACTGCGCGTCACCTCGCCCTGGAGCGAGTCGACGGTCGCCTGGTCGAACCAGCCCTCGACTGCCGGCGGCGCCTCCGGCACCGACTCGGGCCTCGATGTGCGCCAGTGGGACGTCCTCGCGCAGACGCTCGACATGTACAGCCTCGGCGGCCACGGCTTCCTCCTGCGCGACCGCGACGAAGGCGGGAGCAGCGCGCTCCAGTCGTTCCACAGCCGCGAGAAGGGCGCCGACCGGCCGCCCGAGCTCCTGCTCGTGTTCGACGACCCCGACGCACCGTCCGCGGGCGGTGACTGCGGGTCGACACCGCTTCGCCTCTTCGCCGACCGCGACAGCTGGGTCAGCGAGAGCAGCCCGACGAACAACTTCGGCACCGACTCGACACTGAAGATCAAGTCGCAGACCGGCTCGAACTCGCGCCTCCTGATCCGGTTCCCGCTGCCGGAGCTCATCGGAGGCTGCACGAGCGTGTCGACCGCGACGATGCGGATGGAGGCGACCTCCGCGAAGGAGGGGCGCACGCTCGTCGCGCGCCGGGCGGGAGGCGCTTGGACCGAGTCGGGCGTGACGTGGGCGAACCAGCCCGCCGGCCTGGCGCCTGATGTCTCGATCTCCTCGTTCGACGGCCCGCTCGAGTGGGACGTCACCGCAGGCGTCCTCCAGATGTACGTCTCGGCGAACAACGGCTTCGTCGTCCGCGACTCCGACGAGAACGGCGTCGGCGACGAGCAGACGATCAACAGCCGCCACAAGATCACCGACGTCCCACCCGAGCTCCTCCTCGTCTTCGACTCCTCGACGCCGGAGACGTCGATCGCACTCGCTCCGCTCTCCCCCACCGAGGCGACCGGCGCCACGTTCACGTTCGCGTCCGATCGCGTGGACGCGACGTTCGAGTGCGCCCTGGACGGCGGCTCGTTCCAGGCCTGTGTGTCCCCGAAGTCGTACGCCGGCCTGGGCGAGGGGATGCACTCGTTCCGCGTTCGTGCGACGAGGCCCGTGCGCGCGCTCGATCCGACACCCGCGAGCCATGTCTGGACGATCGCAATTTCTCCCGAGACCGTCCTTGCCGGCGGCCCGAGTGCGTTGACGAACGACGCGACTCCCGAGTTCAGCTTCTCGAGCGAGCCGGGTGCGTCGTTCGAGTGTGCGCTGGACGGGAGTGCCTTCGCCGTGTGCAGCTCGCCGTACTCGACGGCAGCGTTGACCGACGGCGCCCACACGTTCGCGGTGCGCGCGATCGACTCGGCCGGCAACGTCGATCCGACGCCCGCGGAGCGCGACTTCACGGTTGACACCTCAGCGCCCGAGACGACCATCGACTCCGGCCCAACCGGGTTGACCGCCGAGACAGGCGCTGTGCTCACGTTCTCGGCGACGGATGCCGGCGCCCACTTCGAGTGCGCGCTCGACGGCGGCGACTTCGCCTCCTGCACGTCGTCGGTCTCGCTCGAGGGGCTCGCGGACGGTGCGCACACCTTCCAGGTCCGTGCGAGCGACGCGGCGGGCAACGTCGACCCCTCGCCGGCGAGCCGCAGCTGGACGGTGGACACGACCGCGCCCGAGACCGCCATCGACTCCGGGCCGAGCGGGCTCACGAACGATGCGACGCCCGAGTTCGCGTTCTCGAGCGAGGCCGGCGCGAGCTTCGAGTGCTCGCTGGACGCCGCGGCGTTCGCCGCGTGCGGCTCGCCGCTTACGCAGCGCCTGCCCTCGCCGACGGCGAGCACACGCTTCGCGGTCCGCGCGGTCGACGCGGCCGGCAACGCCGATGCGACACCGGCGTCACGCTCGTTCTCGGTCGACACGCTCGAGCCGGAGACCACGATCACGGTCGCCCCCGACGAGCTGACCGGCGACGACACGCCGACCTTCGCCCTCTCCTCGGGAGAGGACGGCGCGACCTTCGAGTGCCGCGTCGATGCGGATCCGTTCGCCGCCTGCTCCTCGCCGCACACAACCGCTGCGCTGGCGGACGGAGCGCACACGTTCGAGGCGCGGGCAACCGACGCGGCTGGGAACACCGACGCGACACCGGCGAGTCGTGCGTTCACCGTCGACACGGCGGCACCCGAGACTGCCATCGACTCCGGGCCGAGCAGCCTCACGAGCTCGACCACCGCGACGATCAGCTTCTCCTCGACCGAGGCAGGGAGCTTCGAGTGCGCACTCGACGCCGGCAGCTTCGCCTCGTGCACCTCGCCGGTCTCGCTGAACGGGCTGGCGGACGGTGCGCACACGTTCCTGGTCCGCGCGAGCGACGCTGCGGGCAACGTCGACCCCTCGCCGGCGAGCCGCAGCTGGACGGTGGACACGACCGCGCCCGAGACCGCCATCGACTCCGGGCCGAGCGGGCTCACGAACGATGCGACGCCCGAGTTCGCGTTCTCGAGCGAGGCCGGCGCGAGCTTCGAGTGCTCGCTCGATGCCGCGGCGTTCGCCACGTGCGAGTCGCCGCTGACCACGGCTCCGCTCCTCGACGGGGCGCACAGCTTCGCGGTGCGAGCGGTCGACGACGCGGGGAACGCCGACAAGACGCCGGCGTCGCGCACCTTCACGGTCGACACGGCGGCTCCGGAGACCATGATCGTCGTCGGGCCGACTGCGCTGACCACGGACTCGACCCCGGCGTTCGAGTTCGCGAGCGAAGCCGGTGCGACGTTCGAATGCTCCCTCGATGCGGGCGCGTTCACCTCGTGTGCTTCACCGCTTACGACGGCCGAGCTGGCCGACGGGGCGCACACCTTCGAAGTCCGAGCAGTCGACGCCGCCGGCGAACGCTGACGCGACACCCGCCGGGCGCGATTTCACGGTCGACACGAGCGCGCCCGACACGGCGATCGACTCCGGCGTCACCGGACTGACCTCGAGCACGAGCGCGAGCTTCCTCTTCTCCGCCAGTGAGGCGGCGACCTTCGAGTGCGCGCTCGACGACGGCGACTTCGCCGCCTGCACGAGCCCGCAGGGGTACGCGGGGCTCGGCGACGGCTCGCACACGTTCCGGGTTCGCGCGACCGACGCAGCGGGGAACGCCGACTCCTCGCCCGCGAGCCGGACGTGGACCGTGGACACGACGGCGCCCGAGACCACGATCCAGGCAGGCCCCGCCGGCCTGACGAGCGACTCGACTCCGACCTTCGAGTTCGCGGCGACCGATGCCGGACGCGAGCTTCGAGTGCGCCCTCGACGCAGGCGCGTTCGCCTCGTGCACGTCCCCGCTACACGACTTCGAGGCGATCGCCGACGGGCCGCACAGCTTCGAGGTGCGCGCGGTCGACGCCGCCGGGAACGCCGACGCGACGCCGGCATCGCGCTCGTTCACCGTGGACGCGACCTCGCCCGACACGTCGATCGTCGTCCGGCCCGAGCGGGTCGACCAACGACTCGACCCCGACCTTCGAGCTCGCGAGCGAAGCCGGCGCAACGTTCGAGTGCTCGATCGACTCCGGCCTGTTCACCGCGTGCGCCTCTCCCGTGACAACCGCCGAACTCCCGGATGGTGCCCACACGGTCGAGGCGCGCGCGGTGGACGAGGCCGGCAACATCGACGACACGCCTGCGAGCCGCGCGTTCACGGTCGACGCGTCAGCGCCCGAGACGACGATCGACAGCGGCCCGACCGGGTCTACGGCCTCCACATCTGCGTCCTTCACCTTCTCCGCGGACGAGACGGCGACCTTCGAGTGCGCGCTCGACACCGGCGACTTCGCCGCCTGCACGAGCCCGCAGGGCTACGCGGGCGTCAGCGATGGCTCGCACACGTTCCGCGTCCGCGCGACCGACACGGCGGGCAACACGGACACCACTCCCGCAACCCGCACGTGGACGATCGACGCGACGGGGCCGGAAACGACCATCGACTCCGGGCCGAGCGGCGCGACCGGCGACTCGACTCCCACTTTCGCGTTCTCGAGCGAAGCGGGCGCGATCTTCGAGTGCCGTGTCGACGCCAGCCTGTTCGGCGCCTGCTCCTCGCCATACACGACCGACGTGCTCGCCGACGGCGCACACACCTTCGACGTGCGGGCGCGCGATGCGGCCGGCAACCTGGACGCGACGCCGGCGAGCCGCTCGTTCACCGTGGACGCGGGCACGCCTGTGATCACGCTGGCCGGCCCGCCCGCCAAGACGACGGAGACGACGGCGCAGATGACCTTCTCCGCCGACGAGTCGGTGACCGGCTTCCGCTGCGCGCTGGACGCGGCCGCGCTCGCGTCCTGCACCTCACCCGTAGATGTCTCGAACCTGAGCGTCGGCGAGCACACGTTCCAAGTCGAGGCGACGGACACTGCCGGGAACACCGGCAGCGCGACACACGCGTGGACGGTGGAAACGCCTCCCGACACGAGCGCGCCGATCATCAGCCTCGCCGGCCCGCCCGCCGAGACGACCGAGACGGCGGCGCAGATGACCTTCTCCGCCAACGAGGTCGTGACCGGCTTCCGCTGCGCGCTCGACAGCGCCGAGCTCGCATCCTGCACCTCACCCGTGAACCTCAGCGGGCTCTCGGTCGCCCAGCACACGTTCCGCGTCGAGGCGACGGACACAGCCGGCAACACGGGAAGTGCGACCCACTCCTGGACGATCGCGCCGCCCCCCGACACCGCCGCGCCGGTCATCAGCCTCGCAGGCCCACCTGCCGAGACGAACGAGACGACGGCACAGATGACCTTCGCCGCAAACGAGCCCGTCACCGGCTTCCGCTGCGCGCTGGACGCGGCCGCGCTCACGTCCTGCACCTCGCCCGTGAACATCTCGAACCTGAGCCTCGGCGAGCACACGTTCCGGGTGGAAGCGAACGACACGGCAGGCAACCTCGGCTCGGCGACCCACGCCTGGAGCGTCATGGTCGCTCCCGACACGACCGCGCCGGTCGTGACCATCTCCGGCCCGCCATCGTCGACGCCCGGCACCACCGCCACGTTCACCTTCACCGCCGACGAGAACGCGGCGTTCCGGTGCTCCCTCGACAGCGGCGAGTTCGCGAACTGCGCGTCGGGCGTGACCTACTCCGGCCTCTCGCACGGCCAGCACCTCTTCCGAGTCGAGGCGACCGATGCCGCGCAGAACCAGAGCGTGACCGGGCACGCGTGGACGATCGTCGACTCGAGCGCGCCGGTCGTGACAATCACCGACGGGCCCGCGTCCCCGACGAGCTCGACCACGGCGACGTTCCAGTTCGCGGCGAACGAGCCGGTCACGTTCAGGTGCTCGCTCGACAGCGGTGCCTTTGCAACCTGTGCCTCCGGCGTGAGCTACTCGGGCTTGGCCGTCGGGCAGCACGTGTTCGAGGTGCGCGCGACGGACGGGGCCGGGAATGTCGGGTCCGCGAGCTACTCGTGGTCGGTGACGGCTGCGCCCGACACGACCGCGCCCGTGGTCACGATCACCCAGGCGCCGCAGTCCGGCACGACCTCGTCGACCGCGCAGTTCGCGTTCTCTGCGAACGAGGCGGCGACCTTCCGCTGCTCGATCGACAACGGCCCGCTCGTCGACTGCGTCTCCGGCGTGACGTACTCCGGCCTCGGCCAGGGTGCGCATCTGTTCCAGGTGCAGGGTCGCGACATGGCAGGGAACGTCGGCGCCGCGAACTGGAGCTGGACGATCGCCTCGCCGCCGCCGCCGCCGACCGGCTGCACCGCGCAGACGCTGAATCTCGCGTCGAACGCGGACACGTGGGTGCTCGAGTCCTCGCCGACGAGCAACTACGGCCGAGACTCCGTGATCAAGGTCGACACGAAGTCGGGGGCGAACGCGCGCGTCGTCATCCGCTTCCCGCTCCCGGCGAGCATCGCGTCCTGCACGATCGTGGACGCGCGGCTCCGGCTATACGCAGGCTCGTACAAGACCGGCCGCACGCTGCTCGCCTTCCCGGTGGCAACGAACTGGAATCAGACGTCCATCACCTGGAGCTCGCAGCCGGCGCCGACCGGGGCGAGCGCTTCCTCGCAGTCCGGACAGGGGTACGTCGAGTGGAACGTGACGTCACTCACGCCCGCCTCCGGAAACGCAGGCTTCCTCGTCAGGGACGCAGCCGAGAACGGCTCCGGCGTCGAGCAGGGCTTCCACAGCCTCGAGAAGGGCACGGACAACCCACCGGTGCTGGTCGTCAGCGTGCGCTGACGGCAGGGGAGAGGGAGCGGGGCCCGCAGCGAGGGGGTGCGGGTCTCGCGGTGGCATGCGCACCGGAGCTCTAAGGTCCCCCGCGTGCTTCCGATCGACCGCCCGGGCAAGATCGTGTGCGTCGGGCTCAACTACCGCGACCACGCCGAGGAGCAGGGCGTCGAGCTCCCGGAGGAGCCGCTGCTCTTCGCAAAGTGGCCGAACTCCCTCATCGGTCCCGGCGACCCGATCGTGATCCCGCCGCTCGTGACGATGTGCGACTACGAGGCGGAGCTCGGGGTCGTGATCGGCGCGACGGTCTCCCGCGTCTCGAAGGAGAACGCGCTCGAGGCCGTCCGCGGCTACGTCTGCGCGAACGACGTGACGGCCCGGAATCTCCAGTTCAAGGACGGGCAATGGTCGCGCGGGAAGTCGGTCGACACGTTCTGCCCGGTGGGCCCGCTCACGCCGGCGGCCGAGATCGCCGACCCGCACGATCTCCGCATCCGCGCGATCGTCAGCGGGGAGGTGCTTCAGGACTCCACGACCGCGAACCTGATCTTCGGCGTCGACCAGGTCATCAGCTTCGCCTCGCAGACGATCACCTTCGAGCCGGGCGATCTCATCCTCACCGGGACGCCCGCCGGCGTCGGCGTCTTCCGCGAGCCGAAGCGGCTGCTGCAACCCGGTGACGACGTCACGATCGAGATCGAGGGCGTGGGCTCGCTGACGAACCCCGTCGTCGCCGGCTAGACCTAGGAGGGCTTGGCGACCACGCGGACGGGGATGCCGCTCGGGCCGTCGGGCATGATCGACACGGTGTCGTAGGTCGCCTCGGTCTCCTCGCGATAGACGACGAGCTCCTCGGTCACGACGTCGAGCTGCGGGCTCGTCGGCGCGGTCTCGATGAAGTCGAGGAGCAGATCCTTCGGGTTCGTGCCCTGATGCACGCGGCGGCGCAGCTGGAGGGTGAAGCCGGGCGTCGGGCAGAGACACGTTCCGACGACCTGCAACGTCGCCTTGCGTCCCGGAATGCGGTCGTGCCACGCCTCCCACGCGAACACGCCGTTGCAATCGCACTCGGCCATCCTCGATTCCCTCCTCCTCTGACGTTCTGCCGGCAGCACGATCTTCGATTTCGCATCAAGAGATGTCAAGTTCTGGCCTCTCGATGTCAGGCGCGAAATGCGGATGTACGCTCCGTCCAGATGAGCTTTCGCACGATCGACGAGCTCGAGAGCGCGCTCCGCGACGCCGACTACCTGCCCGATCGCGGGCTCGCGACCGCGCTCTTCCTCGGGCTCGCGCTCGAGAAGCCTGTGCTGCTCGAGGGCGAGGCGGGCGTGGGAAAGACCGAGGCGGCCAAAGCGCTCGGGACGGCGCTCGGAGCGCGTCTGATCCGGCTCCAATGCTACGAGGGCCTCGACGTCTCGCACGCCGTCTACGAGTGGAACTACCCGCGCCAGCTCCTGCACATCCGGGCGGCGCAGGAGGGCACCGTGAGCGAGGAGGAGCTCTTCGGGCCCGAGTTCCTCATCCGCCGCCCGCTGCTCGAGGCGATCGACACCGACGAGCAGGTCGTGCTCCTGATCGACGAGGTCGATCGCGCGGACGAGGAGTTCGAGGCGTTCCTGCTCGAGGTGCTCTCAGACTTCCAGATCACGATCCCCGAGCTCGGCACGATCCGCGCCCGCCGGAAGCCGGCCGTCGTCCTCACTTCGAACCGCACGCGCGAGCTGCACGACGCGCTCAAGCGGCGAACGCTCTTCCACTGGATCGGCCACCCCTCACTCGAGCGGGAGGTCGAGATCGTGCGGCTGCGCGTGCCCGGGATCCCCGAGCAGCTCGCTGCCGAGGCCGCCGCGTTCGTTCGCGGGCTGCGCGCGCTCGACCTCGCGAAGCCGCCGGGCGTCGCCGAGACGATCGACTGGGCGCAGGCGCTCGCCGCGTTGGGACGAGAAGAGATCGACGCCGAGGTCGTCGAGCAGACGCTCGGCTCGGTTCTCAAGTACCGCGAAGACATCGAGGCGGTCCGCGACGAGACCCTCGCCGGCCTCGTCGAGGAGGCGCGCACGACCGCGGGCCGGTGACCGCGGGGCGTAAACCTCGAAACCGGCGTCTGACTGAAGTCAGACCCCACCACGCGTGGTCTGGGGTTGAGCTCTGATGCACGGAAGCGCGATCGTCCGCCACGTCGTCACGTTCGGCCGCGTGCTGCGCGAGGCCGGGATCGAAGTCGGGCCGGGGCGGATCGCGGACGCGGTGGAAGGGCTGGGCGCGATCGATCTCACGCGGCAGGAAGACGTCTACTACACGCTCCGCCAGACCCTCGTCTCGCGGCACGACGAGCTCGGGATCTTCGACAGAGCGTTCGCGGCGTGGTTCCTCCGCGGTCCGGTCGCGCCGCTCGTGCGGCAGCCACAGCGCGCCGATCGACTCCTCCAGGCCTCACTGACGACCGGCGCAACGCGGGAGGAGAGCGAGCTGGGCGGAGACCCGCTCGAGCTCGGCGCCTCCTCCCAGGAGCTCCTGCGCGAGAAGGACTTCGCCGAGATGACTCCGGAGGAGTTCGACCGCTGCCGGCAGCTCATGGCCGCGATCGGGCGCACGCGGCCGCGGCGCTCATCGCGTCGTCGCTCACCGGACCCGCGTGGCGACCGCCTCGACCTGCGGCGGCTCGTGCGTCGCTCCCTCCGCACGGGCGGCGACCCCGTCGAGCAAGCGTGGCGGGCGCGGAAGACGGTGCCCCGCAAGCTCGTCGTGCTCTGCGACGTCTCGGGCTCGATGGACGCCTACTCGCGCGCGCTGCTCCTGTTCCTGCACTCGGTCGTCGGCTCGGGACCGGGAGTCGAGGCGTTCGGCTTCGGTACGCGGCTGAAGCGTTTGACGCACGACCTCGCGAGTCGCGATCCGGAGGCTGCGCTCGTCCGCGCGAGCGCGACTGCGCTCGACTGGGGCAGCGGCACGCGGATCGGCGCGTCCCTCGCGGAGTTCAACTCGGTCTACGGTCGGCGAGCGCTCTCGCGCGGCGCAGTCGTCGTCATCGTCTCCGACGGCTGGGAGCGCGACGATCCGGCGCTGCTCGAGCGTGAGATGGCGAAGCTCGCCCGCGCCGCCTACGCCGTGGTCTGGGTCAACCCGCTGAAGGGGAATCCCGAGTACCAGCCGCTCGCGGGCGGGATGCGCACGGCGCTGCCGTTCGTCGACCGGTTCCTCCCCGGCCATAATCTCAGGAGTCTCGAGGAGCTGGCGGCCGTGCTCGCCGGCATCGAAAGGAGGCACGCAGCGTGAAGGAGATCCTGCCCGAGGTCGAGCGCTGGATCGCGGACGGCGACAAGGTCGTGGTCGCGACGGTCGTCGGCACGCGCCGGTCGGCGCCGCGCCCAATGGGCTCGAGCCTCGCGATCTCGTCGTCCGGGAAGATGTGCGGCTCCGTCTCGGGCGGCTGCGTCGAGAGCGACGTGTGGGAGAGCGCGCAGGAGGTCTTCGAGACGGGCGAGCCGAAGCTCGTGTCGTACGGCATCGACGACGACCTCGCGTTCAGCGTCGGGCTCCCGTGCGGCGGCGAGATCGACGTGTTCGTGGAACAGGTCGCGTAGTGGAGTTGATCGAACGACTGGCGCGCCTGCGGGAGTCGGGCGAGCGCGGGATCCTGTTCACCGCAGTCGAGGGCGGCGAGGTCGGAGCGAAGGTGCTCGTCCTCGAATCGGGCGAACACGTCGGCGCCGGGCTCGAGGAAGCGGTCGCACAGTTCGACGAGCTCATCCGGCGCGGCCGCAACCAGGTGCTGACGCTGGAGGACGGCTCGAAGGTGTTCGCCGAGTGGTACGGGCCGCCGCCGCGCCTGTTCGTCTACGGCGCCGTCGACACGGCGGAGGCGCTCTGCCGCGCGGCGAAGCTGCTCGGCTGGACGGCGATCGTGGCGGATGCGCGCGCGAAGTTCGCGACGCGGGAGCGCATCCCGTCGGCCGACGAGCTCATCGTCGAGTGGCCGCACGAGGCGCTCGCGCAGGTGCAACCCGACCACCAGACCGCGATCGTCGTCCTCACGCATGACGACAAGTTCGACGAGCCTGCGCTGCAAGGCGCGCTCGGGACGGAGGCGTTCTACATCGGCGCGCTCGGATCGCGGCGGAACCAGGAGCGGCGGCGGGAGCGGCTGCTCGAGGCGGGCGTCCCGGAGGAGGCGCTCGAGCGGATCATGGGGCCGAGCGGGCTCGACATCGGCGCCGACACGCAGGAGGAGACCGCGCTCTCGATCCTCGCCGAGATCCTGGCGGTGCGGGCACAGCGCACGGGCGGGTTCCTCAAGGACGCGAAACAGCGGATCCACGTCGAGGTCGAGTAGGCATTTCGCGGGTCGCTTGGCTTTCCGTCGCTCCGGTCAAGGGGCTGAGGCTCGTCTCGGTCGACGCCGTGGAGCTCGCGCGGACTGGTGTCCTCGGCGACCGGCGCTTCTACCTCGTCGACGAGGCCGGACTGCTCACGAACGCCAAGCGAGCGCCACGGTTGCTCTCCGTTCGGGCGGAGGTCGACGGGACGCGCCTCATCCTCAGGTTCCCGGACGACTCCGTCGTGGACGGCAAGGTCGAGCTCGGCGAGCGCATCGAGACGGGCTTCTACGGCCGGCCGGTTGCGGGTCGGATGGTCGTGGGGCCGTGGAGCGACGCGCTGTCCGAGCTGGCAGGGAAGCCGCTCCGCCTCGTGCGGACGGAGCACGAAGGTGACGGCCACGATCGCGGGTCGTGGGCCGGAGCAACGCTCGTCTCGACCGCGTCGCTGGAGACGCTCGGAGCTGCCGCAGGCGCGGAGCAGCCGGTGGACGGACGCCGCTTCCGCATGACGATCGGCGTCGAGGGCGTCGAGCCGCACGCGGAGGACGACTGGCTCGGGCGACGGGTTCGCGTGGGGGACGCTGTCGTAGTGGTCCACGGCAAGACCGGTCGGTGCGCGGTGACGACGCTCGATCCGGACAGCGGCACTCGCGATTTCGACACGCTGGGGACGATCGCCGCCTACCGCGGCGACGTCCCGACGCACGAGCCGCTGCCGTTCGGCGTCTGGTGCGAGGTCGCCGAGCCCGGGCCTGTAGCGGTCGGCGATCCGGTCGAGCCGGGCTAGTTGTGCGCAAGACCGGAATCCCCGAGTGGGGATTCCGGTCGCGCGAAAAGCAAAGGACCTAAAGCGCGCCCGCTTCGCGGCCGCGGTCGCTCCGTTTCCCACATCACGCCTCTAGCCGATAGCTTCGCGCCGTGGCGACCGCAATCGTGACAGGAGCGGCACGCGGCCTCGGCGAGGCGATCGCCCGGCGGCTGCACGCGGACGGGTACCGCGTTGCGCTCGCGGACATCGACGCGGGCGGCGCGGGTCGCGTGGCTGCCGAGCTCGGCGAGGGCGCAAGCTCGTTCCTCCACGACATCCGCGAGCTCGACTCGTGGGAGATCCTGCTCCGCGACGTGCGCTCTTCGCTCGGCGACGACGTCCGCGCGCTCGTCAACAACGCGGCGCGCACGGAGGTGCGCTCGTTCTGGGAGATCGACGTGAAGGAGTGGGACGACGTGCTCGCGACGAACCTCCGCGGCACGTATCTCGGCTGTCGCGTCGTCGGCGCCTACCTCCGCGACCGCGGCAAGGGCCGGATCGTGAACCTCGCCAGCGTCGCCGGCCAGGCGAGCCGCGCCGTCACGGGCGTGCACTACGCGACCTCGAAGGCGGCGATCGTCGCGCTCACCCGGCACGCGGCGACGGAGCTCGCGCCGCACGGTGTGACCGTGAACGCCGTCGCGCCGGCGGCGATCGACGGCCCGATGGTCGCATCCGTTTCCCCGGAGCGGATCGAGGCGATGCTGAAGAACATCCCGGTCGGCACGGCTCGGCCGGCCCGAGGAGGTCGCAGCGCTGGTCGCGTTCCTCCTCTCCGACGACGCGGGCTTCGTCACGGGCGCGACGTTCGACGTCAACGGCGGCATGTTGATGCGCTGAGCGCTCGGGGTGGGGTCAGGCTTTAGCCTGACCCCGTCTTGAGGTGTTCGCCTGCGAAAACCCAACACCGAGGTCAGGCTGAAGCCTGACCCCAGCGCCGTGAACGACGACTGGAACGCCTTCATCACGCAGGTCGAGCCGAGCGAGGCGGGGCCGGGGCCGCTCGAGGGTCGCACCCTGGCCGTCAAAGACCTCTTCGACACCGCCGGCGTCCGCACGACGTACGGCTCGAAGATCTACGCCGACCACGTTCCGGACCGCGACGCAGTCGCGGTCGAGCGTGCCGTCAGCGCGGGTGCAACCGTCGTCGGCAAGACCAACCTCGCCGAGTTCGCGTGGGGCGTCCTCGGCCAGAACGACTGGCACGGGACATGTCTGAATCCGGCAAGGCCGGGAAAGACGACGGGCGGCTCTTCGAGTGGCTCGGCTGCAGCGCTCGCCGCCGGGCTCTGCGATCTCGCACTCGGAACCGACACCGGCGGATCGATCCGCCTCCCGGCTGCTTGCTGCGACGTCGTCGGCCTCAAGTCGCAGTGGGGTCTCATCCCGATGCAGGGCGTCTACCCGCTCGTCCCGACGCTCGACTCGGCGGGGCCGATGGCAAAGAGCGTCGCGGACGTCGCGCTCCTGTGGTCGGTCCTGACCGCACGGCCCGTCCCGGAGCCAAGGCTCCGAGGGCTCACGATCGGTCTGCTCCGGCAGCCGCCGGGGATCGGAGACGGCCGCGAGACCGAGACGAGCGACGCCGCCGAGGCCTGGGTCGCGGATCTCGAGCGGCTCGGCGCGCGGGTCGTCGAGTCGCGCGTTCCCGAGCCGAGCGCCAACACCTGGCCGCAGTTCCAGCACGAAGCCCTGCGAGCTCATGCGAGCACGTTCCCGAGCCGAGCCGACGAGTACGGATACGCGATTCGCAAGAAGCTCGAGGCGGCGCAGCGCGCGACCGAGGACGACATCTCAGCCGCCTACCGCGCGATCGAGGAGTGGCGACGCTACGAGCCCGAAGTCGATCTCTACCTCAGCCCGTGCTACGCGATCGAGCTGCCGCCCGACGACGCCGACGAGCTCGAGGTGCGGCTCCCGCTGACGTCGTTCCTGCGCTGGGTGAACCTCACCGGCTGGGCCGGGCTCGCGATCGGGAACATGCAGCTCGTCGCACCGCGAGACGAAGTCGTGCTCGCCGCAGGCCTCGCCTGGGAAGGCGGCTCAGCCTAGGGCAGGAGCGGCGGGAGCGGAGGGAGCGGCGGCGGCTCGACGGGCGGCAGATCGACCGGCGGCAGTCGACCGGGGCAAGTCGACAGGAGGAACATCGACGGGCGGGACAACGCCGCCCGGAAGGTCGATCGGCGGGACGTCGACCGGTGGGAGATCGACCGTCGGAACCTTGACCTCCGGCACGCGCGGCGGATCGACGGGCGGCAGGGCTGACCGCGGGTCGATGTCTCCCGTCGTCGGCGTGCGCTCGGGCGCGGGAGACTCACCAGGCGGAGTCACGCCACCTCCATCCGTCCGTGGACGCACGAACGCGCGGTCCTCGGCCGAGCCTGGCCTGGCCGAGGAGGCAACGACGGCGGAGTCACGCTGTGAGGACTCAGCGCGCTCGCCCTGCACGGTGCCGCCTGCCGATGCCGCGGGCGATGAGCCCTCGGCTGCTCCGGTCGGGCCTGTATCGACCTCGGCAACAGCTGGCGTATTCGCGCCCGGCGCCGCGGGCGAACCGCCGTCAGCCAGCGTCCGGTCGACGGCAATGCTTCCGCCGACTCCGACGCCCACCACGGCCACGGTCGTCACGGCTGCCTTCGCCGACAGCCCGCCGACCGCGGCCTTGATCCACGAGCGAAGCTCGTACACGAGCGTCCCGAGCGACGCAGCGGCGCGGCCCGGCACGGTCAGCGCGTGCGCGAGCGACCGGCGCGCGCGGGTAAGCAGAGCGTGCGTCGCAGCCGCACTCATGTCGAGCTCGTGCGCGATCTCGTCCGCCGAGAGGCCTCGCCACTCGCGTAGCAGGAGTGCCTGCCGCTGCCTCTCGGGCAGCGACTCCAGAGCACCCGGGAGCTCGGCGAGGAGATCGCGCGCGTCTTCGTGATCCGGGCTCGCGAGCGTGTCGAGCCCCGACGAGTCGCCGAGCGGGCGACGCGCTGCGGTCCGGTGCTGCGTTCGACACACGTTCTGCGCGATCGAATAGAGCCACGCGGAGTCGGACGCCGGCACGACGCCGCGCCGAAGCGCCCGGAGCGCGTGGAGGTACGTCAGCTGCACGGCGTCCTCGGCTTCCGACCGCGACCGGAGGCGTCGCCGGCAGTAGCCGTAGATGCGATCGGAGTGCTCGGCGAAGAGCCTCTCCGCCTCAGCGTCCCCTCGCGGTCGCGCGGTCGGTGCGGTCGTTGCCACAGCCAAGGTCTGTCCTTCCGCAGGTCGGGAACTGACTACTCCAAACCGCTTACACGGTGGTGCCAACCGGTCGTGTACAGCCATCACCCGACCGGGTGATCCGCGGGAGTGATCTTGGTGCGGCCGCGCACGAAACGCCTGCTATCGGCATCTCAGCTGTCGACAGCGGATGTTCACCCGAAAGGAGCCCGACATGGAGCCGCACCTGCATCTCGTCGCAGCGCCGACCGAAGAGCGCCGGCTCGTCTGGCCCTCCATCGCTGCAGCCTCGACCGAGCTTCGCCGCCCTCGACACCTTCAGGCGGTGCCCGCGCAGCGGCGTACCCCCTCGTCGCCTCTGCGCGGCGCACCGCCTGAGCCCACGACGCCGTTGCCGTTCGATCGCAGGCGTTTTCGGTGATAGGAGCACCCAACCCCGTCACACGTAACCCGAGGCGCGAGGTCGCGGTCGTCGCGGCGGCACTACTGCTGCCCGTCCCGCTGCTCGCCGCGACCGCCGTCCACCTGCCCCTGCCCGCGGCAGTGGAGCGCGGCCTCGCGTCGGTTACTCCCGGCGGCAGCTTCGACCTGCCCATCCGCAGGGCCGCGCCGCCTGCCGAGACCGACACGGCATCGGCGGAGCCGTCCGCCGGCGCCGGCGTGCAGGCTCCGAGCGCCGACGGCGAGGAAACCAACGACTCCGCTGTGCCCGTCGGCCGCGGCTCGCAAGCCGCGAGTGCCGATCGCCCGCAGGGAGGCGCTGCCGAGCCGGCCGAGCCCCAGCCGCCCGAGACAGGGTCCGACGATTCTCCGCGCGGAGACTCCCCCGACTCTCCGCCACCGGAGGGCCCACCGGCAGAGCCCGACAGTCCGCCCGCGACCTCAGCGCAGGCGGAAGCCGCCGACCTGTTGGCCGTCGGGCTCGACGCCGGTGGGGTCTCGACCGACGTCGAGGCGGACGCCGACGGGGTCGAGGTAACGGTGTCCGCAGGCGACGTCCTTCCTCCGACCGCGCTGCCCCTGCCCCTGCCCTAGCGATGAGCCCTCTGCTTCCGTCACGCGCCGCCGAGCGGCCACCGCAGCTCGTCCTTCGCTTCGCCGTCTTCACGGCGCTCGGTCTCGCGCTCGCAGCCATAGCGATCGCACTCCTCTTCCGGACGGCGAGCACCGAGCAGTCGCAGCGGAGCGCGATCGAGCGTGCCCGCTTCGCCACCGAGGCGGTGCTCGCGCACTCGCTCGTGCCGGGTGACCTCGCGGGCCCGGCGACGACTGCACGGCGAGACGCGCTCGAGCGGCTCTTCCGAGACAGGGTCCTCCTCGAAGACATCCGCAGCGTCGCCCTGTACGACGCCCGCGGCCGCCTCACCTACGCGACCTCGCCGGGCGCGCCGCGCGCCGTTCCGCGAGCCGAGGTGCGAGAGGCGCTCCGGGGAGTGGTCAGCTCGACGGTGGAAGCCTCACCGCAGGTCGAGGACGGCGTGCTCCGCACGAGCGTGCCGCTCGTCCTCGGCAACCCACCCACTACGGGCGTGGCGGTCTTCGAGCAGGACTACGGCCCGATCGCGGCCGCCGGCCGGCGCTCCGCGCTCCTCGCGGCGGCGATTCTCGAAGGGCTCCTCGTCCTCCTGTTCCTCCTGCTCGCGCCGCTTCTGCTCCGGGTGACGGCGCGGATCCGCAACCACGTCGCCGAGCTCGAGCACGCCGGGTCCCACGACGACGCGACGGGTGCGGCCAACCGCTACGGGCTCCGGCGCGCCGTCGACGCCGCCCTCGCGTCGAAGCGCGACGGAACCCTGCTCCTCGTCGACATCGACGGGTTCTCCGAGCTCAACGAGATCTTCGGCTCGGCCGGGGGCGACGCCGTGCTGGTCGAGGTCGCGCATCGGCTGCGCTGGGAGCTCGCCGACTGCGAGGTCGTGGCGCGCGTCGGCGAGGACGAGTTCGGCGTGCTGATCGACACGGTGAGCCCGGATGCCATCGAGGAGGTCGCGAGCGCGATCCATGCCTGCGTCGGGAGCCCAGTCGTCATCGACGCGGTTCGGGTCGCCCTCTCGGTCTCGATCGGCGCAGCCACGCTCGCGCCGAGCGACGACTTCGCCTCGGTGCTTCGGCGCGCCGGCGTCGCGCTCGCACTCGCGAAGGACGACGCCGACGACGTCCCCGTCCGTGTCCACGAGCCCCGCTACGAAGCGCGCGAAGCGTCGCGGGCCGCCCTCCTCGCGGACCTCCGCAAGGGAATCGTGAACGGGGAGGTGCTCGTCCACTTTCAGCCTCAGATCGATCTCGCGACCCGGCAGGTCCGCGGCGTCGAGGCGCTCCTGCGCTGGGAGCACCCGACCCGCGGGCTGCTCGTCGCAGGCGAGTTCATCGAGGAGGCCGAGCGCAGCGGCCTGTCGATGGAGATTCGGCGACTCGTGCTCGAGAGCTCCGCACGCTGCTGGCTCGACTGGATGAGCCTCGGCATCCAGCTGGAGATCTCGATCAATCTGGGCCCGGTCGACATCCGCGACACATCGCTCCCGGACGAGGTCGGCGCGGTGCTCGAGACGTACGGGATTCCTCCCTGGAACCTCGTGCTCGAAATCACCGAGCGGACACTCGTGGGCGACGAGCGGCGGACGCACGAGGTCATAGACGCACTGCGCTCGCTCGGCGTCAGGCTGGCCGTCGACGACTTCGGCGCGGGGTTCTCGTCGCTCGCGAGCCTGCAGCGCTTCTCGGTTCAGGTCGTGAAGCTCGACCGAAGCCTCATCGCGAATGCGCACTCGGAGCCGGGCGCGCGGGCGATCGTCAGAGGCAGCGTCGATCTCGCACACGCGATCGGCGCCACGGTGATCGCCGAGGGCGTCGAGACGCAGGAGCAGTGGGAGCTCGTCCGGGAGCTCGGGTGCGACATCGCCCAGGGCTACCTCGTGGGACGCCCCGTTCCGCCGGACGAGATCGCCGTGCTGCTCCTCGCCGCGCCGGCGGTGACGGCGGAGCAAGCGGCCTAGGCAAGCCGAGCTGCAGGGTCTTGTACTACGCGGCCGAAATCCCGCGCTAGCGGATTTCGGCCTGCGGACAAGACAGTAGGCTCCCGACTCGGTGAAGCTCCTCTCGGTCGTCGGGAACCGCCCCCAGTTCGTCAAGTCCGCTCCGCTCTCCGTCGCGCTCCTCGTGGCGGGGATCGACGAGGTCGTCGTCCACACGGGCCAGCACTACGATCGCGAGCTCTCGGAGGTCTTCCTCGAAGAGCTCGGCCTCCCGGAGCCGCGCCACCGGCTGAACCTGCAGACCGCCGACCCCGACGTCATGCAGCCGGAGATCGAGCGGGCGATCAGGAGCGAGTCTCCCGACCTCGTCCTCGTCTACGGGGACACGAACTCGACCCTCGCCGGCGCGCGGGCGGCGAGCGCGTCGTCGATACCGCTCGCGCACGTGGAGGCAGGCCTGCGCAGCGGGGACATGTCGATGCCCGAAGAGCACGCGCGGATCGAGGTCGACCGGCTCGCGTACCTCCTCTTCTGCCCGAACGAGCGCGCCCGTGCGACGCTCGCCGAGGAGGGCGTGCTCGGGGCGACACACGTCGTGGGCGACGTCATGTCCGAGGCGGCGACGCGCTTCGCGCCGATCGCCCGCGAGCGCTTCCCGATCCCGTTCGAGCCGCGGACCTACGTTGTCGTGACCGTGCACCGGCAGGCGAACGTCTTCCAGCCGCGCCTCGGGCGGATCGTCGAGGGCCTCAACGCCGTCAGCGACCGCATCGTCTTCCCGGCGCACCCGCGGACGCGCGCGATGCTCGAGAAGGAGGGCCTCGAGCTCGGCGAGCACGTGCAGCTGACCGACCCGCTGAGCTACCTGGAGCTCGCATCGCTCGCCTCGCAGGCGCGCGTGATCGCGACGGACTCGGGCGGCCTCCAGAAGGAGGCGTACTGGTACGGCGTCCCCTGCGTGACGATGCGGCCTTCGACGGAGTGGGTGGACACGGTCGAGGTGGGCGCGAACGTCCTCGTCGACGACGATCCGGAAGCGATCGCGCGGGCGATCACGTACGCCACGATTCCCGACCGGCGACCGCAGCTCTACGGCGACGGGCATGCCTCCGCGCGGATCGCGAAGGTGCTCGTCACTAAGATGCCCGGCCGATGAAACGCGACGTCGCCATCGTCGGCGCCGGCTACGTCGGCGTCCCTCTCGCCCAGGCCTTCGCCGAGGCCGGCAAGTCGGTCGTGCTCGTCGACGTGGACGCCGCGCGCGTCGAGCGGCTGAACCGCGGTGAGAGCTACATCGAGGACGTGCCTTCGGAGGCGCTCCGGCCGCTCGTCGAGAACGGCAGCATCGCCGCGACAACGGACTACGACGTGCTGAGCGAAGCCGATGCGATCCTGATCGCGCTCCCGACGCCGCTCTCGCGCCAGCGCGAGCCCGACCTCCGCATCCTCGTGTCAGCAGCGGAGGAGCTCTCGACCCGGCTCCGCCCCGGCCAGCTCGTCGTCCTCGAGTCGACCACGTATCCCGGCACGACGCGCGAGCAGGTGCTGCCGGCGCTCGAGCGCGGCAGCGGCCTCACCGCCGGCAAGGACTTCCACCTCGCGTTCTCGCCGGAGCGCGTGGACCCGGGCCGCGACGACTGGACGACGACGAACGTGCCGAAGGTCGTCGGCGGGATCGACGAGGCCTCCACCGAGGCTGCGGCCGCGTTCTACGCGCAGGCGATCGACAGCGTCCACCGCGTGTCCTCGCCCGAGGCCGCGGAGCTGACGAAGCTCCTCGAGAACATCTTCCGCTCGGTCAACATCGCGCTCGTCAACGAGCTCGCGCAGCTCTGCGACCGGATGGGGATCGACGTGTGGGAGGTCGTGGAGGCGGCTGCGACCAAGCCGTTCGGCTTCATGTCGTTCCAGCCGGGACCGGGCCTCGGCGGCCACTGCATCCCGATCGACCCCTTCTACCTCACGTGGAAGGCGCGTGAGTTCGGCTTCTACACCGAGTTCATCGAGCTCGCCGGGAAGGTCAACGAGTCGATGCCGTACTTCTGCCGCTCGCTCGTGTCGCAGGCGCTCAACCACAAGCACGAGCGCTCGCTGAAGGGGTCGAAGGTGCTCGTGCTCGGGGTCGCGTACAAGCCCGACATCGCAGACGTGCGCGAGTCGCCTGCGGTGAAGCTGATCGCGCTGTTGCAGGGCGCCGGCGCCGAGGTCGCCTACCACGACCCGCACGTGCCCTCGTTCCGCGAGAACGGCCTCGTCATGAGCTCGGTCCCCCTCGAGCCGGGTCCTTACGACTGCGTTGTCATCGTCACCGACCACTCGGGCATCGACTACGACCAGCTCGTCGAGGACTCCGCGCTCGTGGTCGACCTGCGCAACGCGACAGGCGCGAACGGCAGGGTCTCGGACAAGGTCTGGAAGCTTTGAGCTCAAGCTCCGCACAGTCCGAGGGCGAGGCAAGCCTCGCCCCTACGAAGGTGCGGGTGGGCGTTGCCGGTCTGGGCCATTGGGGGCCGAACCTCGCACGCAACTTCGCCGAGCTCGCCGAGCTGGCCTGGCTCTGTGACTCCGACGACGGCAAGGAGGAGCTCGCCGGCCGCTACCCGCAGGCGCGCTACACGAAGGACTTCGACGAGATGCTCGCCGATCCCGATCTTGACGCGATCGTGATCGCGACCCCGGTTCCCACACATTTTTCTCTAGCGCGCCGCGCCCTCGCGGCGCGCAAGCACGTCCTCGTCGAGAAGCCGCCCGCGATGCGCGGCGAGGAGATGGCCGAGCTCTGCAAGCTCGCGCAAGAGAGCGACCTCGTGCTCATGCCCGGCCACCTTCTCCTCTACCACCCGGGCGTCGTGAAGGTGAAGGAGATGATCGACGCAGGCGAGCTCGGTCAGGTGCTCTGCGTGTACGGGAACCGCCAGAACCTCGGGATCATCCGCTCGAACGAGAACGCGCTCTGGTCGCTCGGCGTGCACGACCTCTCCGTGATCCTGTACCTGCTCGACGAGGAGCCGCAGACCGCGCTCGCGCACGGCCGCGACTTCCTGACGCGCGGTGTCGAGGACGTCGTCTTCTGCTACCTCCGCTTCCCGTCGGGCCGGATCGCGCACATGCACCTGTCCTGGCTCGACCCGCACAAAATGCGGAAGATCACGGTCGTCGGCACCGAGAAGATGGTCGTGTTCGACGACATGGAGCTCGAGCGCAAGGTCACCGTGTACGAGAAGGCGCCATGGCGCCCCTCCGATCGCTACGGCGAGTGGCAGACGCGGACCGGCGACATCTTCAGCCCGCGCATTCCCGCCGACGAGCCCCTCAAGCTCGAGTGCATCGAGTTCCTCCGGCTGGTCGGCGGCGAGGGCGACCGCCGAAAGGTCGCCGAGGACGGCGCGCGCGTCGTACGGGCGCTCGACCTCCTCACGAGGTCGCTGAGTGACGGCTGAGATCCATCCCACCGCAACGGTGTACCCGGGCACCGTGCTCGGCGAGGGCGTGAAGGTCCTCGAGAACGCGGTCGTCGGCAAGCAGCCGGCGCTCTCGCCGCGCTCGACGACGAAGCGCGAGGAGCTGCCGCCGGCGGAGATCGGCGACGGCACGATCGTCTCCACGGGCGCGATCGTCTTCGCAGGGACGAAGATCGGCGCGCGGGTGATCCTCGGCGACCAGTCGTGCGTGCGTGAGCGCGTGAGCGTCGGCGACGACGTCGTCCTCGGCCGCGGGTCGCTGATCGAGAACGACACGACCGTCGGTGCGATGACGAGGATCCAGGCCGAGGCCTACATCACGGCGTACTCGACTCTCGAGGAGCACGTGTTCATCGCGCCCTGCGTGGTGACGACGAACGACAACTTCATGGGCCGCACCGAGCAGCGGCACGAGCTCATGAAGGGGCCGACGATCAGACGCGGCGCCCGCGTCGGCGGGGGCGCAATCCTCTGTCCGGGCGTCGAGATCGGTGAGGAGGCGTTCGTGGGCGCCGGTGCGGTCGTGACGAAGGACGTCCCACCGCGTGCGCTCGTCGTCGGCAACCCGGCGCGCGTGCTGCGCGAGGTGCCCACTGACGAGCTACTGCCGTAGAGGCGACCGCCTCGGGCGAGGCCGCCTCGCCCTACGCAACCTTGAGCGAGTAGTTGTCGAGCGAAGCCGGCCGCCGGTAGGCGTTCGGGTGGTAGAAGGCGTCGAGTGCGCGGTCCCTCGGAGGATGCAGCACGAACGCGATGTCCTCGCTCTTGTCCCGGTACTCGACGACCACGTCGTGCCCGGATCGCGCGTCCTCGTCCCAGAACAGCCTGACGAGGATTCCGCAGGACTCCCGTGACGCCAACAAACGCATATTCCGAGCGTGCGCCGGGTCCGGTAAAGCCCCGATGACAGGACGATGAAAGACTCCTTATTCGGGCTAGCCCTTGACGATGCGCAGCCGGTAGCGCGTGTCGCCGGGGCCCGACATGCGTACCTGCACGTAGTACGACCCGGCCACCTTGGCCTTGAACGAGAAGTACTCGCGCGGGCCGCGGCGCGCCGAGACCTTCGCCCGGAAGCGCAGGTTCGTGACGTCATCGACCGAGCGCGTCTTCGGAAGCCAGAGCGCGAGGCTCAGGTCGGCGCCCGACTCGACGCCCTTCAGCCCGACGTAGACACGCTGGCGCGCCTTCAGCCGAAAGGCGTAGACGTCGTCCTGATCGTCCCAGAAGTCCACGGTGGCGCGGATGAGGCGGTTCGTCCCGGCGATGCCCTGCGCGCGGGCGCCGACGTCGTCGTTCGTCTCGTAGCTGTCGCGAAGCGGAAGGTTCTCGGCGAGCGCGGCCAGCGCCGCTGAGACGTCGAGCTGGCCCCACCCCGAGTACTCGTCGCGCCCGGGCCCGCAGAGATGGCAGCCCGTCGTCGTGTCGAGATCCACCGCGGTGCGCTCGAGGATCGAACGCACCTGCTCCGCGCGAAGCCCGGGCCGCTGGCCGAGGATGACGGCAGCGGCCGCCGAGACCTGCGGCGCCGCGAACGACGTCCCCTGCGCCTCGCGGTAATCGTCCGGCCCGCAGCTCGAGTAGCCCTGCTCGGCACACGCCGGGAAACGCGCGGTCAGCGGGCGCGGGAAGATGGAGAGGATCTCGTCGCCCGGGGCGGCGAGGTCGTTGTAGATCTTGTCGCGATTCGAGAACCTCGGCACGTGGCCGGTATCCGTCACTGCGCTCACACCGATCACGTGCGGCAGCGCCGCGGGATAGCTCGCATAGCGCCAAGGGCTGGACGGCGCCTGGTCGGCGTTGCCGACGGCGGCCACGACGAGAGCGCCCTTCGAGACGGCGTAGGCAACGGCGTCCGCCTCGAGCCGCGAGAAGCTGTCGCGATCGGGATCGAGCGGATCGCGGATCGCGCCGAGGCTCATGTTGATGACGCGCGCGCCGTTGTCGACCGCCCAGCGCACCGCCTTGGCCTCCGCCTCGACGGGGATGGTGCGGCTGCTCGTGACGACCTTGGCGACGAGCAGCTGCGCCGAAGGAGCGAGGCCGGCGATCCCGATCCCGTTGTCGACGCCCGCGGCGATGATCCCCGAGACGAACGTGCCGTGGCCGAGGGGGTCCACCTTCGCCGACCCGCCGACGAAGCTCTTCGTGTCGAGGATGCGCCCGGCGAGCTCGGGATGGTGCGCGTCGACGCCCGAGTCGATGACGGCGACCGTGATGGGCTCGAGCACGGGCATCGTCAGCCACGGCTCGTAGAAGCGGCTCTGTGTCAGGTACCACTGGCGCACGACGAGCGGATCGGTCGGCGTGAGCGAGAGGTGCCGCGTCGGGAGTGACTCGACGTAGCGCACGCCGCGAATCCCCGTGAGTGAGACGCCGCGCGGGAGCTCCACGACGAGCGCCGGAATCGGCGCGAGGCTCTCCGGGCGCGACCCGGTCCGACGCTCGACCGCCGCGGCGACTCGTGCGGAGTCGGACGCGCGCTCGAGCCCGATCGCGACCCGGCCCGCCGACGCGACCTCGGGTACCGCGAGCCAGATGCCGAGCGCGACGAGGAGGAGGGGCGCTCGACGGAGCACGGTCATCCCGTCACCGTGAGCACGTCGGCGACGCCCTCGGCATACGTTCCCGTCTGGGGGACGCGCGCACGATACGTCCCCGGCTGCACCGTGAGCTGGGCGCGAAACGCGCCGGCCTTGTCGACGATCGTCTGCGCGACTTGCGACCAGCCCGAACCGCGCCGTCGCTCGACGATGACGGTGGCGCCGGCAAGTCGCGGGCGAACGGTGCCGGTCAGCCCCGTGAGGTCGGCTGCCTGCGCGAGCTGCACGCGCGGCGCGACGCGGAGGAGTATCGCCGGGGACGCAGCGCCGGCGACCTCGATCCGGTAGCGAAGCGTGCGCTCGGGCTTGACGACGAGCGACGCGACTCCCGACGTCTCCCGCGACAGCGGGCCGACCGGCGTCCAGGTCGAGCCGCCCTGCGACGAGCGTGAGGACAGGCGCAGGCAGGCCGCGCGCGATGCCGGTCACTCGCACACCGGCCCCGTAGACGACCGGCGCGGAGGGCGCGTCGAGCCGGAGCACACCGATCGTGACCCACGTCGAGCGGAGCCCGAGGCTCGTCCGCAGGAGCGCGGCCGGCATCTTCGACGGCCCGCTCGCGGTCTGGACGGTGAACGAGCGAAGCCGTCCGGAAGGAGTGACGACGCCCGCGGCGTCCAGCACGCGCGCCTCGAGACCGAGCTTGGACTGGAGCGTGCGCCCGCCCATCAGGATCGGCCCCCAGCGGTGGTACGGCGACGCCTTGTCCCACGGGTCGGGCCGCGACTGGAGGTACGGGACGTCGGTCCCGAAGACATCGGCAGCGCTCGCGGTCTTCCCGCCCGAGCTCGAGGAGTAGAACGTCGTCGCGACCTTGCCTCCGTAGTTCAGTACCTGGTGCGCCGTCGCGCGGACGGCCTCGCTCGTGCGCGCCTGCTCGCCGGCGACGCCCTCGTAGACCTGGCTGCGCTGGTCGGAGTAGAGGTCGAACGGCTTTCCCTTGACGACGGTCGCGAGCGCGTAGGAGCGGGCCGCGACAGCCTGCGCTTTCAGCGCCTCGAGGGGCCAGCTGTGCGGCATCTCGTTGGCGACGACGCCCTGGAGGTAGCCCTCGAGCGGCGTCACGTTCACGATGCGCAGGAAACCGGCCTGCGGTGCAACCTCGAGCTTGCCGCGGTACTGCTTCCCGTCGAGCGAGAGCGGAGTCGCCTTGCCGGGGCGGACGAGGAGCGGAGGGACAGCCTTCGCGGGCCCCGTCGTCGTGGCGACGGCGAGGGTCGGACGGAGGACGAGAGGACCGGCCGGGATCTTGTGCACGACTCCGGCTCCGTCGAGCACCGAGAACGGGACCGTCGACGACACGGTCACCGCCTGGCGACCTTCGACAAGCAGAACGCGCACGTCCTTGCGGCCGGCGCGCCCGAGCTCCGCTCCGGCGTAGTAGTGCGCAAGGATCTCTTCGTAGGTGTGTCCGGCGTTCGCCATCCCGTACGCGCCGTACTGGCCCATGCCCACGCCGTGCCCGTAGCCGCGGCCCGAGACGACGAAAAGCGCCTCGCCGGGCGTGGTCGCAGGCGGCTCCGGCTGGGCCGCCGCCGAGCCGCAGACGAGGGTGAGTGGGAGTATGAGAAGCGCGAGGAGGCGCAAAGCGACGAACCAGGCTAGCGAGACAGCGTTAGGAGACTGTTCTCGGCAGCCGCAGGCTTGAGTCTTAGCCCCCGAGACTAGCGCCAGGCGGTCTCTTCGACCGGAGCGCGCTCGCGGAGCGGCTCCCACCAGGCGCGATTCTCGGCGTACCAGGCCACCGTCTCCGCGAGCCCGTCGTGCCAGCCGTGAACCGCCTCCCACCCCAGCTCGTCACGGATCTTCGACGCGTCGAGCAGGTAGCGGCGGTCGTGACCCGGACGGTCGGGCACGATCGTCTTCAGCTCCTGCGGCTTGCCGGTCAGCTCGAGCACGAGATCCGCGACCTCCTCGATCGTCGCCTCGAGCCCCGAGCCGACGTTGTACGTCTCGCCGACGCGCCCCTCGCGCAGCACGAGGTCGACCGCCGAGCAGTGGTCGAGCACGTGCAGCCACTCGCGCTTGTTCTGCGTCGACGCGTACATCGGCAGCGGCCGGTCGTCGAGCGCGTTCGTGATGAACAGCGGGAGCACCTTCTCGGGAAACTGGTACGGCCCGTAGTTGTTCGAGCAGTTCGTGATCGTGATCGGCACGCCGAAGGTCTCGTGGTACGCGCGGACGTAGTGGTCGGCCGCAGCCTTTGAGGCGTTGTAGGGCGTCCGTGGGCGATACGGCGAGTCCTCGCGGAAGACCTCGTCCGAGTCGAGCGCGAGATCGCCGTACACCTCGCACGTGGAGACGTGGTGGAAGCGCCGAACCTCGGCGCCTCGAGCGGCTTCGAGCAGGAGCTGCGTGCCGAGCACGTTCGTGCGGGCGAAGAGCCCGGGGTCGAGCACGGCGAGGCTGTTGTGCGACTCGGCGGCGAAGTTGACGACCGTGTCGATGCGCTCGTCCGCGATCACCTTCGCCGCGAGGTCGAAGTCGGCGATGTCGCCCTGCACGAAGACGATCCGGTCATCGACGTCCGCGAGGCTCGCCCGGTTGCCCGCGTACGTGAGGAGGTCGTAGACCACGACGTGGTCGTCCGGATGCCGCTCGAGCCAGTAGTGGACGAAGTTCGAGCCGATGAACCCGGCCCCACCGGTGACGAGCAGTCGCATCCGCGGAAGGCTACCCCGGAGAAAGTTACAACTTGTAACTAGGGCGTCTCGCGCTCGCGCTGCCCGCCATTCCAAGCCGAACGGCGGGCGAGAGAAGCGCCTAGTTACAACTTGTCACTTGGCTCGCTTCTCGGCGCCGAGCTCGGCGAGGCACTCGCGGAGGCCGTCGCGCCAGTGCGGGAGAACGGGCGCGCCGGCGCGCTCGCTGCGAAGGACCGAGTACGCCGGGCGGGCGGCGGGGCGAGCGAGCTCGGCGGATGAGATCCGGCGCACGCGGCAGTCCACTCGCGCCTCCTCGAAGATCGCTTCCGCGAAGTCGGCCCACGTGCAGTCGCCGTCGGCGGCGAGGTGCCAGACGCCGGGCGCCGCGCCGGCGTCCACGAGCTCACGAACCGCGCGGGCGAGATGCGCGACGTACGTCGGCGCGCCGCGCTGATCGTCGACGACCGCGACCTCGTCCCACTCGTCTCCGAGGTCGAGCATCGTCCGGACGAAGTTGCGCCCGGTCGGTCCGAAAAGCCACGAGCTGCGCACGATCCATGCGTTCGGGCCGGCCGCGGCCTCGGCGTGGAGCTTCGACCGGCCGTAGGCGGAGATCGGGTTCGGCCCGTCCGACTCGAGGTACGGCGCGTCCTTGCGCCCGTCGAACACGTAGTCCGTCGAGAAGAAGACGAGCGGCGCGGCGAGCGACGCGGCGTTAGCGGTCCCGCCGACGTTGACCGCCGCAGCCCCCTGCGGATCCGCCTCCGCGCCGTCGACATCGGTCCATGCCGCCGCGTGCAGCACGAGATCGAAAGCGCCTTGTGACACTGTGTCGCCAGGCGCTTCCGCGACGTCCCAGACATCACGCGTCGTCGCGACGACGTCGTCGTCCGCGAACGCTTCCTGAAGGGCGCGGCCGAGCTGCCCGCCGGCGCCCGTGATCAGGACGCGACGGCGGCGTCCCGCGCGGACAGGATCGGGGTGCTCGTGCTCCATAGGTGCGCGACGCGCGGGTCGTTCCAGGGAATCGTCTGCTCGTCGGGGTCGGCTGCGTCGTATTCGGCGGTGACGTGGTAGCAGAAGAGGATGTCCGTCAGCGCCTCGAAGCCGTGGCCGTTCGAGCCCGGGATGTAGAGCGCGACCGGGTTCTCCTCCCCGATGTCCTCCACGTAGGTCTCACCGGTCTCACGGTCGAGGACGACGACGCGAGCCATGCCGCGCAGGCACGCGAAGAGGTCGTCCTGGCCGCGCTCGTGGTAGTGCAGCCCGCGGATGACGCCCGCCCGCGAGAAGGAGACATTGGTCTGCGTCATCGGCTTCGGCAGCTCGCTGTCGCGCCGGAGCTCGCAGAACCAGCCGCGATCGTCCTCGTGAAGATCGAGAGGTATCCGCTCGAGGCCTTGGATCACTTGTTCGCGCCCGTCTCGTCGATCTGCTTCCCGATCTCCGCGAGGTGCTGCCAGTGCTTGCCCGCGTCCTCCCACCAGCCGTCGACCTCCTTGGCGTCGAGGAGGCCCTGCTGCGCGTAGTGCCGGTTCACGTCCGTGATCTCGAGCTCGCCGCGCGAGGAGGGCTCGAGGCGCTCGATGACGTCGAACACGTCGGGCGGGTAGCAGTAGAGACCGACGACGGCGTGCGACGACGGCGGCGCGTCGAAGCGCGTGTCGACGACTCCCGCCTTCTCGACGATGTCCGTCACGGCCCCGTCCTCTCCGTACACGACGACGCCGAAGTTCTCCGGGTCGCCGACCTCCTTCACGAAGATCCGCGCGCGCCGGCGTCCGTTCTCGCTCCAGTCCTGGAGCGCATCCGTCTGCGCGTACTCGAAGATGTTGTCGGCGAGCACGACCACGAGCGGCGCGTCGCCGGCGAAGTCGCGAGCCATGCCGACGACCTGCGCGATCCCGCCCGCCTCGGTCTGCACCTTGTAGGTGAGATCGAGATCGAGGATCGGGTCGCCGCCGCCGCGTGGCGCAAGGCGGCCGTCGCCGAGCAGGTCGATCATCTGCCCCGCGTGGCCCTTGCCGGTGACGACGAGGACGTCCTTGATCCCGGCCTTCTGGAGCAGCTGGAGCGGGTAGTAGATCATCGGCCAGCTCCCGACCGGCAGCAGGTGCTTGTTCGCCACGCGCGTCAGCTCGCCGAGGCGCGTCCCCTCACCGCCCGCGCAGATCAGGCCTTTCGGCTGCACGCGGGGAGACTAACGGCGATGGCGCGACGCGCATCACCCGCGCGAGCCCTTCGGGCAGCCACCAATTCCAGCGTCCGAACAGCATCATCGCGCTGGGGACGAGCAGCGCACGAACGATCGTGACGTCGAGCAGGATCGCCGTCGCGAGCGCGAACCCGAACTGCTGGAGCCCGACCACCGATCCCGCGACGAGGCCTGAGAACGCGGCGAACATGATCAGTCCGGCCGCGGTGACCAGCCGCCCGGTCTTCGTCAGTCCGAGCACGACGGCCTCCTCGTTGGTGGCTCCGCCGTCCCACTCCTCGCGCATCCGCGACACGAGGAAGACCTCGTAGTCCATCGACAGCCCGAAGACGACCGCGAACAGCATCACCGGGATCCACGCCTCGATCTGGTCGAACTGAGATCAGCCCGATCCACTCGCCCGCGCCCCACTCGAACACGACGACGCTGAGGCCGAACGCGGCGCCGATCGAGAGGAGGTTGAGCACGATCGCCTTCAGCGGGAGCAACACCGAGCGAAAGGCCCGCATGAGCAGGAAGAACGTGGCGACGAGCACCGCGAGCACGAGCCACGGGAACCAGCTGTAGGTCAGGTCGATGAAGTCGCGGCCGGCGGGTGGCCCGCCTCCCGCGTAGACAGTGGCCGACTCCGGGAAGCCCGCGGCCGGGACGATCTCGTCCCGCAGGCGCTCGACGAACTCCAGGCTCGCAGGGTCCCCGTACTCCTTCGCGCCTACGACCTCGATGTTGAGATAGCGCGCGGTCGGGTCGACGTGCCGGGGGCTCTGCGTCAGCGTGATCGCTGCCACCTCCGGGTCCGCGTCGAGTCTCCGAACGAGCTCGCGCGTCGCGTCCGGGATCGGCTCCTCCAGGATCCCCGCCTCGCGACCGTGTCGATGACGATCTGCGTCGGCGCGAGTGCGCCCGGCCCGACCGCGTCGCTGAGCACTTCGTAGCCCCGCATCGACTCGAGATCGCGGGGGATACCCGCGTTCGAGCCTGGCCCGAGCTCGAGCGTCAAGACGGGCAGCGTGAGCAGGATCAGGAACGCAGCCGTGGTCGTCGCCACGAGCTTCGGGCGGCGCATGATGACGCCCGCGAGCCCCGCCCAGAAGCCGCGCTCGTGGTCGGCTCGGTGCTCGATCCAGCTCCTCGGCAGAAGCCGGACCCGGTCGAGCGGCGGTCCGACGAGCGAGAGCAGCACCGGCAGGAGAGTCAGTGCCGCAGCCACCGAGACCACGGGAATGAAGAGCCCGCCCAGCCCGAACCCGCGGATGAAGGGCAGCGGCATGAAGAGAAGCAGGGCGAGGCCGATCGCGACCGCTCCGCCGCTGACGACGACCGCGCGCCCGGCGGTCTGCATCGTCGCGACGATCGCCTCGTCGCGCGGCAGGCCGCGGCGCAGCTCTTCCCGGAACCGATGGACGATCAGCAGCGAGTAGTCGATCGCGATTCCGAGCCCGATGAGCGTGACGAGGTTCGTCAGGTACGTCGTCAGCTCCATGAAGCTGGCGAAGATCCACACGATCCCGAGCGTCGTCGGGATGGTCACGAGCGCGAACGTGAACGGGAGGAGGAACGCGAGCGTCCCGAACGTGAAGACGAGGATCACGAGCGCGATCGGGATCGCGATCGTCTCGCCGCGCACGAGGTCATCGGCGAAAACGGGGTCGAGGTCGTACTCGATCGCGGCCTGGCCCGTGAGGTACACAGTCTCGGCGCCCGGGACGGGGCCGAGCGCGCGGCGCATGTCGTCGGTTCGCCCCTTCGAGTCGGCCGGCTCGAGGTTGGAGACGATCTGTGCCGCGACGGCGTCGTCGGTCAGCGCGGTGACCGAATCCAGGCGGCCGGTCGGGAGCTCGGCCGCCGCGCGTCTCGCGGCCGCCCGCACCTGAGGAACGAGCTCCTCCGCTCTTCCGCTCGTCACGGCGACGACCGTGAACGAGCCGGTCGAGCGCTGGCCGAAGCGCTCCTCGAGGATCTCCTCCGCCCGGCGCGTGTCCGTGCCCGGGAGCGTGAAGCGGTTCGTGAGGAGCTCCGAGAGCTGCGTCGACGCGAGCCCGCAGCCGGCGAGGATCGCGATCCACGACGCCAGCGCGACGAAGCGGTGGCGCAAGACGAGTCGCGTCAGCCGCTCCACGAGAGCTTGCGGGCCGCTACTCGGGTCGACGAGGGCGGGCCTGCCAGGCCGCCCGTCGCGCGGCCTTGCGCCGTCTCACACCCGGCACCGCCCGCACCGACGCGATCCAGACGTAGGCCACGAAGCCGAGAAGTCCTGCAAAGAGGGTTAGAAGCCGCTTCGGGTGGAGAAGAAGGACCAGAGCACCCGGCACCCGGGCGATCGTAGCCGACATACTTCGAGCCAGTTCAACGAAAGGTGGTCAAACGCATGAAGACGAAGGACAGGCCGACACAGGCCGTGGACACGCTCCGCCCCTACGTGAAGCGCGCGATAGAGGACCCCGAGCTGCGCGACGACCTGCTCGCCGCGTTCGTCGCAGCGCGCGAGCTGTACGGGCAGGTCTCGAACCGGTCGGGCGTGAAGGGGAAGGCGGAGAAGATCTCCGACAAGGACTTCCAGAAGGAGTTCCAGTCGCTGGTCTCCGACCTCTCGGACGCGACCGACAAGTTCAAGGACACCGGGCACAAGACCCGGAACCGCGTCATCCTGCTCACGGGCGTGACGCTCGGCGTTCTGTTCAACCCGTGGACGGGCCAGCAGACGCGCGACTGGATCATGGGCCAGGTCGCGGGCGGGAACGGCGACGGGTTCGAGGAGTACGGCGACCTCAGCGACGCCGGCGGGAACGGCTCCGGCACCGCTGACGACATCACGTAGGCGCTAGCTCGAAGCCTCTATAGGCTCGTCCCCGCCGACGGCGGGCTTCTCGGCCACCCGGCGGACGAGCGCGGTGACTCCCTCGAGACCGACGATCTCGACGGTGTCGCCTGCGGCGATTCCCTCGTCGCCGTCGGCCGGCCTCGCGCTCCACTCCTCCGTGCCGATGCGGACCTGCCCGCGCGCGCCCGTGCCGGCCGGGATCGCGATCGTGATCACGCCCCGCCGCCCGACGATCGCGGGGGCGTTCGACGGCCTGCGCGGAACGGAGCGGAGCGCAGCCTTGAGCGGCCCCGACGCGCCAGATCGTGCATCCGGACGCGCGAGATCGTGGCATCAGCCATCTACACTCGGCTGCCGTGCGAGTGGCACGTCCGGATCCGGGGACATGGCTCCTCGCGGGGGCCGCGGGAGCGACGGCCGTCGTGCTCGGGGTGATCTCGATCGAGCGGAGATCGCTGTGGATCGACGAAGCCGTCGACATCGATTGGGCCACGCTGTCGTGGTCCGATCTCGCGCGCGTCGCGTTCCAGAACGAAGGGAGCCAGGCGCTCTACCTCCTGTTCCTCAAGCCGTGGCTCGCACTGACCTCCACGGACGAGTGGGTCGCTCGACTCCCGTCGGTCGTCTTCACGGCGCTGGCCGCGGCGCTCCTGGTCGTGCTCGGTGACCGGCTCTTCCAATCGCGGCTCGTCGGCTTCGGCGCAGGCCTCTTGCTCGCGACGAACGCGTTCGTCGTCTCCTGGTCGCAGCAGGTCCGCCAGTACACGCTCGCAATGCTGCTCGCGGTGGTCGCCACGTACCTCTTCGTCCGGGCGCTCGAGTCCGAGGGCTGGCGGTGGTGGCTCGCGTACGGCGCGGTCGCGGGCGTGTCCGTCTACGCCCACTTCTTCGTCGCCCTCGTGCTGGCGAGCCATGTACCGGCGCTCCTGGTCTCGCGGAAGGGGCTCGCGATTCGCAGGTGGGCGGTTGCCGCGGCGATCGGCCTCGTCATCGCTCTGCCGGCACTCGACTTCGTCCTGAACCACGACACGGGTCAGGTCTCGTGGATCCCCGAGCTCGACTACGAGTACGTCGAGGAGGTTCTCTACACGGTCTCGGGAGAGAGCTGGGCCTTGCTCGCCGTCGGCGCAATAGGCCTGTGCGCCCTCGTGTACGGCGCGACACGCTACGCCGCCGACTCGTGGCGATACGTGCTCGTCGCCTCGTGGTTGACCGTTCCGGTTCTGCTCGCGATGGCGATCTCGGTCTTCAAGCCGATGCTGCTCGACCGCTACCTCCTCGTCGGCGTTCCGGCACTCGCCCTCGCCAGCATGTATGCGGTGTCACTGCTGGGTCGACGAGTGGGCGCCGTCGTCCTGGTCGGGCTGGTCGCGGTCAGCTTGACGCACGTGCGCGACTGGTACGGCTCGTTCATCGAGCAGGACTGGCGTGGCGCCGTCCGGCACGCCGAGCGTGAGCGGCAGCCGTCGGAGCAGCTGCTCGTCTACCCGGGATGGCTGTACGCACCGGTCACGTACTACGCGAACGCTCCCCCCGATACGAGCGAAACACTCTCGACCGACCGCGCGTGGGTCGTCTCGCTCACCGACCGTGGGCCGGAGATCGAAGCGTGGGTGGCCGGCTCCGGCTACGAGGTCGCCGAGCGATCGAACTTCGTCAGCGTCGAGACCTGGCGCGTCGTGAGGCGGGGCGGCGGATAGCTGTCAGCGCGTGAGGGCGCGCTCGAGCGCACCGGGCACGAGCCCGCTCGTCGAGCCGATGTCGTCGGCCTGGAGCAGGACCGCACCCGGCGGCGGCAAGGTCGACTCGCCGAGAGGGCCCGCAGGGACGTAGATCCGGCCGGCCGAGAACGAGATGTCGTCGGCTCTCCGCCAGGCGACGAGAATCGGGTACGGGGCAACGACGCCGTCGTAGCCGAGACCGAGCATCGCCGCCGGGTGGATCTCGAAATGGAGATGCGGCGAGCCCCCCTCGGCGTCGCCGGTGTCGCCGACGAAGCCGATGACGTCTCCCGCTTCGACGCTCGTCCCCTCGACCGCGAGCGTCGTGTACGCGGACAGATGCGCGTAGTAGAAGTCGTTGCCGAGTCGATCCCGCAGCCACAGGCGGTAGCCGCCGAGGCGGTTGAAGCCGACCGTGTGGATCGTGCCGTCGGCGACGGCAAGAAGTGGCGTGCCGAGGGGCGCGAAGATGTCCTCGCCGTGGTGCCAGCCGCCCTGCACGCCGGGCCGCGGCCCGCCGAAGCTGTCGCCGAAGGACGCCGGGCCGAACACGGGGAAGACGTAGCCGCCGGCCGAGAGCCGCGCAGTCACCTCGGGCGGAACGAGCACGGGCCCGCCGGGCACGCTGTCTCCGGCTGCGGTCTCGGGCTCCGGCGCGGTCGGGAATGACGGCCCTGACGGCTCGGTCGGCTGTGGGCGGCCCGGAGGCCGCGACAGCGGGAGCTTCGCGACCGCCACGGCCTGCGCGCTCCCGACGACGATCTCGGTTCCGGCCGGGAGGCCTCCGTGCTCCACGGTGAGCCGGAGCCGGAGCGCGACCACCGACGACTGTGCGCCCGGCGGGGCCGTGCGCCGGCTTCCGGTGTCCTGCGACAAGACGGAGATCGAGCCCCAGTCGCCCACCGACGCGGTCGAGCCGGGCGAGGTGCCGACGTCCGCGCCGAGCAAACGCAGCCCGCGCACGACCGACGCCGAGACGTCGAACCCGACCGTGCGTACGCTCGCTCCCGCGGTCACCGAGGCCGTCACCTGGCCCGCGGTCACCTCGCCCCCGAAGAGCGACAGGACGTTCGCCTCGGCAAACGACTGCGACGCGGCGGCTTCGCCCGGCTGCGCCGAGACGACGGCGCGCGAGCGGCCGAGGCTGACGATCGAGCCGTCGGCGGGGTACTGGAACGACTGCACGTCGGCGGTGGTGCTCGTCGGCCAGCGACAGCTCGCCGAGCGACACCGTGTCCTGGCCGGGAATCGTGATGCGCACGAGCGCCGCGTTCGATCCCGTCGAGGCGCTTCGGGGCGGCGGCGCGGCAGCCGCGAGCGCGGTCGCGAGGGCGAGTATGGCGCCCGACAGCGCGACGAGGCGGATCACGGCGATTCAGCGTAGCGCGGAGGCGAGCGATAGGCACGCCACGCGAGGCGGGCGGCGACCACGAGCAGCATCAGGGCGAACAGCCTGCGCAGGGCGTCCTCGGGGAGCGCGATCGCAATCGTCGCTCCCACCAGGACTCCTGCCAGAGAGGCAAGCCCGAGGATCGCGGCCGTCCGCGCACGCAGGTTCCCGTACCGGTGGTGGCTCCAGGCGCCCGCGGCGACAGCGGGCAGGATCGCGAGGAGCGACGTCGCCTGCGCCTCCAGCTGGCCGAGCCCGAGGGCGACGAGCGTCGGGACGAACAGGATCCCGCCGCCGACGCCGAACATCCCCGCGAGGACTCCGGCTGCGACGCCGAGCAGCACGGCGAGAGCGATGGTCGAGGCGCTCACGCGACGAGCAGCCACACCGCGACGGCGACGAGCAGCGCGGAGAAGAGGTACGTGAGCACGCGCGCGTTCAACCGCTGCTGGAGCGCGGTCCCCGCGACCGCGCCGAAGGCTGCCGGGATCCCGACGAGCAGCGCGTGCCCGACCTCGACCTCGCCTCGGATCCCGAAGAAGACGACTCCCGCCAGTGCAGTGATCGCGATCGCTCCCAGCGACGTCGCCGTCGCCACCCGCTCCGGAAGGCCGACGAGGAGGACGAGCAGCGGCACGGCCACGATCCCGCCGCCGACCCCGAACAGCGCGGAGAAGATCCCGGCTACGACACCGGTGACCAGCAGGCGGAGCACGGGCGTATCGTAGGAACATGATCAGCCGGGCCTGCCTCGTCGGTGTGCTCGCGGCGGCCGGGTTGCTCGGCGTCGCGCCGCCGGCCGCGAGCGATCCGCCGTCCTCGGTCTCCTCGTACTACACGGGCCGCGCCGATCCACGCCTCTGCGCTTCGCCGATGTGCGGCGGCGTCTGGGTCAAGCTCGTCAACCGCCCGTCGACGGCGTGCGGAGACGCGGCTCGGCGCGAGGAGTGCTACGTCGCGGAGACCGATCTCACGCGACTCCCGGTCGACGAGAGGAGCCGCGTGCAGCTGCAGGCCGCGATCACCGAGGGTCGCGCGCTCGCGCGAGGGACGCTCGTTCGCGGCCGCGTGGAGGGCTTCCCGGAGCTCGACACGCTCGTCGTGTCGGAGGTGTGGGTCGCGTCGAGCTCGCAGAACCGCGCGCTCGGTGTCTTCCACACGCTGCGGGACCGCGGCATCCGCTGCGTCGCCGCTCCGTGCCTCAGCACCCACGCCGCCGCGCTCAACACGGGAGCGCACGCGAACGTCTCCGCGATCGACTTGGCCCGGACCGGCGCGCCCGCAGGCGAGCGGCGAAGCGCGCTCCAACACCTGCCGCACGTCGGGCTCATCACCGCCGGCCGCGTCGTGGCGGACCGCAGCGCGGGACGGAAGCGCGTCGGTCGCAAGCTCGTCGCGACCCAGTTCTACGTCCGCGCGGACATCAGCTGAGCCCGCCCCGCGTATAGGAGGCATGGGCGTCTCCCGGCGACGGCTCGCGTTCGCGACCCTCGGCGCGCTCCTGCTCACGGCGACTCTCGCTTCCGCGGCGCCGCAGGCCAAGTGGCAGCGAGCGCCGCAGCTGCCCGCGCCCAGGACTGAAGTCGCCGCCGCCGCGTACAAGGGTGGCGTTGCGATCGTCGGCGGCTTCGCAGCGGACCGCTCCGCGTCGAACCGGGTCGACCTCTACCAGCCCGCCAAGCGGAAGTGGCGCCGCCTTCCGAACCTCCCGGTGGTCGTCAACCACGCGATGGCCGCGGCGACTGCCGGCAAGCTCTACGTCGTCGGCGGCTATGCGGAAGGGATCGGGCTCCCGCGGCGCGACGCCTTCGTCTTCGACGGCACTCGCTGGACGCGGCTCGCGACGATGCCGGACGGACGGGCTGCCGCTGCGGCCGCGATCGCCGGCGGGAAGCTGTACGTCGTCGGCGGGATCAGCCTCGGCGCCGGAGACCTCGCGCGTGAGGCCCTCGTCCTCGACCTCGCGACGGGCGAGTGGTCGACCGTCTCCGGCCCGACGCCCCGCGAGCACCTCGCCGCTGCCTCCGCGAACGGCCTCGTCTACGCCCTCGCCGGACGGCTCGGCGACCTGAGCTCGAATCTCGACACCTTCGAGGTCTTCGCGCCGGCAACCGGCAGCTGGACCAAGCTCGCGCCCGTGCCGTATCGCCGTGGCGGCACGGGCGCGGCCTTCTCCAAGGGCATGATCGTGTCGATCGGCGGCGAGGAGGACGGCGGGACGATCGGGTCGGTGTACGGCTACGACCTCGCCGCGCAGCGCTGGCGAAAGCTCCCGAACCTACCCACGCCGAGGCACGGTCTGGGAGTCGTCGCGCTGAAGAACCGCGTCTTCGCGATCGCCGGCGGCACCTCACCGGGCCTGACAGTCAGCGGGGCGAACGAGATTCTCGACCTCAGCCGCTGACGGCGATCCCGCGTCGCTCGAGCGACTTCTCGAACGACTGGAGGAAGCCGGCCGGGCCGCGTATCTCCAGCGTCGAGTCGACCAGCCGGCGATCCACGTCCGGCATGTACTTCCGCGTCAGAGCGAGGTACTCGTCGAACACTGCGGCCACCTCGTCGTCCCACTCGAGGGCGAGGTCGAAGCCGCCGGGGACCCGGCCGGCGCCTCGAACCCGTTCGAGGACGACGCCGGAGATCTCCTCGCCGCGGATCACCTCCGAGTCGTCGTGGCCTCCGACCCGGTCGCGGAAGGGGAAGTCCTCCGGATCGACTGCGAGGCGCTTGAGCGGCCTCACCTCCTCCGGGCTCGCCCACTCGTTCGAGTCCGGCCCGCCGGGGAAGAACGGGCTCGGCCGAAACGAGTCGCGCGGGAGCACGTAGAGCGTCCCGGAACGCCAGATGTCGCCGCCCACGTGCGAGTGGTCGACGGAGAAGAAGTAGAGGTCGAGGGCACGCCCCTCGCGGTCGGTCCAACGCTGGACGCCGTTCCGGATCGTGCCGCGCAGACGCGAGCGGTCGAGGACGGCGAACCACAACGCCCACAGGCCCACGGGCGTCCCGTAGACGGCGGCCAGGTTGCCCTTGCCTGCGTGATCCATCATCTCGATCGAGCTCCGCACCGGCACGAAGACGTCGATGTCGGGCTCGGGTGAGCCGTGGAAGATCACCGCCTCCTGCCGCGTGAGCCATTCGACGAAGCGCCAGCGCGGGCGGTCGTCACCGAGCTCGAGCCAATCGCCGTCCGGGCTCTCGAGCAGCTCGGCTAGCAGGCGCTCGTATCTCGCCTCTTCGTCGGGGTCGAGCTCGAGCGGCGGTGCCCCGAGCCCGCGGCCGCCCGGGAGCTCGTAGCCCTCCGGAGCACGCTCGAACTCGAGCAGGCCGCCGAACACGCCGCCCGGGCACGGGTCGCCCTCGGCGAAGACGAGCGACGCGCCTTCGAGATCGCCGCCTTCGAGCCGGAATCCGTCCGCAGCCGGCACCACCCGCGCGGCGAACTCCGGCGGGACCTCGGCAAGCGAAAGCACGAGCGCGCCCTCGTGCTCGAACACGAGCAGCGGCTCGACGCCGAGGAGGTACGTGCCCCAGAGACGCTCGCTCACAGGACGCTCGCCTCCCTCCGCAGCACGTCCCACGCGAGGCGCACGTCGTCCTCGGTCGTGCGGAAGCTGCCGATCGCGAGCCGCAGGACGTAGCGACCCGCGAGCCGCGTGTGCGAGATGAAGATCTCGCCGCTTGCGTTCACGCGCTCGAGCAGGCGCTCGTTGTCCTCGTCCGAGCCGCGCAGCCGGAAGCAGACGACGGAGAACGGCCGCGGCGCGACGACCTCCCACGCATCGTCGTCGCGCACCCACTCGTCGAAGAGCGCCGCGAGCCGGACGTGCTCGCGAATCCGCTCCTGCAGCCCGCTCCGGCCGAAGCAGCGCAGCACCGTCCAGAGCTTGAGCGCGCGGAAGCGCCGTCCGAGCACCTGCGTGTACTCGCTCAGGCTCGCGACCTCCTCGGCGACGCGCAGGTACTCGGGAACCATGCTGAACGCGTTCCGAAAGACATCCGGCTTGCGCGTCCACAGCGTCGAGCAGTCGGTCGGGACGCCGAGCCACTTGTGCGGGTTGACCACGACCGAGTCGGCGCGCTCCCAGCCCACGAAGTGCCCGCGAAGCTCGGGGCAGACCGCCGCAGCCCCCGCGTACGCAGCGTCGACGTGGAGCCAGGTGCCCGCCGCCTCGCACTGGTCGGCGATCGCCGGCACCGGGTCGACCGAGGTCGAGGAGGTGGTCCCGATCGTCGCGACGACCGCACAGGCGCCGTCGAGATCGAGCAGCTCCGGCCGCATCCGGAACTCGTCGTCGCCCGGAACCTTGCGCAGCTCGAGCTCGAGGAGCTTCACCGCCTTGTCCACCGACGAGTGCGCATGCTCGGAGCAGACGACCGCGCGGGCGTCGGGGCGGGCAGCTCGGGCGGCGGCGAGCGCGACGAGGGTGCTCGTCGAGGCCGTGTCCTCGATGTGCCCGTGCAGCCCGGCCGGCAGCCCGAGGAGCTGGGCGAGCCAGTCGAGCGTCACCTCCTCCAGCTCCTGGAGCGCGGGCGACGTGCGCCAGAGGATCCCGACCTGGTTCAGGCCGGCGCTGAGGAGCTCCGCAAGGATCGCCGGATCGGAGCCCGTTGTCGCGAAGTACGCGAAGAAGCGCGGGCTCTGCCAGTGCGTCATCCCGGGCATGAGCACGGCGTCGAGATCGCGAAGCACGGCCGCGAACGGCTCCGGCTCGTCGGGCGGTGACGTGGGCAGCGCGGCCTTCACGTCGCCGGGAGCCACCTGCGAGAGAACAGGCCGGTCGCGCACGCCCTCGAGGTAGGACGCAACCCAGTCGACGGCGGCGGCGCCGTCCTCCCGGAATTGAGTCACCGGCGAGAGTCGGGGGAACCTCCCGGTTCCCCCGAACCCCCTCCACTGGTCCGCTTCGCGGACAAGGCGCTTCGCGCCTTCCGGAGCTTCTGGATCTGCGCCCACGTTCGCGTGTTCAGCACCTGCTCTTTCGTCAGCCACGCCCGTCGCGCAAGCCCGATGCCGAGCTCCGCATGCGCGAGCGCCGGCACCTCGTGCGCGTCGGTGTTGATCGGGATGAGGACGCCTGCTTCGCCCGCGAGCCGCGCGTGGTTGTCGCGCATGTCGAGCCGGTCGGGCTGGGAGTTGATCTCGAGCGCGGTGCCGGTCTCGGCTGCGCGCTCGACGACGCGCTCGATGTCGATGTCGGCTCCCGCGCGCTTCAGGATCTTCCGCCCGGTGAGATGGCCGATCGCAGTCGACGTTCGGGTTGTCGATCGCGCCGAGGACGCGCTCGGTCGGGCTCCGGTCGAACGCGGTGTGGATCGAAGCGACGACCCAGTCGAGCTCGGCGAGCGTCTCGTCCTCGACGTCGAGCGAGCCGTCGGCGCGGATGTTGACCTCGATCCCGCGGAGCACGCGGAACGGCTTCAGGCGCGCGTTGACCTCCTCGATCTCCTTCCACTGCGCCGCGAGCCGCGGGCCGCGCAGGTAGTGCGAGTGGTCGGTGAGGCAGAGGAACGAGTAGCCGCGGCTCTTCGCGGTCGAGGCCATCTCCTCGATCGAGTTGTGCCCGTCGGAGGACCACGTCGAGTGGCAGTGCATCTCGCCCTTCAGGTCTCCGAGCTCGACGAGCTTCGGCAGCGCTCGCTCGCGCGCCGCAGCCAGCTCGCCCGCGTTCTCGCGTAGCTCGGGCGGGATGAACTGGTAGCCGAGGTACTCGTAGAGCTCCTCCTCGCCGGCGTGCGTGACCACCTCGTCCGTTTCGACGGTCGTGACGCCGTACTCGGAGATCGAGAGCCCGCGGCGCTGCGCCTCCTCGCGAAGCGCGACGTTGTGGTCCTTCGAGCCCGTGAAGTGCTGGAGGAGGTTCCCGTAGCACTCGTCCGGCACGACGCGGAGGTCGAAGCGGAGACCCTGGTGGCCGACGACCGTGGCCTTCGTGTCGCCGCGCGCGACCACCTCTGCGACCCAGTCGCCCTCGCAGAAGGCGGCGATGAGCGCAGGCGGGTCGGAGGACGTCGCGATGAAGTCGAGATCGCGGACGGTCTCGCGCCGGCGCCTGACGCTGCCCGCCTCCGAGACCGCAGTCGCCGCGGGATGAGCCGTCAGCTCCGCGACGACCTCCTTCACCGCAGGCAACGCGCGGCCGAGAAGGCCGCGGTTCTCCGCCGCCGGCTTCTGCCCGGCGCCCGCCTCGAGCGCCTTCAACACCTTCTCCTCGCTCCTCGCGCCGAGACCGGAGAGGTCGCGCAGGCGTCCCTGCTCGGCGGCGGTCTTGAGGCCTTCGAGGGTCGTGACCCCGAGCTCGGTCCAGATCCGCGCCGCCGTCTTCGGCCCGATGCCCGGCAACCGCAGGAACTCGACCACGCCGTCCGGGACGCTCTGGCGGCGCTTCGTGAGCGCGTGCATCTCGCCGTCGTTGACGATCTCGACGACCTTCGCCTCGATCGTCTTCCCGATCCCGGGGAGGTCGGTCGCGCGGCCGGAGAGAGCAAGCTCGGCCACCGGCCCGGGCGTCTCCCGGATGCGGGTGGCGGCGCGCCGGTACGCGATGACGCGGAACGACTCCTCGCCGAGGATCTCCGAGATGTCCGCCAGGAGGTCGAGCTGATCCGCGATCTCCGCGTTCCGCGGCAACGTCTTGGCCATCCGGCGATGATATGTACGTGCCTCGCGCAGTCGTCTGCCTGCCGACATACAACGAGCGCGAGAACCTCGAGCAGATGATTCGCGCCCTCGGCGAGGTGCTCGACACGTCGCGCGACGGGGTTCTCGTCATCGACGACGGCTCGCCGGACGGGACCGGGGAGATCGCTGATCGGCTCGCCGTCGGAGCTGCCTTGGGTCTCCGTGCTCCACCGCGCAGAGAAGGAGGGGATCGGGCCGGCGTACCTCGCGGGATTCCGACAGCTCTTGGCCGAGGACACCCAGCTCCTGCTCGAGATGGACTGCGACTTCTCGCACGACCCCGCCGACGTTCCGCGGCTGATCGAGGCCGCCGGTGAGGCCGACCTCGTGCTCGGGTCGCGCTACGTGAAGGGTGGTGGCACCGAGAACTGGGGCCTCGCGCGTCGCGTGATCTCGCGCGGCGGGTGCCTGTACGCACAGGTGCTGCTGGGGGTGCGGGTGCGCGACCTCACGGGTGGCTTCAAGTGCTTCCGCCGCGAGGCGCTCGAGGCGATCGACCTCGACGCGCTGTCGGCGCACGGGTACGCGTTCCAGATCGAGACGACGTACCGCGTGCTGCGCGCGGGCTTTCGCGTGAAGGAGATCCCGATCCGCTTCACCGAACGTCGCGCCGGCGCGTCGAAGATGACGGGCGCGATCGTGGCCGAGGCGATCTGGAAGGTGCCGCTGCTCCGGCTGCGGGCGCTGACCGGGAGGCTGCGAAGACCATGAGGGTCACGCTGCTCGGCGCAGGAGTTCCCACGCCCACTCCCCGCCGGTTCGGATCGGCCTACCTACTCGACGTGGCGGGTCGAAGCCTCCTGGTGGACTGCGGGCCGGCCACGACGTCCAAGCTGGTCAAGGCCGGTCGTCGGCCGCACGAGGTGTCGATGCTGCTCTTCACCCACCACCACTTCGACCACAACGCGGACTACCCGTGCTTCGTCCTGACCCGCTGGGACCAGGACGTCGACCAGACGCCGCTCCGTGTGTACGGGCCGCCGCCGACCGAGGCCTTCACCCGTACGTTGTTCGAGGCCCCCGCCGGCGCGTATGTCCCGGACTGGACCGCGAGAGTGGAGCATCCCGGGAGCCAGCGGGTCTTCGCGAACCGCGGGGGCACGCTGCCGCGCCGCCCACCGCAGATCCACGCGACCGACATCGACGCGTCATTCGTGCTCGAGGAGGACGGCTTCTCCGTACGTGCAGCCGACACGGTGCACGCACAGCCGTGGCTCGAGTCGGTCGCCTTCCGGGTCGACGAAGGGCCCACCGCGGTCGTGTTCACCGGAGACACCGAGCCGGTCGACAGCGTCGTCGAGCTGGCTCGCGACGCCGACATGCTGGTCTGCATGTGCTGGGACACCGACCGGGCGATGGAGGAGGACGGCCTGAGCGGAGGCATGACCGGCACGGGTTCAGCAGGACGGCTCGCCGCCGAGGCCGGCGTCGGAGCCCTGATCCTGACCCACATCGGCCCCCACCTCGACGAGCCGGAGGTTCGCGAGGAGGGGATCCGAGAGGCCCAAGCAGCGTTCGGCGGGCGCGTCGTGTTCGGCGAGGAGCTCATGGTCCTCGAGGTCGGGCGCACATAGCGTGGACGAGGTCACCGACGCGACGTTCGCGGACGAGGTGCTCGCGTCGCCGGAGCCCGTGATCGTCGACTTCTGGGCGCCCTGGTGCAAGCCGTGCGACGCGATCGAGCCCCACCTCGTTGGCATCTCCGAGGACCGCGGAATCCGGCTCGTCCGCATGAACGTCGACGAGAACCTCGGCGTCCCGTCGCGCTACAGCGTCCTCTCGTTGCCGACGGTCATGCTCTTCTCCGGCGGCGAGGCGCAAGTCACGATCCGTGGCGCACACTCGCGCGAGCGCTACGAAAGGGATTTTTCGGCACACCTGACGTAACTGCCGCGGCTGCGACACTTTGGCGTGTGGCGACCAACGTTGCGGCGGGCTGGGCGGATCTCCTCGAAGGAGAAGAGATCGCGTACTCGGGCGTCGAGCCGCCACGCGACGCCCGCTCGGAGCCGCTTCCGGACGAACTCGATCCACGCGTGGCGTCGGCGCTCATCGCCAACGGCGTCACCGCGCTCTACCGACACCAAGCCGAGGCGTGGGAAGCAGCCCGGCGCGGCGAGAACGTCGTCGTCACGACCGGCACAGCCTCCGGGAAGTCGCTCGCGTTCAACCTCCCCGTGCTCGACGCCATCGCACGCCAGCCGAAGACGCGAGCGCTCTACCTCTACCCGACGAAGGCGCTCGCGCAAGATCAGGCGCGTGCGCTCTCGGAGCTCGGGCTCAAGGGGCTCAAGCCCGCGATCTACGACGGGGACACCCCGGCGGAGCAGCGCTGGCAGATCCGCAAGTGGTCGAACCTGATCCTCACGAACCCGGACATGCTCCACGTCGGGGTCCTCCCGCACCACGACCGCTGGGGCGACGTCCTGCACAACCTGCGCTACGTCGTCGTGGACGAGGCGCACGTTTACCGCGGCGTGTTCGGCTCCCACGTCGCGAACGTGCTACGGCGGCTGCGGCGGCTGGCGCGGGTGTACGACGCCGACCCGCAGTTCGTGCTCACGTCGGCGACGATCGCGAACGCGGGTGAGCTCGCACTCTCGCTCACCGGCCTGCCGGCGACTGTCGTCGAGCGGGACACGTCCCCGAAGGCCGAGCGCGAAGTCGTCATCTGGAACCCGCCGCTGCTCGATCCCGAGCTCGGCCTCCGAGCGAGCCCACTCGGGGAGGCGGCGCGCCTGCTCTCCGAACTGACCTCGCGCGGCCTCCGCACGATCTGCTTCGCAAAGAGCCGCAAGGCGGCGGAGCTGATCCACCGCTTCACCGTCGAGCGCGTCGGGATCGAGACGGCAAAACGGCTCGCGCCGTACCGCGCCGGCTATACGCCCGCGCAGCGCCGCGACATCGAGCGGCGGCTCGTCGAGGGCGAGCTGCTCGGCGTGACGGCAACCGACGCGCTCGAGCTCGGGATCGACATCGGATCGCTCGACTGCGCGATCTCGGTCGGCTTCCCCGGAACGGTCGCGTCGCTTCGGCAGCAGTGGGGTCGAGCCGGACGACGGTCGCGCGGGCTCGCCGTGCTCGTCGCGAGCGAGGACGCGCTCGACCAGTTCTTCGCCCGCGAGCCGGACGCGCTCTTGTCGCGACGCGTCGAGGCGGCGATCGTCGACCACACCAACCACCGCATCCTCGATCCACACGTGCTGTCGGCCGCCTTCGAGGCGCCGCTCGACGACGCCGACGCGGAGACGCTCGGCGCGGAGGCGCTTCGCCGCGCGGCCGTCCTTCCGGAGCTCGAGCATACGAGCGCCGGCTACGTCTGGAAAGGACGTGACTACCCGGCCGCGCGGATCTCGCTGCGCTCTGGAGACGCAGAGGCGTTCTCGATCGTCGACGCCTCGACCGGCTCCCTCCTCGGCCTCGCCGAGCGCGAACGCGCGTACACGACGGTGCACGAGGGCGCGGTCTATCTCCACCTCGGCGAGCAGTACCTCGTCGAGCACCTCGACCACACGGCGCGCGTCGCGCTCGTCCGCCCGGCGAGCGTCGACTGGTACACGCAGGTGAAGAAGGAGACGGAGACGACGATCGAGGAGGTCGAGCGGGTCGAGCCGCGGCTCGGGGTGGATCTCCACTTCGGCCAGGTCTCGGTGTCGGAGCAGGTCATCGCCTACGCGCGCAAGGCGATCCGCGACGGCTCGACGATCGACGTCGTGCCGATGCTCATGCCCGAGACGACGTTCGAGACCGAGGCCGTCTGGTTCTCGCCGACGGCGGCGCAGCTCGAAGGGCTCGAGCAGATGCCGGCGCTTCTCGGCACGCTGCACGCCGCCGAGCACACGCTCATCGCGCTCCTGCCGCTGTGGGCGATGTGCGACCGCTGGGACATCGGCGGCCTCTCGACGAACGTCCACTACCAGACCGCCGCGCCGACGATCTTCGTCTACGACGGCCACTCGGGCGGCGTCGGGATCACCGCGCGGGGGTTCGACCAGTTCGAGGACTGGGCCGCGGACACGGCACGCCTCCTCCGCCACTGCCCGTGCACGAGCGGCTGCCCCTCGTGCGTCCAGAGCCCGAAGTGCGGGAACCTGAACGAGCCACTCGACAAGGCGGGGGCACTGACGCTGCTCGACCGCATGCTCGCGAGCCGGTAGACCTGTCGATTTCGGCGACTCCGGATCGTCGTCTGATGGAATCCACGAGAAGGAGGCACGGGTGAAGGTGATGGCGCTGATCTACGGCGACGGGAGCCGCTGGGACTCGTTCACAGACGAGGAGAAGCAGGCGGTGTACGCGCGCTACCGCGCGTTCGGCGAGGAGGCGCAGGCTGAGGGCGTACTGGTTGGCGGCAACGAGCTCGCCTCGACCCGCGACGCGACCACCGTCCGCGTCCGCAACGACGAGACGCTCGTCACGGACGGCCCGTACGCAGAGGTGAAGGAAGCCCTCGGCGGCTTCTACGTCCTCGAGGTCGAGACGATGGACGAGGCGGTCGAGCGCGCGGCCAAGATCCCGGGCGCCGAGACCGGAGCAGTCGAGGTGCGGCCGATCTACGTCGACCCGGCGGAGGTGCAGCTATGAACTACGCGTTGCTCATCTATGCCGACCAGGAGCCCTGGACCGGCCTCTCGGACGAGGAGAAGGCGAAGCTCCGTGCCGAGGAGATGCCTCGCTGGATCGCGCTGTTCGAGGAGCTCCAGAAGGCCGACTCGAGCGTCACCGGCTACGAGCTCGACGAGGGCAGCACCGCCAGGGTCGTGCGCGTACGCGACGGCGAGCGGATCGTCACGGACGGGCCGTTCACGGAGACGAAGGAAGTGCTCGGCGGCGCATTCCTCCTCGAGGTTTCCGATCTCGACGAGGCGATCCGGCTGGCCTCGCTCGTACCGACCGCGTGGCATGGATCGCTCGAGATCCGACCCATCCTCCAGTGACGCGCCGCTCGCTGGCATAACTGGGGCGTGCAGGCGAGCGTCGAGCAGGTCTTTCGCGAGGAGTGGGGCCGTGCCGTCGCCATCCTCACGCGCGTTCTCGGCGACCTCGAGCTCGCCGAGGACGCGGTGCAGGACGCGTTCGCAACAGCACTCGAGCGGTGGCCACGGGACGGCGTTCCGCGGACGCCCGGCGCGTGGATCGTCACCACGGCACGCAACCGCGCGATCGACCGCATCCGGCGCGACCGCGTCTTCCGCCAGAAAGCCGAGGTCCTCGCACGGCTCGAGTCGCTCCCGGTCGAGGAGGAGGACGTGACCGCGATCCCCGACGACCGGCTTGCGCTCGTCTTCACCTGCTGCCATCCGGCGCTCGCGGGCGAGAGCCGCATCGCCCTCACGTTGCGCGAGGTCGCCGGTCTCACGACGACGGAGATCGCACACGCGTTCCTCGTGTCCGAGCCGGCGATGGCGCAACGGCTCGTCCGCGCGAAGCGGAAGATCCGCACGGCCGGGATCCCGTTCCGCGTCCCGCCCGACCACCTCCTTCCCGAGCGCCTGCGCTCCGTGCTCGCCGTGCTCTACCTCGTCTTCAACGAGGGCTATGCCGCGACCGCGGGCTCGGACGTCGTTCGCGCCGACCTCTGCGACGAGGCGATCCGGCTCGGGAAGCTGCTCGCAGTGCTCATGCCGGACGAGCCCGAAGCGCTCGGCCTGGTCGCGCTCATGCTCCTGCAGGACTCGCGCCGCGCCGCGCGCGTCGGCGCCGACGGCGAGCTGGTGCTGCTCGAGGACCAGGACCGCTCGCTCTGGAACACCGACCGCATCGCGGAGGGTCTCCGCGTTCTCGATCGCGCCGTCTCACTTCGTCGGGCAGGCCCGTACCAGCTCCAGGCGGCGATCGCGGCCGCCCACGCCGAGGGTCGGCCGTGGAGTGAGATCGTCCTCCTCTACGACGGCCTCGTCCGGCTCGACCCCTCTCCCGTGGTGGAGCTGAACCGGGCCGTCGCCGTCGCGCTTGCGGGTCGGGTCGAGGACGGCCTCGCGCTCGTCGATCGCCTGGACGGGCTCGAGGAGTACCACCTCCTCCACGCCGCCCGCGCGGATCTCCTCCGACGCCTCGACCGTCGCGACGAGGCCGCCGACGCCTACCGGCGCGCGATCGAGCTGGCCGGCAACGAGACCGAGACGCGCTACCTGGAGCGACGGCTACTCGAGGTCTCGTAGCGCGAGCTCAACGGCCTCCGCGGGCGAGGCCGCAGTCGCAACACCCTCCACCTCGGGAGCGCCCTCCAGCGCGACGACGCGACGCCCCAGCATCTTGGCGAAGGCGATCTCTGCGAGCGTCCCCCACTTCCCCCCGACAGCGATGACAGCGTCGCCCGAGGCGGCCACGGCGAGGTTGCGCGCGTGACCGATCCCCGTGACAACTACGTGGTCGGCCCACGGATTCGCACGCGCGCGGCTCTCGTCAGGCAGGATCGCGATCGTCGTTCCTCCCGCCGCCTTCGCCCCGCGGTGCGCGGCGGCCATGACCTCGTCGAGCCCGCCCGTGATGACCGTGCAGCCACGCTCCGCGAGCAACCGCCCGATCTCCTCGGCGGCTCCCTCCCACTCGGAGCCGCTACCTATGACGGAGACCTGACGCGGCACCTGGTAAGCATGACGCGTGGACCTGCAACCACTCTACGGTCTCCGCGTGCGCACGCCGCGCCTCGAGCTGCGGCTCGGCTCGCACGACGAGCTCGTCGGGCTCGGGCGTCTTGCGGAACGAGGTGTCCACCCGCCCGAGGAAATGCCCTTCGCCGTCGCGTGGACCGACCGGATCGGCGAGCCCGACTTCCTCGACGGGTTCGTCGCTTTCCACGAGCAGCACCTGGCCGAGTGGTCGCCTGACAACTGGAACCTCAATTTGCTCGTGTGGGAGCACGGCACCCTCGTCGGCACGCAGGGCATTCTCGCGACGAACTTCGCGACACAACGATCGAGTCGCCACAGGCTCCTGGATCGGTCGCGCTCACCAGCGCCGCGGCATCGGAACGGAGATGCGCGCCGCGGTGCTGGAGCTCGCATTCCGCGGTCTCGGTGCGCTCGCAGCGGAGTCGAGCTGGCTGGAGGGCAACGATGCCTCGAGACGCGTCTCGGAGAAGCTCGGCTACGTCGGGTACACGCTCGGCGAGAAGAGCCCCCGCGGTGTTCCGGTGGTCGAGCACGGAGTCGAGATCGAGCGCGACGCCTGGCGATGCCCGGTGCCCGTGACGATCGAGGGGCTCGACACCTGCCTCCCGCTCTTCGGCCGCTAGCGCAGTGCTTTCAGAGCTTGTGTCAGCGACTGCTTCCCCTCGAGCACAGGTGCGTACAGATCTCCGTGCTGGGCGACGCGATCGAGGACGACCTCCATCGTGAACGAGGCGATGTCGAGGCCTGACACGACTTCGTCCCAGCGAAGCGGCGTCGACACGGGCGCTCCCGCCCGCGGCCGCACCGAGTACACCGTCGCGTTCGTCGCGCCCGCCCGGTTCTGGTTCGCGTCGACGAGGACGCCGACCCGCTTCTTCCGTGCCCACTCGGTCGTGACGAGCCCCGGATGCGCGCGCGCCAGCGCACCGGCGACGATCGCCGCGAACTCGCGTGCGTCCGAGAACGTGTGGCGGCGCGCGACGGGCACGAGAATGTGGATCCCGCGCGATCCGGACGTCTTCGGGTAGCCCTCGAGCTCGAGCAGGTCGAGCGTGTCCTTGACCAGCCGCGCGACCGTGATCACGTCCTCGAACGTGGCGCCCTCGGCGGGGTCGAGGTCGAACATGACCCAGTCCGGCCGCTCGGGCTTGTCGATGCGCGACGACCACGCGTGCATGTCGATGCAGCCCATGTTCACCATCCAGAGAAGCGCGAGCTCGTCGTCCACCAGCGCGTACTCGATGATCTTCTTCTCGCCCTCGCGCGTCGACGCGGGCAGGGGGACGCGCTTGATCCACGCCGGCATGTGCGACGGTGCCTGCTTCTGGAAGAAGTGCTTGCCCTGCCAGCCGTCGGGATAGCGCTTCATCGTGAACGGCCTACCGCGCAGATGAGGGACCAGCACTTCAGCGATGTCGCGGTAGTACGCGATCAGGTCGCCCTTGGTGATGCCCTCGTCGGGCCAGAAGGGCTTGTCCAGATTCGACACGCGCAGCTCGCGGCTGCCCTTCTTGATCGCCGACGGCACCGGCTCGCGTTCCTTGCGCACCTCGGAAGCTTGCTTGTCCTCGCGCAGTCCGAGGTAAACGGGCGCGCGCAGCCGCCCCTCGCGCGTCCACTCGACGAACTCGACCTCGGCAACGAGCTCGGGGCGCACCCACTGAATGTCGCCGCGGCGAACGCGCGGCATCTTCGGCACCTCGACGAAGGGCGACTCCTTCTGCTCGAATGGCTTGAGGACCTTCCGGAGGCGCGCTATCTCGGCGTCGGTGAAGCCGGTGCCGACGTTCCCGGCCCAGCGCAGCCCGCCCGCGTCGTGGACGCCGACAACGAGCGCGCCGAAGCCACCTGTGCGCCGGCCCTGACCCTTCGTGTAGCCGGCGACGACCACCTCCTGCCGCTGGCGCACCTTCATCTTCCGCCAGTCCAGGCTGCGCCGGCCCGGCTGGTACGTGCTGTCGAGCCGCTTCGCGACCACGCCCTCGAGCTGCTGCACCTTCGCGGCCTCGAGCAGCGCTTCGCCGTCGTCGAAGCTCGGCGAGACGACCACGCGCCCGACTGCAGGATCGATGAGCTTCTCGAGCCGCTTGCGGCGCTCGAAGAGAGGGAGGTCGACGAGCGGCTCCCGGTCGAGCTCGAGCAGGTCGAACGCGACGAGGACCAGCGTCCCGCTCCCGTCCTGGAGCTGACCGAAGCGCGACCGACCCTGGTCGTCGAGTGCGCAGATCTCGCCGTCGAGAACCGCCTCCGCCGAGCGCACAGCGAGCTGCGCAGCCCGAGCCGCGTCGCGGAAGCGCTCGGTGAGGTCGAGGCCGTTCCGGCTCGTGAACGTGGCCTCTCCGCCCTCGATCGTCACGATCGCGCGGTAGCCGTCCCACTTCGGCTCGTAGGTCCACTCGCGGCCCTTCGGGAGCGTGTCCGTCGAGGTCGACAGCATCGCGCGGTAACGGAGACGCCGCGGGCGCGTCGCCTTCGCCGTCTCCTTCTCCGCCTCGGCCTCCGCCTTGCGCAGGAGAAGCCAGTTCTTCGGGTCGCCGCCGAGGCGCGTCGGCACGAGCGTCCACACGCCGTCGAGGCGTTTTCCGTGGAGCCGGACCGTGAGGCCGCCGTTCCGTTTCTCCTCGAGGAGCTCGTACCAGCCGCGGTCCCAGATCTCGACCGTGCCGGCGCCGTACTCGCCGGCCGGGATCGTCCCCTCGAAGCTCCCGTACTCGAGCGGGTGGTCCTCGACGTGCACCGCCAGGTGGCGCTCCCCCGGCCGTAGCGGGATGCCCTTCGGCACGGCCCAGCTCGCGAGCGCGCCGTTCCGCTCGAGCCGGAAGTCGTAGTGGAGACGCCGCGCGGCGTGGCGCTGGATGACGAACGTCGGGCGGTCTCCGCCGCCCTCTCCCTCGTCGAACGGCTCCGGCGTCTTCCCGGGCGTTCGCTTGCGGCGGTACTCGTCGAGCGTCACCTGTTTGTCGCCATCATCGCTACGCGTTATTCACCAACCGCACGACTTTCGGCGAAAAGCCCTGCATTTGCCCCATACAGGTACCGGGGATAAGCCTGTGGAAGTTGTGGAAAGCGCGCGGAGCGCGCTTGGAGCAATTTGTCCGCGCAGCGGACCGGTGGAGGGGGTCTGGGGGAACCGGGAGGTTCCCCCAGCTACTGCCGGGCGCATCAGGCGGAGGACAGGACGCCCATGACCCTGTACTTCTCGCGTCTACGGCGGCGCCGTTCGTCCGGATCCATCGACTCGATCTCCTCGAGCGCCTCCAAAATCCCGTTTTCCAGCAATTTCGCGGCTGCGTCGTGGTCGGTGTGAGCGCCGCCCTCGGGCTCGGCGACGATCGCGTCCACCACGCCGAGCTCGTGACAATGTGCAGCATCCGGCTTGAAGGCAGCCGCCGCCTTCCGCGCCTCGGCCGCATCGCGCCAGAGAATCGCCGCGCAGCCCTCGGGGGAGATCACCGAGTAGATGGCGTGCTCCTGCATGAGAACCCGATCGGCCACCGCAATCGCGACCGCGCCGCCCGATCCGCCCTCGCCGATGATGCACGCGACCGTGGGGACGTTCAGGCGCACCATCGCCGCCTGTGAACGCGCGATCGCGCCGCCCTGGCCGTGCTGCTCCGCGGCGATTCCCGGGTAGGCCCCTGGGGTGTTGATCATGGTGACGACCGGGAATCCATGCCGGTCCGCGAGCGCCATCGCGCGCATCGCCTTCCGGTAGCCCTCGGGATACGCCATGCCGAAGTTGCGTGCCGTCCGCTCCTTGAGGTCGCGGCCCGTCTGGTGCCCGACGAGCACGGTCGTGCGGCCGTCGAGCTTCCCGAGGCCGGCGACGATCGCGCGGTCGTCCGCACGGCCGCGGTCGCCGTGGAGCTCGAAGAAGTCGTCGAAGATCCGCTCGACGTAGTCGAGGGTGTACGGCCGCTCCTCATGCCGCGCGAGCGCGACCGACTGCCAGATCTCTTCGGCGGTCGGCTCCTCCCGCAGCCGGTCGAGCTGCTCCTGAAGACGCTCCAGCTCACCGCTCAGTCTCGTCCCTCGGAGCAGCTTCATGGCCCCGAGCTTACTGAGCCGCTCGCGCAGCCGCATCTCGGCGTCGCTCGGCAAACGCTCAATCCTTCTGGAAGAGGCGCAACAGCCGGGACAGCTCGGTTCGCAGCTCGCCGCGCGGGACGATGGCGTCGATGTGCCCGAAGCGGTAGTTCGACTCCGAGAGCCCGAAGTCGTCCGGGAGCTTCTCGCGGGTCGTCTGCGCGACGACGCGTGGGCCCGCGAACGACATGAGCGCGCCCGGCTCCGCAAGGACGACGTCGCCGAGGGTCGCGAAGCTCGCAAGCACGCCGCCGGTCGTCGGATGCGTGAGCACGGAGATGAGCGACCCGCCGGACTCGTGCAGCTCCTCGATGGCGACGACCGTTTTCGGGAGCTGCATGAGGGCGAGGATCCCCTCCTGCATCCGCGCGCCGCCGGACGCGGAAACGGACACGAGCGGCACGCCGCCCTCGGCCGCGCTGTCGCACGCACGCGCGAACTTCTCCCCCACGACGCTCCCCATCGACCCGCCCATGAACGCGAAGTCCATGACCGCAAGCCGGCACTCTTGTCCCTCGATCGCAGCTCGGCCCGTCACGATCGCGTCGCCGAGACCAGTGGCCATCTCGGCCTCGACGAGCCGCTCCGTGTACGGCTTCACGTCGAAGAATCCGAGCGGGTCGGCGGAACGAAGCTCGGCGTCCTCTTCGACGAACGAGCCGGGATCCGCCAGCTGGTCGATCCGCTCGCGCGCGCCGACGCGGAAGTGGTGGCCGCACTGCTTGCAGACGCGGAAGCTCTCGGCGAGCTCCTCGTCGCGGAAGTGCGAGCCACAGGTCGGGCACGTATTCGGATGCGAGCTGTCGGGTGGGCGCGCGGTCTCGCGCTTGCTCTCCACGGACACGTCCACCTTGTCGGTCGACATCCGCTGGATCTTAGAGGCAAGGCATTCGGCTTCCGCCGAATGCCTAGAAAGCCGCCGCGGTCAGGAGCTGGGCCACAATCGGAGCGTTTCGCTCCGACGGGACGTGGCCGGTGACACCGATTCCGGCGACCGGCATCCGCTGACGCGACGTCGCGAAGAACCGCCTCGATCTCCGCGACCGTCGGCCCGTCGGGCTCGGGGAAGAAGATCGCAGCCTCTCCCGCGTCGAGCACGTCCAGGTCGAGCGCTACGTAGACGGCGTCGGCGCCGTCGAGCGCGCGGTCGAGCGAGTCGTCGATGCCCGTCTGAGACATGTACTCGACCTCGGGCGGGTCGAGGTTGCGCGCACCGACGAGCGCGACGTCATCGGGTTGGACGACCCCGTCGTCGAGGAGCATGCGCAGCGGCATCCCCCACTCGTTCCCGGACGGCGAGGTCTCTGGTGTGTTGAGGTCGCCGTGCGCGTCGAGCCAGACGACGGCGAGACGACCGCCGCGCGCTGCCAGTCCGCGGACCGCGCCGACGTGCGAGCAGCAGCACCCGCCCACCACGATCGGCCTCGCGGGCAGCGCCGAGGCTAGCTCGGCCGACTGCTCCTCGAGCGAGTCTCGCTCGACCGAGCCGGTGTCCGGGTACGGCAGCGCCAGCGCGGCGCCCTCGGCCATCGCCTCTCCGCCGCTCCCCCACGCACGCGGAACGCGCACGAGCCCCGCCGCGAACTCGCTCCCGCACGCGTGGCACTCGTAGCCGGAGCCGAGCGCGACCGCTGTGAACGTGCGGCAGTTCGGGCAGCGGGCGCGAAGCGAGCTCATGCCGACATCTTCTCGTAGATGTCGAATCGCGCCGCGACGTGCATGCCCGCCTGCTCGTAGAGCAAGTTCGCGCCGGTAACGCTCTCCGAGTCCACCCCCAGCCCGGCTCGACGAAAGCCGTGGCGGCGGAGCTCGCCGAACGCGTGGAGCAGCAGCGCGCGGCCGAGCCCGCGTCTCCGCCACGGTCGCCGCACGCCGAGCAGCCGCACCCACCCCAGTCCGGGAACGGTCGCGCGCGGATGGCAGATCGCGAAGCCGGCCACCTCCGACCCGTCGACCGCCAGGAACCAGAGGTCGGGCACGAACGACGGGCCCTCGAGCATCCAGTGCGACCACTCCTCGAACGACTCGTCGTCGGGCTCCCAGGAGTCGACAAACGCCTCCTGCTGCACCTCGTAGAGGGCGCGCTCGTCGCCGGGCCGGAACGCGCGGACCTCGGCGCCCTCCGGCCACACGGGATCCGGCGTCGGCTCCGTCAGGTCGATCATCATCCGCTGCGAGTGCCGTATGAGCTGGAAGTCGCGTCGCTCGAGCTCCCTGAGCACCACGTCGTTCGACGCCCAGGCTCCCGACAGCACCCGTCGCCCCTTCTGCCGCGCGCGCTCCTCGGCCCAGTCGATGAGCTCGGCCGACGGCTGTCCGCGAAGGTCGATCCAGGCCCTCTCGTCGCCGAGCTCCTCGACGATCGCACATCCGGTGCCGTCGAGCCGCGCGTCGCTCGCGACGTCGAACCCGGGCGACGTCCACTGGCGCCTGACGAGGTCTTCGTCGGCCGGCTCGGGCCACCACTCGCTCATGAGGCGAACGACCTCGGGCAGATCGGCCTCGGTCGGCGCGCGTAGCTCTCGGCTCACTTCGACGCGAGCTCGTCCAGCGTGTCCGCGAGACCTGCCAGCGAGGACAGCGTCCGGTCCGGACGCGGGTCGTTCGGCTCACCGAGCCGGTTGATCCAGACGCTCGGGAGCCCGAGCTCCTTCGCCGGCTCGATGTCGTGGAAGAGGCTCTGCGCGACGTGGACATGCTCGGCCGCGTCGCCGTGCTGCTCACGGAAGGCTTCCCAGTGCCGATGCGCCGGCTTGTACGAGCCGATGTCGCCCGCCACGATCGCGTCGTCGAAGTCGACCCCGATCGCCTCCATCGACGCCTCGATGAGGTCGCGATCGGTGTTCGACAGGATGCCGAGCCGCCAGCCGCGGTCCTTCGCCTCGGTGAGCGCGCCGTGGGCGTCCTCGAACACGGGCCACGACGGCAGCGACCGGGCGAGGGCGCTCGCCTCTCCCTCGGGAAGCGTCAGGCCCTCCTCGTCGGCCAGCCGCTCGAGCGCGATGGTCAGGACCTCACGGTACGAGTGGCCGGGGTTCGCGGCCTGTATCTCGGGCTCGAGCTCGTGGTAGCGGGCAAGGAGCTCGGCGTGCGCGACACCGAAGAGCTTCTCGAGCTCGCCGCCGATGCCGGCGTTCCAGTCGACGATCGTGCCGTAGCAGTCGAAGGTCGCCCAGCGCTCCGCCATGACGGCAAGCCTAGTCTCCTGCACATGTTCGAGATCCGCGCCATGACGCCCGCCGACTGGCCCGCGGTGGAGGCGATCTACGCGGAGGGCATCGCGACCGGGGACGCCACCTTCGAGACCGAACCGCCTAGCTGGGACGAGTTCGACGCGGGGAGGCTCCCGAACCATCGGCTCGTCGCGGTCGAGGACGGAGCCGTTGTCGGCTGGGCCGCGTTCTCCCCGACCTCGACCCGCGAGTGCTACGCCGGCGTCGTCGAGCACTCCGTCTACGTCGCGGAGGACGCGCGCGGGCGAGGAGTCGGCCGCGGACTGATGGAAGCGTTGATCGCGAGCGCCGACACGGGCGGCCTCTGGACGATCCAGACGAGCATCTTCCCCGAGAACGTCGCGAGCATCGCGCTGCACGAACGCGTCGGCTTCCGGATCGTCGGCCGCCGCGAGCGCATTGCGCAGCTCGACGGCGTCTGGCGGGACACGGTCCTCCTCGAGCGGCGGTCGCCGAGCATCACGTGACGGTTGGGGTCAGGCTTTAGCCTGACCCCGGTGTTGGGTGTTCGCCGTGGAACCTCCAACCGAGGTCGGGGTGAAGCCTGACCCCAGCGCTGCCTAGGTCGTACCGTCGGTCCAGCGCCGGAACACGACGCAGGCGTTGTGCCCACCGAAGCCGAACGAGTTCGAGACGCCGATCTCGACCTGCTCCTCGCGCGCGGCGTTCGGGATGTAGTCGAGGTCGCACTCGGGGTCGGGCGTCTCCTGGTTGATCGTCGGAGGCAGGACGCCGCGTTCGAGCGCGAGGATCGTGAAGCTCGCCTCCACGGCGCCCGCAGCGCCGAGGCAGTGGCCGGTCGCGCCCTTCGTCGAGGAAACCGGTGTCCTGTGCGCCTTCTCCTCGCCCAGGGCGAGCTTGATGACGCGCGTCTCAGAAGTGTCGCCCAGCGGCGTCGAGGTGCCGTGGGCGTTGATGTAGCCCACATCCTCCGGGGAGACACCGGCGTCGGCGAACGCCATCCGGAGCGCGCGCGCGGGGCTCTCTCCGGTCGGGTCGGGATCCGACACGTGCGTCGCGTCCGAGGAGACGCCGTATCCGAGCAGCTCGGCGTAGATCTTCGCGCCGCGTGCGCGTGCCCGATCGAGCTCCTCGAGCACGATCATCGAGGCCGCCTCGCCCATCACGAACCCGTCGCGCTCGCCGTCGAACGGACGGGAGGCGCGCTTCGGGTCGTCGTTTCGCCGCGAGATCGCGCGCATCGCCCCGAACCCGGCGATGCCGACGCGAGTGACAGGTGCCTCGGTGCCGCCGCAGATCATCACGTCTGCGCGACCGAGCCGGATCGCGTCGAGTCCGTCACCGATGGCCATGTTCGAGGCCGCGCACGCCGTGCACTCCGAGAGGAGCGGGCCCTTCGTCCCGAGCTCCATCGATACCCAGCCTGCTGCCAGGTTCGGAATGATCTGGACGATCGAGAACGGGTTGACGCGGTCGGGCCCGCGCTCGTCGAGCACCTGGATACAGGCTTCGAACGACTTCAGCCCGCCGATCCCGGTCGCAACAGCCGCGCCCACTCGCTCCGGGGAGGCGGCGATGTCCAGGCCGGCGTCCGCCTCGGCCTGCCTCGCAGCGGCGAGCGCGAGGTGCGTAAAACGATCCATCCGTCGCGAGGCCTTGTAGTCGACGTACTGCGTGACTTCGAGATCCTTGACCTCGCACGCGAAGTCGACCGGGAAGTCAGTCGTGTCGAACTGGGTGATCGGGCCCGCGCCGGACTCGCCCGCGACGAGCGCGGACCAGCTGTCCTCGACCGTGTTGCCGAGCGGGCTCACCATGCCGAGGCCCGTCACGACCACACGCCGCCTTCCGTTCTGACTCGCGTCGGTCATCGTCTACATCCCCAGCCCGCCGTCCACCAAGAGCACGGCGCCCGTGATGAACCTTGCGTCTTCGGAAGACAGAAACCGTACCGCCCCGGCCACGTCCTCCGGATCCCCGAGGCGGCCGAGGGGGGTGTTCTCGAGCATCGCTCCGGTTGCTTCCTCGGGAAGGACGTCCGTCAACCGCGACTTCACGTACCCGGGGACGACGACGTTCGCGCGGATGTTGCGGCTACCGAGCTCGCGCGCAAGCGACTTGGTGAAGCCGATGATCCCGGCCTTCGAGGCGGCGTAGTTCGTCTGGCCCCAGTTCCCGCGCAGCCCGACGATCGAGGAGATGTTCACGATCGAGCCGGCCCGCTTGCGCATCATCCCGCGCGTCACCGCGCGGCAGGTGAAGAAGCACGACGCGAGGTTCGTGTCGATCACTTCACGCCAGTCGTCGTCCGACATGCGCACGATGAGCCCGTCGCGCGTGACGCCGGCGTTGTTCACGAGGATGTCGAGGTCGCCCGCCTCCTCGACGAGAGCAGCGGCCGAGGCGGCGTCCGAAACGTCGGCCTGCACCGCTCGCCCGTCGATCTCCTGCGCGAGCGCCTCCGCCTCGTCGGCGCCGGTCCTGTAGGAGACGACCACCGAGGCCCCTGCTCGGGCAAGCTCCGTCGCGATGGCGCGTCCGATTCCGCGCGAGGCGCCGGTGACGAGCGCGGTCTTCCCCTCGAGGGAGCCAAAATCCGCCAACGTCAGCGGCTCGAGAGCGCTTCCTGGGCGCGCTCCAGGCTCTCGACGGTGTTGACGGAGACCGTCTTCACACCGCGGTCGATGCGCTTCACGAGACCGGAGAGCACGTTCCCGGGGCCGACTTCGACGAACGTCGTCGCGCCTCCCCTCATCAGCTCGGTCGCCGCCTGCGTGAAACGGACCGGCGCGGTGAGCTGGTCGACGAGGAGCGCGGCGAGCCTCTGCGCCGGCTCGATCTTCGCGGTCACCGTCGACATGAACGGCGTCAGCGGCTGCGGGAAGTGAACCTTGTCGATCGCCGGCCGCAACCGGTCGGCCGCGCGGGCGACGAGCGGGCTGTGGAACGCGCCCGAGACCTTCAGGCGCACCGCTCGTCGAGCGCCGAGGCTCTCCGCCTCGGCGCAGCACTCCTCGACCGCATCGTGCTCGCCGGACACGACGATCTGCCCCGGGCAGTTGTAGTTCGCCGGCCACACTCCGATGATCTTCCGGCAGAGGTTCTCGACCTCCGCGTCCTCGAGCCCGAGGATCGCGGCCATCGTCCCGGGACGCGCACGCGCCGCCTCCGCCATCGCGAGACCGCGCTCGCGAACGAGACCGATCGCCTCGCCCGTCTGCAGAGCGCCCGCGGCCGCAAGCGCCGCGAACTCGCCGACGCTGTGGCCGACGACGACGTCCGGCTCGAGCCCGCGCTCACGCATCGCGGCGAGGATCGCGAGGCTCGTGGCGACGAGCGCCGGCTGCTGCACCTCCGTCTCGACCATGTCCTCGAGCGGCGTCTCGAAGCAGAGACGTTCGAGATCGAGCCCGGAGGCCTCCGAGCCGATCCGGTAGACCTCGCGCGCCGCGGGTGAGCTCTCCGCAATGTCGCGGCCCATGCCGCTCTCGAGCGAGCCCTGGCCGGGGAAGCAGAATGCGACCTTCATCGTGCCCCTCCGTTCGTCCATTCGATGAGGGCGGAGCCCCAGGTGAGGCCCGCACCCATTCCGGTCATCAGGACGAGCGCGCCGTCGCGCAGGCGTCCTTCCTCGCGGGCGTCGGTCAGCGCGAGCGGGATCGAGCCCGATGAGGTGTTGCCGTAGCGGTCGACGTTCACCACCGTCCTTTCCGGAGGGATGCCGAGCTTACCCGCCGCATAGTCGATGATCCGCTTGTTGGCCTGGTGCGGGATGTAGACGTCGACATCATCCACGGTCTTGCCGCATTCGGCCAGGATCTGCTCGGCCGAATAGACCAATACCCGCGTTGCGAACTTGAATACCTCGCGGCCGTTCATCTTCACCAGCGCCTCCGGGTTCTCGAAATGGCGTGAGCCCGAACCGGGGAGCCAGAGGTGCTCGCCGCCTCCGCCATCCGCGCCGAGCTCGAAGCCGAGGAAGCCACCGCGCTCGACGGGCTCCATCACGACCGCGCCGGCGCCATCTCCGAACAGCACGATCGTCGAGCGGTCCTGCCAGTCGAGGATCTTCGAGAGCACGTCGCCGCCCACGACGAGCGCGCGCTTGGCCAACCCGGACGCGAGCATCGCGTACGCCTGCGCGATCGCGTACACGAAGCCCGTGCAGCCGGCGAGGAGGTCGTACGCCGCAGCCTTCGGCATCCCGAGCTCGTCGGCCAGCAGCGCGGACGAGGTGGGGAACATCATGTCCGGGGTCACGGTCGCGCAGACGAGCAGGTCGATGCTGCCCGGCTCGACTCCGGCGTCGGCCAGCGCCAGTCGGGCGGCCGGACGGGCGATGTCCGTCAGCGCCTCCTCCTTCGCGGCGATCCGCCGCTCGCGAATGCCCGTGCGCTCGATGATCCACTCGTCGGTGGTGTCGACGAGCCGCGATAGCTCCTCATTCGTGAGGATGCGCTCAGGCACGTGCGTGCCGAGGCCGGTGATCCCGATGCGGACGCCGTTCGCGCTGCCGATCATCTCCGCCTACCGCTCCACTGCGAAGGTCAGCGTCCCGCGCGCGGCGAGCTCGTCTCCCACGTAGGCCGTCGCCTTCCCACGCCCGATCGGGCCACGGACGGTGTCGATCTCGCACGTCAGCGTCAGCGTGTCGCCGGGCTCGACGATGCGCTTGAAGCGGCAGTCGTCGATGCCTGCGAAGAAGGCGATCTTCCCGCGATTCTCCTCCTCGATCAGCACTGCGACGGCTCCAGCCTGCGCCATCGCCTCGACGATGAGCACGCCCGGCATGACCGGCCGCGAGGGAAAGTGCCCTGCAAACCATGGATCCTCGGCGCGAACCTCCCGGCGCGCGACCACGCGCAGCCCGGGCTCGAGCTCGACCACCTCGTCCAGGAGGAGAAATGGATCGCGGTGCGGCAGGATCGACTCGATCTCGTCCCGCCCGAAGGGGACTTCGTACACGCGGGCGAGTGTAACCGCCGGGTTCCCGCGCGCCCGCAAATCACGATGACAGCGGGCTCCAAGAAGCCTTGTAACAGACTGTTACTAGGAGGCCCGGGCGACCCTCAGGATCGGCTTGCTGCGGTTGCCGGCGGCGTCCTCGGCGACGACGCGCACTCGCTTCGCCGCTCCTTCCCAGCGAACGCGCACCACGCCTGCCTTCCTCACCTCGCGCTCCACGCGCGCGCCGTCGATCCGTAGGAACAGTCGCCCCGGCTCGCTCAGCTCCAGGCGGATGCCACGGGCAGGAAGGAAGCGAACGCGCGGCGCCACGGTGTCGGATGCGAACGGGACCTCCGCGGACACGGCTCCCACGACCGCATCGGTCGCCTCGACGACGGCCGAGTAGCTCCCGTCCCGCAGCCGACCCGCCGCGCGTGTCCCGTCCCACGCGAAGCTGTGCGTCCCCGGCTCGAAGTGGGCCGTCAGCGGACTCGCGACCCACGCACCCTCGCGCATGATCCGGACCCGCACGTCAGCCGCGACCGTGAGCGTGAACCCCAGCTCGAGCGTGTCGTTCCGCCCGTCTCCGTTCGGCGAGAAGAGCTCGGTCGAGACGGTGACGAGGCCGAGGGTGCGGCTCACGGCAAGCGGGGCGCTGGCCTCGACCGCGGCACCCGCGGGAGTGCGCGCGGTCACGACGGCGCTGTAGATCCCGTCCGGAAGCGCCACGCCGTCGATCGTCACGGTGTGCGCACCCGCCTGTGTCCACACGCGGTCGATCGGCGTCGCGACGGCGACACCGCCGGGGTCGAGAATGGTCACGGTCACGTTCGCGGCCGCACTGAGGCGATAGCTCAGGGTCGCGGTGTCGCCCTGGCCGTCGCCGTTGGGCGTGAGCGACGCCGGTGAGGCCGTCGCCGAGACCGTGAGCGGCGCAGCTGCGCCGCCGACCCTCAGTGGGCCCGTCGCCGGCCGAGCCGAGCCCGCTGAGATCGACCAGCGGTAACTCCCGCGCGGCGCCGAGACCGAGTCCCACGTCCAGTCGACGGTCGTGCCGGTGCCCGTCCCGCGGGCGACCTCGGCGCCGGCCCGCGTCGTCACGGCGACCACCCATGGCTGCGCCGACGACAGGCGAGCGCGGAAGCGGAAGATGCCCTCGCCGGCCTCGAGCCGCGGCTCGTAGATCTTCGGCAGGCCGGTGCGAGCGGCCTCGGCAGCGAGCGAGTTCAGCCGCGCGTAGAACGCATCTCCCGGGCACTCGGTGAAGCCGGTGTCGCGGTGTCCCGAGACCGCCCGCAGCAGAACGGGCGTCCCGCTCGGGAAGCGGTTGCTGCCGCCGGAGATAAAGTTGAAGAGCCCGCTGGGATCGACGTGCGCGAGGTCGAGCCGCCACGCGATGAGATCCGCGACAGCCTTCTGTGCGGCCTGCGAAGGAGCGGCACCGCCATACGTCCCGAGGACGGCGATCCCGACGGAGCCGGTGTTGAACCCCTGCGCGTGCGCCCCCACGACGTTGCGCTCGGCGCCGCCGAACCGCCCCTCGTACACCGTGCCGAAGCGGTCGACGAGGAAGTTGTAACCGATGTCGTTCCAGCCGTTGCTCTTCACGTGGAAGAGCTGGATCCCCTTGACGATCGCGGCAGCTTCGGCCCGCGAGTAGCCGTTCCGGCCCGCGGTGTGGTGGACGACCGAGAAGCGAACGGCGTCCGCGTAGCTCGGCTGGTTGCGGCGAATCGACTCGTCCGCGCCCCACGAGAGCCGCGGGACGATCGCCGGCGCGTCCGTCGCGGCCGGGACACGGAACGGCACCCGCATCTCCGGGCTCCACACGAGATGGGCTCGGACACGCGTCACGCGTCCGACCGTGCGCGTCTCGATGCGGTCGGACGGGCCCACCCACCACGGGTTGCCGATCCGCCAGCCCTTGCGGAGCCGAGACTCGCGCGAGCCGAAGTCCGGAAGGTCCTCAGGGTCGGGTGCGGCCGCCCGCCAGGCGCTCCAGCGCCCCTCGAGCGAGCGTGTCCGGAAGAGGACCCGCCCGGGTCCGCGCCAGTGCACACCCGCGAGCGTGAAGGGCGACTGCGCCGAGTGCGAGGCGAGCGAGCGGTCCGCCCCGACCGGCAGCTCCACCGCCGTAACGCTTGCGAGCCCGGCCGGCACGACGACGAGAGCGGCAGCACTCGCGACGAGGAGGACGGCGAGTCGGCGCATCGAGGTGAGAGTCGCTGCGAGGAGCGGCCGCGGCAAGGGTGAGAAAGGGCCGTTGATAGAATTCTTACACCGGTGCGGATCCGCCTTTTGCGGGGAGTTCTTCTGGCGAGCGTCGCACTGTCCCTCCTGTATCCGGTGCTCGCCGCCGGCCAGAGCGGACAGTCGACCGACTCGCGGGTCCTCGCCGTTCACCTCGACAACGACATCAACCCGGTCACGCAGGACTATCTGGAGGACGCGGTCGAGCGGGCGGAGGACGAGGGCTACGCGGCCGTCGTCATCCTGCTCGACACCCCGGGCGGGCTCTCCTCCTCGATGCGCGGGATCGTCAAGCGCTTCCTCGCCGCGACCGTGCCGGTCGTCGTCTACGTCGCGCCGCCGGGCTCGAGCGCGGACTCCGCCGGGGCCGTCATCACGATGGCTGCCGACGTCGCGGCCATGGCGCCGCAGACGAACATCGGCTCCTCGACTCCGGTCTCGCTCGAAGGCGAGGACATCTCGGAGGACCTGCGCCGCAAGGTCGTGAACGACGCGGCGGCCTACACGGCCGAGCTGGCGCGCGAGCACGACCGCAACACGAGTGCGGCGCGTCTCATGGTCACAAAGGCTGCGAACTACGGCGCGCGCGAGGCGCTCGAGATCGGCCTCGTCGACGTCATCGCGCCGACGCTTCCTGCGCTCCTGCGCGAGATCGACGGCATGAAGACGGTGCCGAAGGGCTACGTGCTCGAGACCGCCGGCGCCGCGGTCGACGAGGTCGAGATGAGCTTCTGGCAGCGTGCACGCGACCTGCTGGTCGACCCGAACCTGATCGCACTCATGCTGTCGATCGGGCTCATCGGGATCGTCGTCGAGCTTTGGAATCCCGGCCTCGTCTTCCCCGGGACCGTCGGAGCGATCTCCCTCATCCTCGGCCTCTACGGCCTCCAGATCCTCCCCGTCTCGCTCGCCGGGCTCCTGCTGATCGTGCTCGCCGCAGCGTTCTTCGTGGCAGAGGCCTTCGTCCCGACCCACGGGGCGCTCTCGGTCGCGGGCGGGATCATGTTCGTGATCGGCGCGCTCATGCTGTTCGATCCGGCCGGCGACGCGTACCAGGTGTCCGTCCCGGTCGCGGTCAGCATCGCCGCAACCCTGACCCTGCTCCTCGGCATCGCGCTGACCCGCGTCGTTCGCGTCGCGCGCCGACCGGCGGCCGTTGGCGTGCACGGGCTTGTCGGTGGCGAGGGCGTCGTGCGCCGCAACGGCTACGTCGCGGTCAACGGCGAGCTCTGGCGCGCGCGCGCGGAGGACGAGTCGCTGCTCGTCCCCGGTGAGCGCGTCCGCGTCGAGCGTGTGGAGGGCGACCTCAGCCTCGTCGTAGGATCCGTTCCGTCACCGACCGAGAAGGAGTCCGCCTGATGGAAATCGCGCTCATCGCCGTCGCCGCAATCGTCGTCATCCTGATTCTGGTCGCGTTCGCAGCGGTCAAGGTCGCGCGTGAGTACGAGCGCGGAGTCATCTTCCGACTCGGCCGCCTGCTGCCGGTGCCGAAAGGGCCGGGCCTCTTCTTGATCATCCCGATCGTCGACCGCATGGTCCGCGTCGACCTCCGCACGGTGACGCTGAACGTGCCGCCGCAGGAGGTCATCTCGAAGGACAACGTGCCGGTGCGGGTCAACGCGGTCGCATACTTCCGGATCGTCAACCCGAACGACGCGATCGTGCAGATCGAGAACTACATGGTCGGCACGTCGCAGATCTCGCAGACCACGCTCCGCTCCGTCCTCGGCCAGCACGTGCTCGACGAGCTTCTTTCGGAGCGCGACAAGATCAACGCGATCCTCCAGGCGATCATCGACGAGGCCACGTCGCCGTGGGGCATCAAGGTCTCGGTCGTCGAGGTCAAGGACGTCGAGATCCCGGGCGGGATGCAGCGCGCGATGGCGCGCCAGGCGGAAGCCGAGCGCGAACGGCGCGCAAAGGTCATCTCCGCCGAGGGCGAGTTCCAGGCCTCCGAGCGACTGCGCGACGCAGCCGTGATCATGGCCGAGCAGCCTGTCGCGGTCCAGCTCCGCTACCTGCAGACGCTCGCGGAGATCGGGACCACGCAGAACTCGACCGTCGTCTTCCCGATACCGATCGACCTCCTGGCGCCGTTCACAGACGGCGGGCGACGCGGCGGCTGACCGGCGAAGCTCCCGGGCTACATCGGCTCACCTCCCCGAACCCGCCCCAGCAGGCCGTCGCGGTACGCAATCGAGACCGCATGCGCACGGGTTCGCGCGTCGAGCTTGCCGAGCACGCGGCGGACGTGTGTGCGAACGGTCTCTTCAGTGATCCAGAGCGCCCGCGCGATCTCCTTCGTCGAGTAGCCGTCGGCAACGAGCGCGAGGACCTCGAGCTCGCGCTTGGTGCACGTCCGCGCCGGACGGGAGTTCGTGAGCTTCAGTGGCGACATTCCATTCCTCCCGGTCGATGAAGCGCCGGCCGGGTCGAAACCCGGCCGGCGCTCGCAGATGGCTACCGATTGACTAGGCCCTTGCACTTGTCGACGAGGCCCCTCTGCTCGGCCTCGTTCTCCTGCTCGATCACGGTCTTGGACCAGTTGACGTTCGTCTGCTCGTTCTCGGCCTCGGCCTTGCCGAGGATCCCGATCGCGACAGGCGGGCTGAGCTTGTTCTCGTTGGACTGCTCGTGCGAGACCTCAGCCTCGTTTGACTGCTCCTCGACCTTCTGGCTGCCGCCGCCTGAGCTGCAGCAGCCGTTCGGGCGCTCGTAGTCGCCGTTCGGGCCCTGGTTCTTGCCCTTCGGGCTCTCGTAGTCGCCCTTGCCGCCCTTGTACGAGCCCTCGCCGTACTCCTTGCCGTACTCCTTCTTGGGCTCACACGTGTTGTTGCAGGGAGGCTTCGGGGCCGGCTTGCAGCAGCCACCGCTTCCGCGCTGGGACTGCTCGGCCTCGTTCTCCTGCTCGATCACGGTCTTGGACCAGTTGACGTTCGTCTGCTCGTTCTCGGCCTCGGCCTTGCCGAGGATCCCGATCGCGACAGGCGGGCTGAGCTTGTTCTCGTTGGACTGCTCGTGCGAGACCTCAGCCTCGTTTGACTGCTCCTCGACCTTCTGGCTGCCGCCGCCTGAGCTGCAGCAGCCGTTCTTGCCGGACGAGCTCTGGCTCTGCTCGGCCTCGTTCTCCTGCTCGATCTCGGTCGTCGAGTAGTTCTTGTTCGACTGCTCGCTCGAGGCCTCGGCCTTCCCGAGCACCGCGATCGCGATGGGCGGGCTGAGCACGTTCTTGTTCGACTGCTCGTGCTCGACCTTGGCCTCGTTCTCCTGCTCTTCGACCTTCTGCTTGCCGGAATTGCCGCCGGCGCAACAACCGTAGTCATACCCCGAAGACGACTGGCTCTGGTCGGCCTCGTTCTCCTGCTCGATCTCCGTTTCCGAGTAGTTCTTGTTCGACTGCTCGTTGGAGGCCTCCGCATGCCCGAGCACCGCGATCGCGATGGGCGGGCTTGCGATGTTCTTGTTCTCCTGCTCGTGGCTGACCTCGGCCTCGTTCTCCTGCTCTTCGACCTTCTGGTCGCCACCCGAGGTACCGCGCTGGCTCTGCTCGGCCTCGTTCGACTGGTCGATCTCCGTTTCCGAGACGTTGACGTTCTTCTGGTCGTTCTCCGCCTCGGAGTGCCCGAGCACCGCGATCGCGATCGGCGGGCTCAGGATGTTCGCGTTCTCCTGCTCGTGGCTGACCTCAGCCTCGTTCGACTGCTCCTCCACCGTCTGCCCGGCCTGATCTTCGTGCGAGCCGTTCGGCGGCAGCGGTAGGAGGCTTGCCGACGCGGTGCCCGTGCCCCAGAGTGCGAGCGCGAGGGCGGCCGCGACGGTACAGACGTACCGTTTCATGGTTTCGGTTTCCTTTCGTTCGAGCGTTACTGGACAGCGCCGTGGAGAGCCAATCCAGGGCGCACGGACTAACGCGAAAGACGCGCTAGCCCGGGCGCTCGAGCGAAAGCTGCAGGATCGGCTGCGGCCAGGGAGCCAGTCTGGGCCGGAGCCTTCGGCCCAGCCCCGGTGCAACCAGGAGGGTCGCCGCGGCCAGAGCCGCGAGCAAGAGTGCGAGCGCGCCGCCACCCACCGAAGCGGACGCCGAGAAGAGCGCCGTCAGTGGTCCGCTCGGAATGTCCCGCAGAGGCGAATGCGGCCGCTTCGAGGAGGGCACCGCCGCGCCGCCTGCCGAGCCGGGATGGGCGGCACCGTCCGCAGGCGCGCTCGAGATGGCGAGGGCGGACGCGTGTCGTCCGGGCTTCGCCGAATCTTTGTTCGCCGTGCGGCGAGTTGGGGAGAGGGGCGCCGGTTCGTCCGCGAAGGTGGCTCCAGTTGCGGCCGCTTCCGGCGACGCCGCTGCGGTCGCCGCGTCTGCGACCGCCGGGGTGCCGGAGTCGGTGGGTGAGCCGCGCGTGGGGCTTGGGGTCGAGCCAAGCGTGGAGGGCGCGGCACCGGTCGTCTCGCGGACGGTCTGACCGAGCGTGCCGGTCGCCTGGCCGAGTGCGTTCGAGAGACCGCCCCCGCTCGAGAGACCGAGCATCTCGGTGAGCGGCGAGGTCGAGCTCGTCACCGCGCCCAGCGTCTGCGTCGACTCCTGAACGCTCTCGACGACCGGATCGACGGTCTCGCCGAGGGCCCCCACCGGGTCGTTCACGACCTGGGTCACTGTCCCGACGGGGTCTTCCAATGTCTTCGAAGCGGTCGTGACACCCGTGCTCGTTGTCGTCTCGACGACCTTCGTCGCAGACTCGACGACCGGCGCCACGGTTTGCGTGGTGGCGTCGGCGACCTTCTGCACGGGCTCGACGACGGGCTCGACGGTCTTCTCGACCTCTGCGACCGGCGCGCTCTTGGCCACGGGCTCGACCGCGTTCAGCGCGGGCTCCGCCGTCTTCGTGACCGTCTCGACGACGGGCGCAACCAGCGGCGGGGTAGAGGCCGGCGGGGCGGCATCGGCGGACGGCTGCGGAGCGGCGGGTATCACGCTCTCCGTGACCTGCTTGAGGGAGTCGCCGAGCGCATCGCCCGCAGCGAGGGCGTTCGGCGATCCGATGGCGGCCAATAGCCCCACCGCTCCAACTGTTACGAGGAGCCGCCGCATTCGGTGGTGTCCGCCCCGGTCACACATCCGATCCCCATACGCTACTCCCCCTTACGGGGGCTCCCGAAACGGGGGATGCCTAAATCACCCGTTTGAGGGACGGACGCTCGTTCCCTCTAGTCCAGGTCGAGACTAGACCGTGGGTGCGTCTTCGACTTCCGGGCCGGGCTCGATTTCGAGCTCGATCTCAGCCTCGTCCGAGCCGACCACCGAGGCGAGCGTGGCGACCTTCTCGCCCTCACGAAGCCGCATGACGATGACTCCCTGCGTGGCGCGCCCCGCGCGGCGGATGCCGTCGACAGGAATCCGGATGACCGTGCCGGCGTCCGAGATGAGCATCACCTGATAGCCGTCGCGGACGATTCGCGCCCCGGCGAGACGGCCCTTGCGATCGACGAGCTGCGCCGTCTTCACACCCATCGTCCCGCGACCCTTGACCGGGTAGTCGCCGACTCGGGTGCGCTTGCCGTAGCCCTGGTCGGTGACGACGAGGAGGTCGGCGTCGTCCGCGGCGATGTCCACCTCGATCACCTCGTCGCCCGCACGAAGCTTCATCCCGGCTACTCCTGAGGTGTCGCGCCCCATCGCGCGTGCCCGCTTGCCGTGGAAACGAACCGCCTGACCCATGCGCGAGACGAGCAGGATGTCGTCAGCGTCGCTCGCGAGCCGGACCCCGACGAGCTCGTCGTCGTCGCGGAGCTTGATGGCGATGATCCCGTCGGCCTTGAGCGGCGTGTTGTAGGCGCCGAACGCCGTCTTCTTGACGATGCCCTTCTTCGTCGCGAAGACGAGGTACTCGGACTCCGCGAAGTTCCGCGTCGCGATGACCGCCCGGACGTCCTCGTCCTGCCGGAACGGGAGCAGGTTCACGATCGCGCGTCCCTTCGACTGGCGCGAGCCGAGCGGGAGCTCGTGCACCTTCAGGCGGTAGACCTTGCCCACGCTCGTGAAGAAGAGGATGTAGTCGTGAGTCGACGCGACGAACAGGTGCTCGATGTAGTCCTCGTCCTTGAGGTCCATCCCCATGACTCCGATGCCGCCGCGTCGTTGCTCGCGATAGGTCGTCACCGGTAGCCGCTTGATGTAGCCGGACTTGGTGATCGCGATCACCATGTCCTCCTCCGCGATCATGTCCTCGAGGTCGAGGTCGCCCTCGTCGGCGACGATCTCCGTCCGCCGGTCGTCCGACTTGCCGTAGATCTGCTTGATCTCGAGCAGCTCGTCGCGGACGACGCCGTCGATGCGGGCGGTATCGCCCAGCAGCGCACGCAGCTCGGAGATTCGCTCCTGAAGATCGGCGAACTCGTCCTCGACGCGCTTGCGCTCCAGGCCGGTGAGCGCCCGCAGACGGAGGTCGAGGATCGCCTGCGCCTGGAGCTCGGTCAGCCCGAAGCGCTCCTCGAGTGCGTTCCGTGCCGACTCGGTGTCGTCGGAGGCACGGATCAGCGCGATGACCTCGTCGAGGTTGTCGAGCGCGATGAGGTAGCCCTCGAGGATGTGAGCGCGGTCGAGAGCCTTCCGCAGCTCGTACTTCGACCGGCGGGTGACGACCTCGCGCTGGAAGTCGAGGTAGTGCTGGACGAGCTCGAGCAGCGACAGCGTGCGCGGGACGCCGTCGACAAGCGCGACGGCGTTGTAGCCGAACGTCGACTGCAGCGCGGTGTGCTTGAAGAGCTTGTTGAGGACGACCTGCGGGATCGCCTCGCGCTTGAGGTCGATCTGGATCCGCATCCCCGTCCGGTCGGAGTGGTCCTTCACGTCCGAGATCTCGCTCAGGACCTTGTCGTTCACGAGCTCCGCGATCTTCTTGATCACGCCGGAGTCGCCGCCCTTCTTCACCCCGTACGGAACCTCGGTGACGATGATCGCGTTCTTGCCGCCGCGGAGCTCCTCGACGTGCGCGCGGGCGCGCATGACGATCCGGCCGCGACCGGTGCGATACGCGTCGCGAATCCCGCTCCGCCCGACGACGATCGCGCCGGTCGGGAAGTCGGGCCCGCGCATGTGCTTCATCAGGTCCTCGACGTTCGCGTCCGGCTTGTCGATCAGCTGCACGATCGCGTCGACGACCTCGCCGAGACGGTGCGGCGGCATGTTCGTAGCCATCCCGACCGCGATACCCGCCGATCCGTTCAGAAGAAGGTTCGGGAGCCGCGAGGGGAGTACCTGCGGCTCGCGCTTCGACTCGTCGTAGTTCGGTCCGAAGTTGACGGTGTCCGCGTCGATGTCGCGCAGCATCTCGGTCGCGAGCCGAGTCAGCCGCGCCTCGGTGTAGCGCATCGCGGCGGCCGGATAGTCGTCGATGTTCCCGAAGTTCCCCTGGCCGTCGATGAGCGGGTAGCGCAGCGAGAACGGCTGCGCCATGCGAACGAGCGTGTCGTAGATCGCCTGGTCTCCGTGCGGGTGGTAGCTACCCATGACGTCGCCGACCACGCGGGCCGACTTGACGCGAGGCCGGTTGGGCTGGAGCCCGTCCTCGTGCATCGCCCACAGGATCCGCCGGTGGACCGGCTTCAAGCCGTCGCGGACGTCCGGGAGCGCCCGCGAGACGATGACGCTCATCGCGTAGTCCAGGAAGCTCGAGCGCATCTCCTGCTCGAGCTCGCGACCTTCGATACGCCCCGAGCCGAGCGGCTCGACGACGTCAGACATGCCGCTCTCCCGTCGGGAGAGCGGTTAGGAGCGCGCTCACCCCTGCCCTTCTAAACGTTTGACGAAGTCAAACGTCAAGGAATCTGACCTCCCGGGCGTTCTGCTCGATGAACGCGCGACGCGGCTCCACCTGGTCGCCCATGAGCGTCGAGAAGACCCGGTCGGCTGCGGCGGCGTCTTCGACGTCGACGCGGATGAGCATCCGATTTGCCGGGTCCATCGTCGTGTCCGCGAGCTCGTCGGCATCCATCTCGCCGAGACCCTTGAAGCGGCTGACCTGGATGCCGTCCTTGGCGAGCTCGAGCGCCATCTCACGCAGCCGGCCGAACGTCTCGGCCTTCCGCGTCTTCTTGCCGAACGAGATCGTGAACGGCGGGTACCCGACGAGCTCGGCGAGCCGCGCGTACGTCTTCCTGACGTTCGCGTAGATCGGCGAGGCCAGGAGGGCGGTCGGAACGACCACGCTCGACGCCGCCCCGGTCTCGCGCTCGACGATCCGCAGAAGCGACCCGTCACCGTCGGAGGAGAGCACCGAGAGCTCGTAGCCGTTGGCCTCGAGCTCGCCGATCGCGGAGTCGATCCCGCCCGCATCCGTCTCGACGACCCGATGGTCGATGACGAGGTTGGCGGCCGGCGGGCCGAAGTCCTCGCGAAGGCGGGAGGCCCAGCCGTCGAACTCGTGCAGCACCTTCGTGAAGCGGCCGTAGCGTGTCTCCGTGAGCTTCTGAGTGTCGCCCTTGCGATCGGTGACGTCCATGTCCTTGATGCGCTCGCGGACGAGCAGCTCCTCGAGCTGCGACTCCTTCTCGACGTAGCGCTGGACGCTCCCGATCTTCACGCGGTAGAGCGGCGCCACGGCGATGTACACGTGCCCGCGCTCGACGAGCTCCTGCATCTGCCGGTAGAGGAAGGTGAGGATCAGCGTCCGGATGTGGGCTCCGTCGACGTCGGCGTCCGTCATGACGATGACGCGGTGGTAACGAAGCTTCGTGACGTCGAACTCGTCACCGATGCCCGCGCCGATCGCGGTGATCATCGCCTGGATCTCCTCGTTGGAGAGGACCTTGTTGATCCGGTTCTTCTCGGCGTTGATGACCTTGCCGCGCAGCGGGAGGATCGCCTGGAAGGTGCGATCGCGCGCGTCGACGGCGGAGCCGCCGGCGGAGGCGCCCTCGACGAGGAAGAGCTCGGCCGACTCGGGGTCGTTGATCTGGCAGTCGGCGAGCTTCCCCGGGAGCGAGTTCGACTCGAGAGCCGACTTGCGGCGGGTGAGCTCCCGCGCCTTGCGCGCCGCCTGGCGCGCACGCGCTGCCGAGACCGCCTTGGTGATGATCTGGCGCGCGTCGGTCGGGTTCTCCTCGAGGAACTCGGCCAGCCGCTGGTTCAGCGTCGTCTTGACGAGGCCCTCGACGCCCGGGTTCCCGAGCTTCGTCTTCGTCTGGCCCTCGAACTGCGGGTTCTGGAGCTTGACCGAGACGACCGCGGCGAGACCCTCGCGGACGTCCTCGCCCTCGAGGTTGTCTTCCTTCTCCTTGAGCAGGCCCTTGTCGCGCGCGTAGCGGTTGAGGGTGCCCGTGAGCGCGGCCCGGAACCCCGAAAGGTGGGCGCCGCCCTCGGTCGTGTTGATGTTGTTCGCGAAGGTGAAGACCGACTCGACGTAGGAGTTGTTCCACTGCATCGCGATCTCGACCTGCCCCTCGTCGCTCTCGCCCTCGACGAACACGATGTGCTTGTGGACGGTGTCCTTCGCGCCGTTGATGTACGAGACGAAGTCGCGGATCCCGCCTTCGTAGTGGAACTCGTCGGTCTTCCCGCCGGCGCGCTCGTCACGCAGGATGATGCGGAGCCCGCTGGTGAGGAACGCGGTCTCGCGGAGCCGCTGCGAGAGCGTTGACGCGTCGAACTCGCTCTCGTCGAAGATCTCCGGGTCGGGGAGGAACGAGATCGTCGTTCCCGACTCGCTTTTCGGCGCCACTCCGACCGTCTGCATGTCGCCGTTCGGGTCGCCGCGCGTGAACTCCTGGCGGTAGACCTTCCCGTCGCGCGTGACCTCGGCGACGAGCCACTCGGAGAGCGCGTTGACCACGGAGACGCCGACGCCGTGGAGCCCACCGGACACCTTGTAGCCATCGCCGCCGAACTTCCCACCGGCGTGGAGCTTCGTCAGAACAACCGTCAGTGCAGGCATTCCCTGGTCGGCGACGACATCGACAGGGATCCCTGCACCTGCGTCTCGGACGGTGATCGAGTTGTCGGGATGGATGGTGGCGTCGACCAGGTCGTTCCGGCCGGCGAGAGCCTCGTCGACCGCGTTGTCGACCACCTCGTAGAAGAGGTGATGAAGGCCTCGCGACCCGGTCGACCCGATGTACATCCCGGGTCGGAGCCGGACCGGCTCGAGGCCTTCGAGGACAGTAATGTCCTTTGCGGTGTAGGCTGCTTCGGCCATCAAAAAAGCCCTGCAAATCGCCATTTTGCGGGCTGCAGGAAGTGTATCAGATTTGGCGGCCGGACCGGGCTCGAGCGAGGCTCGCGCGAGCCGCTCTCGCGACCAGTTCGCGGAGCTCCGGGTCCTCGATCGCGGCAGCTGCGGCAGCGGCTTCCGCAGCGGCCTCGGGACTCGGTTCCGGGAGCTCCGCAAGGGCCTCGTTCGACCCCACGGCGGGCGTTCCCGGCTCCGGAATCGGGCCAGTCCGGAAGCTCAGCTTCGCCGGCGCGGACGGTCCCACCAGCGCGGCAAGGCGTTCCTTGATCTCGGGCGAGAGCCGGTCGAGCTCGAACGCCCAGGTCGATGAGGAGGTCGCAACGTGAAGCGTTCCGTCGCGGCCGACCCTGAGCGGCCAGGCTTGCCGGGAGACCGCCTCGCCCACCGCCTCCGGCCATGCGGCCGTGATCTCGGAGAGAGCGGCACCGGCTCCGCCGTCCCTTCGACTCAGCTCCTTGCCGACCGTGTCGCCGATCCGCTCCACGCGACCTCCTTCGTCAGGCGCTCCGGACCTCACCGGAGGATACGACGAGCGACTGCGCCGGCTCGATCGGTAGCGCCGCGGCGGCGGTTGCGGTGACGACGACCTGCCCGCCGTTCGAGATGAGCTCCGCGAGCGCGCGGCGACGGTCCTCGTCGAGCTCGGACAGAACGTCGTCCAGGAGGACAAGCGGTCGCGTGCCTGTCCGCTCGCCGAGCGCCTGAGCCTCGGCAAGGACGAGCGCGAGGACCGCAACCCGCTGCTCGCCCTGCGAGCCGAAGCTGCGGAGATCCCTCGCGCCGGCCTCGATGCGAACGTCGTGGAGATGAGGGCCTGCGCCCGTCAGCCCGCGATCGAGGTCCTTTGCGAGCCGTTCGTCGTACTCCTCGCCGCGAGACCACGTCGCCGTCGTAGGAGATGGACGCGTCGGCCAGGCCGAGCGCGGCAGCGGACACCTCGAACGACGGCGCGAGCGCCGACGCCGCTTCGCGTCGCGCCTCGACGAGAGCGGCGCCGAGCGTCACCACCGACTCCGTCCACGGCGTCAGTGCTTCCCGAGACGAGGCGCCGGCGGCGATCCGGCGGAGCGCGGCGTTCCGTTGCGCGACCGCAGCAACGTATTCGCCCGGAAGCGCCGTGCGGGCGGGGTGAAGCCGCCCGAGGCTGCGATCGAGGTATGCGCGTCGCGTCGCGGGCGCTCCCTTCACGACCGCGAGCCGGTCGGGCGTGAAGACGAGCGTCCGCAGCTCGCCGCGGAGCTGGTCCGCCGACCGGAGCGCAGCACCGTTGAACTTGCCACGCCGTCCCTCCTTCGGAGCGAGGACGATCTCCGACTCGAAGCGGGCGCCGCCGTTCGACCCGCGTAGGTGCACCCGCCCGCCGCTCGCTCCGAAACGGACGAGTTGCGCGTCGTTGCGCGTGCGCGGCGAGAAACCCTGCGTGCCGACGTGGAGCGCCTCGAGCAGGTTCGTCTTGCCGGCTCCGTTCGGTCCCGTCACGAGCACGACGCCGTCTCTCGAGCTCGAGCTCGAGACGCGGGTACGAGCGGAAGTCGCGAAGAACGACCTCGCGGACGATCAGGCTCGCGCGATCAGTCAGGGAGCCGGATCGGCATGATCAGGTACCAGAAGCTCTCGTCCGGAGCCGCGATCACCGCGGGCCGCAGCGGGTTGATCAGCCTGAGCTGCACGCCGTCCGTGGCCACGGCCTCGAGGCCGTCCCGCAGGAAGTCCGGGTTGAACCCGATCTCGAGCGGCTCGCCCGCATATTCGATCGGCAGCGTCTCGCTCCCCTCGCCGACGTCCTGTGTCTGGGCGGAGACGGTGAGCTCGCCCTCCGCGAAGCGGAGCCGCAGGGGCGCGTTCCGTTGCGCGAGCACCCCGGCGCGACGGATGACCTGCAGGAGCGGCTCGCGCGGAGTCGTCACCTCGGCCTCGAACGCCTCCGGGAGCAGCTGCTTGTAGTTCGGGAACTGGCCGTCGATACGGCGGCTCGTCAGCCACACGTCGCCGGCGGCGAAGATCACGTGGTTCTCGTGGACGCCCATGCGAACCTCTTCGCTGCCGGCCGCGAGGCGCGCGAGCTCCTGGAGAGCGCGGGCGGGGATGATCGCGTCGAGGTCGGCGCCGGAGGTCTCGAGCTCCGTCTCCTTGACTGCAAGCCGGTACGAGTCGGTCGCGGCCATGATCAGCTTGTCGCCTTCGAAGCGCACGAGGATCCCGGTGAGCACGGGACGTGACTCGTCACGCGAGGCCGCGCGCGCGACCTTCTCGATCGTCGCGAGCAGCGCCGGCGCCGCGATCGTGTGGAGCTCGACCTCGGTCGGAGGCAGTCGCGGGAAGTCCTCGGCGCTGTAGACGTTGAGCCGGGAGGAGTGGCTTCCGGAAGTGACGGCGAGCACTCCGTCGCCTTCCTCGTGGGCGAGCGTGACCGAATCGTCGGGAAGCAGTCGTACGAGGTCTGTGAGCAGCCGGCCCGGTACGACGACTGCGCCGTCGCCGGTCACACCGCCCGTGACGGACGCGCGGAGCGAGATCTCCATGTCCGTCGCGGCGAGCGTGAGCGTTCCCTCGCCTCCACGGAGGAGGATCCCGTTCAGTACCTGCACGGCTCCTCGCGTCGAAAGGCCTCTCGAAACGGTGCCGAGAGCGGCCGCAAGATCGTCTCGCGAGCAGGTCGCTTTCAGCTCGGTGGTGGCAGCTAGCTCTGTGTTCATTACTTAAAGAGAGAACCTCGTAGAAGTAGTAGGAGTGTGCATGACGGGGAAGACGGGGGGATTCTGCCGCAAGAGCGGCCTAAATGCCCGTGGACAAACATGTGTGTGGCCATCCCCGGGTTCCCCACGTCCGAGCGTGACGCACAGAAGGACCCCCACTTCAGCGGTTCTGCTTGACGCGCGCGGTCAGCTCTTGCACGAGGTTGTACACAGTGCGGTCCTCGCGAATGAGACGCGTGATCTTCTGCGTCGCGTGCATGACGGTCGTGTGATCGCGGTTCCCGAACTCGCGCCCGATCTTCGGCAGCGACGAGTCGGTGAGCTCGCGTGAGAGGTACATCGCGACCTGGCGCGGGTAGGCGACCGACTGCGAGCGCCGCGGGCTGACGAGCTCGTCGAGCGTGACGCCGAAGCGCTCCGAGACAGCCTCCTGGATCCGCGGGATCGTGACCTCGGGCGCCGCGTCTCCCTGCGGGAAGACGTCCTTGAGCACGTGCTCGGCGAGCTCAACGGTCATCGCGCGGTCGGTGAGCGAGGAGAAGGCGACGACACGCGTGAGCGCGCCCTCGAGCTCGCGAATGTTCGACGAGACCCGGCCGGCAATGAAGGTCAGCACCTCGGGATCGGTGACCGCGATCTGCTCCGTGTTCACCTTCTTGCGCAGGATGGCAATGCGGGTCTCGAGGTCGGGCGGCTGGATGTCCGTGAGCAGGCCCCACTCGAATCGCGAGCGGAGCCGTTCCTCGAGCGTTGCGATCTCGCGAGGCGGCCGATCGGACGAGATCACGATCTGGGCACCGCCCTCGTAGAGCGAGTTGAAGGTGTGGAAGAACTCCTCCTGGATCCGCTCCTTGCCCTCGAAGAACTGGATGTCGTCGATCATGAGGACGTCGTAGTTGCGGTAGCGGCGCTTGAAGCCCTCGATCCGCTTGTCCCGGAGCGAGTCGATGAAGTCGTTCATGAACGTCTCGCTCGTGACGTAGCGCTTGGTCATCCGGCGCGAGTGCTGCGCGACGTAGTGCCCGATCGCCTGGAGCAGGTGGGTCTTCCCGAGACCGGTGCCGCCGTAGATGAACAGCGGGTTGTACGCCTGCGCCGGCGCCTCGGCGACCGCCAGCGCGGCCGCGTGTGCGAAGCGGTTCGACGATCCGATGATGAAGAGGTCGAAGGTGTACTTCGGGTTCAGCGGCGACTCCTGGCCGTCGCGGAACGTCGTGCCGCCGTCGTGGTCGCCACCGCGGGCGACCGCGGGCTGCTGCGCCGCGACCGCGGTCCCGGACGACCCGGGCGGCGCGACCCACTCGCCCACGGCGAAGGACACCTCGAGGTCGCGCCCGACCGTCTCGCGCACCGCGGTCGAGACGAAGCCCTGAAAATGACTCTCGATCCAGTTGCGCGTGAACTCGTTCGGCACCGCAACGACCAGCTCACGCTCGCCGACCGAGCTCGCCTCCGCGTGCCCGAACCAGGTGTCGAAGATGGTCTCGCTGAGAACCTCGCGAAGACGGCCGGAAATTGCGATCCAGAGGTCGTCCGCGGTCGGTTCAGCCGCCTGCTCCACCCGTCCTCGCGCTCCTTCCGGGGTCAAGAGAGCGGCGAGCATAGCAGCGTTACAGAATGGTCTCAATCCGGGGAAAAGTGACCATCTGTGGATGAAATCACCGCGCTATTTGCAGGGACTTTCCGCCTTCCACACCTTTATGCACACCTGTGGAAGAGCGCTGCCCCGTTCGGCGGCGTGACAACAGCTGGATCGTCTGAGCAGGCGATTTCGAAAACGATCCGCGCCGGGCGAACTGTGGAAAAAATAGTCCGGAAACTCCTTGTCTATACTCCGCGTTCGCCCGAACGCCCCTTCTTCTCGAGGACCCTCACGACGTGAAACGCACCTACCAGCCGAACGTCCGTCGCCGCAAGCGGCGGCACGGATTCCGGGCACGCATGGCGTCGCGCGGCGGCCGCGCGATCCTGAAGCGGCGTCGCGCAAGAGGGCGCAAGCGGCTCTCTGCCTGAGGGCGCACCTGTGCAGCGCCGGCACCGGTTGTCGCGGTCTCGCGACTTCGACGACGTCTATCGTCGTGGCACCTCGGTGTCGACGCGGCACCTCGTCCTCCACTGGTTCCCGCGTGAAGAGGACCCCGACGGCGAGCCGCGGCTGGGTCTCGCGGTCCCGCGGTCGGTCGGTTCGGCCGTCGTGCGCAACAAGATGAAGCGACTCCTCCGGGAGGCGTGGCGCGAGCTCCTGCCCGGTGTTCCGGCGGGGCACGACTACGTGCTGGTCGCGCGCCCCGGTCTCGCCGAGCCGGCGCAAGCGCGCGGGCGCGACTGGCTCGCGTCCGAGGTCTCGGAGGCGCTCGAGAAGGTTCGCGCATGAAGTACGCCGGGATCGGTCTCGTCTACGCCTGGCGCTACACGCTCGGGTTGCTCACGCCCGCCGGCACCTGCAAGTACCACCCGAGCTGCTCTCAGTACGCGATCGACGCGCTTCGGGAGCACGGTTTCTTCCGTGGATCCGTCCTCGCCGGCTGGCGGCGTCCTGCGCTGCAACCCGTGGAGTCACGGAGGCGTCGACTACGCGCATGACCAGACGCTCTTCCCGCTCCTGCGCTCGAAACGGGTGAAGACGTGATCATCGGCGGGATTCTCTCGCCCATCGAGAACGTCCTCACCGAGGTCCTCATCTGGTTCCACGAGACGGTCGGCTTCACGTGGGCCTGGTCGATCGTTGCGTTGACCGTTGTCGTGCGGATGCTGCTGGTGCCCCTCGCCGTCCGGCAGATCCACTCCATGCAGAGCCTGCAGATCCACGCGCCCGAGATGAAGGCGATCCAGCAGCGCTACAAGCACGACCGCCAGAAGCAGAGCGAAGAGCTCATGAAGTTCTACAAGGAAAACAAGATCAACCCGTACGCCTCGTGCTTGCCGATCGTCTTCCAGATCCCGATCTTCATCGGCCTGTTCTTCGTCCTACGCGACTTCGAGAAAGAGGTCTTCTGCAGCGAGGAGCTTGGCGGGCAGGACAAGTGCAGCTTCCCCGAAGGCGAAAATCCCACTGCACTTCCGGAGTTCGCGTCAGAGCTCGAGTGGCTCGGGCTCGTCAACATCACCGCGGACACCGTCGAAGGGTGGGGCCCGCTCCTGCTCGTCATCTACGTCGCGAGCCAGCTCACCTCGACGTGGCTGATGTCGACCTCGATGCAGAGCGCCGCGCAGCGCTGGCTGATCATGCTGCTGCCGATCGTCTTCATCCCCTTCATCCTCAACTTCCCCTCCGGCCTCATGATCTACTGGCTCACGACGAACCTCTGGTCGACGGGGCAGGGCCTCGTCACGAGGCGACAGATGCCGAGGCCGGTGCGCGCCTCCGAAGCGGACGAGCCGGACGCCGCCTCGTGAAGTCACGGCAGCCGTGGACGGCGGCGGGGGCGACGGGACCGCGACCACGCCCGCTCCGGCCCGCTCGGGCCCGCCGCGCCGCGTGAAGCGGAAGAAGGGCGGAGGAGGGCGCAGGCGATGAGTGAGGACTCCTCCGGCGACGTTCGGGTCGAGGCGACGGGCGAGACGGTCGGCGAGGCGAAGTGGACGGCCCTCCGCGAGCTCGAGCAGCTCGTCCCGGGTCTCGACCGCGACGCCGTGCAGTTCGCCGTGCTCGCCGAGGGCGAGCGTGGGCTCCTCGGCGTCGGCTACACGCCGGCCCGCGTGCTCGCGAGCGTCCCCGAGTCGGCGGCCGCGTCCACGGGCGACGAGAGCGAGGCCTCCGCTTCGGCCCGTGAGTTCGTCGACCGCATCGCCACGGCGATCGGGGCGGATGTGAAGGTCACCGCCGCCGAGCGCGAGGGGACGGTGACTGTCACGTGTACGGGCGCCGATCTCGGCCTCTTCATCGGCAAGCACGGGCAGACGATCGACGCGATCCAGTACCTCGCGAACGCGGTCGTGCGGGCGGAGGGAGGCGAGCACGACGTGGTCGTCGACGCTGCCGGCTACCGCGCTCGCCGAACCGCGACCCTCGCGGGCGTCGCCGATCGCTCGGCGCGCCTGGCCGCTGCGACCGGGAACCCCGTCGAGCTCGACCCGATGACCGCGATCGAGCGGAAGATCGTGCACGAGGCGCTCAAGGAAGACCCCGAGGTCGAGACGCGAAGCGAGGGCTCGGAGCCCAACCGCTACGTCGTCGTCGTGCCCCGTCACGTCGTCGATTGAGATGGATGCGGCGTTCCTCGAGCGCTGGCTCGGGGACGTGATCGCGACGCCCGGCCTCACGAGCCTCGACGCAGAGTCCGCCCGGGCTGTCCTGTTGGAGGATGCGCTTCGTGCGGCGGCTTCCGTCGCTGCCGCCGCCGGGCCGGTCGTGGACGTCGGTTCTGGCGGCGGATCGCCGGGGATCCCTCTCGCGGTGGCGCTTCCGGAGACTCGCTTCACGCTGCTCGAGGCGCAGCGGCGGAAGGCGCAGTTCCTCGAGCGTGCGACAGCCGAGCTCGCGAACGTCGAGGTCGTCTGGGGCCGAGCCGAGGAGCAGCCGGCCGACGAGTTCGGAGTCGCTCTCGCGAAGGCGCTGGCCAGGCCGCCGATCGCGGCCGAGCTCTGTCTGCCGCTCGTGCGACCCGGAGGCATCGTTCTCCTCTGGGTCGGTGAGACCGCCGACCTCGCTGCGGTCGCGCGGGTCGCCGAGCTGATCGGCGGCGCTCTCGAAGGCGACGCGGACGGCCTCGTCACGCTCCGCAAGCTCGCCGCGACTCCTCCGGGGTTCCCGCGCCGCGCCGGGATGGCCGCGAAGCGCCCGCTTGCCTAGGTCTCAGCCCGAAGGACGCGGCAGGGCGTTCCGCAGTCGCATGCCGCTGAACTCGAGCGTCGACGCGACGACGCGATCCCAGAGCGGCCAGAGGTTCTCGACGATGCGGAGCTCGATGCCGGCCTCCGCGTGTCGCGCGAGGAGGTCGCCGAGCTCGACCAGCTCGAGCGGCGTGACCGGCTCCCTGCTGAGCCAGTAACCGCCTACCTCGGGATCGGGCGCGAACGACTCCTCGGGTAGCCGGTAGGCGAGGACCCGCGCGGCGCGGATTCGATCGAGCCACGCGCTTTCGACCGCGTGCACACGCGTCGAACCGGCCAGCAGCCGGTCGGCGTCCTCGGGCGTGGTTTCCGGTGTCGCCCAGAACGTTCCGCGCGGGCAGTCGCGCGGGAACCAGTACATCGGGAGGTGACGTGTGTCGATCGCCCAGACGCGCGGCTCCTCGCTCTGAGCGGTGGCGGCGACGTGCGGCTCGAAGCGCTCGATGGAGGCGTCCTCGCTCACGTGCCAGAGCGCGTGCGGGCCCTCGCCCACGTACGGTGGCGCCGGCGCATCGCATCGGCGAAGCGGACTCTAGCCGGGGCCCTCACTAGCCTTCCACTTGTGCCCGCCCAGGGTCTTGGCGCGACCGGGGATTCTGCGATAGCGAATCACCGGTCTTGCGCAGAGCAAAGATCTACGCAGTGGCGAACCAGAAGGGCGGCGTCGGAAAGACGACGACCGCGGTCAACGTCAGCGCCTGCCTTGCCGAGGCGGGAGAGCGCGTGCTGCTCATCGATCTCGACCCACAGGCGAACGCCACGTCGGGGCTCGGGATGCGCGCGAACGGTGTCTCGACTCACGACCTGCTCGACGGCGTCCCGCTCGCGACGCTCGCGAAGCCCTCCGCGTTCAAGAACCTCGACGTCGTCATGGCGAAGAGCGACCTCGCGACGGCAGCGGTCGAGCTCTCGACCCGTCCGGGAGGCGAGCGCTACCTCGCAGAGGCGCTGACGAACGATCTCGAGGCGTACTCCTTCGTCTTCCTCGACTGCCCGCCGTCCTTCGGGCCGCTGACGGTGAATGCGCTCGCCGCGGCAGATCGCGCGCTCGTTCCGGTCCAGGCCGAGTACTTCGCTCTCGAGGGGCTCTCACAGCTGCTCGGCACGATCAACCACGTCCAGGCGCGGCTCAATCCCGACCTCGCCGTCGCCGGGATCATCGTCACGATGGCCGACGCGCGGACCCGCCTCGCGAGCGAGGTGGAGTCGGAGCTCCGCCGGCACTTCGGTCCGCTTGTGTTCACGACAACGGTCCCCCGCTCCGTGCGCCTCGCCGAGGCGCCGAGCCACGGGCTGCCCGCGATCGCCTACGACCGCCGCTCGGCCGGCGCGCAGGCCTACTGGAAGGTGGCGATGGAGCTTGTCGAGCGTTCCTAAGGAAAGGCGTGGCCTCGGCAGAGGCCTCGAGGTGCTGCTGGGCGAGGCCGGCCAGCCGGAGCTTCTGCATCTCCCGGTGGAGACCATCCACCCGAACCCGCGCCAGCCGCGGAAGCGGTTCGAGCCCGAGGCGGCAGACGGTCTCGCGGCATCCATCCGGCACCAGGGCGTGCTCCAGCCCGTCGTTGTCCGGCGCCGATCGGAGGGCGGGTTCGAGCTCATCGCCGGTGAGCGGCGCTGGCGCGCCGCACGGTCCGCGGGCATTCCCACGCTGCCGGCGCTCGTGCGCGACGTCGGGGACAAGGACTCGCTCCTGCTCGGCCTTGTCGAGAACGTCGCCCGCGAGCAACTGTCGCCGGTCGAGGAAGCGCGCGCCTACGCGTCGCTCGTCGACGAGTTCGAGCTCTCGCTCGGTGACGTTGCCGAGCGTGTCGGCCGCTCGAAGCCCGCGGTCTCGAACCGGCTGCGGCTCCTCGAGCTCCCGGAGGAGGTCCTTTGGATGCTCGCCCGCGGCGATCTTTCCGAGGGCCACGCCCGCGCAGTGCTGTCGCTTCAGGACGACGACGCGCGCCGCCGGCTCGCCCGCCGCATCGTCAAGGAAGGCATGACCGTGCGCAGCGCCGAGCGAGCAGCTCAGGAAGGCGGCGCAAAGCGCCGACCGCGCAAGATCTCCACTCGTCGACCCGGAGCTCGCCGACCGCGCGCGAGCCGCCGCCGAGCTCCTCACCGGCCTGCCGTCGCGAATCGCGGACGGCAAGCTCCAGATCCGCTTCGAGGACGACACGAAGCTAGCCGAGCTCGTGGAAACCCTCGAAGCCACCGCGGCGTAGCGAGCAGGAAGACGCTGGGCGCGAGCCTCCCTTCGGGGCCGGAGGCCGGCTTTGCCGGCCGGGAGGCCAAGCTCGGCACGTGTAGGGCACGGCGTGAAGAAGGGGGCTCACGCGGGAAACATGGTTTCCCCCGTGCTTTTGGGCGATCGTGGACTCGAACCACGGACCTCCGCCTTATCAGAGCGGCGCTCTAACCGACTGAGCTAATCGCCCGCGTGTGGGCCGAAACTGTAGCGGCAGCCATCGTGTTGGAGAAGCCCGTGTCTAAGATGAGCGTGGCCCTGCGATGCGAGAGATGACTCTCTACGGCGTGAGCTTCGAGCCGATCGGCAAGACCCCGATCGTGCTCCTGAAGACCGCGGACGACGACAAGTTCCTTCCCATCTGGATCGGTCACGCCGAAGCCGCGGCGATCCTCATGAAGCTCCAGGGCTCTACCCCTCCCCGGCCGATGACGCACGACCTCCTCACCGACGTCGTCTCGGAGCTGCAGGGAGAGGTCGTGAAGGTCACGGTCACCGAGATGCGCGAGAACACGTACTACGCGCGCATCACCATCGTGCAGAACGGACGGGAGGTCGAGATCGACTCGCGTCCGTCGGACGCCATCGCGCTGGCGGTGCGCTGCGACGCCCAGATCTTCGCGACCGAGGACATCATCGAGGAGTCGGGCATCGACTTCCAGGCCGACGAGGATGAGCCGCGTCTCGTCACCGCGTCGGCCCTCGCCGATCTCGACCCGGCGGAGTTCCAGAAGTTCCTCGAGAACGTCACGGTCGAGGACTTCGCGTCGAGCCTCCAGGAGAGCGAGCTGGACGAGCTCGACGAGGACGACGAGCGAGGAAGAGCCGAGCTAGGGCGGCCTAAGCGACGAACGGGACGGTCGCGATTCCGATCCCGTTGAAGGCCATGTGGAGCGCCATGCACGGGTACACGCTCCCGGTCTTCCATCTACCCATCCGAGGATGACGCCGAACGCCGAGAGCACGGGCAACGCGATGAGGAGCCCGTGCAGCGCGCCGAAGAGGACGCCCGTGCCGATGATCGCGACCCATTTGCCGTAGGGCGCCAGCAGCGCGAATCCGACACCGCGAAACATCAGCTCCTCTGCGATCGGCCCGACGAACGTGATCGAGAGCCCGACGACGATGTACGGGACGACCTTGTCGGAGTCCCACTCCTCCGGCAGGAGGCCCTGCTCCTCGCCCGCGTCGAGCACGGGCGACGTGGCCAGGCTGAGGACGAAGATCGCAACGAGGCCGAGACCCGCCCAGCCGATCGCGCTGTGCGCCATGAGTCCGGACGCCGGAGGCCGAACATCGGCCGCTTCGGCAGGCCGATGACGATGAGCAGCAAGATGCCGATGAAGAGCGCGGACTGAGCGACGAGGCCGACGGCCGTCGAGTAGCGGTAGAGGATGTCTTCCGGCGGATCGTTCCCGCTGGCCAGCGTGGCGTATCCGGCCGCGGCGATCACAAGCGCGAAAGCGATCCACGCGACAAGTCGCTGCGGGCGACGCTCGCTTGCCACGAACTCGTCCACGGCGAGATTCCATCACGGCGACGCTCTCGCGAACCTGAGGAGCCGGCCCGCCCCTGTCGAAACCCGACGTATGACGGCTAGCATCGGCCCATGAGCCCGCCCCGCGGCAGGCGTTCGTCACTCGAATCGGAGCTGCTCACGCCGCGTGGACGGAAGCAGCGGCGCATGCGTCGTCGCCGGAGACGTCGCGGCGCGCTGGTCGCCATCGCCGTGCTCGCAGGGGTTCTCGCGGTGGCGGGGATCGGGGGCGGCGCAGCGGTCTTCGCGTACGGCTCCTCGTGCGACCTCGACTCGCTGCGCTCGATCGAGATCGGCGAGAACACCTTCGTGTATGCCGCCGACGGCTCGCTGCTGGGCTCCATTCCCGCCGAGAAGAACCGCGAGTCAGTCGAGGCGGACGAGATGTCGATCTGGATCCGCAAGGCGACGATCGCCGTCGAGGATCGGCGCTTCTTCGCGCACGGAGGCGTCGACGTCGAAGGAATCGCTCGGGCTGCGGTGACCGACCTCAAGGCCGGTCGCATCGTCGAGGGCGGCTCCACGATCACCCAGCAGCTCGTCCGCAACCTCTACATCTCGAACGAGCGCACCGTTCAGCGCAAGCTCAAGGAGGCCTGCCTCGCCACGAAGCTCGACCGCGCCTGGACGAAGCACCGGATCCTGTCCACGTACCTGAACCAGGTCTACTACGGGAACCAGGCGTACGGGATCGAGGCCGCCTCGCAGACGTACTTCTCGAAGCCGGCCAGGAAGCTGACGCTGACCGAGGCCGCGCTGCTCGCCGGGCTCACGCAGGCGCCGTCGGTCCACAACCCCTTCACCAACCCGCGCGGAGCACTGGCCCGCCGCGCCGAGGTGCTTCGTTCGATGCGCGAGACGAACGTGATCGGGCCGAGGCGTTTCACCGCGGCGATGAAGTCGAAGCTGCGACTGCAGCCGGGGCGGCTGTACCGCGAGATCCGCGAGCCGTACTTCTTCGGCTACGTCCGCGACGAGCTGATCCGCGCGTACGGAGCGGAGGCGGTTCGGTCCGGAGGCATGCGCGTCTACACGACGATCAGGCCGCGCTACCAGCGGCTCGCCGAGGAGGCCATCCGGGACACGCTCACCGAGCCGACCGATCCTGCCTCCGCGCTGATCTCGATCAGCCCTCGGACCGGCGCGATCCGGGCAATGGTCGGCGTCATCCCGAACCGTCCGAAGAACCAGTTCAACCTCGTCTCCCAGGCGAGGCGCCAGCCGGGGTCGACATTCAAGACCTTCGTGCTCGCGGCTGCGATCGAGATGGGCATCGATCCGGACTCGACCTACTACGTCTCGGCTCCGTTCACCTACAAGCAGCATCCGGCAGGGAGCTGCGAGCCCGACGGCGGCTGGTGGTGCGTGCACACCTACGCGAACGACTACTACGGCTGGAGCTCGATCCGGAGCGCCACGCTCCGTTCCGACAACGCCGTCTACGCCCAGCTGACGCTCGACGTCACGCCTGACCGGGTGGCGCGCGTCGCTCGCAAGATGGGCGTGAAGTCGCAGCTGGACCGAGGGCGGTGCGTTCATTCCTGCGATGGGTCTCGGCTCCGTCGAGGTCTCCCCGCTCGACCTCGCCTCGGGCTACGCGACGCTCGCCGCCGGCGGTGTGTACGCGGAGCCGATGGCGATCCGGCGCGTCGTGCTCGCCAACGGCAAGGAAGACCGTGCGGCGGGTTGGGGCCGTCCAAAGCTCCGCCGAGCGATCTCCGAAGGAACTGCGGCAGTCGTCACACGGATCCTCGAGCAGAACATGCAGTCGGGAACCGGCACGCGCGCAGCCTTCGGGCGTTCTGCGGCCGGGAAGACAGGAACCAACGAGGAGCACAAGGACGCGTGGTTCGCCGGCTACACGCCCGACCTCGCAACGACCGTCTGGATGGGCTACACCCGCGCCGAGGTCCCGATGGAGAGCGTGCACGGAATCTCGGTGTCGGGAGGCAGCTTCCCCGCTGAGATCTGGCGCCTGTTCATGGAGCCGGCACTCGAGGACGTCGAGCCGACGGACTTCGCGGAGCCGACCTTCTGGCCCGAATGGCAGCCGTTCACGCGTGGCGAGTACGCCCTCACGTACGACCCGTACTACACGCCGCCCGAGGAGGAAGACGAGGAGGGCGAAGAGGGCGAGGGCGAGAAGAGCGACAAGGGCAAGGACGAGAATGCCGACGAGAAGCCGGCGGAGCCGCAGGAGCCACGCGCCGGCGTCGGGCGCGGCTGAGCAGGAGCTCGTGGCGGAGCTCCTGACGTTCGAGGACGCGCTCGCCCGCGTTCTCGAGCCACGCCGAGCCTCTGCCGACCGAGACCGTCGCGATCGAGCAGGCCACCGGGAGAGTTCTCGCGGAGCCGGCGCTCGCCCGGACCGATCTCCCGCCGTTCCCGAGCTCGGCGATGGACGGCTTCGCGGTGCGGGCATCCGAGACGCCGGGGGCGTTGCCCGTCGCGCTCCGTGTGGCCGCCGGCGAGCCCGCGGCAGAGGCGCTGCCCGAGGGGGCGGCTGCGACGATCGCCACCGGCGGGGCGGTGCCCGAGGGAGCCGACGCCGTCGTCCCCATCGAGCGCGCGGCCGAGGCGAACGGACATGTCGAGATCCCGGAGGCGGCCCGGCCCGGAGCTCACATACGGCCGCGGGGCGGCGACGTCGAGGAGGGCGCGACGGTCGTCTCCGCGGGGACCCGCCTCGGGCCCGCGCAGATCGGTGCTCTCGCTGCCGCCGGTGTCGGCGACGTCAGCTGCGCTCGGCGTCCGCACGTCGCGATCCTGGCGACCGGAAGCGAGCTGCGTGTGCCAGGCGAACCTCTGGAACCGGGTCAGATCTACGAGTCCAACCGGCCGATGATCGCCGCCGTGCTCTCCGCCGCCGGAGCGGACGTGGAGCTGCTCGACGTCGTGCGCGACGAGGAAGGCGCCCATCGAGTCGCACTCGAACGCGGGCTCGAGAGCGACGTCCTCGTAACGTCCGGCGGAGTCTCGGTCGGGCCGCACGATCTCGTCCGCGCGATCGCCGCCGAGCTCGGCGTGGAGGAAGTGTTCTGGGGTGTGGCGGTGAAGCCCGGCAAGCCGCTCTCGTTCGGCGTGCGCGGCTCGACGCTCGTCTTCGGCCTCCCTGGGAACCCGGTCTCGTCGCTCGTCGGCGCGCTCCTCTTCGTCCGGCCGGCGCTCCTCGCACGGCAGGGTCTCGCCGATCCGGGCCCGGCCTTCGACGTGGGGCGAACGTCGACTGCTCTTCGCCGGAACGCACACCGGGACGAGTTCATGCGCGCGCGGCGGATCTTCGGCGCCGACGGCGTCGTCCTCGAGGCGATAACCGGCCAGGAGTCGCACATGATCGTTCGCGCCTCCTCGGCTGACTCGCTCGTCCACGTGCCCCGCGGCGAAGGCGAGATCCTGGCCGGCGAGATCGTGCGCTACGTCGTGGTCTGACGCCGGACGGCGAACCCGCCGAACCGCCTGCCTGACCGGGCCCGGCGGTGGCGGCTCCACGCCCGGGCGTACGGCGCGTAGCGGCCGAAGGCCAGAGCGGCGAGCTGTGCGGCTGATGCGAGCCACGCGAGCCCGAGCGCGATCGACGCAAGCGAGACATAGCCGACGGTCGCAAGGCCGATGACGTAGAGGAGCGTGTCGGCGGGCCCGAGCCCGAGCTCGTTCCCGAGCACGAGCAGCCCGCCGACGGGCCCGATCCACCCGAGCAGGTAAATGACGATTCGCGGCCAGAAGCCCGTCCACAACGGCAGCCACAGCCAGGCGTACAGCGACGGAAGGACGAACACGAGGGCGAAGGGCAAGAACAGCGCCACGACGATCGCCACCGACGCGAGCCAGGCGAGCGCGGCGGCGTAGCCGGCGAGACGCTCCTCGGGCGTCGGCCGTACGGGCGCTGCGAGACGCCGTCGCCCGACCAGCCAGCCCGCGACGAACACAAGAGCCGCGATCGCGAACCCGGCGATCGGCCAGTCCGTGACGGTCGCGGAGAACGGCGGGAGCGGGACGGGCTCGCCTGTCGGGAAGACGCCGGCGACCGCCGCGACCCAGACGACGAGTGCGCCGTAGAGGGCGATCAGGAAGCGGGCGCGAAGGCCGCGGAGCGCCGGGCGGAGCGGGACCCGGCGTCGCCGAGCGCGCACGAGCAAGTCGAGCACTCCGAGCACGAACGGCACGACCGCGACGATCAGCGTCAGCCGCACCGCCCAACCGCTCGCCGCCCGGTCGTCGAGATGGAGCGTCGCCTGCGTGCGAAGCGCTGCGCCGACGCTCGCGTCGATCGAGGCGACGAGCGCCTCCGTGGAGCGGCCCATACCGCCGAGGCGCCCGCCCCGGCCCGCTGACACCTGGTCTCCGGCGGGCACCTTGGGGTCTCCCGGGTCGTCTGTGGTCAGCGGTGACGGCCGCGACGCCGCGCTCGAGGAACGGTGCCTGCTCGCCGGAGGCGAACGGAATCCCGAGATCGACGAGCTGCGTGAGCGTCGAAGGGGTTGCCGGCTCCGCGCGTGTCTGCTCCTCGATCCGGGCGGCGGCGGTGCTGACCAGTGTGCGCGGCGCTGACCTCGACCCGTTTCCGGCAAGGGCGATGCGAGGGCGTCCGCTTGCCGCCCAGCCCGTCGAGCACGATCGCGGCAATCGCGGTCTCGGCGTACGGGGATTCGTCCGCGAAGCGCGCCGCGCCCGCGCCGCCGTACGCGCCGGCGTCCGTCGAGACGAGCACGAGTGTCCGCTGCGGCCGTGGCGCCGGCGACGACTCCTGCGGCGCGTAGCCGCGCGCCAGCTCGATGAGCGCGGCTGTGCCGGATGCGTTGTCGCCGTACTCCGCGCCGACGCCGGCGTTGTCCCGATGCGCGACGAGCACGATGGCCTCCTCCGCTCGGCCGGGGACGACCGTCATGACGTTGCGCAGCTCGACCTCGCCGAGGTCGGGTAGGTCGGCCGTCCAGACGTCCTCGTCGGTCTGGAGGCCGAGGCTCGAGATGGTCTCGCGATACCACACCGCCGCGTCGTCGGCGCCTGGCGACCCGGGCGCGCGGGAGGGGAACCGGTCCGAGAGCTCGCTTGCGAGCGACTCGGCGGAGGCGGTGTCGAAGAGCGGGTCGAGGGGCGGCCGCGGAAGCGTGCCTGTTGTCGAGATGGAGAACAGCAGCGCGAGCAGCGCGGGTGCGACGACGACCGCCGCGACGCGCACCAGGCGAGCGTTGAGGGGTCTGTCGACGGTTCCACGGCGGGCCCGCCGCCTCCGCCCCCCGGGCCGAGCCGCTTCCATCGCGGGGCTATAGTAGGCGGGCCCGCGCCGTCTCTGGGCCGCTCTCTGCGAATGCGCCGATGTCGACCGTCTCGACCATCCTCCTCGTTGACGATGAAGACTCGATCCAGACTCTTCTGACGTTCCCGCTCGAGCGGGACGGCTACCGGGTCGTGCAGGCGCGGGACGGCGAGGAGGCGCTCCGCCGGTTCGGAGAGGAGGATGTCGACCTCGTCGTGCTCGACATCATGCTGCCGCGGCTCGACGGGCTCGAGGTCGCCAAGAAGCTCCGCTCCCAGAGCAACGTCCCGATCATCATGCTGACCGCCCGCGGCGAAGAGCTCGACAAGGTCCTGGGGCTCGAGCTCGGTGCAGACGACTACATCACGAAGCCGTTCTCGATCCGGGAGTTCCGGAGTCGCGTGCGCGCGCTTTTGCGCCGCGCTGCGGCGCCGTATCTCGGCCGCGAGCGCGTCGAGGTCATCGAGCGGGACGAGCTGAAGATCGATTTGCCCCGTCGCACGGTCGAGGTGCGCGGCGAGACGGTGCAGCTGACGTTCATCGAGTTCGAGATGCTCGCGCTTCTCGCGTCGAGCCCTGGCGTCGTGTTCTCGCGGCGTGAGCTGCTCGAGCGTCTGCGCGGCGGCGCCGACTACCGCGAGCCGCGCACGATCGACGTCCATGTTCGGCACCTGCGGGAGAAGATCGAACGCGATCCGGGGAACCCGGAGCTGATCCTCACGATCCGGGGGGCCGGATACCGATTCAGGCCTGAGTGAGGCCCGAGTGAGCATTCCGGGCGGGATCCGCGTCCGTCTCGCGCTCGCCCTCGCCGCAATCGTGGCTGGAGCGCTCGGGACCGCCTACCTGATCGTCGTTCCGTCGCTCGAGCGGCAGCTGGTCGACGCGCGGCTGGACGAGCTCGAGAAGCTCGCCGTGCCGCTCGGCGAGCGCGCTCCCGGAGGACCGCGTCGACTGGGCCGACGCCGTCGAGACCTTCTCCGGCGCGACGAACGCGCGCGTCGTCGTGTTCACCGTCCTCTCGATGACTCCGCCGATCATCACGCCGGTCGAGGACTCGCGGCGCGGGCGGGTCTCGCGCGACGTCGCCGACGACCCGATCGCGGTGCGTGTCGTCGAGACCGGCCGGCCCCAGCGCGGTCGCGTCACGGACGCCACCGGTGACTACGCGGAGGTGGCGGCGCCGGCCAGCCCCGAGGTCGTGGTGCTGTTTCGCGTGTCGCTCGCGGATTCGCTCGCGACGGTGCGGCTCGTCGAGAAGCGCCTTCTCCTCGCGACGGCGTTTGCGCTCGTCCTCGCGCTTCTGCTCGGCCTCACGGCGGCGGGGATGCTCGCGCACCGTCTTCGCCGGCTCGAGGTCGCGGCCGACCGCATCGCCGGCGGCAACTTCGACGTCCCCATCGTCGACCGCGGCGACGACGAGATCGGCCAGCTGGCGCACGGCTTCGAGCGCATGCGGGTGCAGCTGGCTCAGCTCGACAACGCGCGCAAGGAGTTCGTCGCGAACGCGTCGCACGAGCTGCGCACGCCGCTCTTCTCGCTCGGCGGGTTCCTCGAGCTGCTGTCCGACGAGGAGATCGACGAGGAAACGCGGCGGGAGTTCCTGGCGACGATGCAGGGCCAGCTGGAGCGGCTGACGCGGCTCTCGACAAACCTCCTCGACCTGTCGCGCGTCGACGCGGGCCAGCTGACGGTGGTCGAGGAGCCGGTCGACCTCGCGTACGTGGCGCGGACCATCGAGGCCGAGCTGGAGCGCGTGGCGGCCGCGTCGGAGCACCCACTCGACGCCGACATCGATGGCGACGTGTGGGCGGTCGGGGACGCGGAGCGGGTGATGCAGATCGTGCGGGCACTCGTGGTCAACGCGCTCGTGCACACGCCAGCTGGGACGCCGATCGTGGTTCGAGCGAAGCAACGCGATGGTCGCGTCGAGCTCGCCGTCGAAGACGCCGGGCCCGGGATCCCGGCCGAGCACCAGGAGGCGGTGTTCGACCGCTTCTACCGTGTGGAGGGCGGCATGGCCTCGGGTAGCGGGCTCGGGCTGTCCATCGCGCGCGAGCTCGCGAGGCTGATGAAGGGATCGGTTCGCCTCGAGTCCCGGCCGGGAAGGACGGTCGTCACGCTCGAGCTTCCGGCCGGGGAGCATCCCGGCCAGGAGCCGGCCGCGGCGTTTTCACGTGAAAACGCCGATCCGCCTTCGTAGGCCGGACTGCGGCACGCCGGTCTACGATCACTGCGTATGACGGAGCTTTCGCACGTCGACGACGCAGGCGACGTCAGGATGGTCGATGTCGGCGACAAGCCCTTGTCGCGCCGGCGGGCGGTGGCGCGTGCTCGCGTCGCGATGGCCGCGGCGACGGCGGAGAAGCTGCGCGCGCTGCCGAAGGGCGACGCGCTCGTGACCGCGCAGCTGGCCGGGATCATGGCCGCGAAGCGGACCGCCGAGCTGATTCCGCTCTGCCATCCGCTTCCGCTGACGCACGTCGACGTGCGGCTGACGGTGGGCGACGTGGGCGTGGAGATCGAGGCTTCCGCGGAGACGACGGCTTCGACGGGCGTCGAGATGGAGGCGCTCGTCGCGGCAACGGTTGCTGCGCTCACGGTCTACGACATGGCGAAGGCGATCGACAAGGAGATGGAGATCGGCGAGGTGCGGCTCGTCGAGAAGACGAAGGAGCCGGTGTGAAGGCCGCGGTGCTGACCGTGTCCGACGGCGTGCATGCCGGCGAGCGCGACGATGCGAGCGGGGACGCCCTCGAGGTGCTACTTCGTGACGATGGTTACGAAGTGTCCCGACAGATCGTGCCCGACGACCGCGCCGCGATCTCGCAGGCGATCTCCGAGCTCTCGGAGGACGCGTCGCTCGTCCTGACGACGGGCGGAACCGGCTTCGCGCCTCGCGACGTCACGCCCGAGGCGACGCGCGGGGAGCTCGATCGTGAGGCGCCGGGCATCGCCGAGGCGATCCGCGCCGACGCGCTCGCGCGCACACCGCACGCGCTGCTCTCGCGCGGCGTCGCGGGCCTGGTCGGAGCGACGCTCGTCGTCAACCTCCCCGGCTCGACCGGGGGCTGCCGCGACGGCTACGCCGTTCTGCGACCGGCGCTTCGGCACGGGCTCGAGCTCGCGGCCGGCGACACCGCGACGCCGCACCGGCAAACGTGAGCACCGTCGCCGCTCCGCTGCCGCGGCGGCTCGCGTCCCTCGTTCGGATCGAGCACACGGTGTTCGCGCTGCCGTTCGCGTACGCCGGCGCGTTGCTCGCAGTCGACGGCTGGCCGGGCTGGGCGGACATGCTCTGGATCACGGTCGCGATGACCGGGGCTCGGACGCTGGCGATGGCGCTGAACCGGCTGTTCGACGCGGAGCTCGACGCGCGCAATCCACGGACGGCTTCGCGTGAGCTGCCGACCGGCGCGTTGTCGCGGGTGCAGGTGGTCGCGCTCTGCGTCGCGTCGCTGGCCGTCTTCCTCGTCGCCGTGTTCCAGCTCGACCCGGTCGTTCGCTGGCTCTGGCCGATCCCGGTCGCGATGTTCTTCGTGTACCCGTACCTCAAGCGCTTCACCTGGCTCTGCCATCTCTGGCTCGGAGCCTGTCTCGGGCTGGCGCCGGTCGGCGCCTGGCTCGCGGTGACCGGCGAGGCGCCGTGGGAGGCGTGGGTGCTCGGAGCGGCGGTCCTCCTCTGGGTTGCCGGGTTCGATCTCTTCTACTCGCTCTTCGATCTCGAGCACGACCGTGGTGTTGGGCTCCACTCGTGGGCGACGCGGTTCGGCGAGCGTGGTGTGTTCGCCGGAGCACGTGCGTTCCACGCCGGGACCGTGCTGCTGCTCGGTCTCGCCGGAGTCGGGCTGGAGGTCGGCATCGCGTACTGGCTCGGCGTTGCTGTAGTCGCCGCGCTTCTCGCGTACGAGCACTCGATCGTCAGGCCGGGCGACCTGCGTCGGCTCGATGCCGCGTTCTTCACGGTGAACGGGATAATCAGCGTCGTTTTCACGGTGTTCGTCGCGCTCGAGGTTGCGACGTGATTCGCGCTCGGGGGCTCGAGAAGCGCTACGGAGCGCGGCGCGCGCTCGGGTCGGTCGACATCGAGCTCGGCCGTGACGGCTTCCTCCTCGTCACCGGGCCGAACGGATCCGGCAAGACGACCCTGCTCCGACTCCTCGCCGGTCTCGCGGCGCCGACGCGCGGCTCGCTCGAGGTGGACGTTGCGCGAGGCGCTGTTGGTTTCCTCGGCCACGAGCCGCTCGTCTACCGCGAGCTCACGGCGCTCGAGAACCTCGATCTCTTCGGCCGGCTCTATCGGGTGCCCGAGCGACGCGAGCGGATCGGGATGCTGCTCGAGCGCTTCGGTCTCTGGGAGGCGCGAGGCGAGCGGGTGGCGTCGTACTCGCGCGGGATGACGCAGCGGCTCGCCCTCTGCCGGGCGCTGCTTCACGAGCCCGAGCTCGTGCTCCTCGACGAGCCGTACACAGGCCTCGACGAGCAAGGGGCGGCGCTTCTCGACCGCGAGCTCGGCGAGCTCGCCGGTGCGCGCGCGCTCGTCGTCTCGACGCACGATCCGGCCCGCCTGACCGCCTTCGCGACGCAGCGGCTGGCGCTCGCATGACGACCTACTTCGCCGACGTCGCGGCGCTCACGGGCAAGGACCTGAAGGTGGCGCTCAGGGCGCAGGACACGCTCCCGGCGATGCTGCTCTTCGTGCTCTCGACGCTCGTCGTCTTCCACTTCGCGTCTCCGGAGGACAGCGGTGACTCCGCGGCCTACGGCCTGCTCTGGGTCGCGATCGTGTTCACAGCGCTGCTCGGGCTCGCGCGCGCCTGGGTGCCCGAGCAGGAGCACCACGTGCTCGACGGGCTCGTTCTCACGCCGTGCGACCGGAGCGCGATCTGGCTCGGGAAGACGTTCGCCACGCTCGCGTTTCTCCTCGCCGCACAGGCGGTTGCGCTCCCCGCGTTCGTGCTGTTCTTCGCGCCGCTGGACGCGACTGCGCTTGCGGGCGTGCTTCTCGCCGACCTCGGGATCTGCGCCGTCGGCTCGCTGCTGGCCGCGATGGCCGCTGCCGGGAGGGCGCGGGAGCTGCTCCTTCCCCTGCTCTTCCTCCCGCTGGCGATCCCACTCGTCGTCGGCGGAGTGGGGGCGGCGATCTCGGAAGACGGGGAGCGCTACCTGCTGCTCCTGCTGCTGTACGACGCGGTCTTCGCGGTACTCTCGTGGGCGTCGTTCGAGTACGTCGTGACCGAGTGATGGGAGCCTCCTGAACGCACTCTCGGCGGCCCTCCGCCTTCCGAATCTCGCCGCGCTCACAGCCGGCCTCATGGGTCTCGCAGTCCTCCTCGCGCTGGTCGTCGCGCCCGAGGATGCGGACCAGGGGATCTCGCAGCGGATCTTCTACATCCACGTTCCGATCGCGCTGACGGCGTACTTCTGCTTCGGGCTCGGGGCGTGGAAGGCGCTCCGGCTCCTGTGGACCGGCGAGGAGCGCTACGACCTCGAGAGCTACGTCGCCATCCATCAGGGCACGATCTTCGGATCGCTCACGTTGATCACGGGCTCGATCTGGGCGAAGGCGTCTTGGGGCGTCTGGTGGTCGTGGGACTCGAACCAGCTCGTTCTCTTCCTGACGCTCTTCCTCTTCTACTGCGCGTACTTCATGCTCCGGTTCTCGCTCGAGGAGGGGCCGCGCCGCGCTCGCTCCTCGGCGGTGTACGCGCTCTTCGGGGTCGCGCTGATTCCCGTGAGCTTCCTGGCGATCCGGCTCGCCGAGGACTTCATCCACCCGACGACGTTCACGCGCGACGGGCCGCAGATGTCCGGGTCGATGTTCGCGACCTTCTGTGTCGCCTGGGCCGCGGTCACGCTGGTCGCGTACGTGCTCTATCGCGTCGAGCTGGTCGGGAAGCGGCTTTCGAACGACATTCGCGAGCTTCGTGAGGTGCTGCGGTGAGCGGCGGCGAGTACGTCGCGCTCGCGTACGGCGTGGTGTTCGTGTTCGTGCTCGTCTACGTGGCGATCATCGCGGCGAAGTTGGTGCGGCTCCAGCGGGACGTCGCGGAGCTGCTCGAGCTCGCACGCGCGCGGGAGCAGGTCGCACCGCGCGAGCCCGAGGTCACGCGAGCTTGACCCGCCGTCGCCCCGAGTATGCTCCGCGCGCGTGAATCGGCCCGTACTGCTCGCTCGCCCTCTCCCGCTCCAGGCTCCGACCGCTTTCGTGCGAATACGGTCCCGTTCGGCCCGGGCGTGTGGGGAAGCGGGACCGAGTCGGCGTCGCGCCTGCGCGCCGCGGTCGAAACGCCGCGTCTGAGCCTCTAGGCTCCGAGCGTGTTCATCACGTTCCTGAGCGACTTCGGCCTCAAGGACGACTTCGTCGGGACCTGCCACGGGGTCATGAAGCGCATCGCGCCGGAGGCGCAGATCATCGACATCACGCACGGGATCCCGCCGACGGCGGTGCTCGAGGGTGCGCTCGTTCTCGCGAACACGATCGGGTACATGCCGGTGGGTGTCCACCTTGCGGTCGTGGACCCCGGCGTCGGTGGGCCGCGTCGAGCGCTGGCTCTGAGTGACCGCGACGGACGCCTGTACGTGGGGCCGGACAACGGGCTCCTGCTCCCCGCTGCGAATCGCGCCGGGGTCGAGGCCGCTCACGAGATCGTGAACCCCGAGTACGCGCTCGCGACGATCTCGCGCACGTTCCACGGGCGCGATCTCTTCAGCCCGGCGGCAGCACACCTCGCCCGAGGCGTTGCGCTCGCGGAGCTCGGCCCGCCGCTCGATCCCGAAGGGCTCGTGAGTCTGGACGTCCCCGAGCCCGAGCTGACGAACGGGGTCCTCGTCGCGACGCTTCTCTACGTCGACAGCTTCGGGAACATCGCGCTCAACATCACACGCGACGACGTCGAACGAATGGGGATCGTCTCCGGGACGCGCGTCGAGCTCGAGCATGCGGGCGAGCGCTACTACGCGGTGATGGCCAGAACGTTCGCGGACGCACGGCCGGGCGACGTGATCCTGTACGAGGACAGCTACGCGAACATGTCGGTCGCGATCTCGCGCGGGAGCGCGGGGCGGATGCTGCATGCCTCGCCCGGCCAGCGGATTCGCATCGTGCCGCTCGTGTAGCGGTCAGCTGATCGGCGGCCGGCGGTCCGCCCAGGGGGCTGCGCTCTCGATCTGAGCCGCGAGACGGAAAAGTACGGCCTCTCCGGCCGGTGGGCCGAGGACCTGGACACCGACCGGCAGGCCGTCCGCAGTCCAGTGCAGCGGGAGCGACATCGCCGGCAGCCCGGTCATGTTCGCTACCGCGGTGAACGGCGTGAAGACGACGTTCCGCATCAGCTGCTCGATCGCTCCGTCGACGCCTTCCTCCTGCCAGCCGATCGGGACCGGCGGCAGCGCCAGGGTCGGAGAGAGGACGACGTCGAAGCCGGACGTGAACGCGACGACTCGGCGTGACGCCGTCTGGACGAGCGCCACCGCCGCACCGTAGTCCGCCGCCGAAGTCGTGCGCGCTGCGGCGGCGAGACCGCGGTTGAGCGGGGTGAAGAGCTCGGCGTCGGCCGGGTAGAGCGCGGGGCTCACCTGCCAGACCGTGATGAACGCCTCGACGAGGCCCGGCTCCGACCACGGCGGCGTCGCCTCGACGATCTCGTGCCCGAGCTCGGCGAGAAGCACGGCGGCCTCCTCGACGGCCGCCACGCATTCGGGATCGACCGGCGTGTCGTGGGGCGGGGTCGTCGTGACGGCGACACGGAGGCGGCCGGGCTCGGTTCCGACCTCCTCGGCGAAGGGTCGCTCGGGCGGTGGCGACCACCAGGGATCGCCGGGCTCGTATCCGGCGAGGACGTCGAGGAACGCCGCCGCGTCGGCGACGGTGCGCGTGATCGGGCCGGACGTGGAGAGCCCTTCGAGCGACGGGAACGGTGCCGGCGACACGCGGCCGCGCGACGGCTTCAGCCCGAAGATCCCACAGCAGGAAGCCGGGATCCGGATCGAGCCGCCGCCGTCGGTTCCGTGCGCGAGCGGGAGGAGACCCGCTGCGACCGCAGCCGCCGCTCCACCGCTCGAGCCGCCGACCGTCCGCTCCGGGTTCCAGGGGTTGCGCGTGGCACCGTTCAGCTCCGACTCGGTGAACGCGGTCGTCCCGAACTCGGGCGTGTTCGTCTTGCCGACGATGACGAAGCCGGCTTCGCGGATGCGCCTCACGACGGCGGTGTCGAAGTCCGGGACGTTCTCCGCGAACGCCCTCGACGAGTACGTCGTCCGGATGCCCGCGGTGGCGGTGAGGTCTTTCACCGCGATCGGGACGCCGTGGAAGGGGCCGTCGCCGGGCGCCGCGTCGGCAGCGCGCGCGTCGGCGAGCGCCTCCTCGCCACGCACGGTCACGAACGCGTTCAGCTCCGGGTCGAGCCGCTCGATGCGATCGAGGTAGAGCTGGACGAGCTCCGCGGAGCTGACCTCGCCCGCGCGAACGAGGCGCGCCTGCTCGAGCGCGGGGAGGAATGCAAGCTCGGTCGCCGTGCTCAGACCCGGGATCCTAAGGCGATGCGAGCGCCGGGCCGACCCAGATCTGCACGAGGCCGGACGTGCAGCTGAGGACGATCTTCGCGCTCGTGGATGCGAGCGGCGTTCCGGGGCTCGAGAGGAGGAAGTCGAGGCGGTAGATCGCGCGACGGCCGTCGGTCTGTTGCGGCGCGAGGAGCGCGGTCGCCGTCCACCCGTCGCCGGCGACGTGTCGCGAACGGACGACCCGGGCGATCGAGGCGCGGCCCACGGACGTCTTGCTCGTCCACCGTGTAGGGATGGAAGTACGCGCGCCGCGGGACGAAGTGCTTGGCAAACGACTTCCCGAGACCTTTGTTGAACGCGGTCAGCGCCGAGCGGAGCTTGCCGGCCGCGAACGTCGGGGAGCACCGCCGTGGCAGGTCGACCGCGCCTTCGACGATCCGGAAGTCGGGCGCGAAGGCTCTCGGCGTCAGGCCGGCCGCGTTCATGTCTTTCGCTGAGCGCGCGCAGGCGATAACAGCGGTGCCAGGTGTCCAACCGGACGGACGCGGACAGGACGGCAGTCCGTCGTCTCGTTGCCGGCGATCTCCCTGGGCCATGCTCCAAACGTAGATCCGCTGTGCGGCGCAGTCGATCTCGCCCTTGCCTCGTGCGAACTCGGCCGCGTGCGACGGCAAGTCGTCGGCGTTCCGGTGAAGCACGTACCCGATACCAGCCCCGCCGCGGACCCAACTAGTGCCGACGTCGACACCGATCAGCTCCCAGCGCTCGTCGTGCCGGCGGCGCTCCGCGAAGTACGGGAAGAGCTCGGCGCGATCGTACATCGCCACGGCGCCGACGGAGTACCAGCGAAAGAACGGCTCCGCGCGCTCGTCCACGTGGCGGCCGGGAGGATCCTCGATCGCAAAGAGCCGATCGATAGCGCGCTCGTCGCCCGCGTTGACCGCATCGGCGAGGCGGATGAGGAGCTTTACGGTCTCGCGAGGCGTGCAACCGCTGGGAAGCGGGCCGTCACGGGTGACGATGATCGGGTCGTCCGTCGAGGCGCTCGCCGACGCGGCGAGAACTGCGACGAGGACGACCGGCACGGCGGCGATTGCCAGCATGCGGGTCATCGTGTCTGGATGGCGAGGGCCGGACTTGAACCGGCGACACCACGGTTTTCAGCCGTGTGCTCTACCAACTGAGCTACCTCGCCGCGGCGACTCAGTGTACCCCGCTCTTTGTGGCACCAACGCTTGCAGCCGGAGGCCGGCTTTGCCGGCCGGGAGGCCAAGTGCGGCCGTTGGGGCCGGTGCTCAAAGGAGGGGGTTCGCGGGGGAACCATGGGTTCCCCCGCGCGAGACACCACGGTTTTCAGCCGTGTGCTCTACCAACTGAGCTACCTCGCCGAGGCGACTCAGTGTAGCCCTGCGCCTGAGGCTTGACGGCGTGGAGGAAGGCCATTGCCACGCGCCAGGTCCCGTGGCCGTTCTCGACGAGCGGCTTCAGGTGTGCCGTGAGCTGGGCGCGCTCCTCCGGCGCGAGTGCCTGGTCCATCGCGTCCGCGATCGTCGGTATCCGCGGGTTGCCGGCGCGGCTGAGGAACGTTTCCCAGGGCACCGGGTCGGTCGGCCGAATCTCGGCCTCGAGGACGAGCTCGATCGGGAAAAAGCCGGATTCCTCGGCGAACGCGAGCAGATCGCGCTCGTCGAAGTCGAGCATCGGATCGGTGTCGGGAGGCTGGATGGCGTCGTAGAAGGCGCGGATCTTGGCCGCAATCTCAGGAATCGCGCTCAGGTCGAAGCCCGTCCAGAAGCCATCCGTGCGCCGTGCGAAGCGGTTGACCGGCTCGACGAGCGAAACCCTCCCACCGGGGCGGAGCACGCGCGCGAATTCGCCGAACGCTCGTCTCTTGTCGGCCACGTAGATCAGGACCGAGCGCGTCGTCACAATGTCGACCGAGGCGTCGTCGAGGGGCGAGAGGTCGTCTGCCCTCGCGCGCACGAAGCGTGACCGCTCGAGATCACCCTGCCCGGCCGCAGCATTTCGGCAGACGTCGAGCAGGTCCTCCGAGATGTCGCTGAAGATCACTGTTGCGGCGCCGCGTTCCAGCGCGCCGAAAGCGATCAGGCCCTCGCCACAGCCAACGTCCAGCAGCGTGGAACTCGCGATCGGCTCGGCACCGTCCAGGACGCGCTCTCGCCAGACGACGTGTGGATGAGGACGCCCATCGGGCGGCGCGGTCTCCTGCGACGGCCGCATCTTCGCGACCCACTCAGCCCAGCAGTCCTTGTTCGTTGCCACTCCGCGGAGAGGATCGCATAGCGTTCCTGGCCGTGACGCGAGCACGGAAGGTGGCGATCATCGGCGCCGCGCTAGACCTCGGTCAGGGCCGGCGCGGGGTCGACATGGGGCCGTCGGCGATGCGTGCGGCCGGTCTCGAGGAGCGGCTGCGGAGCCTCGGCTACGAGGTTGTGGATCACGGCAACGTTGCCAGCCCGGAGCCGGAGGCGACGGCTCTCCAGGATGAGCGGGCGCGGTTCCTGCCCGAGATCCGCGAGATCTGCGCACGCGTCGCCGGGCTCGTCGCCGATGCGACTGCGGCGGAGGACATCCCGCTCGTCCTGGGAGGAGACCACTCGGTAGCGCTGGGCACGCTGGGCGGTCTCGCCAGGGCGCGCGGAGTCGGCGGGGTCCTCTGGATCGACGCCCACTCGGACAGCAACACGCCGGAGACGAGCCCGAGCGGGAACGTCCACGGGATGCCTCTCGCGGCCGCGCTCGGCCTGGCGGGGCCTGCGTTCGAGCACCCGGCTTGGCCACTGCCTGCGGTCGACGCGCGTCACGTTGCGCTGATCGGGGTGCGGCAGATGGATCAGGGCGAGCGGAAGCTTCTGCGCGACGCAGGCGTGCGCGTGTTCACGATGAGTGAGATCGACCGGATCGGTGTCGAGCGCGCCGTACGCGAGTCGCTCGACCGCGTCGGCGGCGGAGGCTTCGTCCACGTTTCGCTCGACATGGACGTGCTCGACCCGGAGATCGCGCCCGGCGTCGGGACGCCGGTCCGCGGCGGGCTCACCTACCGCGAGGCGCACCTCGCGCTCGAGCTCGTTTCCGAGTCGGGGCTCGCGGGATCGCTCGAGGTGGTCGAGGTGAACCCGATCCTCGACCGCGAGAACACGACCGCGCTGACGGCCGTCGAGCTCGTGGCAAGCGCTCTCGGTAAGACGATCTTCTAGAGCGAAGACCTCAGAACGGGGTCAGGCTGAAGCCTGACCCCAGCGCAGCTCAGGCGAAGGTCGGGAGGATGTCCTTCCCGTAGGCGCCGAGCGTGGCCTCCTGGCCCTCGGTCATCAGGTAGATGTTGAACTGGTCGACGCCGATCGACTCGAGCTCCTTCAGCTTCTCCGTCGCCTGCTCGGCGTTCCCGAGGACGCAGAAGCGGTCGCAGATCTCGTCCGTGACGAACTCGCCGTGCTTCGCGCCGACCCGCGAGTGCTCGTCGTAGTCGTAGAACTTCCGCGCCTGCACGTAGTCGGTGAGCACCTTCGGGACGACCGAGCCGTCGGCGCCGTAGCGGTCAATCAGGTCCTGGACGTGGTTCGAGACCATCGCGGGGAACCAGCGGACCTGCTCGCGCGCCTCGGCGATGTCGTCGGAGATGTGGCTCGGAGCGCTGACGATGCACTTGAGGGCCGACGGGTCGCGTCCGGCCTCCTCGGCGGCCTTGCGGGCCGTGTCCATGATCCACTGGATGATGTCCGGGTCGGCGAGCTGGATGATCACGCCGTCGCCGACGCGGCCCGCGACGGCCAGCGCCTTCGGCCCGTAGCCCGCAACGTGCATCTCGATCGCGGGCAGCTCCGGGCGGACCCACTTGAGCTGGAGCTGCTTCTCGTTCCAGGTCACCTCCTCGCCGTTCATGAACGGCTTGACCATGCGGAGGGCGTCCTCGAAGTCGGCGACCCTCATCGGCTTGCGCCCGATGTAGCGGACGGCGGAATCGCCGCGGCCGACCCCCATGATCATGCGCCCGTCGGAGATGTCGTGGAGGGTCGCATACGCGCTCGCGAGCACCGTCGGGTCGCGCGTGGCCGGGTTCGTGACCATGTGGCCGAGCTTCATCCGGCTCGTCTCCTTGGCGAGGAGCGCCATCACGGGCATCGACTCCTGCCAGAGGACGTGGGAGTCGTACGTCCAGCCGTACTGGAAGCCCTCCTGCTCGGCGAGCTTCGTCAGCTCGATCAGACGCGTGTACGGGGGATCGGGAAGGACGGTGACGCCGAAGCTCAGAGACATGGCTGCTCCCGGGAATCGCTTGTGAAAGGCGGAGTCTACGAGCGGCCGCCGCCTCCGGCGACCCAGTCGATCGTGCGTGTGGTGAGGCCGTCGAGTGCGGCGACCGACTGCTCGAGGTGCTCCTCCTTCGTGTCCTCGAGCTTCGTGTGCGAGAGGCCGCGGAGGCTCTGGACGAACAGCATCACCGTCGGCACTCCCGCGCGCGCGACCTCGGCGGCGTCGTGCAGCGGGCCGGAGGGGAGGCGGTGTGTCGTTCCGACAACCTCCGTGATGGCCTGCTCGGCGAATCCGATCAGTGTGTCGTCGAAGAGGATCGGCTCGATCGACCAGATCTTCTCCCACTCGACGTCGATGCGCTCCTGGTTGGCGAAGCGCGCTCCGGCCTCTTTCGCGTACGCGAGGAGCTCGGCGAGCTTCGTGGCGTCGAGATGGCGCTGGTCGAGGAGCTGCTCCGCGGTCTCGACGACCGAGGTCACGATCCCCGGTCGACAGACGACTCCTCCGCTCGTGCAGACGGCTCCGTCACCGACGCGTGCCGCGATGGCGCGGATCTCGAGCGCGAGCTTCGCCGCGCCCGCGAGCGCGTCGCGGCGCTCCGACATCGGAGTCGAGCCGGCGTGCGCGGCTTGCCCGCGCCAGGTGATGCGGTGCCGCTCGACGCCGAAGGTCCCGAGCACGACCCCGAGCGGGAGGTCGAGTGACTCCAGCACCGGGCCCTGCTCGATGTGCAGCTCGAGGTAGGCAGCCGCGCCGCGAAGCTGCGTTTGCGCCTCGAGCGCGTGATCGAGGTCGACGCCGTGCTCGGCGAGCGCATCCGGGAGCGCGATGCCGTCCTGGTCGCTCAGCTGGCGCAGCTCATCCTGATCCGCCATCGACCCCGCGGCCGCGCTCGAGCCGAAGAGGCTGCGCCCGAAGCGCGCGCCCTCCTCGTCCGCCCAGTTGACGAGCCGCATCGTGACCGGCGGCGTTCCCTGCTCTGCGATCCGGCGCAGCACCTCGACGCCGGCGACCACGTTCAGGCAGCCGTCGAGCCAGCCGCCGTTCGGGACGGAGTCGATATGCCCGCCGATGAGAACCGCGCGCTCCGACTCGCCGCGCAGCGTGAACCACTGGTTCCCGGCCGCGTCGATCTCCTCGCCGGCTCCCGTCTCCGCGACCTTCTCGCGTAGCCACGCGCGCGCCCGCTCCCAGGTCTCCGTCCACGCGACGCGCTGCGCGCCGTTCTCGTCGCCGGTGAGCTCGCGGAGCTCCTTCAGGTCGGAGACGGTGCGGGCCGGGTCGAGCGGCATGGCGCGAGCCTAACGCGAGAAACTGAGTAGAGGTCAGGCTAAAGCCTGACCCCTACCGGATCTCGGCTGTGGTGGAATGCGCGGATGGCGTATGTCGCCCCGGCGTCGACGCGATCGCGGTTCCTCGACTCCGAGCGCGCGCGCGAAGCCGGGCGGAGCATCGGGCTCTTCTTCGCCGTTCTCGCCTTCCTCTGGCTGGCGTGGGAGGCGTTTCGCTGGATCGCGGAGACGACCGAGCTGCGACTCGGTCAGTTCGAGGCGAACGACCGGACGATGCCGCACATCCACGACATCGTCGGCCAGCTCTTCGAGCCGTCGCGGAGGAACGGACCGCTGCTGATCGAGGTGCTCTGGGACGCCGCGCTCTTCACCGCGAAAGAGGCTGCGGTGGGGTTCGCGCTCGGCGCGCTCATCGGCTTCTCGCTCGGCGTGCTGCTGGCCCACTCGGGCCTGCTCCAGCGCGGGTTCCTGCCCTACCTCGTCGCCTCGCAGACGATCCCGATCCTCGCGGTCGCGCCGATGGTCGTCGTCTGGGTCAACCCGCGGCTGCCGGACGACTTCAAGGACTGGGGCGCCGTCGCCGTGATCGCGGCCTACCTCACGTTCTTCCCGGTCACGATCAACACGATGCGCGGGCTCATGTCGGTCGACCCGCGCACGCTCGACCTGATGCGGTCCTACGCGTCGAGCAACTGGAGCGTCCTCTGGAAGCTGCGCGTGCCCGCGGCGCTCCCGTTCATCTTCGCGGCGCTCAAGATCGCGGCCCCGGCGAGCGTCGTCGGCGCGATCATCGGCGAGCTGCCGGCCTCGATCCAGGACGGGCTCGGCGGCGCGATCCTGAACTTCAACCAGTACTACATCACCGAGCCCACGAGCCTCTGGGCGACGAACCTGATCGCGGCGCTGCTCGGCATCTCGTTCTTCCTCCTGGTCCTGCTGGCTGAGCGGCTGATCGTGCGGCGCGCTCCGGAGAACGTCGCGTGAGCGGCTCGCCGGTCGTCTCGCTGCGGAACGTGACGAAGTCGTTCGGCGGCGGTGCCGTGACCGCGGTCCAGTCGATCGAGCTCGACGTCCGGCCCGGCGAGTTCGTGTCGCTGATCGGCCCGTCGGGTTGCGGGAAGTCGACGCTTCTCCGCATCGTCGGCGACCTCGTGGAGCCGACCTCGGGCGAGGTGGTCGTGAACGGGAAGAGCGCGCGGCAGGCGCGGCTCGACCGCGACTACGGGATCGTGTTCCAGGACGCGGTGCTCTACGACTGGCGCACGGTGGCGAAGAACATCGCGCTGCCGCTCGAGCTCCTGAAGTGGGATCGCGCGAAGCGCGCCGAGCGTGTGGCCGAGCTGATCGACCTCGTCGAGCTCCAGGGCTTCGAGGAGCACCACCCGTGGCAGCTCTCGGGCGGGATGCAGCAGCGCGTCTCGATCGCGCGGGCGCTCTCGTTCGACCCGGCGCTGCTGCTCATGGACGAGCCCTTCGGCGCGCTCGACGAGATGACGCGCGAGCGGCTGAACGGAGAGCTCCTGCGGATCTGGGAGGCGAGCGGGAGCACGATCGTGTTCGTCACGCACTCGATCTCGGAGGCGGTCTTCCTCTCGACCCGCGTCGTCGTCATGTCGCCCAGGCCGGGGCGGATCGCGGCGATCGTCGACATCGACCTGCCGCAGCCGCGAAACGCCGACACACGCGAGGAGCCGCGCTTCTTCGAGCTCGTCACGACGGTGCGCGACCGGCTCCGCGAGGGCGGCCTCGACGAGCACAGCACGGCTCCCGGCGAGGGCGAGCTCGTCGTCGCGGAGGAGACGCCGTGACGAGGCTCAGGCGCTATGCGTGGGAGTGGCTGCCGGCGATCGCCGTCTTCGTCGTCGGGATCGCGATCTGGGAGGGCGCGGTGCAGGGCCTCGACGTCGAGAACTTCCTGCTGCCCGCGCCGTCGGACATCGTCCGCACGCTCGGAACGGACGGCGGCGAGCTCTGGGACGCGGCGTTCTTCACCTTCCGCGAGGCGCTCGGAGGCTTCGCCATCGGCTGCTCAGCCGGGTTCCTCGCCGCGGTCGTGATTGCGCGCTGGCGCACGTTGCAGGCCGCGGTCATGCCGTACGCGATCGCGGCCGGCGCGATCCCGATCATCGCCTTCGCCCCGATCACCAACAACTGGTTCGGCGTCACGGGCATGACCTCGAAGATGGTCATCGCGGCCGTCCTCTGCTTCTTCCCGGTGTTCGTCAACACGATGCGCGGGCTCACGTCGGTGCCGTCGTCCGCGATCGAGCTCATGCGGAGCTACGCGGCCGACGAGATGACGATCTTCCGGCGCGTGCGGCTGCCGAATGCGCTGCCGTACATCTTCTCGGGCTTGAAGGTTGCGACCGTACTCGCGATGATCGGCGCCATCGTGGGCGACTACTTCGGCGGGGCGCCGGGCGCGCTCGGCGTGCAGATTCGGCGCTGGGTCGGCATCTTCGCGTTCGACCAGGCGTGGGCCGGGATCGTCCTCGCGAGCATGCTCGGGATCGTCTTCTACGGCTCGGTCGCTCTCGTCGAGCGGCTGACGATGGGATGGCATCCGTCCGTGCGAGGTGCGCGAGCGGAGTAGGGTTGGACGACGGAAGGAGGAAGGCAGTGCGCAAGTGGAGGAAGTGGGCTCTCCTACCGGTACTCGCGATCGTCGGTGCGATTGCGCTCGTGGGGTGCGGAGGCGGGGACGACGACGGGGGCGAGGCGACCGGGGATCTGACCCCGGTGACGCTGCAGAGCAAGTGGGTGGTGCAGGCCCAGTTCGCCGGCTACTACGCCGCGGTCGACCAGGGCTTCTACGAGGACGAGGGCCTCGAGGTGACGATCCGCGCGGGCGGGCCGGACATCGTGCCCGAGCAGGTGGTGCTGGGCGGGCAGGCCGAGTTCGGCATCGACTGGCTGGACGCGTTGCTCGCGACCCGCGACCAGGGCCAGAGCATCGTCAACATCGGACAGGTCTTCGCGCGGTCGGGCATGACCGAGGTCACGTGGAAGGACACGGGCCTCGACTCGATCGCGAGCCTCGAGGGCAAGAAGGTCGGCGTCTGGCTCGGCGGGAACGAGCACAAGCTCTTCGCCGCCTTGACGAAGAACGGGCTCGACCCGGAGAGCGACGTCGACGTCGTCGCGCAGCCGTTCGACATGAACCTCTTCCTGAACCGCGAGGTCGACGCTGCGGCAGCGATGACGTACAACGAGCTCGCTCAGGTGCTCGAGACCGAGAACGCGGAGACGGGCGAGCTGTACACGCTCGACGAGCTCAACGTCCTCCGCATGTCGGAGCAGGGGACAGGAGCGCTCGAGGACGGGATCTTCGTGCGCGAGGACTGGATCGCGGACGCCGCCAACCAGGACATCGCCAAGCGTTTCCTGAAGGCGAGCTTCCGCGGCTGGATCTACTGCCGCGACAACCCGGACGACTGCGTCTCGATCGTGCTCGAGAACGGGCCGACCCTCGGCGAGGGCCATCAGGCCTGGCAGATGAACGAGATCAACGACCTCATCTGGCCGAACACGCTCGGGATCGGTGTCATGGATCCGGCGTCGTTCGATCTCACGAACCAGATCGCGACGGACTACAAGATCATCAAGGCGCCGGCGACGAGCGATGCCTATCGCACGGACCTCGCGGAGGCGGCCATCGCCGAGCTCGAGGAGGACGGCGAGGACGTCCGCGGCGAGGATTGGGAGAAGCCCGAGGTGGAGGTCACGCCGGGAGGCGAGTAATCGATAGACGGCAGGGGTCAGGCTTTAGCCTGACCCCTGCTCAGTTTCCACCGGATCAGGGAGGTGCCGTGTCGGTTCTGATCAAGGGCGGGCGCATCATCACGGCCGCCGACGACTACGTGGGGGACGTCTTCGTCGAGGGAGAGCGGATCACGATGGTCGGCGAGTCGCTCGACGTCGAAGCCGACCGCGTCATCGACGCCGCCGGGCGCTACGTCCTGCCGGGCTGCGTCGACCCGCATACGCATCTCGACATGCCCTTCGGCGGCACGACCACGATCGACGACGTCCAGTCCGGTCAGACGGCGGCCGCGTTCGGCGGGACGACGACGCACGTCGACTTCTGCATCCAGTCCCCGGGCCAGTCGTTCGGCGAGGCGCTCGACATCTGGCACGGAAAGCGCGAGGGGAAGCAGATCATCGACATGGGCTTCCACATCGCGGTCACAGACTTGCGCGAGGGCGGCTCGCTCGAGGAGCTCGCGCGGCTGCCCGAGCAGGGCGTGACCTCGTACAAGCTCTTCATGGCGTACAAGGGCGCGCTCATGGTCGACGACGAGACGCTCTTCAAGACCATGGAGGTCGCCGCCGAGACCGGCGCGCTCGTGATGGTGCACGCGGAGAACGGCGACGCGATCGACGTGTTGGTGAAGCAGGCGCTCGCGGCCGGGAACACCGCGCCGCACTGGCACGCGCTCACCCGCCCGCCCGAGCTCGAGGGCGAGGCGACGAACCGCGCGATCCAGCTCGCCCGCATCGCCGGGCTCGCCGCTCTACGTCGTCCACGTCTCCTGCCGCGAGGCGGTCGAGCCGATCGCGCGCGCCCGCGAGCAGGGCTGGGACGTCTGGGGCGAGACGTGCACGCAGTACTTCTTCATCGACTACACGCACCTCGAGCGTCCGGGCTTCGAGGGCGCGAAGTACGTCTACACACCGCCGCCACGGCCTCAGGAGAACCAGGAGATTCTCTGGCATGCGATCCGCTCCGACATCCTCTCCGTCGTCTCGACCGACCACTGCGCGTTCCTCTGGGACGGCCAGAAGACGATTGGCAAGGACGACTTCTCGAAGATCCCGAACGGCGGGCCGGGCCTCGAGAACCGGCTGCACATGATCCACGAGTTCGGTGTCCGCACCGGCCGGATCTCGCTGAACCGGATGGTCGAGCTCCTGTCCACGAACCCGGCGAAGCTGTTCGGCCTCTACCCGCGGAAGGGGACGATCGCGCCGGGATCCGACGCGGACGTCGTCGTGTTCGATCCGGAGAAGCGGCACCTGATCACCGCCGCGAACGCAGCACTCGAAGACCGACTACAACCTCTACGAGGGCACGGAGGTCTCGGGCTCTCCGGAGGTCGTCCTGCTGCGCGGCAACGTCTTGATCGAGAACGGCGAGCTCGTCGCTGAGCCCGGCGTGGGCCAGTTCGTCGAGCGAGCGGCATTCGGGCAGGAGCTCCTGCCCGCTGCAGCGAGATGAGGTCGACGATCGATCTGCGTCGCGATCATCTCCGCCGTTCGCGCGACCGGAATCCGCGTCGGCGGATTCCGGTCTGACGCGCACAGTGCGCGGAGGCGCCTGGGCTTCCTTCCCCCTAGCCCAGGCGCCTACCGCGTAGCTCCGGGCGGACGCTACGATCGCGGCTCATGGCGATCGTCGAAGCGGACCCGAACCTCGGCGCAAAGATCGTCGAGGACGCGAAGGAGTTCGTCCTCTACTCGTGGTCGGTGCAGGACGCGATCAACCCGATCGCCGTCGCAGGCGCCGAGGGGCGCTACTTCTGGGACTACGACGGAAAGCGGTATCTCGACTTCGCCTCCCAGCTCGTGAACGTCAACATCGGGCACCAGCACCCGAAGATCATCGCCGCGATCAAGGAGCAGGCCGATCGGCTGGCGACGATCGGGCCGCCGATGGCGAGCGAGTCGCGCTCGCAACTCGGGCGGCTGCTTGCCGAGGTCACTCCCGGCGACCTCACGATGTCCTTCTTCACCAACTCGGGCGCCGAGGCGAACGAGAACGCGCTCAAGCTCGCGCGGCTCTACACCGGCCGGCACAAGATCATCGCGCGCTACCGCTCCTATCACGGCGCGACGCACGGGTCGATCTCGCTCACGGGCGATCCGCGGCGCTGGCCGAACGAGCCGGGAATGCCGGGGGTCGTGCGGATGCTCGACCCGTACACGTACCGATGTCCGGCGGGACATCCCGATCCCTGCCCGGTCTGCACGGGCGCGCCGCATCTCGAGGAGATCCTCGAGTACGAGGGCCCGCAGAACGTGGCAGCTGTCTTCCTCGAGACGGTCACCGGAACCAACGGGCTCATTCCGCCGCCCGACGGCTACCTGCAGTCGATCCGCGAGACCTGCGACCGGCACGGGATCCTGCTCGTGCTCGACGAGGTCATGGCCGGATTCGGCCGCACGGGCCGCTGGTTCGCGTGCGAGAACTGGGACGTCGTCCCGGACATCATCACCGTCGCGAAGGGCATCAACTCCGGCTACGTCCCGCTCGGCGCGATGATCATCCGGGAGCCGTTGAAGGAGTGGGTGCGCAGCCGCTTCTTCCCGGGCGGGCTCACATACGCGGGACACCCGCTCGCATGCGCGTCGGCGGTCGCCTCGATCGAGGCGTTCCGCGAGGAGGGCGTGGTCGAGAACTCGGCCGAGGTCGGTGGCTATCTCGGCGAGCGGCTACGAGAGCTGGCCGGCTCGCACCAGTCGATCGGCGATGTGCGCGGGCTCGGGTGCTTCTGGGGGCTCGAGCTGGTCAAGAACCGCGAGACGCGCGAGATGCTCGTGCCGTTCAACGCCTCGGGTGACGCCGCTGCACCTGTCAGCCGGCTCGCGAAAGCGGCGCTCGAGCGCGGCCTCTACCTCATGACGCACTGGAACGTGATCATGGTTGTGCCCCCGCTCACGATCACGCGCGATGAGGTCGACGAGGGGATCGCGATCCTCGACGAGGTGCTCGCGATCGCGGACGAGCACACCGTCGCGTAGCGGGCGAGCGCGTTGGCCGAGATCCTCCTTCTGCTCTCGATCGTCGCCGCTCCGCTTGCGGCCGGCGCGCTGGCGACGCTCCTCTCGCGGCCGTGGTGGTGGGGAGCGATCCTCTCGATTGCGGTCTTCCTGCTCGCGGCCCTCGTTCCCGAGCCCGAGGAGGGGGAGTCGCGCCTCGTCGCCGGAGATCTCATCTTCCTGCTCGTCGTCGCGCTCGTAATCGTGGGGTTGGCGTGGCTCGGTGCGTGGGCGACGCGCCGCTGGTTCGGCTCGCGCGCTGCGTGACATGCGCGTCCTCTTCCTCGGCGGGACGTCGTTCACCGGCCCGCATGCCGTCCGCGAGCTGGCCGAGCGCGGCCACGAGGTCACCGTCTTCCACCGGGGCGAGCACGAGCCCGATCTGCCGACCGGGGTGCGCCACGTCCACGGCGACCTCGCGCGCTGGCACGAGCACGTCGACGAGCTCCGCTCCCTCCAGCCGGACGTGGTCGTCGACATGGTCGCCTACGTTCGTGGCGATGCACGTCGCGCACTCGACTTCAAGGGGATCGCGCGGCGGGCGGTCGTCATCTCGAGCGCCGACGTCTACCTCGCCTTCGGCCGCGTGCACCAGACCGAGCCCGGACCGCCGGTCGAGCTCCCGCTGACCGAGGACTCGCCGCTGCGCGCAGTCGTGATCGACCCGACCTACGACAAGGTCGCGGTCGAGGAGGAAGCCCGCTCGGATCCGGACTTCCCGGTCACGATCCTTCGCTACCCGGCCGTGCACGGCCCGGGCGATCCGCAGCACCGGCTCTATCAGTTCATCCGGCGCATGGACGATCGACGCCCGGCGATCCTCGTCCAGGACTCGATGGCCGAATGGCGCTGGATGCGCGGGTACTCGGAAGACTGCGCGCACGCACTCGCGCTCGCCGTCGAGTCGGAGGAGCACGCCGGCATCTATCACGTCGCCTGGCGCGAGGCGCCGTCGCTCCTCGACTGGATCGGCAAGGTCGCCGCAGTCGTCGGCTGGGAGGGCCGCATCGTGGCGGCACCGTTCGAGCAGCTCCCGGAGCCGATGCGCTTCGACGGCAACTTCGACCAGCACTTCGTCGTCGACTCGAGCCGGATCCGTGAAGAGCTCGGCTACGCGGAGGTCGTCGACGAGCGAACCGCGCTCGAGCGCACGATCGAGTGGGAGCGCGCGAACCCGCCGGAAGGCTTCGAGATCGACTACGACGCCGAGGACGCCGTTCTCGCCGCGCTCGACCGACCTAGTTACAAGTTGTAACTAGGAGGGTTCCTCTCGGGCCGTTGCCATTCGTGGAGCCAAATCCGCTCGCCGAAGGGCGGCAAGTTGCAAGTTGTAACTTGGCTCGTACGCCTACTCGGTGCGGAGTGCGGCCGGCGATCTCTCAGGAGCAAGGAAGCTCCGTACCGCCTCGATCGTCTCCTCGAGCGCGTCCCAGAGAACGGTGTGCCCGCCGGGGAGCACGCGGACCTCGAGCAGGTCGCCGAGCGCTGCCTGGTGCGCCTCGAGCAGGTGGTCGTACGGCACGTACGAGCGCTCACCGACGGCGAGAAGTGTCGGCACGCGAACGTCTTCGAATGGAGGCGGCGGGGAGGCCATCTCTCCGTACACGGCCACGACTGCGGACTGCGAGTAGCGATAGCGGTAGAGCCCGTCGTCGTCGAGCACGAGGTGCACCGCCAGCTCCTCCTCCACCAGCTCGCGCGGCGCACGATGGAGCTGGCTCTCCTCGAACCGCCGATCGACGCCCTCTTCGAACGAGACGTACGCGCGCTCCTTCCTCGCGTTCTCCGCGGCAACGAGCGCGACGTGCGGCGGGATCAGGATCGCAGGGTCGAGCAAGACGAGCCGCTTCGCGAGCTCTGGGTATCGAGCGGCGAGCTCGAACGCGAGCCGACCGCCGAACGAGTGACCGACGAGCATCCCGGGCTCGACGCCGATCGTCTCCACGATCGCTTCGAGGTGATCCTCGATCGTCCACGGCGGCTCGTACGTCGAGAAGCCGTGCCCCAGCAGGTCGAGCGCGACGACGTGGAACTCGGGAAGCGCCTCGGCGAGGCGAGCGAAGTGCCGCCCGTGGCCCGTCACTCCGTGAAGACAGACGACGCGCGAGGCATCCCGCGGGCCCCACTCGTAGACGTGCAGCGTCAAACCGTCTCGTGCAGCGTCTCGAGCGAGTCCGGCACCATCTCAGTCCGGCGCGCGTCATCGGGCGAGAGGTACGACCAGATGATCTGGCCCTCCTTGTCGATCAGGAAGGTGCCGCGGTGCGGTGCGCCGTTCCGCTCGTTGAAGACCCCGTAGGCCTTGGCGACCTGCCCGTGCGGCCAGAAGTCCGACGCGAACGTGTACTCGGCGCCGATCCTCTCCCTCCACGCACGACGGGTCGGCCAGGGATCGCAGGAGACGAGGACGATCTCGGTCTGTGCGTTCCGGAAGGAGTCGATGTTCTCCTGGAGATCGCGCGCCTCCTCCTCGCAGACCGCAGTGAACGCGAACGGGTGGAACACGAGCAGGAGGTTCGAGCGCCCGACGAAGTCCGAGAGCCGGACGCGCTCCTCGTCGGTCACGGCGAGGTCGAAGTCAGGCGCCTTCTCGCTTGTCGTCACCGCCATCGCCCGGGCGATAGTACCGGCGCCCTCGAAGCTCTTCCGGGAGGTACGAGACGTCGAACCCGGCCGGGTCGTCGTGCGGGTAGACGTAGCCCTCGCCGTGGCCGCGCGCCTTCGCTGCGCGCTTGCTTCCGGTCGAGCGGAGCATTGCGGGCGGCCGCGCGTTGCCGTGCTGCTGCACGTCTCGCGCGGCCTCCCAGATCGCGACCGCACTCGCGTTCGACTTCGGCGCGAGCGCGAGGTAGATCGCGACCTGCGCGAGGTTGAGCTGTGCCTCGGGGAGACCGACGTGCTCGAGCGCATGCGCACCCGCGACCGCGACGACGAGCGCCTGCGGGTCTGCGTTCCCCACGTCTTCGGAGGCGAGGATGACCATCCGCCGCGCGATGAAGCGCGGATCCTCGCCGGCCTCGAGCATCGCCGCGAGGTAGTAGACGGCCGCGTCCGGATCGCCGCCGCGCATCGACTTGATGAACGCGGAGACGAAGTCGTAGTGCTGGTCGCCCTTCCGGTCGTAGAGGAGCGGCCGCTTGCGGGCGGCGTCCTGCACGTGCTGCTCGGCGAGCGGCTGCCCGGCGGCCTGGGCGGTGTCGTGCGCGAGCTCGAGGATCTGGAGCGCGGCCCGAGCATCTCCACCGGCGGCGTGCGCGACGACCGCGATGAGGTCGTCGCCGATCTCCGCCCCGATGTCCGCCGCGCCGCGCCGGAGCACGACCGCCAGCTCCTCCTCCGAGAGCGCCTGCAGCTCGATCACCGTGCAGCGTGAGAGGAGCGCCGAGTTGACCTCGAAGTACGGGTTCTCGGTCGTGGCTCCGATCAGCGTCACGAGCCCGTCCTCGACCGCGTGCAGCACCGAGTCCTGCTGCGCCTTGTTGAAGCGGTGGATCTCGTCGATGAAGAGGATCGTCCGCAGGTCGTTCGCACCGAGCCGCTCCTGTGCCTCCGCGATGATCTCGCGCACGTCGCCGACACGCGCGGAGACGGCCGAGATCTCCACGAACGCAGCGCCCGTCCGCTCCGCGACGATGCGCGCGATCGTCGTCTTGCCCGTGCCGGGCGGGCCGAAGAGGATCATCGACGGTGGCCGGTCCTGCTCGATCGCGAGCCGGAGCGCCGAGCCTTCTCCCAGCACGTGCTGCTGGCCGACCAGCCCCTCGAGCGTCCGCGGGCGAATGCGCGCCGCGAGCGGCGCGTTCTCGGCCTGGCGCTCCCGCGCCGCCTCGGTGAAAAGGTCTCCCATGCGGCGAAGTATGCTCCGGGCATGGCCGCCCACGAGGCTCCGGAGACCGAGGCGGAGGACTACTCGCAGCCGATTCTCGAGGGCGAGGCGGGCTCCGACTACGAGCGCTACCTGAACACGGAGGGCCTCCTCGCGCTCCAGAAGGGGCCGGACGAATGGGTGCACCGCGACGAGCTCCTCTTCCAGGTGACGCACCAGTCCTCCGAGCTCTGGTTGAAGCTCTCCGCGAGCGACGCCGAAGAGGCGGTGCGGCTGATCGAGGAAGGCGACCTGACGGGCGCCCTTCGTCTTCTCGACCGTTCGTCGCTCGCGATCCGGTTCGTGATCGGGCAGCTCGACATGCTCGAGCGCATGTCGCCCTGGGAGTACCAGGAGATCCGCAAGGTGCTCGGGCACGGCTCGGGGTTCGACTCGCCGGGCTGGAATGCGCTTCGCGCGATCTTCCCGCGGCTCGGGCAGGCGTTCCACGCGAAGCGCCGCGAGGCCGGGCTCACGCTTGCCGAGCTCTACGTCCGGGGCCGCGACCACGAGGATCTCTACCGGCTCGCCGAGGCGATCCTCGACCTCGACGAGCAGGCGCAGCACTGGCGGATGCGGCACTACCAGGTCGTCGCGCGCGTCATCGGCGACAAGGTCGTCGGGACGCAGGGCACACCTGTCGAGCTCCTCGGCCGGCTTGTCTCGAAGACGTCGTTCCCGGAGCTCTGGGAGGTCCGGAACGAGCTGACCGCACTGTCGAAGGCCGAAAGTGCGAACGGTGGGGGTCAGGATTCATCCTGACCCCCACACAGTCTCCTCGCGACGCGAGGAGGTGACGCAGCTCCTCCAGGAGCTCCTTCGCCAGAACACCGTCAACCCGCCGGGGAACGAGATCCTCTGCGCGAATGTCCTGCGCGACTACTTCGCGCGCGACGGCATCGAGGTCGAGCTCTACGCGCGCGAGCCGGATCGCCCGAACGTCGTCGCCAGGCTGAAAGGCGGTGGCGGTCCCTCGCTCGCCTTCCTCTCGCACACCGACACGGTCCTTGCCGATCCCGCGGAGTGGGATCGCGACCCGTGGTCGGGCGACCTCGTCGACGGCGAGGTCTGGGGGCGCGGCGCGCTCGACATGAAAGGGCAGGTCGCCGCCTCAGCGGTCGCCTTCGCCTCGCTCACGCGCGAGGGATTCACGCCCTCGGGCGACCTCGTCTTCCTCACCGTCGCCGACGAGGAGGTGGGGCAGGGCGTCGGCTGGGGGCTGCGCTGGCTCGTCGAGGCGCATCCCGAGGCCGCACGCTGCGATTACGCCGTGAACGAGGGCGGCGGAGATCGGCTGATCCTCGGCGGCAACCCCGTTTACCTCTGCGCGACCGCCGAGAAGATGTCTGCGCCGTTCAAGCTCCGCGTGCACGGCCGGAGCGGGCACGCGTCGATGCCGGGGATCGCGGACAACGCGCTCGTGAAGGCCGCGCGCTACGTCGAGGCGCTCGGCGCCTACGAGCCGCCGCGGCACATGATTCCCGAGGCGCGCGGCTTTCTGGAGGCCGTGCTCGGGGAGGCGCCGCCGCTCGAAGAGGCGCTCGCGCGAGCCGCCGAGCTGCATCCGATGCTGCCCGCGCTCGTGGAGCCGCTGCTCTCGCTCACGCTGTCCCCGACGATGATCGACGCATCGCACCAGCGGAATGTGGTTCCCGCGCTGTGCGAGGTGACGGTGGACTGCCGGCTCCTGCCCGAGCAGACGCCGGCCGACGCGGAGCCTCTCATTCGCGCTGCGCTCGGGAACGGGAGCTACGAGCTCGAGTGGATCGAGGCGATGGGTGGGACGCGCTCGGACATGCGAACACCGCTCTGGGATGCGATCGAGGAGTTCGTCTCGGGAATCGAGCCCGGCGCGCAGATGGCGCCGATCGCATGTCCGGGCTTCACCGACAGCCACTACCTGCGGAAGGCCTACGGAACGGTCGCGTACGGCTTCTTCCCGATCAAGGCGATGGACGCCGAGTTCGCGACGAAGCTCGTGCACTCGGCAAACGAGCGCATTGCGGTTGACGACCTCGAGCTCGGGGTCGACATGCTGCGCGCGACCGCGAGCTCGCTCCTCGCGTAGGGAGGTCCCGGCACTTACGAGTGCGGCGGCGGCTGCGCGGGCTTCTCGGCGTGACCGCCGAACTGCGCCCGCATCGCCGAGAGCACGCGGAACGCGAAGTCCTCCTCGCCCCGCGAGCTGAAGCGCGAGTAGAGCGCGGTGGAGAGAACCGGTGTCGGCGCCCCGGTTTCGATCGCCGCGATCGACGTCCAGCGGCCCTCGCCCGAGTCGGAGACACGTCCGGCGAAGCCGTCCAGCTTCGGCGACTCGGCGAGCGCGGCGGCCGTCAGGTCGAGCAGCCACGACGCCACCACGCTCCCGCGCCGCCACAGCTCGGCGACAGCGGCCAGGTCGAGCTCGTACTGGTAGTGCTCGGGGTGCGCGAGCGGAGCAGTCTCGGCGTCCGCCGCGCGCTCGCCCAGGCCCGCGTCCGCGTGCTTCAGGAGGTTGAAGCCCTCCGCGTACGCGGCCATGAGCCCGTACTCGATCCCGTTGTGAACCATCTTCACGAAGTGACCCGCGCCGCTCCCTCCGCAATGGAGGTAGCCGCGCTCCTCGGGCGCCGGCTCCCCGGCGCGACCGCTCGTCCGGGGCGCCGCATCGAGCCCCGGCGCGAGCGACGCGAAGATCGGCTCGAGCCGCCGGAACGCGCCTTCGTCACCGCCGATCATCAGGCAGAAGCCGCGCTCGAGCCCGAACACGCCGCCGCTCGTCCCGCAATCGAGGTACGCGATCTGCCGCTCGCCGAGCTCCTGGCCGCGGCGGATGTCGTCGACGTAGTGCGTGTTGCCGCCGTCGATGACCGTGTCCCCCGGCTCCAGCAGCGCTGCGATCTCCTGGAGCACGCTCTCCGTGATCGCGCCCGCGGGGAGCATGAGCCAGACCGCGCGCGGCGGCTCGAGCGCGGCGACGAGCTCCTCGAGCGAGCCTGCTCCGACTCCCGCCGTCTGCGACGAGCATCGCCACGCGCTCGGGAGCCCTGTTGTATCCGGCGACCCGGTGGCCGTCGCGGAGGAGACGGCGAGCGATGTTCGAGCCCATCCGGCCGAGCCCGACAATCCCTATCTGCAACGCGAGCTCGAGCGGTGTGTCGGTTGCCACCATCTCTCCTTTCCGCGAGCATCCCGGACGTGAACCCCGTCGGCGTGTTTCGTCAGCAGACTACGCGGCGAGGATGGCACACATGAGCCAGATGGCGGACGCTCTCGTCGTCTTCGGGATCACGGGCGACCTTGCGCGGCGGATGACGTTGCCGGCGCTCTACCGGCTGACCGAGCAGGGTCACCTGAGCTGCACCGTTCTCGCCGTGGGGCGCCGCGAGCTCTCGCGCGAGGAGTTCGAGGAGCTGATCCGCGACGCCGTCACCGACGCCGTGGACGACATCGAGAAGGGGGAGCTCTCGAAGCTGATCAAGCACATGTCGTACGTCGCCGGCGACGTTGCGGACGAGGCGCTGTACGAGCGCATCCGCGACGAGCTTGGCGACGCCAAGGCGCCGGTGTTCTACGTTGCGATCCCGCCGTCTGGTTTCGCGCCGGTCGCCGAAGGTCTTGCGTCGGCGGGGCTCGTCCGGAACGCGCGCCTCGTCGTCGAGAAGCCGTTCGGCATCGACCTCGAGTCCGCGCGCGAGCTGAACCGCAAGCTGACCGCGATCTTCCCCGAGGACCAGCTCTACCGCATCGACCACTTCCTCGGGAAGGAGCCCGTGCAGGACATCCTCTATTTCCGCTTCGCGAACGCGCTCTTCGAGCCCGTCTGGAGCCGCGAGGACGTCGATTCGATCCAGATCACGCTCGCCGAGGACTTCGGAGTCGAGGGCCGCGGCTCGTTCTACGACGGCGTCGGCGCGATCCGCGACGTCGTGCAGAACCACCTCCTCCAGGTTCTCGCCATCGCTGCGATGGAGCCTCCGTCGGGCGGGGACGACGCGATCCCGCGCCGCCGGCTCGACGTCTTCCGGTCAATGCCGTCGGCCGAGCCGGGCGACGCCGTGCGCGGCCAGTACCGCGGCTACCGCTCGATCGAGGGCGTGAAGCCCGACTCCGAGACGGAGACGTTCGTCGCGCTCCGCTTGTGGATCGAGAGCTGGCGCTGGGCAGGCGTTCCGATCCTGATCCGCGCGGGCAAGGCGCTCCCGGTCACGGCTACCGAGGTCGTCGTCCGCCTCCAGCGCGTGCCGCAGCTGCGCTGGGGCTCGTATCGCCTGGAGACGCCCGGCAACGACGACATCGTCCTTCGCGTGGGGCGGAACTCGGGCGTCACGATCGGTATCCGCGCGAAGACGCCCGGCCGGGAGATCTCGCAACCCGTCTCGCTCGACCTCGACTTCACCGAGGAGCTCGGCGAGCCGCCCGAGCCGTACGAGCGGCTCCTGTACGACGCGCTCCGCGGTGACAGCACGCTCTTCCCGCGCTGGGAGGTGATCGAGGAGACGTGGCGCATCGTGCAACCGCTCCTCGACTCCCCGCCGCCGATCGAGGAGTACGAGCGTGGGACTTGGGGCCCGGAGACGGCGGAGATGCTCGCCGCCGACCACGGCGGCTGGCGCGAGCCGGACGTCGATCATCGCGAGACGTCAGCGCGCGGCTCTGCTTGACGGGTCGTGTGCGGCGAGCTACTCTCGAACGCGTCAGCGACCGAAGGAGGTGCGTGCGATGACCGTGATGAACGACGCCCCCCTCTTCGGCGTCGCCTGACCCGAGCCGCGAGCCTCCTTTCGTAGGAACGCACGCGCTCTCCTCGCCAGGTGGCGCTTGGACGCCTACCAGCGAAGGAGATCAGTGCTCGTACACGACGAATCCCGGAGCGTCGAGCTCCGACACAACCGAACCTCGATGCGGCTCCACGTGCTCGATGCGTGGGTCAGCGACATTGCGCTCCTCACCGATGCAGCTCGCCTGCGGGAGATCCTCTGCGCCGGGGCCGAGGCCGGCGGCGTGACGGTCGTCGGGGAGGAGTTCCACGTCTTCCCGAACGGCGCGGTCACGGGCGTGCTCGTGCTCGCGCAGTCGCATCTGAGCATCCACACCTGGCCTGAGTTCGCTCTGGCCAACGTCGACCTGCTCACGTACGGCGACGTCAGTGGAGACGAGGTGCTTCGCGTGATCTGCGAGCGGCTCGGCGCCGTCCGTTCCTCCGTCAGCACGCTCGCCCGCGCCGTTGGCTGAGTCGAGCCGCATCGTGCGCGAAGTCGCCGAGGCGGTGGGGCTCGCGGAGGGCGAGCGCGGAGTCCGCGCCGTCCTGGCCGTGATCGCGCGGCTCGGGCCCATCTCGACACGGCGAATCTCGCGGGCCGTCGACCTGCCCGTGCCGATCGTCGCCTCCGTCTGCGGCGAGCTCCGCAAGCGCGGCGTGGTCGCCGAGGAGCGGCCGACGCGGCTCACGCCGCTCGGCCACGAGCTCTTCGGTGCGGGTGGCCTCGACGTCCACCGCTCCGCAGCGTGTCCGAAGTGCGCGGGCCGCGGCGTCATCGTGCGCGGGGAGATGGCGTCACTGCTCGAGGAGATGAAGGAGATCGCGCGTCTCGCGCCGCCCGCGAGGCTCGAGCTCGATCAGTGTCACTGCACGCCCGCGACGAAGCTCCACCGCGTCCTCGCGCTGCACGAGGCGGATGCGCTGGTCGGGCGACGCATCCTCGTCCTCGGCGACGACGACCTCACCTCGCTCGCGATCGAACGTGTCGTCCGCCGCTTCGGCTCGGCGGCGTCGATCGAGCTGCTCGCAGTCGTGGACGTCGACGAGGCCGTGATCGAGGTCGTGCGAACGGAGCTCGCCGGTGCGGCGTTCCCGACGATGTCGGTGTCACACGACCTGCGACATCCGCTCCCAGCGCGGCTGCGGGGCGGCTTCGACACCGTGTTCACCGATCCGCCCTACACGACCGCGGGCGCCACGCTCTTTCTCTCGCGCGCGGCGGAGGCGCTTGACGTACAGGGCGGAGACGTCTTCTTCTCGTTCGGGTCGCGGCGCCCTGGGGCGGCGCTTCTCATGCAGCAGGCCATCTGGCGGACGGGATTCTCGATCGTGCGCTTGCTTCGCGACTTCAACGAATACGTCGGCGCCGGCGTGCTCGGCGGGACGAGCAGCCTCTACCACCTTGCGGCGACTTCCGACAGGCGCCCGCTCGTGGCCGGCGCCTACGACGGGCCGTTGTACACCGCGGACTCAGCCGCCAGGTGACCGTCGCTCGACGGCGTCTCCGCGCCCGATGAGAACGTCGGAGACGAGCGTCGGCGGGAAGAGACCGTGCGCGACGACCCCCGGTGTCGCGTCGAGCTGTGCCGCGAGCGCGGTGGGATCGTCGATCGGCCCGAACCAGTCCGCGAGCACGCCTCCGTCGGGCGTCAGAGGCGCGGAGCGCAGCTCGGCGTGCACGAGCCGCTCGAGCGTCGCCCCTGCCCCATAGGCGAGGAGCTCGAGCGGTAGCGGCGCGCCTGAGCGTCTCGACGGGCTTGTCCGACGACGCGATGACGACGAATCGGGTCGCCGCCGCGGCGACGACCTTCTCTCGCGTGTGCGCGCCGCCGCCTCCCTTCACGACCCAGCCGTCGGGCGCGATCTGGTCGGCGCCGTCGACCGCGATGTCGAGCCGCCGCATGGCGTCCGCGCCCTCGAAGGGCTCGAGCGCGAGCCCGAGCTCCCGCGCGGCGCGCTCGGTCGCGGGCGAGGTCGCGACGCACCGGAGCGACAGCCGCCGCGCGGCGAGCGCCTCGAGGAAGAACGCCGCCGTGGAACCGGTCCCGAGCCCCACGGCCATGCCGTCCTCCACGAGCTCGGCGGCCGCCTCCGCCGCGAGGCGCTTCTCCCGTTGGAGGTCCGCGGTCACGCCGCGCAACCTATAGCGGCGGTTCCATTAGCGTTGCAGCGATGGGCTGGAGCGAGCATGCGCGCGAGTTCGAGGTCGAGCCCTCGATCTATGCCGCCGACTTCTCGCGGCTCGGCGAGCAGCTGGGAACGCTGATGGAGGCCGGCGCACGCGTGTTCCACTTCGACGTCGGGGATGCTCACTTCATCCCCGAGGTGACGATCGGCCCGGTGGTGCTGGCGTCGATCGCGCCGCTCGTCCATGGCTGGGGCGGGTTCCTCGACTGCCACCTCATGGCCGACCGGCCGGAGCGGCACTTCGAGGCGATCGCTCGAGCCGGCGGCGACAGCGTGACCTTCCACGTCGAGGCGTGCGAGGACCCGCTCGACGACATCGCCCAGGCCCGCTCGTACGGGCTGGCGGTCGGGATCGCCTGCAATCCGGAGACGCCGGTCGAGAATGCGATCGCGGCGGCGGAGGGCGCCGATCTCGTGCTGTGCATGTCCATCCATCCGGGCTACTCCGGCCAGCCGTTCATGCCCGAGGCACCGGCGCGGATCGAGCGCCTGCGCGAGCTGCTTCCGCCGGAGGTGCGGCTGCAGGTCGACGGCGGCATCAACTCGGAGACGATCCGCGTGGCGCGCGACGCGGGAGCGGACCTGCTGGTCGCGGGCAGCGCGATCTTCTGGCGCGACGACGTCGCGGGCGCCTTCCAGGAGCTCGTCGCGCTGGTGGAAGAGCCCGTTCGTGGCTGAGTCGCTGCGCGAGTCGGCCGCCTGGCGGCGGCTCGAATGGCATCACCGTGAGATCGGCCGGCTCCATCTCCGCGACCTCTTCGCCGGTGATCCCGGCCGCGGCGAGCGGATGACGGCCGAGGCGGCCGGCCTCTACCTCGACTACTCGAAGCACCGCATCACCGACGACACGCTGCAGCTCCTCCGGCGCCTGGCGGTCCAGCGGAACCTCGAGGAGCAGATCCGCGCGATGTTCCGCGGCGAGCGGGTGAACGTCTCCGAGGGACGCGCCGCGTTGCACGTCGCGCTCCGGATGCCGCGGTCGCGGTCGCTCGTCGTGGACGGCGTCGACGTCGTGAAGGAAGTGCACGAGGAGCTCGACCGCATGAGCGGGCTCGCCGAGCAACTGCGGACCGGCTCGTGGCTCGGAGCGACGGGACAGCCGATCAGGGCCGTCGTCAACATCGGGATCGGTGGCAGCGATCTCGGCCCCGCGATGACGTACGAGGCACTCCGCCCGGTCGCGACCCGCGATCTTGCGTTTCGTTTCGTCTCCAACGTCGATCCCGCGAGCCTCGGTCGCGCGCTCGAAGGCCTCGATCCCGCGGAGACGCTCTTCGTCGTCGTGTCCAAGACGATGTCGACGCTCGAGACGATCGAGAACGCGAAAGCGGCCCGGGCCTGGCTCGAGGCAGCGCTCGGCGGAGAAGGTCTCGAGCGGCACTTCGTCGGAGCCGCCGCCAACGTCGAGGCAGGGGCGAAGATCGGGATCCCTCCCGAGAACACGCTGCGCTTCTGGGACTGGGTCGGCGGCCGCACCTCGCTCTGCTCGGCGGCGGGGTTCTCGCTCGTCGTCGCGCTCGGCCCGGATGGGTTTCGCGCGCTGCTCGACGGCTTCCACGCGATGGACTACGCACTTCGCGAGCGCCGCGCTCGGCGGGAACGTCCCGGCGCTCAGCGGGCTGCTCGCCGTCTGGTACCGGAACTTCTTCGGCGTCGAGACGAACGTCGTCGTCCCCTACAGCCACGCGCTGCGGCTGCTTCCCGCGTACCTGCAGCAGCTCTGGATGGAGTCGAACGGGAAGAGCGTCGCAGGCGGACGGCGACCCGGTCGAGGTGGACACCGGCTCCGTGCTCTGGGGCGGCGAGGGGACGAACGCGCAGCACGCCGTCTTCCAGCTGTTGCACCAGGGAACGCTGCTCGCTCCCGCCGATCTGATCGGGTTCGGGCGGGCCGTCGAGGGTTCCCAGGAGCGGCACGACCTGCTCGCGGCGAACCTGCTGGCGCAGGCCGAGGCGCTGGCGTTCGGTCGCACGGAGCAGGAGCTCCGCGAAGCGGGCGCCGACGAGGAGACGATCCCGCACCGCGTGATGCCGGGGAACCGGCCCGACGACGGCGATCCTCGCCGAGCGGCTCGATCCGCCGACCCTCGGCGCGCTCGTCGCGCTCTACGAGCACAGCGTCTTCACGCAGGCCGCGATCTGGGGCATCGATCCCTTCGACCAGTGGGGCGTGGAGCTGGGGAAGGAGCTTGCCGCGCGGCTCGCTCCGGAGCTCGCGGCGGGGTGGAAGCACGAGCTCCACCACGACTCGTCGACGAACGCGCTCGTTCGCCGCTACCGGGCGTTGCGCGATGGGAGCTAGCACCGCCGGCGCGACGCTCGAGCTGCGCGAGCCCGACGGCGCGTTCCGCCGCCTGGACGAGTGGCTCGCCGAGCAGGGCTTCTTCACCGGCGGTGCCGAGGAGCTGGTCGCCGATCTCTACCTCGGTTACGGCCTGTCGCAGACGATCCGCCGGACGGACACACCGCCTCCTCCGGAGCCGTGCCCCGCGCTGCCGCTGCTCGCCTGCTCCGTCCGGAGCGAGACGTATCCTGTTGCTCATCGTGACAACGCTACGTCGTTTGGGACATCGGTTGAGGCTGTGGTTGGGTCGTGGGAGCCGACCTGGGCTGCGTCGGAGTACGCCGCCGCGATCGACCGCGTGCGCGCCGCGATCGAGCGAGGCGACGTCTACCAGGTCAATCTCGTCCAGCATCTCTCTGCGTCCTGCCCGGGAGACGCGGGCGAGCTCGCCCTCCCGCTCGCCGCCTCGCTCTCTCACCTCGACCCGCTGTCGGGGGAGCCCTTCGTCGGCGAGGGCTGGGCGATCGTGTCCGCGTCTCCGGAGCTCTTCCTCTCGCGTCGGGGCCGGCGGGTGTGGACGATGCCCATCAAGGGCACCCGCCCGGCCGGGCGAGGGCATGAGCTTCGTGACTCCGCGAAGGACGCTGCCGAGCACGTGATGATCGTCGACCTCGAGCGGAACGACCTCTCCCGCGTCTGCGAGCCGGGGACGGTGCGCTGGCCGGAGCTGATGGCCACGCGCGAGCTCGCCGGCGTCGAGCACATGGTCTCGCGCGTCGAAGGCGTGCTCCGCGCAGAGGTCGGGCTCGCCGAGATCCTCGACGCGACCTTCCCCGGTGGATCGGTGACGGGTGCGCCGAAGATCGCGGCCGTCGACCTCATCGCGGAGCTCGAGCCCGTCGGTCGCGGCGCGTCGATGGGGGCGCTCGGGCGCATTCGTGGGAACGGCGACTTCGACCTCGCCCTGACCATCAGGACGTTCGCCTTGGCCGAGGACAGGATCCATCTCTGGGTCGGAGGCGGTGTCGTGTGGGACTCCGACGCCGATGCGGAGGTGGAGGAGTCGTGGACGAAGGCGAGGCCGCTGCTCGAGGCGATCGGGGCAGTCGAGGTCGTCGCGGCATCGGGAGCTCCGCCGATGACCGTGCTGGCCGCTGGCGGTCGCTGGGCGCGGGCTCGTCGCCCCGGGCGAGCCGGTCGTTCGCGCCGACGACGAAGCGCTTCTCCGCGGCAGGGCCGCATTCGAGACCCTGCGCGTTTACGGCGGGAGGCCGTTTCGGCTTCGACGCACATCTGGAGCGGCTCGGGTCGTCCGCCGAGGCGATCGGGCTGCCGCCGGTCGAGCCCGCGACGTTCGAGGAGCTCGCGGCGCTCGTCCTCGCTGAGCGGAGCGGAGCCGACGCGGTGCTACGGCTCGTCTGGACGGCGGGCTCGGCGGAGGGGGATCCGGCCGGCTTCGCGCTCCTCAGCGAGGTGCCCGGCTGGATCGAGGACGTGCGGTCTCGCGGCGCTCGGGCCGTTTCTCTTCTCGGCGTGCGCGCCGCGGTCCCGTGGCTCCTCCCCGGCGTCAAGTCGACGAGCTACGCGGTGAACATGGCGGCGGAGGCCGAGGCGAAGCGCCGAGACGCGGACGAGGCGGTGTTCGTCGACGGCCACGACGTCGTCCTCGAGGGCACGGTCACGAACGTCTGGTGGCGGAGCGGGAGAGTCCTGGTCACGCCGGCGCTCGATCTCGGGATCCTCGCCGGCGTCACACGTGCCACGCTGCTCGAGCTCGCCGGATCGCTCGGCTACTCGGTCGAGCAGGGCGCATATCCGCTCGAAGCTCTGTACGGGGCCGACGAGGCGTTCACCTCGTCGTCGGTGCGTGAGGTGATGCCGCTCGTCGAGATCGACGGACGGCCGCTCGGCCGCGGGCCGGCTTCGGACGAGCTCCAGGAAGCGCTGCGGGCGGCAGCGTCGGAGTTAGGAACCGGCGCTCCGCCGGTACCCTCTTCGGCATGGCGCAGGACACGGTGCGGCTCGGCGGCATGGCGCTCCAGAACGGAGTGCTCGTCCACGGCCCGACCGCGTGGGGAGCTGCCGTGCGCGACGCGGACGGCACGCTGCACGTCGCCTCCGGCAAGAAGCCGCGCTTCGCCGACTCGGTCACGCACGCCCGTTCTCCGTGGCCCGCTCCGGCTCGCCGGAGGCGTTCGCGCTCCTTCCGCTCGTCCGTCGCGCGCTTCCGCAGGCGCGCTTCGCCGTTCGAGCGTCCCGCCGTGCTCGGGTCGCTCGTCGCCTCGTCGCTCGTCGCTCGCGGGCTCAGGCGGCCGGGGCGCTCGACCGGCGGGCGGGAGCTCGTCGCCGGCGCTGTCACGCTCGCTCCGGCCGCGCTCGCTCTCCGCGGGCCCGGCCTCGCCGAGTACCACGGCGCCGAGCACGTCTCCATCGGCACGTACGAGAACGGTGGCGAGCGGGCGCCGAAGGAGCATCCGCGCTGCGGCTCGCAGCTGATCGCGCCGATGCTGGCGTCGTCGCTGGCGGCGAACGTCGCGGTCGCGCGGGTTCCGGCCGCGGCGCGCGGCATGGCACGGCTGCTCGGGACGACCGCCGCGATCGGCGCCTCGATCGAGGTCTTCGCGTGGATGGCGCGCAACCCCGAGCATCCGCTCGCGCGTGCACTCGCACGGCCGGGCTTCGAGCTGCAGAAGCGCTTCTCGACCGCCGAGCCGTCGGAGGCTCAGGTCGAGGTCGCCGACGCGGCGCGCGACGCCTGCCTCGCTCTCGACGGCAGTGAGCGCCGCGCGGGCCGCGCGAGCGGCTCGCACCCGAGGTCTTCGAGCTTCCCGTCGAGAGGATCCGCGACGGCTTCTACACGGACGCGTACTTCAACCACGCGCGGGCCGACGCTCGCTCGCCGACGGCCTCCATCCGCGCGTGCTCATGCAGGTCTTCCAGCGGAAGCACGCGGTGCTCGGCGGAATGGACGAGGCGATCGCGATCCTGAAGCTCTGCTCGCACGGCTGGGGCGAGCTCGAGCGTGCACGCGCTGCACGACGGCGACGATGTCGAGCCGTGGGAGACGGTGCTCACGATCGAGGGCGACTACACGCTCTTCGCGCACCTCGAGACCGTGTATCTCGGAGTGCTCGCGCGGCGCACGCTGGTGGCGACGAACGTGCGCCGCGTCGTCGAGGCGGCGAACGGCGAAGAGCGTCCTCTACTTTCCCGCGCGCCACGACCACTTCGCGGTGCAGCCGGGCGACGGGCTACGCGGCGAAGGTCGGCGGGGTCGCCGGCGTCTCGACGGACGCCCAGGCGTCGCTGTGGGGCGGGCGCGGGATCGGCACGATCCCGCACGCGCTGATCGCGGCGTACGGCGGCGACACCGTGCTGGCCGCGACGAAGTTCGCCGAGTGGGCGCCGCCCGAGATGAACATCGTCGTCCTCGTCGACTTCGAGAACGACTCGGCGCGCACCGCGCTCGAGGTCGCGCGCGCGCTCGGCCCGCGCCTGTGGGGCGTCCGGCTCGACACGTCAGGCGAGCTCGTCGACCGGACGCTCGGCGAGGTGGACGACCCGTCTCTGCGCGGGGTCAACGAGCGCCTCGTGCGCGCGGTCCGCGACGCGCTCGACGCGCGAGGGCTTCGACGACGTGAAGATCGTCGTCTCGGGCGGCTTCGGCGTCGACAAGATCCGCGCGTTCGAGGAGCGCGGAGTCCCGGTCGACGCGTACGGCGTCGGGTCGTCGCTCATCCGCGGCGAGAACGACTTCACCGCCGACGTCGTGATGACGGACGGTCGGCCCTCGGCGAAGGTCGGGCGGCACCTGCGGACCGAACGAGCGGCTCGAGCGCGCGTCGCGCTAGTTGATCCTCGCGGCAGGCCGTACGCGGACGACGACCGACGCGCGCCCGGCACGATGTCCTCGAGCGCGTGGTGGAGGAGGTTGCTCCGCGGCTGCGGGATCTCGTCGCGCGCGAACCACGCGACCTCGGCGATCTCACCCGTCTCCGGCTTCGTCGGCTCGCCGTTCGAGATCGAGCAGCGAAACAGGGTCGCCGTGAAGCCGTTCTCGAGGCGGTACACCCCGATGACGTGATCGACGGCGATCTCGACGCCGGTCTCCTCGAGCGCCTCCCGGACGACCGTGTCCAGCGCGCTCTCGTCGGCTTCGAGCGCGCCGCCGGGGAGGCTGTATCGCCGCCGGTCGTAGTTCTCCTTGACGACAGCAGGCGGCCGCGCTCGTCGACGATCGCCGCCGCAGCGCCCTGTCTCGGCCGCGATCGCACTACGGTCGCCGAGCCGCGACCTCGGCGAGCCGCCCGGCCACGTCTCGACGGGATCGGTCGAGCGGACGACGTGCGCGCCGGCCTCCGCGAAGCGCGCGAACGCCTCGTGCGCGTCGTCGCTGTAGTCGACGGCGCCCGGGGACGACGACCGGCGATGTGCAGTCCTCGAGCAGGTAGAGGCGCGGCGCGATCTCCGGCACGTCGGCGAGGAGATCGGCGACCGTCCACGCGACGCAGTGGCTCTTCGCCTGTCCGGCGACGATGACCGCGTCGAACCCGTCGAGGTGCTCGACGAGCGCGGCGTTGCGCTCGCCGAGCGGACTGCGCCGTGCGAGTCGCGCTGGACCTCCGGCCCGAGCACCGAGTAGTGCTCCGTGAGCGGGTGGCGGCCCTTGACCTCGAACCGCGTCTGCGAGCGCCGCGCGATCGCGTGGAAGAAGAGCGCCTCCTCGAGCGCGCTCACGAGCGCGTGGCCGATCCCGCCGAGCATCGCGTGGAACGGCCAGATCGTGAGGTCGTACTTTCCGCCGCGCGCGAGTGCCTCGACGTAGCCGGCGAGGTATCCGTCGGCGTCGTCGAGCTCGAGCGGTCGCGGCCGCCGCTGTCGTCGACGCGCCAGCGACCTGCGGCGACGTCCTCGCGCGTGACGAGCGTGTACGGATCGGGGTGTCGACCTTCGGCGTCGACGAGGAAGGCCGCGTGGAAGATCGTGGAAGGCCTGATGCGTGTCGAGCGTGACGACGGTCTGCGTGATCAGGCCGAGCTGGTGGTAGACGAACGCGCAGAGCCGGCGGCTGTCGTCGAGCGCGCCGCTGCCGGAGCGGCCTGCGACGAAGAGCTCGAAGCCGGGCGTGCAGAACGTGTTCTGCGTGTCGACGGCGAGGAGGCAGACGCGCCCTTCGTCGCGCAAGGCGGGCGAGAGCGCGTGCTCCTGCCGCCCACGCGGACGCGTCGTGGAAGCGGCTCTCGTAGTCGACGCGCCAGACTTCGCCCGCGCGCCCGAGATCGACATGCGGCGGGAGCGGAAGCGCGCCTGGCATGACGGCAAGGCTAGAAGATTGACCCCGTTTCAAGGGGCCACCCCGGACCACCACCCGCTTTCAGCGTAACGCGGAGAAGCTCGCGTGTGTGTCACGGACCGTGACAAGAGTGCGACAAGTGCTCCTGCTTGAGGCCAGGCGTCGTCCTGCCGATACGAGCCTGGGTGACGGACCTCGAGAACACGCTGCTCACGTGGATGCCGATCATCTTCTTCGGGGTCGTGATCTGCCTTCTCCTCTACACGATCCGCTTCATGCCGCGCGCGAAGCCGGCGCCGGTCGTCAAGGGCTCGCAGGTCGATGTCTCGTGGAACGACGTCGCAGGGCTGGACGAGGCGAAGGCCGAGCTGCACGAGGTCGTCGAGTTCCTGCGAGACCGCAAGCGCTTCGAGCGGCTAGGTGCGCGCGTGCCGCGCGGGATCCTGCTCCACGGGCCGCCGGGCACCGGGAAGACGCTGCTCGCGAAGGCGGTCGCCAGCGCGTCCGGCGCGAACTTCTATTCGCAGAGCGCGTCCTCGTTCGTCGAGATGTTCGCGGGGCTCGGCGCGGCTCGCATCCGCAAGCTGTTCGCCGAGGCGCGCAAGAACGCGCCCTCGATCGTGTTCATCGACGAGCTCGACGCCGTCGGCACCGCCCGCGCCGGCGGCGGGATCCATCGCGAGCACGATCAGACGCTGAACCAGCTGCTCGTCGAGCTCGACGGGTTCGGTGAGCGGGACGAGGTCGTCGTGATGGCGGCGTCGAACCGTCTCCAGGATCTCGATCCGGCGCTACTTCGCCCGGGACGCTTCGACCGGCAGGTCCTCGTGTCGCCGCCTGACGTTGCCGGCCGGGAGGCGATCCTGGGGGTCCACACGCGCGGCAAGCCGCTCGCGTCCGACGTGGATCTGAGCCTGATCGCGAAGCAGACGTCGGGGCTTACGGGCGCCGATCTCGCAAACCTCTGCAACGAGGCCGCCATCTTCGCCGGGCGCACGGGCGCGCAGTACATCCGGCACGGCGACTTCGACGCGTCGATGGAGCGGATCGTCGCCGGACTTCAGCAGCGGCGCGTCGTCTCCGACAAGGAGAAGCGGATCCTGGCTTTCCACGAGGCCGGGCACGCGGTCATGTCTCACCTCGTCGGCGATCTCTTCCCGGCGCAGAAGGCGACGATCGTCTCGCGCGGACAGGCGCTCGGGCTACACGCTGAACCTGCCCGCCGAGGACCGTTACCTGCACACGCGCGAGGAGTTCGTCGACCTGATGATGGTCTTCCTCGCCGGCCGCGCTGCGGAGCAGATCGTCTTCGGCCGAATCACGAACGGGGCCTCGAACGACCTCGAGCGCGTCACCCAGATCGCCCGCTCGATGGTGTTCGAGTTCGGGATGTCGGAGGTCGCTCCGTCGCGAACGATGCGGGCGGACAACTACGCGCTCTCCGAGGAGACGAAGCGGCTGCGCGACTCCGAGCAGGCGCGGTTGACGGACTTCGCGTACGAGGAGGCGCAGCGCCTGCTCTCGAAGCATCGCGGCTCGCTCGACCGGGTCGCCGAGGCGCTGCTCGAGAAGGAGACGCTCGATCGCGCCGAGCTCGAGGCGTTGCTCGGTGACGTGAGGCCCGAGTCGCGCGCGTCGGAGACGGTGGGCACGGTTCGCGCGCTCCCGATGCGCGACTAATACGCTGGCTCGCATGGACGAGCACGCGACCTCCTACTACGAGGCGGGTCGCGAGCTCGGCAGGCTGGCCGGGCCGAGCTGGCTCGAGCTCGCGCGGACGCAGGAGCTCCTCATGCGGGTGCTACCCGAGGCGCCGGCCCGCGTGCTCGACATCGGTGGCGGACCTGGTATCTACGCTGCGTGGCTCGCCGGTCTCGGATACGACGTGCACGTCATCGACCCGGTCGCGCTCCACGTCGAGGAGGCGGTCAAAGATGGTCGGTTCACAGCCGCGATCGGCGATGCGCGGGCGCTGGCGGAAGCGGACGATTCGTTCGACGTCGTCCTACTCCTCGGGCCGCTCTACCACCTGACCGAGCGGGCGGACCGGGTCGCTGCCCTCCGAGAGGCGCGACGGGTCCTCCAGACCGAAGGCCTGCTCGCGGCAGCCGCGATCTCGAGGTTCGCATCGTTGCTCGACGGCGTGGCGCGTCGAGCGCTCGACGATTCCACAATCGCGGCGATCGTCGAGCACGATCTGCGCGAGGGGCAGCACCGAAATCCGGACGACGTCCCCGGATGGTTCACGACGGCGTTCTTTCATCTGCCCGAGGAGCTCGCGGCTGAGATCACTGAAGCCGGGCTCGTTCTGGACGCGATCTACGGCGTCGAGGGTGCGACCGGCTGGCTCGCCGCCCCGGCGGAGGAGCTGGAGCCGGATGAACGCGAGGTCATCGTGAGCGCCGCGCGCTCGATCGAGCGCGAGCCATCGCTATTGGGCGCCAGCGCGCACCTCCTCGGGATCGCCTACGAACGCAGCAACTAGCATCGCGCGAGTGCGCGTCCGCGGAATCCATCACCTCGGTGTCGCCGTCGAAGACCTCGACGAGGCCGTTGCGACCTACGAGCGGCTGTTCGGAGCGGTCGTGGAGCACCGCGGCTCGCTCGAGTCGCAGGGAGTCGAGGCGGTGTCGCTCCTCGTGGGCGAGAGCCGTGTCGAGCTGCTCGCCGCGACCGGCCCCGACACTCCTGTCGGGCGGTTTCTCGCCCGGCGCGGCCCCGGCATGCATCACATCGCGCTCGCGAGCGCCGACATCGAAGGGACGCTCCGCGAGCTCGCCGAGGCAGGAGCGGAGCTGATCGACGAGCGCCCGCGGCTCGGGCTCTTCGGAAGCGAGGTCGCTTTCGTCCATCCAAGCGCCGTCCACGGCGTTCTCACGGAGGTGGTGTCCAGTGGCTGACAACGGACTGGTGCGGGTCGAGATCGGGCTCGACGGAGGGCAGGTGCTGAGCACCCTCGTCACGTCGGCGAGCGCCGACGGGCTCGAGAAGGCGCTGAACGGCGGCGCGGCCGGGCGCGCTCGCGCTCGAGGCTCAGGAAGGGACGATTCTGCTCATGCTCCCGCGCGTCCTCTACGCGAAGCGCTTCGCACGCGAGAGCCGCGTGGGGTTTGGTGAATAGCTGTCGTGAATGCGCCTCCACCGCGGCCGCGAAGCGGACGCCTTCAGGGGTTTTCGCGCGACCGGAAGTCCCGCGTTAGCGGGATTCCGGTCTTGCGCAGAAGCTAGTGCCGCTGCAGGTCGGGATCGTCGGCCTGCCGAACGCGGGCAAGACCACTCTCTTCAATGCGCTGACGCACGCGGGCGCGGAGGTGACGGCGTACGCATCGGTGGTCGAGAAGGCGAACGTCGGGATGGCGGTGATCCCCGACGACCGCCTCGACCGCCTCGCCGCGCTCGTCGGCTCGAAGAAGACGACGCCCGCTGCGATCCGGGTGGTCGACGTTCCCGCGTCGGGCGCGGACCTGCCCGGCGGGCTACGCCAGGCCGATGCGCTGCTGGCGGTCCTCGACGGCTTCTCCGAGGATGCCGACGCCGCGCGCGACCTGGAAACGCTGAAGCTCGAGATGGTCGTCGCGGATCGCGATCACGTCGAGCGGCGCGTCGAGAAGGTTCGCAAGGAGGCGAAGTCGGGCGACCCCGCGCGCCGCAAGGAGCTCGCGACGCTGGAGGAGCTGCTCGCGCATCTCGAGTCCGGCCGGCCGCTTTCGGAGACCGGCGAGCTGCCGCCCGAGCTCGAGCCGCTCACGACCAAGCCGCTGATCCCCGTCGAGAACGGTCCTTCGGGAATCGACTGCAAGCTCGAGATGGAGCTGGCGGAGCTCCCGCCGGAGGAAGCGGCAGAGTTCCGTTCCGGCCCGTCGGCGCTCGACGAGGTCGGTGCGCCGGCTGAAGGAGGCGCTCGACCTCATCAGCTTCTTCACGATCGGCGACACGGAGGCGCGGGCGTGGACGCTCAGGCACGGTGAGTCGGCGCTCGACGCGGCGGAGCAAATCCACTCGGATATCGCGCGCGGGTTCATCCGGGCGGAAGTGATCCGCTGGGACGACCTACTCGATGCGGGCTCGCACGCCGAAGCCGCGCGGCGCGGTGTCCAGCGACTCGAGGGGAAGACCTACGTCGTCGAGGACGGCGACGTCGTGAACGTGCGGTTCAACGTCTGATCCGGGAGGCGGCTCGCGGCGAGCGCGCCGAACCAGAGCGCCGCCAGCAGGACGAACATCACGCCGAGCGCCTGCAGCAGCGCGTCGTCGCCGACCGGCGTCACGCCGAACGCGGTCGCGCTGTCGATGTCGCCTTCGCCCGCAGTCACGACGAGGTACGTGGAGATCAGCGCGCCGAGAGCTGCTGCCGTGATCGCGCCGACGTACAGCGCGCGCGCGAGTCGCTCCGGGCTTGCTACCGCCAGCACCAGGCCGAGAACGACGAGGCCGAAGAAGCTCCACGTGAACGCGACGCCAGCCGCCTTTCCATACGCGTCGCTGTCGATGTCGAGCCAGATGGCGAGGACGATGAGATCGATCGCCAGGCACGCGGCCACGAGCACGCCGAGTGCGACGTACTCCATGCGCTGCCGGACCAGACAGGCAAGCGCGCTGGCGATGGCCGCGCCCGCGAGGAAGACGAGAACCGCGATGCCGAACCCGACCAGGAAGCCCTCGGGCCGGCTGTCCGCGTCGAGAACCGCGATCACCCCGACGACCGCGGCGAACGCGAGGGCTCCGAGCGTGACGAGTCCTCCGATCTCGAGGAGTGAGCGTGGTTGCGCTGCGGGGGTTGGGGCGGAGGGCGGCGGGCTCGCCGGGGTCTCGGTCACGCGCTCCCGTTCAGCGCGAGCGCTCGCTCTCCTGCCTAACCCGCCGCGACCAGCGCTGCGCCGGCGACGGCAAGCACGCCGCCCGCCCGCCGCGTGAAGGTGAGCCGCTCGTGAAGCACGATGCGCGCCAGCGCGACGGTCGCGATCGGGTAGAGCGCGCCGAGCACCGCGACGATGCCGATGGCGTCCTCCGTGCTCGCCTCCGCGAAGAAGACGTTCGCGGCAGCGTCGAATGCGCCGATCGCAAGGAGCATCACGAGGAGCATCCGAGGGATGCGGAGCGACGCACCGGCGACCACGACGGCGGCGAACGCGACCACGACTGAGGTCGAACGGACGACGACGACAGCCCACGGAACGCTCTCGTCGGCGGCTGCGTCGATCCCGACGAAGAAGCCGCCGAATGCCAGAGCCGCGAAGACGGCGAGGCCGACGCCCGCGGCGACCCTGCCGCCTTCGGTCGACCGCGGCTCGCGCGAGAGGACCGCGATTCCGACCAGGACGATGGCGACGCCGACCCACTGCCAGACGCTCGGCACCACACCATGCGCCGCATCAACCGCCAGCGGGACGATTGGGCTCGCTGCCGAGATCGGGGCGACGATCCCCATCGCGCCGATGGCCATTCCGCGATAGAGGGCGGCCAGGCCGGCGAGGCCGGCGAGGCCGGCACCCGCGGCCGGGAGCAGCTTCCCGACTCCGGGGAACGGGTCGCCGGAGAGTACGAGCCAGACCAACATTCCGGCAAGGCCGGCCGCCTGCGAGACGGCGAGTACGACGATGACCGTGATCCGGCGAGCGGCGAGGCCCCCGAGGAAGTCGCCGACGCCCCAGAGCAGCGCGCCGGAGAGCGCCAGCAGCGCCGCCACGTCGAGCTAGTCGTCGCCGACGGGGCGGGTCGCGGCCTGCGCGTCGAGCTGGTTCGCGTGGTAGAGCACTGCGGCCTCGGCGGTGCGGGCAGCCGGGCGGTCGTGATGGCAGGCGATCGCGTGCAGGAGCTCGGCGACCACCGCCGGATCGAGGTCGCGGGCGCGGTCCTCGACCATTCGCATCCCCAGATGGACGTGTCCGAGCAGGCGACCCTCGTCTGTTCGCCGGAATGCCGGCCCGCGTCCGAGCTCGCGGATGCGGCCCATGTCGTGGAGGAGTGCCGCCGCGAGCAGGAGGTCGGTGCGGAGACGGGGATGGAGCTGCGCCGTCTCCCGGCAGAGAGTCGCGACTCCGACCGTGTGCTCGAGGAGGCCGCCCGCGTATCCGTGGTGGCCGTCGGCACCTGCGGCCGGCAGCGTGCGCATGGCGTTGCGGATCTCCGCGTCGCCGACGAACGCGCCGACGACTTCGGCGAGCCCGGCGTGGGCGATCTCGGCGGCGAGGAACTCGAAGAAGCCGTCGAGCTCGTCGGCGTCGCGGCGCAGCGCAGGGGTCAGCGTGGCCGGGTCCGCGTCCGTCGGCTCGACCGCTCGTACCTGCACCTGGAGCTTCCCGTCGAAGCGCTCGACGCGGCCGAGGACCCGCACTGCGTCGCCTTCCGCGAAACGGCCGTCGAGAAGCTCGACGTCGCTCCACACACGCGCCTCGATCCGTCCGCTTGCATCTGCGAGCTCGAGCGCGAGGTAGGGCGCACCGGCGCGTGTCCGTCGCCGCTCCTTCTTCGTGACCGCGAACACGCCTTCGACGGTCCTGTCCTCTGCGAGCTCGGCGATCGTGGCCACGTCCGGAGTCTACGGCTGTGGATGGATTGGCACTGTTCCGCAACACCTCGGGGTCAGACCCTGGACATGGCCCTTCGGGACACGGCTAGGAGTGACGGGAATCGTTCGCCCGGCGCGTTGCTAGGCTCGCCGCGATGGCCGTGCTGGAGCCGTTTCGCGCCGTCCGTTATGCCGGCGCGGCGGGCCCGCTCGCCGATCTCGTCGCCCCGCCGTACGACGCCGTCTCGGCTGACGAGCGCGAGTCGCTCTTCACCCGCAGCCCGTACAACGTCGTGCACCTCACGCTTCCCGAGTCGCCCGAGGACGCGGGTCGCCTCTACCGCGGCTGGCTGGAGGACGGGATCCTGTCGCCCGACGACGAGACAGACTCCTGGCTGCTCGTCGAGGAGTTCGTCGGGCCGGACGGCGTTGCCCGCGAGCGGCGCGGAGTCATCGGATCGCTCGCCGCGACACCGTACGAGGAGGGCGTCGTGTTGCCGCACGAGCGCACCCACCCGCGGATCCGTGAGGGACGCTTGCGGCTGCTACAGGAGATGCGCGCCCAGCCGGAACCGATCTTCCTGCTGCAGGAGGGCCTGCTTTCCGTCGAGGCGCCCGCGCGCGACCCGGACCTTCGTGCGGATGGGTCGCGGCTGTGGCGGCTCGGTCGTGACGGGCTCGAGGGCCTCGTCGACGGCCCACTTCTGATCGCCGACGGACACCACCGCTACGAGAGCGCGATCGAGCTCGGGGACGAGATCGGCGGGGAGAATGCCCGGATCATGGCGCTCGTCGTCTCGACGGCCGATCCTGGGCTGCACGTCTTTCCGACGCACCGCGTCTTCTCGGGGCGTTCGGATCTCGCCGAACCGCGCGACGGTCAGCGGTTCGGCAGCGTGTCCGATGCGCTCGTGGCGCTCGCCGAACAGCCGCTCGAGCGTGCGTCTGCCATTGCGTATCGGGCCTGCGGAGCCGAGCTGCTCCAGGGCGACGCGGGGCTGGACGTCGAGCTCGTCGACGCGTTCGGCCTGGACCGAATCTCGTATACCTCCGACTCGGACATGGCCATTGCAGCCGTGGACCGTGGAGACGCGGATGTGGCGTTCCTCGTTCGAGCGCCCCGTGTCGAGGATGTCTTCGAGAGCGCGCGACGCGGCGAGCGAATGCCGCCGAAGAGCACCTACTTCTTCCCGAAGCCGCTCTCCGGGCTGCTGTTCCACCCTGTGCAGGGGCGCACGTGACCGACTGGCTCGAGCTCTGCCGGCTGTGCGTCGCGGACATCGAGGACGTGCTCCAGCGGCTGCCGACGCGTGTCGAGCGCGAGCCGGTCCTCCAGCAGGGCGTGGGCGGAGACGACACGACGGCAATAGACCAGGCTGCGGAGGACGTGGTCGTCGAGCGCCTGGCCGCACTCGGCGAAAGCTTCTTGTTGGTGTCCGAGGAGCTCGGGGAGCGGTCGTTCGGAGACGGCGGCGCCCGGCGCGTGGTCGTCGACCCGATCGACGGCTCGGTGAATGCGAAGCGCGGGATTCCGTTCTTCTCCTTCTCGCTCGCAGTCGCGGAAGGCCCGGCGATGGGCGACGTCGTGTGGGGATTCGTCCACGACTTCGGCACCGGCGAGGAGTGGACCGCCGAGCGCGGTCGGGGCGCGTTCCTGAACGGCGAGCGCCTGGGTTCCGTTCGGCCGAAGGAGTCCATCGAGATCCTGTCCTTCGAGGGCACGACCGCAGAGGCCGTGGCCGAAAAGATCCCGGCCATACTTGACCTGGTCGGGCGGGTGCGCGTCATGGGCTCGCTCGCGCTGACCCTCTGTCACATGGCTGCCGGACGGATCGATGCCGCCTGCTCCCTGAAGCCGGCGCGCTCGGTCGATATCGCAGCGGCGCAGCTCCTCGTCCGCGAGTGCGGGCTCGCGATCGAGCTGTTCGAGGATCCGCCGTTCGAAGCGGCGCCGCTCGATCTCGTTCCGCGCTCGCGCTGTGTCGCCGCGGGGACGCCAGAGCTGGCGGCCGCACTCGCCGCGGCGCTGCGCTAGCCGCCCGGCTGCACGGTTACTGTCGCCAGACGACGTATGCCCAGCCGCCGAGCGGTGGATCGAGCGGCTTCGTCGTCGCGTTGCAGACTCGGAAGAGCACGCGGTTCGGAACGCCGGTGTTGAAGACCTGCGTCACGAAGGCTCCGACGGGAAGGTTCTGCGTCGGCAGGACGAGCGTCCGGTCGTAGGGCTTCAGGCCCTGCACGGGCGCGCTCGACGAGACGCAGGAGTGCGCCTTGATCGACGGCAGTTCGATGCGGACCTGCCCGCTCAGGACAGCCGTGTCGGCCAGCCGGAGCGAGGCGTCCTCGATTTCGGCCGCCGCGACCGAGCCTGGCGCCAGCGTCGGTCCGGGATAGGTCCCGGACAGGTCCCCGGTCGCGGCGACGCCCGCGATCGTCCCGGGCGGCCCGGCAGGCCCGGCCGGCCCGCGAGGGATCTGACCCTTCGCGAAGTCGCGCACGCCGAGCGAGCGATCCTTGACCTTTGCGCCGGTGACGGCGCCGTTCTCGAGCTCGGCCGTCCCCACGGCTCCGCGCGGGATGACGAGCTCCTGAGCGGCTGCGCCAAGCGGCGTCGAGCCGAGCACCGCGACGGCAAGGGCGGCGATCGAGAGCGCGAGCGCGATGCGGGCCACTTCTCCGAGTTCGGGCTGCTCGGCCTTCCTCCTCGCAGGTACGCTCGCCCCAATGAGTGATGCTGCGAGACCCGATCGCGACGCCATTCTCCGGGCCCTCGAGCAGGTCATAGATCCGGAGATCCGCAAGCCGGTGACCGAGCTCGACATGGTGCGTGACGTCCTCGTCGAGGACGACGGTGCCGTCTCCGTCACCATCGCGCTGACCGTCGCCGGCTGTCCTCTCCGGCACTCGTTCGAGGAGCAGGTCGGCCGCGCGGTCGGAGCCGTCGAGGGCGTGACGTCGGTGCGGCTCGGGTTCGACGTCATGTCGCCGGAGGAGAAGACCGCGCTCGTGAGGCGCCTCCGGGGAGGCCGCGACGAGAAGTCGATCTCGCTCTCGCCGGCGACGCGGGTGATCGCTATCGCCTCCGGCAAGGGCGGCGTCGGAAAGTCCACGCTTACCGCCAACCTCGCGTACGCGCTCTCCAGCCTCGGCGAGCAGGTGGGTGTGCTGGACGGCGACGTCTACGGGCACTCGATCCCGCACATGCTGGGTGTGCACCAGAAGCCGATCGCCGTCGACGACATGATGGTGCCGCCGGTGCGCGGCGACCTCAAGCTGATGTCGATCGGGTTCTTCCTCGACGAGAACGCGCCGATCATGTGGCGCGGGCCGATGCTGCACAAGGCGCTCGAGCAGTTCCTCTCCGACGTGCACTGGGGCGACCTGGACACGCTCCTCGTGGACATGCCTCCCGGGACCGGCGACGTGGCGATGTCGCTTGGTCAGCTCCTGCCGCGCGCTGAGGCGCTCGTCGTCACGACGCCACAACCGGCCGCGCAGCAGGTCGCCGTTCGAGCGGCGCAGATGGCTGTAAAGATGGGGATGCGGATCACCGGCGCCGTCGAGAACATGTCCTATCTGGTCGGCTCCGGGCAGGAGATCTTCGGCTCCGGCGGGGGACAGGCGCTCGCGGACGAGATCGGCGCGCCGCTCCTCGCGCGGATCCCGCTCGACCCGGCGCTGCGCGAGGCTGCAGACGAGGGCACGCCGCTGGTCGAGATCGCACCCGAGGCCGAGGCGTCGCAGGCGATCCTCGCGCTCGCGAAGTCGGTCACGGCCTCTCGCGCGGGGACGATCCGCAAGCCGCTAACCGTCCTCTAGCCTCCCCGCGTGGACAGCGAGGAAGCGCGCCGGCGGCTCGAGGCGCTCGCGCTCGACGAACAGGCGGTCGAGGTTCTCCTCACGCACTTCGCGGACGCCGAGCGACGCGGCAAGACCGGACACGGCTTCTCGCGCGTCGCGTGGCTGGAGACACAGGAGTTCGATCCGCACGCGCGACCGACCCGCCTCCTCGCCGAAGAGGGTTTCGAGCGCTGGAACGGAGCGGGAGCGCTCGGCTACCTCGTCCTGGACGAGATCGTCCGGTCGACGCTCGCCGCGCCGCCTCGTCACGCTCGCGTCGTAGTCGCCGAGCGCTGCTTCCCGAGCGGCGTGCTCGGCTACTGGGTGAGACGGCTCGCGGACGCCGGACTGGTCGCCGCGCTCACCGCGACCTCACCCCGTCGGTTGCCGCACCCGACGGGTGGGCCGCCTCTCACCGGGACGAACCCACTCGCGATCGCGATCCCGGCGAGCGAAGGCGGGGCCGTCGTGGCAGACGTGTCCATGGGAGCCGTGACGCACGGGGATGTGCTCGCGGGGCGCGCGCAACCTGAGGAACTCGTCCCGTTCGGCGGGGAGCATGCGCACAAGGCGTTCGCGCTGGCGGTCGGGCTCGAGCTGCTCGTCGGCGCGCTGGTAGGCGAGGAGCCGGGCGCCGTTCTCGTCGTTGCGCGCCCGGAGCACGATCCGGTCCCGGCGCTCCGCGGTTTGGCCGGCGACCGCCGCTTGCCAGGAGACGCACGTTTCGTAGACGGCGAGTGAGGGCACGACTCGAAGATGCGGCTTCTCAGGGGGTTATCGCTTCCCGTCGTCTGGATCATCGTCGGCGTCGTGGTCGCCGCTATCTACGACTACTTCGACAGCCTTGGGCACGATCGGCCGCGTACTGACCGCGATCGTTGCGGTCATCTTCTGGCCGATCCTCCTCTTCGGCTTCGAGATCACGATCCAGCGCTGATCGCGCGTCAGCGGCGGATCACCTCGATCGATTGCGACGAGGTTGTCGACGACGAGCCGCGACATCGCCTCTCGCGCTTGACGGGTCGCGCTGCCGAGGTGCGGCGTCAGCACTACGTTGGGGAGCGCGAGGAGCGCCGGCGGAACGTGCGGTTCGTTCGCGAAAACGTCCAGGCCGGCTCGGAGGCGGCCGCTGACCAGCTCGGCAACGAGAGCGCCCTCATCGACCACTTCGCCGCGCGAGGTGTTGACGAAGCACGATCCGTCGCGCATGAGCGCGAGCCGTCGCCCGTCGATCAGCCCCTCCGTCTCGGGAGTCAGCCGAACGTGGACCGTGACGATGTCCGACTCCGCGAGGAGCGCGTCCAGCTCCCGGTACTCAGCGAGCTCGGTGTCAATCCGGTGCCGCTGGCTGAAGAGCAGGCGCATGTCGAAGCCCACCGCGCGTCGCGCAACTGCGCTCCCGATGCGTCCGAGCCCGACGATCCCGAGCGTCGAGCCCGCGACTTCCTCGGCGATCGCACCTTCCGACCACGAGCCCGTCCACTCGCCCGAGCGCACGAACCGGTCGCCTTCGACCACGCGCCGCCGGGTTGCGAGCACGAGAGCGACGGCGAGGTCGGCGGTCGCGTCGTCCAGGACGCCCGGCGTGTTCGTGACGACGATGCCGCGGGCTCGGCAAGCCTCGACATCGATCCGGTCGTATCCGACTCCGAAGTTGGCTACGACCCGGAGCCCAGGCAACAGGTCGAGCGGCACCAGCTCGTTTGCAACGACGAGAGCCTCGACCTCCGGTCGCGCCGCATCGAGCGCCGCCAGAGGCACGACCTCGACGTCAGCGAGCTCATCGAAGGCGGGGCCGGGATAGCGACGCGTCGCGAGGACCTTCAAGACTTGGCGCGGAGCCGCTCGAGCACGAACGGGTCGATCTCGTCCTCACCGTCGACGCGGGCCTCGAGGTTCTCGACGCCGGCCCAGTCCTCCAGGCGCTCGTAGCCAAGCCGCGCGAGACGCTCGTCGAGCTCGCGTCTGAAGCTCGTCGTCGACCTCGATCCACTCCTCGCGCGGTGTGCGGACAAAGAGCCGCTGGTGGATGTCGAAGATCCGCCGGAGCTCTTCTAGCGGCCGCTCGTGATCGTCGACGCGCAGGTCGACGAAGACGTCCGAGAGACCCGCGTAGCCCTGATCAGGGCCGACGACGAGGAGCGAAGCCGACTGCTGGCCGCGGCTGTCTCCGCCCGCCGCTTGCGCCGCGTCGAGGCAGTCGAGAAGCCGCTCGACGAGCGGCGCGCCAGCGGTGGCCTCGAAGGTCTCGGCGAGCGCATCCACGGTCGCGCCGGAGACGAGGATGTTCCCCTGCGTTGCGTAGCCCGCCCCGGTTCGGTGGCCGGCCCAGTCGTGGCACTCGTCGCCGGTGTACGAGGCGCCGCGACCCTCCGCGTCGACGATCCCGAGCTGACGCTGCGCGCGGTCGTCGTCGGCAGCGGTCAGCCGCTCGACGACTTCCTCGGCCGACAGCCCTTCTCGAAGCAGCGCGAGCCCCTCCGGGCCGTACCGCGGGTTCGCGTACGACTGCGTCGCGATCGCGCCGACGAGCGGTTCGGCCCACGGCACCACCGAGCCGACGGCAAGGAACTTCGACTGCACGGCCACGCCCCACTGCCGCGCCTCGAGGTCGCACGCGCAGATCGAGTACGTCGCGACGATCATGGCTACCCGTACGTCAACCGCGTGAGGTCGACCTCCAGCAAGGCCTCGTCCCGCACGAGCACGCACGCGACCTCGCCGTGGGAGAGCGCATCGACGACGTCTTCGGCCGTTTCCGCGCGCACGACTACCGGAACTCCCTCGACATGGGCCGCGTGGGCTCGCTCGTGGAGGTCGGTGACACCCTCGAGCACGAGTGCGCCCTCGACGTCGACCTCGCCCTCGAGCGCGATCTCCGGGACCTTGCGGCCGGTAGCCCCGAACCACCGTTCGCGCATCAGAACGTCAGTGTCTCCCCGGGCTCCGGCGAGAGGATCTCGACGCCGGCCGGCGCGAGCTCGCGCAGAGCTTCGGGTGTCCCGGTGAGGAGCCCGAACGTGCCGTAGTGGCACGGGACGCAGCGGTTCACGCCGAGCAGCTCGAGTGCGACGGCCGCCTCGCGCGGCCCCATCGTGAAGTGGTCTCCGATGGGCAGGATCGCGACGTCGGGCGAGTAGATTCGCGCGATCAGGGACATGTCCCCGAACACGTTCGTGTCGCCGGAGTAGTAGAGCTTGAACCCGTCCTCGAGCTCGAAGACGAATCCGCACGACTCGCCCGTGTACAGGAACTGGCCGTTGCGGAAGACGCTCGACGAGTGGTTCGCGTGCGTCAGCGTGAGCTTCACGCCGGCGTGCTCGGAGGTCCCGCCCTTGTTGACCGCCTGCGTCATGTCCTCCGAGAGGCCCTGCGTCGAGAGCCAGCCGCGCAGCTCGACCTGAGCGACGACGGGGCAGTCGAACTTCTGCGCGAGTGCGATCGTGTCGCCGAGGTGGTCGTCGTGCCCGTGTGAGAGCGCGATCAGGTCGCAGCGCTCGGGGTCCACCTCGGTCTCCGGGCAACGTGGATTCCCGTTCAGGAACGGGTCGATGTAGACACGCTTCCCGCCCGGCGTGTCGAGGCGGAACGCGGAATGGCCAAGCCATGTGAGTTCGGTCGACATCCGCCCGAATCTAGAGGATTCGAGGATGGTTGTGCCGAATCGACCGAAGGCCATGAACGATCAGCTTCTCTGCGGCCTTGCGCTTGCCGCGGTCGGCGTCGCGACCGCGGCTACGGGCGTCTACTGGCTCGCCACCGGCGCCTTCGTCGCGGCGATCCCGTTCCTCGCGGTCGGCTTGCTGTTCACGCTCAGTCGGAGTCGTCCGCTCGACGAAGACCCCGTTTCGGCCTCGCAGGTGTAGTCCGCTCGGATCGAGCTCGTCCGTCGCGGCGGTAGCGTGCGAGCGATGCGGGAGACGGCGATCATCGTTCCCGGTCGACCCGGCCGAGGCTGTCGTCGGGGGCTGGCGGCGTGAGCACACGCCCAGCGGTTCGAAGGGCATGCAGGCCCATGTGACGCTGCTCGCGCCGTTTACGCCTCCAGAGTCGCTGGTCGCGGGGCGGATGCACGAGGTGCGAGAGGTTCTCGGAGAGTTCGAAGCGTTCGACTTCGAGCTCACGACGACCGCCTACCTCGATTTGGGCACGCGCCGCGTTCTCTACCTGCGACCGGAACCTTCCGGGCGTTTCGTCGACCTCATCGACGCGCTCGTGCGCCGCTTTCCAGAGCACCCGCCGTACGGAAGCCGCGGCCTCGAGCCGGTCCCGCACCTCACTGTCGCAACCTCCCCCGAGGACGCGCTCTTGAAGGAGATCGAGCTCGCTGTCCGGCCGGAGCTACCGATCTCGGCGACTGCAACCGAAGCGTGGATCGTCGAATACGGTGAAGGCGGCTGCGACATTCGGGCCCGGATCGAGCTCCGGCAGGACTCCCTCGACCCGCCTGCCTAGAACGGAAGCGACTGCGCCGCGGTCGACGCGACGTCGAGAATCGGCTGCGCGGCGAAGAACGAGCCCACGGTGACGAAGACCGCGGCCCACACCGCAAGGCCGAGCGCGTACTCGCGCGGAGGCGCGCCGCCGGCCGGCGCCAGACGGAACTCCGCGCCCGAGCGCATGTACAGCCAGCGCACCACGTTGAGGTAGTACGCGAGCGAGAGCGCGGTCGCGCCGACGCCGACGAGCACGAGCCACCAGTCGCCCGCCTCGTACGCCGCCGAGAAGACGAAGAGCTTCCCGAAGAAGCCGCCGGTGAGCGGGAAGCCCGCCATACCGAGCATGAAGATCCAGAGCGCGGCGCCGAACAGCGGCCGCTCCCAGCCGAGCCCGGCGAGCCCTTCGAGCTTGACCGGAAACCCCAGCTCGCGCTCGCGCGCCGCGACGACAGCGAACGCCCCAACCGACATCGCCGAGTACGGGATGAGGTAGTAGAGGAGCGCCTCGAGGCCGCGCTCCGTTCCCGCCGAGACCGCGATGAGCATGAACCCGGCGTGCGAGATCGACGAGAACGCGAGCAGCCGTTTCACGTCCGACTGCGCGAGCGCGGCGAGGTTTCCCCACGCGAGCGAGATGCACGCGATGACTGCGATCGCGACCGTCCAGATCTCGCTCTCGTCGGGGAACGCGGTGACGAGGATGCGGTACGTCAGGACGAGCGCCGCGGTCTTCGTCGCCGCCGACATGAACGCGGTTACGGACGTCGGGGCGCCCTGGTACACGTCGGGCGTCCACATGTGGAACGGCGCCGCCGAGACCTTGAACGCGAGGCCGGCGACGATCATCGCCAGTCCGGCGACGAGGAACGGGTCGTCTCCCGCCTCGGCCGCCGCGATCTGCGAGAAGCCGAGCTCGCCGGTCGCGCCGTAGACGAATGCGGAGCCGAAGAGCAGCACCGCCGATCCGAGGCCGCCCACGATGACGTACTTGAGGCCGGCCTCGAGCGACGTCTCGCGGTCGGTGTCGAGCGCGCAGAGGATGTAGAGGGAGAGCGAGAACCACTCGAGCCCGAGGAACAGCGTCATCAGGTTCGAGGCTCCGACGAAGAAGAGCATCCCGGCGCCGGCCGCAGCAAGGATCGCGTAGTACTCGCCGTGGTTGTCGCGGCGCCGCTCGCTCCACGACACGAAGACGACGACCGCGCCCGTGATCGCGAGGATCAGCTGCGCGAGCCCCGCGAGCTCGTCCCGGATCATCGACTCCTCGATCAGCGCGGTCGGCGTCGGGCTCGTGTCGAGGAGGACTCCCGCGAAGACCGCAGCCGTGACGAAGCCCGCAAAGGTGACGACCGCCGCGACCGTCTTCCGCATCCACTCGGGCACGATCACGGACGCGAGCAGCGCAACGCCGGACGCCCCGAGCAGCGCCAGCGTCGGCGCGAGAGCGAGCCAGTCGACGTTCGGAGTGTCGACGCTCACCGCAGACCCTCGGTCAGCGCCTGCTCGGGCTCGTCGTTCGGGAACGAGCTCTCGCTGACGAGCGCCGGCCACACCGACAGCGCAATGAGACAGGCGACGAGCGGCAGCACGAGCGCGAGCTCGCCCGGCCGCAGGTCGAGCGCCTCATCACGCACGGCCGAGCCGGGCTTCACGTGCAGCACCGCGGAGATGAGCCGCAGCACGTACATCGCCGCGAGCACGATCCCGAGCGCGACAACTGCCGCGTAGCCCCAGCCCTCCTCGTAGACCCCGGCCATGATCAGGAACTCGCCGGCGAACGTCGTCGAGCCCGGAACGGCGAGCGCGATCATCCCGGAGACGAGCAGCACGGTCGCCAGCACCGGGCGCCCGCGCGCCATCCCGCCGAGCGCGTCGAGGTCCCCCGTCCCGCATCGGCGCTCGACCGAGCCCACGAGCAGGAACATCGTCGCCGAGATCAGCGCGTGCGCGACCGACTGGAGCACGGCTCCGTCGAGCCCGAGGTCGTTGAACGCGAAGAGCCCGAGCGTGATCAGCCCCATCTGCGCGAGCGAGGAGTACGCGACAATGCCGCGTAGGTCCGGCGCGCGGAACGCGAGCACGGAGCCGTACACGAGGCCAGTCGCAGCGAGCACGAGCGCGAGCGTCCGGAAGTCGTCCACGGGCTCGGGGAACTTCGCGAGCACGATGACGATGAATCCGTAGACCGCGGTCTTCGAGACGATCCCCGAGAGCACGGCGGCGACTTCGACGGGCGACTCGCGGTACGAGAGCGGCAGCCAGCCGTGGAACGGGAAGAGCGGCGCCTTGACCGCGAACGCCACCGCGAAGCCGAGGAAGATCCACTCGTTGTCGCTCGTGCCGGAGTCGAGGAGGCTGAACGTGTCCTGCGTCACGCCGAACGCGACGACCGCCGCCAGCATCAGCAGCGACCCTGCCATCGTGTAGACGACGAACGTCAGCGTGGCGGCCGTGCGTCTCGCGCCGCCCCACACGCCGATGAGCACGTAGAGCGGGATGAGCATCGCCTCGAACGACACGTAGAAGAGGAGAAGGTCTTGCGCGGCGAAGGTGGCGACCACCGCGCCGGTGAGGAAGAGCATCAGCGCGTGGTAAGCCCGCGGCCGGTCACGCCCGACCCAGAGCGCGTACCCGATCGCGGCCGCCATGACGACGACCGTCACGCCCGTGAGCCAGAGCGAGAAGCCGTAGAAGCCGACGGTGTACGAGATCCCGAAGCTCTCGACCCACTCCTCGGAAGTGCCGAGCTGGAGCGCGCCGTCGTCGAAGTCGAACTGCCCGGCGGCCACGATCCAGAGCCCGACCTCGACGAGTGCGATCAGGAAGGCGAGCCCGCCCGCGGCGAGTCGCGGCAGCGGCAGGATCGCGACGGCGAGCGCGCCGGCGACCGGAAGCAGGATGAGCCAGGTGGCGAGCATCGACTACCGCACCGCCACGAAGACGACGACGAGGACGGAGACCGCCAGCGTGATCGCGAGCGCGTACGTGCGCAGGAGCCCGCTCTGCACCCGCGCGAGCTCGTCGCTCGCCTGGATCGTCCCGGCGCCGAGCTCGCCGATCGAGCCCTCGATCACCGGCTCCTCGACGTTCCGGCGGAGCCAGCGCGCGAGCGAGACCGCGGGTCGGTAGAAGAGCGCGTCGTAGAGCTCGTCGAAGAAGAACTTGTGCTCGAACGTGCGCCAGGCGCCGGGCTGCGTCACCAGCTGTCGGCCCCCGTAGAACGCACGCCGCGCGAGGAAGAACCCGACGAGACCGAGGCTGACCGAGATCGCGCTGACGAGGTACTCCTCACCTGTCGTCGGCTCGACGAGCGCTGCCCCGGTCTCCTCCACCCAGTGCGTGAACGGGTGCCAGACGCCCGGGATCGTGACGAGGCCGCCGATGGCCGACAGCACCGCGAGCAGGCCGACCGGCAGGAGCATCGACCGCGGCCCCTCGCCGTGTCCGTGGCCGTGAGCCGCGTGAGCCGGATCCTCGGCGGGCTTGCCGTGGAAGACCGTGTAGTACAGCCGGAACGAGTACGCGCCCGTGAGCAGCACGCCGGCGAGCGTCGCCACGAAGAGCGTCCACCCGAGTGCGCTGTCGTCGGCGAGCGTCGACGCGATGATCGCGTCCTTCGACCAGAAGCCGGCGAAGGGCGGCAGCCCGACGAGCGCGATCGTCCCGATCAGGAACGCGATGTGCGTCCGCGGGAGCGCCTCGCGCAGGCCTCCCATGCGCCGGATGTCCTGCTCGTTCGCGAGGTGGTGGATCACGACGCCCGCCGCGAGGAAGAGCAGCGCCTTGAAGAAGGCGTGCGTCATCAGGTGGAAGATCGCGAAGCCGTACGCGCCGATCCCCGCGCCGACGAACATGTAGCCGATCTGCGACATCGTCGAGTACGCGATGACCTTCTTGATGTCCCACTGCACGAGCGCGATCAGGCCGGCGACGAGCAGCGTGACCGCGCCCAGGATCGCGGCCAGCGCCTGGATGTCGGGCGCCGCCTCGAAGATCGGGTGCGCGCGGACGAGGAGATAGACGCCGGCGGTCACCATCGTCGCGGCGTGGATGAGCGCCGAGACCGGAGTCGGGCCCTCCATCGCGTCCGGCAGCCACGTGTGCAGCGGGATCTGCGCGGACTTCGCGACCGCGCCGCCGAGGAGCCCGAGCGCAACGAGGTTCACCGTCGTGGTCGAGAGCCCGTCGGCCTCCTCGAAGACGGTGAAGTAATCGAGCGCGCCGACCTCCCAGACGAGGAGGACAGCCGCCAGCGCGAAGGTCGCGTCCCCGATCGCGTTCATCACGAACGCCTTCTTCGCGGCCGCGACCGCCTCGGGCCGGTGATGCCAGAACCCGATCAGCAGGTACGACGCGAGGCCGACGAGTCCCCAGCCGACGAGCAGGAGGAGGAAGTTCCCCGCCTGCACGAGCAGGAGCATCGAGAAGACGAAGAAGGACATGTACGCGAAGTACCGGCGCTCCTCTTCGTCGCCGGCCATGTAGCCCATCGAGTACCAGACGATGAGCCCGCCGACCCCGGTGACGATCATCATCATCACGACCGAGAGCGGGTCGACCAGGATCTCCATCCCGACCTCGAAGTCGCCCGCCGCGAGCCAGGTGTATGCGGTGGAGAGCTCCTCGCGCTCCTCGGGATCGCGGCTCCAGAGCGAGTAGAAGGCGACGAGCGCGCCGCCGAACGCGAGGAAGGTCGTCAGCGTCGAGATGTAGCCCGCGATACGTCGCGAGATCAGCTGCCCCGCCAGCGTGATCGCGAGCGCGCCACCTAGCGGGGCGAGCAGGCAGAGCCAGGCTCCGAAGATCATGTGCGCCTGGGGTCAGGCTTCAGCCTGACCTCGTCTTTGGGTGTGCTCGGCGAACACCTCACACCGGGGTCAGGCTGAAGCCTGACCCCAACAGCTGAGGTCGGGCTGCTCATCCTCTGAGGACGCTCGCGCGGTCGACGTCGAGCGCCATGCCCCTCCGTGCCATCGCCACGATGAGCCCGAGCCCGATCGCGACCTCGGCCGCTGCGACCGCCATCACGGAGAGCGCAAAGATCTGCCCGTCGAGGTTGCCCTGCTGGCGGGCGAACGCGATCAGGGTCAGATTGCCCGCGTTCAGCATGATCTCGAGCGAGAGCAGCACGATCAGCGGGCTCCGCCGGAGCATCACCCCGAGTGCGCCGACGCCGAAAAGCATGGCCGCCACAATGAGATACCAGCCGACGCCGGGACCCATCATCGCTCCCGCTCCTCCTTCGTCGACCCGAGCACCACGCCGCCGACCGCCGCCACGAGCAGCACGATCGACGTGATCTCGAACGCGAGCAGGTGGTCGGTGAGGAACAGCTGGCCGATCTCGGCCGGGCTGCCGAACGACTCCGAGATCTCGGCCGAGCCGTTCAGCTCGTCGCCCCAGGCGAGCCCGAGCACGACGACGATCTCGATCAGGATCGCGGCCGCGGCAACCACCACCGCGGTTCGCAGCAGCGGTGACCCGCCGGCCCAGGGCGCGTCCGCGCGTCCCCCGAGGTAGGCGATGACGAACAGGAACATGACCATCACCGCACCCGCGTACACGAGCACCTGCGCAGCGGCGAGGAACTCCGCCGAGAGCAGCAGGTAGAGCACGGCGAGCGAGGCGAGGTTCCCGATCAGCGACAGCGCCGAGTAGAACGGGTTCGTCATCGTCACGACCGCGATCCCGCTCCCGAGACACGCGCCGGCGGCGACGAACCACACGACCCAGACGAGGAAGTTCCCCATCAGCTCGACGTCTTGTAGACCGGCTCGGGCGTGTCGTAGAGCCTGGGATCGGCGACCGGCACGCGCTTGATCGGCTCCGCGAGGAGCATGTCCTTCGTGTAGATGAGGTCGGCGCGCGAGTACTCCGACAGCTCGAACTCGTTGCCGAGCGTGATCGCGTCGAACGGGCACGCGAGCTCGCAGTAGCCGCAGAAGATGCAGCGGCTCATGTTGATCTCGTAGATCCGCGCGTAGCGCTCGCCGGCCGAGACGCGGTTCCCGGGCGAGTTCTCCGCCGCTACGACCCGGATGCAGTCCGCCGGGCAGGCGGCGGCGCAGAGCGAGCAGCCGACGCACTTCTCGAGCCCGTTCTCGTGGCGCCACAGCCGGTGCCGGCCGCGGAAGCGCGGGTAGAGCGGGCGCTTGTACTCCGGGTACTGCTGCGTGATCGGCTTGCGGAAGATCTGCCGGAAGGTGACGCCGAAACCCTTCAGCGTGGAGAAGGGTTGAACGCTCACAGCCACACCACCAGGACGGCGGTGACCACGGCGTTGATCGTCGCCACGGGGAGCAGAATCTTCCACCCGAAGCGCATCAGCTGGTCGTAGCGGAGCCGCGGGAGCGTCGCGCGCATCCAGATGAAGACGTAGAGCAGGATGACGAGCTTGAGGACGAACCAGATCGGCGCGAGCCAGGTCGGGCCGTCCCAGCCCGGCCCGTGCCAGCCGCCGAGGAAGAGCGTCACGCAAAGGCCGGAGAGCGTGACGAGGTTGATGTACTCGCTCATCGTGAAGAGCCCGAAGCGCATCCCGCCGTACTCCGTGTGGTAGCCGGCGACGAGCTCCTGCTCGGCCTCGGGGAGGTCGAACGGCGCGCGCGCGGTCTCCGCAGTGCCCGCGAGCAGGAAGACGAGGAGCCCCACGAACTGCGGGATGCCGAACCAGAGCGCGTCGCCCTGCTCCGCGACGATCTCGGTCAGCGAGAGCGTCCCGGCCATGATCACGACGCCGAGAACCGACAGCGCGAGCGAGACTTCGTACGAGACGAGCTGCGCGCAGGTGCGCATCGACCCGAGCAGCGAGTACTTCGAGTCGGAGGCCCAGCCGCCGATGATGAAGCCGTACACGCCGAGCGAGCCGATCGCGAAGACCAGGATCAGCGCGATGTCGATGTCCGCGACCTGGCCCGGGATGTAGACCCCGGCGACCTCCCAGCCCGGCCCGTACGGGATCACTGCGAAGGTGGCGAGCGCGGCGAAGGCGGCGAGGAAGGGTGCGAACAGGTAGAGCCGCGACTCGGCCGCCGCGGGACGGAACGCCTCCTTGTTCAAGAGCTTCACGAGGTCGGCGATGGGCTGGAGGAGGCCGTACGGGCCCGCGCGGTTCGGCCCGTACCGGAGCTGCATGCGTCCGAGGACCTTGCGCTCGGCAAGCGTGAGGTACGCGAACGTCGCCATGACCAGGTTGATGATCACGAACGCCTGGATCAGGCTCACGTACCAGACCACTTCAATCCCTGGCGGGATAAGTGGTTAGAAGGGCTTCCCTCATGAGTCCTCCCTAACCATTCCGCGTAGCGGAATGGCCGCCACCTCCACCTGCGCGTGCAGCTCGCCGGCGTGCTCCTCCGCGACTCGCGCCACGCCCTCCAACAGCTTCCGGTTCACCTGCGCGCGCAGCTCCACCGAGGTGCCGTTCGATCGGACGACGACCTGGTCGCCGGTCGAGATCCCGCGCTGCTGCGCGTCGGCGGCCGACAGCTCGACGACGGCATCCGGGCGCAGGAACTGGAGCTCGCGGATCCGTTCCACGGCAGGCCCGGAGAGGAGCGGTTGGTAGCGGTGGAGTCGCAGCTCTCGGTCCTTCGTCGGCAGGGGCGCAGTCGGAGGTGTCGTCGGCGCCTCCGGCGCGACGTAGGGCTTCCGTGCCGGCAGCGGGGCCTCGAGGCCGATCTCGTCGAGCGTGAGATCCGCGAAGAGGGTTTCGGCGAGCTCCGTGTACACGAGCGGCGCCGTCTGCCCCACCTCGACATCGAAGCGCTCCGCAAGCTTGGAGATCCACGCGAGCTCGTCCGGGCAGGGGGGCAAGACCGACCGGCGCAGTCGCTGCAGGCGCCCTTCGAGATTCATCGTTGTCCCGTCGCGCTCGAGGGGGTCGGTGGCGGGCAGGATCAGGTCGGCCCAGCCCGCCGCGAGCTCGTGGAACATCGTGATCACGATCACGGCCTCTGCCCGCTCCGCGAGCGCCCGCACGCTCGAGGAGGCCGCCGCATCCTCGCCGGAGACGATCAGCAGGCCGATGTCGCCGACCGGGACCTCGTCGGCGTCCGCCGCCACTGCCCACGCCGCTGCGACCGCGCGCCCGTTCGGCGTCACCGGAAGATGGAACGCGCCGCAGCCGGGCTTCCCCTCGAACCCGAGCTCGTGGGCGAGCTCGGCGACCCGCGCGCCGCCGCCCCCGTGCGGGCCCGACCAGATGAGCACCGCCCGCTCGGACGCGCGCAGCCGCTTGCCGAGGGCGTTGTCGGGCGTCGAGAGGTCGCTGCAGACGGCGGCCGCGCTCAAAGGCTCGGTCTGCAGGTCGCCGGTCGGGGAGCAGACGACGACGTCGGCGCCGCGTCGTCGCGCCTCCTTGATCCAGAGGTCGACGATCGGCGCGCGCTCGACGACGGGATCGTCGCCGAGCACGACCACGAGCTCGGCCTCGCCGATCGCCGAGAGCGGGAGCCGGAAGGCCGCGAGTGCGTCCGACGTCGCCTCCGGCAGAACGGCGGAGTGTGCGCCGACGCCTCCGCGGAGCAGGCGCCCCAGCGCGTACGCGATCTCGGTCGTCTCCGAGCCGGAGAGTGCGGTCACGGTCGCGGCGCCGGCTTCCCTCAGCATCTCCTCGGCCGCGTCGAGCGCGTCGTCCCACGGGATCTCCGCAAGCCCCTTCGGGCCGCGCCGCATCGGCGCGGTGATCCGGTCGCGCGCGCTCAGGTGCGAGTACGTGAACCGGCCCTTGTCGCAAAGCCAGCCGCGATCGACCTCGGGGTGGTTGCGCGAGACGATGCGCCTGACCTTTCCTTCGCGGATCGTCGCGGACGTGTTGCATCCGACCGGGCAGCCGGTGCAGACCGTTGGCACGTTCTGGATCTCCCACGGCCGCCCCTCGAAGCGGTAGAGCGTCGAGGTCAGCGCGCCGACCGGGCAGAGCTCGATCACGTTGCCGGAGAACACCGAGCGGTACGGCTCGTCCTCGAAGGTCGCGATCTCGGAGCGCGCACCGCGGTTTCGCGCGATCAGCTGGTTGTCCTCGGAGACCTCCTCCGAGAAGCGCGTGCAGCGGTAGCAGAGGATGCAGCGCTCGCGGTCGAGCGCGATCAGCGGCGAGATCGGGATCGGCTTGTCGAAGGTGAGCTTCGGGAAGGTCATCCGCGTCTTCCCGGGGCCGTAGCGGAAGGTGAGGTCCTGCAGCGGGCACTCGCCGCCCTTGTCGCAGACCGGGCAGTCGAGCGGGTGGTTGACGAGGATGAATTCGAGCGTCGACTCCTGCCCATCGGCCGCCTTCGCCGAGGTCTGGGCCGTGCGGATGACCATGCCCTCGTTCACCGTCAGCGTGCAGCCGGCCTGGAGCTTCGGGATTCCCTCGATCTCGACGAGGCACATGCGGCAGGCGCCGACCGGCGGGCCGAGCCGAGGCTCGTAGCAGAAGACCGGGATCTCGATCCCGGCCGCGAGCGCCGCCTCGATGAGCCCGGTTCCTGGTGGCACCTGCACCGGCCGGTCGTCGACGGTGACGTTGACGAGCGCCGGCGCGGCCGTCTCGGGAGAGGCGCTCACGCCGACACCACGTGCTGCTCGCTCGGGAGAATGCGCGTGCTGGTCGATCGGGGCGAAGATGCCTTCGATCGAGCTCTCGCCCTCGAACGGGCAGCGGCGGAGCTCGACGTGCGCGGCGAACTCGGCGCGGAACTTCCGTAGGTAGCTCTGCACGGGGTAGACCGCGAAGTCGCCGAGCGCGCAGAGCGACCTCCCGAGCATCCGGTCGCCCACGGTCTCGAGGAGGTCGAGGTCGGTGGACTCCGCGTCCCCCGACTCGATCTTCGTCAGGAGCTGGACGAGCCAGCGCGTACCCTCACGGCACGGCGTGCACCTTCCGCACGACTCGTGCATGTAGAACTGCTCGGCGCGGAGCGCGAGCTGCACCATGCAGCAGCGGTCGTCGATCACGATGAGCGCGGCGGAGCCGAAGAACGAGCCGGCGAGGCCGAGCGCGTCGTAGTCCATCGGCGTGTCGATCTGGTCGGGTGTCATGATCGGCACCGAGGACCCGCCCGGGATGACTCCCTTCAGCTCGCGTCCTCCGGGCACGCCGCCCGCGACGTCGTAGATGAGCTCGCGGATCGTGATGCCGAGCGGCCGCTCGTAGTTCCCGGGATTCGCGACGTTGCCGGAGATGGAGAAGACCGCGGTGCCCGGCGCGGAGGGCACGCCGATCTTCGCGAACTCCTCCGGCCCCAGCTCGACGATCTTCGGGACGAGCGCGATCGTGCTCACGTTGTTGATCTGCGTCGGCGCGCCGTAGAGCCCGGTGACGGGAGGGAACGGCGGTCTGGGCCGCGGCCAGCCGCGCTGTCCCTCGAGCGACTCGAGCAGTGCGGTCTCCTCGCCGCAGATGTACGCGCCCGCGCCGCGGTGGAGGGTGAAGGTGACGCCGCCGAGCAACCCGGCGCGGCGCGTCTCCTCCACGGCGTCGCGCATCACCTCGAACTCGTGCGCGTACTCGCCGCGGATGTAGATGAACACGTCCTTCGACTCGATCCCGTGCGCCGTGATCAGGCAACCCTCGATGAGCCGGTGCGGCGTGAAGCGCATGACGTCGCGGTCCTTGGACGAGCCCGGCTCTGACTCGTCGGCGTTGATCACGAGGTAGGTCGGCTTGCCTGTGCCCTTGGCGAGGAGCGAGGCCTTGCGGCCCGTCGGGAAGCCCGCGCCTCCGCGGCCCCGGAGGTTCGCGGTCGTCATCGCGTCGACGATCGCCTGCGGCTCCTTCGCGCGCGCCGTCTCGAGCGCCGCGTACCCGCCGACCTCGCGGTACTCGTCCAGGCGGGTGAGGTCGTGATCCTCCGTGCCGGCCGTGAGCAGGAGGACTTCGTTACCCGCCACGCAGCACCTCGACGAGCCCGGCGACCTCGTCCGGCCGGACGGGCTCGTGGTAGACGTGGTCGATGACGACGACCGGCGCGCGTCCGCAGCCGCCGGCGCACTCGATCGCGCGCAGCGTCACCTCGCCGTCGTCGCTCGTCGCGCCCGGCGCGACGCCGAGCTCGGTCGAGAAGGCGTCGAGCACGGCCTGCGCGCCCGCGAGCGCACATGACAGGTTCGTGCACACCTCGACCATGTGCTTCCCGACCGGCTCCAGGTGGTACATGTCGTAGAAGGACGCGATCGCCTGGCAGTACGCCGGCGTCTCGTCCATCGCGTCGGCGACCTCGCGCAGCGCCTCCGGCGGAAGCCAGCCCCCGTGCTCCTCCTGCGCGAGGCGGAGCGCGTCCATGACCGCCGAGCGCTTGCGCGGATAGCGCTTGCGGATCTCCTGCACGCGGTCGTAGAAGGTGGCGGTCACCTGTCGGCGTCTCCCATGACCGGGTCGAGCGAGGCAGCGACCGCGATGAGGTCGGCGACGAGCCCGCCCTGCACGACCGTCGCCGTCGCCTGCAGCGCTGCGAAGCTCGGGGCGCGGAACTTCACGCGCCACGGCCGCGGGCCGCCGTCCGAGACGATGTAGCAACCGTTCTCGCCGCGCGGCGACTCGATGACGACGTAGACCTCGCCCTCGGGGACGGTGTAGCCCTCGGTGACGATCTTGAAGTGATGGATGAGGGACTCCATCGAGGTGTGCAGCTCGTGCCGCGGCGGGAGCACGACCTTGCGGTCGTCGGCGATCCAGGGCTCGCCCTCGGTCTCGTCGATCTTGTCGAGGCACTGCCGGACGATGTGCACCGACTCGCGCATCTCGTCCATGTGGACCTTGTAACGGTCGTAGACGTCGCCGTTCTCGTACACCGGGACGTGGAAGTCGACCTGGTCGTAGAAGAGGTACGGCATGCGCTTACGCAGGTCCCAGTCGACGCCCGATGCCCGCAGGATCGGGCCGGACTGCCCGAGTGCGAGCGCGTCGTCCGCCGACAGCGGCCCGATCCCTTTCGTGCGCTCGAGCCAGATCGCGTTCCGGTCGAGGATCGCCTCGTACTCGTCGACCGACTTCGGGAAGACGTCGCAGAACTTGCGCGCTTCGGCGGTGAAGCCCGGCGGCACGTCCTCTGCCAGCCCGCCGACCTGGAAGTAGCGCGTATGCATCCGCGTCCCACCGACCATCTCGGAGAGATCGAGGACGAGGTCGCGGTCGTCGAACGTGTACCAGATCAGTCCGATCGCGCCCAGCTCGAGCGCGGAGGTCCCCAGCCAGATGAGGTGCGAGTGGATGCGGTTGAGCTCGGTCAGCGCCATGCGCGTCCAGGTCGCGCGGCGCGGCACCTCCAGATCGAGCAGCTTCTCCGCCGCGAGCACGAAGAGGAGCTCGTTGGCCTGGAAGGCGAGGTAGTCGACGCGCGGCGCGTACGTGACCCCCTTCCACCAGGTCTTCGCCTCCATGTTCTTCTCGAACCCGGTGTGGAGGTAGCCGATGACCGCGTAGATGCCGGCCACGGTCTCGCCGTCCAGGTCGACGACGAGCCGCAGGACGCCGTGCGTCGACGGGTGGTTCGGGCCGAAGTTGATGCGGAGGATGTCCTCGAGGTTGTGCTTGTCGGGATCGACCTGCAGGACCGTCGGGATCGGGCTCGGGATGCGCGTGCCTTCGTAGATCCGCTTCTTGGGGACGACGGCCATTCCCCTCACTCCTCGTCCGAGAAGCGCACCGGCTCGCCGCCGAGCGGGTAGTCCTTGCGGTGAGGATGGCCCTCCCAGTCCTCCGGCATGAGGATCCGCACGAGGTTGGGGTGGCCCTCGAAGACGATGCCCATCATGTCGTAGGCCTCGCGCTCGTACCAGTCGGCGGCGGGCCAGACCTGGACGACGGAGTCGACAGGCCGCTCGTCATCGATCCAGACCTGGACGCGGAGCCGAGCGGGATCGTCGCTGACGCGGAGCAGGTGGTACGAGACGGAGAAGCGCGTCGGCTTCGGTTCCGGGAGGCGCGCGTAGGCCTGCGAGCCCGGGCGGTTGAGGTCGCGCCCGGCCGCGGTTCCGATGTAGCCGGCGACGCCCTCATCGCCCCAGCCGAGGTAGTCCGTCGGCACGACGTCGCTCAGCACGTTGAACCCGTGCTCGTCGCGCAGGAGCACGCAGACGTCGATCAGCCGCGCAGGGTCGACGACAAGCGTCGTCTCACCGAAGGCCTCGCGCGTCTCGACGACGCCCGGCAGGCCTTCATAAGCTCACTCCGCAACCCCTCGGATCTCGTAGGCGGGCGGCACGCCGGCGCGGATCTTCTCATGTAGGCGGACGACGCCTTCGAGCAACGCCTCCGGCCGCGGCGGGCAGCCGGGCACGTGCACGTCGACTGGGACGATCTTGTCCACGCCCTGGAGGATCGTGTAGTTGTTGAACATCCCGCCGGAGCTCGCGCAGGCGCCCATGGCGATGACCCATTTCGGCTCGAGCATCTGGTCGTAGACCTGGCGCAGCGCCGGGGCCATCTTGTGGGTGACGCGGCCCGAGACGATGAGCAGGTCGGCCTGGCGCGGCGATGAGCTGAAGCGCTCCATGCCGAAGCGCGAGATGTCGTAGCGCGAGGTGACGACCGCGATCATCTCCATCGCGCAGCAGGCCAGGCCGAACGTGTCCGGCCACACCGAGTTCGAGCGCGCCCAGGCGACGGCCTTCTCGAGCGTCGTCATGATGAGCGCGTCCTCGAGCTCGGCCACCTCGCGCTCGAAGACGCCGGGACCCTTGTCGGGCATGAGCACGCGCTCGGAGTTGAGCCCGGCCTTCGCGAGCGGGCGGTCGCTGACGACCGGGAGGTCCTTCCTCAGTGCCAGTTGAGCGCTCCCTTCCGCCAGATGTAGACGTAGGCGACGCCGAGGATGGCGATGAAGACGAGGAACTCCACGAGCCCGAACCAGCCGAGCACTTCGAGCTGTACGGCGAGCGGGTACAGGAAGACGATCTCGATGTCGAAGAGGATGAAGAGGATCGCCGTGAGGTAGAAGCTGACGGTGAAGCGCCGCTCCTGGCTCGGCGCGCCCTCGGATACGCCGGACTCGAACGGGATCATCTTCTGCCGCGTCGTCGAGACGGCGCGGCGCGGCAGGATCGAGGACAAAAGGAGCAACGACGCGGGGATCGCCGCTGCGAAGAGCGCGTAGATCAGGAACGGCAGCCAGTCTTCGAGCACGGGTCGGACCCTCGCTTCGCAGCTTGTCCTCGGTCTCCCGTCGAAACCTAGCACTCCCCTATTCGACGCACGAAGGGATGCGAGATTCCGCGCAGAATGAGCGATACGAGTGTCACAAAGTCGCCTTCCGAGTGGGGTGGAACCGACCCACCCATCCGCTACCATCCGACCATGGCAACCGTCGAGCATCCGATCGAACTCACAGGCGACCTGCTCCTCTCGCTGACGCCCGGTGCCGCGGCGAAGGTGCGGGAGCTCCTGGCCGAGGAGGCGGACGAGACCCTCGTCCTCCGCGTCGCGATCCAGGGTGGCGGATGCTCCGGCTTCCAGTACGGCCTCGGTTTCGACACCGTGGCCGAGGGCGACGTCGAGCTCTCACTCGAGGGCGTGCCGGTCGTGGTCGACCCGTTCAGCGCGCCGTACCTGCGCGGCACGACGATCGACTTCCTGAACACGATCGAGGAATCCGGGTTCAAGATCGACAACCCGAACGCGACCGCTTCGTGCGGATGCGGGCACTCCTTCACGGTGGCCGAGGGCGAGGAGCCCGCTTCGGACACCGATGCCGCCGCCGGCTGCGGCTCCGGCTGCTCGCACTGACCTTCGGCTCGACCCTCTAGATTTCCCGCGGATGCCGGACCGTCCGCTTCGGGTTGCCGTCGTCGGGTCGGGGCCGGCCGCGTTCTATGCCGCGGGTCACCTGCTCGCGAGCGAGGATCCGCCTGCCGAGGTGGACATGATCGAGCGGCTCCCGACGCCGTGGGGGCTCGTCCGGCTCGGTGTCGCGCCCGACCATCCCAACCTCAAGACCGTCTCGCGCGCGTTCGAGCGCATCGCACAGCGGGCGGGCTTCCGCTTCTTCGGCAACGTCGAGGTCGGGCGCGACGTCACGCATCACGACCTCGCGCGGCTGTACGACGCGGTGGTCTACGCGGTCGGCGCGCAGACCGACCGACGGCTCGGGATCCCGGGTGAGGACCTGCCCGGATCCTGGGCCGCGACGGAGCTCGTCGCCTGGTACAACGGCCACCCCGACTTCCAGGAGCTCGACTTCGACCTCTCGGTGGAGCGCGCGGTCGTCGTGGGCAACGGGAACGTGGCGCTCGACGTGGCGCGGATGCTGGCGTTGACGCGGGAGGAGCTCGCGCCGACAGACACGACCGACGCGGCGATCGAGGCTATCGCCGAGTCTGGGATCCGCGAGATCGTCGTCCTCGGGAGGCGTGGGCCGGTACAGGCGGCGTGGACGTCGACCGAGCTCCACGAGATGGGCGAGCTGGCGGGCGCCGACATCGTCCTCGACCCGGCCGAGCTCGAGCTCGACCCGGTGAGCGAGGCCGAGCTCGCTGCCGCGTCCAACGTCGTGAAGCGGAACTTCGAGATCCTGCGAGAGTTCGGCGAGCGCGCCCGCACGGGGAGGCGGACGGTCGTTCGGCTCCGCTTTCGCGTCTCGCCGGTCGCGCTGCTGGGCGATGAGCGCGTCGAAGCTGTCGAGCTCGTGCACAACGCGCTCGAGCCGGACGGGTCGGGCAGCGTGCGAGCGGTCGCGACGGACGAGCGGGAGACGATCCCCGCGGGCATCGTCTTCCGCAGCGTCGGCTACCACGGGGTGCCGCTTCCCGACGTCCCGTTCGATCCGAAGCGTGGGACGATTCCGAACGACCGCGGCCGCGTGCTCGACGAACGCGGCGAGCCGATTCCGGGGCTCTACGCTGCGGGCTGGATCAAGCGCGGTCCGACTGGTGTCATCGGGACGAACAAGAAGGACGCGACGGAGACGGTCGAGCTCTTGCTCGAGGACGCGCGCGAGGGCCGACTTCCTACGCGGGAGGGCGATGCGACCCTGGAGGAGCTTCTCGCCGAGCGCGGCGTCGAAGCGGTCATGTACGCGGGCTGGGAAGCGATCGACGCCGCCGAGCGGAGCCGCGGCGAGCCTCAGGGCCGGCCGCGGATCAAGCTCTGCACCTGGGACGATCTCGTCGCCGCCGCTCGCAGCTGAACCGCGCCGTCCTGCGGACAACTCGGCGCACTCATTTCACACATACAGGGTCAGACCCTGTAAGGGGACGTGGCGGTCCCGCCGCTCCGTTTAGCGCTTCCCCGCTCGATCACCGTCCGAAGCCGCCGAGGCTCCTGTGGAGAGATCGACGCCGAATTGTCACGCTTACAGGGTCAGACCCTGTAAGGAGAGCGGCCTCTCCGGACGCGGCTAGACTCGCCGCGTGTCCGAGACCACCGAAGGGAAGGAGCTCTGGGGCATGGAGACGCGGAAAGCCGTCTCGAACTTCCCCGTCTCCGGCGAGCCGATCCCTGTTCCCGTTGCGCGCTGGCTCGGCCGGATCAAGGCCGCCGCCGCGAGGGTGAACGCCGAGCTAGGACTGCTCGACGAGGAGAAAGCCGAGCGCATCGCCGCCGCCGGCGACCGCATCGCCGCGGGCGAGTTCGACGACCAGTTCCCGATCGACGTCTTCCAGACCGGCTCGGGCACGAGCTCGAACATGAACGCGAACGAGGTCATCGCGGCGCTCGCCGGGGAAGACACTCACCCGAACGACGACGTGAACATGGGGCAGTCCTCGAACGACGTCTTCCCCTCGGCGGTACACCTCGCCGCCCTCGACGAGCTCGCGAACGATCTCAAGCCCGCGCTCGCACAACTCGCGGAGTCGCTCGAGCGGAAGGCGCGCGAGTTCGACGACGCCGTCAAGTCGGGACGCACGCACATGATGGATGCGGTCCCGGTGACGCTCGGCCAGGAGTTCGGCGGTTACGCGGCGCAGGTGCGGCAGGGCATCGCCCGCGTCGAGGACGCGATGCCGCGCCTAGGCGAGATCCCGCTCGGCGGCACCGCCACGGGCACCGGTCTCAACACCCATCCCGAGTTCGCGAACCGCGTCCGTGCGCTGCTCATCGAGCAGACCAACCTCCAGATCTCACCTCCGCCCGACCCGTTCGAGGCGCAGGCAGCGCGCGACGCGCTGGTCGAGACCTCCGGCGCGCTCAAGGTCGTCGCGGTCTCGCTGACGAAGATCGCCAACGACCTCCGCCTCATGGGCTCCGGCCCCCGCGCCGGGCTCGCCGAGGTCTTCCTCCCGGAGCTCCAGAAGGGCAGCTCGATCATGCCTGGGAAGGTCAACCCGGTCATCCCGGAGGTCGTCACGCAGGTCGCCGCGCAGGTGATCGGGAACGACACCGCGATCACCGTTGGCGGGATGAGCGGCCAGTTCGAGCTGAACGTCTACGTGCCGCTGATGGCGCGGAACCTCCTGCAGTCGATACAGCTCCTCTCGAGCGCCGGCCGTCTGCTCGCGGAGAAGTGCGTCGACGGGATCGAGGCGAATCGCGAGCAGCTCGAGCGCTACGCGGAGCTGACGCTGTCCGCCGCGACCGCGCTCAACCCGCACATCGGCTACGACAAGGCCGCCGAGATCGTGGCCGAGGCCGCGCGCACCGGCCGCTCGCTCCGCGAGATCGCGCGGGAAGCGGGGGTGGACGACGCGATCCTCGACCAGGCGCTCGACTACCGCGCCATGGCCAAGCCACACGAGTAAGAGGCCCGCGCGCCTCTCTCGACGTTAGCGCGATCGTCGCAGACTAGGTGTCATGGAGGGGCCGCCGCAGCGACCCCTCCACCCCCGCCCCGAGCCTCAGCGCACGCGCAGCTTCCCGTTCTGGTTGGTGGAGACGCGCACGCATGTCGTCTTCGTCACGCCTGCGCACTTCGGAACGGGACTGATCGCGGCGCGACCGCAAAGGACTGAAACGAAGAGCAAGTGACGCCTCACGCAGCCTCCCTTGTCCCCTCGTTTGCTGCGCGGAACTCTTGCATCTCGCGGCGCGCGTGACAAGAGCCCGGCGCGCTACCGCCGCGTAGGGCGAAACGACCTGGCTACCCTGGGGTCGCCAATGGACGGCTTTCGAGTTGTCCGTCAGATGGAGGGGAGACACATATGTCACGAGAGAGACTCAGCGCTCTCACGGCCGCCGCGTGCGCGTTCCTGCTCGCGGTAGGCGTAGGCACAGGGCTGGCCGGTGGCCGGCCCACGGACGGTCCAGCGGCGCCGACGGTCGACGCCGGCAGCGCGCTCGTGCAGCTCAAGGGTGCGCCGCTCGCGACCGCCGAGAGGACGAAGCCCGCGAAGGGCAAGAAGATCGACTTCTCGAGCCAGAACGTCCGCTCGTACCGGGCGCAGCTGAACCAGCTCCGGAACGACTTCAAGCGCTGGCTTCGCGACAACGCGTCCGGCGCGCGCGTCAACGGCGAGTTCGACATCTCGCTCAACGCCGTGAGCGTCGAGCTCAACGGCACGCCGCTCGGGACGATCGCGGCGGCGCCCATGGTTCAGTCCGCCCAGCTCCAGGGGCTCTACCGCCCCGCGGGGCACGAGGACCCGGATCTCGAGCTGATCCACGCGTTCGAGGCGTGGGGCGCCGGAGGCGGCACGCCCGCCGCGAAGGGCGCCGGCGTCGAGGTCGCGGTCATCGACAGCGGCATCGACACCCGCCACCCATGCTTCGGCTCGGGCGCGACGAACGGCGGGACGAACGCCAAGGTGATCTTCGCCGGCGTGTTCCACATGAAGGCGCAGAACCAGGGCTACACGCCCGCCGACCTCGACGGGCACGGCACACACGTCGCCGGCACGGTCGCGTGCAACGAGCACACGTCCGCGACGGTCGACGGCGTGGACATCCCGTACGACCCGTCCGGCGTCGCTCCCGCGGCCCGGCTCGGAAACTTCAACGTCTTCCCGGCCGACGTCGCGAGCGCCCGCTCGGAGGACATCGTCGACGCGCTCGAGGAGGCGTACGAGCGGGACTTCGACGTCGCCAACATGAGCCTCGGCGGCGGCCAGGGCGGGATCAACGACCTGCTCTCGCACGCCGTCGACAACCTCGACGCGGCCAACATGGTCGTCGCGGTCGCGGCCGGCAACAGCGGGCCGGGCTTCAGCACCGTGGAGTCGCCGGGGATCGCACCCGGCGCCCTCACGGCCGGCGCCATGACGGTGGGCCACTTCATCGGCCCCGAGATCACGCGCGGCGCGGTCACCGCAGGCGGGGCGACCGGCGACTTCGAGACGGTCGACGCCGACCTCTCGAGGCCGGTCAGCGCTCCGGCCGGGACGGGCGTCGCCGGACTCAGCGACGCATGCGCGGCGTTTCCGCCGAACAGCATGACCGGAACCATCGCGCTCGTCGCCCGCGGCGTGTGCACGTTCGAGACGAAGATCCGCAACGCCGGTACCGCCGGCGCGGAGGCAGTCGTCGTCGTGAACAACGTCGGCGGCGACCCGATCGCGATGGGCGACGACGTGGCGATTCCGGGCCTTCCGGCCACGCCCGCGTACATGGTGTCGCTCTCCGACGGCACCGCGCTCAAGGGCGCTCTGGGCAACATGACCATCGAGGCCGCGGTGTCGTACATCCTGAGCGGGAACCACAACATCATGGCCGGGTTCTCGGGCCAGGGCCCGACCGACGTCGACTTCCGCGTCAAGCCGGACGCCGTCGCACCGGGCGTGAACGTCCTGAGCTCGCAGCCGAACGAGGCCTGCGACACGCCGCCGTGCTGGGCGTTCTTCCAGGGCACGTCGATGGCGACGCCGCATCTCGCGGGCGCCGCGGCCGTCGTGCGGAGCCAGCACCCGACGTGGTCGTCCGCCGAGATCCGCTCGGCGATCACGAACACGGCCGACCAGGGCGTGCTGATCAACTCGAACGCCTCGGGCCTGAACACGAACGTGAACATCATCGGCGCCGGCCGGGCGAACGCCCTCTCGGCAACGATGGCTCGCGTCGCGCTCAGCCCGGTCAGCGTGAGCTTCGGCTCCGTCCCGTCCGGGTCGGGTCAGTCCGCGAGCAAGACGGTCGCGCTCACGACGCTCTCCGGATCGGGTCCGTACTCGGTCGCGGTGACGGACGAGACGGGAGCGGGCGTCGACTTCAACGCCACGATCTCCGGCAACACGATCACGGTCACCATGGCCGCGAATCAGGGGATCGCCGCCGGCAACCGGCAGGGCATCCTGCGGGTGAGCTCCGGCGGAACGGAGATCGCGCACGCCGCGATCTACGTGTTCATCAAGTAGCAACCGGATCGTCCGAAACGCATGAGGGGGCCGCCCGACCGGCGGCCCCCTCGCTTCTGCAGGAGCGCTACCGGCCGGTGAGCACCACGACGAGCTTGTCCGTCCCGGACTCGGCGCCCCAGATCTCGCCGCGCCGCCCCAGGATCTGCCGCACCGCGGCGTCTGCGCTCGGGAGCGCGACGTCCGTGAAGCGCTCCGTCGCCGGATCGAAGCGGACGAGCGAGTTCGCGCCGAAGTCGCTGAGCCAGACCTTGTCGCGGTCGTCGACGTAGACGGCGTAGATCATCGGATTCGACCCAGGCACTCGCCACTCGCGCCAGCGACGGCTGCGCGGGTCGTACATCCCCACCTTGCCCGCGTTCCACTCGCTGATCCAGATCCGGCCGCGCGAGTCCGACCACGCGCGACGCACGCCGGCACCCGCGGTCGGAGGGCGCAGCACGGTCGCTCGACCCGTGCGGAGGTTGATCCGCCCGAGATAGCTCCCGGCGAGCGAGGCGTAGTAGACGTCGCCCGAGGGTGTGGTGGTGATCCCGTACGGGCCCTCGCCGCGCGGTGCGTCGAAGACGCGCATCCTGCCGCTCTTCGGGTCGAGGCTCCCGTAGATGCCGCTCTGACCCGTGAACCAGAGGATCCCGCGGCGGTCGAAGGTTGCCGTGTTCAGGTTCGCGTAGCCCGTGCTCGCGGGCAGCCGGAAGACCCTCACCTTGCGTGTGCGCGGGTCGACGCGGACGATCGCGTTCAGGCCGCCGTCGGTGATCCACGGCGCGCCGTCGGGACCGACGATGACTCCGTGCGGCGCCGAGCCGGAGCCGAGCCGGACGAACCTCGAGCGCCCGTTCCTCGGGTCGAGATAGCCGAGCCGCCCCGTGTGCTGGGCCGTGTACCAGACGCCGCCGTCGCGGGCGGGCGCGACGTCGTGCGGGTGCGTGCCGGCGGGGACGCGAGAACTCGCGAACGGGGAGCTGGCTCTCCGTCGCCGTCGCGGCGCTCGCGGACGACATCGCAACAAGTGCGACGACGGCGATCGCGGCCCGCACGAGCATGCCCGTCAGTACGCGCACCACCTCTCGGATCGGACTCGGTCGTGGGTTGCGGCTTATCGCACGCCCATCGGTACACCAATCAGTCAGCGAGCGACACCCTTACACGACGCTCACAGTCGAGTGACTACGGTGGCCGGAGCCCTTGTGCCGCTGCACGTAGGTGACGTGCCGAGCCCAACGCAAGGAGGTTCCGTCTTGAATCGCACCCTTCGTCTTGCCCTCGTCCTGTTCGCCGCCGCCGCGCTGGCGGCGCCCACCGCGCTCGCCGCGGAGCGTATGTGGATCGGATTCCACGACGACCCGAGCTTTCGCTGGGTCAGCGACCGCGAAACCAGGATCGAGTCCGCGGCGAAAGAGGGCGCGACGGTGATGCGGCTGCTGGTGCACTGGAACCTGGTCTCGCCGACCCGCCCGGCGCGCGCCGGCGACCCCTTCGATCCCTCGTACAACCTCGGAGATCTCGACGAGGCGATCCGTACGGCCCAGAGGTCGGACATGGAGGTCGTGCTCAGCCTCGTCGGGACTCCGCGCTGGGCGAACGGCGGTCGCGGCGCGAACGTGATGCCGAGGCGCGTCGCGCGACTTCGGCGGTTTCACGCGGGCGCTCGCGTCCCGCTACTCCGGACGCTTCGACGGGTTCCCGTTCGTCCGCTTCTGGACGGTCTGGAACGAGCCGAACCTGCAGATCTTCCTCAAGCCGCAGTTCGACTCACGCGGTCGTTCGGTCGCACCGGGGAACTACGCGAAGCTGTACGCCGCCGGCTACGAGGGGATCAAGGCAGGGAATCCTCGCGCGCTCGTGGCCATGGGCGAGACTTCGGCCCGCGGGACCGACAATCCGGAAGGCGCTCGGCCCGTGCACTCGCCCGGGAGGTTCATCGAAGGGGTGGCCAGGGCGAACCCGCGCCTCCGCTTCGACGCGTACTCCCACCACCCGTATCCGTTCACGCCGAACCTGAGGCCGTCGCAGAAGGTGCGCTGGCCGAACGTGACGCTCGGGTCGCTGCCCACGCTCGAAACGAAGCTGCAGCAGCTGTTCAACCGTCCGTCCGTGCCGATCTGGGTCACGGAGTACGGGCACGAGACGAAGCCGCAGGACGCGTTCGGCATCTCCTACGCGAAGCAGTCCGCCTACGTCAGGCAGTCGATCGCGATCGCCAGGAGCTACCCGTTCGTGTCGATGTTCGTCTGGTTCGTCTATCAGGACGACCAGGGCCAGCCGTGGGACTCCGGCCTGTACACGCAGACCGGGCTCGCGAAGGGGAGCTCGCCGCCGAGGTTCTCGGCCGCGGCGAGGCCGCTCGACGCGCGAAACGCGGTGCTCCCGCTGCGGCGCGGCACGACGGCGCCGCTCGTGACCCTGTACACCCGGCGCTTCTGCGTCGTCAACGAGCCGGGGACGAACATCGGTGTCGCTTACAGGATCCCCGGCGGCCGGCTCGTCGAGATGGGAGTCCCGCTGCGCGCGAACTGCACGGTCGACGTCCCGCTGCGCGGCTTCACGGTGACGGGCAGGTCGCACGCGGTGACGGTCGAGCTGCACGACATCCACGGCAACCGGCTGACGCGCCGGCTGACGATCCGCGGGGTGTAGGCCGAGGTGAGCCGCAACGATCGCGGCCGCGAAGCGGCTCGCTTCTAGGTCCTTTGCGCTAATAGGCGACTGCGCCGCGCCCGGTCTCGGCGGCGTGGCGCTGCTCGTCCGCGCGGTACGACGAGCGCACGAGCGGGCCCGAGAAGACCGAGCCGAAGCCGAGCGCCTCGCCCTGCTCGCGGAACCAGCGGAACTCGTCGGGATGCACCCAGCGGTCGATCGTCGCGTGCTTCGGCGACGGCTGGAGGTACTGCCCGATCGTGACCACGTCCACGCCGTGCGCGCGAAGGTCGCGCATCGTCTCCACGACCTCGTCGTTCGTCTCCCCGAGCCCGACGATGATCCCCGACTTCGTCATCACGTCGTAGTCCGCGAGCTCCTTCACGCGCTGAAGCAGCCAGAGCGCCTTGTCGTAGCTCGCCTTCGCGCCGCGCATGCGGGCGTGCAGGCGGCGGACGGTCTCGATGTTGTGGCCGAAGACGTCGGGGCGCGCGTCGAGAACGGTGACGAGCGCCTCCTCCTCGACACCGAGGAAGTCCGGCGTGAGCAGCTCCACGGTCGCCCCCGGAAGCTTGCGCTGGAGCGCGCGAACGGTGGCTGCGTAATGCCCGGCCCCGCGGTCCGGGATGTCGTCCCGGTCGACGGAGGTCACGACCACGTGCGAGAGCCCCATCTGCTTGGCGGCCTGCGCGAGCCGCAGCGGCTCGAGCGGGTCCGGTGGCGCGTCCGGCTTACCCGATTGCACGTAGCAGTACCGGCACGCGCGCGTGCAGATGTCCCCGAGGATCTGGAACGTCGCCGTCCCGCGGCCCCAGCACTCGCCGATGTTCGGGCAGCGCGCCTCCTCGCAGATGGTCGTCAGGTGACCCTCGCGCATGAGGCCCTTGACCTCGTAGTAGCGCGAGTTGACGCTCGGCGCCCGCACCTTCATCCACTCGGGACGCCTTGGACGATCTGCCACCGGAAGGGACTTGTGCATCGTGTGAGTTTGCGTAGCGATCCGGCCGCGACAGCGGCCGGCTTCAGGGACTTTACGCGAGCGGAATCCGCACTCGCGGATTCCGCTCTTGCGGAGGGAATAGTGTAAAGACGGTGGTACCGGAGGCCCCTCTCGAGAAGACCGAGCACGGCCTCGCGCCGGCCGGCGAGGGTTGGTTCGTCCTCAACGTGCGGGACGCGCGCTGGTTCGAGAGCGAGCTCGGCCTCTACTCGCAGTTCGAGGGCGAGAACGCGCGCTTCCAGGAGCTCGGCTTCAACATCGCGATCCTGCGGCCAGGCGAGCCGAGCTCGATGTACCACGGCGAGGACGCGCAGGAGGACTTCCTCGTGCTCGCCGGCGAATGCCTCCTCCTCGTCGAGGGCCAGGAGCGGCTCCTGAGAGCGTGGGACTTCTTCCACTGCCCGAACTGGACGGAGCACATCTTCGTCGGCGCAGGCGACGGCCCGTGCCTCCTGATCGGGGTCGGGAAGCGGGAGAAAGGGCGGGGGCTCGTGTACCCGGTGAACGAGGTCGCGCTCAGGCATGGTGCCGGAGTCGAGAAGGAGACCTCGGACCCGAAGGAGGCGTACGCGCGGTTCGGCGAGGACAAGCCCATCGCCTGTCCCGCCGAGTTCTCCGAGCTGACGCGCTAGCGCGACTCGAGCCGCGCGACGAGCTCGCGCTCGCGGCCACGCCAGCTCACGTGCAGTGAGGTCGCAATGCGCGCGAGCAGCGAGACGGCCGGCGGGTTGTCGCCGCATACCGTCGCGTTCCACTCGGTGATGCCGGCCGCGCGCGCGTCGGACGCGAGCTCGCGCGTCAGGATCGTCCCGATCCCGCGTCCCTGATACTCGTCCGCAACCTCGAACGCGACCTCGGCGGACCGCCCGTCGCGGACGAGCCGCGCGATCCCGACCGGCTGTGGGTCGCCGTCCACGAAGCCGACGAGAACGTGATGCGTGTCGTCGGCGCGGGCGAGCAACGCGAGCTCGCTCTCCGAGAGCCGCGGCTTCGCGCCGCAGAAGCGGCGCTCGCGCGAGCGGTCTCCGAGGCGCTCGAAGAGCGCGCTGACGGTCGCGGTGTCGCCGTTGCGGAGTAGGCGGATCGTGAGGCCGTCGACGTGGCGGGTCTGCATGACTTCCAGGGTGCACTCCGGCATGGCCCGCCGCGTCGCCGTGGCGGGCCATCTTGTTGACATGGCCCGTTCCGGCCAGGAACACTGCAGGCCATGGAGCAGGACGTCCGTTTCACCGAGCTCGACGGAAAGCGGATCGCGTACGCGATGGCGGGCGAGGGCCCGCTGCTGCTCTTCGGCGGCCGCTGGGTCACGCATCTCGAGGAGGAATGGGACGACCCTCGCACCCGCGCCTTCTTCGAGGACCTCGCGGCCACGCATCGGGTCGTGCGCTACGACCGGATCGGGGCGGGCCTCTCGGATCGCACGCTGCCCGCCGGCGCGACGCTGGAGCTGGACACGCGGACGATGGCTGCGGTGCACGCGGCGGTCGGTCCCGAGCCCGCGATCCTCTTCGCGTGCTCTTGCGCCGGCCTCGCAACTGCCGACTACGCGAGCCGGAGCCCGGAGCTCGTGCGGAAGATCGTGTTCTTCGGCGGTTATGCGTCGCGCAGCGACATCCCGGACGTGACGCGCCGCTCTCTCGTCGACTTCGTTCGCACGAACTGGCCGCTCGCCGCGCAGATGCTCGCCGGCCTCATCACGCCGCACGGCAGCGGTGACGAAATCGTCGCGCTGAGCCGGTACCAGCGGCACTCGGCCGATGCGGAGGTGGCGGCCGCGTTCCTCGAGCTCGATCTCGCCTGCGACGCGCGACCGATCCTGCCGAAGGTGACAACGCCTTCGCTCGTGCTGCATCGGCGCGGCGACCGCACGGTCCCGATCAGCCGCGGCCGCGAGCTCGCGGCGCTGCTGCCGAACGCCCGCTTCGTCACCTTGAGCGGCGACTCGCACCTGCCGTTCATGGACGACCAGCGTGAGCTCCAGCGGGCGCTCGCCGGGTTCCTCGACGATGCCGCTCCCGCCGCGTCGAACGGCGACTCGCCGCTGACGGGACGTGAGACCGAGGTACTGCGTCTCGTCGCGGCCGGCCTGTCGAACCGCGAGATCGCGTCGTCGCTCGTTCTCAGCGAGCACACGGTGCACCGGCACGTCGCGAACATCCTGCGGAAGCTGGCTCAGTCGACGCGCGCCGCGGCCGCGGCGCACGCGACTCGCGCGGGGTTGATCTAGCGCGACGCTTCACCGATCGAGCCGGCGTGGTCGGCTTCATGGCACGACGAGGATTTGCACTCGTGCGACCTAGTCGTTGAACAGATGCGAGCGCTTCCTCGATAGCGTGACGTCAGGGACACGGGAGTGCCCGTGGCTCCTTTGAGACGTCTCAAAGGAGCCAGGGAGGTTGGGGCTACGTCCCGGCGGTGACGTCGACGAGGACCTTGCCGACGGCGCCGGCCTCGACGGCTGCGTGCGCCGCGGCGGTCTGCTCCAGCGGGAAGCGATGGAGAGGGAGGCCCGCCGCCTCGCCGACAGGCATCGCGCCGTCAGCCACTGCGGAGGCCACGTCCGCGACGGCGTTGCTCTTCGCCTCGGCGGGCAGCGTGTAGACGAGGACGAACTCGTAGCGGATGTTCCGGGAGTAGAGCGCTCGGAACTCGAGCCCGACGTCCCTACCTTGCCGCTCGGCGGCGTACGCCGCGACGGTCCCGTTCGAGGCCAGGACCGCGGCGTCGAGCCGCGCGTTCGCGGCCGGCGCGACCTCGACGACCATGTCGACTCCATCCGGAGCCCAGGCGCGGATCTCGTCGGACGCGTTCTCGCCCCGGTAGTCGATCATGAGGTCGGCGCCTGCGGCGCGGGCGAGCGCGGCTTTCTCCTCGCTCGACACCGTGGCAACGACGCGTGCGCCCGCCCAGCGGGCGAGCTGGATCGCCGCGTGTCCGACCGCGCCTGCGCCCCCGGCGACGAGCACCGTCCGGCCCGCCAGAGCTCCGGGCCCGAGCCGGCGCGGCCCGGCGTCGGAGACCGTCAGGCAGCGATGCGCCGTCAGCGCCGGGATTCCGAGGCTGGCGCCGACGTCGAATGAGACGTCGTCGGGCAAAGCGACCGCCTGGCGCTCCGGAAGCACGACGTACTCCTGGGCCGTCCCGTCCGCCCGCTGCCACGCGGCCTCCCACAACCAGACTCGTTCGCCCACGCGCTCACTCGCGACGCTCTCGCCAACAGCGTCGATCGTCCCCGCACCGTCCTGGTTCGGGACGACCTCGGGGAACGGGAGCTTCTCGCCCGGCGCTCGCCCTGCGCGCGACTTCCAGTCCGTCGGGTTCACGCCGGAGACCGCAACGGCGACGCGTACCTCGCGCGGCCCGGGCTCTGGAACCGGTCGTTCGACGACGCCGAGGACGTCCGGTCCCCCTGTCTCCGAATACACGACCGCCTTCACGCCGGCGTCACGCCTGGGGGACGGAGCGGCGGGCGTGCTCGAGCGCCTGCTCGTCGAGCCGCGCCTGCGCTTCGAGCATGTGCCCGCGAGCAGCCCACGCGTGCGCGGTGCCGCGCGGAACCAGGTTGTCGCGGAAGTGCTGCGCGGCAACCTCGCAATGCCGGGCCGCCTGCTCGAGCTCGCGCGCGGCCCCCTCGTACAGCTTCGCGGTCGCTTCCAGCGCCTCGTTCATCGCGTCGCGAGCGAGGCGTGGATCGGCTGGGCCCAGAGCCCGGCGCCCTCGTCGGCCGGGAGCTCCTCGAACTCGAGCCCGAAGACCTCGGCGATCGCCTCGACCGCAGCGGGTCGCACGTCGTCGGTCGTGAGCGGGCGTTCGAGCTCGCGTGCCATCGTCGTGAATGCCGCGTCCTCGAGCCCGCAGGCGGTGATCCACTCGGTAAACGGCGCCGGATCGAGATCGACGTTGAGTGCGTACCCGTGCGTCGTCACCCAGCGCGAGACATGGACGCCGATCGACGCGATCTTCCGCGGCGGCGGCGTCAGCCAAACCCCGGTCAGTCCCTCGAGCCGAGTGCCTTCGATTTCGAATACGCCGAGCGTGCGGATCAGCGCCTCCTCGAGGTCGCGGACGTAGCGCTTCACGTCCTTGCCGTGGTTCCCGAGGTCGAGGATCGGATAGCAGACCAGCTGTCCGGGCCCGTGGAAGGTCGACTTCCCGCCGCGATCGGTCTCGGCGATCTCGACCTCGGCGCTCTCCGGGATGTGGATCTCGCGCTCGGCCTCCGTCCGCCGCCCGATCGTGACGACCGGCGGATGCTCGAGGAAGATCACGGTGTCGGGAATCGCGCCCTGCGACACGGCGCCGGCGAGCGAGCGCTGGAGCGCGAACGCCTCCGCGTAGGGAGTGAGCCCGAGGCTCATGACATACGCGCCGCGTGCCATGCGGCCAGGCTACTGCTTCGCGATGAGCTCGCGGGCCCGCTCGGCGTCGCCTGCGTGAACCAGGATCTCCCGGCCGCCGCCCGGAGACCAGCCGTCGAATGCGCCGGCGGCGATGTCGGTCGGTCGCGCGAGCGACTCGATGCCCTCGGTTTCGAGCAGGCCGCGGATCAGCTCCGCCTCCACCTCGCTCGGAACGACAGTCAGCCGGACGAGGTCGTCGCTCATGCCTGCTGGAACATCCAGCGGTGGCCTTCGAGGTCTTCGGCGGTGTAGAGGCGGCCGTCAGGGCCTTCCTCGAGCGGCCGGATGACATTCGCGCCTGCAGCAACGGCTTGAGCATGGTGCGCGTCGAGGTCGTCCACGAGGACGAGCAAGCCATCGACCACCCACGGGTTGTCGAGCCAGCGCGCGGCGTCGGCGCAGCTCTCTCGGTGCGACTTCGGGCTGCGGTACTCGCGATTCGGGGTCGCGAGCATGACCGTCGCGCCGCCGACGTCGACCTCGGCGTGCCCGATTGTGCCGTCGTCGTTGACGTAGCGCTGCCCGCGCTCCGTGAATCCGAACGCCTTCGTCAGCCAGGCGATCGCGGCCGCGGTGTCCTCGTACGCGACCATCGGGTAGATCCGTTGCGTCATGTGACCCGCACCTCGTAACGCGCAACGCCGTCGTCCGGCAGCACTTCCCACGGTGCGAGCGAGCGAACGAAGATGTGCGCCTCGAGCGGGCCCTCGAACGGCTCGTCGAGCGCGGGGAGCCGCACAGGCGAGTACTCCGACGTCGGCCACCCGCCCCCGAAGAGGTTGGTTCCGCACACCGAGCAGAAGGTCTTCGATGAGCCTTCGTCCGGCTTGTACGTCGTGAGCAGCGCTTCGCCCTCGAGGATGCGGATGTCGCTGCTCCGCGCGATTCCGCTCGCCGTCCCGACACCCCCCGAGATCTTCTTGCACGTCGTGCAGTGGCACGAGCTCACGCGGACGAACGGCACGAGGACCGCGAACCGGACACCTCCGCACAGGCAAGTGCCGGTGAGCTCGCTCATCTCAATATGCCGCTTCGTCCCAGGTCTCGAGCCTGGTGCGGAGGTCGCGGAGGTACATCCCCGCGTAGGCGCCGTCGACGAGCCGGTGGTCGTACGTCAGCGTCAGGTTCATGATCGGCCGGATCGCGATCACGTCCGAGCCGAGCTCGTCCTGCACGACCCACGGCCGCTTGACGAGCGCGTAAGTCCCGAGGATCGCGGACTGCGGCTGGTTGATGATCGGCGTCCCGTGGAACGTCCCGAAGCTGCCGGGGTTCGTGATCGTGAAGGTGCCGCCCTGGACGTCGTCGGGGAGGAGCTTCTTCGTGCGTGCGCGCTCGGCGATGTCCTGGATCCCGCGGGCGGTCCCGAGGAGGTTGAGGTCTCCCGCGTTCCGGATCACGGGGACGATCAGGCCCTTGCCGTCGTCGAGCGCGACCGCGATGCCGAGGTTCACGCTCGGCCGCGTGACGATGCTCTGCCCGCGAATCTCGCCGTTGACGTACGGGTACTCCTTGAGCGTGTCGACCGCCGCGCGGGCGATGAACGCGAGGTAGGTGAGGTTCACGCCCTGCTTCGCGAACTCGGGCTTGAGCTTCTGGCGAAGCGCGACGACGCGCGCGAAGTCGACCTCGATCGCGCTCGTGACGTGCGCGGCCGTGTCGACCGAGCGGCGCATGTGGTCCATCACGCCGCGGCGCATCGGGGTCATCGGCTCGAGCTGCTCGCCGGGCTGGAGCTCGCCGGCGTCCGCCGGAGGGGTCGGTGCTTTGGCTGCGGCCGGTGCGGCAGCGGGAGCTGGAGCAGCCGCCGGAGCCGGCGCGGGCTCGGCCGTGGGCGGCGCGGGAGCCTCGGCGGGAGCAGCTACCGCGGTCGGCTGAACCTCGGCTACGGGCTGGGGCTGAGCCGGTGCAGGCGCCTGCGCTCCCGACTCGATGAACGCGAGGATGTCCTTCTTCGTCACGCGGCCTCCGGCACCGGTTCCCGGCACTGCAGAAGGATCGACTCCATGCTCGGAAGCGATCCGCGCGACCACCGGCGAGACGAAGCTGCGCCCGTTTCCGGCCGGCGGCGCGGCTGCAGCGGGTGCCGCCGCGGGCTGCGCCGGCGGAGTCGCAGGCGCAGGTGTGGTCTCGGGCTCGGCCGCGGCCGGCTGCTCGACGCCTGCCTCGGCAGCCGCGCCTGTCGGAGGTGCAGGCTCGGCCGGTGGAGCCTCGGCCGGAGCGGGAGCCTCGCTAACCGGTTCGGCGACAGCCGAACCGGCTGGCCCGATCCGCGCGAGCACCGTCCCGACGTCGACCGTCTCGCCCTCGGGCACGACGATCTCGGTGACCACGCCCTCGGCCGGGCTCGGGACCTCGGTGTCCACCTTGTCGGTCGAGATCTCGAGCAGCGGCTCGTCGCGTGCGATCGCCTCACCCGGCTGCTTGAGCCACTTCGTGATCGTGCCCTCGGAGACGGACACGCCCATCTGCGGCATCACGACCTCGGTCTGCGTTCCTGTCGACACGTCGTCTCCTCCGCTCCTAGTGCGCAAGATCGGAATCCGCTAGCGCAGATTCCGATCGCGCGTAAACCCCTAAAGGCGTCCGCTTCGCGGCCGCTATGTCGGTGGTATCCATCTCGAGCCTCAATACTCCGCGAGCTTCCGCAGTGCGCCGGCCACGTCTTCGACCTGCGGGATGAACGCCTTCTCGAGGGCGGGCGAGAACGGGACGGGCGTGTCGGGCGCGGCCAGTCGCATGACCGGCGCGTCGAGATCCTCGAACGCCTCTTCCGCGATGGTCGCGGCGATCTCGGCGCCGAAGCCGCCGGTGCGCGTGTCCTCGTGGAGGACGAGCACCTTCGACGTGCGGCGCACGCTCTCGAGCACGCGGTCGCGGTCCCAGGGAATGATCGTGCGCAGGTCGAGCACCTCGACCTCGAAGCCCTCGCCCGCGAGCTGCTCGGCCGCTTCCGCGGCCGTGTAGACCATCGCGCCCCAGGTCACGACGACGCGCGTCGTCGCCCTCGCGATGGACGCGGGCCTGGCCGAAGGGGATCGTGTACCGCTCCTCGGGCACGTCGCCCTTGATCCGGCGGTAGAGGTGCTTGTGCTCGAAGTAGAGGACCGGGTTGGGGTCCTCGATCGCGGTTGCGAGCAGGCCCTTCGCGTCCTCGGGCGTCGCCGGGGCGACGCACTTCAGTCCCGGAATGTGTGCGAACGAGCTCTCCGGGTTCTGCGAGTGGAACGGCCCGCCCGAGAAGCCGCCGCCCGACGGCAGCCGGACGACGATCGGCACCGGAGTCCCCCCGCGGAAGAACTGCTTCGCCGCGACGGTGACCAGGTGATCCCACGCGCAGGAGATGAAGTCGGCGAACTGCATCTCCGCGACCGGACGCAGGCCCATCAGCGCCGCGCCGGTGGCTCCGCCCACGATTGCGGTCTCCGAGAGCGGCGTGTCGATGACGCGCCACGGTCCGAACTCCTCCTGGAAACCCTGCGTGACCTTGAACGCGCCGCCGTAGACGCCGACGTCCTCGCCGAGCACGAAGACCCGGTCGTCGCGGCGCATCTCCTGCCGGAGCGCGTCGGAGATCGCCTGGATGTAGGTCAGCTCGGGCATTACTTGTGGTGCGGCGTGTCGAGGTCTTCCACCGAGGCGAAGACCCCGTCGGTCAGGCCCTTGGGATCGGGGAGCGGCGACTCGTCCGCGCGCTCGAGGGCCTCGTTCAGGATGCGCTTGACCGAGGCGTTGACGCCGTCCTCTTCGTCGTCCGTCATCTCGGCGTTCTCGCGGAGCCAGGTGCGGAAGCGCTCGATCGGATCCTGCGCGGCCCACTGCTCGAACATCTCCTTCGGGACGTAGAACGCGTCGTCGTGCACCGCGTGACCCTCCATGCGGAGCGTCAGGCACTCGAGCAGCGTCGGGCCGCCGCCCTCCCGCGCCTTCTCGATCGCGCGCTTGGCCTCGCGGTAGACGGCGAGCACGTCGGTGCCGTCGATGACGACGCCGTCGAAACCGTAGGCGGCAGCGCGATCGGCGATGTGCTCGACCGGATACGAGAGGTAGGTCGGCGTCGAGTACGCCCACTGGTTGTTGTCGCAGATGAACACCACCGGGAGCTGTCGCACGCCGGCCATGTTCATCCCCTCGTGCGCGTCGCCGCGGGCTGCGGCGCCCTCGCCGAACCACGCGAGCGCGACCCGTCGCTCGCCGCGGATCTTGAACGCGAGGGACATGCCGACCGCGACCGGAAGCATCGCCGGCAGGTGGCTCACCATGGGATGCAGGCCGAGCTGCGGGACGGCCATGTGCACGTTCCCGTCGCGACCGCGCGTCGGGCCACCTTCGCGGCCCATGTACTGCGCGAAGATCCTCCACGGCTCGACGCCGCGCACGACGTGGACGCCCATGTCGCGGTGGAGCGGCGTTCCCACGTCCTGCGGCCCCATCGCCGTCCCCACGCCGACCGCCGCGGCCTCGTTCCCGCGGCCGGTGTAGAACGAGCCCGGGATCTTCCCCTGCTTGTAGAGGATGTGCCCGCGCTCCTCGATGCCGCGGGTGATGAGCATGCTGCGGTACATCGCGAGGAGGTCCTCGCGGTCGAGGCCTGCCTCCTTCACCTCCTGGAGCGAGCCGACGGGCTCGGCTTCGCGTACGGCCATGCGGGTGCTCTCCAGTTCGTGGGCCCGGGTTGCGTCGGAGGCCGCGGGTCGCTGCGCACCGGGTCGCGCACCTCTAACGAAGGCACCTGAAGCCCCCACTACAGTGACCACGTGGCCAAGCCGAAGCGGAACTGGATCCAGGAGGAGCGCCGGAAGACCCTCGGCGACTGGGTCGCCTTCTGCCTCGCGTGCGGGCACACGCAGCGCTACTTCCTCGAGGACGAGCCTGCGCTCTCCACGAAGTGCCCGCAGTGCGGCGGCGAGGTCCGCAGCCGCTGCCCGGCGTGCAGCGCCCCCATCCCGTCGGCGTTCGCCGTCGAGTGCGAGGAGTGCGCCGCCGAGATCAGGCCGCGCGAGCTCTTCGGCACGCAGATCCGCAAGCCCGGCCGCTAAGCGGCATTTGCTACAACGGCTGGCGTGATCGTGGGACGGCGGTTCGTCCTCGCTTCGCTCGCCCTGCTGCTGGCCGGCGCGTCGACCGGGATCGCGGCCGACCGCGAGATATCGCAGACGCGCTCATGCCTCGCGTCGCCGGTGCGCTACGACTGGAACAAGGGCGCGGGCGGCGCGCCGTGGGTCGGCGTCGGGCCGAAGCGCTCGCGCTTCGAGGCATGGCTCCTCGGGTACCAGGAGCTCCTCCACGACCGTCGCGTCAACCGCTCGGCGGGCGTGGTCGTCCGCGCCGGAGTGGAGGAGAAGGTCGGCTGGTTCTCGCGGGTCTGGGGTGGGTCGCGACTCCGCGTCTCCGGGCGCCGCCTCGATGGCAGCGGCTCCTTCGCCCAGATCTTCCGCGCGGCCCACGGGGCGGGCTGGTACCCGTCGGGGCTGAAGGTTCCGCAGGCGGGGTGCTGGGAGCTGACGCTCCGGACGAAAGGCTGGATGCGCAAGATCGTGGTCGAGGCCATCGAGCCGCAGGCCGAAGAGACGTGCGACGCGACGCCGGTCGGCGAGTCGGGCGTCCGGCTCACGCCGGCCCGCGCAGGGATCGCCGCGGGCTGGAGCTGGCGGACCCCGGAAGGAGGAGCACTGATCTATGCCGGCGGGCGCACGCCCAGCGGCGGCAACACCAAGGTGCTGTGGCGGACGACCCGCGACACCAGCCGTCCGTACGGCGAGCTCGTCCTCGACGGGACGCAGCTCGACGGGCCGGGCACGTTCCAGCAGGTGCGTCCCGAAGTCAGTCCCTCCGGGCACTGGCCGTCCATCCCGGTGGTCCCGAACGCCGGATGCTGGCTCTTCCGGGTCCGGATCGGCGGGCTCCCGGACGCCGCCGGGATCCTCGTCGCGCGCGTTGTCTGAGATCAGCCGCCGGTGATCTGCGAGAACCGGACGATCGTGAGGATGTCGTCCTCTGTGACCTCGCGGTTGTAGAGCTGCCCGAGGAAGTGGGCGAGCTCGTCGGCGCGGCGGAGCTCCGGATTGTCGTGCTCGATCTCGCGCGGTGAGAGCTCCCGCAGCTGCTTCACCTCGACCTTGTCGATGACCGCGTCGAAGATCCGCTCGCGCTGCCCGTAGCGCGCCCCGCAGAGGACGGTGACGATCATCCCCTTCTTGTACTTCGCGGACTTGTCGCCCAGGCGGATGGTCGCCGTCTTGCGGCCGGTTCGAAGCTGGTCTGCGACAGCCGGGTTGTAGAAGTTGAGCGCGAAGGTCGGCACTGCGGCCGCGCAACTATAGGCGCTCGTCCCCCAACTCTTCCAGCGCGCGCTCCGCCATCTGGCGCTCGCCGCCGTAGGCGAGGAGCCGCGGCGCCTCCTCCAGCGGGAGCCAGCGCGCCTCGGCCACCTCGAGCTCCATCCCCGGCGGCAGCTCGCCGATCCGGCCTCCGACCGCGTGCGCGAGGTAGAAGCTGACGACCTTGAACACCCGCTCGCCCTGCCACGTGTAGACGTAGCGCACGTCGCCGAGCTTGCCGGCGAGCCGCGAACGTACTCCGGTCTCCTCGAATCCCTCGCGCAGAGCCGTTTCCGCGGGTTTCTCGCCCTCGTCGATCAAGCCTTTCGGCAGTGCCCAGGTGCCGGCCGGCTTCCCTCTCGGCCGCACCGCAGCAAGCCACCAGCGACCGCGCATCCGGCGGGCCAGAACGACTCCGGCAGAGAACTCCCGTCGCATCAGGACTTTGTAACAGCCGAGAACAAGACAGTCGCGAAATCTAAGCCTGACAGACTCAATGTGGCTTGGCGAAGAGGCTCCGGGGTGCTATCGTCCCCCTGGCACTCGACCGCATTGAGTGCCAAGACTGTCACAAACTCGGATTCAGGGAGGTCATGCGCATGGATCTGCAGCCTCTGGGCGATCGCCTGATCGTCGAGGTCCTCGAGGAGGAGGAGCAGACGATCAGCGGGATCGTGCTGCCCGACACAGCGAAGGAGAAGCCGCAGCGGGGCCGTGTCCTCGCGGTCGGCCCCGGCCCTCGCGACGAGGACGGGAACCACATTCAGATGGACGTCGAGGAGGGTGACGAGGTCATCTTCTCCAAGTACGGCGGGACCGAGATCAAGGTCGGTACCGAGGACGTCCTCATCCTGCGCGAGTCGGACGTTCTCGCGAAGGTCGTGACCACAGGCGGCAAGGGCAAGGGCAAGCGCAAGCTCGCCGGCGCGGCCGCGTAGCTCAGTCTCGTAGGAGGAAGAATCAATGGCTCACAAGGAGCTCAAGTTCAACGAGGACGCGCGCCGCTCGCTCGAGCGGGGCGTGAACACGCTGGCCGACGCGGTCAAGGTGACGCTCGGCCCGAAGGGGCGCTACGTCGTCCTGGACAAGAAGTTCGGCGCGCCGACGATCACCAACGACGGCGTCACCATCGCCCGCGAGATCGAGGTCGAGGACCCGTTCGAGAACCAGGGCGCGCAGCTCGTACGCGAGGTCGCCACGTCGACGAACGACGTCGCGGGCGACGGCACCACGACGGCGACCGTGCTCGCGCAGGCGATCGTCCGCGAGGGCCTCAAGAACGTCGCCGCCGGCGCGAACCCGATGGCGCTCAAGCGCGGCATCGAGACGTCGGTCGAGCTGGTCGTCGAGAACCTCAAGGCGCAGTCGACGGAGGTGTCCGGCAAGGAGGACATCGCCCGCGTCGCCACGATCTCCTCGCGCGAGCGTGAGATCGGCGACGTCATCGCCGACGCGATCGAGAAGGTCGGCAAGGACGGCGTCGTGAACGTCGAGGAGGGCCAGACCTTCGGCCTCGAGCTCGAGTTCACCGAGGGCATGCAGTTCGACAAGGGCTACCTGTCGCCGTACATGATCACCGACCCCGAGCGCATGGAGGCCGTGCTCGAGGAGCCGTACGTCCTCATCGCGAACCAGAAGATCGGCGCGGTCAAGGACCTGCTCCCGGTGCTCGAGCAGGTCATCCAGGCCGGCCGGCCGCTGCTGATCGTGGCCGAGGACGTCGAGGGCGAGTCGCTCGCGACGATCGTCGTCAACAAGCTCCGCGGCACGTTCTCCGCCGTCGCCGTCAAGGCGCCGGGCTTCGGTGACCGCCGCAAGCGGATGCTCGAGGACATCGCCATCCTCACGGGCGGCGAGGTCATCACCGAGGAGATGGGCCTCAAGCTCGAGAACACGAAGCTCTCGCAGCTCGGCAAGGCCCGCAAGATCGTCATCGACAAGGACACGACGACGATCATCGACGGCGCCGGCGACTCGGACGCGATCAAGGGCCGCATCAAGCAGCTCAAGTCCGAGATCGAGAACACCGACTCCGACTTCGACCGCGAGAAGCTCCAGGAGCGCCTCGCGAAGCTGTCGGGCGGCGTCGCTGTCGTCAAGGTCGGCGCTGCAACCGAGACCGAGATGAAGGAGAAGAAGCACCGCGTCGAGGACGCGCTGCAGGCCACCCGCGCGGCCCTCGAGGAGGGCATCGTGCCGGGCGGCGGCATCGCGCTCATCAACGCCGGTGACGCGGTCAAGCCCGAGCTCGACGCCATCGAGGGCGACGAGAAGACCGGCGCGGCGATCATCGTCCGCGCGCTCGAGGAGCCGCTTCGCCAGCTCGCGTACAACGCGGGCCTCGAGGGCTCCGTCGTCATCAGCCAGGTTCGCGGCGCCAAGAAGGGCCACGGCCTGAACGTCGAGACCGGCGAGATCGAGGATCTCGTCAAGGCCGGGATCATCGACCCGACCATGGTCACGCGCTCGGCGCTCCAGAACGCCGCTTCGATCGCGAAGAACATCCTCACGACCGAGGCTGTCGTCGCGGAGATGCCGGAGAAGCAGCCCGTCGGTATGCCTGGTGGCATGCCCGGCGGCGGGATGGACTTCTAGACCGTTCGCTTCGCGAACGGTTAGGTCGCGAAGGGCCGGCTCGCGCCGGCCCTCCGTCTTCCTTCCTAACCAGTTGCTCGGCCGAAGGTCGGGCAACTGGCTAGAAGTTCGTGAACAGCAGGTGGTTGTTGACCGTCCGCGACGAGGTCACTATCCCCTTCGTCGTCAGGTTGAAGAGCGTGCTGCGGACCGTCGCGGGCGACGCGCCTGGACTGGTCTGCAGGTACTGAGCCGCGACGCCTGCCGTGTGCGGCGTCGCCATCGACGTGCCGCTGATCGTGTTCGTCGCGGTGTTGCTCGTGTACCAGGCGGAGGTGATGCCCACGCCGGGCGCGAACCAGTCGACGCAGTTGCCGAAGTTCGCCCACGACGCTTTGCGGTCGGTCGAGTCCGTGGCGCTGATCGTCATCGCCTCTGTGACGCGCGAGGGCGAGCCGTTGCACGCGTTCACCGCGAAGCCGAAGATGTTTCCGTTCCCGGCCGCGACGGCGTAGCTGACGCCGTCCGCGATCGAGTTCCGGACGGCATTGTCGAGCGCCGTCGAGGCGCCGCCGCCGAGGCTCATGTTCGCGACGGCGGGCTGGCCGGCTGCGTGATCGCCGGTCACCCAGTCGATGCCGGCGATGACCCCTGACGTCGAGCCGCTGCCGTTGCAGCCGAGCACGCGTACGGCGACGAGCGTCACGCCCTTCGCGACGCCGTACGTCGATCCGCCGACGGTGCCGGCGACATGCGTCCCGTGACCGTGGCAGTCGGCTGCCGGAAGCGCACCGTCGACCGTGTCGCGCCCCTGCACGACGCGCCCGCCGAACTCCGCGTGGCTCGCGTGGATGCCGGTGTCGATGACGTACGCCTTCACGCCAGAGCCAGTGCTGGTGTACGTGAAGGTGCCGCTGAGCGGCAGGTTGCGCTGGTCGATCCGATCGATGCCCCAGGTCGCGCCGGTCTGGGTGGTCGACGTGGTTACCTCGCCGTCAAGCTCGACCGAAGCGACGCGCCCGTCGGACATGATGGCGCCGAGGTTGCCCTCGCCGACAGTGATTGCATAGCCCTTGAGCGCGTGCTCGTAGACGTGTTGGAGCTCGCCGTGGAAGCGCTTCGCGTGCTCGAGCGCCACGGGCGATGCGTGCTGTACCGAGTCGTCGAGGACGACGATGAGCGTAGGTCGTCCCTGGCTCTGCGCGGCCGAGGCCGGTAGGGCGAGGAGCAGGACGAGGAATGCCAGCAGGACTGCTGGTAGAGCCGCCGCCGATCGCATGTGGATACCTCCAGGTCGGTGGACACCGAAAAGTGCGTCCCCGCGCACACCGAGAATTCGAGTCCCACGAACTGCGGATCCCTAAACGTCGATACGATCGACGCTGTGGAGCGTGCCGTGCACGACCGCGGCGGGTTTCCGACCGAGGCGCCCATCGACCGGAGCGAGCACGAGCTCGAGGACTGGGAGCTCTTGACGGACGCCGTCGTCGGCGCGCTCGGCCGGCGCGGTGTCATGAACGTCGACGAGCTCCGGCGCGGCATCGAGAGCATGCCGCCCGATCGCTACGAGCGGGCCTCGTACTACGAGCGCTGGCTTTTCGCGGCCGAGACGATCCTGACCGAGAAGGGCGTCCTCGCCGCCGGCGAGCTCGACCGGAGGCTCGAGGGATGAGCTTCGGCGTCGGCGAGCGGGTGCGTGTCGCGGACCGGGCACACGAGGGGCATCACCGCACGCCCGGGTACGTCAAAGGCAAAGCGGGCGTCGTCGAGCGCGCGCATGCCGCGTTCGTGAATCCCGAGACGCGCGCGTACGGCTCCGACGGTCTCCCGGCGCAGGTGCTCTACCTCGTCGCGTTCGAGCAGCGCGAGCTGTGGCCGGAGTACGCGGGCTCGGTCGGAGACCGGATCTACGTCGACCTCTTCGAGCACTGGCTGGAGCGCGCGGCGTGAGCCACGACCACGATCACGATCACGACCCGATCTCGACAGACGGCGAGTCGCCTGTCGCAACGCGCGTGCGGGCGCTCGAGGAGCTCCTCGTCGAGAAGGGTGTCGTCGATCGCGAGGAGGTGCGGCGCGGGATCGACTGGCTCGTCTCGCGGACGCCGGCGGACGGCGCTCGGCTCGTCGCGCGGGCGTGGGTCGACCCCGGGTTTCGCGAGCGACTGCTGGCCGACGCGCGCGAGGCCGCGCTCGAGGTCGGTCTCGACCCGGGCTCGTCGCCGGTGGTCGTCGCGCTCGAGAACACCGACTCGGTCCACCACCTCGTCGTCTGCACGCTCTGCTCGTGCTACCCGCGCGCGCTGCTCGGCCCGCCGCCGGACTGGTACAAGAGCCTGCCCTACCGCTCGCGCGCGGTCTCCGACCCCCGCGGCGTCCTCCGCGAGTTCGGCGTCGAGCTCGGCGACGATATCGAGGTGCGCGTGGTCGACTCGACCGCGGACGTGCGCTACCTCGTGATCCCGCGCCGCCCGCCTGGCACCGACGGCCTGAGCGAGGAAGAGCTCGCCGCGCTCGTGACGCGCGACTCGATGATCGGCGTGGCCCGACCTGAGCTACGCGAGGCGTAGTCGCCGACGCAGCGGCCGCGAAGCGGACGCCTTTAGGGATCTTCGCGCGACGGGATCCGCGCTCGCGGATCCCGTCTTGCGCACAAAAGAGAACGGCCGCTGGGGCGGCCGTTCTCGAGGGGGAAGAACTGGGGGAGGATGGGTTGCATTACTTCTTCGTCCATACGGTCCTCTGCCACGTCCCCCAGATGGGGGAAATGCCTTTCGGGGTCAGGCTTTAGCCTGACCCCGGTGTTGGGTCTTGGTTTTTGGTTCGTGAACCCAACGACGAGGTCAGGCTGAAGCCTTACCCCAGCTTCGCTCTCCGACGCTAGAAGCCGTAGCGCTCTTCTTCGAACGGATCCGCGTCGTTGTGGTACCCGTAGCGCTCCCAGAAGCCCGGGCGGTCGGTCGACGTGAGCTCGATTCCCCGGAGCCACTTCGCGCTCTTCCAGAAGTACTTCCCGTTGATGACGAGACGCAGTGGCCAGCCGTGCTCGGGCGTCAGCGGCTCGCCGTCGGCGTGGGTGGCTAGCAGCGAGAGCGGGTCGCGCAGGAACGAGAGCGGTACGTTCGCCGTATAGCCCTGCTCGGAATGCGCGACGACGAAGTGCGCCGAGGGCGACGGCTTCACGAGCTCCTCGAGCGCGCTCCAGTGGACGCCTTCGAAGGTCACGTCGAAGCGGCTCCAGCGGGTGACGCAGTGGATGTCCTCGGTGATCTCGGTGCGCGGGAGCGCGTTCAGCTCGTCCCAGCTCAGCCGGATCGGGTTCTCGACCTCGCCTGTGACCTCGAAGTCCCAGGTCGCGAGGTCGGTGTCGGGGATCGTGCCCGCGTGGAGCACCGGCCACTTCTCCGTCAGATACTGGCCGGGCGGCAGCCGCGCGGGGTCGTAACCGGCCTCGATGACCTTCCGCTCGGCTCTGCCCCGGAACACGGTTCCTACACTAGTGACCATGGCCGTGACGACGACTCGCGCAGCCGCCCGCCCTCGCGACTTCGTGGCCGTGCGCGGCCCGGGTGCGGAGGCATTCCTCCAGGCGATGCTCTCGAACGACGTCGAGAAGCTCGCGGTCGGCGATTCGTGCGAGGCGCTGCTGCTGACGGCGAAGGCGCGCGTGATCGCGCCGGTCGTCGTGTTGCGACGGCACGTCGAAGACTTCCTGCTCCTGACCGAGCCCGGCGCCGGCGAGCGCGTGCGCTCGACTCTGCTCCGCATGCGCTTCGCGGCGAAGTGCGAGATCGAGCCCGAGGAGCACGTCTCGCACGTCCTCCTCGGCGGCGAGGACGGCATTCCGACCGCCGACTACGGCGAGCCCGCGGTCGAGGTGCTCGACTCCGATCTCGACGCGACGATCGGCGACGACGAGCTCGAGCTCCTGCGCATCAGGGCCGGCACGCCGCGGCTCGGCCGCGAGATCGACGATCGTGTGCTGCCGGCCGAGGCCGGGCTCGAGGCGAGAGCTGATCGACTTCGCGAAAGGCTGCTACCCGGGCCAGGAGCCGATCGCGCGTCAGCACTTCCGCGGCCGCGTGAACCGCTCGCTCCGCGTCCTCGAGCTCGACGGAACCGAGCTGCCGGAGTACGACGCGGAGCTCTCGCTCGAGGACAAGGTCGTCGGTCGCGTGACGAGCGCCGCCCGCGACGGCGACCGCGTCGTCGCGCTCGCCTACGTCCGCGTCGAGGTCCCCCGGGACGCCGTTCTCGACCTCGGGGGTCGCGACGCAAGGCAGCTAGACTTGACCTCCCCGCGCCCGTAGCTCAGGGGATAGAGCGCTGCCCTGCGGAGGCAGAGGTCGCATGTTCGAATCATGCCGGGCGCACTTTCGGCTCCCTTATCCGGCGGTGGTAGGCGTTGCGCATGTGACGTCTTGCGCACCCTTGCCGAGGTAGACCCGTTCGACCTCGCCACGCGGGATCTCGGCGATCCGGGGTTGGTCGGTATCCGTCTCGCCGATGTAGACACTGGTCTCGTTCTCTCCGATGAACAGGCCATCGAGCGCCCCGGCTTCCTGGCCCATCAGACATACCCGCACGTCGAGGCCCTCGAGCGAGAACCACTCGAGAGCCACGCGCCACGGAACGAAGATGGCGAACGCGACGAGGATGACGACGACGCCACTGCGGAGGCGGTCTGCATCGCCTGACGCGAAAGCGCTTGCCAGGAGCAACAGAAACGCCCCGAACGTGGCGATCGCACCGACGAAGACGAGAAGCAACCACCAGTCCCACCATCCGATCCAGCGCCCGAGCGGATAGGCGAGGGCGGCTGTCGCAAGGATCGCAGAGCCGTAGATGAGCACCGTTCGCGTCACTTGACGCCTGGGCCGCCACGCGGGAGCGAGCAGCAGTGCGATCACGATGATGAACTGCAGGAGAACGGCCAGACCCACCGAGACGAGGAATTCGCGCGGCAACGTCGGCGACGACGACTTCGGCGCGCAAGCCCTTCATCTGGAGTCGGAGAAGCAGGACGATCCCGCCGAACACGTATACGAGTGCGACCAGTCCGGCGAGCACTCCGAATACGCCCGCCAGAACCTTCACAGGGTCCCAACCCTCTCGTGGCGGGGACTCCCGCTCTTGTGACCCTGATGTCGGCGGCGCGCCCAAGCGCGGGCCATCATGACCTAACTCGACATCAGAAGTCCAGTCGCCCCCGCAGAGTGGGCGATTGTCGAAACGGTGGCCAGCTGAGCTTCATCCCGAAGTCCAGTTAGCGCGGCGATGAGTTCAGGGCGCGATCCCCGTCTACGGTAGAGCCATGCCGAGTCTCGGAATCGATGCACGCGCGTGCGCGTTGACGCACGCATGAGCGGCGACCTCGCCATCCGGCTGCGCGGCGTCGTCAAGCGCTACGACGAGATCACCGCGGTCGACGGCCTCGACCTCGACGTGCCGGTGGCGACCTGCGTCGGCCTGCTCGGGCCGAACGGCGCGGGCAAGTCGACGACGATGCGCATGCTCACCGGCCAGTCGATCGCCGACGAGGGCGAGGTGGAGGTGCTCGGCTTCCAGCTTCCGGAGGAGTCGAAGCAGGCGCGAGCCCAGCTCGGCGTCGCGCCCCAGCTCGACAACCTCGACGTGACGCTCACGGTCGAGCAGAACCTTCTCGTCTTCAGCCACCTCTACCGAATCGGCCGCCACGATCGCCACGCCGCGATCGAGCGTGCGCTCGAGATGGCGAATCTCGTCGATCGACGCGACACGCGTGTCGACAAGCTCTCGGGCGGCATGCGCCGGCGGCTGCTGATCGCCCGCGCGCTCGTCCACCGGCCGCGGCTCGTGCTGCTCGACGAGCCGACCGTCGGCCTCGATCCGCAGGTTCGCCAGGAGCTCTGGGCGCTGATCGACGCGCTGCGCGCGGAGGGCACGACGATCCTGATGTCGACGCACTACATCGAGGAGGCGCAGCGCCTCGCGGACACGGTCCTGATCATGTCGCACGGGAAGGCCGTGGCCGCCGGCTCGCCTGCCGCGCTCGTCGCCGAGCATGCCGGGCGCGAAGCGGTCGAGGTGTACGGGCCGCCGGCGACGCTCGCCGAGGTCGAGGCGTCGGCGCGCGAGAGCGGGGCTGCGCACACGGCGCACCGGGCACGAGCGTCTCCGTGCTCGGGGTCGAGGACAGTCGACGGGCGCGCGCCCGAGGGCGAGCGGCGACCGGCGAACCTCGAGGACGTCTTCGTCCTGCTCACCGGCGAGGAGATCGACTGATGGCGATCGCGACTCCTCCTCGCGGAGCGACGCTCGGCCGCCTCGAGCGTCCCGCGCTCACGGGCGTCCTCGTCCGCGAGATCGTCAACTACTCGTCGTACTGGCGCGCGTCGGCGTTCTCGTCGACGGTCGAGCCGACGCTCTACCTGCTCGCGTTCGGGTTCGGGTTCGGCTCCATCGTCAGCACGATCGGCGGCTACGACTACGTCGAGTTCGTCGGCGACCGGGACGGTGGCGACCGCGGTCCTCTTCTCGAGCGCGTTTCCGGCGATGTTCGGGACGTACGTGAAGTACGCGTTCCAGCGCACCTACGACGCGATCCTCGCCGCGCCCGTCGACGTCGAGGAGCTCGTCTCCGCGGAGGCGCTGTGGATGTCGATGCGCGCCGGCGTCTACGGCTGCGTGCCCGCTCGCTGGTCGGCATCGTCTTCGGGCTCGACCCTGCCGTGGGGAATGCTCGCGGTGCCCTTCATCGCGTTCATCTCGGGCTTCGGCTGGGCGAACTTCGGGATCACCGTCGCGGGCTACTCGAAGTCGATCGACAACTTCAGCTACATCGTCAGCGCGGTGCTGACGCCGCTCTTCCTCGTAGCGGGCACCTTCTTCCCGCTCGAAGGGCTGCCGCGGTGGGTGCAGATCCTGGGCGAGCTGAACCCGCTCCATCACTGCGTGGAGCTCGTCCGTCACGCGGCGTTCGGCTGGGAGGGCTGGAGCGACGTCTTCAGCGTCCTGTTCCTCGTCGCCTTCGGTCTGGCGATGTGGCGCGTCGCGATCCACGCGATGACCCGCAAGCTCATCGACTGAGACGCGGAGCGATGAGCTTTCGGCGCCGCCGTCGTCGTATCCGGTGATGGGCGCCACCGAAGCGCAGCGAGCCCGAGTCGAGCCTGACGCCTTCGCCGCTGCTGCGGGCGACGAGGTCGCCTTCGCCGAGCTGACCGAGCGCTACCGCGCGCGAGCTGCAGGTGCACTGCTACCGGCATGCTCGGGTCGTTCGAGGAGTCCGAGGATCTCGTGCAGGAGACCTTCCTGCGCGCCTGGCGCCGGCGGGAGTCCTTCGAGGGTCGTTCGACCTTCCGTGCGTGGCTCTACGCGATCGCGACGAACGCCTGCCTCGACGCGCTCAAGCGGCGGCCGCGGCTCGCGTCCGCGGCACGCGGGACCCGGGCCGCTCGCCGAGGTTGCGTGGCTGCAGCCGTACCCGGATCGGCTGCTGGAGGGGATCGCGTCCGAGGAGGAAGGCCCGGAGGCCGCCGTCGTGGCCAAGGAGACGATCGAGCTCGCGTTCATCGCAGCGATTCAGCTCCTGCCGGCGAGGCAGCGGGTCGCGCTCATCGCGCGGGACGTCCTCGGCTGGTCGGCGGCCGAGACGGCGGCTCTCCTCGACGTCAGCGTCGCGGCCGCGAACAGCGCGCTGCAGCGCGCCCGCGCGACGATGAAGGAGCGCCTCCCGCGCCGGCGTCTGGAGTGGACGCAGGGCTCGGATCCGAGCCGAGAGGAGCGCGACTTGCTCGAGCGCTACGTCGAAGCAACCGAGCGCGGCGACGCGGCGGCGATGGTCGAGCTGATGCGCGAGGACGCCTTCTTCGCCATGCCGCCGGAGGCGGAGTGGGAGGTCGGGAACCAGGCGATCGTGGACGCGTGGGTCAAGGGCGGGTTCGGCTCGGACACGTTCGGCCACCTGCGCTGCGTGCTCACGCGGGTCAACGCCCAGCCTGCCGTCGCCGTGTATCTCCGCGCGCCCGGACGACGCCGAGTACCGGCCGTTCGCCATCGACGTGCTCGGCTCGAGGGCGGGAAGGTGGCGGATGTCATCGCCTTCGAGCCTCGACGAGTCGCTTCGTTCGGCGCTCGAGCTGCCGCCGACGCTCTGATGAACGGCGACGGCGGCGGCTCCGCGTTCGTCGTGCGGGCGGTTGCGGTCGCGCCGGGATGCGAACGAGCCTACGACGAGGCCGAGTGGCGCGACGCGATCGTCTCCGTCGCGCGTGGCGAGATCGAGCTCGAGTGCTCCAGCGGGCTCCGGCACCGTCTGAGGGCCGGTGACGTCCTCTGGCTGGCCGGGCTGCCGATTCGCGCTCTCCACAACCACGGGCTCGAGCCGGCCCTGCTCGTCGCCGTCTCTCGCCGATCAGTTTCGGCGCCGCCGACGTCGTAAAGGTCATGAGCGCCGAAGCCACACCGCGAGCGAGCAGCCGCGAATGGGTCGGCCTCGCGGTGCTCGCGCTCGCCTGCGTCGTCTACGCGATGGACCTCACGGTGCTGCACCTCGCCGTGCCGTCGCTGAGCGCAGACCTCCAGCCGACGAGCGTCCAGCTCCTCTGGATCATCGACATCTACGGCTTCATGGTTGCCGGCGCGCTCATCACCATGGGCACGCTCGGCGACCGGATCGGGCGCCGCCGGCTGCTGCTGTTCGGCGCCGTCGCGTTCGGGCTCGCATCGCTCCTGACCGCGTTCTCGACGAGCCCGGAGATGCTCATCGCGTCTCGTGCGCTGCTCGGGATCGCCGGCGCGACGATCGCGCCCTCGACCCTGTCGCTGATCCGCAGCATGTTCCACGACCCGAGCCAGCGCACGTTCGCGATCGGCGTCTGGGTCACCGCCTACTCGCTCGGCGGCGCGCTCGGGCCGCTGCTCGGCGGCGTGCTGCTCGAGTTCTTCTGGTGGGGCTCGGTCTTCCTCCTCGCCGTGCCCGTGATGGTCTTGCTGCTCATCCTCGGGCCGATCGTCCTGCCCGAGTACCGCGACCCGAACCCCGGCCGTCTCGACGTCGTGAGCGCGGCGATGTCGCTCGTCGCCGTGCTCGCGGTCGTCTACGGGCTCAAGCAGCTCGCCCAGGACGGTCTCGGAAACGTCGCCGATCCTCTCGATCGTTGTCGGGCTCGCGACCGGCCTCGCCTTCGTGCGGCGACAGACGAGGCTCGCCGATCCGCTCATCGACCTGCGGCTCTTCCGGGTGCGGGCGTTCAGCGCGTCGCTCGCCGTGTACACGCTCGGGATCCTGGTCATCTTCGGCGCCTTCCTCTTCATCTTCCAGTACCTCCAGCTCGTGGCCGGACTGTCGCCTTTCCGGGCAGGGCTGTGGACGCTGCCCTCATTCGTCGCGTTCATCGTCGGCTCGATGCTCACCCCGGCGCTCGCGAAGCGGGCGCGCCCGGCCTACGTGATGGCTGCGGGGCTCGTGATCGGCGTCGCTCGGCTTCGCGCTCATGACGCAGGTGGGCGCGGACGGAGACGTCGGGATCCTCGTCGCCTCGTCGACGATCTTCTCACTCGGCCTGGCTCCGATCTTCACGCTGACGAACGACCTGATCCTCGGTGCCGCGCCGCCCGAGCGGGCAGGCGCCGCGTCGGCGATCTCGGAGACCGGAGCCGAGCTCGGCGGCGCCCTCAGCATCGCCGTCCTCGGCACGCTCGGCACCGCCGTCTACCGCAGCCGCGTCACCGATGACATCCCTGCAGGGATCCCGCCCGAGCAGGCGGCGGTCGCGGAGGACACGCTCGGCGGCGCCGTGGCGGTCGGCGAGGAGCTGCCGGTGACCCTCGCCGAGGAGCTACTCGGCGTCGCGCGCGAGGCGTTCGTCGTGGCCATGCAGGTCTCCGCCGGTGTCAGCGCGGTCGTGGCGCTCGGGACTGCCATCGTGGCGGTGGCCTTCATGCGAGGGGTCCGCGGGCATGCTCACGTCGAGAGTGCGGACGAGCCGGTCCCGGCTCGGCCGCGATGCCCGGTGCCGAGCTGGGCCACCTCTATCGAGGGCGGCGAGGAGGGAGCGACCTGATCCGCTCGACGACCTCCATCGCGATCTCGTTCGGAATCGGGATCGTGAGGTTGTACTGGTCGACGAGCCACGAGCCGTCTCGGAGCCGCAGGACGCCGCTGCCGCGGCATTCCCCGTACGACGAGTTCTCGAGGAGCTCGTCGAACCACGCCGTCCGTCCGTCTTCCGCGAGAGTGACCGACCGCTTGCGCGGCACGTAGGTCCAGCCCTTGCCGCGCGAGAAGTACGAGCTCACGAACGCGCGGTATTCCTCACCCGCCCAGCGTTCGTCTGCTGCGGTTCCGAGGAAGACGGCGTCGGGCGCGAGGAGGGCGAAGTAGAGGTCCTCGTTCGCGGCGGACGCTGCCGCATGGAACGCATCTAGCACCGCCTCGATCCGGGCGAGCTCGCTCACGCGCCGGTGGAGCGGTAGCCGGTCGCGGCCGGGCCCGCGAAGCGCGCGCTCGAGACCGTCTCCGCCGCCTCGGCGGCCTGCGGGTGTCCGGTGACGGCGGCCAGGAAGTCCTCGCGGTCCAGCGCGTAGAGCACGACCGCGGTGTGTGCGGTCACCGTCGCGGTGCGCGGGATGTCACGGATGAGCGCGATCTCACCGAAGTAGTCGCCTGGGCCGAGGCGCGACAACGTCGCGCCGTCCTGTGCGACCTCCACTTCGCCCTCCACAACGATGTAGAAGCGATCGCCCTGGTCGCCTTCGCGCACGATCATCGTGCCGGCATCGAGCCGCAACGGAACGAGGCGCGCGGTGAGATGCTCGAGCGTTCCGCCCGGGAGCGGGGCGAAGATCGGAACGGACGTGAGGATCCTGAGCTCCTCCGGCGACGGCGCAGGCGCGGCAGCGTCGATTTGCGCCACCTTCCGCCCGAGGAGGATCACGAGCGCTGGAAGGAAGAGGCCGACGCCGATCAGCGCGTTCTCGACGCCGAGCCAGTCGATGAGAGGCGGCACGAGCGCCGCACCGATTCCGATGGAGGCGAGCCAGAGCATCTGGATCACGCCGAAGACCCGCGCCATCACGTCGTCCGGCACTGCTCGCTGCACGAGAGTCAGGCCGGACACGTCCACGAGCGAGCTCCCGATGCCGAGGAGCGCGAGGACGACGATCGCAACGACGAGGTCCGACCACAGGCCGATGGCGACGAGCGGCAGCCCCATGAGCACGATGCCGACCATGAAGGCCGTGCTCAGGCGCTTGGCGCCGGCGAGGGAGAGCGCGGCGAGCGCGCCGAGGAAGGCGCCGATCCCGATCGCGGAGTTGAGGTAGCCGACACCGCCCTCTCCGAGGTCGAGGAGCTCGAGCGCAGCGACGACGATGAAGACCTGGACCGCGCCTGCAACGGCGGTCTGGGCCGTGAGGAGCACCATCATCACGCGCAGCGCCGGGTGGCGCCCGAGCGTCGTGAAGCCGGCGAAGACCTCCGACACCAGAGTGGAGGCCTCGAGCTCGTGCTTCGGCTTCGGCGGCTGCTCGACTCTCATGAGGACGATGAAGAGCGTGGACAACACGAGAAGGAGCGCGGTAAGCGCGAACACGACCTCGGTGCTCGCGATGCCGAGGAGCAGCCCGGCGAGAGCGGGGCCGGCGAAGATGGCGATGCTCTCGACTCCGGCCGCGACCGCATTCGCGGCGGTCAGCTCCTCCGGCGTCCGCGCGAGCGCCGGTGTCAGCGCGGCCTGCGACGAACGGAAGGGCGTCGTCGCGATCGTCGCGGCTATCGAGAGCCCGTAGACGACTCCCGAAGAGGCGTCCAGATAGACGGCGAGTGCGGCTCCTCCGACGAACACGATCCGGGTGAGGTTGGTGAGCAAGAGGACGCGGTCGCGCCTGAAGCGGTCGCCGATCAGCCCTGCAAAGGGTGAGATCAGCGCTGCGGGGATGAGCCGGGCGAGGAAGATGAGACCGACTGCGCCTTCCCCTCCCACGTTGTAGGCATAGACGGAGACCGCGATGAGGAACGCGTAGTGGCCGACGATCGAGGCCGTCCACGAGAGCTCGAGCCACCGCAGATTGGCGTTTCTCGCGACCGCCGCGAATGCCGTCCCCGTATCGCTCAGCCGCCGCCCGAGACCTCGCACGCGCGCAGCATCTCATCGCGGCCTGTAGAAATGAAGGCTGCACTGGGAAGATTTGCGACGTCTCCCGCGTCATGTTGGTCAGAACCGCGCGCGAGCGCCCGGACAAGGAGGAACGAAGATATGTCGGACGAGCCGAATCGCCCAGAGGACGAGGTCGAGGCTCACGGTCCCTTCGGTGAGGGCCCAACCGCAGGCGGTCCCGTCGGCGAGGGTCCCACGGCAGGCCGCAACGACGGCGAGCCCGACGTCGAGGCTCACGGGCCTGTCGGTGAGGGCCCAACCGCAGGTGGCCCCGTCGGCGAGGGTCCCACGGCGGGTCGCAACGACGACGACGAGCCCGACTTCGAGGCTCACGGGCCCGTCATGGACGGCCCGACGGCAGGAGGCCCCACGGCAGAGGGCCCGACGGCCGAGTAGCAGCTCCGCGAAGAGGTTTGACGAGGCCCGGGCGACCGAGTGGCGCCCGGGCCTTCTTTTTGGTGGTCAGGCTTCGGCCAGCCTGACCACGCCGTTATGTGTGCGGTGCGTCCAGGGTGTCGGCGAGGTTCTCTAGCAACTTCATGCCTGCTGCTCGCCGATCTTCGTCCAGGCCGTCGACGGCTGCGGCCAGGCGCGAGACGACGGCCAGATCGCCCTCGTCGGCTGAGAGCACACCCTCGGCCCTTCGCGCTCGCTGGAGCAGATCCACCGCTATCGAGGCCTGGTGCGCGAAGAGCCCGAGCAGCTCCATCTCCTGGAGTGAGAAGAGCGACGCCTCGGGCCGGTCCAGCACCTCGAGCACGCCGAGGGCGTCCTCGTCGTGCAGGAGCGGCGCCGCCATGAGCCCGCTCGGCACGTAGCCCGTTCCCTCGGCGACGTCACTCGCAAAGCGCGGGTCGGTGCGAACGTCCTCGATCACGAGCGGCGTCCGCGTTGCAAGCACCCAGCCCGCGATGCCCTTCCCGGCGGGGAAGCGCATCCCGAGGAGCTCGTCCTCTCCCTCGCCGACGACCGCCTCGAACACGAGCTCTTCCGTCGCTTCGTCGAGGAGGAGGATCGAGGATGCGCGCGCGCCGAAGATCGAGCGTGCAACCTCGACGATCGCGTTCAGGAGCGCGCGGTGCGACTCCTCGGAGCCGACGACGCCGGCCGCCACCGCGGCCTGCAAATCGGACTTCTCGGTCATGACCCACCTCCGACATTTGTCGCGGTCAGGTAGAGGACGCTCTTCAGCTGGAAGGGCGTCAGCTCGGGGTGCTTCGCGAGGATGAGCGCACAGATCGCGCTCAGGTGCGGGGTCGCGAAGCTGTTGCCGGAGACCGTGAGCGTCCGCCCGCCCGACCACGGCACCTCGACGTTCACGCCGCGCCCGAAGAACTCGACGGGCGGGCTCGGGTTGTAGAAGAAGGCGAGCGGGTCGGGCTCCTCGTGGCTCCCGACCGAGATCACGGACGAGAACCGCCACGGGTAGCTCTCCACGGGCATGTTGTGCGCCGACGCGACGAGCACGGTGCGCTTGAAGTACGCGCTGTCGGCGAGCTCGTGGAGGACACTCGCAAACGGCTTCTTCGTCGTCGAGAGCGACATGTTGATCACGTCGAAGCCGTGGTCGATCGCGTAGCGGAGGCCGGCGAGGAGGATGCCGCCCGAGCCCGTGAAGCTCGCGCCGAGCACGCGGACGCTGGCGAGGGTGACGTCGGGTGCGATCGCGCGGACGATCCCGGCGCACGCGGTCCCGTGCCCGGACACGTCGCCCTCGGTGTCGGGCGTCGCGATGGGCTCGTCGTCCTCGCCGACCGTGATGACGACGGCGCTGTCGAGCTCTCCGACCGACGGGTGGTTCGGGTCGATGCCGGAGTCGAGGATGCAGACCCGCGCGCCTTTCCCGGTCGAGCCGCCGAACGCCCATTCGCGTGTGACGCGCTCGGGCCAGTCGCCCGGCAGCGCGATTCGGTCGACAGCGTCCTTGGGCAGGCTCCACGCGGGCAGCGCAGCCCGCGATGCGTCCCACCCATGCCCCGCCACGTCGCCCACGGGCAGATGCTATTCGGGCCGCGTCACCTCGGTCGGAGCGCGTTTACCTACACTGAGAGCTGCAGCGGACGAATACCGAAGGCGTTCGAGCGCCCTCCTTATCCGTTCAGGCCGGTGACCGCGGTGGTTCGTGCGCTCTCCGAGCCGTCCGATCGACCGACAGGAGGAGACGCGATGGCAATACCCTCGAGCGAGCCGTTGGTGGACGCCGCGGATGGGGGCGCGCACCACCTGGCCCGGCGAAGACAGAACGAAAGGGCCGTCTCAGGCAACCCCACGGCGGATGCACAGGGCCTCGTCGAGCTCGCGTGCGAGTGCGCGTCGAGCGACTGCGAGCGGATGGTGAAGGTGCCGATCTACGTCTACCGGCGCATGGCGGAAGCGGGCAACCAGTCCCTCCTCCAGGCGGGGCACCACGCCTACGAGCAGTACCGGACGATCATCTCGATCGGTCTCTTGCGCATCGAGGAGCGCGCCGGACCGTGAATCGAATCGGCTAGCCCGCGTCGATCGTCGGCGAGGGAACGCCTCCGGCGGCCTCCTTGGCCGCCTTGCGCTCGGCCGCCGCAGCCTGCTTCCTCTCGAGCTTGAGCGCACGGCGTTCCCTGACGGTCCGCTCTCGCTCGATCTTGGCCATGGTCTGCTGCCTCTTGGTGCTCATGTGTCCGTCCTCTCTCGGCGTCGGGCGGAGGCTCGTGCGTACGGAGCCATCGACGCGTACGCAACGACCCTACCCCGTCCGGCAGCCGTCCCGTCGGATCAGCGCGTGGTGTCGGCGCGGAGCACGGGCTTGATGTCGACGACCGGCGTGCCGTCGATCGCTTCCAGCGGGCCGACGCGTAGCTCGTTCTCGGCGATGCCGAGGACGGTGACCCGGTGCAGCCCGAGCGGGTTCGGCCTGTCTGACGAACGGGTCGCGAAGACGCCGGTGAGCGGGCGGCTCGTGTCGTCGCGCGGGTGCACTTGCAGGATGCTCCGGTCGGCCTCGTGCAGCCAGGTGACGACGAAGAGCTCGTCGCCGACCTCGACTCCGACCAGCGCGTCGGCGAACCGCCGCTCGAGGTCGATCGACGCGTCCGGAGCTCCCTCGTCGCCCTGCATCGGGGCCGACTCGCGGTCACGGAGCGACGAGCGAACGACGCCGATCGTCTCGAGCTCGAACACAGCTCGGACGCTACCGGCCCAGATGTAGCCGCAACTCGACGCCGGCGGGCAGACTTCGCCGGTGCACGCTGCGCTCGCCGAAATCGACTGCGAGACCCTCAGACAGAAGATCGCGGACGGGGAGGCATTCGTGCTCGTCGATGCGCTGCCGGCGATCGCGTACGCGGGAGCACATCTGCCCGGTGCCACCAACATCCCGCCCGCGCGGGTGGACGAGCTCGCCGCGCGTCGCATTCCGGACGAGGACACGGAAGTCGTCGTCTACTGCGCGAACCCGGACTGCGAGAGCTCGGTCGAGGTCGCACAGAGGCTGATCGAGCTCGGGTACCGGAACGTCCGGCACTTCTCCGGCGGCAAGCAGGCGTGGCGCGACGCGGGCCTGCCGCTCGAGGGCGGTCGCGTCTGAGACAAAGGAGGCGCCCCCGGATGGGGACGCCTCCTCTTGCGAAGACTCTGCGTTCAGACGTCGGAGCTGAACGCGGGCGCGCGATCGCTGTTCGGGCAGTCGCGGTGGTCCGGCGTCGGGCTCTCGTTCTGGACGTTCGCGGCGGCCGGAGTGTCGCTCGTTCCGGGCTCGTTCGACGATGATCCGCCTCCGGCGAGGGCCGATGCGGCCCAGACCACTGCGGTGACGAGCACGATTGCGACGACTCCGAGCACGGCACGCGGGCCGAGACTTCGCCTCGTTTCCTCCACGGGTTGCACCTCCTTCCCTCGGGATATGTATTACCCGATCCACGGTGGTGCCCGCGCCTAAGGAAGGGCTGAGTCGAGCCTAAGAACTCTGTTTGAAGTCAGAAGCGAACACCTAAGACCGGGGTCAGGCTGAAGCCTGACCCCCGCACCCTGGGAGTTCAGGCTTGCGGAGGGAGGCCGAGGCGCTCTTCGAGCCACGTGATCGCTCTGCGATCGGGCTCGACGCCCGCCTGCTCGAGAGCGACCTCGAGATCCGCTAGAACCGCCGCCCGGAATTCGAGGTCGCTCTCGGCGCGCGCGACGAGATCGTCGAGCGCTCGGCGAGCCCCCGGTAGCTCCTGTGCTGCCTCGACCCACCCCTGCGGGGCGGGCCGGAGTACGCGCAGGACTGCCCCCAGCCTCTCTTCGTTGTACCCGCGGCTCATCTACCCCCCAGACTCCGGATGGGCCGCGTTTCTTCCCTCGAGCTCGTCACGCAACTTGACGAGGCAGCGGGCAATGCGGCTGGCGATGGTGCCGGACGGGATGTCGAGCTCGGTCGCGATGGTGCGATAGCTCTGGTCGCGGGCGAAGAAGCGGTCGAGGATCTCCTGGCAGTTCTCCGGAAGCGTGGTCATCGCGTCGCGCACCGCCATCGCGTCGTCGATCTCCCCCATCACGTCTCGGCCCTCCTCGGACTCGGCGTCGCCCGCGGGTTGCTCGCGACCGCTCTTCGCGATCGAGTCGAGGCAGACGCGCCGCGTGAGCTGGGCGATCCAGGGACGGAGCGCGGCCTCGTCGCGAAGCTTGTCGAGGTTCGTGTAGACGCGCGTGAAGACCTCCTGGAAGGCGTCCTCGGCGTCCTGCTCGCCGAGGCGGAATCCCCGGATCGTGACCGCGTAGACGTACCGCGCGAACCGCTCGACGAGCTCGTTCCACGCCTCCGCGTCCTCCGCGCGGCAACGCTCGACGAGCTCGGCGTCGGTCAGCGTCGAGAGCTTGCCCAGCGTGTCACCTGAGGGACGCAAGCAGCCGCTCCGCCGCCTCGGTTGCCGCCTTCTCCATCGAGCGGGCACGCTCCAGCCGTTGGTCGCCCGGGCGGATGGCCAGGTTGACCTCGACGAGGTGCGCGGCTGCACGCGCGCCGCCTGCGGCCAGCGCAGCCGCCGCGGTGGCGTCGGCGCGGTAGGCGAGGTCGCCAAGCTCAGCGGCGTGTCTCGCGAGGACTGCCGTGTCGGCGCCGATCTCCGCGATCTCGAGCGGGATCGCCGCTGCGCGCTCGAGCTTCCGCTCGAGGTCGAGATTCGCGCTCCTGCCGTCCCCCGCGCTCGGCCTCGGATCAGCCGCGTCGCGGAGCGCCGCGAGCGCATCGTCCCAGGCCTCGGCATCGCCGCCGGCAAGGGCGGAGGCGCGATCCTGCAGCGTTAGCGCCTGCGCTGCGATCCCCGGCGCGTCCTCCCACACGTCGCGGGAGCTGCGCGCGACCATCGCGACGAGCCCGGCTGCGAACGCGACCGTCAATGCGGCCGCTGATCCACCGCCCGGCGCTCGCTCCTTCGCCGCGACACCGTCGAGGAACGCGGCCAGGGTCATGTCGAGGTAGCGCTCGTCGTCCAAGGCAGGACGAAGCTTATTTGCGGAGGCGCAGCGTTCCTAGCGGCGTTCTTAGACTGGGCCGGTGCCCCTGTACCTCACCGAGAGCGACGTCGCGAAGGTGCTCGGGCCGGCGGAGGCGGTCGAGGCGATCGAGGAGTGCTTCCGGCGCATGGCGCGTGGCTCCGTGGAGATCGCGCCTCGCCGGCGGCTGCGGCTCGAGGAAGGGTCGCTCGCAGACATGGCGGCGTCGGATCTCGAGCTCGGGCTCGCGGGCGGGAAGCTGTACGCGGCGACGCGTGACGGCGCCACGTTCGCCGTCTGCCTGTTCGACGCGGAATCCTCGAAGCTCGTTGCGGTGATCGAGGCGGACCACCTCGGCCGCCTTCGCACCGGCGCGGCGAGCGCGGTCGCGGCTCGGTACCTCGCGCGGAGCGGCGCCACGACGCTCGGCGTCATCGGCTGCGGGCACCAGGCCGAGACACAGGTCGCGTGCATTCGAGCGGCTCTCCCGAATGTCGAGCGCGTCGTGGCCTACTGCCGGACGCCGGAGAGGCTCGCGGAGTTCTGCGAGCGTGTGGGCGCCGAGCCGGCGGAGACCCACAGTGAGGCGGGCGCGCAGGACATCGTCGTCACGATCACGAATTCCCGCGATCCCGTCTTGCGCGGGGAATGGCTCCGGCCTGGCGCGTTCGTCGCCGCAGCAGGAGCGAACGTGGCGAGCAAGCGCGAGCTCGACAACGCGGTGCTCGCGCGCGCGAGCTTCGTCTGCTGCGACTGGATCGAGCAGGCGCGCCTCGAGTCAGGCGACCTGATCGAGCCGATCGAGGCGGGCGTGCTCGACTGGCTCGAGGTGCACGAGCTGCACGAGGTGGTCGGCGGCGAGGTCTCCGGGCGCCAGTCGGACGACGACATCGTCGTCTTCAAGTCGAACGGCCTCGCGGCGTGGGACGTCGCGATCGGCGCTACGGCGGTCGAGCGCGCGCGGGCCGAGGGAGTGGGGACGGAGCTGTAGGGCGAGGCATGCCTCGCCCGGTCTGTGCGCAAGACCGATATCCGGCTAGCGCGGATCTCGGTCGCGCAAAATCGTGGGGCGACCCATGGGTCGCCCCTACGTCGCGACCGAGGCCTTCGCGGCCTCGGACTCGTCCTTCCCGATGGCCTCGATGACCTCGGGCCGGTCGAGCAGCCGCTTCTGCTGCTCGGGGCTCAGGCGGTTCTGGACGTACTTGTCCTGCAGGATCTCGTCGAGCGTGCGGCCGCGCTGATGCTCGCGAACGACGTACCTCGCCACATGCTCCTCCGCGCTCGAGCGCTGGAAGAGGAACGAGAAGAGGTTCTTGAAGGTCGACACGAGACGCGATTGTATCCCTGGTGATGAAACGAGCCTCCCGTGAAGGCCGGTACGCCGAGCGAGCATTGGCGGGTGTCGACGACGTCGGCGCGGAGGAGCGCATCGTCCTCTGGATCGAGCGGCGCTCCGGCGGCGTCTGGGCGGTCGGCCGCGCGGTGAACCCGCACCTGCGCGAGTCGGACGAAACCCGCCCCGAGGACGTCATCTTCGAGGGCTACGAGCTCTCGGACGCCCTCGAGCGGGCGAATGACGCGCTCGAGGACGACGTCGCAGTGCTCGAGGCGGACGGGCGCCCGGCGGACGCGAAACCGTTCACACGCAGGGAGATCCTTCCGCTCCTCGAACGCTGGTTCTTCAACCGCTAGCGCGGACTCGGCTTCGCCGATTCCGCGTTAGAGGATCGTGCGCTTGTCCTAACGCAGAGCGTCAGCTCTGCGCTAGGGTGCCCCGCTTCGTGCGGATCCGCATCGGACACAGTCCGGACCCAGATGACGCCTTCATGTTCTGGGCGCTCACGACCGACCTCGTCGACCGGCGCGGTCACGAGTTCGAGCAGGTCACCGCCGACATCCAGACGCTGAACCAGTGGGCGCGGGCGGCGCGGCTCGAGGTCACGGCGCTGTCGCTCGCCGCGTACCCGTTCGTGCAGGTCGACTACGTGCTGCTCCCGCACGGCGCGAGCATCGGCTCGGGTTACGGCCCCGTCCTCGTCGCACGCACCGAGATCTCGCGCAGCGCGCTGCAAGGCCTGGAGATCGTGGTCCCGGGGACGATGACGACCTCGTTCCTCGCGCTCCGGCTCGTGCTCGGGGACTTCCGCTATCGCGAGATGGCCTTCGACGAGATTCCGGAGGAGGTGGCGTCCGGGCGCGCGGATGTCGGTCTCCTCATCCACGAGGGCCAGCTCACGTTCGAGGACCACGGGCTCGTCAAGGTGCTCGACCTCGGCGAGTGGTGGCTCCTCGAGACGGGTCTGCCGCTGCCGCTCGGCGTGAACGTGGCGCGGCGGGACCTCGGCCAGGAGGTGCTCTGCGAAGTGTCGCAGGTGCTGCGCGAGGCGATCCAGTGCGGGCTCGACCACCGTGCGGAGGCGCTCGAGTACGCGCTCGAGTTCGGGCGCGGGATCGACGCGGCGGTGGCCGACCGCTTCGTGGCGATGTACGTGAACGAGATGACGCAGGACTACGGCGACGAGGGCCGCAAGGCGGTCATCGAGCTGCTGCGGCGCGGCGAGGCCCTGGGCGCGTTCCCGGCGCCCGTCGAGGTCGACTTCGTCCGATAACGTCGCACGCATGCCGCGCGCAGTCGTGCTCTCCGGCGTTCGGACGCCGATCGGCCGCTACGGCGGCGCGCTGTCGGGCGTCCGGCCGGACGATCTCGCGGCGGTGGCGATCGCGGCGGCGGTGGAGCGCGCGGGCGTCGACCCGGCGACGATCGACGACGCGTACGTCGGCTGCGCGAACCAGGCGGGCGAGGACAACCGGAACGTCGCGCGGATGGCGGTGCTGCTCGCCGGGTTGCCGGAGTCGGTCGCGGGTGTGACCCTGAATCGCCTGTGCGCGTCGGGGTTGTCGGCGGTCATCTCTGCCTCGCACGCGATCATCGCCGGCGACGCTGAGGTGATCGTCGCCGGCGGCGTCGAGTCGATGTCTCGCGCGCCGCTGGTCATGGCCAAGCCGGACACGGCCTTTCCGCGCGGCGACCGCACGATCTGGGACACGACCCTCGGCTGGCGCTTCCCGAACCCGAGGCACGAGGCGATGTTCCCGCTCGAGTCCATGGGCGAGACCGGGGAGAACGTCGCCGAGCGCTGGAGCGTCTCGCGTGAGGACCAGGACGCCTTCGCGCTCCGCTCGCAGGAGCGCTGGGCGGCGGCGCACGCGGCGGGTCGCTTCGAGGACGAGATCGTCGCCGTGGGTGAGGTGGCGGTCGACGAGCATCCGCGGCCGGAGACGTCCTCGGAGAAGCTGGCGGCGCTGAAGCCGGCGTTCCGCGACGGCGGGACGGTGACGGCCGGGAACGCCGCCGGGATCAACGACGGCGCGGCCGCGCTCGTGCTCGCGAGCGAGGAGAAGGCGCGGGAGCTCGGGGTAGAGCCGCTCGGGGCGTTCGTCGGATCGGCGGTGGCGGGCGTCGATCCGCGAGTGATGGGCATCGGGCCGGTGCCGGCGGTGCGGAAGCTGCTCGATCGGCTAGGGCTGTCCGCGTCCGACCTCGACCTCGTCGAGCTGAACGAGGCGTTCGCCTCCCAGAGCCTCGCGGTGGTGCGGGAGCTCGGCCTCGACGAGGAGCGCGTGAACGTGAACGGCGGCGCGATCGCGCTGGGGCATCCACTCGGGATGAGCGGCGCCCGCCTCGTCGTCTCGCTCCTGCACGAGCTTCGCCGCCGCGACGGCCGCTACGGCCTCGCGACGATGTGCGTCGGCGTGGGCCAGGGCGCGGCCGCGCTGTTCGAGCGCTGACCTCCTCAGAGCCGCTCGCGGATCCCCGCCAGGCCGCGCTCGACGTGCGCAGGTTTGTCGGTGAACAGGCCGTAATGCGCTTCGAACCACGGCCCGAGACGGTGGTAGAAGCGTGCGCGGCGGCGAAGATCGGGATCGACGTCCCAGTCCGTGAAGGGGCGGTTGAGCAGCCAGGCGTAGTCGAGGGCAGGGTCACCCACGCGCACGTCGCCCCAGTCGATGACGCCGACGAGGCGGCCGTCGCGCGCGAGGAGATGCGCGGGGCCGAGATCGGAGTGGACGAGCGCCGGCTCGAAGTCGACGAGGGTCTCGACGTCCGCGAAGAGCCGCCTCGCGGGTGACCGCAGGTCACCGTCGAGAACGGGAAACACGAGCCGCTCGAACTCCGCGCACTGGTCGCGGTAGGCCTCGACCCAATCGGGCTGCCGGACGGGATACCCGGACGGGTCGAACGCGTGGAGCGCCTCGAGGAATGCACGGACGCCGTCAGGGTCCTCGTTCACGAGCGGCTGACCGCGGACCACGCGGTAGCCGACGAAGAGCGGGTCGCGCGAGACGATCTCGAACACGGGGATCTGCACCGGGAGCGCAGGAGCGAGCGCCGGGAGCAGCGCGATCTCGACCTCGAGCGCCTCCTCGACGCCGGCGCGCCGCGGAAAGCGGAACACCCAGTCGTCGTCGACGATCGTTACCTCGAAGTCGTACCCGTCGTCGATCTCGAGAATCGTGTTCGGGCTGCGCCCGAGCGCATCTGCGATCAGCCGATGCCGATCAGTCACTCCCGGATGGTGTCGTACCTGTGGCACGATCTGCGACCGTGGACGCGAGCCGGCTCGCAGCGTTTCCGGTCCTGGCCGATCTCCCGGAGGCGGAGCTCGACGAGCTTGCGGCGGTGTTGAAGGAGCTGGAGGTCGACGCGGGTGCCGAGATCATCGGCCTCGACGACTACGGAACGGCCATCTACTTCGTCGAGCAGGGAGAGGCGGACGTCCTCATGGTCGAGCCCGAGGTATCGCAAACCCTCGGGCCCGGCGACACGTGCGGCGAGATCGCACTCCTCCTGACGGGACAGCGGTCGGCCACGGTCGTCGCTCGCACACCGATGCGGCTTCTCTCGCTCTCGGGGCTGGACTTCGAGCGCATCCGACCACGGGTACCCGGGCTGGAGAGCTCGCTTCGCCGCCTCGGGCTCGAGCGGGCGAGTCGATAAAGCCGGGGCCGCTGCCCGTCCCCAGCTGACTCGATCGGAGGTCTCGGCGAAGACGCGCTCTCGCTGCGGCCGCACCCAGACCGTCTGGCCGCGCCAGAAGCCGGCGTCGTCGAAGCGGTCGCGCGACATGAGCGCGACGATCTCGGCGCCCGCCGCGTCGTGCAGCTCCACCTTCACGTCCCGGCCGAGGATCGTCACGCGGACGATCATCGCCTCGATCGCGCCGTCGGCCGCCTCGTGCATGAGCTCGAGGTCATGCGGACGGACGAGCACGTCGCCGACGAGGTTCGCGTCGCCGACGAAGGTCATGACGAACTCGCTCGCCGGCTCGTCGTAGAGCTCGCGCGGGCCGCCGACCTGCTCGAGGCTGCCGTGGTTGATGACCGCGATCTGGTCGGAGATCTCCATCGCCTCGCTCTGGTCGTGCGTCACGAACACCGTCGTCACGTGGACGACGTCGTGCAGCTGGCGGAGCCAGTCGCGGAGCTCGGCGCGGACGCGGGCGTCGAGGGCGCCGAAAGGCTCGTCGAGGAGGAGCACCTGCGGCTCGGGCGCGAGCGCGCGCGCGAGTCCCATGCGCTGGCGCTGGCCGCCGGAGAGCTGGGCCGGGTAGCGGTCGCCGAAGTTCTGGAGCTGGACGAGGTTCAGGAGCTCGTCGACCCGCTCGCGGATCTCCGCCTTCGGGCGCTTGCGCACCTTCAGGCCGAACGCGATGTTGTCGCGCACGGTCATGTGCTTGAAGGCGGCGTAGTGCTGGAAGACGAAGCCGACGTTCCGCTTCTGCGGTGCGAGCGCGGTCGCGTCCTTGCCCGCGAGGAGGATCTCACCCCCGTCCGGGGTCTCGAGCCCGGCGACGATCCGGAGCAGCGTCGACTTCCCCGAGCCGCTCGGGCCGAGGAGCGCGGTCAGCGAGCCGCTCTCGACGTCGAGGGAGACGTCGTCGAGCGCAACGAAGTCGCCGAACCGCTTGGAGACGTTGCGAATGAGGATGGACATGGCTCTACGCTGCTTCCTCTCGGGGTCGGATGACGGTCATGGCGACGAGAACGAGGATCGCGATGAGCGCGAGCACGATCGAGATCGCGTACGCGCCGGCGAGGTCGAAGGCCTCGTAGCGCTCCTGGACGCGTAGCGTCGCCGTCTCGGTCTGCCCCTGCAGGCGGCCTGAGACGACCGCGACCGCGCCGTACTCGCCGAGGCAGCGCGCGGTCGTGAGGATCACGCCGTAGATCACGGCCCAGCGGATCGACGGCAGCGTGATGCGCCAGAAGGTCTGCCAGCCGCTCGCGCCGAGCGTGCGCGCGGCCTGCTCCTGCTCGTCCCCGATCTCGCGCAGCGTCGGCACGACCTCGCGCGCGACGAACGGCAGCGAGACGAAGATCGTCGCGATCACCATCGACGGCAGCGCGAACAGGATGTCGATGCCGCGGTCGGAGAACCAGCTCCCGAACCAGCCGTCCTGCGCGTAGAGGAGGAAGAGCGCGAGCCCGACGACGACCGGCGAGAGCGCGAGCGGGAGGTCGATGAACGCGTTGAGCAGGCCCTTGCCGCGGAAGTCGCGGCGAACGATCGCGAGCGCGCAGACGATCCCGAAGACGGTGTTCACGGGGACCGCGATCGCGGTGATGATCAGCGTGAGCTTGAACGCGTTGATCGTCTCCGGCGTCGTCAGCGCGTCCCAGGCGGGCCCGAAGCCGTTCTCGAACGTGCGCCAGAAGACGATCGCGAGCGGGCCGACGAGGATCACCGCGAGGTAGGAGAACGCGACGAAGCGCAGGCCGAGGCGCTGGACGAGCCTACGCATGGTCGTACCTCGTCGCGAAGTGCCGGATGACGCCGATCGCGAGCAGCGCCACGAACGAGATCGCGAGCAGCACGACCGCGACCGCCGCGGCTCCTGCCGTGTCCCCGCTCTCGATCCGCCCGTAGATGTGCACCGACGAGACCTCGGTGTCGAAGGGGACGTTCCCGGTGATGATCACGAGCGAGCCGAACTCGCCGACCGCCTTCGCGAACGCGAGCGCGACGCCGGAGAGGATCCCGGGGAGGATGTTCGGGAAGACGATGCGCCGGAAGGTCGTCCACTGCGAGGCGCCAAGCGAGTGCGCCGCCTGCTCGACCTCCGGGTCGAGCTCCTGCAGAACGGGCTGCACCGTGCGGACGACGAACGGAAGCGTCACGAACATGAGCGCGAGCACGATCGAGACTCTCGTGAAGGCGACGTCGATGCCGACCGGCGAGGTCGGCCCGTAGAGCGCGAGGAGCGTGAGGCCGGCGACGATCGTCGGGAAGCGCGAACGGGAGGTCGATGATCGCGTTGACGACCGACTTGCCGCGGAAGTCGTCGCGGACGAGCACCCAGGCGGTGATCGTGCCCAGGACGGCGTTGAGGACGGCGACCCCGGCCGATGCGGCCAGCGTGAGCTTCAGCGCGGCGACTGCCTCCGGGCTCGAGACGGCGTCCCAGAACGACTGCTTGCCCTCGCTCGTCGCCTCCCAGACCAGCGCGGCGATCGGGAGCGCCACCATGACAGTGAGAAAGGTCGTGACAAAGCCGAGGGACAGGGCCGTTGCAGCCCTGTCCCTCGAAGCCCGGACGCGCCGGGGACCGCTGACTGCGATGTCAGCCAGTGCTGCCGCCGACCTGCCTCTGGATGCGCGCCATGATCCCCGTCTTCGGGTCGAAGAAGCGCTTCTGTACCGTCGTCCAGCCGCCGAGCCCGAGCTGGTCGATCGTGAACAGGCTTGGCCGCGTCGGGAACTTCTTGCGGTTGCGATCCTCGACGCTCTTGACCACCGGCCGGTAGCCGTTGTCGGCGAAGACCTGCTGCGCGGCGGGCGTCAGCAGGAAGCGGAGGAACGCGTTAGCGGCGGCTCTGTCGGCGCTCTTGGTGACCGCGATCGGGTTCTCGATGAGGATCGTCGCCCTCGGGATGACGAACTGGAGGTCGAGGCCCTGCGTGCGCGCGAAGAGCGCCTCGTTCTCGTACGCGAGGAGGACGTCGCCCTTGCCGCTGTTGAAGGTGCTGAGCGACGCGCGGGCGCTCGTGTCCTGGACGACGACGTTCCTCCAGAGCTTGAGCAGGTTGTCCTGCGCCTGCCTGTCCGACTTGCCCGCTTTCCGCCACGCGCCGTACGCAGCCATGATGTTCCAGCGCGCGCCGCCCGACGTGAATGGGTTCGGCGTGACGACGTCGACGTCCGAGCGGAGCAGGTCGTTCCAGCCCTTGATCTTCTTCGGGTTCCCGTCGCGGACGACGAAGACCACCACCGAGTTCGTGACCATGCCTTTGAAGGACTGCTTCTTCCAGTTGGCGTCGACCTTCCCCGCGGCGACGAGCTCGTCGACGTCGGGAGCGAGCGAGAGCGCGACCATGTCGGCCTCGAGGCCCGCCTTGACCGCACGCGTCTGCTCGCCGGAGGAGCCGTACGACTGCTTGAAGTCGACGTCCTTGCCTGCGGCGGTCTTCTGGAACATGGGAATGAGCTTCGCGTACGCCTCGCGCGGGGTGGAGTAGGCGACGAGGCTGAGCTCGGTGTCGGTCCCGGCCGAGGTCGAGGACGGTGACGTCGTGGTAGCGAGAGCGACACCGGTGAGGCCGGCGCCGATCGCGGCAAGCGCTGCGAACACGAGGACGGGGCGGCGCATGCGACTCCTCTCTGTCTTGGTTGACTTGTTCAGCTGTCGATCTATGTCTTGTCGATAAAGCTTGTAAACAATCTCAGGTCGACAAGACAAGCAGGAGTAGGCTTGGATGTCAAACCGGAACCGAGCGAGGAGGACAGCTGTGTGGGTATCGCGGAGGACGGACTACGCGACGAGGGCGATCCTGGCTCTCGCGATCGAGGGGGGAGGACCGCTGAAGCTCGAGGCGCTCGCGCGGCGGACGGCGGTGCCCCAGTCCGTTCTCGAGCAGGTCATGCCGACGATGCGGACTGCGGGCATCGTGCGCTCGGAGCGCGGCCCCTCCGGCGGCTACCGGCTCAACAAAGCACCCGAGGACATCACGCTCGAGCGCATCGTGCGGCTCTTCCAGGGCCCCCTGGCCCCGATCAGCTGCGCGACGCGCACGAATCCTGAGCCGTGCCCGATGATGATCGGCTGCTCGCTACGGGACGTGTGGGAGGAGCTGCGCGACGCGACGATCAAGCTGCTCGGCAGCGTGACCTTCGCGGAGCTTGCCTCCGACGCAGGGGGACCGTGGCTCGATCCGTCGCTGATCGTGCCCGTTCCGAATCCCGCGACCGCGGGGGGTCAGGCTTCAGCCTGACCCCGAACAGCGGGGTCCGACCGAAGTCAGACCCCAGACCGTGGTTATGGTTCGGGCGATGGCCGTCGCGACCGACCGGGAGTTCCTCCTCTTCATCGGCGGCGAGCCGGCCGAGCCGGCATCCGGCGAGATCCGCGAGCTGACCGAGCCCGCGACCGGCGGGCCGCTCGCGCGGGCTGCGATGGGCGGCGAGGCCGACGTCGATCGTGCGGTCGAGGCCGCGCGCGGCGCGCTCGACGGCGACTGGGGGAAGACGCCCGGCACCGAGCGCGCTCGCCTGCTCCATGCCCTCGGCGACGCGATCGTCGCCAACCGGGCCGAGCTGGCCGAGCTCGAGTCGCGGAACGTCGGCAAGGCGATCTCGTCGGTCAAGGCCGAGCTCCACCAGGCGGTCGAGAACTTCCGCTACTACGCCTCGGCGATCGCGACGATCGGAGGCCGCGCGAACCCGATCGGCGGCTCGCTCCTCTTCTACTCGCTGAAGGAGCCGGTCGGCGTAGTCGGCCAGATCGTCCCCTGGAACTACCCGCTGATGATGTCGACCTGGAAGCTCGCGCCCGCGCTCGCCGCCGGCTGCTCGGTCGTGCTCAAGCCCGATCCGCAGACGCCGCTCACGGCGCTCCGGCTCGCCGAGCTCGCGGTCGAGGTCGGCTTCCCGGCCGGGTGCGCTGAACGTCGTCCCGGGTGACGGTCCGACGACGGGCGCCTACCTCGTGCGTCACCCCGGCGTGGACAAGGTCGCGTTCACGGGCTCGACGAAGACGGGCGGCGAGATCATGCGGCTCGCATCGGAGCCGGTGAAGCGCGTGACCCTCGAGCTCGGCGGCAAGAGCCCGAACCTCGTCTTCGCGGACGCAGACCTCGCGAGCGCAGTGCCGAGCTCGGCCTGGGCGATCTACTACGCCGCGGGTCAGAGCTGCGAGGCGCGCTCGCGTCTCCTCGTCGAGAGCTCGATCTACGACGACGTGGTCTCGCAGATGAGCGACTTTGCGGGACAGATCAAGGTCGGCGACCCGCTCGACCCCGAGACGCAGATGGGCTCGCTCATCTCCAGCGGGCACCGAGATCGTGTGCACGGGTTCGTCGAGCGCGGGACCGGCGAAGGGGCCGAGGTCGTCGCGGGCGGCGCGATCCCCGACGGACCGGGTGCCTTCTACCCGCCGACGGTCGTCGCCGCGACGAACGATCTCGAGATCGCGCAGGAAGAGGTCTTCGGCCCCGTCGTGACGGTGACGCCGTTCGAGGACGAGAAGGACGCGATCCGGCTCGCGAACGACGTCAAGTACGGGCTGATGGCGACCGTGTGGACGGGCGATCCCGCGCGTGGGCATCGCATCGCGTCGCGGATCAAGTCGGGCACGGTCGGGATCAACATGCCGTACACGGCCTTCCCAGGGATCCCGTTCGGCGGCTACAAGCAGTCGGGCTTCGGGCGGGAGCTCGCGCTCGAGACGCTCGACCTGTATCTCGAGACGAAGAGCGTTGTCGTCTCGACGGGTACGCGGCCGATCAACCCGTTCGGTCTCTGACGGCCGACAAACGTCGGTACCGGTGGGCGGTCCTCGGCGCCGGGACGGCGGCGGCGGCGAGCAGTGCCGCGTTCGGCATCGGCCTCCCGGTCATCGTCCCGCAGCTGCGCGAGGAGTTCGATCTTTCGCTGGGCCAGATCGGCGTGTTGCTCGCTGCGTCGTGGGTAGGGACGACGCTGACCCTGTTCCCGTGGGGGCTCGCCGCTGACCGCTTCGGAGAACGTCTGGTGCTCTCCGTCGGCATGTTCGCTTCCGCGCTCTGCCTCGTTGGCGCAGCGTTTGCATCGAGCTACGCGGAGCTGGTGCTGTGGCTGGGCCTGGTGGGCGCCGCGGGCGGCGCCGTCAACTCGGCGAGCGGGCGCGCGGTCATGCACTGGTTCGCCGCGGACGAGCGCGGGTTCGCGCTGGGGGTCCGGCAGACGGCGATTCCGGTCGGCGGGCTCATCGCTGCGCTGACACTGCCGGCGATTGCAGACGCAGGTGGCACGGAGGCCGCTTTCCTCTTCCTCGGCAGCCTGAGCGCCTCGGGCGGGCTCGCCGGCGCCATCGTCCTGCGTGGCCGGGAGGCGGAGGACGGGATCGAGCCTGCCTCGATCGGCCGAACGATCGCCGACAGCAGGCTTTGGCGGCTCTCCGTGGGCAGCGGCCTGTACCTGTACGCGCAGATCGCGGTGATCGGGTTCGGCGTGCTGCTGCTCGTTGACGAGCACGGGTTCTCGGAGCAATCGGCTGCTCTCGTCTTCGCCGGCGGTCAGGTTCTGGCGGCGGCGTTTCGCATCGGCGGAGGTCGCTGGTCGGACGTCCTGGGAGCGCGGGTCGTTCCCCTGCGCCTGGTCGGGCTCGGGATCGTGGCCGTGATGCTGCTGACCGCGGCGCTCGCCGGCGGGCCTGCATGGCTCCTCGTCCCGACGCTCATCCTTGCTTGCGGGCTGACGATGGCCTGGAACGGGCTGTCCTTCACAGCAGCGGCCGAGCTTGCGGGAGCCGTGCGGACCGGCGCCGCCATCGGCGTCCAGCAGACCGTGCTCGCGGCGGCCGGCGTAGTGGCGCCCTTGCTCTTCGCGGCGACGGTGTCCTCGGCGTCTTGGCCGTTCGCGTTCGTGGTCGCGGCGGCGATCCCGCTCGTCGGCTGGTGGCTGCTCGGCCCGCTCAGCGAGCACCGACATACTGCGACGCGATGACGGCGAGGGTCTTCGAGCGCCTCGACGCGCTGTACGCGATCGGCGGCGGGCCCGGCGCGAACCGGCCGCATCCCGGGCCGGGCGAGGACGAGGCACACGAGCTGGCGGCGGGCTGGATGCGCGAGGACGGTCTCGCCGTGGAGGTCGACGCGGCCGGGAATCTCATCGGGCGCGCGGGCCGGCGGGACGACGTTTGGGTCGGGTCGCATCTCGACTCGGTCCCTCGCGGCGGTCGCTTCGACGGCGCGCTCGGCGTGGTGGCGGCGATCGAGGCTGTCGTCGGGTCGGGCGCCGGCTCGGTGGTCGCGTTCCGAGGCGAGGAGGTGGGCTGCGTTGGGAGCCGGGCCCTCTGCGATTCGGCCGACGCGAGGCCGAGCGCGTTCCTCGAGCTGCACGTCGAGCAGGGCCCGGTCCTCGCGGCCGCCGGAGTGCCGCTCGGCGTTGTCACGAGCATCGTCGGTTATGCGCGGGGCGAGGTCGTCGTCGAGGGCAGGGCCGGCCATGCCGGGACGACCCCGATGGGCGTGCGCGACGACGCGCTCGTCTCCGCCGCGGCCGAGATCCTCCGCATCCGCGACGCCGCGGGCGCGATCGCAGGCGCCGTCGCCACGGTCGGCGAGCTGAGCGTCGAGCCCGGTGCGAGCAACGTCATCCCGTCGCGCGTGCGCTTCTCCGTCGATGCACGCGCACCCGACGGCGAGCGGCTGGCGCAGCTGGTCTCTGCGATCGGCTTCGAGCCCGCTCAGCGCACGGAGCCGGCGCCGATGTCAGCGGATCTCCGCGCCGTCCTTCGTGCGGAGATCGAAGCGCGCGGCCTCGACGCACCCGAGCTCCCGTCCGGCGCGGGTCACGACGCCGGGATCCTCGCCGCGCACGGCGTCCCGAGCGCGATGCTCTTCGTCCGCAGCCTCAACGGCGGCGTCAGCCACTCGCCCGACGAGCTCTCCTCGGACGAAGACGTGTCGCTTGCGGTCGAAGTGCTGACGGCAGCCCTCGCCCGCGTCGCCCCTACGACTGCTTGAAGACGATCTCCTGCGCGCCTTCCCAGAGCATGCGGCGCCCGAGCTCGCGCAGGTTCTCGTTCCCCTCGACGATCGTCGCGAAGTGGTTCCCCGCCAGCGCGCCCGCCTTGCTCGCGAACGCGACGTAGCCGTAGGCGAGCAGGAGCTCCGTCTCGCTCACGCCGCCCGGGTAGAAGATCAGCTCGCCGGGGCTCGGGTAGCGGGTCGCGTTCTCCGGGCCGATGCCGACGTCGAGGTCGCCCATCGGGATCCAGCCGCCCTCGCCCGACCAGCGGACGTGGATGATCTTCGACTCGAGCGGGAGCATGCGCCGGAACGCGGCCACGGTCTCAGGTGCTGCCTCCTCCTCGAAGCGAGCGCTGAAGTCGAATCCGCCGGCGGAGATCTCGAGCACGGGCGAGACCCTAGAGGAAGCCGAGATGCCGCTCGAGCGTGCCGTCGGCGAGGTAGCGGCGCGATGTCCGGCTGCGGATCCGCGTCCGGCGCGCGCTCGCGGAGGAAGGCGAGGAGCTCGCCGGCGAGCCGGAGACACGCGGCGAGCACGTCGTCGTCGCTCGCGTGCACCACGCCTAGGCACACCGGCAGGTCGGCGTGAAAGTGCTCGGGCGCGACCTCGAGCGACAGCGCGGCAGCGAGCGCCTCCGGGCGGTCGCGCACGAAGACCTCACGGTTCAGCGTGCGCAGGAGCCCGGGCGCGAGCTCGGCACCCTGACGCGCACGCATCCGGATCTCCACCGTGTCGCCCCGCGTCGCGGCGCGCCGCACCTTGGCGACGTACTCGACGAAATCCTCGAGCTGCGGCTCCTCCGGCGGGTGCGTGTTCGATGGCGGATCGCCGAGCCGCGCGCGTGCTTCCGGCGTCGCCCACACGTAGCTCACGACGTGCTCGACCGGGAAGCCGAGCGCCCATGACTGCGGCTCGGCTCGCTTCGAAAGCCACTCGCCGACCGTCTTGACACCGAGCGAGACATGGAGCGGCTTCGAGCCCGGCTGCTCCTCGAACCACATGCGGTACCGAATGTCCGGCTCGTCCTCGGTCGCGACCTGCAGATCGAGATCGCTGTTCTCGTCGGCCGTCCCTTTCGCGTAGCTCCCGGAGACCAGCACGGCGATCGCCGAGGGCTCGAGCTCGCGGATCCGTGCGACCACGCGCTCGACGAGCCCCGCGTCGAGCCCCGGTACTACCTCGATGCGATCCATGCGCCGAGGAGCTCGCGTTCGGCCTCGGTCATCCCCGTTGCATTCCCGGGCGGCATTGCCTCCGTCAGCACGGCCTGGCGCTCGATGTCCTCTGCTCGCGCCTCGATCTCGGCCTGGGTCTCGAGGCGCACGCCGAGCGGCGGGGACGCGCCGGAATGGCAGCTCGCGCACCGCTGCTCGACGATCGGCGCGATCTGCGCGAACGTCACGCTCTCGCCGTCGACCGCAGGCGCTTCCTCCGGCTCGAGCCAGAAGGCGAGCCCGACCGCGGCGACCGCAGCGGCCGCCGGAATCCACCACACCCGACGCCCGGTGTGCCAGAGGTTGAAGAAGTGCCGCACTCCCGCGAGCAGCACCGCGATGAGGACGAGCGCGACCCACGCGTTCTCGTGCCCGTAGACGAACGCGAAGTGCCCGACGAGCATCGTGAAGAGCACGGGCAGCGTGAGGTAGTTGTTGTGGACCGAGCGCTCCTTCGCGGCCAGCAGCGGCGCCGGATCCGGCTCGCGCTTCTCCTCCATCGCCGCGACCAGCTTGCGGTGCGCGGGGATGATCGAGAGAAGGACGTTCCCGACCATGATCGTCCCGACCATCGCGCCGATCTGGATGTACGCGGCGCGCGCGGCGAAGAGCTCGCTCGCGGCCCAGGCGGCGAGGGCGAACAGCACTACGCTGACTGTTGCCAGCGCGATTTGACTCCGGGCGCCGAGCGTCCGGCAGAGCACGTCGTACACGACCCACGCGAGCGCCAGGCCTCCGATCGAGATCGCGATCGCCTCCCACTCCTCGAGCCCGGCGACGCCCGCATCCACGAGCCGCGTGTCGGCGTCGAAGTAGTAGAGGACGACGAGCAGCGCGAACCCGGACAGCCAGGTCGTGTACGCCTCCCACTTGAACCAGTGCAGCGGGCTCGGCATCTCGGCCGGCGCGAGGCGGTACTTCTGCGAGTGGTAGAGGCCGCCGCCGTGCACGCCCCAGAACTCGCCGGCGACGCCTGCCTCGGCGTCGCGCTCCGACTTCGGCGGGCGCAGACCGAGGTCGAGACGGACGAAGTAGAACGACGCGCCGATCCAGGCGATCGCCGAGACGACGTGGAGCATGCGGAGACAGACGTCGAGGACGTCCCTCAGGTACGGGTCCAACGATCCCTCGCGATGGCGACCAGCTCGCGCAGCCCGATGTCGAGCTCCTCCTCGCGCGTGTTCCCGATCCGGTCGGAGAGCACCTGGAGGATCTCGCGCTTCGGCCGCCCCGCCACGAAGACGACGAAGCGGAAGCCGAACTTCTCCTCGTAGACCCGGTTCTGGTACGCGAGCTCGGAGAGGATCGCCGGGTCGTGGTCCTTGCCCTGCTCGGCCGACGAGCGCGGCGAGAGGCGGCGCGCGCCGATGGCGGGATGCGCGTTCAGCGCCTCGATCTTCTCCTCCTCGCTCAGCGCCGCGATCACCTCGTCCGCGCTCGCTCGAGCGGGTCCTCGGTCGCCGCGAGGCGCTCGACGAGCGCCGTGCGGCCCTCGAAGAGCTCCGACGAGCTCCTCGAAGCTCAGCTGCCGCGGTAGCTCGCGCATCCGTAGGGCGAGATCAGGAGCGGGATGTGGTGGTGGCCGTCGGCGAGCTCGACCTCGAGCTCGACCCGTGTGAAGAACGGGGACGGCGGCCAGAAGACGATCTCGTACGTGCCCGGGTCGAGGCCGCCGGCGAGCGCGGCGATCCGCCCGTCGTCGTTCGTCTCGCCCGCGGCGATCACGTCTCGCCCGCGGCAGAGCTCGACGCGCACGCCGCTCGCGGGCTTCCCCGCTGCCGTGTCGAGGACGTGGGTCGAGACGGAGACGCTCATCGCGCCGCGAATCTTCGCGCCTGCGCGCGATGCGCGCGCGCGATCTCGCTCTCGTCGGCCCGGACAAGCGCTCCTCCGCGAACGACGTCCTCGCCGCCGACGACGAGACGGTCGACGCGATGCGGCGCGGAGAGGACGAGGCCGGCGACCTGATCCTCGGCGCCGCCGAGCTCCAGCGCGTCGGCCGGCCACACCGCGAAGTCCGCACAGCGACCGGGCTCGAGCGAGCCGATGTCGTCGCGCCCGAGCACGCGCGCGCCGCCCCGCGTGCCGAGCCGCAGCGCTTCGCGCGCGGTCATCGCCGCCGGCCCGCCGCGACCACGCGCGACGAGCAGCGCCTGCTTCACCTCGAAGAGGAGATCGCTGCGCTCGTTCGACGCCGAGCCGTCGACGCCGAGGCCGACGTGGACCCCCTCGTCGAGCATCTCGCGAACCGGCGCGACTCCCGCACCGAGCCGCAGGTTCGAGGTGGGGCAGTGCGCGACCCCGGTCTTCGTGCCGGCGAAGTCGGAGATGTCCTCGGGCGCCATGTGGACGCAGTGCGCGCACCACACGTCCTCGCCGAGCCAGCCCAGGTCGGTCAGGTACTCGACCGGCGTCGAGCCGAACAGCTCCAGGCAGTAGGCGTGCTCCTCGACCGTCTCCGCGAGGTGCGTGTGCAGCGAGAGCCCGAGGCGGCGGGCGAGCGCGGCCGACTCCGACATCAGCCGCTTCGTGACGGAGAACGGCGAGCACGGCGCGACGGCGATCTGCACGCGGGCGCCCGGCCCCGGCTCGTGCAGCTCCCCGACGAGCCGCTCGGTCTCCGCGAGGACCGAGTCGATGTCCTCGACCAGCTCGTCGGGCGGGAGCCCGCCGTCCGAGACGCCGAGGTCCATCGAGCCGCGCGACGCCACGATCCGCACGCCGAGCTCGCGGGCCGCCTGCACCTCCGCCTCGATCAGGCCCTCGCGGCCGCGCGGGAAGACGTAGTGGTGGTCGAACACGGTCGTGCACCCGGAGAGCGCGAGCTCCGCGAGCCCGGTTCGCGCGGCGGCGTATTCGGCCTCCGCGTCGACTCCCGCCCACACGGGGTACAGCTCTTGGAGCCAGCGAAAGAGATCTGCCTGCTGCGCCCGCGCGCGCGTAAGCGTCTGGAACAGATGGTGGTGCGTGTTCACGAGGCCCGGCGTGACCACAGCGCCGCCGAGCTCCTCGCGCGTGCCCGCTTCCGGCTCCTCGCCGTCTCCCACAGCCGCGACGAATCCGTCCTCGACCAGCAGCCAGCCGTTTTCGTGCTCCGTCCCCGCGTCGTCGCAGGTGACGATCCAGCCGCCGGCGTAGAGGGTCTTCACGCTTCCAACGGAACGATCTCGTAGCGGTCGACGTCGACCAGGCCGCGATCGGTGATCTTCAGGTGCGGGATCACGGACAGGGCCAGGAACGACATGGTCAGGAAGGGCGTCGCGCCGGACCAGCCCAGCTCGTGCGCGGCGTCGTTGCAGGCGCGGCTCTGCGCGATGACGTCGTCGAGGCGCGCGTCGGATAGGAGCCCCGCTATCGGGAGCGGGCACTCGGCGACGACGCGCAGGTCGTCGACGGCGACGATCCCCCCGCCGATCTCCGCGAGGCGCTCGATGGCGAAGGCCATGTCCATGTCGGTCATGCCGACCACCACCAGGTTGTGCGCGTCGTGCGCGACGGACGATGCCAGGGCGCCGCGTTGGAGGCCCGAGCCGGCGAGAAAGCCGACGCCGATGCGACCAGTGGCGTGGTGCCGCTCGACGACGGCGATCTTCGCGAGGTCGCGCTCGGGGTCGGCGACCGCGAAGCTGCCTTCCATCTCCGGCTCGCGGACGAGCGACTCGGTCACGACCTGATCCTCGATGAGCCCGATCGCGCGCACGCTGCCGCCGCTCGACTCGACGGCGAGGTCGAACGGTGCGACCGGCTTGATGCGAACGGTCTGGCGAACCCAGTCGGGTACGACGGCCGGCGGCGGATCGGCGATCGGCTGCCCGCGCTTGAAGACCGTGTCCGGCTTGAAGCTCTCGAGGTCGGGCAGGACGACGAGATCCGCGTGGTAGCCGGGCGCGATTGCGCCGTGCTGTGTCAACCCGTGCCACTGCGCCGGGTTGAACGACGCCATCAGCAGCGCGTCTTCGGGCGTGACTCCCGCCGCGACGGCCTTCCGCACCATCCCGTTGATGTGACCGTCGTCGACGATGTCGTCGGGATCGCGGTCGTCCGTGCAGAACGCGATGCGACCGGGGCCGTACTCGGCGACGAGCGGAAGGAGATCGACCAGGTTCCGCGCCATCGACGCCTCGCGCACGAGCAGCCACATCCCCGCGCGCAGCCGCTCGCGGCCCTCCTCCACGGTGAGCGCCTCGTGGTCGGAGCGGATCCCGGACGCCGCGTAGGCCTGCAGCTCCTTCCCGAGGACGCCGGGGGCGTGCCCGTCGACGTGGCGTGCTCCGTCCAGCTGAAGCTTCTCGAGCTCGGACTCGTCGCCCTGGATGACGCCGGGGAAGTTCATCATCTCCGCGAGCCCGAGCACGCGCCGCCGGCGCATCAGCGAATCGAGGTCGCCCGGCCCGAGCGGCCGGCGCGGCGACTCGAACGGCGACGCGGGCACGCACGACGAGGCCATGAAGAAGACGTCGAGCTGAAGCTCGTCGCACGCGTCCACGAGCCAGTGCACGCCGTCGACGCCGAGCACGTTCGCGATCTCGTGCGGGTCTGCGACGACCGCGGTCGTTCCGAGCGGGAGGACGAGCCGCGCGAACTCGTCGACCATGAGCTTCACCGACTCGAGGTGCATGTGCGCGTCGATGAAGCCGGGGACGACGAACCGGCCGGTGGCGTCGAAGGTCTCGCGGCCCTCGTAGCTCCCGAGCCCCGCGACGACTCCGTCCGCGACCGCGACGTCGACCTCGAGCCACTCGCGCGTGAAGACCGAGAAGACGCGTCCGCCGCGGACGACGAGATCGGCGGGCTCGTCGCCGCGTGCGACGGCCAGCCGGCGGCGAAGCTCGTCCATGCGGTGGAGCGTAAATACTCTTGTCCGCGATGGAGGTCCTGACCCCGCGGACGCTCGACGAGGCTCTACGGCTCAAGGCCGAGCACCCGGACGCGGTGCCGATCCAGGGCGGGACCGACGTCATGGTCGCGCTCAACTTCGACGCGATGCGGCCCGAGACGATCCTCAACCTGAACGAGGTCGCGGAGCTGCGCGGCTTCGAGCGGGAGGACGGGGCGCTGCGGCTCGGCGCGGGCCTGACGTACGCCGAGCTCATGGAGGAGCCGCTCGCAGGCGAGCTTCCCGCTCTCGCGGAGGCGTCGCGCACGGTCGGCTCCCCGCAGATCCGCAATCGCGGGACGATCGGTGGGAATCTCGGCACCTCCTCTCCCGCGGGCGACGCGTTGCCGCCGCTGCTGGTCGAGGGCGCCGAGCTCGAGCTCGCGAGCGTCGACGGCACGCGGCGTACTTCGCTGGCCACGTTCCTCGTCGGGCCGAAGCGGAACACGCTCGGGCGGAACGAGCTGATCGTCGCCGCGGTCGTGTATCCGAGCGGCCAGCCGCAGACGTTCATGAAGGTCGGCCCGCGGAACGCCATGGTGATCGCCGTCTGCTCGCTGGCTCTCGTGGCCGACCGCGAGCAGGGAGAGCTGCGGGCCTCGTTCGGCTCGGCGGGCCCGGTGCCGGGGATCGTCGTCGCGCCGATCGACGAGGCGGAGACCTTCGCCGAGCAGGTGGTCGAGGCAGCGAGCCCGATCGACGACGTGCGCGGTACCGCGGCCTACCGCCGCCACGCGCTCGGCGTTCTCACGCGCCGCGCGCTCGAGAGGTGCCTGGCATGACCGGCCGGTCCGGGGTCAGGCTTCAGCCTGACCCCGTCTTTGGGTTTGCGCGGCGCACACCTCAGACCGGGGTCAGGCTAAAGCCTGACCCCACCGGTTTCTGTCGACATTCGCTGAACGGCGGCTCACGGCCGCCACAGAGTCGGTCCGGGGTCAGGCTTCAGCCTGACCCCGTCTTTGGGTTTGCGCGGCGCACACCTCAGACCGGGGTCAGGCTAAAGCCTGACCCCACCGGCGGGCTGGCATGAGGGTCGCGCTGACGGTCAACGGCGAGCGGCACGAGGCCGATGTCTGGCCCGGCGAGAGCCTGCTGACGACGCTCCGCGACCGGCTCGGGCTTCCCGGCTCGAAGAACGCCTGCGAGCAGGGCGAGTGCGGCTCGTGCTCGGTGCTCCTCGACGGGAGCCTGGTCTGCTCGTGCCTCGTGCTCGCGGTGCAGGCGGCGGGACACGAGGTCGTCACGGTCGAGGGCCTCGCCGGGTCGGAGCCGGGCGAGCTGCACGTGGTGCAGGAGGCCTTCGTCGACGCGGGCGCCGTCCAGTGCGGCTTCTGCACGCCGGGATTCGTGGTCGCGGCCGCGGACCTTCTCCGGCGCTCGCCCGACCCCACCGACGACGAGATCCGCGAGGCGCTCTCCGGGAACCTCTGCCGCTGCACCGGGTACCAGAAGATCCTGGACGCGGTTCATCTCGCGGCGGCGCGGTGAGCAGCAGCGCCACCACGCGAACGCGGCCTCTCCGCGTCGGGCTTGCGACTCCGGCGAAGCGCCGCCAGGACGCGACGCCCAAGGTCGCGGGCGAGTTCGCGTACGCGAGCGACCTGCACGCCGCGGACATGCTCTGGGGGCAGACGGTGCGCAGCCCGCACGCGCACGCCCGCATCCTCGAGATCGACACCTCCGAGGCGGCGTCGATGCCGGGAGTCCATGCGGTGCTCACGTACGACGACGTCCCGGGCGAGAAGCTGTACGGGCTCGACTTCGCCGACCAGCCGGTGCTCGCGCACGACCGCGTCCGCTACTTCGGCGAGGCGGTTGCGATCGTCGCCGCCGAGGAGCCGGAGCAGGCGCGCCGCGCGGCCGCCGCCGTCCGGGTCGAGTACGAGCCGCTCGATCCGATCGTCGACCCCGAGCGCGCGACCGAGTCGGAGCCGCTGCATCCGCCGGGAACGACGAGGCGCGAGAGCTTCCGCGAGGACACGCGACCGAACGTCGTCCGCACGATGGTCGTCCGGCGCGGCGACCCGGATGCCGAGGCGGACGTGTCGGTCTCCGGCTTCTACGAGATCGGCCAGCAGGATCAGGCGTTTCTCGGACCGGAGTCGGGCATCGCGATCCCCGACGGCGAGGGCGGCGTCGACATCCACGTCGCGACGCAGTGGACGCACGTCGACCGCGAGCAGGTCGCGCCGTGCCTCGGGCTTCCGGCGGAGATGGTTCGCATCCACCTCGCCGGAGTCGGCGGCGCGTTCGGCGGCCGCGAGGACCTCTCGATGCAGGTGCACGCCGCGCTCCTCGCGCTCCGAACCGGCCGGCCGGTGAAGATGGTCTACGGCCGGCAGGAGTCGTTCGTCGGGCACATCCACCGGCATCCCGCGCGCATCTGGGCCGAGCACCGCGCGACCGCGGCCGGGCAGCTCGTGTCGGTGCGGATGCGGATCCTGCTCGACGGGGGCGCGTACGCCTCGAGCTCGGAGGCGGTGATCTCGAACGCGTGCTCCTTCGCGGTCGGCCCGTACGCGGTCGAGAACGCATTGATCGAGGGCACGGTCGTGTACACCAACAACCCTCCGTGCGGCGCGATGCGCGGATTCGGCGCCGTGCAGACGTGCTTCGCGGCCGAGGCGCAGATGGACAAGCTCGCGGCCGAGCTCGGGATCGATCCCGGTCGAGCTCCGGCTCCTGAACGCGCTCGAGCCGGGCGGCACGCTCGCGACCGGGCAGGTTCTGACGGGCTCGCTGCCGACGCGGGAGGTCATCCGCCGCGCGGCTGCGATGTCACCGCCCGAGCCGGAGGAGCTCCCGCGTGAGGTGATCAGGCTTCCCGGCGGGGCGGGGAACACGACCCGCGGTGAGGGCGTGCGCCGCGGCTCGGGCTTCGCCGTCGGCTTCAAGAACATCTGCTACTCGGAGGGCTTCGACGACTACTGCACGGCGCGTGTCCTACTCCGCGAGGACAGTGCGACGGTGTATTGCGCCGCGGCCGAGGTCGGCCAGGGCGTCCACGACGTGATCCTCCAGGTAGCGCGGCTCGAGCTCGGCACCGATGACGTCGTCCTCGGCCACGGCTCGACCGCGGACGTCGGGTCCGCGGGCTCGTCTTCGGCGTCACGCATGACGTGGATGGCCGCGGGCGCTGTGCAGCTTGCGTGCCGCGCGGCGGTCGAGGAGCGCGAGCGCACCGGCGGAGGCGACGTCGACGTCGAGCGCGTCTACCGGCATCCGCGCACCTTCCCACTCGACCCGGAGACGGGTCAGACGCTCGGCGAGCGTTCCCACGTCGCATTCGCGGTCGCCGCGATGCGGGTCGTCGTCGAGGTCGACGTCGATCTCGGCCTCACGCGTGTGGTCTGGATCGGGACCGCTCAGGACGTCGGCCACGCGATGAACGTCCAGGCGGTCGAGGGTCAGATCGAGGGCGGCACCGCGCAGGGCCTCGGGCTCGCGCTCATGGAGGAGATCCAGGTGCGCGACGGCGTGATCCTCAATCCGAACTTCACCGACTACCTGATCCCGACCTTCCTCGACATGCCGCCGGTCGTCTCCGAGCTCGTCGAGGAGCCCGAGCCGGACGCGCCGTACGGGGTCAAGGGCGTAGGAGAGCCGCCGACGGTCGTCTCGACAGCGGCGATCGTGGCCGCGCTGCGCGACGCCACCGGCCGCGAGCTGACGCGCGTGCCGGTTCGCCCGGACGACATCGTCGGTCTCGAGCTCTACTGAGCAGCGATCGGCCGCGAAGCGGCCGCTTTAGGGATTTTCGCGCGACCGGAATTCGCGCGAGCGGATTCCGGTCTTGCGCAAGAAAGAGGGCCGGGCATGCCCGGCCCCTACTTCCTCGGACGGAAAGTGACGGATCAGCGCCGCGCGATGCGGCGGAGCGTGAAGCGCTTCGTCTTGAGCCGCTGCGTCTCGACGACCTGCGCCCTGTGCACCTGAACGGTCGCGATCTGCGTGACGACCTGGGCTCCGATCTGTGTCGACACCTGTGCCGACACCTGTGCCGACACCTGCGGCTTGACCTGGAGGCTGTTGCCGGCCGACGCTGCCGCGGGTACGGCGAGAGCTGCGGCGATTCCGGCGATGAGTGCCATGCGCTTCATGAGGTGCTCCTTTCTCGTCCGATCCGTCATAGGTCGAGAGTAGGAGCCCACGCGCCTCGTGTCGTTCGCGCGCGCGACGTTGCGAGTGTCACGTTCGTGACACAGACTGGAGCCGTGGAATGGCCGCTTCTCGCCGATCTCGACCCAGACGACGTCCGTCAGCTGCTGACGATCGCGCGCCGGAGGACGTTCGAGAAGGGCGAGGTCGTCTTCCATCGCGACGATCCCGCGGACTCGCTTCACCTGATCGCGCGCGGTCGCTTCGCGGCGCGCGTGACGACGGCGCAGGGAGACAGCGTGCTGCTCGAGGTGCTCGGGCCGGGGCAGGCCTTCGGCGAGCTGGCGCTACTCCTCCTCGGCGCGCAGCGAACGGCGACGGTGTCGGCGCTCGAGGACGGCGAGACGCGCTCGGTCTTCCGTGACGACTTCGCGCTGCTCCAGCGGAGCCATCCGGGCGTGAAGGACGTGCTCCTCCGGCTTCTCGCCGAGCAGCTGCGGCGCGCGAGCGACCGCATCGTCGAGGCGCACTACGTCGACGCGGACACGCGCGTGCGCCGGCGGCTCGTCGAGCTCGCCGGCGTGTACGACTCCGGGGTCGTCCCGCTCACGCAGGAGGATCTCGCGGCGATGGCGGGCACGTCGCGTGCGACCGTGAACCGCGTCCTCCGCGCGGAGGCGCGAAGCGGGACGGTCGCGCTCCAGCGGGGGCGGGTGACCGTCACCGGGCTCGGCGAGCTCGAGCGGAAGATGCCGTCGGTGAGCTGAGCCGAACTCGCGTGACGTTGCAACTGTCACGTCCCGGGCGGAAACTTATGATCGTGAGTTACGTGGGGAGCTCGCTGGCGGCGGGGACGACGGTTGCCGGCTACAGGGTCGAGGCGCTCATCGGCCGCGGAGGCATGGGTGCGGTCTACCGTGCCGAGGAAGCGGGACTCGGGCGCAAGGTCGCCCTCAAGGTGATCGCGCCCGAGCTCGCCCAGGACGAGCGCTTCCGCGAGCGCTTCCTGCGCGAGTCGCGGATCGCCGCCTCCCTCGACCACCCGCACGTGATCCCGATCTACCAGGCGGGCGATGAGGACGGGCTCCTTTATCTCGCCATGCGCTACGTCGAGGGCACGGACCTCACCCGCCTCGTGGCCGAGGAAGGGGCGCTCGAGCCCAGGCGCGCGCTCGACATCCTCTCCCAGGTCGCGGAAGCGCTCGACGCCGCGCACGAGAAGGGCCTCGTCCATCGCGACGTCAAGCCCTCGAACGTCCTCATCGCGGAGGCCGCAGGCAAGGAGCACTGCTACCTCGCCGACTTCGGCCTGACCAAGCGCACGGGCTCGCTCTCGGGCGTCTCGGTTGCCGGGAACATCGTCGGCACGCTCGAGTACGTCGCCCCCGAGCAGATCACGGGCGACCCTCTCGACGAGCGCTCGGACGTGTACTCGCTCGGCTGCGTCCTCTACGAGTGCCTGACCGGGCCAGGCGCCCTTCCCGCGCGCGACCGACGTCGCCCTCCTCTGGGCGCACGTGCACGAGGAGCCGACTCCGCCCTCCAAGGCTCGCCCCGAGCTTCCGCGGGAGCTCGACACGGTTCTGGCACGCGCGCTCGCCAAGGAGCCGGGACGGCGTTACCGCTCCGCGGGGGAGTTGGTGGCGGCGACGCGTTCCGCGCTCCGGCTCGGCGACAGCGCGCCGCCCGCCGCCGCGCGCTCGCGCCGCAACATCGCCATCGCGGCTGCTGTCGCGCTGCTCGTGCTCGCCGCTCTCGCCGCGTTTCTCGTCACGCGCGACTCGGGTGGCGGGCTCTCCGGCGTCTCGGCCGACTCCGTCGGCGTGATCGATCCCGCGTCGAACAAGCTCATCGCCGAGGTGCCGGTCGGCCGACAGCCGCAGGCGATCGCCACCGGGTTAGGGGGCGTCTGGGTCACGAACGTCGACGACGAGAACGTCTCGCACATCGATCCCGCGGACACGGCGGCGCGAGCGGCGGGACGTCTCGGTCGAGGAGTATCCGAGCGACATCGCGATCGGGGCAGGCTCCGTCTGGGTCGCACTGGGCGCGCTCGCCGAGCTCGTGCGCATCAATCCCGAGCAGGACGAGGCGGCGAGCCCGATCCCCGCGATCGGGGAGGGCATCACGTGCGGGCCGCCGCGGGCCAGCCTCGCGTTCGGCGGCGGGCTTCGCCTGGTTCATCTGCGAGGGCGGCCAGGTCGGGCGCGTGAGCCCCAACGGCACTGCGGCCAACATCGGGCTCGAGACGGGCCTGCTCACCGCGTCGAGCACTCTGCCGGAGCTCTCGGACCTGGCGTACGGTCTCGACTCCCTCTGGATCGTGAACCGGGCCAGGAACCAGGTGGTCGAGATCGATCCCCTGACGAGCCAGCAACAGCGTTCCGTGACGGTGGGGCAGGAGCCGTGCGGCCGTCGCGGTCGGAACGAACGACGAGCTCTGGGTCGCGAACTTCGCAGAGGACACCGTGACCCGGATCGTCATCCCCGGGCCGGGCCAGACAGAGACGCTCAGCCACTTCCCGGTCGGCGACGGTCCGGTGGACGTGGCCGTCGGCGAAGGCGCCGTCTGGGTCGTGAACCAGCTCGACCGGACCGTCATGCGGATCGATCCCGAGTCGGGAGACGTGGAGGCGACGATCGAGATCGGCAACGAGCCGCAGAAAGTGGCCGCCGGCGAAGGCTTCGTCTGGGTCACCGTTCGCGCCCCGGCCGAGGAAGAACTTGAGGACGAGGGCGGCGAGCCGTAGAGTCCTGTGCGGAAGATCACGTAGAGGCGGGCGGTCCTAGGGAGAGGTCAGGAAAGAGGCTCTTCGTGATGAAGCTGTTGTCCCCCATTGTGGTCCTGCTCGCCGCTGGCGTGATCGCCGCGGCACCAGCTGCGGGCGTGCCCGAACAGTCGCCGAAGCGCGGCGGCACTGTCGTCTTCGGGCCGGTCGCTGAGCCCGGCTGCATGAGGCCGTCCACCAGGTGCGGAGTCGGCTTGCCGCAATCGTTCTGGGAGAAGGTCCTCATGTCGGCGTTTGCGGTGGCGCCCGACTTCACGATGCGACCGGCTCTCGTGTCGGAGGTCACGTTCACGCGGACACCGCCGTTCACGCTGACCTACAGGATCCGCCCTGAGGCTCGGTGGAGTGACGGTGTCCCGGTGACTTCCCGGGACTTCGAATTCACGCACCGTGCCCTTCTGCGCGAGGCGTTCGGCGACCCCGCGGACATCCACACTCTGGTGAGGTCGATCCGCGTCGTGAACCCGAAGACGTTCAGGGTCGTTCTTCGCGAACGCACGGCGGCCTGGCGCGGCCTGTTCCCGACCGTGCTTCCGCGGCATGCGCTCGCCGGAGAGGACCTGGCACGGGTGTGGGAAGACCGGATCCAGAATCCCAAGACCGGCCGGTCCATCGGGAATGGCCCGTTTCTCGTCCAGGACTGGGAGCGCGGCAGGCAGCTGACGCTCGTCCGGAATCCTCGCTATTGGGGGCCGCACACGGCGTACCTCGAGCGGCTGATCATCCGCTTCTGCCGGGCTTGCAACGCGCCGCCGCCAGCGGACGTGCTCGAGAGCCTCCGAACCGGCGCGGTCGACCTCACCCACGCCCGCGACACCGTGAATGCATCGGAATTGCGCCGAATCCCCGAAACCACGGTCAGGCTCTATCGCTCGAACATCTGGGAGCACCTCACGCTCCGCCTCGACCCGCCCGCCCATCCGGCGCTGGAGAGCAAGCTCGTGCGGCGCGCGCTCGCCTACGGCATCGACCGAGCGGCGATCGTGAAGCGCTTATGGGGCACACTGGATCCGAGCTATCCGCCACTCCACAACGCATTACTCCTCAATACAGCCCGCGACTACGCGGCGAACTGGGCCGGCTACTCGTACCGGCCGACCCTCGCCCGGCGCCTCCTCGGACGCGCTGGCTGCCGTCGGGGAGCCGACGGCATCTATTCATGCGGGGGGCGGCGCCTCACGCTCCGATTCGTCACGTATGCGGGCGTGAGCCGCCGTCAGCTAACTGTCGAGCTCATGCAAGCCCAGCTTCACCGGGTCGGGATCGAGGTCGAGCTCTCGTACGGGACCGAAGATGCGCTCTTCGGGCGTGGGGGAATTGTAATCAGCGGCCAGTTCGATGCAGCGCAGTTCGCATGGCTCCAGGGCGGCAACATAGGCGGCACCGGAAAGAAAGACCTCTACGGGTGCGGTGGGGACCAGAACTACATCGGCTATTGCCAGCGGCTCGTGACCGCGGACCTCGACCAGGCAGATCGGATCCTGGACGACGCCCAGCGCGCTCGAGCGCTCAACAGAATCGACCGCCGCCTTGCCGCCGATGTTCCTCTGATTCCGCTCTATCAGGGCCCTTGGGTGCTCGCGTACAAGGACAGGCTCCGAAACGTCATTCCCTCGCCGAGCAGCCTGTTCGGGAACGCGGAGGACTGGTGGCTCGCGGAGCCGCGCTAGCCCTCGCCGCGGCGATCGCCGTCTCGCTCCTCGCGGTCTCGGGGGCGGGCGGCGCGGGCGCGCAGACGCCGAAGCGCGGCGGCACGGTCGTCATCGCGAACGTTGCGCAGGAGGCCGCCTGTCTAACGCGTTCGTCGACGCTTGCGGGAGTCGATGGGAGCCGCTGGGATCGTGGGCTGTCGAGGTTCTTGCGGCGCGCATTCGAGGTCGAGCCCGACGGGACGCTCCGGGCCGAGCCTCGTCCCAGTGCGGAGATCGTCTCGAGAGCGACCTGCCACGATCGACTACCACATCCGTCCGGAGGCCGCTGGTGGGACGGCGCTCCGGTCACCGCGTCGCGATTTCGTCTTCACGCACCAGGCGATCCTCGAGAGCGACCGCGCCCGTAGTTCGAAGTTTCTGCACCTGAAGGAAGTCCGGAGCGTCCGCAGACTCGACGCGAAGACAGTCAAGGTCGTCCTCGTTGCGCCCGAACGCCGAGCTGGCAGAGCTTGCTCTTCGACCTCGTTCTGCCCGCGACACGCGCTCGCGGGGAGAGACCTCGAGCGCGGTCTGGAGCGAGCGGGATCGACAATCCGAAGACTGGCGATGCCGATCGGCTAGTGGACCGTTCCTCGTCGGATCGCTGGGAGCGCGGCAGGCAACTGGACACTCGTCAGAAATCCGCGCTACTGGGGCGCGCATGTCGTCCTACTTGAATCGGCATCGTCTTTCGCTTCCTTCCTACGGAGGACGCGAGGAGAAGCGCTTCGGCGCGGCGAGGTGGATGTGGATCAATCCGTCTTCTCGCGCATGCAGCCGGAGGCGCTCGAGCTCCTACGGCAACCGGCGCCGGGCATAAGGGTTCTCGACGAGATCTCGGCACCGGCTTGGAGCACCTCGACGATTCGCAATCGGGGCGGGTGGCCATCCAGCGCTCAAGAGCAGGCTCGTTCGACAGGCGCTCGCTTACGGGATCGACCGCGTCGACGATCGCCCGCAGGCATCGGAAGGCTCTCTGGCGAGTCGAGCCGCGCTCGCGCCGCTCGACAGCTTCGTTCTTCCCGGCAGAACAGCGCGCTACTACCGGCCGAACTGGACGGGCTACCGGAACCGACCGGCTCGGCGCGCGGCGTCTCCTCGAGCAGGCGGGCTGCCGCTCGGGCGCAGACGGCATCTACGTCGTGCGCCGGCGAACGGCTCGCGCTCCGGCTTGGTGACGATCGCCGGGCATCGAGTCCGCGGGAGCGCACGCTCGAGCTTGTTCAGGCGCGAGCTCCGGCAGGTGGGAGTCGAGGTCAGACCCGAGTATACGCCCTTCGAGCGTGTTCTTCGGACAGCATCGTTCCGAGCGGCGACTTCGACCTTGCGCTCTTCAGCATGGAGACGGCGCAACGCACGACCGGGCCTGCGCGAAGTGTCTACGAGTGTGACGCGGCCCGAGAACACCACCGGGCTACTGCGAGCGCCTGGTCAGCCGCCGACCTCGACCAGGCGCACCGCATCCTCGACGACCGACGGCGCGTCGCGCGTCCTGAACAGCGTCGACGTCAGGCTCGCGAGGGACGGTGCCTGTGCATTCCTCTCTATCAGACCAAAGCGCCTCGTCGCTCTCAACGCGACGATCCGAGGCGTCATCCCGAACGGCGTCGAGCGCGTTCACCTGGAACGCGGAGAACTGGTGGCTCGCGGAGTCGCGCTAGCCCTCGCCGCGGCGATCGCCGTCTCGCTCCTCGCCGTCTCGGGGGCGGGCGGCGCGGGCGCGCAGACGCCGAAGCGCGGCGGCACCGTCGTACACGGCGGGCCGTTCGCCGAGTTCGCCTGCTTCACGCCGATCCTCGACGCGTGCGTTCCCGGCTCGTCCGCAGCGCCGCTCGGCTTCATCGCGATCAAGGTGCTCGAGGCGCCGTACGACGTCGGCCCCGACCAGGCGTGGCGTCCCAGGCTCGTCACCCACGTGGACGTCGGAGAGACGCGACCGTTCACGCTGACGTACCACATCCGCCCGGAGGCGCGCTGGAGCGACGGCGTGCCGGTCAGCGCGACCGACTTCGTCTTCACGCACCGGGCGCTTCGGGAGTACCGCTCTCCGGGGTCGGACGACCTGCACGTGACGCATGTCCGCAGCGTGCATGCCGTCGGTCCCAAGACGGTCCGGGTCGTTCTCGCAGAGCCCTTCGCCGAGTGGCAGAGCCTGTTCGGGAGCGTGCTGCCCGCGCACGCCCTTCGCGGCCGGGATCTGACGCAGGTCTGGAGGAGCGGGATCGACAACCCGAGGACCGGCAAGGCGATTGCGAGCGGCCCCTTCCTCGTCGAGCGCTGGGACCGGGGACAGCCAGGTCGTTCTTCGTCGCAATCCCAGCTACTGGGGGAAGCATCCGGCCCACATCGATCGGCTCGTGGTGCGCTTCGAGCTCTCGCCGGAGACCGCTCGGGAGCAGCTTCGAAGCGGCGCGCTCGACCTCGTGACGCACTTCCCGCCCGCGCCGGCGGCCGCGCTCGCCCAGGAGCCTGGCCTCCGTCTCCTCTCGAACCAGACCGGCGCAGGATGGGATCACCTCGAGTTTCGCGTTCGCGAAGGCGGGCATCCGGCGCTCCGGAGCAAGCTCGTCCGGTTGGCGATCGCCTACGGAATCGACCGCCAGGCGATCGCGACGCAGGTCGTCAGCAAGGTCGCGGTGAACGCGCGAGAGCGCGACAGCGCGATATTCCCCCGGCAGGATCCCCGCTACGAGTCGAGTTGGGCCCGGTACACCCGGCGACCTGCGCTGGCCCGACGGCTTCTGGCGCGAGCCGGCTGCACGCTCGGGGACGACGGAATCCGTGTTCTGTGCGGGCCGGAGGTTGTCGCTCCGGCTGGCGACCACCGTCCTTACGGGCGGGTTCCGCCCGGACGTGGTTCGGCTGATTCAGCGCCAGCTGCACCCGCTCGGCGTCGAGATCGTCCCCGAGTACTACCCGTCCAGCGCGATCTTCGGCCCGCTGTTCCGGCGCGGTGAGTTCGACATCGCTCTCTTCGCCTGGGTCGGAACGCCCGACAGAGCGTTCGGCGCGAAGCTGATCTTCGGCTGCGGCGCGGCGGACAACGTCACGGGCTACTGCCAGCGCATCGTCACGGACGACCTCGACCGCGCGCTCCGGACGCTCGCCCCGGGTCGGCAGGCGCGCGTGCTGAACCGGGTGGACAGAAGGCTCGCAAGCGACGTGCCCGTGCTCCCGCTCTACCAGCAGACGCAGACCATGGTGATTCGCTCGACGATCAGGGGCTTCGGCGCGGCGTTGAACATGCAGTTCAGCCCGCTCTGGAACGCGGAGGACTGGTGGGTCGCGGAATCGCGCTAGCCCTCGCGGCGGCGATCGCCGTCTCGCTCCTCGCGGTCTCGGGTGCGGGCGGCGCGGGCGCGCAGACGCCGAAGCGCGGCGGCACGCTCGTCATCGGGACGCTGACGCAGAGCGAGCCGGCGTGTCTCAACGTGCTCCCGCTCGCAAGGTGCAACGTGCCGTGGCTGGTGGAGCGGGTTCTTCTGGGCGCCTTCGAGGTCCGAGCCCGACGCGACCTTGCGGCCGGACCTCGTCTCGGACGCACGAGATCGTCAGGAAGCAGCCCGTCACGATCGTCTACCGCATACGTCCGGAGGCCCGCTGGAGCGACGGGGTGCCGGTCACCGCCCGGGACTTCGTGTTCACGCACCAGCGTGCGCGCTCGAGCACCCCGCGCGTGAACGAGCTCACATCTCAAGGTCCGTAGCGTGCGTGCCGTCGGGGCGAAGACGGTCGAGGTCGTGCTGCGCGCGCCCTGCGCCGACTGGCGGCTTCTCTTCGACATCGTCCTGCCGCGGCACGCGGTCGCCGGCCAGGAATTCGAGAGCCTCTGGAAGGACGGGATCGACGAACCCGAGGACGAGGCAGGCGATCGGCAGCGGGCCCTTCCTCCTCGCGGGCTGGCAGCGCGGCAGGCAGCTGACGCTGGTCAGGAACCCGCGCTACTGGGGGCCGCACACCTGGCCTACCTCGATCGAGTCGTGTTTCGCTTCTTTCCCCCGCAGGACACGGCGGACCTGCTGCGCCGCGGGGAGATCGACATGATCGATCCCGCCGCGAATGTGCTGCAGGCCCAGGCGCTGGAGCTGCACCGGCAGCGGCCGCCGGGGATCAGAGTCGACAGCATTCTCGGCGCCGATCCTGGGAGCACTTCGAGATCCGCCAGGGCCCCGGAGGCCACCCCGCGCTCAGGAAGCGCCTCGTCCGGCAGGCGATCGCCTACGGGATCGACCGCGCCGTCGATCGCCCGCGAGGCGGCAGCACTGAACCTCGCGAGCGCCGCGGCGAGCAGGCCGCTCGACAGCGTCGTCTTCCTGGCGAACAGCCGGTACCACGAGCGGAACTGGAGCGCGTATCGCTACCGGCCGGCGCGGGCGCGGCAGCTGCTCGAACGGGCGGGCTGCCGCCGGGGTGCCGACGGCATCTACGTCTGCGACGGTAACCGGCTCTCGCTCCGCTTCGTGACGACTGCCGGCGTACCGCGACGGGAGCTCACGGTCAGGCTCGCGCAGGCTCAGCTGCGCGGAGGTCGGGGATCGAGGTCGTCCCTGTCTTCGGGCCGTCCCAGCGGTCATCGGCTCGGGGAGCAGCCTCCTGATGCGAGGGGACTTCGACGTCTTCCTCTTCTCGTGGATCACTGGTGCGTCGACGCAAGGCCCCGCGGACGTCTTCGGATGTCAGCAGCCTCGGAACTACACGGGCTACTGCGATCGCCTGGTGACCCGCGACCTCGTCAACGCTGACGCGGACCCTCGACGACACCGAGGCGCGTCAAGCTCCTGAACAGGGTCGACGAGAGGCTGGCGAGGGCCGTGCCCGCTCATACCCCTCTCTCAGACCACGTCTCCTTGCGCCGCAGGACGACTGTTCGAGGCGAGCATCCAGAACGGCATTCACTCCCGATTCGTGGGACATCGGAGAACTGGTGGCTCGCGGAGCCGCGCTAGCAGCGGCGGTCGCCGTCGCGCTCCTCGCCGTCTCGGGGGCGGGCGGCGCGGGCGCGCAGACGCCGAAGCGCGGCGGCACGATCACCATCAGCCGCCCCGTGTTCACGGAGCCGGCCTGCCTCAACCCGTTCGCGTGCAGCGTGCTGTGGTTCGACGCGGCCGTCCTGCAGGTGCTCGAAGGTGCGTACGAGCTCGACGCGCGCCTGGATGTGCGCCCCAACCTGGTCACGCACGTCGAGACGAGTCGAAGACCCTTCACGCTCACCTACCACATCCGTCGCGAGGCTCGCTGGAGCGACGGCGTGCCGGTGACAGCCTCGGACTTCCTGTTCACCCAACGTGCGTTCGCGACGATCGCGGCTCCGGCCGCGCCGTGGTTGGGAGAGGAGCACCGCAAGGTACGACGCTTCCGCGTTCTCGACGCCAAGACCTTCCGCCTCGAGCTCCGCGAGCCGTTCGCCAACTGGCGCAATCTGTACCCGGTCGTGCTCCCTCGCCACGCGCTCGCCGGACGCGACCTCCGCAAGGTCTGGATCGACAGGATCGACGACCCGAGGACCGGACGGCCGATCGGAAGCGGCCCGTTCCTCTATCCAAGCTGGGAGCGCGGACAGCAGCACACCCTTGTGCGGAACGCCCACTACTGGGGCGAGCACACGGCGTACCTCGACCGGCTCGTCTACCGCTTCACGCGGCCCGAACCCAGCGACCCCGTGGGGCCGCTGCGGCGAGACGAGGTCGACATGGCGACTCAGCCTCACGGGGTTCATCTCGCGCGAGCTGGCGCAGCAGATACGGCAGACACCGGGCTGGCGGGTCCTGACGGCGCCGGGGACGCGCATGGAGCATCTGGCCTTCCGGGTCGGCGCAGGCGGCCACCCTGCGCTCGAGAATCCGCTCGTCCGCCGTGCCATCGCCTACGCCATCGATCGGGTAGCGATCACCCGCGCGATCCAGGGAGAGCTCGATCGCTCCGACCGTAAGCCGCTGGACAGCTCCGTCTTCCTCCCGACGGAGCCGTTCTACGTTCCGAACTGGAGGGGCTACCGGCTGGACCGGGAGCGCGCCAGACGGTTGCTCGGGCAGGCGGGCTGCACCCGAGGTGCGAGCGGCGTCTACTCGTGCGCCGGCGAGCCGCTTCGACTCCGCTTCGTGACGACGCCCGGTGACGAGACGCGCTCGCGGGTGCTCGGCCTCGTGCAGGGGCAGCTCGCGGCCGTGGGCATCGCCGTCGAGCCCAGGTTCGCTGCGATAAGCGTCATCCCGCAGCTGCTCACGAGCGGCCAGGTCGATGTCGCGCTCTTCTCTCTGGTCATGGGTCTCGGGCGGCATCATCTGGCCGGAGGCGATCTGCGGACACGTTCAGAACTGGGGCGGCTTCTGCAGCCGGCTCCTCACCCGCGACGCCCAGCAGGTCGACCTGATCGTCGATCGGCGGCAGCGGGCGCGAATCCTGAACGCCGCAGATCGGAAGCTCGCCCGCGCCGTGCCCGTCCTGCCGGTCGTGCAACCGGTGATCCGGGCGGCAGTCCGGAGCACTGTCCGCGGAGTCCAGCCGGCCGGTCCGTTCGTTCTCGACCAGAACTCGGAGGACTGGTGGCTCGCGGCAGAGCGCTAGCCGCGGCGATCGCCGTCTCGCTCCTCGCCGTCTCGGGGGCGGGCGGCGCGGGCGCGCAGACGCCGAAGCGCGGCGGCACCGTCGTCGTCGGGCACGCTGCGCGGAGCCGCCTGCCTCAACGCGCTGCTTCTCCGCTGCACGACAACACGCCGCCTGCGGGCCTGTCATGAGTCTCGGCTGCGGGGCGCGTTCGAGGTCGGTCCCGGCTTCACGCTGGCGGCCACGAGCTCGTCTCGGGCGTCGACTTCACGACGAGGCCGCCGTTCACGCTCACGTATCACATCCGCCCCGAGGCCCGCTGGAGCGACGGCGTGCCGATCACGGCGCGGGACTTCGTCTTCACGCACGAGGCGATCCTGGAGAAGCTCTCGGCGGAGGACCGAGACGGTCTCAGGTCTCGAGTCGTCCGAAGCGTGCAGGCCGGTCGAACGCGAAGACCGTCCGGGTCGTCCTCCGCTCGCGTTCGGCGGCTGGCGGGGGCTCTTCTCGCGTCGTCCTGCCGCGTCATGCGCTGCGCGGCGAGGACTTCGCCAACATCTGGACCGACCGGATCGACAACCCGAGGACGGGCAGGCCGATCGGGAGCGGCCCGTTCCTCGTCGCGGCGCGGGAGCGCGGGCGAGCAGCGTCACGCTTCGTCCGCAACCCGCGCTACTGGGGCCCTCACCGCGCGTACCTCGACCGGATCGTCGTTCGCTTCTGCCAGTCGCGAACTGCGCCGACCCCGTGGTCGAGCAGATCGCGCTTCTGCGCGAAGGAGAGCTCGATCTCGTCTCGTTCCTCGGGCCGTCGGCGAGCAGGTGCCGGAGTTCCGGCGGGTTCCCGGGATCGAGGACGCTCACCGACGACGCGGCCGGCGTGGGAGCACCTCGACATCCGTATGAGACGCGGTGGCCATCCCGCTCTCGAGGAGAAGGAGGCTCGTGCGGCAGGCGATCGCATACGGCATCGATCGTGCCGCCATCGCGCGGCCTCTACGGCGGGCGAAGGGTCCCGGCCGAGCGAGAGCGCCGTCTTCTGCCTAGCAGCCACCGCTCTACCGGCCGAACTGGGCGGGTACCGCCACCGCCCGGCCGAGGCTCGACGCCTGCTCGAGCAGGCGGGCTGCCGGCGCGGGTGGCGACGGCATCTACACGTGCGCCGGCGAGCGGCTGTCGCTGCGCTTCGTGACGACCGCAGGCGCCGGCGCGCCGCGCGAGCGGACGCTCGAGCTGATCCAGGCGCAGCTGCGGCAGGTCGGCATCGAGGTCGATGCCGGTCTACACGCTCGATCGGGGCTCGTCCAGCAGATCCTTCCGAGCGGCGACTTCGATCTCGCCCTGTTCGACTGGATTCCGGCGCCGGACCGAGCGTCGATCGCCGATCTCTACGGCTGCGGTGGTCGCCAGAACTACACGGGCTACTGCCAGCGACTCGTGACGCGGGACCTCGACCAGGCCAGACGCATCCTCGACGCGGACGAGCGCGCGCGCGGTGCTGAACCGAGCCGACGCGCAGATCGCGAAGGACGTCCCGGTGATCCCGCTCGTCGAGCGGCCGCTCATCGCTGCCTTCGCCCTCGGTTCGACGGCGTCGAGCTTCGGAGCCTGCGCGCCTGGAACCCGTTCCGGAACGCGGAGAACTGGTGGCTCGCGCGCTAGCGCTAGCGGCGGCGATCGCCGTCTCGCTCCTCGCCGTCTCGGGGGCGGGCGGCGCGGGCGCGCAGACGCCGAAGCGCGGCGGCACGGTCGTCGTCGCGTCGGGCGGCGAGCCCGCGTGCCTCAACGCCTTCACTGGCCTCGTCTGCCAGCCGTTCGGGTTCCCGCTCGACGTCTTCCTCTGGCAGGTGCTCGAGGGCGCGTTCGAGGTCGACGCCGACACTGAGCTATCGGCCGAACCTCGTCTCGCGGGTCACGGTCACGAAGAAGCCGTTCACGCTCACGTACCACATCCGGCCGGAGGCGAGATGGAGCGACGGCACGCCAGTAACCTCGTCGCGACTTCGTCTTCACCTACGAGACGCTCGTCGAGCCCGCGGACGAGTTCATCGCCGCGGCTGCTACGCCCCGATCCGCCGCGTCCAGGCGGTCGACGCGAAGACGTTCAGCGTCTTCTTCCGCTCCCGCTTCGCAACCTGGCGCGACTTCTTCTCGAGCCGTCCTGCCGCGGCATGCGCTGAGAGGCGAGGACTTCGTGCACGTCTGGCGGGACCGGATCGACAACCCGAAGACGGGTCGCCCGATCGGGAGCGGCCCGTTCCTCGTCCAGTCGTGTCGAGCGCGGAAAGGAGATAACTCTCGTCCGCAACCCCCGCTACTGGGGACGTCGCACCTCGCACCTCGACCGGCTCGTCTTCCGCTTCATCCCGCCCGCCGACCAGGCGACGCTAGTGGAGGCGCTCCGCAGCTCGCAGGTCGACGTCATCTACCCCCAGGTCGCCAACGCGCCCGAGCTCGCGGCGCTGCGGGGAGAGCGAGGGATCTCAGTCGACTCCGCGCCGGTCCTCCGCTTCGAGCAGCTCTCCATGCGCCTGAGAGCACCGGGCCACCCGGCTCTCCGGAAGCGACAGGTCCGGCAGGCGCTCGCTTACGGCATCGACCGGAGCGCACTCGTGCGTCGGCTGTACCGCTCCATCAACCCGAACATGCGTGCCCTCGAGAGCCTCGTGTTCATGACCAACAGCCCGCACTACCGGCCGAACTGGAGCGGGTACCGGCGCCGGCCGGCCCACGCCCGTCGGCTGCTCGAGGCCGCGGGTTGCCGAGCGGGTGCGGACGGGATCTACGTCTGTGACGGCGAGCGCCTCTCACTCCGTCTCGCCACGACCGCCGGCAACCTCGTGCGCGAACGCACGGCCCAGTTCATCCTTGCCCAGCTGAAGACCATCGGCGTCGAGGTGCGTCCGGTCTACGCGACGCCGGACGCCCTCTTCAGCTCGATCCTGCCGAGCGGGGACTTCGACCTCGCCGTGTACGGGATCTTCGCGGCACCCCAGGTCGGCGTGGCGCCCGAGACCGTCCGCTGCGGCGACGCCCTAAACAACCGCACCGGGTACTGCAGCAGTCGCGTGACCCGGGACCTCGTCCAGGGCGAGCGCGCCCTCGTTCCGAGGAAGCGCGCGGCACTGCTCAACCGTGCCGACCAACAGCTCGCTCTCGACGTCCCGTCAAATCCCGCTCTACCAGCGCCCGAGCTTCCTCGCGTACCGATCGACGATCCACGGGGTCGTCGAGAATCCGTCCTTCGAGTTCTTCACGTGGAACTCGGAGAACTGGTGGCTCGACCGCTAGGCGGGGGCTGACGCCGCTCGCGCGCGCTCCGCGTACTCGAGCGCCTTCGGCAGGTTCCCGGCCTGCGCGTGGTAGTGCGCCAGCCGCTCGACGTGGTCGTCGAGTGAGTCCGCGTAGGTCTCCTCGAAGGCCGCCGCGATGCGCGCGTAGAGGTCGCGCCGCCCGGTTGCCGTGAGCGTCGAGAGCGCCGCCTCCTGCACGAGGCCGTGGGTGAACGTGCATTCGAACTCCGGGTAGCGGCGAACCTCGCGGACGACTTCCGTCCGGAAGAGCGCGCTGAGATCGTCCGTGACGTCCGCTCCGGCGACCGCCGCGAGCACGCCGACCGGGAACGTTCGGCCGACAGCGGCCGCGATCTGGGCGAGGCGGCGGGGCCCGGCAGCCAGCCGGTCGACCCGGGCGACGAGGAGGTTCTCCAGCGTGGGCGGGAGGAGCTCCGGCGAGCGCAGCGTGATCGTCCAGGTCCGGCCGCGAGGCTCGAGCGAGCCCTCCTGGAAAGCCCGCGCGAGCTCTTCGAGGTAGAGCGGGTTGCCCTCGGCCTCCCGGACGAGTCGCTCGAGATCCGCCGGCTCGATGTCGTCTCCCAGCATCGCCCGCACGAGCTCTCCGGCGGCATCGTCGCCGAGCGGACCGAGCGTCAGCTCCGTCGAGCGGTGCGCGTAGTCGGCCATCGCGCGCCGCCGGAGCGCGGCGCCCTCGGAGCCGGCGATCGGCTCGTCGGTCATCACGAGCGCCAGGCCGCTGCGATCCGTGAGCTGGAGCACGGCCTCCGCCAGCTCGCGAGACGGGGCGTCGGCCCACTGAATGTCCTCGAGGACGACGATCACGGGCTGCTCGGAGGCGAGCGCCTCGAGCCAGCGCAGGTACGCGTTCGGGATCTCGTCGTCGGCGGGGCTCGTCGTGGAGTCCGGGCGCAGGCGTAGAAGCAGGCCGAGCGACGCGAGTACCTCGTCGAGCTCCTCGCCGAGGAGCGCGCCCAGGCGGGCGCGGGCCTTCGTCCTCACCGCGATCTCGGGCTCACCCGCCTCCGCGGCAAGCCAGCCGAGCAGGATCTCCATGAACGGCCATGGGGGAAGCCCGCCGTACGAGAGACAGTGGCCCTCGAGCCAGGTGGCGTTATCGCCCGCGAGCGCTCGCAACTCGTCGATGAGCCGTGTCTTGCCGATCCCCGCAGCGCCGGAGAGGACCACGATCCGGCCGCGGCCCGCGACGAGGTCCTCGACGACGGAGACGAGCACCCCGACCTCCCGATCGCGACCCACGCAGGGCGTGGACGGCGACGAGGGCTCGCGCGAGGCCGGCCGGAGGAGTCGAGACACCGCGACCGGCGCGTCCCGGCCCTTGACGCTGATCTCGGGCAGCGTTTCGAGGACGAAGCGGTGCGTGAGTCTGCGCGCGGCCGCCTCGCCGACGAGGATCGTCCCCGGCTCCGCCGCTGCCTGGACCCTGGCCGCGACGTTGGTCGCGTCACCGAGTGCGACTGCTCCGGGCTCGGCGGCGCCGACGAGCCCGACGGCCGCGCGGCCGGTGTTGATGCCGATTCGCACGGAGAAGCCGGCGATCCCCCAGGCGGTCTCGATGTCACGCGTGTACTCGCGCATCAGCTCGAGGATCCGCAGGCCGGCGAGAGCCGCGCGCTCGGGGTCGTTCTCATGAGCCGCGGGGACGCCGAAGTAGGCGCAGATGCCGTCTCCCTGATACGCCTGAACCATGCCGCCGTACTCCTCGACGGCGCGCGCCATGATCGTCACGCACTCGCCGACGAGCGCCTTCGTCTCCTCGGGCGCCAGACGCTCCCCAAGTGCGGTCGAGCCGACGACGTCCGCGAAGAGGATCGTGACCGGCCGCACCTCGTCGGCGAGCGGATACTGGGCCTGGGCTCGCTCCTCGGGCGGCTCGATCGCGGCCGCCGGGATCGGGATCGGGGCCGGCTCGGCCGTTGCGGGTGCCGCGACCGCCGGATCCTGTCGGAGGATCGCCTTCTCGAGATCCTGAAGCACGGGGCTCGGATCGATGCCGAGCTCGTCGAGGAGGATGCGCCGCGCCTCGCGGTAGGCGTCGAGCGCCTCGGCCTGACGGCCCGACCGGTAGAGGGCGAGCATCAGCTGCGCGCGAAGCCGCTCGCGGAGCGGATGCTCGGCGGTCAGCGACTGGAGCTCGCTGATCACGTCCGCATGCCTGCCGAGTGCGAGATCGGCGTCGATCCGGTTCTCGAGCGCGCCGAGGCGAAGCTCTTCGAATCGGAGGATCGTCGGCTCGGCGAAGGGCTCGTAGGTGAAGTCGGCGAGCGGAGGCCCTCGCCAGAGCGAGAGCGCCGAGTGCAGTCGATCCGCCGCCTGCGCCGGGTCGCGCGCGGCGAGGAGGCGGCTTCCCTCCTCGAGGAGGCGCTCGAACCGGAACAGGTCGACCGCGTCTGGCTCGACCCGAACCTCGTAGCCCCCGGATCCCGTCACGAGAACTCCCTCCGGAAGCACGCGCCGAAGCCGCACGACGAGCGCCGCGAGCGCGTTTCCGGCGGACTCGGGCGCGTGGTCGCGCCAGAGCTCGTCGATGAGGCGATCACGGGGCACGAGCTCGTTCGCTCGGATCAGCAGGATCGCGAGCAGCGCGCGCTGCCGCCGGCCGCCCAGCGCGAGCGGTGCGTTCTCGATTCGGGCCTCCAGCGGGCCGAGCAGACGGAACTCGAGCGCCCCTTCACTCGTCATCCGCCGGTCATCCGCTCGTCATCGCTGCCGCGGATTCTCCCATCGAGCGAGAAGACCGGCAACCGAAGGAGGAGCGATGGACATCCACCCGTGGACGAAGTACGAGATCGCGCAAGCTCGCCAAGAGGAGCGGGTGCTGCGGGGCCTCGCCGCGTACCACGCCCTGCGCGCCCGGGACGAGCAGGCGGCCGAGTCGGCCGCAGGTGGGCGCGACGCGAGGGCGGATCCGCATCCTCGACCGCCTTCGCCGGCGCGAGGTGGGCGTCACGGGGCCGTCGGCCTCGTCGGCCTGACGCGCATGCTCGGCCCCGTTCGGCCTCGGAGACGGATCCTGCCGTCGGACGCGGTGGACGCTGTCCGCCGCGCTCGACGGCGAGGCGTCCGTGCCGGACCTCGTCGCGGCCGCCGGGCACCTCGGCGCTGCCCGAGGTGCCGGAGGTTCACCCGGCGGCTCGCGGCGGTGCCACTACGCGGGCTATCCGAAGCCTCGGCGTGGCGGAACCGATGCCCTCGGGTCGCACGTCATCGGCCGTCATCGGCGTGTCAGCGCCGTCCTCGATCGTCGGTGCCACGAGAGTCGCAGCGGGCGACTCGGGAATCGAAGGAGCGAGTGATGAGAAGTCAGACCAGGATCGGAGTCGCGGCTCTTGCGTGCACGGCGATGTTCGCCGTCGGCGTGACGTCCACGTCGGCCGCGCCGAAGCCGAAGCGGTGTCAGGGGGCGCTGGCCGCGCTGAAGGCGCAGGGCGGCGAGCGCTACGGGCTCGAGCTCTTCGCGTGGGAGCTCTGCGGGAAGAAGAAGGGCCAGGGCATCCCGTTCGGGTAGTTCGGATCCCGCGGCAGGGAGCGAGGGGGCCTGCGGGCCCCCTCGGCCTGAGCCGAGAGCTATCGACGCCAGATCACGAGCTCGATCTCGCGCTGACGCTCGGCGAAGCGGCCATCCGGTGAGGTCGCCCGCAACAGCTCGCGCAGGTCGGCTTCGAACTCGGCCAGCCGGTCGCCGAAGAGGTGCGGAGCCGCCGACGACAGCGTGAAGACGGACGCGACGACGTCGTCCTCCGAGCGCTCGAACACGCGGCCGCCTCCCACGTCGACCCGGCGCGGCGTCGGAAAGCCCGCAGCGCGCAGCACATCCTCCTCCCCGCTCGGAGGCCCTTTCGGGAGCGAGCCCGCGCCGGCTCGGCGATCGTCCCCGAGGTAGGTGCGCACGAGCTTGCGGATCGCGTCGCGTGGCGGCTGAGGAGACGGCAGGCCTTCGCTGCCGCCGACTCCCTCGTGCGTGGTCGCGTTGACGTGCACCCAGGCGCCGCCGGGCTCGAGCATGCCGCGCACCGCCTCGACGACGCGCTCGCGGTCCATCCAGTGGAACGACTGCGCGAAGGTCGCGACCCGGAAGGTCCCGAGCCCCGCAGGCAACTGCTCGGCTCGCAGGTTCACCCAGACTGCGTTGGCGACGGCTCGGCGCGCGGCCTCTCGCTCCGCCTCGGCGAGCATCCCCGCGTCCGCGTCGACGCCGACCGCCTCGGCGAAGAGCGGCGCGAGGAGCAGCGTCAGCGATCCGGGCCCGCAGCCGACATCGAGGAGCCGACCCGTGCCGTCGAGCGCGAGCTCGTCACGAAGCGCGTCCGCGAGCTCGGTCGGATACGGCATGCGACCGCGCGAGTAGTAGGGGGCGACGCCCGCGTAGAGCGTCTCGTCCCACTCCCAGGTGCTCACGTCCGAGAGATCGTCGAGCAGCGCGCCGAGGAGCTTGTAGAACCGCTGCGTCGCCGGCACGCTCAGGCGCTCGCCCGGCGCGTGCGGCCCCACGATCTCGGGGCCGAGCGAGAGCATCTGGACGCCCGGGAGCTTGCCTCCGATCACCGAGCACTCGAGGCCTCCGTGCACGACGTCGAGCCGCGGCGCCTCGTCGAACAGCCGCTCGAAGGTCGCGCGCGCGGTCGCGAGGAGGCGCGAGTCGACATCCGGTCTCCACGGTGGATACGACCGCTTGATCTCGACCTCCGCGCCTGCGAGCCGCGCTGCCGCACCAATGCTCGCGACCACGTCCTCGAGCGCGGGCGAGCTTGCGCTGCGGGTCATGCAGGCGAGCGTGAGGACTCCGTCCTCGGTCGTCGCGACGTTGAGGCTCGTGCTCGTCTCCACGGTGCCCGGGACGGCAGGGCTCATCGCGATGACGCCGGTGGGGAGCGTCGCCAGGAGGTCGAGCGCGCGCCGGGTCGTGTCGTCGTCGGCGGCCTGGTCTGCGTCGGCGGGCTCGATCGTCAGCGCGAGCCCGTCGTCCGAGCCGGCGAATTGGTCGCGAAGCGCAGAGAGCTCGAGCTCGGCGGCCTCCCGCAACCCGTCCTCACCGTCGCCGTCGACCACGACGACAGCCTCCGCCTCGCGCGGGATCGCGTTCCTGCTCACGCCTCCCGCGAAGGTCGCAAGCCGAAACGGCGAGCGCTCGTGCGCGCGGGCGAGCACGCGGCCGAGCGCCTTGATCGCGTTCGCGCGGCCCTTGTGGATGTCGCCGCCCGAGTGGCCTCCACGCGCGCCGGAGACCGCGACGCGCAGCGCGACGCCGTCGGCGGGAGCCGAGCCCGAGCGCGAGCCGCGAGAACGTGTGCGTGCTCCCGGCGCAGCCGATCGTGAGCGAGTGATCGCTCGTCCCGTCGAGATTGAGCAGGAGCCGGCCCGAGACGAGCGACGGGTCGAGCGCCTTCGCGCCGTCGAGACCCTGCTCCTCGGAGACGGTGAAGAGGAGTTCGAGTGGCCCATGCTCGATCGACACGTCCTCGGCGACGGCCATCGCCGCCGCGACGCCGATCCCGTTGTCTGCGCCGAGGGTGGTCTCCGGTGCGATCACCCAGCCGTCGTCGAGCTCGACACGGATGCGCCCTGCGCGCGGGTCGAGCTCGCTCCACGGCTCGCGCTCGCAGACCATGTCCAGGTGCGACTGCAGGACGACGGTCGGCGCGTCCTCGCGTCCGGTTGAGGCAGGCACGCGAACGACGACGTTCCCCTCGTCGTCGACCGCCGACTCGAGCCCGAGTCCCGCCGCCCACTCCAGCACGTACGCGCGTGCGTGCTCCTCCTCCTTCGGCGGCCGCGGGATCTCGGTCAGCTCGGCGAACCGTCGCCAGATCCCGGAGGGCTCGAGCGGCGCAAGCAGGTCGACGGCGCTCATCGGCGCAGCGTCAGCACGGTGCCGACGAAGAGGAACGCGAGGCCGAGAACGCGGGTCCAGCTGACGGCGATGCGGTCGATGCCGAACCAGCCGAACCGGTCGATGACCGTGGCGAGCGTGAACTGCGCGGCGATGATGACCGCGGTCGTCGCGACGACGCCGATGCGCGGGCCGGCGACGGTGATCGCGAGGATGATCAGCGCGCTCATCACTCCGCCGAGCAGCATCCACTTCGGGGCCGCGAGTGCCTCACCGATGCCCCCGGCCGAGCGGCGCGCGGCAAGCAGGACGACGAGTGCGACGGCCGCGCCGATGACGCTCGCCGTCGCCATCGCCTCGATGCTCCCGACGCGGTCGCCGAGCCTTCCCTGAACGGCGATCTGCACCGCGCCGCCGAGTCCCGCGATGCCCGCGAGCAGGGCTGCGAGTGCAGTCGAGCTCATGGCGCAGGACGCTATACGCTCCCCGCGTCCGCGACGAAGGGAGAGCGAGTGGTCCGCGCGATCATCCAGTACGAGTCCGAGCCGGACGCCGAGCGCTACCGGCAGCACGTCGAGGAGTACGCATTGAAGGTTGACGCGTCCGCATTCCGTCACGGCAAGGTCTTCGGATCGCCGTTCGGCGAGCCCTCGTGTCGCTACTACGCGGAGTTCGAATGGGACGACATGGAGACGTTCAAGGCCGCGGCCCACTCGCCGGAGTTCGCGGCGTCGGGCAAGGACGCGATGGGAATGGGCATCCCGTTCACGGTGAACTTCGCGTCCATCGAGTGACCGAGCCGACCCACCCGCGGCCGAGCGACCCGGTGGAGCTCGGCTTCGAGACGATCGTCTACGAGAAGTCGCCCCCGCGCGCCACGATCCGGCTCAACCGGCCGGACGTGCTGAACGCGTTCGACTTCCGGATGCTGCGCGAGATCGCGCGCGCGGCAGAGGACGCATCCTGGGACGACGAGGTGCACGTCGTGGTCGTCACCGGCACCGGGCGCGCGTTCTGCGTCGGCGCCGATCTCCGCTCCTGGGACGAGGACTACCTCGGGAAGCCGAAGGACTACTGGAAGTGGTTCGGCGCGTTCAAGGACGCGCACGACCGGCTGCGCGAGGTCGGCAAGCCGACGGTCGCGCGGATCAACGGGATCGCGGTCGGCGGCGGGAACGAGCTGCAGATGGCTTGCGATCTCGCAGTCATGGTCGACACGGCGTTCATCCGCCACGTCGGGCTCGAGCACGGCTCGGTCCCGGCCGGCGGTGCGACGCAGTGGCTCCAGCTCATGGTCGGCGACCGGCGCGCGCGCGAGATCGTGTTCCTGTGCGAGGAGGTTCCGGCGGCGCAGGCGGCCGAGTGGGGGCTCGTGAACCGGGCCGTCCCCGAGTCCGAGCTGGACGCCGTGGTCGACGAGTGGGTCGAGAAGCTCGCGCGCAAGCTTCCGCAGACGACGCGCTACGCGAAGCAGCAGCTCAACGTCTGGCGCGACTTCGCCTGGCACCAGACCGTGAATCACGCACGCGACTGGCTCGCGCTCTCGATGCTCGGCGACGAGGCGCAGACCGCGGTGCGTGCGTTCCTCGACCGGAAGAAGGAGTGACGATGGCTGACGAGGTGCTGACCGCGCGCGACGGCGCGGTGCTGACGATCACGCTCAACCGGCCGGAGGTCTTCAACGCGTTCAACCGGGCGCTGCACGCGGCGCTGCGGGAGGCGCTCGACGAGGCGGCGGATCTCGGAGGTGCGGGCGGTCGTCATCACCGGCGCCGGGCCGCGGGTTCTGCTCCGGGCAGGACCTGAAGGAGTTCTCGGACCTCCCGGATGGAGGCATTCGCTCGGCGCTCGAGGAGACGTACCACCCGAACATCCGCGCGATCCGTTCGCTCGAGAAGCCCGTCATCGCCGCCGTCAACGGCGCGGCAGCGGGCGCCGGCCTCTCGCTGGCAGCCGCCTGCGACGTCCGCATCGCCTCGGATGCGGCGACGTTCGTGCCGGGGTTCATCGGCATCGGGCTCATCCCCGACTCGGGCGGCTCGTGGTTCATTCACCGCATCCTCGGCGCGCGGGCGTTCGAATGGATGGTGTCGAACCAGCGGCTGAGCGCGGCGGAGGCTCTCGAGTGGGGGCTCGTGTCGGAGGTCGTCGCCGCGGACGCCTTCGAGGCGCGCGTCGCGGAGCTCGCCGCGTGGTACGCGAGCCTGCCCACCCGCGGCGTCGCGATGACGAAGCAGCTGTTCGAGCACGCATACGACGCGTCGTTGGAGGAGCAGCTCGAGCTCGAGGCGGAGCTCCAGCAGGCGGCGACGCAGACGGAGGACTTCGCCGAGGGCGTGCAGGCGTTCGTCGAGAAGCGACCGCCCGAGTTCTGCGGCAGCTGACCTTCAGCCGGCGGCGCGGAGAACGCGCTCGACCGTGTTCCAGCTCCGCGTCGTGACCTCGGTGCCGAACTCCTTGTCGAGCACGCGCATCAGGTCCGGTGTGGTCCCGGCCGAGAGGTCGACGACGCTGCAGACTGCCCGGTCGTGGATTCCGAGTACCTCGTAGCCCGTGCCGCGAGGGACCTCCTGCCGGCGCGGCTTCTTCTTCAGGAAGGTCACGAACGGCCGCGTCGTCTTGCTGTCCGCGACCTTCGCGAACGGTTTCGCCTTCGCGAGCCGCTCGAGCTGGGCTCGGGTGCGGATCGCGACCGGGATCGTGGCGCCGAACCTCTCGGAGAGCGCCCGCTCGATGTCGCGGGTCAGCGTGGCCTCGGCCGTTCGCCTGGTCTCGAAGATGACGTTCCCGCTCGCAAGCACGGTCCGCACATCCTCGTAGCCGAGCGACTCGAAGACCTGCCGCAGCGTCCTCCATCTTCATCGACACGCCTGCGTTGATGCCACGTGGGAACGCGACGTACTGCGTCATGTTGCGCCAGCATGCCAATCGCCCAATCACCACTCTCGAATCCGGCGCCGGGACTTCACGGGGAGTCGCCATCCGGCTAGGCCGCTGTAATTCCAGCCTGTGCGAGGCGGCTATGTCCCGAGCACGGCCTGGCGCCTGTCGTACGAGGATGGGCTGCTGGTGCTCAGTGCCGGCGCGGATCGTGCCTACGGCCTCGAAGACGTCGGCGAGCGGGCGGCGCTCGAGCTGCTCGAGGCGTGGGAGCGAGGAAGTGTCGAGCCGGAGGAGCTGTCGAGCCCCGCTCGCAACGCAGCCGAGGAGCTGATCCAGGCCGGAGCACTGTCGAGAGGTGTGGCCGAGGGTGCGCTCCGCGCCGTCGAGGTGCGCTTTGTGGGACAGCACGAGGCCGAGCTCGAGCGGCATCTGTCGGTCGGCATCGCGGCCAGCGGAGCGCTGCGTCTCGCGGACGGCGACGCCGAACTGCTCCTCTACGTCCGCACGAGCGGCCGCCTCTTCGAGGTCTACGAGAGCGCCGAGCCGGTTCTCGTCCCGCACCTTCTCCTGGACCTCGCGTACGACCACACCATTTCGTTGGGTCCGCTGGTCTACGCCGGTGAGACCGCCTGCCTCGCCTGCCTCGCCGGACGCATCGGCCGGCTCTGGGGCGATTCGCAGCCGCCGCCGCGACCGGCGATGCTGGAGGGCCCGGCTCTCGCCGCCGCACTCGCGACGCGCGAGCTCGAGAAGGTCGCCGCCGGCGATGTCCGTCTCGCGAACGCGACCGCCGCGTACGACTTCGAGACGCACCACGTCACGGTCGGCGCGGTGTACAAGCTCCCCTGGTGCCCGGTCTGCGGTGACGGAGCGGAGACGAACGGTCGCATCGACCTTCCGTGGAGCGGGCCCGCAGCGTGATCCGCCTCGTCACGCAGTTCGACCAGCCGTCGGCGCGACCGGCGGTCGCGACTCCGACCTGCTGTTGCGCCGGTTGCTGCTGTTGCTGTTCCTGCATCGTGACGGCGGCTGGGTCGTCGATCTACACGGCTGTCAATGCCCAGAGCATTCGCCGCAGCGCCCTCCAACACGCACCCGAAACCGTTCGCTGGGAGTCGCCCTTCCCGGGCACGCTCGGCTTCTTCGCCCTCCCGCTCGCCGTCCTCGCCATGTGGCTCGTCGTCGGCACGAGCAACGGGACCGGCTTGGAGATCCTCGTCCTCGGACTCGGCGTGTGGTTCGGTCTCGTCGCTTTCGCCTACTGGGGCGCGGGGACGCCGCAACCGTGGGCGCGCGCCGTCTTCGTGGTCATTCTCTCGTCCTTCGCGCTCGTCGTGGAGTTCTTCCTGTGGCTCGCCGTGCTTGCCTCCGGTGTGGAGTGAGTCGGTGAGCTCGCTGTTAGGCGCCACCGGCTTCCGCCACGGAGTCGTCCATCCGCCGCGAGTCGTCCCGCATTCGTTCGCCGAGCCCGTCGGAGTCGTGAACGTCGCCGTGCCCGAGTGGGGCCTCGGAGAGTGGCGTAGCGCCTCGGGCGGAATCGCCCGAACGCTTCGGGCTGCCGAGGACGCAGCCATCGCCGAGGCGCTCGAGCGCTACGCGGCGCGTGCGTGCGTCCTGCCGCGGCGGTCGCGCGCGGGCCTCGCCGATGCCGAGGTCGTCGAGCTCGAGGACTGGTCGCTGTACTCGAAGGACCAGCGCCGGCGATCCGACTTCCCGCATGCGGCGATCTACGTCGGCGAGCGGACCTACACGCGCGTGTTCGATCTCACCGACAACCGCGAGATCTGGGTCCCGTTCGAGCTGGTCGGCCTCACGGAGGAGGGGGCCGGAGTCGCAACGTCGAACGGCCTCGCGGCCGGGCGGACGCCCGAGGATGCACTGCTCCGGGCGGTTCAAGAGCTGGTCGAGCGCGATGCGCTCATGACGACGTGGCTCCACGGCGTTCCGGGTCGCCGTGTCGAGCCGTCGCAGCGACACCGCGACGAGATCGAGGCGCTTGGCGGCGAGATCGCCTGCATCGACGCGACTCCCGCATACAGCCCGCATCCGGTCGCGCTCGTCGCCGGAAGGCTTCCCTTGCGCGGCGTCGCCCGTTTCTCGCTCGGCGCCGCCTGCCGTGCGACCTGGTCCGAGGCGGTCGAGAAGGCGTATCTCGAGTGGCTGCAGGGAGTCGTCTTCGTCGCTGCGTATCGCGACTTCCACCGGGAGCTCGCGTTCCGGTCGCCGGCCGACGCGAAGACGTTCGACGACCACGCCGTCTACTACTCGGTGCGTCCCGAGGAGTGGGAGGCGATCCCGGTGCTCCGAGACGGCGGGGCAACCGAGGCTCCACCCGACGGAGATCCCACGCTCGCCGCCCTGGCCTCCGCCCTCGCACCGGCCGGAATCCGCGTCTTCTACCGCGAGCTGACGACCTCGGACGTGCGGCAGGCCGGCGTCCATGTCGTCCGTGCGCTGTCTCCGGACCTCGCGCCGATCCACTGCGACGAGGCGTGGCCTTTCCTTGGAGGCACCGTTCCGGACGTCGAGCGGCGCTATCCGTGGGCCGGGCGCTTCGAGCTCTGCTTCCCGAGCCCCTACCCGCACCCGCTGGGCTGACGTGTCCTCTGCCGGCCTCTACGACCTCTTCTGGGAGAACTCGAAACTCGGGCCGGCCACTGCACGCAAGCTCCGGCTCCGGATAGACGAGTACGCCGCGACCGAGCAGGAGCGGGAGGAGCTGCGCTACCCGGCGGCGGCGATCCCGCTCGAGCGCCCCCGCGACGCCCTCGCGCGGGCGATGGATGCACGACGCAGCGAGCGTGCGTTCTCCGAGCGCCCGCTCGCGCAACGCCGGCTCGGAGGGCTCCTCTCAGCGTTCGGCACCGCGTCGGACGGGTCGCGCGCCTTCCCCTCGGCCGGCGGCACGTATCCGCTCGAGATCTTTGCGCTGCTCCACAACGTCACGGGCCCGCTGCGCGGCAAAGCTGTCCACTATGAGCCCGCCGACCATGCGGTGACCCCGATCGCAGAGCTTCCTCCCTGGGACGAGTACCGCGACGCCGTCAATCTCGAGGACCTCGACGGCGTCCCGCACGTTCTGGTCGTCTTCGTCCTCTTCCCGGGGCGGATGACGGCCAAGTACGGCGAGCGCGGCGGCCGGTTCGCGCTCATGGAGGTCGGCCACGCCGCGCAGAACCTCGCTCTTCGGGTGGCGCGCGAAGGGTTGGTGGGCTGCGAGATCGGCGGCCTGCTGGACGAGCGCATCAAGGCGCTGCTGCGGCTGGAGGGGTCCTCCGCACAGATCGCGCTCGGCTACGCGTGCGGCCGCCGGCGGTAGTCGGGGACAATCCGGCGCGTGACGTCGATCACCACCGTCGACTACCACACCGGCGGCGAGCCGTTTCGGATCGTCACCGGCGGCGTCGACTCACCCCTCGGCGCGACTATCCTCGATCGCCGCCGCGACGCGCTCGAGCGGCTCGACCACGTCCGCCGGCTTCTCGTCTTCGAGCCGCGCGGCCACGCGGACATGTACGGCTGCTTCGTCGTTCCGCCGAATGACGACGGCGCTGACCTCGGCGTCGTGTTCTTCCACAACGCCGGCTACTCGACCGCCTGTGGGCACGGGACGATCGCGCTCGTGACCTGGGCGCTGGACGAGGGCGTCGTCCAGCGTCACGAGGGCGAGAACCACGTCGTGGTCGACGTCCCCTCGGGCCGGCTGGAGACCTGGGCCGCTGTCTACGGCGGACGTGTCCGCTCGGTCCGCTTCCGCAACGTGCCCGCCTTCGTGCACGCGCAGGGGATCGACCTCGCGGACGGTACGAAGGTCGACGTCGCCTTCGGCGGCGCCTTCTACGCCTCCCTCCCAGACCGCGTCGACCCAGCCGAGCTCCCGCGACTGATCGAGCGCGGCCGCGAGATCAAGCGCGAGCTCGAGGCCGACCACGAGATCGCCCACCCACTCGAGCCCGAGCTCCGCGACGTCTACGGCGTGATCTTCTGGCAGGACGAGGGCGAGGATCCGCTGACCCAGCGAAACGTCACCGTCTTCGCCGACGGCGAGGTCGATCGTTCGCCGTGCGGCAGCGGAACCTCCGCCCGCCTCGCCCTTCTCCACCAGGAAGGCCGTCTCCCGCGGGGCGACGAGCTCCGCCACCTCAGCATCGTCGGTTCCGAGTTCAGCGGGCGCGTCGTCGCCGAGACCGACGTCGCCGGCGTTCCCGCGGTCGTCACCGAGGTCGAGGGAACCGCCTTCCGCACCGGCGAGCACACGTTCACGCTCGACCCGGAAGACCCGCTGAAAGGGGGATTTCTGCTGCGCTGAGGGCCGCCGTCAGGTGTGGTGCCCGGCCCCGTCGGGTATCACTTGAGGCTATCGCCGACACTGCGCTCCCCAAGAGATACACGGCGGCCTCCCTCATCGCTCGCGGCGGAATGGGCGAGGTCTACCGGGCCGTCGACTCCGTGCTCGAGAGGAAAGTGGCCGTCAAGCTCCTCTCGGAACGGCACTCCCAGCAGGAGGAGGTCCGCGCGCGCTTCCGGCGCGAGGCGCTCGCGGCGGCGCGGCTTTCCGGCACGCCGCACGTCATCACCGTCTTCGACGTCGGCGAGCACAAGGAGCAGCCGTACATCGTCATGGAGTACCTCGACGGCGGCTCCGTCCACGACCGGCTCCGCGAGAACGGACGCGTCCCGCCGGGACAGGCGCTCGAGTGGCTCGGCCAGGCGGGCCTGGCGCTCGATCGTGCGCACGCGGAGGGCGTCGTCCACCGCGACGTGAAGCCGGCGAACCTCCTGCTCGACCGCGACTCGAAGGTCGTCGTGACCGACTTCGGCATCGCCTCGACGACGGGCGTCGACACCCTCACGCTCCCCGGCACCGTGCTCGGGACCGCGGGCTATCTCTCGCCCGAGCAGGCGCGCGGCGAGTCGGCGACGGCCGCGAGCGATCGCTACGCGCTCGGCGTCGTCGCCTTCGAGCTCCTGACCGGTCGCCGCCCGTTCGAGGGGGACACGGCCGCGACCGAGGCGTTCGCGCACGTCAACGCGCCAGTGCCGAGCGCCGAGAAGATCTACCCCGAGCTGCCGGACGGCGTCGACGAGGTGCTCGAGCGTGCGCTCGCGAAGGACCCGGACGAGCGGCCCGACGACCTGCGGTGAGCTCGTCGGTGAGCTCCGCGATGCGTTCCGAGGCGCGGCGACCAAGACCCGGGTCGCGGCGATTCCTCCTGTCACTGCGACGACGCTCGCCCACGCGCCGCATGCGGCTTCCCGAGGCTGCGCCCGCAGGCCGCGGCGGCGGAGGGCCCTCGCACCGCGCTCTCGTCATCGGCGCGGCGAGCTTCCTCGCGGCCGGCGCGATCATCGCGGCGGCTCTGGGCGCGGTGCTCGACGACGACCCGAGGCGCGCGGCCGGGCCGACGACCGGGACGACGACCACCACGACGCAGCCGACGACGGAGACGACCGCGGAGCCGCCGCCGACCACCGTCGCGGACGACGGCTTCGCGCTGAACGACCAGGGATTCGCGCTCATGCAGCAGGGCAACTACGTGGCGGCCCGGCCGCTGCTCGAACGCTCGGTGCGTGCTCTCAGCGGGAGCGGCGAGCTCTACGAGGCCTACGCGAGCTACAACCTCGCCTACACGCGCTTCGCGCTCGGGGTGTGCGACGGGGTTCTGTCGCTCCTCGACCGCTCGGAGGCAGTTCAGGGCGAGCGTGAGGCGATCAACCAGCTCTACCGCGACGTGTACTACACCTGCGTCGGCGGCGGCGACGGAGACGACGACTAGCGCTTACCGTCGAGCAGGCGCACGATCTCGCCGTCGTCCGGGAACCGTCCCAGCGACTCCTTCGAGAAGATGAGATCGCCGTCGGCGAGCACGTCGAACTGGCTCTTCCTCCCCGGTGTCGCCTTCGCGGCGACTTCGGTCTCGGCCTCGATCTCGGCCGCGAGACTCGCGGCCCGGCGGTCGTAGCCGCTTCAGGTCGGGCAGTAGAGAATCTCGACCGTCACCGGACTCAACTTTATCCGGCCGTGCTCGGGCGCACGGCCGGCAACCTCCTACCGCGGACGATGGCGCTCGACGATCGCGGAGCAATTGACCCCACTCGGCAGCGTCCCGTAGCTCCGGCCGCCCTCACCGCCGAGCCGCGATGCGCAGAACGCATCCGCGACCTCGGGCGGCGAGTGACGAACGAGGAGCGAGGCCTGGAGACAGAGCGCCGCGAGCTCCGCGACGCGCCGTGCTCGCGCTTCGCGGTCGTCGGCGTCCGCGAGCTCGGCTCGAAGCTGCGCAACGGACTCGTCCAGCCGGCTGTTCTCGCCGGCAGCGAGGTCGATCTCCACGAGCAGCGCCTCGACGCTCTCCGGGTCGCGTTCCACCGCGCGCCAGAGATCGAGCGCGTTGACGTTCCCCGCGCCCTCCCACAGCGAGTTGAGTGGGCTCTCGCGGTGCAGGCGAGGAAGCACGGACTCCTCGACGTAGCCGTTCCCGCCGATGCACTCGAGCGCCTCGGCGACGAGCGGCGGCGTCGCCTTGCAGATCCAGAACTTCGAGACCGTGGTCGCGAGCCGCCGGAACGCGTGGTCGCCCTCGTCGACCGCTCGGGCGAGCCGGAGCGCGGTCACGGTCGCCGCCTCGGAGTCGAGGCAGAGATCCGCGAGGACGTTCAGGTGGAGCGGCTGCTCGGCGAGCAGCCGTCCGAACACCGAGCGATAGGCAGCGTGATGCGTCGCCTCGGCGACGGCCCGCCGCATGAGCGCGGTCGCGCCGAGCACGCAGTCGAGGCGGGTGTGCGCGACCATGTCGATGATCGTCCGGATCCCGCGACCCTCCTCGCCGACCGGGGTCGCCCACGCGTCCACGAGCTCGATCTCGGCCGACGCGTTCGAGCGGTTCCCGAGCTTGTCCTTCAGCCGCTGGATGTGGAAGCCGTTCCGCTCGCCGTCCGAGAGGACGCGCGGAAGGAGGAAGCAGGTCAGTCCGCCGGGCGCCTGAGCGAGGACGAGGAACGCGTCGCACATCGGCGCCGAGCAGAACCACTTCTGGCCGGTCAGCGCGTAGCCGTCGCCCGGCAGGCTCGGCCCGCATCTCGTTCGCGCGTACGTCGGAGCCGCCCTGACGCTCGGTCAGCGCCATCCCGACGAGCAGGCCGCCCTTCTCGAGCGGCGGCCGCAGTCCCGGCTCGTAGCTTCGCGCCGCGAGCAGCGGCTCCCAGTCGCGCGCGAGGTCCGGCTCGGCACGCAGCGTCGGTACCGCGGAGTACGTCATCGAGAGCGGGCAGCCGACGCCCGCCTCCGCGTACGCCAGCGTGATGAAGCGCGCAGCTCGCGAGACGTGCGCTGCCGGTCGCGAGTCCGCCCACGGGAACGCGTGCAGGCCGTGCTCGACGCCGATCCGCAGGAGCTCGTGCCAGGCGGGATGGAACTCGACCTCGTCGTCGCGGCGGAGCTTCGGCGGGTTCTCGTTCGCGAGGCGGCCGAGCTCGAGCGGCTCGCCGCCGACGAGCCGTCCGAACGCTGCGCACTCCGCCTCGCGCTCGGCGCCGCCCTCGCGCCGGAGCGCCTCCGCGAGCACGCGGTCCTGCGAGAAGACGTCGTACCCCTCGAGCGGCGGCGGCTGGTTCGCTGCGAGGAGGTACGGATAGGTGGTCACAGCGAGAGGACGACCGTCTTCGGCTCGGTGAACGCCTCGAGCACCTGGCTTCCGCCGACCCGCCCGACGCCGGAGCTCTTCCCCGAGCGGCCGCCGAACGGCAGGTGGCTCTCCCAGTAGTTCGTCGACTCGTTGACGTTGACCCAGCCCGCGTCCACGGCCTCGGCGAAGCGGAGCCCGCGCGCGAGGTCGCGCGTCCACACCGCGGTGAGGAGCCCGTACGGCGACGCGTTCGCGATCTGCAGCGCCTCCTCGTCGCTCGAGATCCGCATGATCGGGACGACGGGGCCGAACGTCTCCTCGCGTGCGACCTCCATCTCCTCGGTCACGTCGGCGAGCACGGTCGCCTGCCAGTAGAGGTCGGTCGGGAAGCCGGAGGCGCGCTCCCCGCCGACGATGACGCGGGCGCCGCGCTCGACCGCGTCAGCGACGTGCTCGTCGGTCTTGTCGGCCGTCGACACGTTGTTCAGCGGGCCCATCGTCGTGCTTTCCGCGAACGGGTCTCCGAGCCGCACCGAGCGCTCGACCGCGGCGCGCACCTTCTCGACGAAGTCGTCGTGCACGTCCTCGTGCACGAGGAATAGCTCACCCGCGGTGCAGCTCTGCCCCGCGCAGAGGAAGGACGCCACGATGCTTGCCTCCGCCGCGGCGTCGAGGTCGGCGTCGTCGAGCACGACCATCGGCCCATTCCCGCCGAGCTCGAGGAGCGTCGTCTTGCCCGGCGGCGCGCGCGGCCACGCGGAGCCCGGTCGCGACCGAGCCGATGAACCCGATCGCGTGCGTTCCCGGGCTGCCGGCGACCTCGTCGCCGACGACCGAGCCGGGCCCGGTCACCATCGAGAAGACGCCGGGTGGAAGCTCCGCGTCGACGATGCACTCCGCGAGCTTGACGGCGCAGATCGAGGTCGACGAAGCCGGCGTCCAGACGACTGCGTTCCCGGCGGCGAGCGCCGGAGCGATCAGCTCCGCCGGCATCGTGTACGGCCAGTTCCAGGGCGTGATCACGCCGACCACCCCGCGCGGGACGCGGTAGGCGAGGATGCGCTTCGTCGCATCGACCGAGGGCGGCATCGAGCCGTGGACGCGGGTCGCGTCGGCCGCGGCCATGCGCCAGTAGACGACGAGCTCCTCGACCTCGCCGTAAGCCTCGGCGTGGAGCGGCTTGCCCTGGTCGAGCGTCAAAGAGTGGGCGAGGTCGTCGCGCCGCTGCTCGATCAGGTCGGCGACCCGTTCCATCGCCGCCGCCCGCTCGAACGCCGACCGCGCGGCCCAGTCGCGCCGCGCCGCGTTCGCGGCGGCGATCGCGCGCTGCGCGTCCTCGCGCGTTCCCTCGGGAACGGTGCCGAGCGACTCCCCGGTTGCAGGGCTCGTGGCCCCGAAGCGCGCGCCCGACTCGGACTCGGCCCACGCGCCCCCGATCACCATCCCGTAGTCCCGCGTGCTGACGCTCACTCGTGCCGCCGCCCTCGCGAGAACGCGTTGCGGTAGATCTCCTCGTACCCCGCGACGTCGACCTCGCGCGCGTTCCCGACCGTCTGCGGGTCCTCGAACGCGATGCGGGCAAGCATCGGGATCTCGTCCTCCGAGAACCCGAGCGCCTCCATCGTCGGGATGCCGACGTCGTCGGTCAGGCGGTACAGCTCCTCGACTCCCGCGAGCGCGGCTTCGAGCTGATCCATCCCGCCGGTGTCGACGCCGAGCCCGACCGCGATGCGCGCGTAGCGCTCCGGCGACGCGGGTGCGTTGAACTCGCACACCGGCCCGAGCACACGCGCCGTGAGCGCGCCGTGCGGGCAGTCGTGGACGCCGCCCGCGGACTGGCTCATCGCATGCGCCGCGCCGGCGCTCTCCGTTCCGTAGGCCATGCCTCCGAGCGTCGCGGCGTGCGCCATGTGGGTGCGCGCCTCGAGGTTCGAGCCGTCGGTCACCGCCACCCGCAGCCAGCCCGCGACGAGCTCGATGGCGAGGAGCGCAACGGCGTCGGTGAACGGCTGGTTGTAGTCGCACGTGTAGCACTCGATCGCGTGCGAGAGCGCGTCCATCCCGGTCGCCGCGGTCACGGCCGGCGGGAGGCCGAGCATGAGCTCCGGATCGATCAGCGCGACGTGCGCCCCGATCAGCGGCGTGCCGCCGACGTTGAACTTGATCTTGCGGTCGTGATCCGTGATCACGGCCCAGAGCGTGACCTCGCTCCCGGTGCCGGCGGTGGTCGGGATCGCGACGAGCGGCGGCACGCGACGTTCGATCGGATCGTGCCCCCACTCGTAGCTCCGGATCGAGCCTCCGTGCTGGGCGACGACGCCGATCGACTTCGCGGTGTCGATCGAGGAACCGCCGCCGAGCCCGACGAGCCCGTCGCACCCCGACGCCGCGTATACCTCGGCACCGCGATCGACGAGCGCGATGTCCGGGTTCGGGCGTACCTCGTCGAAGACGACGGCTCCGTTCAGGTGCGCGAGCGCGCGCTCCGCGATGCCGGCCGCGGCTATCCCGGGATCGGTGACGAGCATCGGCCGCGTGACGCCGTACTCCGCGAGCGCCTGGCCCAGCCGCGCAAGCGCGCCGGGCCCGTGGACGAGCCTCGTCGGCATCTCCACCGCGCGGACGACGTCGACTTCTACCGGCATCGGCTCTCCTCGATCACGCAGGTTGCAGGCGCCCGAGTGCCCGCTGCCGCCAGCGCTCGGTGGCCTCCAGGTCGTTGAACGTGAAGATATGGAACCCGCCGACGTTGGGGCGCGGCCGACGGATGCTCGCGTCGAGCCCGGCGACGAGCTCGTCGGGGTCGAAGTCGCCTTCGTCGCGGACGAGCCGGACCGAGTCGCCGACGCCGATTCGCTCCGCGACGCGAAGGAGCTTCGAGCACGGGACGGCTCCGGGGAGCCCGATCTGGATCGGAAGCCGCGTTCCCCGCTCCCAGACGGCGGCGATCCACGCGGCGGTCACGTTCGCGTCGAAGCAGATCTGGCTCACGATGTACGTCCCGTGCTTCTCCTTCTCGAACATCGCCTTGATCGTCGCCGCGTCCGAGATGAACGCGTGGCTCTCGGGATAGCCGGTGATGCCCACGTCGCGGAACGGGCTGCCGATCTCGGTGAGCGCGCGCAGGAGCGGCGGGGAGCCGTCGAACTCGCCCACCGGCTCCTCCGCGTCGCCCGCCATCACGAGCACGTCGCTCACGCCGAGCCCGCGCAGGCGCCCCGCGATCTCTTCGAGATGCGCGGTGTCCCGAACGTGCCTCGCCGCGAGGTGCGGCACGACGGCGTAGCCGTGCCCGGCGAGCCGCTCCGCCAGCTCGAGCGTCGGCTCGAGTCCCTTGCGCGGCGACGTCGTGACCGTGACCTTGACCTCGGTCGGGACATGCGCGAGCACGGCCTCCTCGACCCCGTGAAGCGGGATCACCTCGTATCGCGGCCGCGCGAGGAGCTCTACGAGCGGGTCAGCCGACGTTCGAGGCCTCCCCGGCCGCGCCGACTGCGACCTCCTGCTTCGGCGTGTCCTTCGCGGCGTCGATGAACGGCTTCCGCACCACGACGGCCGACTGGCGGCCCGTCGGCGCCTCGACCTCGAGCTCGGTGCCGAACTCGGCGAGCTCGATCGGCACCATCGCGTAGCCGATGTTCTTCTCGAGCCGCGGCGAGTAGCAGGCGGAGGTGATCTCGCCGACCTGCTTCCCGTCCTTGAACACCGGGAAGTAGTCGATCATGGCGCCGTCGTTGTAGCTCCCGAGGTTCGGTCCGTCGATCTCGACGCCGACGAGCTTCCGCGAGACGCCCTCTGCCTTGATCCGCTTGAGAGCCTCCTTGCCGATGAAGTCCGCGTCCTGCTCGAGATCGACCATCCACTCGTAGCCCATGTCCACTTCGTACGGATTCGTGTCGAACCACATGTCGCAGCCGAGCGCGAGGATCCCCGCCTCGATGCGCTTGATGTGGCACGGCCCGATGACCCTCAGGTCGTGCGGCTCGCCGGCGGCCAGGACGGCGTCCCAGAGCTTGACCCCGTCGCGCGTCGCGTTCGAGAGATAGATCTCGTACCCGAGCTCGCCCGTGTACCCGGTTCGGGAGACGATCACGTCCATCCCCTCGAGGTCGTAATTCCGACAGAAGTAGTAAGGAATGTCCACGATGCTCTCTCCGAAGAGATCGACCATGACGTCCTTCGACTTCGGCCCCTGAACCTGCACCGGGCCGACGTCGGGCTCGGAGATCGTCACGTCGAGGCCCGCGTTCCTCGCGACCCCTTTTGCCCAGAGCAGGATGTCGCTGTCGGCGAGCGAGAGCCAGAACTTGTTCTCCTCCAGCCGCAGGAGCACCGGGTCGTTGAGGATCCCGCCCTCCTCCGACGTGACGAACACGTACTTGCACTGCCCGACCTCGCACTTGTTCAGGTCGCGGGGGACGAGCATGTTCGTGAACGTGAACGCATCCGGCCCGGTGATCTCGACCTGGCGCTCGACCCCGACGTCCCACAGCGTCACCCCGTTCAGGAGCTGCCAGTACTCCTCGACCGGGTCGCCGTAGTGGCGTGCGTGGTACATGTGGTTGTAGAAGCTGTACAGCTGCACGCCGTGGCGGCGTGACGCGTAGAAGAACGGCGACCGGCGGATCCGGGAGTAGAAGAGGACTCCGGGACTCGGGTTGACGGGCAACTCGTACCTCCTGTCTAGGCGGGCGTCATGGTCGGGGTGGGCAGGTCCTTGACCCGGGCGTTCTCCGGGTCGAACAACGGCGTAGGGCCGACGACGGCGACCGAGACCGGGTAGCGCTCGCCGAGGTACTCGACAAGAAGCCCGGTTCCGGCGACGGCACGCTCGGGCGGCAGGTACGAGAGCAGGATGTGCTTGCCGACCGACGGTCCGGCACCTGCGCTCGTGACGTACGAGCGGCGGCCTCTCGCGTCGACGAGGACCGAGCCGTCGCGGGTGAGCACCGGCTCGCGGCCCTGCATGAAGCGCCTCACGCCGGAGCTCGACGTGTGCTCGTCGACTGTGAGCGTGCAGAGGACGGCCGCGGGCTCCTCGTCGCGCTGGCGGAGATGCGCCTCCTTGCCGACGAAATCCTGGTCCTTCACGCGCGGGCCGGACATCCCGGCCTCGACCGCGGTGTACTCGCTCTCGAGCTCGGTTCCGTACGCGCGGTAGCACTTCTCGAGCCGACCCGTCGTCCCGTACACGCCGATCCCCGCGGGCACGACGCCGTGCGGCTCGCCGGCCTCCCAGACGAGATCCCAGAGCCGCGCCCCCTGCTCGATCGGCACGTAGAGCTCCCAGCCGAGGTCGCCGACGTACGAGATGCGCGACGCCAGCACGTGCAGCGGGCCGAGCTCGAGCACGCGGCAGGTCGCGAAGGGGAAGCCCTCGTTGGAGAGGTCGTCGCCGGTCAGTCCAGCGAGAACGTCTCGCGCTCGCGGCCCCCAGAGCCCGAGCGTCGTCCGCGCGCTCGTGAGGTCGGAGAGCTGCGCCGAGCCGTCCTCCGGCAGGTGGTCGGCGAGCCACTTGCGGTCGGCCATGCCGTGCGCCCCGCCTGTGACGACTCGGAAGTCCTCGTCGCCGAGGCGCATGACGGTGAGGTCGGACCTGAAGCCGCCGCCCGGCGAGAGCCAGGGCGTGTACACGACCTTGCCGACGGGCACATCGATCCGGCGCATGGAGACCGTCTCCAGCGCCGCGAGCGCGCCCGGCCCGGACACGGCGAAGATGCAGAACGCAGACAGGTCGAACATCGCCGCACGCTCCCGCATCGCGAGGTGCTCGGCGTTGACGATCGGCGACCACCAGCGGCTGTCCCACTCCGCCTCCCGGTCGGCCACGAGGTCGCCGAACTCCTCGAGCAGCGGCGCGTTCGACTCGTACCACTGCGGCCGCTCCCAGCCCGCCGCCTCGAAGAACACCGCGCCGAGCTCCCGCTCGCGCTCGTGGAACGGCGACAGCCGGACGTCGCGGTTCGACGCCCACTGCTCGAGCGGATGGACGATCCCGTAGGTCTTGTTGAACGCCTCCGACACGCGCGCCCTGACGTGCGTCCTCGTGCGCTGGTGGTAGTGGAAGCGCGCGATGTCGGACGAATGGAGATCGATCTCGGACTCGCCGTGCGTCATCCACTCCGCGAGGGCGCGGCCGACGCCGGGCCCCTCCTTGATCCACACCGCCGCCGCCGACCAGAGCCCGCGAACCTCTGGCGTCTCGCCGAGGATCGGCGCGCCGTCGGGGGTGAAGGAGAGGATCCCGTTGACCGCCTTCAGCGTCTGCACCGACTCGTCGCGGAGGAAGGGCATGAGCTCGCGGGCGTCCTCCAGCTGTGGGGCGAAGTCCTCAGCCGTGAACGGGAACTCGGTGGGCGACGGGTCCGCGTCCTCGACCGAAGGCAGCTCCTCGGGGTCGTGGAGGATCGGCCGGTGCGCGTACGAGCCGATCTCGAGCCGGTCGAAGCGCTGGCGCTCGTACATTCCCGCGTCCATATCCCGGACGATCGGGAACGCGATCTCGGCCTCGGCGCCTTCGAACCACGGCACAGGAGCCACGTCGATCATCTGATGGACGGCGGGGGTGAGCGGGATCGCAGTGCCGGCCATCCGTGCGAGCTTCGGGCTCCAGACGCCGCAGGCGATGACGACCGTCTCCGCCTCGACGTCGCCCGCTGTCGTTCGCACACGGCGCACGTGCCCGCGCTCGACGTCGATCCCGAGCACCTCGACCCCCGCAACGACGGAGAGCCGCCCGCTCTCGACCGCGCGCCCGCGCATGAGCTCCCCGGCGCGGATCGGATCCACGATCCCGACCGACGGCGCGAAGAAGCCGCCGAGCAGGATCGACTCGTCGACGAACGGGACGGCCTCTCTCACCTCCGCGGGAGAAGCCATCGCCACGCCGTCGACGCCCCACGACAGCCCCGAGGTGACGCGCCGGTGCAGCTCCTGCATCCGCTCCTCGGTGCGCGCGACCTCGAACCCGCCCGACGCGATGTACGTCCCCAGCTCCGCGTACTGCCGGATGCTGTCGAGCGTGAGCAGCGTCATCTCCTTCGAGTGGTCGACCGGGAAGATGAAGTTGGAGGCGTGCCCGGTCGAGCCGCCCGGGTTCGGGAGCGGCCCCTTGTCGAGAAGCACGACGTCCGACCAACCGAGCTCGGTCACGTGGAACGCGAGGCTCGATCCCACGATCCCCGAGCCGACGACCACGACCCGCGCGCTTGTCGGCAGGTCGCTCACGGCGCTGATATATCAGGTCGCGTCACAGCACTGCTCGGATCGCCTGCTCGAAGCCGATCACGTGCCGTCGCATCGTCTCCGCGGCGCGGGCGCCGTCCCCGTCGCGGATCGCCTCCAGCAGCTCGCGATGCTCGCGCACCGCGTCCTCTAGCCGCGCTACGCGATCGAGCGCGAGGAACCAGATCCGCAGCGTGAGGACGTAGTACTCGTTCAGCGTCTCCTCCAGGAACGGGTTGTGCGTGCAGCGGTAGATGTGGCGGTGGAGACGCTGGTCGAGGTCGATCAGCTGCCGCTCGCCGAGCTCCTCGCCGGTCCCGTTCAGCTCCTCGAGCAGCGCCGCGATCTCCGCGCGGTCCTCCTCGGTTGCCCGCTCCGCGGCAACACCGGCGGCATGACTCTCGAGCATCGCCCGCACCTCCGACAGCCCGGCGAGGTCCCCGACGTCGATCCGCGAGACGAACATGCCTCGCCGCGGATAGACCTCGACCAGCCGCTCCCGGGCGAGAGCACGGAGCGCCTCGCGCACCGGAGTCCTGCCGAGCTCGAGCAGGTTCATCAGGTCGCGCTCGGAGATCAGCGAACCGGGCGCCAGCTCGAGCGAGACGATCAGCTCGCGGATCCGGTAGTACGCCTGGTCCGAGAGCGACCGCGCCTCCGCGGCCTCGGGTTGGTGGATGTGGAGGGCTGGTGTGCTCATAGGCCGCCGCCGTGTGGGCGGCGCCCCGAGGCGCCGCCCACACGGCGATCACCTCACCTCAGCCAGGCGTTGACCTTGGCCGCGTTCGCCTTGACCCACTGCTCCGCCGCCTTGTCCGGCTTCATCTTCTTGCCGGCGATGAGGTTCGCGACGAAGTTCTGGTCGGCCGACGTCCACTTCCACTGCCGGACGAACTTGACCGCCGGCGACCCGCTCTGGGCGAACTTGCCGGAGATCAGCTTGTCGAGCCCGTACGACGGGTACTCGCACGCGTGCCTGCCCTGCTCCTTCTCGTTGTCCAGGCAGCCCTTGAAGCGCTTCGGCAGTTGCACCCGCACGAGGTCGTACTGCGCGTTCAGGTACTGCGGGTCGTACCAGTAGAAGATGACCGCCTTCTTCTGCTTGTACAGCTGGCTCCAACGCGCGACCTGCGCGGGCTCAGCGCCCGCGACGACGTGCTTGAAGTTGAGGCCGAGCTCCTTGATGAGCGCGCGGTCCTTCTGCACGTACGACGGATCGCCGCCGAGGAACATCCCCTGCGACCCGGACTCCGGCGACTTGAAGAGCGCCTCCTTGCCCTTGAGCCCTCTCCACGTCTTGAACGCGGGGTACTGCTTGAGCAGGTAGCGCGGGATGTACCAGCCGATCACGCCGGTGATCCCGTTCGAGCCGATGACTCGAACCGACTTGTCCCTGATGTACGGCCTGGCCGAGGTGACGAGCGTGTTGTCCCAGTCCTCCAGCGCGACGTCGATCTTCCCGTCGCGCATCGCCTGGAAGTACGGCGTCCCTTCGGTGACGTTCGTGATCTTGACCTTGCAGCCGAGCCGCTTCTCGAGCACGTACTTCGCGACGTACGTGTTCGCGGTCGAGCCGGCCCACGACTGCTCGTTGATGATGACGTTGCCGCAGCTCTGTGCGGCGCCGCCGAACGCGCTGCCCGATACGGCGAGCGCTGCGACTGCGACGAGCGTGAGGCCGATCAAGCTCAGCCCCCCTCGCCGACGACGATCGAACATCCGATCCTCCTTTGGAAGCTGTGTAGGGGTCAGGCTCAAGCCTGACCCCTACTCTGTTTCACATCCTTCCGCGCCGGCCGCGTCCCCTGCGTGACACGGTCGAGGGCGATTCCCAGGGCGAGGATCGCGATCGACGCGATCACGCCCTGTCCGAACTGTCCGCGCACGAGACCCTGCGCGACCTCGTAGCCGAGGCCGCCCGAACCGACGAGCCCTCCGATCACCACGACTGCGAGCACCATGATGACCGCCTGGTTCGCGCCGAGCATCACGGCGTCCCCGGCGAGCGGGAGCTTGACCTTCAGGAGCGTCTGCCGCCGCGAGGCGCCGTACGCGGCCGCGGCTTCCACCGAGGACGGCGCGACGTCGCGCACACCGCGCTCGACGAGCCGCATGCAGACGGGGAATGCGTACAGCGCGCCGGCGACGATGCCGGGCACGAGCGAGACCTGCATGAGGTAGATGAACGGGATGATGTAGACGAGCTGCGGGAGCGTCTGGAGAACGTCGTTGACCGGGCGCATCGCCTTCGAGAAGCGGTCGCTCTCCGCAGCCAGCACCCCTAGCGCCATGCCGAGCGCGAACGCGAGCGCCGCCGAGACCAGCACCTGCGACAGCGTGTCCATCGCGAGCGCCCACATGCCGACGAAGCCGATCGTCAAGAGCATCCCGAGCGTCGTCAGCGCCGGCCGAAATCCGCTGACCACGAACGCGATCACGGTCAGCCCGGTGACGGTCACGAACCATGGCGTCTCGACCAGGAACTGCTGGAGCGGCAGTACGAGCTTCTGGAGGATGAAGATGCTCAGCTCCTCGACGACCGCGAAGAGCCGCGTGGTCGGGTCCTGCATGTAGTCGAGGGCGACCTGGATCTTCGCGAGCAGCCACTCCTCGATGGTCACGACCCGGCCCCGTGCCTCGTCCGGGTACGCCGCTGCGACGCCGAGCGCCTTGGAGAGCACGATCGCGACCAGCGCGCCCGCGGCCACCGCGAGCGTCAACAGGCGAAGCCGCCGGCGCCGCGTGTCGTCCAGGTGCCGCTTCGCCGGGTCGGAGCGGTCGGCGATCGCCTCGGTCGACCGGTCGAGCGCGATCGCCGTGACCACGATCACGAGCCCGGCGAGGATCGCGAGCGCCGGGTTCGAGTAGAGCCCGGTCGTCGCCACCGCTCCGAGGCCGCCGCCGCCGATCAGACCGGCGATGACGACCATCGAGAGCGCGAACAGGATCGTCTGGTTGACGCCGAGCAGGATCATCCGTCGCGCGAGTGGCAGCTGGACCTTCCAGAGGAGCTGCCCTCGCGTGGAGCCCATCGACGTTGCCGCCTCCACGGTGTTGACCGCCACGCCGCGGATGCCCAGCGCTGTGATCCGGATCGCGGGCGGGATCGCGTAGATCATCGTCGAGACGACCGCCGCCGCCGGCCCGATCGAGAACAGGATCACGATCGGCATCAGGTACGCGAACGCCGGGACGATCTGCATCGCGTCGAGGAACGGAGTGATCGCGTTGTTGAACCGGCGCGAGCGCCCGGCGACCACGCCGAGCGGGATTCCGATCAGTAGCGACAGCGTGACCGCCACGAGCATGAGCGCGAGCGTCTGCATCGACTCCTCCCAGAGCCCGGTCAGCGCGAAGGTCGCGAAGGCGACGAGCGCCACAAGCCCTGCCCGCACACCGCCGAAGCGGGCGGTCAGCGCGACGCCGAGGACGGTCGTCCCGACCCAGGTCATCCAGAAGAGGAACCGTGTGAACCAGTCGACGAGATGGTCGACCGTGGTCGAGAACCACTCGAAGAGGGTGAAGACGATCCCGGTGTCCTCCTTGCCGCGTTCGGTGAGGATCCAGGTCTGGAAGTTGTCGATGTGCAGGCCGAGCTCGTTCCAGACGAGCGAGTTGGGCCACGGGTAGCGGATCGTCTCTATCCCGTCCTCGGCGACGGTCACGCCCCAGACCCGAAATGCGACGTACATCAGCGCGATGATCCCGGCGACCTGGACGAGCTTGCCGCGCCACCAGGGACGGTGGACGACGACAGGTGCCGGCCTGAAGGTCTCGGCGGCGACGGTCGCCACGTCAGTCGCCACCTTCGCCGGCGATTGCGGTGAGCACGGTGTCGCGGTCGACGACGCCGACCACGTTGCCGTTCTCGATGCAGCACACCGGCCTGTCGCTCCCGGCCAGCACGTGAACCGCGCGCCGCACCGTCGTCGACACATCGAGCCGCGGCCCGTCGGTCGGCTCGCCCGGCTCCGGCTCGCGCATCACCCAGCGCAGCGTCAGGACGTGGCTGCGCGGAACGTCCCGCGTGAAGTTCTCCACGTACTCGTCCGCGGGCGACCCGACGACCTCCTCCGGCGTCCCGAGCTGGACGATCGCGCCGTCGCGCATGATCGCGATCCGGTCGCCGAGCCGCAGCGCCTCCGCGAGGTCGTGCGTGATGAAGATCATCGTCTTCCCCGTCTCCTCCTGGAGGCGGCAGATCTCGTCCTGCATGTCGCGGCGGATGAGCGGGTCGAGCGCACTGAAAGGCTCGTCGTAGAGCATCACCTGCGGGTTGACCGCGAACGCGCGGGCGACGCCGACGCGCTGCTGCATCCCGCCCGAGAGCTGGTCGGGGAACTGGTTCGCCGCGTCCTCGAGCCCGACGAGCGCCAGGACCTCGCGCGCCCGCGCGTGCCGCTCGGCCTTGGCCATGCCCTGCACCTCGAGCCCGAACGCGACGTTGTCGATCACGCGCCGATGCGCGAGCAGGCCGAAGTGCTGGAACACCATGGACACGTCGTGCCGGCGCAGCTGCCGCAGCTCTGCCTTGCCGGCGGCGGACACGTCGTGGCCCGCGATCTCGATCGCGCCCGCGGTCGGCTCGATGAGCCGGATCAGCGTGCGTATCAGGGTCGACTTCCCGGATCCCGAGAGGCCCATGACGACGAACACCTCGCCGGGCCAGACCTCGAGTGAGACGTCGCGCACCGCCACGACGCAGCCGGTCTTCTCGCGCAGCTCGCCGCGTGGGAGGTACGCGTCGGGCGAGCCGACAAGGCGCTCGCCGTGCGGCCCGAACACCTTCCAGATTCCCTCGGCGCGAATGACGGGCGGCTGCGAGTAGTTGACCCGGCCCGTAGCCGGTGCGCCCCCGTTGGCGCTCGCCTCGCTCATGCAGCGTCCCCGTCCACGCGCGTCCGCTGATATATCACTCAGTCCGCAGCTTGTCTACGCCGGCTAGCGATCCCTGCCTCACGAGACGGGCTCCGTGTGACGGAGGCGGCGCCAGCGCGCATTCCTACCTCGTCCCAGCGCGCGAACTATGCCTTGGTCGCGTAGTTGATAGAGCACCTTGCGAATCAGGGCGTCACTAGCGACGGGTACGGCGCGGCGGATGTCCGCGATGGCGAACTCGTCGCGGGCGGACGAATTCACGAAGCGTCGGATCGCCTCCGTCTTGCTTCCGCGTCCTGACACGGCTCGCGTGTTGTCCTCGAAGCGGTCATATCCCGCGAGGACGATTCCTGCGAAGTAGCGTAGCCACGGGAGAATGTCGTGATCCTCCTCGTGCCAGCCCTCTGTTGAGGCCGCAAGCGCCTCATAGTATGTTTCCTTGGTATCGGCGATCACCTTCTCGAGGCTGATGAACCGGCCGACCTCGTACCCCTGCCTGTAGAGGAGGAGGAGGGTGAGGAGTCGCGACATTCGGCCGTTTCCATCGGTGAACGGGTGGATGACGAGGAAGTCGAAGACGTAGGCACCGGCCAACAAGAGCGGGTGGTAGACGCCGTGGTCGAGCTCCGTGGCGTAACGCTCGTTGAGCTCTTCCAAGGCCGTGGGTGCGACGAACGCGTCGACAGGTCTGAAGCGCACGCGTGTCGTGCCGTCGGGTAGCTCCTCCTCAACGAGGTTGTTCGTCATCTTGAAACGTCCTCCGTCAACGGACGTGTACTGGTAGAGATCGCGATGTAGCTGCAAGAGCACGTTGTTCGTGACGGGCATCGCCTGCGCGCTGGCATGAATCAGGTCGAGCGCCGCTCGATAGCCTGCGATCTCTGCTTCGGATCGATTGGCAGGCTGTGTCCGCTCCTGAACCAGCGCGACGATCCGTGCTCGAGGTGCGGTCACTCCCTCGATCTCGTTTGACGCCTCGGTGCTCTGGATCGAGCGTTCTCGACGAGCGTCTTCAACTGCTCGGGGTACTGGCGACGGAAGGCTTCCTCGCGGCCCTTGCGCTCATCGACCACGCCCAGCGTGGTCACGAGGGGCGCGGGAACTAGTCCGATCTGACGTTCAATGGTACGAAATGTGTTGGGCATACGAAGTTTCTATCTTTGGCGAAAAACAACTATCGAAGAATAAAAGTATACAGATTACGCCGGATACGAAGAGCCAAAACTACTAATTTTCTCCAGGAGTAGTTGTTTTCTGCCCTTGGTAGCTAGTTACAGACTTCTCACGGAGAGGCTGCTCTGGCAGGTTTCTCAGTTCTGAGAATCTGCAGCCCTCGGGCTGATCGGGGCCTCCGATGCCCTTCAGATCGTCTTGAACTGCTCGAACGGCTGCCGGCACGAGTCGCAGTAGCGGATCGAGCGGCACGGCGTCGGGCCGAAGATGTTCTCGAGGCGCGTCTCGGTCGAGCCGCAGTACGGGCAGCGGAAGGCGCCCGTCTGGAGCTGGACGAGATCGAGCTTGCCGACGGGACGTGGCGAAGGCGGCGCGAAGCCGGCCTCGCGCAGCTTCTCGCGGCCCTCCGGTGTGATGCGGTCGGTCGACCAGGAGTCGTCGAGCACGACTTTGACCTCGGGCTCGGCGCCAAGCGCCGCGACCTTCTGTTCCATCGCCTTCTGCATCGGCTCGAGCGCGGGGCAGCCCATGAACGTCGGCGTGAACTCGATGCGCACGCGACCGTCGTCGACCTCGACGTCCTTGATCACGCCGAGCTCGACCAGTGAGATGACGGGGATCTCGGGATCGGGGATCTCCGCCAGCGCCGCCCAGACCTCCTCGACGGTGACCATCAGTCGAACTCCGCCGGCAGGGTCGGATCGTCGTGGTGCGCGAAGCAGCGCTCGATCTGCCACTCCGAGGCGCGCGAGTAGCGAAGGCGAGGCAGCTCGTCCGCGCGCGAAGAACCGCGCGTCCGTGGTCTCGGCGCCGAGTGGAAGCTGCTCGCCGTCCACGATCTCGCAGATGAACGCCGCCTTCCAGATGTGCCACACGTGCGGCCGCTCTGCGCGCCTGTCACGCTCGAAAAGGCCGATGAGCTTGATCGCGCGCGTCCGGTACCCGGACTCCTCGAGGACTTCGCGCTCGACCGCCTCGCTGGGGCTCTCGCCGACGTCCGCCCACCCGCCGGGAAGCGACCAGCCCTGGTCGGACGCTTCCTCGACGAGCAGGATCGCGTCGTCGCGGAAGACAGCGCCTCGCACGTCGACCTTCGGCGTCGCGTGACCTATCTGGCTCGCGAACAGCCCCTCGACGCCGTCCACGTCGAGCTGACCTCGGTCGGCCAGCATCTCGGCGGCGATCCGCCGCACCTGCTCGTAGCGCTCGGCGTCGTAGACGCGGGGCTCCCAGGCGAGGCCCGACTGCGCGATCGCCTGCAGGCTCCTCGCCCACTCGAGGTGCTGCGGCGTCCCGGTCACCACTGCGCTCCGGCCGGCGCCGAGCGCCGCACCATCGTCATCTCCTCCCACAGCTCCGCGAGCTCGGCCTCATGGACTCCGCGCGAGACCGGCTCGACGTCGGGGAGCTCGCGCCCGAGCCGCTCCTCGGCGCGGCGTCGCAGCTCGGGCCGCAGCTGGTCGTCGAGAACTCCGAGCGCGTACGGCCAGAGCTCGTCGACGGCCTCGCTCAGCCGTGTGCGACCCTCCTCCGAGGAGAGCAACCGGTCGACCCACATCTCCGCGTGCATGCGGTGGTACGCCTCCTCGCGATCCATCTTCGCCGCGACTCCCGCGATCTCCGGGTCGTCCGACGCCTTGAGCGCCTCCAGCCGGATCTCGTCCGCGGTCTCGTACAGCCAGTGCCGCGCGATCGTCCGAGCCCACTCGAGCCGGCGCAGCTGGACGAGCGGCGCGCAGCGGTATTCGTCCGGCTTCCGGTCGAACGCGAGCTCGTCGGCCGTCGTCCCGAGCTCCGCCGCCGCGAGCTCGTACAGCGCCCGCGCGTGCCCGATCTCGTTCTGGGCGATCGACGAGAACGCGACGTCCTCCTCGAGGATAGGGCGCGATTCCCGTCCACTCCGAGTTGCGCCAGCCGAGGAAGAGCTCGTCGTCGGCGATCGCAAGCAGGAGGTCCGTGCGGTCGCTCACGATGCACCGCCTCTGCAACCGGGGCCGAGCATGCCCGGCACAACCTCGCCGTAGGGGCGAGGCAGCTCGCCCTCGACGGCCTCCGGCTCACGACTCCCCCCGGCGCCATCTCGAGCGTCCCCGCCTTCTCGCGGGCTTCCCGAAGCCGCGCCTTGATGGAGTAGCCGTCGACGCGCCGGTACTTCATCTCGAACTCGTCCGGGAACTCCGAGATCGCCTCGATCGCGTCGCGGGGAACGAGCCAGAGCGCGACCGACTCCTGCCGCCGGCCGTACTGCTCGCGCGCGTAGATCTCCGCGAAGGCCTCGTCGGGCGCCGTGACCGATCCCGCGTGCTGGAACGGCTGGCCCTTGCGCTCCTGCCGGAAGACCTCGAAGACCACGCGTCCCCCTACGCCGCTTCGGCGAGCACCACCCGCTCGACCCAGGCGACGTCCTCGCGCGAGAGCCGGCGGAAGCCGAGCCGTTCCTGCGACGCCGGCCCGTGGCCGGTGACGACCGCGCGCAGCTTCTCCCAGTCGGGCTCGGTGTACTGCCAGACGCCCGTCTCCTCGTCCTTGCGCAGCGCAGGGTCGGGGATCGTCAGCCCGAGCTCGCGCACCTGCGGGACGTAGCCGTCGAGGAACTCCTGGCGCGCGTCCTCGTTCGCCTGGCTCTTGATCCGCCAGACGAACATCGGGTCCTCCTCGGCCGGGATCGGGTTGCCGTGGAAGTGCATGAGCGGCTCCCACCAGCGGTCGAGTGCCTCCTGGACGAGCTCGAACTGGTCGTCCGTGCCGGTGACCATCGCGAGGATGACGTCGCGCCCGTGGAGGATGTGGAAAGACTCCTCCCAGCAGATCTTCTTCATGATCCGCGCGTACGGCGCGTACGAGCACTTGAGCAGCGCTTTCTGCGACACGATCGCGGCCGCGTCGACGAGCCAGGCTATGACTCCGACGTCTCCCCAGGTCTTCGTCGGATAGTGGAAAACGTTGTGGAACTTCGCCTTACCGGCGACGAGGTCGTCGAGACAGGCGGTGCGCGGCTTCCCGAGGTCCTCGACGACGCGGTAGATCAGCTGCGCGTGCCCGACCTCGTCCTGGATCTTCGCCGTGAGCGCGAGCTTGCGCTGCAGCGTCGGCGCGCGAAGGATCCAGTCACGCTCGGGGAGCACGCCCATGAGCTCCGAGTTGCCGTGCATCTCGATGAACTTGATGAGCTTCGAGCGGTACTCGTCGGGCATCCAGTCGGTGGTCTCCACCTGGCCTCCCGACTGCACGTACTCGAGGAATTCCTGCGTCCGCGTGTCCAAAGCTTGGCCTCCTACCGAACGGTCGTTAGCATCAAGTATATGCCCACGCGGAGGGACGAGCTAACGCGGGCCGCGGCGAGGCTTTTCGCCGAGCGCGGCTTCCACGGGACGTCGATGGGCGACCTTGCGGAGGAGCTCGGCGTGCAGAAGGGCTCGCTCTACTCGCTCACGGGCTCGAAGCAGCAGCTGCTGTACGACGCGATGCGGCAGGGCGCCGACGCGTTCCATGCCGCGCTCGACGCCGTCCCCGAGGACGCGCCCGCACGAGAGCGCGTCCGGCTTGCGCTTCGCGGGCATCTGCGCGTCGTTGCAGAGCAGATCGACGTCGCGACCGTCTTCACGCGCGAGTGGCGCTACCTCGAGGGCGCCCAGCGCGAGGAGATCCTCGGCGAGCGCCGGCGCTACGAGGAGCGCTTCCGGGCGCTCTTCCGCGAGGGCGTCGAGAGCGGCGAGCTCCGCTCGGACCTCGACGCCGGCGCAGCGGCGCTGCTCGTGCTCTCGGCGGCGAACTGGGCGTACACGTGGCTCACGCCCGGTCGGGACACTGCCGAGCTCGCGGACCGGTTCACGGCGATCCTCGTCGACGGCATCCGCGGGTACGCCACGCCCTCCTGACGAAGAGCGGAGCAGCGGAGCCCGTCAGGCCGGGCACCGTTGGCTTCGATCGCCGTCGCGCCGCGTCCAGAGCTCCCACCAGTCGTTCGGGAGGTCGCGCTGCGGGAGAAACGCTCGCGAAGCCGTGCGTCGAAGCGCCGGAAATCGGCCGAGGCCAGGGTCGCGGCGTCCGCCGCGGACCGTCCGAAGACGATGACGTTGTCCACGGGGATCCCCGTCTCGTTGTCGAACCGCTCGAAGTCGAGCGGCGGCGGGGCGCGGTCGAACAGCCAGCGAGCGTCCGTTGGCGCCGCCACGTCCTCCAGGTACACCGATGGGTCGACCTCGGTTTTGAAGCGGAAGACGGAGAACGGGACAGCCCAATCGATGTTGCCGAGGTCGAGGCCGTCGGTGCGCGCCGCGATCCGGCCGATCTCGGATCCGAGCGGAAGCACCCTCCCGAGCGAGCCGTGGGGCGGATAAGCGAGGTTCGCCTGAAGCATCGTCGACCGCTCCGCCACGCATGCGCCGAGCGGATCGAGGTCGAGCGCGATTCGCGCCACGTCGCGGAGCTCATCGTGCCTCACGGCGATCAAGCCGGTAGCGGCAACGACCGCGGCTCCCGCGGCGACGATCACCGCCCGCCGGGGCAGCTCGATACGCGCGAGCCAGAGAAGGACGGCCAGGACCGGGAAGAGCGCGAGCCGTTGCGAGAGGTAGCTGCCGCCCGCTCTCCACCTCCTCGGGGCTGAAGACCGCAACAGTCGTGGCGACGACGACGAAGAGCACGAGCGCCGCGCTCACCGGGTCGCCGACCGCGACGAAGCGCGCGCGCCGCAGCGCGAGCAGGGCGAGGAGCGCGAGGGCACCTGCCGCCAGGACGCAGAAAATCCATTCCAACCGGTCGTACGACGCGAGCGCCCACTCGAGCGAGAGGATCCCTGCCAGCTTCCTTGGCGGGTTTCCCCAGACCGCGATGCCGGTCGAGTCGGACGTCAGGACGAACCAGAGGGTCAGCACCGCGGAGGGGACGAGGGCAACGGCCACGTGACGGGTCTGCGCGCGAAGTGTCGTCCGGTCGAAGGCGATGCGGCACGTCGCAATGAGGAGGAGCAGGAGCGCGGCCTCCAGGAATCCGATGAGGTGCGTGAAGAACGCGACGAGCATCAGCGCGGAGAGTCCGACGCTCAGAGCGGGCGACGGGTCGCGCCCGCTTCGGAGCACCACGCCGGCCACGAGCAGGAAGACCACGACCGAGTAGGAGAAGTTCAGAAAGCCGTACAGAAACGTGAACGAGAACGTGAGCGGGAGCGCGAAGAACGCGAGCAGGTCGGGTGAGTGCCTGCCGGCGCTCCGCAGCGCGAACACGGTCGCCGCGGGAAGAGCCGCGATGTAGCCGAGGAGCAGCAGCTTCTCCCCCAGCCCACTCCGGCGAGCCACACGAGTGTGGCCAGGACGAAGCCGGGCAGGACGTTCGGCGCGGGCGCGAGGTTCGGCTCGAGAAGCGAGCTTGCATCGGGGCCGCCGCCAGTGAGCTCGTCGGCGAGGTGGGCCGCCGTCCCGATGTGCGCGGCGGCATCGACGGTGACGAACCGCTCGAAGGACAGGACGTACACGAGCTCGAGGATCGTCAAGCCGGCGAGGACGGCGTACGTCGTTAGAGCGCCGCGATCTCTCACCCGCGGAGCCTAATGCGGCCGCGAAGCGGCGTACAGCGTCGAGACGGAGGCGATGAGTGTGCGACCCGAAGGGAGGCGCGCGCGGACCGTGGTTTGAACGGCAGCTCCGGTGGGTAGTTGACACCCCATCGCGTGGTGTTGTAATCTCGCTCCACTCCACCACGAGACGTGGTGGCAGAAGCGTCAGTACTCGGGAGGAAAGAGATGTCGAAGCGTTTCGGACTAGCCGGGGTGTTGGCCGCGCTGGTCCTCCTCGTAGGCGTAGTGCCGACCTCCGTGACCGCGGAGACCGGCGCGGTGAAGCGACACCTCGTCGTCTTCGCCGGGGACTACGCCGTCGGCGGCGAGTACGCCGTCGAGAGCACGTACGCGGTGGTCTGCAACTACGCCGTGGCGAACGGCTACGCCGTCGCCAACGGCTACGCGGTCGACTGCAGCTACGCCGTCGGCCAGGACTACGCCGTGAGCAACGCGTATGCGGTCGCTCACAGCTACGCGGTCTCGCTCGTCAATACGGCGGGCGGCACGGTCGTCAACGACCTCTTCGGGCAGATCGGCGTCCTCGTCGTGGACTCGCCGAACGCGCTCTTCGCGCAGCTGTTGGAGAGCTACGCGGTCGTGGACGTCGTCGGGAGCGACTTCGGGGTACAGGCCGTCCCCGGCAGGGCCGACGGTCCCGCCGGTCGAGGTCCCGAGCAGTCGGAGGACCTGACCGAGAACCAGCAGTGGGGCATGAGGATGATCCAGGCGCCGGAGGCGCACGCGGTCCAGGCCGGCTGGAGCGCGGTCGACGTCGGGATTCTCGACACCGGAATCGACGGGCTCCATCTCGACTTCGACGACGACGGCCTGCCCGGCGGCTCGACGAACGTCGACTGCTACCGCGGGCGCAACTCGATCAAGTTCATGCCGAACGGCCCCGGAGTCGGGACGCTCGATCCCTGCATCGACAACGCGTTCCACGGGACACACGTCGCGGGGATCGTCGCCGCGCAGGCCAACGGGCTGGGCGTCGTCGGCGTCGCGCCGAACGTGACCCTCGTCCCGATCAAGGTTTGCGACTCGAGCGGCATGTGCTACGCGCACGCCGTCGTCGACGGCATCACGTATGCGGGCGACAAGAAGCTCGACGTCATCAACATGAGCTTCTTCGTCGACGACGACGAGTTCCAGTCGTCGACCGAGTTCAAGTGCCTCGACGATCCGACGCAGAGCGCGTTCCGGAAGTCGGTCGAGCGGGCGATCTCGTACGCCCGCAAGCAGGGCGTGGCGCCGGTCGCCGCCCTCGGCAACTCGGACGCCGACCTCGCGAACCCGCCCTCCGGGAACGGGTGCGAGGTCGTGCCCGCCGAGTCGCCCGGCGTCATCGGGACGACGGCGCTCGGCAACGCGAAGGAGAAGGCGTCGTACTCGAACTACGGCCAGGGCGAGGCGGACATCGCCGCTCCGGGGGGCACGAGCACCGGCGACCCGGCGACCGGCATCTGGTCGACGCTGCCGGGCAACACGTACGGCGCGATCTCCGGAACGTCGATGGCGTCGCCGCATGCGGCCGGCGTCGCGGCGCTGATCGTGAGCCAGTACGGGAAGCTGAAGGACGGCGACGTCGTGCTGTCGCCGGACACCGTCCAGTCCCGGCTCCAGTCGAGCGCGATCGACCAGGGGCTGAAGGGCAACGACGAGTGCTTCGGCCACGGGCGGATCAACGCTCTGCGAGCCGTGAAGGGTGACACCTCGAAGGTCTACGACGCTGCGGCGCCGTTGTGTCCGGAGTACACCGATTGAGAAAAGCAACTGAGTCAATGATTGGCGCTCCCGAGCGCTGACGACGGGCAACGGGCCCGCTGCCCTCCGCGGCGGGCCCTTTGTCCGTGAAAGGAGAGAACCGATGACGAGGCAGGGACGGACTGAGCTGGCATTGAGGACGGCGATCTGCGCGGTCGCGGTGGGGGTGCTGGCCGCCGTCGGGGTCGCCTGGGCAGCGAGCCAGGACCCGCTCGATCCTGCCCACAACCTCGCGTTGCCGTGCAGCGATCTGAGCACGCCCGGCCTCGTGCCGCGCGCGGCGAGGAACATCGCGCACGTCGCCAACGTCTGCGGCTTCGTCGGGACGGACGTCGAATTCCAGTCTCGCAGCGCGAACGACGGCGACCACGACTACGCCTTCATCGGGACGATGGGCGAGGGCCTCAAGATCTTCGACGTCACCGACCCGACGCGGCCGCGCGCGGCCGGGCAGTACACGGATCCTGGCTGGCAGAACGACGTCCAGGTGCGCGGCGACCTCGTCGCGATCGGGTTCGATCCGCTGACCTCCGGCATCAACCCGTCCGCCTCGGTCTGCCTCCAGGCCAAGGGCGCCAGCGGCGGCGTCGACCTGGTCCGGCTCGAGTACGACAGAGCTCGGGCCGAGTTCACGACGCACCTGAGCGGCTGCGTCTCCGCGTCGCCCAGCGGCGGTGCGCACAACTCCACGATCCACCCGAGCGGGACGTGGCTGGCAATGATCAACCCCCGCACGCACGGTTCCGTGGACGTCGTCGACCTGCGGTCGAGCCAGCCGTTCCGGAAGTACCGGATCGTCCAGGAGGCGAGCCTCGGCAACGCAGCCTGCACGGGTGCGGCGACGGGTCAGTGCATCTCGAACGGCCGGGCCGGGACCTGGAGCCCGCACGACGTGCACTTCTCCAAGGACGGCCGCACGATGTATGTCGCCGCCGTCGGCAACGACACGGTCATCGTCGACGTGCGGAACGTCCTCTCGGGCTCGGTCAGGACCATCGGTGTCGCGCCGAACGACAGCGCACCGACCGGCGACGTCGCCTCGAACCCGCACGACGTCTCGATCTCGCACCAGTCCGACGTGACGGCCGACGGCGATCTGCTCGTCGTCACCGACGAGCGCGGCGGCGGCACGTCCGAGACGCGCTGCAACACCGAGCCGAACGGGATGATCGGCGGGATGCACTTCTGGGCGCTCACCCGCATCTCGGGTGTCGCTTCGTCCACCGGCGCGTCGCCGGCGACGCCGAAGCGCATCGGCGGCTGGTTCTATCCGAACCCGACGGTGCTGCCGGACGTCCTGGCCACGCGGCTCAGCCAGCTCGGACGCGCCGAGCGAGCCTGCACCATCCACGTGTTCCGGTTGGGCGGCAACGGGACCGCGTCTCCCGGCGAGATCCAGAGAGGCTACGACGGCGTCTCGAGCCTTCCGCGCCGTCAGGCGGTGTCCGCGCACTACGGGGCGGGCGTCTGGCACATCGACTTCTCGCGCGCTCGCAGCGACACAGACGGTGTTGTCGAGTCCCCGTTCACGACCTGGGGCAACACGCTCGGCTGGAATGTCATGCCTGGCGCGGAGACGTGGTCTGCGAAGGAGTACAAGGGCCACATCTACGCCGGCGACATGACGCGCGGCTTCGACGTCTACCGCTTCACCGAGTGTGAGGGGGCGAGCTGTATCTGGGATCGCTAAAGGGACCTGAGCCCCGCCTTGCACCACAAATCGTGGTTACGTAAGCTCCACCTGATGGACGGGGCCCATCTCGAGCGCTTGCAGCGTCTTGGCCTGACGAGCTACGAGGCGCGGGCGTACCTCGCGCTGCTCCGGCGCGACTCCTCGACTGCCGCCGAGACGGCCCGCCTCGCCGGGCTGCCACGGCAGCGCGTGTACGACGTCCTCTCGAGCCTCGTCGAGAAGGGCATGGCCTCGACGCGCCCCGGCAAGGCCGTGAAGTACGCCGCCGCACCGCCGGAACAGGCGCTCGAGAGCCTGATGACCCGCCATCGCCAGGAGCTCTCGGAGCTCGAGCGCGACACGGCATCGATGGTCGACACGCTCCAGCCGGCGTACATGGCCGGCCAGGAGCATACGGACCCCCTCGAGTACATCGAGGTCTTGCGCGACCGGCGCGCGATCAACGAGCGCTTCGGCGAGCTCGAGGCCGGCATCAAGAACGAGATCCTCGTCTTCACGAAGCCCCCGTACGCCACTCCGATATTCGAGGACGTCGAAGGGCTCGAGGTCGTGAGCTCGCACGTCGCGCGCAGTGTGTACGAGTTCTCCGCCTTCGACGACCCGCGGTCGGCGGAGGCGGTCCGTCGCTACATCCAGGCGGGAGAGGATGCGCGCTTCGTCGAGGAGCTCCCGCTGAAGCTCGTGATCATCGACGAGCAGATCGTCATGTTCGGCATCGAGGACCCGGTCGCCGGGAGCTCGATCCTGACGATGATCGTCGTCGAGCACCCGTCTCTCGCCACGCTCCTGAAGATCGCGTTCGAGGCCGTCTGGATCGACGGGCTCACCTTCGACGAGGCGAGCGCGCGTTTCGCGCAAGCGCGGCAGACTGCATGAGGCCTGCCGGCTTGCCCTTCCGGGGTTTGCCGGCGATCGTCCTCGCGTTCGTTGCTGCCTTCGTCGCCGGAAGCGCCGGCGCGACGGCTCCGCAGCCAGGAGACGCGCTCGCTCTCCGCTGATCTTCGGTCCGACGTCGCCGCGCTCGTAGCGGTCAAGACCGATCCGCGTGTTGCGCGCCTCGTCCCGGGTCACCGAGCAGGTGAGGTCGCCTACTTCGTGGTGCTGGGTGAGAAGAGGACCGCCGCGCACCGAGCTGCCGTGGAGCGCGCCGGTGCCCGCGTGCTGCGCGAGTACACGTCGATCGACGTGCTTGCGGTCGCGTCGACCCGCGCCTCGGTACGCCGCGTCGCGAAGGTTTCCGGCGTCGAGCGGCTCGCTCCGATCGAGATTGTCGAGACCGAGGCCGAGCAGGAGGTCGACCAGACGCGTGGGACGACCGCCGACGTCGGCGCGCCAGCGCTCTGGAACCAGGGGATCACCGGTGAAGGGATCCGCATCGCCGTCCTCGACACCGGTGCCGACATCACCCATCCCGACCTCGACGACCTCGACTTCCGCAACTGGTCGAGCCCGCTCAACCCGCGCAAGGTCGTCGACGCGCGGAGCTTTCTCGGCGGGCGCCGCTGCGACCCGCTAGCCGGCGCGATCGACGGCAACGGCCACGGGACGCACGTCGCGGGCATTGCCGCCGGGACCGGGGAGGGCACGCCGCTCGCGGACGACAACGGCAAGTACGCCGGCATCGCGCCCGGCGCCGAGCTCGCTGTCGGCAAGGTCATGAACGATGCCGGGGCGGGTATCAACAGCGATCTGCTGGCTGCGCTCGAGTGGGCGGCCCGGCCGGTCGGCTCCTCCGCCTGCGCGATCGGCGCGCACGTCGTGAACCTCAGTCTCGCGTCCGACGTCCGTCCGGGGCGGCTGAACACCAACTCGGACGTTGACCTCGTGAGCCTGATGCTGAACAGGCTGGCCGTCCGGTACGGGACGCTCTTCGTCGGGGCCGCGGCGAACAGCCAGTTCATCGGCAGCGTGCACGAGTCGCCGGCCGCAGCCGCGCAGGCGCTCATCGTCGGCGCGTCGGCGAAGGACTACGACGTGAACCACGACGACACCCTCTCCGGCGACCCGTGCGCCGGATACCAGCAGGGTGCGACCGGCTGCAGCGCCGGCCCCGGCTCGCAGCCGCCGTCGCTCAGCGCCTTCTCGGCCCGCGGTCCGACGGGCGACGCCTGGCTGAAGCCGGATCTGACGGCACCCGGGTACCAGATCGTGTCGGCGCAGGCGGCGACCGGGACCTCGATCCCCGTAGTCGACCAGAGCCCCAACACCCGCGGGGATCCTCTCTACGCCAGCATCAGCGGGACCTCGATGGCGACGCCCGCGGCCGCCGGCAGCGCGGCGCTCCTGCTCGAGGCTTATCGCGACCGGCACGGCACGCTGCCGTCCGGCTCATCGGACGTGTCCGGATTGACCGCGCCGGCCTATGTGCTCGTGCGCGCCGCGCTGATGAACACCGCGGGCAGCGGGCAGCTCGAGGCGCGCGTGATTCTCTCGACCGGGCTCGACCCGATCGCGTGTCCGCCGGTGGTCCCTACTACGCCGTTCTTCGACCCGTGCGACTTCGTCGATCCATTCGCGGGGCTCCTCGGGGACAGCGTCGCCTTGGAGGTGCGGAACGGCGCCTCGGACCCGTTCGTCGGGCCGCTCGGCGAGGGCGCCGGGAAGATCAACCTGCCGCGCGCGCTCGCCGCGCTGCGTGACGGCGTCGTCCTGTACAGCGCCGCCTCCGGATCGGGCCAGGACGCCGGGACCAGCCCCCGCGACTTCCAGGGCAGCTGGCAGGTCGGCGCGATCAGGGCGGGCGTATCGAGGACACAGAGCTTCGTCGCGCACGCGGCGCCGGGCGTCTCCGCCTCGGTGCGCTTCCAGTACGCGCCCGGCCATCCCTCCGACGGCACGAGCGCCCTGCCCGCGTCCTGGGTCAGGCTCCCGAGCGGCTCGACGAGCGTCCGCTCGGGCAGGAAGACGACCGTGCAGGTCAAGATCTCGGTGCCGTCCTCGGCTCCCGCCGGGATGTACTCCGGGACGGTCGTCGTCGGCGTCTCGAACGGTCAGACGCTGCAGGTCCCGGTGTTCGCCGCCGTGACGATGCACGACCCGAACACCGCGCTCGGCAATCCCTCGGGGCCACAGGGCCGGATCGCCTCCGGCGGCGATGTGTACGCGAAGTTCGACACCGTCTGGCCGTTCGTGCCCGGCACCGGAGTGACCGGTGCTGGCTCCGACTGGTTCGTGTACCCGGTCGAGCTCGGCGAGCGCCTCACCGAGGCGCACTTCAGCGTCTACGACGCGGCAGCGGGAGACGAGACGTACGACCTCTACCTGTACGACTCGAGCTTCGACCTGCTCACAACCTCGCATCCGTTTGCCGCGGACGGCGTGACGGACCTCGTCGCGAACAACGCGCGGGGGCCAACGCCCGCGGCCGCGCCGCAGGTGCTGACGCTGACGGCGCCGGCCGAGGGCCGCTACTACGTCGGCGTCAGCCGCGCGAAGGTCGGCGGGGTCAGCGCCGGCGACTTCGGCGCGTTCGTCCTCACGCTCGACGAGGTCGGCGGCGGCGGTGGTGGTGGTGGCGACGGCGGCGGTCAATGCGCCTCGCAGGCAGACGCCGACTCGGACGGGCTGACCGACGCCAACGAGCTCCTCTTCAACACGCTCCTCGATCTCGCGGACTCCGACTTCGACGGCGTCAAGGACGGAAACGACGACGCCAACCGGAACGGCGAGGACGACGAGGACGAAGACGACGACGACGAGTGCCCGGACCGAGACTCGGACGGCGACGGTGAGGACGACGAGGACGAGGACGACGACGACTGAGCCTGTCCTGGTCGCCGCGTTCGCGACCGAGCCAACCGCCCCCGTGTCCTGACGAAAGAAGTTTCGGCCCACGCAAGCAGGGTTTTCGCGTGCCTGCGATTGACACCCCTCTAAGTGGTGTGTTAGGTTCCACGTAGTGACCACTGCCAGGGGTGGCATCTACGCGTTCGACTCGAGGAGGTCGTGATGCACCGTCGCTTGCTTTCGCTCTATGCCTTCGCTCGCGCAAGGAGAGCGAGAGCAGTCGGCGTGCTGGCTGCCGGTCTCACGGCCGGTGTCGCGCTCCTCGTGGCCGGCTCGAGCTTCGCCGCGAATCCGGCGTCGAGCAGCGTCACGGTGCCCACCACCCCGAACCAGGTCGTGACGAAGACCTGGACCGGCACGATCCCGCCGGGCGGCAACGTGTCTAGCAACTGCGGCCCGCTCGCGGATCAGGCGGTGGCGGACACGTACGCCGTCACGATCAATGTGGGTGCCGGGACGTACAACAGCGTCGACGCGGTGTTCACGTTCTCGATCACCTGGGACGACCCCGCCGACGACGAGATCCTGACGGTCGTCGACCCCCAGGGCGCGGTTGTCGCCTCGAGCGACGGCGGATCGAATGTCGAGACCGTTACCGCGAACAATCTCGCGCCGGGGACGTACAAGGCGGTTGCCTGCGCATTCGCGTCCACGAACAGCGTCGCGTACGACGGCACGTTCGAGGTCCGAACGACGGCGCCCGAGACGTCGCTGCCGTCTGCTCCGGCCCGCGGTCTCGCGTTCTCTGCCTCGGTCGCGACGGATCCGCAGCGCGACCAGGCCGAGCCGCTGATCGAGATCGACAAGGCCGGCAACGTCTTCGACTGCGGCCCAACCGGCTCCTCGAACCTGTCCGACTACGCGCAGGTGTCGCCGCCGAACCAGGCAGGCGATCAGTTCCACATGCTCGGCACGCCTCCACGCGGCCAGCAGAGCGGTGGTGGGGGCGGCGACTGCGGGCTCGCGTTCGGCACCGTGAAGAACGACCGCGGGAACTACAACTACGCCTACACCGGCCTCGGCCCGCTCACCGGCTTCTCCACCTCGACCTCACCGAACTACGGGAGGAGCCTCGCCACCGGCGGTCCGGCCGGCAACTTCGTCACCGACAAGGGCGTGCTCGGCGACCGGCAGTGGATGACGTTCGTCGACGCGGACTCGGTCCTCCTCATCTACAACCAGCAGCAGCCCCGGAACGTCGTCGTGCAGCGCTCGGACAACGCGGGCCTGACGTACGCGATTCCGTCCAAGGTTGCCGCCAGTAACCCCCGCTTCCCCGGTCCGATCCGGTACATCGAGCCGCGAAGCGGGCTGCCTGGCGGCCTCGTGTACTTCCCGTGGGACCGCGGCAACCAGATCAACATCTCGTTCTCGACCGACCAGGGGGCGACCTGGCGGAGCTGCGGCGCGGCTGTCACGCCCGGTCTCACGACGCTCTTCGCGACGGCCGACCACGACAACGCCGGGAACATCTATGTGGTCTACGGCGAGAACGCGCAGTTCCACACGTACATGACCACGACGAGCGCCTCGAAGCTGACCGGCGCGAGCGCGGGCTGCATCGACCCAGCAACCAACACGGCGCAGCCGGCCATCCAGCCGGGGCTCTTCTCCGCTCGGACGCAGGTCGACCGCGATGCGGTCCGGTCGACCGTGTTCCAGTGGGTGACAGCCGGAGGCGCGCCGGGGCGCGTCGCGGTCGTCATGGCCGGAACCGAGACGAACGGGAACCCGAACAGCGGCGACTTCAAGGCGACCTGGAACATCTACGTCTCCCAGTCGCTGAACGCGCTCTCGACCAACGCGTCCGACCCGCCGACGTTCAGCCAGGTCAAGGCAACGACGCACCCGTTCCACTACGACTCGATCTGCCTCAACGGTCTCGGCTGCGACATCTCCGTTCCGCCGGGCGACCGCTCGATGGCCGACTTCTTCGCGCTGGACTACAACCCGGTGAACAAGAAGCTCTTCGTCACGTTCAACAGGTCGAACAAGATGCCGGACGAGGACGTCGGGCACGTCGCCTCGCCGATGGTCGTGACGCAGATCGCGGGGCCGAGCAACGGTGGCGGGACGGTCAGCTCCAATCGGCCGGTGTTGCGCGCGTCCTCGAATGATCCGTCAGGCGATGCGCTCTCGGGGTATTCCTTCATGGCTCCCGGCACCGTGCCGTCCGAGACGTTCAGCCCGCAGGCGAACGAGCCAGCGGCGGACTTCCGGTCGATCTCGATCGGCCCCGAGCTCAACCTGTCGACGAACCAGCAGGTGGCGAACGGAGGGTTCACGGCGACTATCAAGGTCGCGGACCTCTCGACGCCCTCGCTCACGGCAACGCTGAATCGGACCAGGTCGCAGTCACTGCTCTGGGTCTTGCGCTTCACGAACGGGTACCAGGACGCCGCCGCAGTGGTGCGCTGGAGCCCAGGCGCCGTCGGTGGCGGTTTTTCCTTCGGTTACAACGACTACACGACGGCACCGGCCCCGTGCGCAGGGACGGGAGTGACAGACGAGCAGAACGAGAAGTGCATCATCTTCCCTGGCGACGACGCAACGCTCCCGGGGGACGTAAACCAGCTCACCGGCACGATCAGGTTCAGCGTCCCGCGGGCGCTGCTGCGCGGGCTGACAGGGTCCACCGGTCACGGCGAGCGTCCGACCCAGGGGCCGGCGACGGTCGGGACGCGGTTCTACGACGCCACCATGTTCTCCCTCGGCCAGCCCATCCCGCTCACGGACGTGCAATCGTTCCTCTATCCGCTTGACAACACGCCGTCGATGGACTTCCTGCTCCCGAAGAGCACGCCGGGTGCGGGCGGCGGCCAGTGCCCGCCGCAGAACGACGCGGACAACGACGGGCTGATCGACTCGCGTGAGCTGCTGCTCCTCACACTCCTCAACCTCGCCGACTCGGACTTCGACGGCGTCAAGGACGGAAACGACGACGCCAACAGAAACGGCGAGGACGACGAGGACGAGGACGACGACGACGAATGTCCGGACCGCGACGAAGACGGTGACGGTGACGACGACGAGGACGAGGACGACGACGACGAGGATGACGACGACGACGACTGATCCCCGCCCCCGATGCGGACCGGAGGCCGGCTCTCGGGCCGGCCTCCGCCGTGTTGCAGCCCTGTGCGCCATCGTGCTCGTGTTCCTCGCCGGTTGTGCAGGCGGCGACGGCCAGCTCTCGAAGTCGGAGTACGAGGAGAAGGTCCGCTCCGTCTATGCCGAGGTGCAGGAGGCGTTCGCCGCCACGAACGTGCCGACGCTCGACCAGATGGCCGAGCGCGTCGAGGCCGCTCAGGACGAGCTGCGGGAGGCGGCAGGCGAGCTCGAGGGGGTCACGCCTCCGGAGGAGGCCTAGGCGGCGAACTCGCAGATCGCGGAGGGCTTTCGTCTCTACGCGGACGAGCTCGACCGGCTGCGCAACGCCGCGGAGCGCGGCGACCAGCGGACGATCGACGACTTCAACGCCCACATCGCCGAGCGCCAGTCGGTCCGTCAGATCATGGAGGCGGCCGAAGCCATGAAGTTCAAGGGCTACGACCTCGGCCCGATCGGCGAGGAGTAGAGGCGAGGCTTGCCTCGCCCTGACGTCACACGACGAAGGCGTGCCGCCAGCGGCGGATGATGCGCCACTGGACGAAGACGATCGCGGCGGTCACCGCGAACATCACGAGCGTCGCCGCCGCGGCGTAGCCGTAGCGCAGATATTCGAACGCGTTCTGGTAGACGAACAGCGGGAGGTAGGTGGTCGCGTACGGCGGCGGGCCGCCCTCTGTGACGATCAGCGCCGGCACGAACGTCGCCTGGAAGCTGAAGATCGTGTCGCGGAAGAGGAGGAGCAGCAGCGTCGGGGCCATCAACGGGAGCGTCACCCGTGCGAAGACGTACAGCGCCTTCGCGCTCTCGAGCTCCGCGATCTCGTAGAGCTCGCGCGGCAGGCTCCGCCGCGTCGCAAGGGCCACCAGGAAGCCCTCGCCGATCAGGAACAGGCTCATGATGATGATCGCCCACTGAGCGTGGAGCGGGTCGGTCAGCCACTGCGGCCTCGGGCCGCCGAGCTCCTGCAACACAAGGTTGAGGGGGCCGTACAGCGGGTTGAAGATCCAGAGCCAGAGCAGCGCATACGCGACATCGGGGACGACCGACGGTAGGTACGCAGCGGTCCGGTACGTGCCGACGCCTCTGTAGCGCCGGTGCATGAGGAGAGCGAGGGCCAGGGCCCCGGCGAGCCGCATCGGCACGGCGAAGGCCATGAACATGAGCGAGTTCCGGACTGAGGTCCGGAACACCTCGTCGTCCACCAGCTCCCGGAAGTTGTCGAGACCGAGGAACCGCGGCGAGCGGATGAGGTCGTACTCGTAGAGGGAGAGCGCGAACGTGACCACGCCGGGCGCCGCAATGAGCGTCGCGATCCCGAAGACGTACGGCGCGAGCATGAGCGCGAGGTGACGGCTCTCGCGGTCGCGCATCATCGCTCGAGCCCTTGCAGAGTGGCGCCCGTCTCGGCGTCGAACACGTAGACGTGTCGCGGCGAGGCGGTGAGCCGGACGACGTCGCCGACCTCGAGCCGTGTGTCGGGCGCGATTCGCGCAACGAGCGTCGCGACTCCGGCGGTCGCGTGGATCAAGGTCTCGTTGCCCGCGGACTCCACGACCTCGACGCGTGCGGGAGCGCCTGTCCCATCCGTCGCCAGCGCGACGTGCTCGGGGCGGAGCCCGACCTCGAGCTGCCGGTCGGCCAGCGTGCGCTCTCGCGGCTCGAAGGCGAACGGGCCCGCATGCAGGCGCCCGTCGTCCAGTGTCGCGGGCAGGACGTTCATCGCGGGGCTGCCGACGAAGCGGGCGACGAACCGGTTCGCAGGCGCTACGTAGATCTCGTCGGGCGTGCCGACCTGCTGGAGAGCGCCGCCGTCGAGCACGGCGACGCGGCTTCCGAGCGTCAGCGCCTCCAGCTGGTCGTGGGTGACGTAGACCATCGTCGTTCCGACGCGCCGGTGCAGGAGCTTGAGCTCTGCGCGAGTCTCGACACGGAGCTGCGCGTCGAGATTCGAGAGCGGCTCGTCGAGGAGGTAGACGTCCGGCCGGCGGGCGAGAGCCCGAGCGAGGGCGACTCGCTGCCGCTCGCCCCCCGAGAGCTCGTACGGCTTGCGGTCCAGCAGCGTCGAGCAGCCGGCCAGCGCCGCAGCTTCCTCGACGAGCCTGGCGGCATCTGCACGCGGCACTCCGCGCGCCCGCAGGCCGAAGCCGATGTTCTCGCGGGAGCTCAGGTGCGGGAACAGGGCGTAGTGCTGGAACACCATCGAGACGTTCCGCTTCGCCGGCGCGACGTTCGTGACGTCGCGAGATCCGATGTGCACCGTTCCGGCGGTTACGTCCTCGAGGCCCGCCGTGAGCCGAAGCACCGTGCTCTTCCCCGAGCCCGACGGGCCGAGGAGCGTGAGCAGCTCACCGTCACGGACCTCGAGGTCGAGCCCGCGGAGCGCCGCGATCTCTCCGTATGTCTTGTGTACGCCGGCGAACTCAGGCCGGCCATTAGCCTCTACCGCTCCGCACGCGCGAAGATGCCCTTGGTGCGGTCGTTCAGCTGACGCACGACCTCGTCGGGCGGCACGTTCTCGTACAGGCCGCCCTCGAGGATCCCCTCCGACGCGTCCTCGATCTCGGGCCACGTCGAGATGCTCGGAACGCGGCGGATGAACGGGATCGTGTCGAGGAAGACGCGCGAGTTGGCGGGCTTCGCGTTCGGGTCCAGGAACGCGTCCGACTTCGAGACCTCGATCAGCGAGGGCACGGTCCTCCCGGAGCGCGCCGTTATCCGCTGGCCCTCAGGCCCGAGCGCGAACTCCATGAAGAGCCAGGCTGCGTCCTTCTCGTTCGAGGCCGTCGTCATGCAGTACGCATCGGAGTGGAGGATCCCCGCCGGCTCCTTGTGCTGTGGCAGCGGCGCGATGTCCCAGTCGAAGCCGGTGATCGTCCTGAACGTCGGCGTGGCTCGCCGGGAGGAGAGCACCATCGCGCTGCGGCCGTTCAGGAAGCGTGTCTCGTCGTCCTCGGACTCGACCTCCTCCTCCGTCGGGACGACGATGTGGATCCCGCGCAGATCGAAGAACGCCTGCATCGCCTCCTGCGCCTCGGGCGAGTCGAGCGCGAAGCGGGTCGGCCGCTCGACCTCGTCCACGAGCTCGCCTCCGTTCGACCACACGAACGGGGCGATCCGGATCAGGGAAGGCTCGACACCGAGCCCGTACTGGTCGACGTTGCCGTCGCCGTCCTGGTCCTTCGTGAGCGCGATGGCCTTCTCGACCATGTCGTTCCACGTCCAGCCGGCCTCCGGCTCACTCACGCCCGCCTCGCGGAAGAGGTCGCGGTTGTAGTAGACGACGAGGCTCGAGATGTTCTGCGGCAGGCAGACGAGCTCTTCGTCGAGGCGAAAGGCGTCGAGCGCTTCGGGGTAGAAGTCGTCCTCGGCGAATGCGTCCGAGCCGTCGAGGCGGCCCTGGATCGGCTCGAGCACGCCTCGCGCGGCGAACTGCCCGTAGAAGCGGTAGTTCATGAGGAACAGGTCGGGCGGCTGCCCGCCCGCGAAGGACGTGGACAGGCGCGCGATGAGGTCGTCGCGGTCGCTCGCCTCTACGAGGGTCACCGTGATGTCCGGCTCGCGCGTGCGGAACTCCTTGACGACGCTGCGGAACGCCTGGAGCTCGGCCGGCTCGCCGAAGACGAGGAAGCGGATCTCGCCGGAGGCGTCGTCACCACCGGCGCACCCAGTCCCGGCGAGCGCCAGACCGGCGATGAGGACGGGCAGTGCTGCAAGATTCAACGCCGTGCGCAGCGCGCTCCTAGCCATCGCGTTCCTCCTGCTCGTCTCGGCGTGCGGCGGCGGCGATGACGGTGCGGCGGCGACCTCCGACGAGCCCGCCCCGGTCCTGCCCGCATGCGCGGGCGCCGCTGCGGCGGGATCGCCGATGCCGGAGTTGCCGGTGGAATTCCCGCTACCGCCCGGCACCGCGATCGTCTCCACGGCGAGCCCGTTCCCGACCCAGGTCGTCGTCCTCGGCCTCGTCCCGGGCGATTTCCAGTCTGCGGCGTCGTTCTTCAACGAGAACCTCCCTTCGCACGGGTACGAGACGGGCATCGGCGACTCCGAGGGCAGCGAGTCGGAGGCGCCGTTCACCGGCAACGGTTACCGCGGCAAGTGGCGGGTGAACTCGATCCCGGACTGCGCGGCGGTCAGGCTGACGCTCGTCCTCATCGAGCAGGCGTAGGCTCATCGACCGACCCATCCGCGGGGCTCCTGCAGGAAGAAGCGCTGGACGAAGACGAATGCCGCGATGACGGGCAGCGTGGCCGTCACGGCGCCCGCGAGGAGGAGTGGGAAGTCCTGCCGGTCGACCTGCGCGAGCGACCTGAGGCCGAGGGGAAGCGTGAACAGGTCCTCGTCGAACAGGTAGATCAGCGGGTCGAGGAAGTTGCTCCAGGTGAACACCGCCGCGAGGACACCGACTGCGACCGTCACCGGCTTGACGAGCGGCATCGCGATCCGCCACCAGACGGTGAACGGGGAGAGCCCCTCCAAGCGGCAGGCCTCGAAGAGCTCGGTGGGAACTCGGCGGAAGCCCCAGTAGAAGAGCAGGACGTAGAACGGCGTCGTGCCGATGAGGGCCGGTGCGATCAGCGGGACGTACGTGTTCGTCAGGCCGAGCCAGGAGAAGATCGCGAAGCGCGGGACGAGCAGCGCTGTGACGGGGATCATCAGCGAGACCAGTGAGAGCGCGACGAGCCAGCCCGCGGCTCGTCGCGGAAGACGTGCCATCGCGAACCCCGCCCACGAGGCAAAGAGGAGCGTCAGCGGGACGGCGAGCGCCACCACGAGCAGCGAGTTCAGCGTGTAGCGACCCAGGTCGACGAGCTCGAACGCGCGGCTGTAGTTGTCCAGCGTGGGGTCATCTGGGAACAGCTCCGGCGTGCGCGGAGGCGGCAGCCCGGCCTGGCGAAGCGACCCGGTCACCATGAAGACGAGCGGGAGCACGAACGCCGCTGCGACGAGAATCGCCGGAACGTGTCGCCAGCCGCCGCGCTCGTGCCGCGGGAGCGTGCCGCGACGCACTCGAGGAGCCCGCATGCAGGGTGAAACTAACGGATTGCTCGGGTCGAGCCCTCGCGATCGGTCGCTCGCTACGCTCGGGCGCGTGACGTCCCTTTTGATCGCGAACCCCTGGGCGAGCGGGGTGGACGAGGAGCGGCTCGCGCGGGTTCGCGCCGTGCTCCCGCCGGGTACCGAGCTCACGCTGACGACCATGCGCGGTGAGGCGACCGAGCTCGCGCGGGAGGTGGCCGGAACCGTGGACGCGCTCTACGTGTTCGGCGGCGACGGGACGTACAACGAGGTGCTGAACGGGATCGACGCGACGACGCCGCTCGGCTTCATCCCCGGCGGAGGGACGAGCGTGCTGCCGCGCGCGCTCGGGCTTCCTCGGCATCCGGTCGCGGTCGCGCGTCGGCTCGCAGGAGGCGCGCAGGCGCGGCGGATCTCGCTCGGCCGCGTCAACGGGCACCGCTTCGGCTTCGCCTGCGGGATCGGGATCGACGCCGAGGTCGTTCGCGCCGTCGACGCGCTCGGGCGGCGGGAGGACGGCCGCCGGCCCGGGAACGTCGCGTTCGCGCTGGCGGGCATGCGCACGCTTTCGCGTCATCGCTTCCGGCTCGAGCCGGAGGTCGAGGTGAAGGGCCTCGGTCGTGCCGCCCCGTTCGTGCTCGTCTCGAACGCGCCGGCGTACAGCTACGCGGGGCCGGTTCCGCTCCACCCGGCGCGGGCGGCGAGCTTCGAGGGAGGGCTCGACCTCGTCGCGCCGGCGCGTTTCCGGCGCCGGGACATTCCCGGTGCCTTCGTGCTGGCCTTCGGTGGCCGGGACCCAGCGCGCTCTGCGCGGCTCGTGTACGCGCACGATGCGGACCGGCTGGAGGTCGTCTGCGACCGCCCGCTGCCGCTCCAGGCAGACGGCGAGGATCTCGGCGACGTCGAGCTTGCGGTCTTCGAGGCGGAGCGCGAAGCGGTGACCGTGCTCGTCTAGCGGGCCGTGGGTCGGGCGTCAGCCTGACCACGTATGCGCGGGCGCAACCCGGCGGTGAGGATCAGCATCGCTGCGAACGCGGCCAACGAGCCGATGACCGCCCACCGAACGTGCACGCTGCCGTCGCTCGCCGGCGCGTGTCGCGGCAGCCCGGCACGTACTAGCGCGGTCGTGAGGCTCTCGTCCGCGACGAACCAGCTTCCCAGTATGTTCGGATACTGGCTCGGAGGGACGTACGTCACCGGACGAGGCTTGGCGTACGGGTACACGTCCTGAACGATCCCGTGATCGAGCCCCGGGCCTTCGAGCCGGTAGGTCAGGGTGTAGCGCGGGCCGAGGTCGCCTCGTGGCCTCCTGGCGCGCAGCGCGTTCGAGGCCGCGTCGAACGTCTCTTGCGACGCGTCGGCGAAGATCGCCGTGAAGTAGCCGGTCGCGAGCGCGAGGTGTTCGATCGGCGCGCGCCGGGCATCGTCACCGGCGTCGGAGTACGTCCAGATGAACCGGACCGGTTCGTCGAGTCCTGGTCCTTCGAGAGCGGCCTCGAGTGGGCCTTTCGCAAGTGTCGCCGCGGGTGTCAGGAGCGCGGCGAGGGCTACGGCCGTCGTGGCGAGCGCAACTCGTCTCATCGCTGCCTCTACACGGCTCGCGGCGGACGGGTTCCGATCCCCGTACCTAGAATTCGCCCGGCATGACCCAGGTCGTCCCCGCGGATCGAGGGCTGCGCCGTGTTATCGGTGACGGTGAGTCCGTCGCCGACGGCGAGGTCGACGGGCTCGGCCCGTCCGAGCTGCTCGCGCTCTACCGCGACATGGTGCTGCTGCGGACGTACGACGAGCGCTCGGTCGTCTACCACCGTCAGGGCCGCATCGGGACGTATGCGATCTTCTGGAACCACGAGGCGATGCAGGCCGGGTCGGTGTTCGCGCTCGAGCAGCGCGACTGGATCTTCCCCGCGTACCGCGAGTCGGCGATCGGGCTGCTGCGCGGGATGCCGGCATCGACCGTGCTCTCCTGGTGGCGTGGGCATCCGGCCGGCTGGTGGGATCCGCGCGAGTTCAACGTCGCCTCGATCTGCGTCCCGATCGCGACGCAGATACCCCATGCGGTCGGCTTCGCCTGGGGCTCGGCGCTCAAGGGCGAGGACCGCGTCGCGCTCGTGCTCTTCGGCGACGGCGCGACCTCCGAGGGCTCGTTCCACGAAGGCGCGACCTTCGCCGGCGTGATGAAGGCGCCGGTCGTCCTCTTCTGCAACAACAACCAGTGGGCGATCTCGACTCCGCTCTCGGCGCAGACGGCCGCGCCGACGCTCGCCGACAAGGCGATCGGGTACGGGATCCCGGGTATCCGTGTGGACGGGGGCGACGTGCTCGCCGTGTACGAGGCGACCCGCGAGGCAGTCGAGCGCGCTCGCGCGGGCGACGGCCCGACGTTCATCGAGGCCGTGACCTATCGCGCCGCGCCGCACGCGACCGCCGACGACCCTTCGATCTACATCGATCCCGAACGCGTCGAGGAGGAGCGGGAGAACGAGTGCGTCGGCCGCTTCGAGCGCTACCTGCTGCGCAACGGAGTCCTCACGGACGCCAGTTGCGTTAGGAGATCAAGGAACGGAGGCTCTCGAGCTCATGCGCGCCGGGATCGCGTCGGCCGAGGCCGAGCCGCCGGCGGATCCGGGGCTCGTCTTCGAGCACGCGTATGCCGAGCCACCGCCTGTCGCTCGCCGACGACCTCGCCGAGCTTCGAAGGATCCTCGGATCGTGAGCGAGCGCTTCCTCGTCGAGGCCGTGAACGACGCGCTCCACGTCGAGATGGAGCGTGACCCGACCGTGCTCGTGATGGGCGAGGACGTCGGCCGGCTGGGCGGCGTCTTTCGCGCGACCGCCGGGCTCCAGGAGCGCTTCGGACGCGACCGCTGCGTCGACACGCCGCTCGCGGAAGCGGGGATCATCGGGACCGCGGTCGGGCTGTGCATGGCCGGCTGGCGGCCGGTCTGCGAGATGCAGTACGACGCGTTCAGCTACCCCGGCCTCGATCAGCTCATCAACCACGTCGGCCGCTACCGCTGGCGAACCGGCGGGAAGATGGAGTTCCCGCTCACGATCCGCATGCCCTACGGCGGCGGCGTGCGCGCGCCGGAGCTGCACGACGACTCGCCGGAGACGTACTACGTCCACACGCCCGGCGTGAAGGTCGCGATCCCGTCAACGCCCGCGGACGCGAAGGGGCTCCTGGCGGCGGCGATCCGCGATCCCGATCCGGTCGTGATCCTCGAGCCGAAGCTGCACTACCGCACGTCGAAGCAGGAGGTTCCGGACGGCGAGCACGTCGTGCCGCTGGGGAAGGCGCGCACCGCACGCGAAGGGACCGACGTCACGCTTGTCGCGTACGGCGCGATGGTTCCTCTCTGCGAGAAGGCGGCGGACGCGCTCGAGGGCGAGGCGTCGTGCGAGGTTCTCGACCTGCGGTCGCTGAAGCCGCTCGACGAGGACGCTCTCCTCGGGTCGGTGGCGAAAACCGGTCGCGCGGTCGTCGTGCAGGAGGCGCCGCGGGTGGCGGGCTTCGCGGCGGAGGTCGCAGCCGTGCTCGCGGAGAAGGCGATCTTCGACCTGCGCGGGCCCGTGATCCGCGTGACCGGCTACGACGTGCCGTATCCGTACTGGCAGATCGAGGACGCATACATGCCGTCCGTCGAGCGCGTCGTGGATGCGGTGCGGCGCTTGCTCGCGGCCTGATGCGCAGCCTCGTCTGGCGCCGGCTCGACGAGCCCGGGATGGAGATCGCGCACGTGGAGTCACTCGAGCGAGCGAGCGGAACGCAGATCGGCGTGGCGTACGAGCTCAGGTGGCGGCTCGCCGGCCCGCGCCTCGAGCTCTCGGTGGTCGGCGGCCCGAGCGCGGAGATCGACCTCGGGGAGGCCGACTTCTTCGACGTCTTCGCCTCGCCGTTCTTCAACTCGCTGCCGGTGGCGCGCGACGATCTCCTCGGCGGCGGAGAGGCGAGAACGTACGAGATGCGGTTCGTTCGTGTCCCCTCACTCGAGGTCGTTCCATCGGAGCAGCGGTACGAGCCGCTCGGAGACCGGAGGGTCCGCTACTCCTCGGGCACGTTCACCGCCGTCATCGAGTTCGACGAGGACGGCTTCGTCAGGCACTACGAGGGGTTCCTCGAGCGGGTCGCGTGACGCTGCACGAGATCCCGCTCGAGCGGCGGACTCTCCACGGCCACTTCTCTCCCGAGCTCGAGCCCATCCTCACGATCGAGCCCGGCGACTCGATCGCGTTCGCGGCACCCGATGCGGGTTGGGGGATCGGCCCGCCGCAGGACGCGGGAGGGACGCGCGAGCGCTTCGGACCGCGCGATCCCGAGCTCGACCGCGGTCATCCGCTGATCGGGCCGGTCGAGGTGCGCGGCGCGCGTGCCGGGCAGATCCTGGTCGTCGAGATCGACGAGGTGCGCGTCGAGACCTGGGGGATCACCGACGCCGGAGGCTGGTCGGCGCCGCTCAACGAGCGCCTGGGCGTTGCGGACGGCGAGCCTGCGACGCTCATCTGGTCCCTCGACGCGGAGAACGCGGTCGGTCGCGACGGGGCCGGGCGGTCGGTCGCGCTCCACCCGTTCCTCGGCGTCATCGGGATGCCTCCGGCCGAGCCGGGCGTGCATTCGACGCAGCCGCCGCGAGTGTCGGGCGGGAACATCGACTGCAAGGAGCTGGTGGCGGGCACGACGCTCTTCCTGCCCGTCCCCGTCGACGGAGCGCTTCTCTCGGCCGGGGACTGCCACGCCGCCCAGGGCGACGGCGAGGTCTCGCAGCTTGCCATCGAGTGCGGGCTGGAGCGTGCGCAGCTCACGGTCTCGGTGCGAGACGACCTGACGCTCGCGACGCCGATCGCGCGCACCGACGACGCCTGGCTGACCTTCGGCTTCGACGAGGACCTCGACGAGGCGGCCGCGATCGCGATCGACGCGATGCTCGAGCTGATGCACCGCGAGCACGGGCTCGAGCCGGCGAGAGGCGCTCGCCTTCGCGAGCGTCGTGGTCGACCTGCGCGTGACGCAGATGGTCAACCGCGTGCGCGGGGTTCATGCGGTGCTGTCGCACGACGCCATTCGCTTTCCATGACGAAGGGCTCGATCTTCGTCCTCGCGGCCCTCTCGCTCGTGGCCGTCACCTGCGGGCTGCTCGCATTCGCCTGGTCACGGAACCGGCTTGGCGTCGCGTCGGCAGTTGCATTTCTGATCGCGGTCGCGGTGTGGGTAGCGGACTTCGCCGCTGTCGCGTCCGGGTTCCGAGACGCCGACGGGTTCGTGGACTGCGGGGACGCCTGCACGGGTGTCCACTTCGCTGCGACGCTCGGCTTCCTGGCGCCGCCGCTGTTGATCTCGGTGTCCGCGGCCGGGATGCTCGTCGCGCTCGTCACCCGCGGCCGCCGCAGGCGTGGCGACGATTGAGCCAGAATCGCGGCTGCATGGCGCACTCGTTCAAGCTGCCGGATCTCGGCGAGGGGCTCACCGAGGGTGAGGTCTCCCGTTGGCTCGTTTCGGAAGGCGCGGCCGTCGCCGAGGACGACCCGCTCGTCGAGATCCAGACGGACAAGGCCACGGTCGAGATCCCGTCGCCGTACGCCGGTACCGTCCTGCGGATCTTGGTCGCAGAGGGCGAGGTCGCTCCCGTCGGCACGGTGCTCGTCGTCATCGGCGAGCCGGGCGAAGACGTTTCCGGCGAAGCGCCTGAAATAACTCGGGAGGGCCCCGCGGCCCGCCTCCCTAGCCACTCTCGCGAAGCGAGAGTGGCTGCGACGCCGCTCGTGCGAAAGATCGCCGAGGAGCTCGGCGTCGACCTGGCTGCCGTCGCCGGGACCGGGCCCGGGGGGAGGATCACCGAGGACGACGTGCGCGGCGCCGCCGCGCCGACGACTGGTGAAGGGCGACGCGAGCCGCTTCGCGGGCTCCGCCGGGTGATCGCGGAGCACATGACCCGCGCGCATGCCGAGGTGCCTGCTGTGACCTGGGTCGAGGAGTGCGACTTCGAGAACGTCCCGCTCGAGCGGCTGCTCGCGACGGTCGTGAAGGCCTCCGCTGAGTCCCTCGGCGAGTTCCCGGAGCTGAACGCGCGCTTCGACGGGGACGCGATCGTCTACCTCGACCGCTACGACCTCGGCGTTGCCGTCCAGACCGACGCCGGGTTGGTCGTGGTCGTGGTGCGCGAGGCCGATGCGAAGCCGATCGAGGAGATCGACGCCGAGATTCGCAGGCTCGCGGAGAGTGCACGCGCCGGGTCGCTGGCGCCGGAGGACGTGCGGGGATCGACGTTCACGGTGACGAGTGCCGGGAAGCTCGCCGGTCTCTTCCAGACGCCGATCGTCAATCATCCGGAGGTTGCGATCCTCAGCATCGGCCGGATCGGCCCGCGGCGGTCGTGCGCGACGGAGAGGTGGCCGTGCGGCGGACGGGAACGGTCGCCGTGTCGTTCGACCACCGCGTCGTGGACGGCGCGCGCGCCGCCGAGTTCGGGCTCGACGTGATTCGCCGGCTCGAAGGCCGCTAAGGCGCGGGCGCGGTCGGCGCAGTCAGGGCGCCGCCCGAGCCGGCGGGGTTCGTCGCAACGACGAGCACGCGGATCCGCGAGCCCGAGTCGGCCGCCGACAGCGTGTACGTCGACGCGGTTGCGCCGGCAACGTCTACGCAGGCGCCGGTCGTCGCGTTGCAGCGCCGCCACTGGTAGGCGAACGCGGCCGGCGCGCCGCTCCAGGTTCCGGTGGTCGCGGTCAGAATCGCTCCGGGGCCGACGACGCCTTCGACGACGGGAGCAACGGTCGCCACGGGAGCTCCGGCAGGACCGGAGACGACACCCGTCGGCGCGGACGACCCGGTCGCCGAACCGAGCCCGTTGCGTCCGGTGACGGTGACTCTCAGCGTCGACGCGAGGTCGTTCGCGCCTACGGAGTACGTCGGTGCGGTCGCGTTCGGGATCGGCGTGCAGCTCGTATCGACGTCGACGCAGCGCTCCCACTGGTACGTGAACGCGACCTGGTCGCCCTTCCACGTTCCCGGCGCCGCAGTGAGGATCTGGCCCGGGTTGAGAGTCCCGGTGACGACGGGAGGCGCAGCCAGCGCGGGGACGAGACCGGCGCGCATGCGCTCGACGGCGACCCGCGCGACACGGTCGGCGTCGGCGTTGCGAACTTTCCGGCCCGGCACCGCGAGCAGCAGCAGCGTCCCTTCGACGCGATCGAGCCGGAAGAACGTCATGACCATGTGCCCCAGAGTTCCCTGCGTTCGGATCGTGATGCCGAGGGACACCGCGCCCTGCCCGATCTTCGGCGACCGCGGCTTGCTGACGATGACGGCGCGCGCCGGAAGGTCGGCCGCCTCGGCGATGATCTCGGCGAAGAGAGTTCGAAACCGTTTCAGGCGCAACTGCCGCTTCAGCTGCGCGAGCGTGGTTGCCGCCGCGGCGGCGTCCTCTTCGACCGACAGCCCGTGGAAGGCCCAGAAGAGGAGCGAGCGGCCGACGAGCGTTCCGCCCAGCGAGAGCTCCCGCTCATAGGTCGCGACGAAGTCCGGATCGCGGACGTAGCGCTGGCTGATGACTCTCGCTCCGGTCGGGAAGTCCGCCGTGGAGAGCGCCATCGCGGCCAGGTCCGGCGATCCGGGAGGACGGCTCTGAGAAGGTGTCGCGCCCGCTGACACCGCGGCGATCCCCGCGGCGAGAGCCGCTGCGACCACGATCGAGGCAAGACGGCCGCCGCGCACGCGCCGCAGTATGGTCGAGGGCTTGCTGGACGTCCAGGCCCTGTCTAGCGAGGCGAGCCCGGCGGCCGTGAGACCGCCGGGCCGTTCGTCAGCCGTCAGTCGTCGTCGTCCCTCGTCGGACTCGAGCTGCGCGCGGATCTCGCCGCCCGGCCGTAGGACGGAGTGCACGTTCGCGTAGCTCGCGCCCGAACGGATCGCCCGAACCGCCTCGGCGAACTCGCCGGCGGCGATACCCTGGGCCGCCGCCCCAGCCGTGACGTCGGCGGGCCTGAGCGTTCCGCTGATCGTTCCGCCCCCTGCCGGGCACGCCTGCGTGCCGGCCGGCCCGTTGCCGAGATTCGTGCACAGCCATAGGTAGATCGGGCCGTTGTTCGACGCGTTCTCGAAGTGGATGTGGGCCTGTGTCCAGTTCGACTCGAGGCCCTCGACGCTCAGGCGAGTAGCTGATCTCGCCGTCCGAGACGTCGATGGATGCCCGGAACTGTCCCACGCCGGGCGTCGAGAGCGCGGGGACCTCCTCGTAGCCGGTCAGCCTCTCGCGGACACTGCCTCCTTCATCTGCCACCGCGACCGCCGCGACCGTGCCCACGGCTACCGCACCTGTGATCGCGAGGACCGCGATCAGACCAATGCGTCTGCGCATACGCCAACTCCCCTCTGTTCGAAGGCCTCTTTGCACTACGCCGTTCACGACTACCCGGTTTGAGGCCACCGCGAACACGGTCTCTACACTGGACGGGTGGGCGCCTGGTACACGATCGGGCTCTGCCTCGGGCTCGGGCTCGGGTTCGGGCTGCTGCTGGCGGGGCTCTTGGCGGTGAACACGGTCGGAACCGGCATCGCCGTGATCGCGGGCGCCGCGCGCGGGAGCCGCGGTCGGATACGGCATCGGCGGGCACGCCGGAGACGATCGCCGGCGCGGTCGGAGGCCTTCTCGGCGCAGTCTCCGCTGCGGCCGTCGTGCAGGGCGCGCTTCGACGCGGCGCGACCCGGCTCGGGCTCGCTGCTTACATCGGGGCGGCCGGCATCCTCGTTCTCCTCATCGCGTTCGTCCCGATCGCGGGCTACGTCCTCGCGATTGGGCTTCCGCTCACGGCCCTTCGCATGCGCGGCCGACAGGCAGCGCGCTACGCCGGGCTGCGGACGCTCGCGAAATGAGCTGGGGGCGAGCCGCCCCGCTCTCTCCTGCCGACGCGGCCGAAGCCCGTACGCGGATGGTCGAGCGCCAGCTCCGGAGGCGCGGAATCAAGGACGAGCACGTCCTCGCGGCGATGGAGCGCGTGCCGCGGCACCTCTTCGTCCCCGAGCAGCTTCGGCACCTTGCGTACGAGGACGGCGCCCTCCCGATCGGCTACGGGCAGACGATCTCGCAGCCGTTCATCGTCGCGACGATCTGCGAGCTGCTCGATCTCTCGGGCGACGAGTGCGTGCTCGACGTGGGAACGGGCTCGGGGTATCAGGCCGCCGTGCTGGCGGAGCTGGCCGACGAGGTGGTCACGATCGAGCGCGTGCCCGAGCTCGTGGAGACCGCGCGCGAGGCGCTGCGGCAAGCCGGCTACGAGAATGTCGAGGTCCGGCTCGGCGACGGCTCCGTCGGAGTGCCCGACCGGGCGCCTTTCGACGCGATCGCCGTAGCAGCGGCTGCGCCCACGGTTCCGCCGGCGCTCTACGACCAGCTGGCCGATGGCGGTCGCCTCGTCCTCCCGCGTGGAGGCCGCTCCGGTCAGGAGCTCGTTCTCGTCGAGCGAACGCCCACAGGATCGGTCGAGCGCCGGTCGGTTCCGTGCCGGTTCGTCCCGCTCCTGGGTGAAGAGGGTTTTCGGAGTGCCTGACCCGTCTGGGGGTCGCCCCGGCGAGGCTCCCGCGTACCCTGCGACCTCTGTGGACTCGACCGCGGAACTTCGGGCTGGGCTCTCGCGCGCGCGCATGGGCGCCGCCGTGCGCCGCCGCCACAACTGGGAGCAGCTCGTCAAGTTCTGCGTCGTGGGCGGCACGGGCTACGTCGTCAACCTCGTCGTCTTCACCGTGCTCGTCACGGTCTTCGACATCCACTACATCCCCGCGGCCATCGGCTCGTTCCTCGTCGCGGTGACGAACAACTACACGTGGAACCGGCTCTGGACGTTCCGCACGCAGCGCGGCCACGTCGGCTGGCAGGGCATGAGGTTCCTCGTCGTCTCTACTCTCGCGCTCGGTGCGAACCTCGTCGTGCTCCACATGCTCGTCACCCTCGGTCTCGACGAGAGGCTCGCCCAGGCGATCGCGATCGTGCTCGTCACGCCGATCAACTTCGTCGGCAACAAGCTCTGGTCGTTCGGGTCGCACCGCCGCTAGCTTCGCCCTCGCGCTTGTCGTAGCTCTCGTTGTCGTCGCGCCGGCGGCTGCGCAGAGCGACCAGCTTGCCCGCCTAACCGAGGATCGCGCGGTCGAGATCGCGCTCGCGCACCCGAAGGTCGCGGACTGGCTCGAGCGCTATCCGCCCGAGCCGAGGACTGACGCGGACTACCGGCAGGAGTCGCGGGACTGGCTGGTGAAGGCGTGGTCGGGCGAGGCAGGCCAGATCGCGCAGGTGGTCGTCGACGATGTCACCGCCACCGTCGACGAGGCGTGGACCGGGCCGCAGGTCGCGTGGAAGATGGCCCGCGGCTCCGAGGGCTCGTTCGGCGGGAAGACGCTGTTGACGCCGTGGGTGTGGATCGGATTCTGCGCGCTGTTCCTCGTCGGCCTCGCCGACTGGCGCCGCCCGCTCTCGATGCGGAACCTCGACCTGCTTGCGCTCCTCGCGTTCTCCGTCTCGCTCGTCTTCTTCAGCCGCGGCGAGATCTTCGCGAGCGTGCCGCTCGTCTACCCGGTGCTCGGCTACCTGCTCGTCCGCGGCCTCGTCATCGGGTTCCGGCCGCGGGAGAACGGCCTGCGTCCGGTGTGGCCGACGTGGGCGTTCGCGGCGGCGGCCGTCTTCCTGCTCGGCTTCCGCGTCGGGCTCAACGTGGAGACGCCGCGGGGCGTCATCGACGTCGGCCTCGCGGGCGTCGTCGGCGCCAGCAGGATCGTGGTCGACGGCGAGGCGCCGTACGGGAACATGCCGCAGCGCGGCGAACCTCGAGGAGTGCGGCCCGAAGGACGACGAGGGCCAGGTGCGGGAGCGGATCCAGACGAACGGGCGCTGCGAGGCCGCGATCGAGCGCGGCGACACCTACGGGCCCGTGTCGTACCTCGCGTACGTCCCGGCGACGCTCGCCTTCCCGTGGAGCGGGAAGTGGGACTCGCTGCCCGCTGCCCACGCGACGTCGATCGCGTTCGACGTCCTGGCGCTGCTCGCACTCGTGCTCGTCGGGCTCAGGTTCGGCGGGTCGCGGCTCGCCGCGGTGCTCGCGTTCGGCTGGGCCGCCTACCCGTTCACGGCGTACGCGCTCAACGCGAACACGAACGACACGATCATGCCCGCGTTCCTCGTCCTCGGCTTCTGGCTCGTCTCGTCAGCGTGGGGCCGAGGGAGCGCAGTCGCGCTCGCGGGCTGGGCGAAGTTCGGAGCGCTGCTGGCGGCGCCGCTGTGGGCGACGTACCCGAGCTTCTCCTGGAGCCGCGCCCTTCGCTTCGGGATCGCGTTCGCCGCGACGACGCTGGCCGCGTTCGCGATCCTCCTGCTCGAGCCGAGCCTCGCCGACGCCGTCGAGGACGTTCTGGGAGCGGACGATCGGCTTCCAGTCGGGTCGCGACTCACCGTTCTCGCTGTGGGGCTGGGGCCAGTACCGCGCGGAGGGGATCCCCGACCTCGGCTTCCTGCAGCCGGTGCTCGCTGGGCTCGCGGTGCTCGTCGCGCTCGTCGTTGCGGTGCTCCCGCGTGAGAAGGGCCCGGTTCAGCTCGCGGCGCTCACGGCCGCCGTGCTCGTCGCGTTCCAGCTCTCCCTGACCCACTGGTTCTACCTCTATCTGCCGTGGATCGTGCCGTTCGTGCTCCTGTGGCTCCTGCTGCCGCGCGATCAGGAGAACGGCACGCGCACGGCTTCGATCGAAGTCGCCTTGCCGGAGGCAGCGTCGCAGTCGACGATCGCGCCCTCGATTCGCACGTCGCCCTGAGCCGTCGCGAAGCGGACCGGCAGCCCGGTTCGCATGCGCTGGATCGCGAGATCCGCCTCGACGCCGATCACGGACTCGTGCGGCCCCGTCATCCCGGCGTCGGTGATGAAGGCGGTGCCCTTCCCGAGCACGCGCGCGTCCGAGGTCTGGACGTGCGTGTGGGTGCCCACGACCGCGGTGACGCGCCCGTCGAGCCAGCGCGCGAGCGCCGCCTTCTCGCTCGTCGCCTCGGCGTGCACGTCGACCAGCACGAGCGGCGTCTCCTTCGCCGCCTTCTCCACGAGCTCGTCGACGATCTCGAACATCGAGGTCGCCGGGTGCAGGAAGAGCGAGCCGAGGACGTTGATGACCGCGAGCCTCGCACCGTTCCCGGCCGGCACGATCGTCATGCCGCGGCCCGGCGTGAACGACGACGTGTTCGCCGGCCGGATGATGCGCTCCGACGAGTCGAGGTACGAAGCGATCTCCGACCGCCGGAAGGCGTGGTTGCCGAGTGTGATCGCGTCGATGCCCGAGGCGAGCAGCCGATCCGCGAGGCGCGGCGTGATCCCGATCCCGTCGGCGACGTTCTCCCCGTTCGCGACGCACACGTCGATCTCGAGCTCCGCACGCAGGGTCGGCAGGCGCGCCTCGAGGGCCTTTCGGCCCGGGCTCCCAACGACGTCGGCGATGAAGAGAATTCGCAGGGGGCGCAGACTAGAGCCTAGGTTCCAAGTGCCGCGCCGAGGACCGCGAAGGAGAGAGTTATCCTGACGAACGTGCGCGCGGCACTTGCAGCGATCGTCTGCGTGGCACTTACCGCCGGAGTGTGTGCCGCAGCGGGATCGACGCTTCCGTCCAGTTCCAAGCGATCCCCGGGCGAGATTTCACTCATCGTCCAGCCGACGATCATCGCCACCGGCGATCGAATGACGATCCGCGGTTCGGTGTCCAACGGCAGGGCCGACCAGAAGGTGACTGTGCAGTTCAAGGCGTGCCGCGCTGTCCCGGCCCGCTATCGCGACGTCTTGGAGACCACAACCGACGCAGGCGGCGTCTACTCGTTCGGCACGCCGGGGCCGCCGAACCTTGGCATCTCTGGCGTCTATCGCGCCACCTCGGGAGAGTCGGTGAGCGGAGAGGTGGCCGTTTTTCAGCGCGCGTTCGTCGCCTTGCGGGCTGCCGAAGGCGGTCGCTTCCGGGCCTATGTGAGTGCCGTGCTGCCGTTCTGGCGCAGGCAGGTCCTCCTCCAGGCCCGGCGCGGCGGCGCCTGGAAGACGATGCGCCGTCTCGTGTTGGACGACCAGTTGGGCGGCTCTGGGCCCGCGCCGCCGTTCCAGTCGGTCGTCCCTGTGTCGGTGCGGACGGATCCGTTCCGCCCCGGCGTTCCGAAGGGAACGAGGATCCGGGTCGTGTTTCCGATCGGCCAGGCGCAGCCGTGCTACCTCGCGGGGGTCAGTGAGGAGAGGCGGGCGTGAGTCGATGCCGGCTCTACGAGCCGCGCGACGCCGTGCAGCTCGTGACTAGGTGACGCCGAGGTTGGCGGACGGGTAGACCTGGATGGAGACGTTGTTGCCGCCGTCCGCCGCATAACGCGCAAGCGACTGCTTCTCGAAGCGTCTGATGTCGGCGACGCGGCCGAGCTTGGACGAGCCCGCGGCGATGTTCGCGCCGACGGTCAGCGCGCGGTCAGGTCGCACGTTCTCGAGGCGGACGACGAGCGACGGCGCCGAAGTCGGGCGCAGCTCGATCTCCGCGCCGACCACGTGGCCGGAGACGACTTGATCGCGGATCGCGACGACCGTGCCGTCGACCGGCGAGTACACGTCGGTACCGGCGACCGCGCCGACGTCGAGGGTGCGGAGCTCGCCGCTCTCGAGCTGGTACCACGCGAGACCCTTGCGCGACGAGCCTGTGATGCGGCGCCAGAGCCGCGCGACGAGACCCTCGTTCGCCTGTGGCCCGACCGGCTGCAAGACGAGCGCGGGCTCTTCCGAGCCGTGGAACCCGACCGCCGTGACGCCGCCCTGCGCGACCGGTGACTGCACGCGCAGGTTGCCCACGGTTGCGAGCACCTGCGGCTCGGGCGGGGCGGAGGTCACCGGCAGCGGGGCCGGCACCGGCGCGCCCGCCGACCCCTCGACCGCCGAGCCGTCGAACGCCGTCAGAGCCAGGATCGCGACGCTCAGGACGCCGACGACGACCGCGAGCGCGAACCACCGTGCCCGGGCCTGCGCGCGCTTCCTCGAGGCCCGCAGCCGGGCAGCATGCCGTGAGCGCGGGGTAGACACCGGGCGGTCCATCGAGCGGACCGTAGCAAGCCCGGCAGCGCGATCCCGTTCGCCGTTGCGGTGCGACCGCGTCTGCGAAGCGGACGCGCTTTAGGGGTTTGCGCAGACCGGAGTCCGCGCTAGCGGATTCCGGTCTTGCGTACGATCACATCGTGGGCAGCCGAGGCCCGACGATTCAGATCCCGCGGTGGATCCAGCTCGTCGGACTCCCCGTGCTCCTCGTGGTCGTGTTTCTGCTCGCGGAGACGCTCGGACATGTCCTCTTCCTCTTCCTGACGGCGTCGGTCATCGCCTTCATGCTCAACCCGCTCGTCCGCGACGTGACGCGGCTGAAAGTGCCGCGCGCGCTCTCGGTCACGTTCGTCTACGCGGTTTTCGCGGCGACCGTCACAGCGCTCCTGATCGCGATCGGCGTCGTCGCGTTCGACCAGTTGAGGAACGCGGGGGAGCGGATCGACGACTACGTGACGAGCGAGGACGAAGGCGGCGAGACCTCCGCGGAGCGCGACATCGACAACCTCCAGGCGTGGCTCGACGACCACGGCCTCGAGCGGATCCAGGTGCGCGAGCAGATCAACGACTGGGTCGACTCCCTGGGCGCCGGCGACGTCTCCGGCTACGTCGAGGACGGGATTGCCCTCGCGCAGGGCGCCGCGCTCTCGTTCGTCCTCTTCCTCTTCTCGGTGATCCTCATCGTCGTCATCTCGATCTACATGCTCCTCGACATGCCGCGGCTCGAGCGCGCGATCGACACGCGCTTCCCGCCCCACGAGGGCCCGCCGCTGACGCAGCAGATCGAGAGTGCGCTCTGGGGCTACGTGCGCGGACAGGCGATCCTCTCGGCCGTCATCGGGACGAGTGCCGGTGTCGGCATGTGGATCCTCGGGGAGACCGGCCTCGTCGAGGGAGCAGCGGAGTACGCGCTGCTGTTCGGGCTCTGGACGGCGTTCATCGAGGTGATTCCATACATCGGCCCGTGGCTCTCGGCTGTCCCGCCGCTGATCTATGCGCTCTTCGTCGACCCCGTCGGCGTGATCTGGGTGGCCGCGCTCTTCCTCTTCATCTACCAGGTCGAGGGGCACGTCGTCGTCCCGAACGTCATGGCGAGCGCGCTCCGTCTTCATCCGCTGCTCGTCATCTTCGGGCTCCTCGCGGGAGGCGAGCTGTACGGGATCGCGGGCGTGCTCGTCGCGCTGCCGACGATGGCCGGGCTGCGCGCGATCTGGGGCTTCTTCCGCCCGCGGATCTCGCTCGAGTCGTGGGACAAGGGGTCGCCGGAGGTCGTCCCGGTCGAGGTCGAGCTGCAGCCTCCGGAAGCGGAGGCCGAGCCCCCGCGAGCCGCGAGCGGCTCTCGCTAGGTTCATGCGCATGTGGGACACGATTGCCGGCGAGGCGGCAGCCGAGAGCCCCGTGTGGGCGGACGCGCTCCTGCCAGAGGAGGAGCGTCGCCTCGAGCCGGTCTTCTCCTCGCTCGCCCCGTCCGAGCTCGCGCTCGGGCTCGAGACCGTGTACGAGGGCTACCTCGTGCACTACGGGCGCTCCCGGCTCTTCGCGCAGCGCGATCCCGACACCTCTCTATTGCTGGGGGACTACCTCTACGCGCACGGGCTGGTTCGGGTCGCGGCGACCGGCAACGTGACGGCGGTCGCCGACCTCGCGGAGCTCATCTCACTGTGCGCGCAGGCGCGGGCCGAGGGACGCGACGGGGACGGCGCGGCCTGGGCCGCGACCGCCGCGCGTCTCGGGCAAGGCGGGCTCGACGGCGCGCGCGACGCGCTTCGTGTTCTCGGCGAGTCGCACGCGCTCGACGCCAGCTCGCGGGCCGCCGCGGGGGACGAGGTGGTCGAGCGCGCGCTTGCCGCGCACTCCAGGAACCTGGGCGCTTAGACATCTGCGACGCCGCGGCCGCGAAGCGGACGCCTTCAGGGTTTGCGCGCGACCGGAATCCGCGCTCGCGGATTCCGGTCTTGCGCATAGTCAAGTGGGGTAGAGTCGCCGCAATGAGCCTCTTCGCCGCGTTTCTCGCCGCCACGGCCGACGAGGGCCGGAACATCATCCTCTCGATGCTCGTCGTCGGGCTCGTCTTCCTCGCGGTCATCGCACTGGGCGAGATCAACGACTGGTTCGCCAAGCGGCGGAAGTACCGCAAGGCCGCGCAGCGGAACTACTAGTCGGCGCGCGCGGCATCGCGCAATGCTTCGGTCGTGCGCGACGACCTCCCGCGCGGCACGGTCACCTTCCTCTTCACCGACGTCGAGGGATCGACGCGGCTCCTCGACGAGCTCGGGGCAGAGGCCTACGCGGGCGCGCTCGCGGAGCACCGCCGGCTGATCCGCGAGGCCAGCGCGGCCCACGGCGGCGTCGAGGTCGACACGCAGGGCGACGCCTTCTTCTTCGCGTTCCCGACCGCGCCGGGAGCGCTCGCGGCGGCGTCGGCGATCGCCGCGGGTCTCGAACCGGCCCGATACGCGTGCGCGCGGGCCTGCACACGGGGACGCCGCACGTGGGGGAGGAGGGTTATGTCGGCCACGACGTGCATCGAGCCGCCCGTATCGCCGCAGCGGGCCACGGCGGCCAGGTCGTCGTCTCCTCCTCGACCGCGGCGCTGGTCACCGGGGACGGGCTACTCGATCTCGGCGAGCACCGGTTCAAGGATCTCGGGGCGCCCGAGCGCGTGTATCAGCTCGGAAATGGTGCGTTCCCGCCGCTCAAGAGCCTCTACCGCACGAACCTCCCGGTCCCGGCGACTCCGTTCCTCGGCCGCGAGCGCGAGCTCGCCGAGGTCGTTGAGCTACTTAGTCGTGACGGCGTCCGTCTCGTCACGCTGACCGGCCCCGGAGGCACTGGTAAGACGCGGCTCGCGCTTCAGGCTGTCGCCGAGGCGTCGGACAGGTTTCCCGACGGCGTCTTCTGGGTGCCGCTGGCTCCTCTCGTCGACGACGCCCTCGTGCTCGAGCAGGCGGCACAGGCCGTCGGCTCGGAGGAGACGCTGGTTGCGCACGTGGGCGACAAGCGCCTGCTCCTCTTGCTCGACAACTTCGAGCATCTGCTGGGCGCGGCTCCCGGCGTGGGAGAGCTGCTCGCGGCGTGCCCGAACCTGGTCGTCGTCGTGACGAGCCGGGAGCTCCTGCAGCTGCAGGCGGAGTACGCGTATTCGGTTCCGACGCTCGACGAGGAGGACGGAGTCGCACTCTTCCTCGCCCGCGCGGGAGCGGTGACACCCGACGTCGGCGAGACCGGAACAGTCGCCGAGCTCTGCGCGCGCCTCGACAACCTGCCGCTGGCTCTCGAGCTCGCTGCCTCGCGAACGCGTCATCTCACGCCGGAGCAGCTCCTCGAGCGGCTGTCCGAAAGGCTCGATCTGCTCAAGGGTGGACGCGACTCCGACCCGCGTCAGCAGACGCTTCGTGCGACGATCGAATGGTCGTTCGACCTGCTCGACCGACACGAGCAGGACGCCTTCGCGCGGCTGTCGGTGTTCTCGGGCGGCTGGACGCTCGAAGCGGCCGAGGAGGTGGCCGACACCGATCTCGACACGCTCGCCTCTCTGGTCGACAAGAGCCTCGTGCGGCGGACCGGCGACCGCTTCTGGATGCTCGAGACGATCCGCGAGTTCGCCGCAGGAGAGTTCGCAGAGTCGGACGAGACTGGCGCGATTCGCCGTCGGCATGCCGAGTACTACCTCCGGCTCGGCGAGTCCCTCGGGCTCACGATGGAGAACCTCGAGATCGTGGGCGCCCAGCGGCACGACGTCGCCGCAGCCGAGCAGGACAACTTCCGAGCCGCGATCGACTGGGCATCAGGCGCCGATCTCGACCTGGCTGTTCGCATCGCGTTCTCGCTCGAGAACTTCTGGGTGACCTACAGCCCACTCGAGGGACGTCGCCTGTTCGAGACCTTCCTCGAGCGGGCCGAGAGCCTCCCGCCCGACCTGCACGCATGCGTCCTTCGCTGTAGCGGTAACACCACGAGGATCGCCGGCGATCGGGAGGCGGGCATCGATCTCTACCGGAGGGCTCTCGAGCGCTATCGCGAGATCGGAGACGAGCGCGGGACCGCGCTGATGGACCAGCGAATCCACGCGAACCCGCTCGCCTTCGAGACGCCGCATCTGGCTCGTCCCACCTTCGAACGCTTGCTCGTCCGCTTCCGGGAGCTGGGAATGCGCACAGGCGAGAGCCAGGTCCTCGGCAGTCTCGCCCTCCTCGAAGAGAGCGAAGGAGACTTCGAGCGGGCGCAGGAGCTCCTCGTGCAAGCGGCCGACCTGGCCCGATCGGTGGGGTTCACCTGGACGGAGCAGTACGAGCGGATGGAGCTCGCGCTGGTGTACCTCGAGCTCGGTCGGTTGGACGACGCGAAGCAACAGGGCCTGGAGGCGCTGAGACTTGCACGGCGCATGGGAGACCGGCTCCTGAGGGTCGCCTCGCTCGCCGTGCTCGCGCGCGTCGCGGTCGCCGGGGGAGCCCTCGAGCGCGCCGGCCTGCTCTGGGGAGCCGTCGAAGCCGAGGAGGAGCGTTCGCCGCTCGGCCTTTGGGAGCAGATGCGTCAGCGTCACGTGGAGGTCGTGCTCGCGCACGAGGGGCCGGAGCTCGATCGTGGACGGGCGGAAGGTCGGCGGCTCGCGCTCGAGGACGCGATCGACGAGGCGCTGGCCGATGCGTGAGCTTCCGAGCGGCACCGTCACGTTCCTCTTCACGGACGTCGAGGGGTCGACGCGGCTGCTGCACGAGCTCGGCGCCGAGGGCTACGCGGAGGCGCTCGCCGAGCACCGGCGGGTGATCCGCGAGGCGTGCGCGCGCGCAGGGCGGGGTCGAGGTGGACACGCAAGGCGACGCGTTCTTCTTCGCCTTCCCGACCGCGCCGGGGGCGGTCGCGGCGGCGTCGGCGCTGACCGAGGCGCTCGCCGCGGGCCCGATCCAGGTGCGCGTCGGCCTGCACACGGGCACGCCGCTCGTCACCGAGGAGGGCTACGTCGGCGACGACGTGCACTTCGCCGCGCGCGTCGCCGCCTCGGGCCACGGCGGCCAGGTCGTCTGTCTCGGCGGCGACCGCGCGAGCTCGTCGACGGCTCCGCGCTCACCGATCTCGGCGAGCACCGGCTGAAGGACATCGCGCGAGGCGGTCGCGATCTTCCAGCTCGGGGACGGCTCCTTCCCGCCGCTGAAGACGATCTCGAACACGAACCTGCCGCGGCCGGCGAGCTCGTTCGTCGGGCGCGAGCGGGAGCTCGACGAGGTGCTCGCGCGGATCGAGCGTGGAGCGCGGCTGGTGACGCTGACCGGGCCCGGCGGCTCGGGCAAGACGCGGCTCGCGATCGAGGCGGCCGCCACGCTCGTCCCCGAGTACAAGGCGGGCGTCTTCTGGGTCGGGCTCGCCGTCGCTCCGCGACCCGGCGCTCGTCACGGAGACGATCGCGCAGACGCTCGGCGCCAAGGACGGCCTCGCCGAGCACGTCGGCGAGCGCGAGCTGCTGCTCCTGCTCGACAACCTGGAGCAGGTGATCGAGGCGGCGCCCGAGCTCTCGGCGCTCCTGCCGAGCCTGCCCCAACCTGACGCTGCTCGTCACCTGCCGCGAGCTCCTGCGCGTGCAGGGCGAGGTCGAGTACCCGGTGCCGCCGCTCGCCGAGCCGGAGGCGGTCTCCCTCTTCTGCGAGCGCGCGCAGCTCGAGCCGAGCGACGAGATCGCCGAGCTCTGCGCCCGCCTCGACTCGCTCCCGCTCGCGGTCGAGCTCGCCGCCGCCCGCACGAAGGCGCTCTCGCCGCGCCCAGATCCTCGAGCGGCTCTCGCAGCGCCTCGACCTGCTCAAGGGCGGCCGCGACGCCGATCCCCGCCAGCAGACGCTGCGCGCCACGATCGAGTGGAGCTACGACCTGCTCGCGCCCGAGGAGCAGCGGCTCTTCGCGCGCCTCTCCGTCTTCGCCGGCGGCTGCACGCTCGAGGCCGCCGAGGAGGTCGCCGACGCCGACCTGGACACCCTGCAGTCGCTCGTCGAGAAGAGCCTCCTGCGCTTCACGAGCGACCGCTACTGGATGCTCGAGACGATCCGCGAGTTTGCGGCGGAGCAGCTCGACGATCCTCGGGGAAGCGGAGACGCGCGAGCACCACGCGCGTTTCTACGCCCATCTTGCGGAAGCCGCCTATGCGGGAGCGGAGACATCCGAACAGGAACAATGGATCGAGCGGCTAACACGCGAGGCGGACAACCTGCGAGCCGCGATCGCCTTCCTCTCGCAGGCGGAAGACGGCACTAGAGAGCTGCAACTCGTCGGCGCGCTTGGCTTCTTCTGGGAGCTGGGGCGGACACGAGAGGGTCGGGCGGTGCTCACACGCGCACTTGCGCGGGGGGAGCACGCAGAAACGAGGATTCGCCTGCGCGCTCTGGCTGCCGTTGGCTTATGCGCCTACTACGAAGGTGATCTCGACGCCGCGACAACGATTACGCACACAATGCTCTCGCTCGCGAGAGACCATCAGGATGAGGTCAGGATCAGCGAGGCGCTCAATAACCTTGGGGCAATCGCGACAGAGCGCGGCGACTACAACGACGCGATCAGTCTCTTCGAGCAGAGTCTCGAGCAAGCCCTCGACACAAGGAATCAGCATGCCGCGCTCGCCCTTGTCACGAATCTCGGCTGGGTCGCGCTTCTCCAGGGGCGTGCCGCGGATGCGCGAGACCGCTTCGAGCGCTCAGTCGAACTCGCCCGCAGTCTGCACGACGTTCATGGTGAGACAATCGCGCTAGCAAGCCTTGGGTGGGCCCTCCTCGAAGAAGATCAGCGCCGTGATGCACGAGATCACTTTGCGTCGGCCCTGCACCAGGCTCACCGGATCGGTGCGCAACGACAGATCGCCTACTGCTTGAGTGGCTTTTCTGCTCTGGCGATGACGGGGAGAACGAGTGCAGCACGCGCTACCCGGCTTCTCGGTGTGCACGACGCGCTCCTATGCGATGCAGGCCTTGTTGCCGACCGCTACTCACGTGAGAGGAACGCGGCAACCCAGCGCGACGCACGAGCGGCGCTACCCGATGAGAGCTGGACCATGGAGTACACACTCGGCAAGAGCATGAGCCTTGACGAGGCGGTTGAGTATGCGCTCGCCTCCATAGACTGACTCGGCCGTGGCGCCGCCCCGAGATCTCCGCGACTGGATCGCGCTCCTCGAGCGCGAGGGCGAGCTTCAGCGCATCACTGCTGAGGTCGACCCTGACCTCGAGATCACCGAGATCGTGGACCGCGTCGTCAAGGCCGGTGGCCCGGCGCTCCAGTTCGAGAAGCCGAAGGGCTCCACGCACCCGCTCCTGATCAACCAGTTCGGCACCGAGCGGCGGATGTGCCTCGCGCTCGGTGTCGAGAAGCTCGACGACGCGGCCGCGAAGCTCGGCGACGTGCTCGACATGCAGCCGCCGCAGGGGCTCATGGAGAAGGTGCGCGGGCTCCTCAAGCTGAAGTCGGTCGCGGACTCGCTCCCGAAGACGGTCTCGAAGGGCGCCTGCCAGGAGATCGTGCTCGAGGGCGACGACATCGACCTCGGGTTGCTCCCGATCCAGCGCTGCTGGCCGGGAGATCCGGCGCCGTTCATCACGCTGCCCGCGGTCATCACGAAGGACCCGAACACCGGCGTCCGCAACGTCGGCATGTACCGGATGCAAGTGGTCGACAAGAGCTCGACCTTCATGCACTGGCAGATGCACAAGGACGGGCGTGCCGATCTCCTCGCCTCGGAGGACGGGCGGATCCCCGTCGCGGTCGCGATCGGGCTCGATCCCGTGACGGCGTACTCGGCGAGCGCGCCGCTTCCGCACCACCTCGACGAGCTCATGCTCGCCGGGTTCCTGCGCGGCGAGCCGGTCGAGCTCGTGCGCTGCAAGACCATCGACCTCGAGGTGCCCGCGAACGCCGAGATCGTCCTCGAGGGAACGGTCTCGAAGGACGACGTCGGCATCGAGGGCCCGTTCGGCGACCACACCGGCTACTACTCGCACGCCGAGCCCTTCCCGATCTTCCGCATCTCCGCGATGACGATGCGGCGCGACGCGATCTACGCCTCGATCGTCGTCGGCAAGCCTCCCGCCGAGGACGCCTGGCTCGGGAAGGCGACCGAGCGGATCTTCCTGCCGGCGGTGCGCATGACGCTGCCCGAGATCGTCGACTACGACCTCCCGGTCGCGGGCGCGTTCCACAACTGCGTCATCGTCTCCATCCGCAAGGCGTTCCCCGGCCACGCGCAGAAGGTGATGCACGCGCTCTGGGGGCTCGGGATGCTCTCGCTCTCGAAGTCGATCGTCGTCGTCGACGAGCACGTGGACGTGCACGACTACGCGGATGTCTTCTTCCGCGTGACGGCGAACGTCGATCCCAAGCGCGACATCCTCATCACCGAGGGCCCGCTCGACCACCTCGACCATGCGCCGGGACGGCAGTTCTACGGTGGAAAGCTGGGCATCGACGCGACGCACAAGCTTCCCGAGGAGGACGCGCGGCCCTGGCCGGAGGAGATCGAGATGTCCGGGAAGTCCGCGAGAAGGTCTCGGACCGCTGGCAGGAGTACGGAATCCGCCTCCTCTGACGCGGGTCTGCCCGAAAGGGTAAGAATCCCTCTGGGTTGAGCACCAACGGTCCCGACACCCCGCACACGCCCGGACCGAGCCTGTGGCCCATCGGGTTCGCGATCGGTGTCGCGTTCCTACTCGTCGGGCTCGTGATCAGCTGGTACATCGCGCTGATCGGCGCCATTCTCGCGGTCGTCTTCGGCCTGCTGTGGGCGAACGACGTGACGCGCGAGGTGCGCGGACAGGTTCCGGCGATCGCGCCCGAGCGGCGCGTCGCGGACGGCATCGACCCCTCGTCCGACGAGCCGCTGCCCGCGTACTCGCGCTCCGGCTTCCTCGAGGTGTCGCTCATCGGGCTCAGCGCCGTCCTCGGCGGCGTGCTCACGCTGCCCGTGCTCGGCTTCATGGTCCTCCCGTCCTTCACGGACGTCGAGGAGGACGAGGTCGACCTCGGGCCACTGGAGAACTTCCCCGAGGGCGAGTACGTGATCGCGACCTACCTCGCGAACCCGGAGCAGGGAGAGGTGTCCCGGCGGACCGCCTTCGTCCGCTTCAACGGGTTCACGCCGCGGGGACCGAGCTACACGATCCTCTACAGCCGCTGTGTCCACCTCGGCTGCCCGGTGCAGCCCAACGGGCCGATCGACGAGGAGCGGATGACGAAGATGGGCGACGTCGAGCTGCGCCCCGTGCTCGCACAGTCGTTCGGCTGCCCGTGCCACGGCGGCCAGTACAACTCGGAGGGGAACCGCACGGCGGGCCCACCGGTGCGCTCGATGGATCGCTACACGTTCTCGATCCGCAACAACAACCTGATCCTCCACGAGCTGTACGCGGTCGGGAACGTGAGCGGGACGGGGCGAACGCGACCATTCAGAAGTACCCGTGGTCGGTGCCGGGCACGCACGTGGACGGGATCTCGGCGTGGCTCTACCCGATCGTTCCCAGCCAGGTGACGGGCTAGGGCGGGGCATGGCGAAGAAGAAGACCAAGCGCGCGCAGGCCGTCGAGCTTGCCGTCCTCAAGCCGCTCGACTGGGTCGACGAGCGCACCGCCTTCGTCCGCGGGACGAAGTGGTTCCTCTTCCGCAACGTGCCGCGCGACATCAGCTGGGCGCAGACGCTCGGGTTCGCCTCGCTCATAGCCTTCACGTCGCAGGTGCTCACCGGCGCGATCCTCGCGATGTACTACAGGCCCTCGTCCGGGATCGACCCGCTGACCGGCAAGCCGGTCGCCTACACGTCGATCGAGCACATCACGAACGACGTCACGCTCGGCTGGCTGGTCCGCGGAATGCACCGCTGGGGCTCGAGCGTCTTCATCATCCTGCTCTTCCTGCACATGGGCCGCGTCTTCCTCTTCGGCGCCTACAAGTACCCGCGGGAGCTGAACTGGATCATCGGCGTCCTCATCCTCGCGACGGGGATGCTCATGGGATTCACGGGCTATCTGCTGCCGTGGGACAACACCGCGTACTGGGCGACGGTCGTCGGCATCAACCTAAACGGAACGGCGCCGTTCGCCGGCCCGTGGCTCGCGCAGTTCCTGGCGGGCGGTCCGGAGATCGGCTCTGACGCGCTCGCCAAGTGGTACGCGCTGCACATGCTCCTGATCCCGGGCGCGCTCATCGCCCTGATCGTCGTCCACCTCTACCTCGTCGCCCGCCTCGGCGTCGTCTCGCCTCCGTGGTCGAAGGAGGCAGCGGGTCGCACTCGCAAGGCTCGTGAGCCGGCGACGACCGCGCGCGCCGGGCTGACGCGGACCGGGACGGGAGGCAGCGACTGATGGCCCGCGATCTCGGCGAGCTCAATCGCGAGGAGTACGCCCGCTACAAGGACGACGTCAAGAAGGAGGGGAAGGCGTTCTTCCCGCGCGCGATGCTGCACGACACGGTCATGGCCTGCGTGGTCGTGGGCGTGATCATCGGCCTCGCGGTCATCTGGTACTACGACGCGGACGGCACGGAGGCGGGAATCCTCGGGCCCTGGTACGAGGAGCCGGCGGAGCCGGGAACGACGGAGTTCGTCCCGCGTCCCGACTGGTACTTCTACTTCCTCTTCTACCTCCTCCGGATCTTCAAGTGGCCGGAGACGGTGTTCATCGCGACCGTCGGCATCCCGACGCTCGCGCTCGTGCTCCTGCTCGCGCTGCCGTTCTACGATCGTCGTCGCGAGCGGCGTCCTTCGCGCCGGCCGGTGGCCATGGTCGCGGCCGTCCTCACGGTGATCTCGATGGCCGTGCTCACGTACAAGGGCGCGACCGCGGAGGAGTCGCTCGGCTCGCAGCTCATCGCCGACGGCGTTCCGCAGGAGTGGGCGCGGGAGCAGGGCTTCGTCGGCGACGCGCAGGCCGAGGCCGGGGCCACGCTGTTCGCGCAGACCGGCTGCCTCGGATGCCACACGTACGGAGGCTTCGGCGCGGGCAACCTCGGCGCGCCCGACCTGACCGAGGTCGGGCAGACGAACGACGCCGAGTACTTCGTCCGCTACCTGTCGAACCCGGCGGCGTTCGGGAACACCGTCATGGGCTCGTACGCGTACCTCGGCGAGGAGAACCTCGCCGCGCTCGCGGCCTTCCTCGCAGCCTCGGACGGCGGTGAGGGCGGCGATGAGTAGCCTCGACCGCGTGACCGAACGCCCGTACGAGATCGCGAAGCTCGAAGAGCTCGAGCGCTCTGGCATCCGTGGCGAGTGGATTCCGATCCGGCGCTCGCTGGGAATCGCCTCATTCGGTGTCAACGCCTGGTCGGGCGACGAGGGAGCGAACCTCATCCCCGAGCACGACGAGGTCCCGACCGGTCACGAGGAGCTGTACCTGGTGCTCGACGGGCACGCGACCTTCACGGTCGGCGACGACACGGTCGACGCTCCTGCCGGGACGCTCGTGTTCGCGCGCGACCCCGCGGTCAAGCGAGGCGCCATTGCCACGGTCGGCGGCACGACGATCCTGAGCATCGGCGCGAAGCCAGGGGAGGCGTTTCGCGTCATGCCGTGGGAGGTGAGCTCCGAGGTCTTCCCGCTCCTCGATCGCGGTGAGTATGCGGAGGCAAAGCAGCTTCTGGAGGAGGCCGTGCGCGAGTCCCCCGACGCGGGCGTGCACTACTACAACCTCGCGTGCGCCGAGGCGCTGCTCGGCGAGAAGGATGCCGCGCTGGACCATCTCCGGCACGCGGTCGGGCTCGAGGACCGGTTCGCCGGGTACGCACAGGACGACGACGATCTCGCCTCGCTTCGGGACGATCCTCGCTTTCCGGCTGCACCTGCGCCCAGCCCGTAAGCCGGTTCCGCGGCCCTGCCGCAGGAAGCACGGGGATACGCTTCGAGCCGTGCGCGTCTTCCTCGGCGTCACCGGGGCCTCGGGCGCTCCGTACGCCGAGCGCCTCCTTCACGCGCTCGCTTCCGCCGGCTGTGAGGTCGGGCTGACGGCGTCCGGCTCGGGGATCCAGGTGATCGCGACGGAGCTCTACGGCGATCCGTCGCTGCCGCGCGCCGAGGTGCTGGAGCGGTTCGTCGGCGACGCGTCGTCTCAGGTCAGCGATCTACGAGGAGAGGCGACTTCACGAGCCCGTACGCGAGCGGCTCGGCGAAGGTCGACGCGTACGTCATCTGCCCGTGCTCGATGGCGACCGTCGGCACGCTCGCCTCGGGCGCGATGCAGAACCTCATCCACCGCGCGGCGTCGGTCGCGATCAAGGAACGTCGCAAGCTCGTGCTCGTGCCGCGCGAGACGCCGCTCTCCTCGATCCACCTCCGTGGCCTCGCCACGCTGAACGAGGCCGGCGCCGTGATCCTCTTCGCCGCGCCCGGCTTCTACCACCGGCCGCAGTCGATCGACGACCTCGTCGATTTCGTCGTCGCCCGCTGCCTCGACCAGCTGGGCCTCGACAACACGCTCGCGAAGCGCTGGGGTGACAGGTGAGCTACGAGGCCGGACGACTGCCCGCGGACGAGGTGCGAGGGATGTTCGACCGCATCGCGCCGGTCTACGACCTGATGAACCGCGTGATGACCGGCGGCCTCGACGGGCGCTGGCGGAAGCTCGCCGTGCGCGAGGTCGTCTGGCCCGGCGATCGCGTTCTCGACGCGTGCTGCGGCACCGGCGACCTCGCGGTCGAGGCGGAACGTCGCGGAGGCCTCGTCGTCGGGCTTGATTTCTCTGAGCCCATGCTCGAGCGCGCGCGGCGAAAGTCGGGGACGATCGAGTGGGTGCAGGGCGACGCGCTCGCGCTCCCGTTCGACGACGGCTCCTTCGACGCCGTGACGGTCGGCTTCGGCGTGCGGAACCTCGACGACCTCGAGGGCGGCTTGCGTGAAGCAGCGCGCGTCCTGCGGCCCGGCGGCAAGATCGCCGTGCTCGAGATAACGCGCCCGCGCGGCCTCCTGCGGCCGTTCTTCCGGCTCTGGTTCGACGTGCTCGTGCCGCTTGCGGGCAAGGTCCTTCCCGGCGGGAAGGCGTACACCTATCTCCCCGCGAGCGTCCGCCGCTTTCCCGGCCCCGAGGATCTCGCCGCGCTCTTCGTCTCGGCCGGGTTCGAGAACGTGCGTTTCAAGCTGCTCGGCGGTGGCAGCGTCGCCCTCCACGTGGCGGAGAAGCCCAAGTGAGCGCCCAGGCCGTCCTCCAACACGCCGAGCCGTACCTCGACGAGCTCGAGCAGCGGCTCGCGAAAGCGGTCGAGCACTGCCCAGGCGTCGTCGCGGCTGTCGGCCGGAACGCGGTCGACGCAGGCGGCAAGCGTCTCCGCCCGCTGCTCGTCCACCTCGCCTCGAGCGACCGCGAGCGCGCGCTGCGGGCCGGTGTCGCGATCGAGCTCGCGCATGTTGCGACCCTCGTCCACGACGACCTCATCGACGGGGCCGAGCTACGCCGCGGGCGCTCGTCCGCGTGGCACGAGTACGGCGCGCAGGCAGCCGCGGCGGGAGGGGACTACCTCTTCGCCCGCGCGATGGCCGAACTTGCGGGAGCAGACGATCTCGAGGGAGTCGAGATTCTCGCCGGCGCCTGCCTCGCGATCGCGCGCGGCGAGGCGATGCAGCAGCGCCAGCTCCATGATCCCGATACACCGATCGAGGCGTATCTCGAGCGGATCTCGCTGAAGACCGGGAAGCTCTTCGAGGCTGCGTGCCTCCTCGGTTCCCGCGACCCACGACTCGGCGAGTTCGGGCTCGCGCTCGGCGTCGCCTTCCAGATCGCGGACGACATCCTCGACTGCGTCGGCGACACGATCGACACTGGGAAGATCCCCGGCGCCGACCTGCGTGAGGGCGTGCCGACGCTGCCGCTGATCCTCGCCGCGCGCGAGGACGCGGTCGTGCGAGAGGCGCTCGCCGGCGGGTCGAAGACGGAGGCGCTCGTGCGCGTTGCCGCGACCGGCGCGCTCGACCGGTCCAGAGCGATGGCCCTCGACTACGCTAGGAAAGCGAGGGAGTTCCTGCGGGAGGAGCCGGATCTGGAGGCGCTCACGCACATCGTCATCGACCGGGAGCGATAGGCACGCATGGCCGTCGTCGAGCTCAGCACGCTGGAGCAGGTCCGCGAGAAGGTCGAAGCGGGGGAGCGGCTCGGTTTCGAGGACGGGGTCGCGCTTCTCGAGACGGACGACGTCCTCGCGCTCGGCGATCTCGCCGACACCGCGCGTCGCGTGCGCGGAGGGACGGACGAGGTCTTCTTCGTCCAGAACCTCTACGTCAACCAGACGAACGTCTGCCGCGTGAAGTGCAAGTTCTGCGCCTTCGCCGCGACGCGGAAACAGCCCCAGGCGTACACGATCACCGCCGACGAGCTGGTCGAGGACGTCCTCCGCCAGCGCGAGCTCACGGGGTTCACCGAGATCCACATGGTCAACGGCGAGAACCCGCACGTCGACTTCGGCTTCTACCGCGACACCACCGCGGCGCTCCACGACGCCCTCCCGGACGTCCATCTCAAGCTCTACACGGCGTCGGAGATCCACCACATGACGACGCTGTCCGGCCTCACGCACGAGGAGGTGCTGCGGCAGCTTCGCGATGCCGGTCTCGGCTCGCTTCCGGGCGGCGGCGCGGAGGTCTTCGCCGACCGCGTGCGCCGGCTCGTCGCGCCGGGCAAGGAGAGCCCCGAGATCTGGTTCCACGTGCACGACACCGCGCACAAGCTGGGGATCCCGACTCACTGCACGATGCTCTACGGGCACGTCGAGACGTACGAGGAGCGGGTGGATCACTTCCTGCGGCTTCGCGAGCAGCAGGACAAGACCGGCGGCTTCCTCGCGTTCATCCCGCTCGCTTTCCACCCCGAGAACACCGTCTTCGAGCGGCGCGGCTGGCGGCACACGACCGGCACCGACGACCTGAAGATGCTCGCGGTCTCGCGGCTGATGCTCGACAACATCCCGAACATCAAGGCCTACTGGATCATGATGGGGATGCCGCTCGCCGCGGTCGCGCTCCACTTCGGCGCGAACGACGTGCAGGGCACGGTCGTGCGCGAGGAGATCTTCCACGCCGCGGGCGCGCGCACCGAGACCGAGCAGAAGGTCGAGGAGCTCGTGCGCTTCGTGCGCGAGGCCGGGCGCATTCCCGTCCAGCGCGACACGCTCTACAACGAGCTGCACCGATGGGCGTGACCGAGTTCGTCTCCTCGGTTCCGATCATCCCTGCGCGGGACATCGAGGCGGCGGCCGCGTGGTACCGCGACGAGCTCGGCGTTCGACGTGTTCCACACCGAGCGCGAGTACGGGATCGTCGGCCGCGGCGAGTCGTGGGTCCACTTCTGGGGGCCGAGCGAGATCGCGCCGGAGGACTCGATGACGATGATCCGGCTCGGGGTGCGCGGTATCGACGAGCTCTACGCGCACTGCGTCGAGCGCGACATCGTGCATCCGAACGCGCCGCTCGAGGACACGCCCTGGGGATTCCGGGAGTTCTCCGTCAGGGACCGCGACGGCAACCTCGTCACCTTCTTCGAGCCCCCCGCGGACTACGAGCCCGAGCCGGCGACATGATCCGACGATGACAATTCGACTGGGTCGCATCTCGTACGTGAACATGGCGCCGGTCTTCTACGGGCTCGAAGCCGAGGTCGAGGAGATCGCGGGCGTTCCCACCGAGCTCAACCGGATGCTGCTCGACGACGAGCTCGACATCGCGCCGATCCCCTCGATCGAATACGCGCGGAACGCCGACCGGCTTCGGATCCTGCCGCGGCTCTGCGTCTCGTCCGAGGGCGCGGTCGACTCGATCCAGCTCGTCACGAAGATCTCGTTCGGGCAGATCCGCTCGGTGGCGGTGACCCCGGAGAGCGCGACCTCCGTCGTGCTCGTTCGCATCCTGCTGCCGAAGGCCGAGATCGTCCCGCTGGGGTTCGACGCCGACGCGACGCTCCTCATCGGCGACGCGGCGCTCCGCAGCGCGTTCGAGGACCCGACGCCGCACTTCGACCTCGGGCGGCTGTGGCTCGACCGGACGGGGCTGCCGATGGTGTTCGCCGTCTGGGCCGCGCCCGAGCCAGTTGTCGAAGGACTGATCGACCTCGAGCACGCGCTGGTCGTCGTCGGTGCGGCTCGCCCGCTCGGAGCCCGAGCGGCTCGCGCGGCAGGCGAGCGAGACGTACGGCTACCCCGCCGGCTTCCTCGCGCGCTACTTCGAGAAGCTCCGCTACAGCTTCGGCCCGCGCGAGCGCGAAGGGCTGCTCAAGTTCCTCGAGATGGCCCACGACGTCGGCGAGCTCCCGGCTGTCCCGGAGCTCCGCTTCGTGCGCGAGGAGGTCGCGGCGTGACCGTCGTCGCCGATCCCGCGCCAACCGTTCGCGAGGCGCTCGACAAGGCACTCGACGGCGAGCGGATCTCGGACGAGGACGCAATCGCGCTCCTCCGCTCGCGCGACCTCGTCGCCGTCGGCCGCGTCGCGAACGAGGTGCGCAACCGCCTCAACGACCCGAGCCAGGTCACGTTCATCGTCGACCGGAACCTGAACTACACGAACGTCTGCGTCACCGACTGCGACTTCTGCGCCTTCTACCGCCGCCCCGGCGACCAGCGCGAGAGCTATCTCCTCCCGAAGCCGGTCATCTTCAAGAAGATCGAGGAGACGCTCGCGCTCGGCGGCACCGGGCTGCTGATGCAGGGCGGCCACCATCCCGACCTCGGGATCGACTACTACGAGGATCTCTTCCGCTCGATCAAGGCGCGCTACCCGATCTACCTGCACGCGCTCTCGCCGCCCGAGATCCAGCACATCGCGCGCCGCTCGAAGCTGACCGATCGCGGAGACGCTCGTCGCGTCTGCGCGATAGCCGGGCTCGACTCGGTACCCGGCGGCGGCGCCGAGATCTTGGTGGATCGCGTTCGCAGGATCATCGCGCCGAAGAAGACGAAGTCGGACGAGTGGCTCGACGTCATGCGCCAGGCGCACCGGCTCGGCATGTCGACGACCGCCACGATGATGTACGGCCACGTCGAGACGCTCGAGGAGCGGGTCGAGCACATGCGCCGCATCCGCGAGCTACAGGACGAGACGCGCGGGTTCCGCGCGTTCATCTCGTGGACGTTCCAGCGCGACGGCAACCGCCTCGACGACCTCGTACCCGAGGAGACGCGGCCGACCTCGTTCGACTACCTCCTCACGCAGGCCGTCTCGCGGATCTACCTCGACAACGTGCCGCACATCCAGTCGTCGTGGGTCACGCAGGGGATGAAGATCGGGCAGGTCGCGCTCGGCTTCGGCGCCGACGACATGGGCTCGGTGATGATCGAGGAGAACGTCGTCTCGGCCGCCGGCACGACCTACCGCACGACGACCGACGAGCTCGTCCACCTCATCCGCTCGGCCGGGAAGACGCCGGTGCAGCGCGACACGCTGTACCGGGAAGTCCGCGTCTTCTAGTCGGCGTGGAGACCGACCACACCCTCGTCGAGCGGCGCCTGCTCGACGAGGTGCTGCGGCCGGGAGCCGTCGCGCTCGACGCCGGCTGCGGCCGCACGACCCGCCTGCGCGACTACCGCGACCGCATCGCGCGCCTCGTGGGCGTCGACGCCGACGAGGAGGCGGGCCGCGCGAACCCGTACCTCGACGAGTTCCTGCCGGCGAACCTCGAGGAGCCGCTCCCCTTCGAGGACGACTCCTTCGACCTCGTCTACGCGAACTTCGTCGTGGAGCACCTCGGCGATCCTGAGCGCGCGTTCGCCGAGTGGCGGCGCGTGCTGCGGCCGGACGGCGCCGTCGTCCTCCTGACGACCAACCGCGCAAGCCCGTTCGTGGCTGCGGCGAGCCTGCTGCCGCAGCGCGCGCGCCTGACGATCAAGCGCCGCGGAGCGGGAGCCGCCGAGCGCGACGTCTACCCGACGCGCTACGCCGCGAACACGCCCGAGCGCCTGCGCGCGGTCGCGGCGGCGGCCGGGTTCGAGCCGGTCTCGGTCGTCCTCGTCGGGACGATCCACCGCTACGGCGCGCGCATCCCGGGTGCGGCGCCGGTCCTCGAAGGCGATCGAGCGGCTGCTCCCGGCCGGATCGGCGCTCGACGATCGTCGCGAGCTTCCGGCCTGTTCGAAAGCTGTAAGAGCCTGCAAATCGCCCCCGCCGGCTCGGGTACCCTCGTCCGCGCCGTGGTTCGTCTCGCCTTCGCGTCGGCGCTCGCAGCACTCGCCGCAGCGCTCGTCATCGCACCCTCGGCCGCGCGCCGCGCCGGTGCAGCTCTTCCCGGGAGCGACCTACGAGTCGGGCGTCGAGTTCACGCCGCACGGCCCGATCGGGATCCACGTCGTGCGCGGGCCGAACCCGGTAGGGCTCTATCGACTCCGCCCGACGCTCTCGAACGAAGTCCGTCCTCGGGCGCGAGACCGCTCTCGTCGATGCAGCGCCGGCTCGGCTCGCAGGCGACGATGGTCGGCGTCAACGGCGACTTCTCGCGGTTCGCCGACGGGAATCCGAGCGGGATCCTGCTTCGCGACGGCGTGCTCGTCGCGCCTCCGAACAGCCAGCGCTCGAGCGCGGGCTTCGGGCTCGACGGCGCGCTCGACGTGCGGCGGGTCAAGTTCCTCGGCACCTGGCGCGGCACCGGCCAGCGCCGCGCCGTGAACGAGTTCAACGACGCGCCCGGGAAGAACGGGCTCGCGCTCTTCACCTCGGACTACGGCAGCGACGACGCCGCGGATCGCGAACTCCTTCACGGTCGTCCTCTCGCCCTTCCCGCCGTCGGTGCCGAACACCGACCTCGTCGCTCCCGTGATCTCGTCGTTCAGAAACGCGCCCGTGCGGCATCGCTCCGGGCACGGCGGTGATCGTGGCGCGAGGAAACGCCGCCGCCAAGCTCGAGGCCGAGGCGGCGGTCGGGACCTCGCTCACGCTTCGCCTGATCCTGCAGCCCGACTGGAGCACGGTCTCCGACGCGATCGGCGGCGGCCCGGTGCTCGTCCGCGACGGCAGGCCGGTCTACGACGCGAACGAGGCCTTCGAGGTGGCGCAGATCGCGCCCAGGCACCCGCGCACCGCGGTCGGGCAGACGAAGGACGGTCGGATCCTGCTCGTCGTCGTCGACGGCCGCCAGGCCGGGTACTCGGTCGGGATGACGACGTTCGAGATGGCGCTGATGATGGTTCGCCTCGGGCTCCGTTCGGGCGATGCAGCTCGACGGCGGCGGCTCGTCGACGCTCGCCTTCGACGGCTAGGTGCTGAACCGGCCCTCGGACGGGCGCGAGCGTCCGATCTCGACCGCGCTCATGCTCCAGTACTACGGCGCCTACGCGCCTCCGCCCGCGGAGGCGGTCGTGTCGCCGAACGGCGACGGCGTCGGGGAGACGCAGAGCTCGCGTACAAGGTGGTGCGGCCCTCGAACGTCAACGTGAAGCTGACGGCCCCGGACGGGACGATCGCGTTCGAGGAGGTCGTCGCGCGCGAGCCGGGCACGTATCCGGTGCCGTTCCCGCCGCCCGTGCAGGACGCCTCCGCCGCTCGACCCGACCTAGCCGCCTCCGGCTCCGACCGATCCTCTGCCGCCAGCGGAGGGACGCTGGACACTCAGCATCACCGCGACCGACGACCAGGGCCTCGCGTCGTCGGCGGTCCGGCGCTTCGCGGTCAACTCGACGCTCGGGTTCCTGACCGCGCCCCCGGCCGCCTCGTCCTTCGCCCGCGCGGAGCGAACGCGTCACGATCCGCTGGAAGCAGACGCGCCCGGCGCGCGTGAGGGTCTCCGTCGAGACGATCGACGGCGTGCTCATTCGCGTCCCGGCGCAGCGCAGGATGGAGGCAGGCGACCAGGCCGTCATCTGGAACGGGCGCCAGGCGAGCGGGAAGCTCGCCGCCGGCGGGCGCTACGTCCTGGTCGTCGAGGCGACGAACGAGCACGGGACCGTTACTCTCGAAAGAGAGCTGACGGTTCGCCGTACCGCCGGCTCGAAGAGGTAACCCGAACCGGACGGAGAGTTCTCGAAATCTCCAGACGATCCGGCGTGCTGCTGGCGCTCGGCCTCCCCGCTCTCGTGGCGGCCGTCGGCGCGACCGTGGCGCATGAGCGGCCTAGACTCGACGGTCGCCAGCAGGTCGGGCTCGGTGCTCGACGCGCAGCGCCGGTCGTGCAGCACCACAACCACAAGCACGCGGGAACGACGGGGCATCTCCAGGCCACGCAGTCGAACGTCGAGCTCGTCTCGACGCTCGGGCTGAGGCGCGCGCCGCGCAAGCGGATCGCAGACGTCGCGCGTCTTCGGCGGCTACGCGTACCTCGGCTCGTGGGGCGGCGGGACTGCACGGACAACGGCATCCACATCGTCGACCTGCGCGATCCCGCCCGGCCGAGGAAGGCCGGGTTCGTGCCGCGCCTCCGGGGAGCTATCCCGGCGAGGGCGTGCAGGCGCTCCATGTGGACACGGCCGCGTTCGAGGGCAACCTGCTCGTGACGAACAACGAGACCTGCGATCGCGGAAGAACCGGCGCGGCGGCCTGAACCTCTACGACGTCTCCAACCCGTCGCGGCCCCGCACGCTGGCGGTGGGGTTCGGCGACCGCACGAGTGCCGGTGAGCCGAACACGACGCGGGCGCACGACATCCACAGCGTCTTCGCCTGGGACGCGGGGCGGCGGGCATACGCGGTGATGGTCGACAACCAGGACGCGCAGCGACGTCGACATCGTCGACATCTCGAATCCGCGGAAACCGGCCGTCGATCGCGGAGTACGACCTCCGCGCGCTCTTCCCGCAGATCCTCCAGACCCGTCCGACGAGCCTCGTCGACGTCTTCCACCACGACGTCGTCGTGAAGAAGATCGGCGCGCGGCAGGTCATGCTCGTGTCCTACTGGGACGGCGGCTACGTGAAGCTCGACGTCACCGATCCGACGAAGGCGCGGTACCTCGCCGACTCGGACTTCGCGAGCCCGGACGACGGAGCTCGCCGCGCAGTCGTCCGCTCCGCCAGCCGCCCGAGGGCAACGCCCACCAGTCGGAGCTGACCAGGGACAACCGCTACTGATCGCGGCCGACGAGGACTTCGGCCCCGTCCGGCTCGAGGCGACGTCTGCCGGACGGCTCGTTCGATGGTTATTCCCGGCGACCGGACGCCCGGGACTCGACGCGGGCGACGAGGTCGCAGGGACGACGCGGTACGTCGGCCGCGCCTGCGACGGCGATCCCGCGGTGCCGGCTGCGGCCGGGGCGGCGTTCGCCGTCGTCGCGCGAGGGACGTGCCTGTTCGACGTGAAGCTGGCGAGGATCGAGGCGAAGGGCTACGCCGCCGCGCTCGTCGTCAACACCGAGGGGGCGCAGGGCTGTGGTCTCTTCCGCATGGGGGTCCGTGGCGGCATCCCGGCGTTCGCCGTCGAGCGCTCGGTCGGCTTCTCGCTGTTCGACATCCCCGGTTACGACGAGGCGCGGCTGCCGGGCCGGCGCGCTCGAGAACCTCCCGCAAGATCGCCGTCGGCAAGGAGGGCGACCGCGTGACCGTGCGCTCGCTCTTCGACGGCTGGGGCTACGTGCACCTCTTCCGCAACGCGAACGGCAAGCTCGCCCAGCTCGACACCTACGCGATCCCGGAGGCGATGGATCCGAAGCACGCGAGCGGCAGCGGCGACCTCTCCGTGCACGAGGTCGCGGCCTCGCACGTGCGGAACGACCTCGCGTACCTCTCGTACTACGCCGGCGGGCTCCGGGTCATCCGCGTGGAGAAGGACAAGATCGTGGAGGCAGGGCGGTTCATCGACGTCTCCGGGAACAACTTCTGGGGAGTCCAGGTCTTCCGCCACGGCGGCCGCGAGTACGTCGCGGCGAGCGACATCGACTTCGGGCTCTACGTCTTCCGCTACACCGGGTAGCGTCAGATCGGAACCCGTGAAGCACGGGTTCCGATCGCGCGCAACCCTGAAGACGGTCGCTCCGCGGCCGCTTCAGTGGCGACTGAGGACGCGTGGGGTCAGGCTTTAGCCTGACCTCGGTCTTGGGTTTGCGCGGTGAACACCCAACACCGGGGTCAGGCTGAAGCCTGACCCCAAGTGCGTACCGCGCCGTCGAAGGCCATCCGTACACTGCCGCGGTGCTCGTCGCCTCCGCCCTGAGCGAGATCACGGAGGCGATCACCTCCGTCATCGGCGACTACGGCCTCTACGCCGTCTTCGCGCTGATGCTGATCGACGCCGTGTTCCCCGCCGCGAGCGAGGTGGTGATGGTCTACGGCGGCGCGCTCGCGTCAGGCGCGTTCGCCGGCCAGGAGGTGACGCTCTTCGGGAACACGATCGAGGAAGGCTGGCCCGCCTACCTCGCGATCGCGCTCGCGGGCAGCATCGGGTACACGATCGGCGCGGTCATCGGCTGGGCGATCGGGCTCTACGGCGGGAAGCCGTTCCTCGAACGACGCGGGCGCTGGTTCCATCTCGACGAGAAACGGCTCGACCGGGCGGAACGCTGGTTCGACCGCTGGGGCGACTGGGGAGTGTTCCTCGGGCGGCTTGACGCCGGTCGTCCGCTCGTTCGTCTCGATCCCCGCCGGCGTCTTCGAGGCGCCGCTCGTCCGCTACACGGTGCTGACGTTCCTCGGCTCCTCGATCTGGTGCTTCGCCTTCGCCGCCGCCGGGTACGCGGCGGGCGAGAGCTGGGAGGACTTCCATCACGCCTTCCGCTACGTCGAGTACCTCGTGGCCGCCGTCGATCGTCGCGCTCGTCGCCTGGCTGGTCTGGCGCCAGCTGCGCAAGCGGCGGCGCCCGGCCGAGGAGTCCGGCGGCGCCTGATGAAGTCTGGGTGGCAGAGGCGAATCCGCCCCTCGCTACACTCGCCGGCGGTACTCAGAGCGTGAACCAGATCCCCCTCATCGACGTCAAGGCGCAGTACGAGCCGCTCATTCCGGAGCTCCAGGAGCGCTTCGCCGCCGTCCTCGAGTCCGGTCGCTTCATCTTCGGACCCGAGGTCGAGGCGTTCGAGCGCGAGGCCGCCGCCTTCCTCGGCGTGCCGCACGCGATCGGCGTCGCCAACGGCACCGATGCGCTCGTGCTGGCGCTCGAGGCGCTCGAGATCGGCGCGGGCGACGAGGTCATCTGCCCGTCGTTCACGTTCTACGCCACCGCCGAGTCGATCGCGCGCGTCGGCGCGACGCCGGTCTTCGCGGACATCGACCCGGAGACCCTCAACCTCGATCCCGAGGACGTCGCCGCCCGCATCACGCCTCGCACGAGTGCGCTCATGCCCGTCCACCTCTTCGGCCGGCCCGCGCCGCTCGCGGAGCTGGCGGAGCTGCGGCTCCCGATGATCGAGGACGCCGCTCAGGCCTTCGGCGCCGACGGCGTCGCACAGACCGGCGTCTGCTCGACGTTCAGCTTCTTCCCGACGAAGAACCTCTTCGCGCTCGGCGACGGAGGGCTCGTCACCTCGCTCGACGATGCCGTCGCCGACCGCGTCCGCCTGCTCCGCTTCCACGGCTCGCGCGACAAGGTCACGTTCGAGCTCATCGGGACGAACTCGCGGCTCGACGCGATCCAGGCCGCCGCGCTGCGCGTCTTCCTCCCGCACCTGACGGGATGGAACGCCGCCAGGCGCGAGGCGGCTGCGCGGTACGCGGAGCTTGGGCTCGGCGAGCTCGTGGAGCTGCCGCGCGACGATGCCGGCCACGTCTACCACATGTACGTCGCGCGCTCGTCGCGGCGGGACGAGATCCGCGACGCGCTGACCGCGGCCGGGATCGCGTCGGCGTCGTACTACGTCACGCCGCTCCACCTCCAGCCGGCGCTGCGACACCTCGGCTGGGAGCGCGGCTCGCTGCCCGAGACCGAGCGCGCCGCCGCCGAGAACCTCGCGCTGCCGATGTGGGGCACGATCGGCGCCGAGCCAGCAGGAGCGCGTCGTCGAGACCGTGCGCTCGGCGCTCGGCGTCCCGGCGTAGGACGCATGCGGTCCCCGTCAACCGGCACCGGCTCTGGCAGGTCGCGGTCGACGGCGGCCTCATCGTCGCCGCGTGGGTGCTCGCCTGGTACCTGCGCTTCGAGGGCGCCAGGCGCCCCGTCGTACTACGACCGCTACCTCGAGTGGGACGTCATCGCGCTCGTCCTCGGGATCAAGCTCCCGCTCTTCTTCGCGTTCGGCTTCTACAACCGCTGGTGGCGGTACGTCTCGACGCAGGACATGTGGGTCGCGGTCCGCGGCGTCGCGGCGGCCGCGGTCGCCGTGTTCCTCGTCTTCACGCTGCTCGACTTCCACCCCGCGAGCGTCCCGCGCGGGATCTGGATCGTCGACACGCTCCTGCTGCTCGCGTTCGTCACCGGCTCGCGGCTGCTCGCGCGGACGCTCATCGAGCGCCCGTCGGCCGGGACGATCGTGGCGCGCGGCAGGGAGGTGCATCATCGTCGGCGCCGGCGACGCCGCGCAGCTGATCCTCCGCGAGATGCTGAAGAACCCCGCGCTCGGGCTACACGCCGATCGGGCTCGTCGACGACGACCCGCGCAAGAAGAACCTGCGCCTGCACGGGATCCGCGTGCTCGGTACGTCCGACGAGCTCCGCCACCTGCTGCGCGACCGCCGTCCGGACGAGGTCCTGATCGCGATCCCGTCCGCGTCGGGCGAGGTGCGCGAGCGGATCGTCGAGATCGCGCGCGCGCGAGAACGTCCCGGTGAAGACGCTGCCGGGGCTGCCCGAGCTGATCGCAGGCGACTTCGACCTCGCGGGGCAGATCCGGCCCGTCGAGGTGGAGGACCTCCTCGGCCGCGAGCCGGTCGAGGTCGACATCGACTCGATCGCGGGCTACCTCACGGGCGAGGTCGTTCTCGTCACGGGCGCCGGCGGCTCGATCGGCTCCGAGCTCTGCCGCCAGATCGCGCGCGTCGGCCCGACGCGGCTCGTGCTCGTCGACAACGGCGAGCCGGCGCTCTTCGAGATCGAGCGCGAGCTCGTCGACGAGCGCGGCTTCCACGCCACCGTGGCGATCCTCGCGGACGCCGGGAACGGCGGGAAGATGCAGGCAGATCTTCGAGAAGTACCGGCCGGCGGTCGTCTTCCACGCCGCCGCGTACAAGCACGTCGCGATGCTCGAGGCGAACCCGCTCGAAGCCGTCCGCAACAACACGCTCGCCACGCGCACCGTCGCCGACCTCGCGGTCGAGTTCGGCGCGAAGCGGTTCGTCCTCGTGTCGACGGACAAGGCCGTCAACGCGAAGACGCTGATGGGCCAGTCGAAGGCGCTCTGCGAGTGGATCGTCGAGTCGTGGGGCCACCGCGACGCGCCCACGCGCTTCTGCGGCGTCCGCTTCGGGAACGTCCTCGGCTCGTCGGGCAGCGTGATCCCGATCTTCCGCAAGCAGATCGCGCGCGGCGGCCCGGTCACGGTCACGCACCAGGACATGACGCGCTACTTCATGACCATCCCCGAGGCCGTGCAGCTCGTCATCCAGGCGGGCGCGATCGGGGGCCGCGGCCAGGTGTACGTGCTCGACATGGGCGAGCCGGTGAAGATCCTCGACCTCGCGGAGACGATGATCCGCCTCTCCGGCAAGGAGCCCGTCAAGGACATCGCGATCGAGTTCATCGGCGCGAAGCCGGGGGAGAAGCTGCACGAGGAGCTCTGGTCGGCGGACGAGACGGTGACGCCGTCGAGCCACGAGGCGATCCTGCTGGTCACGCGTTCGCCCATCGACGCCGACTGGCTCGAGTCCGAGCTGGCCGCGCTCGAGCGAGCTCGTCGAGGAGGGCGACACGCTCGAGCTCGTCGGCCGCCTGAACACTCTCGTCTCCGCACCGCGCCGGCGCGTCGAGCCGTCTCCGGAGACGGAGCGGGCGCCGTCGAGACGGCGCCCGCATCCGAGAAGGTCTAGCCCGCGGCGACTCGACGCCGCGACGGGTCAGTCGTCGTCGTCCCTCCCGTCGCGTCGTGACCGTGCGTCCGCCTCCGCCGGTCGAGCCCGGCACGAACATCGCGAGCAGCTGGCCGTCCTCGCGCACGTCGGACGACCCGATGACGAGGGTCCGGGCCGGGCTGCGGCGCGACGCGCCGTGCGCCTGGACGTCGAGAAGACCAACCGTTGCCGAGCGGTCGACGCGTCGACGATGCCGCACGACTCCCAGTTGCCCGGCCGAATGCGGCGCCGGAGTGTTCACGCGTGCGACCGAGCGCGCACGCCGGTCCGGAAGTTGTACTCCAGCACGCGGCCGAAGCCGCGCGTCCGCCACCGGCGGGTTCGGCGGACGCGATCCGGAGCCGCCGCGGAGGCCGACTCGCGGTCCTCCTGGATCATGAGCACCCGCGTTCCGCGGCGTCCATGTTGTCCGGGTTGTACATGTCGTCCGGGTGTCGGCCCGTCCGCGTAGAGGATCACTTAGCGTCGGTCCTCTTGTCGGGCCATCTTGCGGGTTATGTCGAACTGGTGATCGCGCCCGCGCGCCGGTGCCGGCGGCTTGCCCCGTGTCGGCGATGTACGTGTCTCCCGACGTCCGGCCTTGCATCGCGATGTCCTCGAGCCGGACGAACGGAAGGCGTCCTCCGGCGCTCGACCGCCGCGGCCTTGAGCGTCGTCGACTCCGCGTTCTCGGCCTGCGTGAGCGGAACGAACGTCGCCCGGAATCGACTCGTTCTTCGCGACGGCCGAGTTCTGGTTCTTCGCCGGGTTGTACGGCCTTCCAGACGTACGAGGCGTGTCCGCTCGACGCCGCGGATCCCGCCGTTCGAAGGTCGTCCGCGATGTACGCGTACAGGTAGCGACGGCGACCGGGTGCGGAAGTCGTCCTCGCTCGAGAGGAAGACCGTTGTCGCGGAGCCGAAGCGCCACGACGTTCTCGTGGTTGGACGGCCCATGCCGAGATGGCTTGAAGTGCCGTTCCTGACGTCGTACCGCACATGCCCGCCTGTCCGGATCCATGACGATCGAGCTGCCGTCGTGGGCTGGGCCCGGCGCTGGCGGCAGAATCGGTCACGCGCCTCCTCGTTCGTGAAGAGAACGGGTCGACCCTTCGACCCGTGATCGCGGTCGATCGAGCAGAACCGCTGGAAGCCCTCGTTGCTCTCGATCAGGTACTCGCGATCGAGCACGCTGTGGCTTCCGCGGTCGATCTCCAGCCGCGTGATCCGCGTGTCGACGCCGGGCGGCGTGTTCGGGAAGGCCCGGCCGAGCTCGTGGTTCATGACGACGACGGCGCGTCCGTCGTCATCGTCGTCGCCGCGGTCGGCGCCGAGCCCGTCCGGGATCCCGTCGTCATCTCGTCGCCGTCGTCGCCGCGCCGCCGCGTGATCGGATCCCGTCCGGGATCGACTCGAATCGTACCGTCGAGGCGTCGCCGAGGTGATGATCGGCACCAGCCGTTCGGCCGCACTTCGGCAGGTCAGAACCGCTGCCTGCGTCTGGACGCCGTCGCCATCGTCGTCGCCGCTGTCGCTACGACGCTCGAAGGTCGCTGCAGCAACCGATGCCCAGACGCACGAGTCGAAGTCGTCTCATCCTCTCCCCTCCTGAGAGTCGGTTACGGCCGGGACCTAACCACATCTGGCGACGAACTGTCACCGAGTGGTGAAGCAGGAGATCGAGCAGCAGCGCGGGATCGCGGCCCACTTGACGGCTTGCGGACCGGTCGCGCTTCTCGAGCGGGAGGTCGTCGCCCGGCTCGAGCGACGCGCAGCCGGCCTTCTGCGACGAGCGCCTCGTCGACCGCGCCCATGCGACCGGCGAACATCGTGTAGACGGGCACGCCGAGCGCGACCGCCTCGCGGTTCATCGTGCCGCCGGCGGAGACGACGAGGTCGGAGAGCGCGACCAGGCTCTGCGCGTCGACCGCGTGTGAGGGGACCACGAGCGAGGGGAGGCGGAGGTCGCGTGATGGCCGTCCGCTGTGTCGTCGTACGCGGAAGGACGACGGCTTGAACCGACGGGATCCGAGCCGAGCGGCTCGAGCAGGCCACTGAAGAGGGGGTTGCTCGTGGCGGTGGTAGAGGGCGACGTCCGGCGGCGTCCGCACGACCGACGAGCACCCGCTCCGGGTCGAGGCCGAGCTCGTCGAGGACCGAAGGATCCGGCTCGAAGCCGGCGAGGTAGTACTCCTCCTTGATCCCGGGATAGCGGCGCACCTTTCGCGTGCGCGCGCCGAGGACGTTCAGCCGGCTCTGGGGAATCGCCTCCGGAACGACGACGCGCGTCGCCGCGCGCGAGCCGAGCCCGTGCTGGACACGCGCGAACTCGTAGTCGAAGGCGTAGGCCGACGGGATGCCGAGCGAGCGGGCGGCGAGCTGCAGCTCGTGCGAGGCGTGCGACAGGGCCATGTCGAACCCGCGGCCTTTTGCGAAGCGGCGGAGCGCCGGGAGCCGCCCGGCCATCGCGCGCGCTTTCCCGAGCACGCTCCCGCCGCCGTGTGGTGGCCCGACGACCTCATGCGCGATCCCGTGCAGGCGGAGCAATTCGACCGTCTGCGCGAAGTCGCGCGCCGTGACCTCGACCTCGTGCCCGCGCTCGCGCAGCAGCGCGATCAGCGGCCGGAAGAACGCCACCTGCGGCGAGTTGGTGACGTCGATCCAGACGCGCACGCGGCGACGTTACCAGAGCGTCTGCTTCCAGCAGACAATTCTTACTACTTCATGTAGACAGAACCGCCTGCTTCATGCAGACTGAGGACGGTGCCCGTGATCGAGCCGAACCCCTTCCGCATCGCCGGCGAGCTCCTGCCCGAGGAGATGATCGACCGCGACGAGGCCGCCTCGCGGCTGATCGCGCTCGCCGCCGGCGGCCACTCCTCCCGCCTCGTCGCCCCTCGCCGCTACGGCAAGACCAGCCTGCTCCGGCGCGTCCTGGCCCACGCCTCTGCGGAGGGCTGGGCGACGGCGCTCGTCGACCTCGAAGGCGTTCTCTCGCTCTCGAGCCTCGTCGTCAGGATCGAGCGCGCGTACGACCGTGAGCTCAAGGGCTCGATCCGGCGAACCGTCGACTCGCTGTTCCGTTCCTGGCAGGTGGGCCTGTCGCTCGGCGCGGGCGGCTTCACGGCGACTCTGCAGTCGAACCCGCGTGTCGACGTCGAGAGCGTCCTCCTGCGCCTGCTCGACCTGCCCGCGAAGCTGCACGAGCGCACCGGCGTGCGAAGCCTCATCGCGTTCGACGAGTTCCAGGACCTGCTCCGCGTCGACGGCGCGGACGGCATCCTGCGCAGCGTCCTCCAGCACCAGACCGCGGCCGCCTCGTACGCGTTCTCCGGCTCGGCGCCGACGCTGATGGTGAGGCTGTTCGAGGATCCGTCGCGGCCGCTGCTCGAGCACGCCGTCTCCGTCGAGCTGGCGCCGCTGCGGCCGGAGCCGACGGCGATGTACCTCGAGGAGCGATTCCGCCGCACCGATCGCGACATCGGGAACGCCCTCGAGCCGCTGCTTGCGTTCACGCGCGGGCACCCGCAGCGGACGATGCTCGTCGCGCACCATCTCTGGGACCTCGTGCCGCGCGGCTCGACGGCCGACGAGGCGGCGTTCGTCGACGCGCGAGATGCCGCGCTCGGCCACGCGGAGACGGCGCTCCGCGCCCGCTGGGAGGCGCTGGCGGTCAACGAGCAGCGCGTGAGCCTCGCGCTCGCGACCCGCACGAGGAACCTGTACGCGGAGGAGACGCTGCGCTTCCTCGGCCTGAAGAAGGGAAGCGTCGACCGCGCCCTCGCCGGCTTGATCGGCAAGGCGGAGGCCCGCCAGGGCCGGTCAGGCGGTGGCCCGGAGCTGACCGACCCGCTGCTCGAGCACTGGCTCGGCGAGCGCGGCCTCTTCTGAACTTCACATATAAATCTTCGCTTATGGACACGCGGCAGCTTGCGGCGTTCTGCGCGGTCGTCGAGCGGCGGAGCTTCTCGCAGGCGGCCGAGCGGCTCGGGGTGACGCAGCCGGCGGTCTCGCTCCAGGTTCGCTCGCTCGAGAAGCGGCTCGGGGCGCAGCTCCTCGACCGCTCCGGGCGGCGCGTCGAGCCGACGGAGGCCGGGTGGCGGCTCTACCGCGGCGCGCAGAAGCTGCTCGCGCTCGAGGAGCAGCTCGTGTCGGAGGTCGCCTCGTCGACGGAGGGCGCGATCGGCGGCGAGCTCGTGATCGGCGCGTCGACGGGGCCGGCCGCGATCGCGATGCCGCTGCTCCTCTCCGAGTTCCAGCGGGTGAACCCGGAGGTGCGCGTGCGGCTGACGGTTTCGGACACGCACACGATCGTCGAGCGCGTCGCCGCGCGGGAGCTCGAGCTCGGCGTCGTCGGCGCGTCGCGGCGCCACCGCGGCGTGCGCTTCGAGCCGTTTCTCTCCGACGAGGTGATCCTCGTCTGCCCGCCCGGCCATCGGTTCGCCGGACCGGACGGTGACGCTCGAGGAGCTGCGGGAGGAGACGCTGATCCTCATGCAGGAGGGCGCCGGCGTGCGCCAGATCGTCGAGGACGGCCTGCGCCGCAACGGCGTCCGTCTGCGCGATCTCGACGTGCGGCTCGAGCTCGGGCTCCAGGAGTCGGTTCGGCACGCGGTCGAGGCGGGCTACGGCGTGACGTTCATCTCGCGCACCGCGGTCGAGTCCGAGCTCGCGGCGGAGACGCTGCAGGAGGCGCGCGTCGAGGGGCTGGAGGCGACGCGGGAGATCTCGCTCGCGTCCGCGACCGGCCGTGCTCGCACGCGCGCTGCGGAGGCGTTCGTCGAGTTCGCGCGCGCGAGAGTCTCGTGATCGTCCGCTGGGGGCTCGAGGAGCTCGGGCCGCTGCTCGGCGAGCTCGGGATGGAGCGGCCGCTGCTGGTCACGAGTGCGCGGCTCGCGGAGCTCGACGTCCCCGTCGCCTCGCGCTTCTCGGGCGTGCGGCGCCACGCTCCGGTGGAGACCGTCGCGGCCGCCGTGGGGCGGCGAGCGGCGCGGACGGCCTCGTCGCCGCGGGCGGCGGGAGCGCGATCGACACCGGCAAGGCCGTCTCGGCCGAGAGCGGGGCTCGCGCTCGTCGCCGTCCCGACGACGTACGCAGGGGCGGAGTGGACGCCGTTCTTCGGCATGCGCGACGAGGAGCGAGGCGTGAAGACGGGCGGAGGAGGCGCGCGGATCGCGGCGCCGTGTACGAGCCCCGGCTGACGCTCGAGCTTCCGCTCGACGGAGACCGTCGGCACCGCGCTCAACGCGCTCGCGCACGCTGCCGAGGCGCTCTACGTCGCGAGCCGGAGCGACGAGGGAGACCGCGAGGCGCTCGAGGGCGCCGAGCGGATCGGTCGCTTCCTTCCGGAGGTCGTCGCTGCGCCCGGACGACCTCGAGGCGCGAACGGGGCTGCTCGAAGGCGCGATGCACGCCGGCAATGGCGCTCGGGCTGACCGGCCTTGCGCTCTCACATGCGATCGCGCAGGTGCTGGGAGGGCGCTACGGCCTCCCGCACGGGGCGATGAACGCGCTCTCCCTGCCGCCGACGCTGCGCTTCAACGAGCCCGCGGCCCGGGATGCGATCGAGCGGCTCGCGGCTGCGCTCGGCACCGACGATCCCGCGTCGCGCGTCGAGGAGCTCGCGCGGCTCGGCGGGCTTCAGAGCGGCTTCGCGACTTCGGCGTTCCGGAGGAGGATCTGCCGCTCGTCGCGGCCGAGGCGGCGGCTCGCCCGGTGCGCGCGCGAACCCGCGCGAAGCGAGCCCGGACGACGTGCTCGCGCCTGCTCGACGAGATGTGTGAGCGGCCAGGTTGAAGCTGACCGCTCCGAGCGGTTGACTCGGCGGTGCGAGCGGCCGACGATGCGTCGGTGATCGTCGAGTACGCGGGGATCGTGTCGGCGATGGCCATCCTGGCCTCGACGCTGTCGGGCGCGTTCGGCGAGCGGCTCGCGATGCTGCCGGTCTCCAACGGAACCGCTCTCTCGTCGCTCAGCGCCGGCGCGAAGGCGCAGAAGGTCTCGGTGAACGAAGCTCGCGCGGCGTACAACCGCGCGCCGTACTCGAAGCCCGTCCTCAAGTACCTGTACGCGATCGGCTGGATCGGCGGCAAGAAGAACCCGCTCTCGTGCCTCTTCGCGCGGGTCTCGCCGGGCGAGACGGAGGCCGAGACGCTGACGGAGATCCGCAAGAACGCGAAGCTCGTGCAGCAGCTGAAGAAGCGCCACGTTCCGCAGAAGCAGGCGGCGAAGGCCGTAGTCGCCGGTATCGCTTCGGCTTGTAGCTAGGCGGCTTCGGGAGCGGGCTCGGACGCCGGCTGGCGCCGCCCGCCGAGCACGCGGCGGAGGCTGACCACGCCGAGCACGTTCTGCCCGTCGACGACCGGAAGGTGCCGGAAGCCGTTGTCGAGCATGATCTGCGCCGCCTCGTCCAGGTCCATGTCGGGCGGAGCCGTGATCGGGTCGGCCGTCATCCACTGCCGGACACGCGCGTCGCTCGTGTGCACTCGGGCGGCCATCGCGCGGAGCATGTCGCGCTCGGTGAGGATGCCGATGAGCTTGCCGAAGTCCTTGACGACGACCGCGCCGGTGTTCTGACGCGTCATGCGCTCGGCCACCTCGCCCAGCGTGTCCTCAGGGGCGACGGTGATGAAGTTCGGCTTGGCGATGTCGGCCAGCGTGCCCATGCAGGGGAGTCTATCGGCGGTGGTCGAATAACGCTTGGTAATGACAGGAATTAGCAGAGTGAGGTACGATCAACCGGTGCGCACCGGCGTCTCCTTCGACGTGCTCGTCGTCGGCAGCGGCGCTTCCGGCCTCGCCGCGGCCGTTTCCGCCGCCCACGCCGGCGCCGACGTGGCAATCGCGACGAAGACCACGCTCCAGGCGTGCAACTCCGCGAAGGCGCAGGGCGGCATCCAGGCCGCGTTCGGCGAGGACGACTCTCCCGAGATCCACGCCGAGGACGTCATGCGGAGCTCGCACGAAACCGCGAACCCGCGGCTCGTCGAGATCCTGACGAGCGAGGCGCCCTCCGCCATCCACTGGCTCGAGGAGCTCGGCGTCGAGTTCACGCGCGACAACGGGGGTTACCGGCTCGCCCGCTGCGGAGGCGCGACGCGCAAGCGGCTTCTGCAGGTCGGCGATCGCACGGGTCACGCGATCACGAAGGCGCTGCGCGAGGCGTTCGAGGCTGGACCGGGCACGGAGCTTCCGCATCACGCGCTGACCGCGATCGCTCCAACCGAGAACGGCTGGAAGGCGACCTTCGAGACGCGGGACGGCGTGGCCGACGTCGAGGCGTCGACGATCGTGCTCGCGGCCGGCGGGCGCTGCTTCCGCGAGGCGGAGACGCGCGGCGAGCTCTCCACGAATCATCCCGAACGCGACCGGCGAGGTGACGCGCATCGCGCTCGACGCAGGCGCCGAGTCGCGCGACCTCGACGCGCTCCAGTACCACCCGAACGGCGGCGCGTGGCCGTCCACGATGCAGGGCTACTCGATCCCCGAGACGACGCGCGCTTACGGCGCCGTGCTCCTGAACGCGGACGGCGAGGAGTTCACCGACTCGCTCGGGCCGCGCGACGCGGTCTCGCAGGCGATCTTCGACGAGGTGGAGAAGGGCAAGGGCGTGCTGACGCCGCGACGGGCGGCCGGCGGTCTGGCTCGACACGACGCGCATCGCGCGCGAGGACGCGGAGATCTCGCTCCCGTACATGCTGCGCCGCTATCGCGGCGGCGGCATCGACCCGCTCGCGGAGCCGATCCTGACCTACCCCGTCCTCCACTACCAGAACGGCGGGCTCGTGATCGACGAGCATGCCGAGACCACCCTCGAAGGCGTCTACGCCTGCGGCGAGATCGCCGGCGGGACGCACGGGAGGAACCGCATGATGGGAAATTCGCTGCTCGAGTGCACGGTCTTCGGGCGGCGGGCCGGCAAGGCCGCCGCGGAGAGGGCCGCGCATGAGCGACGCACCCGCCCGGCTCGACCCGGAGAAGGTGCAGTCGTTCGTCGCCAACGCGCACGGCGACCTCGACGTCGTCCGCGCGCTGCTCGACGAGGAGCCCGCGCTCGTGAACGCCGCGTGGGACTGGGGCGGCGGCGACTGGGAGACCGGTCTCGGAGCGGCGGCGCACATGGGCCGGCGCGACATCGCGCTCTTCCTGCTCGAGCGCGGCGCGCGGCTGGATCTCTTCGCCGCGGCGATGCTCGGCGAGGCCGAGATCGTGCGCGCGATGCTCGCCGCCTATCCCGTCGGCGCGCGACGCGCTCGGGCCGCACGGGATTCCGCTCGTCGAGCACGCTCGAGCCGGCGGCGAGGACGCGCGCGAGGTTCTGGAGCTGCTCGAGACGAGCGAGGTGAGCCGATGAGCACCGTCCTGACTGATCTCGACCGCGCGGTCGCCGACGCCGCCGCGCACCTCTACGTCTGGGCGCTGAAGGACATCCCGCAGGACCTGCGCGACGCGCTCGCCGCCGCCGCCGGCAAGGAGACCTCGGTCACGGGGCAGCGCGTGCTGCAGACGATCCTCAGGAACGTCAACGTCGCCGAGGACGAGAAGAACCTCGTCTGCCAGGACACCGGGATCGCGGTCTACTACTGCCGCGTCGGCGAGCATTTTCCCCTGCATCCGGCCAGGATCTACGACGCGCTCAAGGAGGGCACCGAGCGCGCGACGGTCGAGCATCCGCTCCGCTCGAACACGGTGCACACGCTCACGCGCGAGAACACCGGCCAGAACGTCGGCTACCGCGTCCCGATCGTGCACTGGGACTTCGTCCCCGACTGGGACGGGCTCGACGTCAAGTGCGTGCCCAAGGGATCGGGCTCCGAGAACATGAGCTTCCTCAAGATGTGCGTTCCCGCCGACGGGGTGCGCGGGATCAAGGAGTTCGTGCTCGAGTCGATCGTCGGCGCCGGCGGCAAGCCGTGCCCGCCGGGGATCGTCGGCGTCGGCATCGGCGGCTCGGCCGACTACGCGATGCACCTCGCCAAGGAGGCGATCGCGCGGCCGGTCGGGACGCGCAACGAGGATCCGCTCGTCGCGGAGCTCGAGGACGACCTGTACGGGCTCCTGAACGAGACGGGCATCGGGCCGATGGGCCTCGGCGGCGACGTCACGGTGCTCTCGGTTCACGTCGAGCACGCGGACACGCACATGACCCTCAACCCGGTCGCGGTGAACTACCAGTGCTGGGCCGCGCGCCGCGCCTCGGCGCACGTCGCGGCCGACGGCGCCACGACGTTCGAGAGGGACGCGTGATGTCGGCGCCGAGTGTCAATTCTTTCGCACGAGTGCCTGGCACTGAACGTGTGCCGAGAGCGTCGAAAGGTTTCCACAGCTGATGGCCACGCACGAGGTCACGTTCCCGATCACCGACCCGGCCGAGATCCTGAAGCTGCAGCGCAGGCGACGAGGTCGTCGTCCAGGGGCACATCATCGGGATCCGCGACCGCACGCAGGTCCGGATCTTCGACCAGGGCGTCGAGCCGCCGATGGACCTCGCGCGGCGCGTTTCTCCTGCACACGGCGCCGGGCGTCCGCAAGCTCGGCACGATTCGGAAGGCAGAGGCAAGTACGAGAAGGTCTGCATCGGGACGACCACGAGCGCGCGCATGGTGCGCTTCACCGAGGGGCTCGGTGCGCAGTACGGCGTGCGCGCGATCTGCGGCAAGGGCGGGTTCCCGGACGAGGCGATCGAGCCGATGCAGCGGCTCGGGATGGTCTACTTCGCGATCGTCGGCGGGGCGGCGGCGCTCGAGACGACCCAGATCGAGGAGATCGAGGAGGTCGCGTGGGAGGAGCTCATGCCCGAGTGCCTCTGGAAGTTCCGCGTGAAGGACTTCGGCCCGCTCACGGTCGGCATCGACGCGCACGGCAACTCCCTCTACCACGACGTCCAGGCGCAGGCCCGGAAGAAGCTGGAGGAGATCTATGCACGCCTCTGACGGACACGACGGCTTCCTCGACATTCCGACACGGGAGGGGAAGCCCCGCACGCGCGGTCTCACCCACGTCATGGACAAGGGGTCTGAACCTGCGCGAGATCGAGGGGCTCTTCGACACTGCCGGCGAGTACGTGGACATCGTCAAGCTCGGCTGGGGAACGAGCTACGTCACGAACAACCTCGAGAAGAAGATCGCGCTCTATCGCTCGTTCGGGACACCGGTCGTCTGCGGGGGAACGCTCTTCGAAGCGGTTTACGGCAAGGGGAAGATGGACGAGTTCAAGCGCTGGCTCGAGCACTACCGCTTCTCGCACGTCGAGATCTCGGACGGGACGCTCGAGATCCCGCGCGAGCGCAAGCTCGACCTGATCCAGGAGTTCGCCCAGGACTTCGTCGTGCTCTCCGAGGTCGGCTCGAAGGACTCGGAGGTCGAACATCGCTCCCTACCTCTGGGTGCAGTGGATGCGCGAGGAGCTGGACGCGGGCGCATGGAAGGTCATCGCCGAGGGTCGCGAGGGCGGCACCGCCGGCATCTACCGTCCGACCGGCGAGCTCCGCACGGGGCTCGTCGACGAGATCGAGCACTCGCTGAGCTTCCACGACCTCATCTGGGAGGCGCCGACGAAGGGCTCGCAGGCCTGGTTCGTGCGTCACTTCGGTCCCGAGGTCAACCTCGGGAACATCCCGCCCGACGAGGTCATCGCGCTCGAGACGCTCCGCCTCGGGCTCCGCGCCGACACGCTCAAGGAGGTGCTGCTTGGCGATTCAAGCGTCAAGCCCGCCCCAGCTTCCTGACCTCGACTTCGAGGCGATGTCGGCCGAGGAGCTGATCTCTTGGACGCACCAGCTCTTCTGGCCGCGCGTCTGCCTCACGTGCTCGTGGCAGAAGCAGTCGTCCGTGCTCGTGCACATGGTCGCCGAGCTCGGGCTGCGCATGGACACGGTCGAGCTCGACACGCACCTCTTCTTCCGCGAGTCCTACGAGACGCGCGACCAGCTGATCGAGCGCTACCAGCTGAAGCTGATCCAGCCCTCGATCCCGACTGTCGCCGAGCAGCACAAGGCGGAGGGGCCGAACCTGTGGGAGCGCGATCCCGACCGCTGCTGTCACATCCGCAAGGTCGAGCCGCTCGTCAGCGCGCTTCAGCCCTACGACGCCTGGATCTCCGGGATCCGCCGCGACCAGTCGCCGAGCCGCGCGGACACGCCGAAGATCCAGTGGTCGGAGCGGTACCAGGTCTTCAAGATCCACCCGCTCGCCGACTGGGACGAGAAGCGGGTCTGGGCCTACCTCAACGTCAACGAGATCCCCTACAACCCGCTCCACGACGCGGGGTACCGTTCGATCGGCTGCATCCCCTGCACTCGGCCGACGCGCCCCGACCAGGAGGAGCGGGCCGGCCGCTGGGCGGGCTCCGACAAGCTCGAGTGCGGCATGCACGACGAAGCTGCGCTTCCTCGTGCAGGTTAGAAATGCGAACAAAGGAGACGCGACCTTGACCGAAGTTTCTTCTAACCAGTCTGCGAAGCAGACTGGCAGCCAGCACATCTACGCGCACGAGCATCCCGAGTCCGAGACCGATCGCGGCGGCGGCTTCACGATCTGGTTCACCGGGCTCTCGGGCTCGGGCAAGACGACGATCGCGCACCATCTCGGGCCGGAGCTCGACCGCCGCGGCCTCGTCGTCGAGTACCTCGACGGCGACACCGTGCGCACGCACCTCTCGAAGGGCCTCGGCTTCTCGAAGGAGGACCGCGACGCGCACGTCGAGCGGCTCGGCTGGGTCGCCTCGCGCATCACGCGCCACGGCGGCGCGGTGATCGTCGCCGCGATCTCCCCGTACGAGCAGGCGCGGAAGAACTCACGCGCGCTCGTCGAGGAGCACGGCCCCTTCGTCGAGGTGCACGTGACGACCTCGCTCGAGGAGTGCGCGCGCCGCGACGTCAACGGGCTCTACGCGAAGGCGTTCGCCGGCGAGATCAAGGGTTTCACCGGCGTGGACGACCCGTACGAGGCGCCGGCTTCGCCCGAGATCGTCGTCGACACCGAGGGGGTCGCGCCCGAGGAGTCGGCCGCGGTGGTCGTCGCCAAGCTCGAGGAGCTCGGGCTCGTGCCGGCCAAGGTCACGGCGTGACCGTCGCGGCGACGGACCGCCTGATCGCGCCGCACGGTGGCGCGCTCGTCGACCGAACGGGCGACCGGCCCGACGATCTCGACTCGCTCGAGACGGTGTCACTCACGTCGCGCGAGCTCTCCGACCTGGACATGATCGCCTCGGGCGCGCTCTCGCCGCTCGAGGGCTTCATGGGTCGCGCGGACTACGAGCGCGTCGTCGAGGAGATGCACCTCGTGAACGGGCTCCCGTGGGGCATGCCGGTCTGCCTCGCGGTCGATGCGGCGCCGAGCGGCGATCGCGTGGCGCTTCTCGACGAGGAGGGCCGCCCGGTCGCAGTCCTCGAGGTCGAGGAGGTCTTCGAGTACGACAAGGAGCACGAGGCGGAGCTCACGTTCCGCACGACCGACGATGCGCATCCTGGTGTCGCTCGCCTCTACGGCCAGAAGCCGCTCTACCTTGCGGGCCGCGTCACCGTCTTCGAGCGGGCTCAGCCGCGCTTCCCCGAGCTCGCTCTCGACCCGGCGGACACGCGCCGCATCTTCGCCGAGCGCGGCTGGAAGCGGGTGGTCGGGTTCCAGACCCGCAATCCGATCCACCGCGCGCACGAGTACCTGACGAAGGTCGCCCTCGAGACCGTGGACGGGCTCCTCGTTCACCCGCTCGTCGGCGAGACGAAGTCCGACGACGTGCCCGTGGACGTGCGCGTCGACTGTTACAACACGCTGCTCGCCGGCTACTACCCGCCTGATCGGGTCCTGCTGTCTGCGTTTCCAGCTGCGATGCGCTACGCCGGCCCGCGCGAGGCGATCTGGCACGCGATCTGCCGCAAGAACTACGGCTGCTCGCACTTCATCGTCGGCCGCGACCATGCGGGCGTCGGCGACTACTACGGCTCGTACGACGCGCAGCTCATCTTCGACGAGTTCGCGCCGCACGAGCTCGATATCGAGCCGATGTTCTTCGAGCACACGTTCTGGTGCAACGTCTGCGGGTCGATGGCGAGCACGAAGTCGTGCCCGCACGGCGCCGGGGACCGGGTCTTCCTCTCGGGAACGAAAGTCCGGGAGATGCTCGGGGAGGGCGAGGTGCCTCCCGTCGAGTTCACGCGGCCCGAGGTCGCCCGCGTCCTGATCGACGCCTACCGGGGACCGAGGTGACGGATGGGCCCGCGCACACTCCGCGCTGCGGTCGTCACGAACTCGGCGCAGAGCTGCGACCCACTCGTGACACCTTCCTCGATACCGTTCGTGTAGGGACACGGGAGTGCCCCTGGGGGCACGTGGGGGTTGTGGCGCGGGTCGTCGCCTGCGCCTGAAGGATGGACTGGAAGTACACGGTCCTGGGGCTCTTCACCGGGCTCCTCGTCGGGATGACGGGCATGGGCGGCGGCTCGCTCATGACTCCGCTCCTCGTCTTCCTCTTCGGCGTCCCGCCGACGACCGCGATCGGGACCGACATCGCCCACGGCGCCGCCTTCAAGACCGTCAGCGCGGTGCAGCACCGGCGCATGGGGAACGTGCGCGCGCGGCTCGCGGGCTGGATGCTGCTCGGCTCCGCACCGCTCTCGCTCCTCGGCGTCTGGACGGCGACGGAGATCACGGAGCGCTACGGCGACGGAGTCGAGGACGTGATGGGGCAGGTGCTCGGCGCCGCGCTGCTCTTCGGCTGCATCGGCCTCGTCGCAAAGTCGCTTCTGCACACGAGCCCGCTCGAGGACACCGACTGGGATCTGACGAACCGAGACCGCATCGCAGCTGTCGTCATCGGCGTCTTCGGCGGCTTCATCGTCGGCCTTACCTCCGTTGGGAGCGGCGTCTTCTTCGGGCTCACGCTTCTCGTGCTCTTCCCGCTCCGCGCCCACAAGGTCGTCGGCACGGACATCTTCCACGCGGCGGCGCTCTTGTATGTCGCAGGCCTCGGCCACTGGCTCGCCGGGAACGTGGACTTCGCGCTTCTCGGCTGGCTGCTCCTCGGCTCGATTCCGGGCGTGCTCATCGGCGGGCGGCTGACGCTCGCGATCCCGGAGATGGTCCTTCGCTTCGCACTCGCCGGCGTGCTCGGGCTCGCGGGGCTCAAGCTGCTCGACGTCCCCGGCGCCGGGGTGATCGTTGTCGTCGCGCTCGCGGCAGGTGCAGCTGCGCTGCTCGTGTGGATCGGGCGGCACACGTGGATTCGACTCCAGCGTGGGCGAAACGACGTAGGGGGTCAGGCTTCAGCCTGACCTCGTTCTTGGGTTCGCGCTCCGAACACCTCACGCCGGGGTCAGGCTGAAGCCTGGCCCCGACGCGGGTAGCATCGCCCGGCGATGCGCACGGTCTGGGTGAGCTTCGACACGATGGGGCGCGAGTGCCTCGGAGCCGCCGCGGAGGCCGGCGCCGAGGTCGTCGGCGTGGTGACGCTGCCAGGCCCCGTCGATCCGAACCGCTCGGGGCAATGCTCCTTCGACGACGTAGCCGCACGCCTCGGTGCTGCGTTGATCGAGACGGCCGACATCAACGCCGAGACCACGCTCGACGCCCTGCGCGCGCTCGATCCGGAGCTGGTCTTCGTCGTCGGCTGGTCGCAGCTCGTACGCGAGCCGTTCATCGCGCTCGCGTCGGAGGGCGTCTTCGGGATGCACCCGACGCTCCTTCCGCGGCATCGCGGCCGTGCGCCGATTCCCTGGGCGATCCTGAGCGGGCTCGCTCGCACGGGCGTGACGCTCTTCGAGATCGTCGACGCGAGCGCGGACTCGGGGGCGATCGTCGGGCAGGTCGAGGTCGAGGTCGCGCCCGACGAGACGGCGACCACGCTGTTCGACAAGCTGACCGCGGCTCACGTGGATCTGATTCAGGAGGCGGTTCCCGCGCTCATCGCCCGCACCGCGCCCCGCATCGCGCAGGACCCGCGCCGCGCGAGCGCGTGGCCCAAGCGGACGCCCGCGGACGGGATCATCGACTGGGAGACGCGCGCGCCGTACCTCCACGACTGGGTGCGCGCGCAGACCCGCCCCTACCCGGGCGCGTTCACGTTCCTCGGCGACGAGAAGGTCGTCGTGTGGCGTGCGCGGCCGGTCATGCTGGACGAGACCGCGCCCGCGGGGACGGTCGTCGCGGCCGGCGGCGACGGTCCGGTCGTCGCGTGTGGAGAGGGCGGCCTCGTGCTCGAGGAGGTCGAGACGGGCGGGGGCGAGCTCGCGGTCGGAGCGAGGCTCGGATGACGCGCGTGCTCGTCATCGCTGCGCACCCGGACGACGAGGTGCTCGGCATGGGCGGCACCATCGCGGCCCACATCGACCGCGGCGACTCTGTGCGGATCCTCGTGGTCACGGACGGCAGCTCCGCCCAGTACCCGGGCGACCACGAGGTTCGCGCGCGCAAGGACGGGGAGGCGCGACGCGCCGCTGCCGAGCTCGGCGTCGACCAGTACGTCCACCTCGCCCATCCGGACATGCGGCTCGACACGCTCGCGCACGTCGACGTCAACCGTGTCGTGGAGGAGCACATCCGCGACTTCGCGCCGGAGCTCGTCTACACCGTGCAGCCCGACGTGAACTCGGATCACCGCGTCCTGTTCGACTCCGTCGCAGTCGCCACCCGTCCGGTGCCGGATCAGCCGGTTCGCCGACTCCTCACGTATGCACCGGCGTCGAGCACCGAGTGGACGCCGGCTGCGGTGAGCTGGTTCGTCCCCAACTGGTACGTCGACGTGACGGACACGATCGAGCGCAAGATCGCCGCCTTCGCGCACTACGAGACGGAGCGGCGCGACTACCCCCACCCGCGAAGCGAGCGCGCCATCCGGGCGACGGCGGAGTTCCACGGCACGACCTGCGGCTACGAGTACGCGGAACCGTTCGTCCTCGTCAGGTCGCTCGAGCGGCTGTAGCTGCTGCGCTGTGGGCCGTCTCCCCCAGACGCTCGTCGTCCTCGCGCTCCTCGGCGCCACGGCCGCTGCTTTCGCCGTCACCGAGCGGCTGAAGCTCGAGCGGAGCCCGATCACGGGCACGCGCGTCGACCGCGTCTTCTCGCCGGTGTGCGAATGCGCGCGCGACGTCGCGGTGATCTCGTTCGTTCTGCGGAGGGCGGGCACGGTCACGGTTCAGATGCTCGACAGCGACGGCGACCGGCTCAGGACGCTCGTCCGCGATCGCGAGGAGTCGCGCGGTCGGCTGACGTACGTCTGGGACGGGCGCGACGACCTCGGCAACATCGTCGAGGACGGCGTGTACCGGCCGCGCGTCCTCCTCGAGGAGCACGGCCGCACGATCGTGCTCCCGAACCCGATCCGCGTCGACACCAAGGCGCCTCGCATCCGGCTGCTCCGCGTGTTCCCGCAGGTGTTCTCGCCCGACGGCGACGGGCGCCGCGACCGGCTCGCCGCGCGCTACGAGATCGACGAGCTCGCCCGCGCGATGATGCTCGTGAACGGGCGCCGTCGCGTGCTCGAGAAGTTCCGAGCCACCCAGGGCCGTCTCGTCTGGTTCGGGCGGGTCGACGGTCGAAGCGTGCCGCCAGGGACGTACGAGATTCGCGTGCGGGCGTTCGACCGGGCGGGAAACCGCTCGAGCTCGCGACGCACCGTCCCCGTCGTCGTCCGCTACGTGGAGCTGGCGCGCGACCGGATCGAGGTCGTCGCGGGCAGGCGCTTCTCGGTGCGCGTCTCGACGGATGCGCTGACGTATCGCTGGATCTTCGCGGGTGAGCGCGGAATCGCGCGTCGCCGGAGCCTTGTGCTGCGCGCGCCGGAGACGCCCGGCGAGTACCGGGTCATCGTGAGCGTGCGCGGACGTGCGGACAGCGCCGAAGTGGTCGTCACCGAGCCGCCGCCCGAGCCCGACGAGTAGACCTGTGCCAATTCAGCGCCAACTTCGTCACAGCCGGCGTTTCAGGGCCTGGCCCTGAGGTGTGACAACTTCGCAGCAATTTGTCCACAGCGCAGCGCTGACGCGTACTACGAGGCGCGCTGCGACTTGGGAGCGTCGCGCCCGCGGAACGCGATGAGGCGGCCGTTGAGCGAGAAGAAGTACGTCCGCTCCGTTGCAATACCGGGTGAGTAGCGCCCGAGCGGCAGCCGCCAGGCGACCTCGCCGTCCGAGATCCGCAGTGCGTACGTCCTCTTCTCGAGCGTGGAGAAGAAGACGTACTCGCCGATGACGACCGGCGCGCCGAGGATGCGGCCGCCGACCCACGTATTCCAGATCTCGGAGCCGTCGCGGGCCTCCAGCGCGCGCAGGCGGCCGTCGAACCCGCCGACGAAGACACGGCCGTCCGCGACCGCGGGCGTCGTGTAGCCGAGGCCGCCCACGCGTCCCGTCCAGACGACGTCTCCGTTGGACGCGTCCAGCGCGACCACGCGGCCCGAGCGCGCGACCGAGTACAGGCGCTCCCCGTCGGTCGAGGCGCTCGCGTAGAAGCTCTCCCGGCGGAACGCATCGCGCGACACGTACGTCGTCCAGATCTCGCGCCCGGTGTCCTTGTCCAGGCAGATGATCGCGCCGGAGTAGTTGCCCGCACAGACCCGGCCACCGAACACCGAGGGGCTCGCGTTGATGCGACCTCCGGTCGCGTAGGCCCAGCGGATACGCCCTGTTTCCGAGCCGACCGCGAAGAGCCGTCCGTCGTGCGAGCCGAAGTACACGAGCCCGTCGACGACCACAGGCGACGACTCGACCTTGCCACCGGTCGTCACCTGCCAGAGCACCCGGCCCTTTTCCCGGTCGAGCGCGGTAACTGTCCCGCTCTGCGAGGCGACGATGACGCGCGGACCGTCGATCGCCGGCGATGACGGAAGCGTGCCGCCGACGCGCCGGCGCCAGTTCACCTTCCCCGTCTCCGCCTCGATCGAGTAGGTCGCGCCTTCGAACGTGTTCACGTAGAGGTCGCCCTCGCAGTAGGTCGGCGGGAACTCGATGTAGCTCCGCATTCCACGGCTCCAGAGTGGCCGTTGCTCGGGGAGGCCGAGCCCGGCTGACGGGCGAGCGAGCGAGCGCTGCGGGTCCGCACCGAACGTTCGCCAGCAGCGCTTGTCGGCGGCGGGCTCGTTGGGCGGCGGGGGCTTCGGAGCGGGCTGAGGCGTCGTCGACGTCGAGACGGTGACGTCCTCGAGCTCGGTGTCGAGCGCCCCGCGAGGCGTGTCCCGCATGAGGCCGATGGCGAGGAGAGCGCCGCCGAGCGCGATCACGAGCACGGACACCGCAGCGAGGATCCATCTGAATGGTCTTGGCATACGAGAGAAGGGCCGGCCGAGAGCCCGGGTCAGTGTGCCTGCAGCGACGGCGAGTCTCGGCGCGGGCTCCGCCGGCACGGGCACTGGCGCTCTTGCAGCTGTCGTCGCCGCAATACCCGCTGCTGTGAGGCCGAAAACGCCCCAGGTCAGCGGATCCTCGAAGAAGCCCGCATAGAGCAGCGAGTGGACGAAGAGGATGACGAGCACCGCCGCGATGCCCACTCCGAAGGCACGTTTTTCGCGCGTCAGCAGCACGAGCCCCCATGCCACCGCGCCGAGCATCCACGCGTACAGGGCGAATCCGACGATCCCGAGCTCGGCGAGCACCGTCAGCGGCGTCGTGTGCGAGGCATTGCGGTTCGTCGTTCGCCTGCCGGAAGCCTCGGCGCTGGCCTGAGGTTGGCCGCCGATCCCGACTCCGGCCATCGGCCGCAGCTCATAGGCGTCGAGCGTGATCGCGATCAAGCGCGAGCGGCCGCTCGTCACGTCCCGCGCGGAGCGTCCGTCGATGGACTGGGCTGCGATCGCGCCGGCCGCGAGTGCCGCGACCAGGGCGCAGGCGACGAGCGCGAGCCGCAGCCGCCGGGTCCCCGCGAAGAAGGCGAGCGCGAACACGATCACGAACAGCGCCACGAAGCTCGACTGCGAGTACGAGTAGTAGAGGCCGGCGAAGAGGAACGCGATCAGCGCCGTCGCCGCAACCAATTCGATCGTCCTGTTCCGCCGCATGAGGACGACGACGAGCAGGACCGCGATCGGGACCACGAGGTAGCGGCCGTACAGGCTCGGGTCCTTGAACATCGAGGTGACGCGGAAGAACGACGTGTACGCGTTCGCGACCTCGAGCGTGGGCGAGAAGAAGAGCGTTCGCGTCTGCGCCTGCCAGAGCCCGATGGCGGCGAAGAGCGTGCCGAGCCCCGCGAGCGTGAAGACGAGCGCGCGTGGGAGCCAGGGAGCGAGCGGCGCCCGGGCGACGACGCCGAGCCCGGCGACGAAGGGGAAGACGAAGAACGCGAGCGCGATACCGCCCTCTCGCTCGTCCCAGGTCCACGTGAACGAGGCCGCCGCGAAAGCGACGAACGCGGCGATCGGGAGCGTCAGCAGGCGCGGCGGGGTCGGGATGTCGCCGTTCTCACGCAGCATCCGGTAGCCGAGTGCGAGGACCGACGAGGTGAGGACGAAGTAGAGGGGCAGGAGCAGGAACGCGTCCTCTTCGCCCACCTGGATCGGGATGCGGAACGGCGCGGCCGCGAGCAGCACGACAGGGACGACGGCTGGGTAGCGGGCGAGGGGCACGGCGGCGAGCGCCGCAGCGACCACGCCCACGCCGGTGAGCGCGAGACCGGTGGGCTCGGTCAGCAGGAGCTCGACGTCGTCGTCGCCGACGAGCGAGCGTCCGAGGCCGGCTGCGGCTATTCCCAGGAGCGCGAAGCCCGCCAGCGCGAGAAAGCGGTTGCGCGGCAGGAGCACGAGCACGGCCCCGAGCGCTCCGAGGAGCGCTGCGACCTGGGCGGCGTCCGTGTGCTCCACGGGCTGGAACGTTACGTCGCGGTGTCGCCGGCGAGCCGGCGTAGCCGAGGCGCTGCTCGATCTCAACGAGCTGCGGGAGGACACGCTCGATCTCGGCGCGGTTCTGGTCGCGCCACTTCTCCGGCCTCGGCGCGGAGAGCGTGGTCGCGGCCGGCTTGTCGGCCAGGGACTCCGCGTACGTCTGCGGCGGCGTCGGTGAACGCGAGCCCGAGCGCGTCGTAGACCCGACGCAGCTCGACGACCGGAGACGCCACGAGGTCCTCGTACGCGAGGTCGACCCAGCGAGAGCCGTTCGTCGACTCTCGCGCATCGAGGACGGCCTCGTTGCAGGCGATGTACTGACGGGCGCAGATCTGCTCGAGCGGCGCGTTGCCGAGGTCGCGCCAGCCGGGGACGAGGACGAAGCTCCAGCGGGAGCCGTCGAGCGGCGCGATCCCGTTCAGCGACTCCGGCAGCGAGTACTTCACGAAGCGCGGCCGGGCTCGCCAGCCCTCCATCAGCGAGCTGACGTTGTCCGCAGCGCGCCGGCGGAGAAAGACGAAGCGCGCGTCCGGGAAGAGCGCGTCGAGGTACGGGACGCGGAGGCAGTTCTCCGGGGTCTTGTCGACGAACCGCCGCCCGCGCGTCCACCAGCGGATCGCGCAGTAGAGGTACTCGCGCTCGCGCTCGCTGACGTCCTCGCGGTCGAGCGCGTCCGAGCTCCAGCCCCGATCGCGCGGGTGGTGGAACTCGTCCCAGAGGATGTGCCCTTCGGTCTGCACCGAGCGCAGCTCGGAGCTGCGGAGGAGGGCCTGCAGGAGGACGCTCGTCCCCGAGCGCGGGCAGCCGAGGACGAAGATCGGATCGCGCGGAGGATCGAACGCCGGCAGCAGGCGCGACGCCGGCCGCGCGAGGCGAGGCCCGCTCCGGCGCATCCGCCAGACGAGCCGGCGCACGCGCCACAGGCGTCTGGTCCTCATCACCGCGATCGTAAAGCGGTGTCAGACACCGATTTATGTTTGTGACGAATCCGTGCCGATGTTTCCACAGCTGGTAGGAATCCGCGCGTGATCGACGGGTTCAGGCGCGCGCTCGTGCTCGCGCCGCACACGGACGACGGCGAGCTCGGCTGCGGCGGAACGATGGCGCGGCTCGCCGAAGCGGGCTGCGAGGTGCGCTACGTCGCCTTCTCCATCGCGACGCGCTCGCTCCCGCCAGGGTTCGAGCCGGACACCCTCGCCCGCGAGGTGCGCGAGGCGACGGCCGAGCTCGGCATCCCCGAGGACCACCTCACCGTCCACGACTTCGACGTCCGCACGTTCCCGGACCGGCGCCAGGACATCCTCGAGCTGCTCGTCGCGCTCTGGGAGGAGTGGAAGCCCGAGGTCGTCTTCCAGCCGTCGCATCACGACGTGCACCAGGATCACCAGACGATCGCGCAGGAGGGGCTCCGCGCGTTCAAGCGGACGACGATCCTCGGCTACGAGGTGCCGTGGAACAACTTCGACTTCTCGTACGGGGCGTACATCTCGCTCGAGAAGCGCCACATCGAGCGGAAGGTGGCGGCGCTCTCCCGCTACGCCTCGCAGCAGCACCGGCGCTACGCCGATCCCGAGTACATCTGGAACCTCGCTCGCGTCCACGGCGTGAACGTGAACCGCGAGTACGCCGAGTGCTTCCAGGTGTACCGGATCGTCGCGTAGCCTTCTCCGGGTGGCCGAGCTCACCCGGCGAGACCTTCTCGCCCGTGCGGGGGTCGCCGCGGGCGCGCTTGCGCTGGGCCGGCCGGAGCTGGCGGCGGCGGGCGAGGCGGCGCCCGATCTCCGCGACTGGGGCTCGGTCCGCTCGCAGTTCGAGCTCGACCCGGGCCGGATCCATCTCACCTCCTTCCTGCTCGCCACTCACCCGCGGCCGGTACGCGACGCGATCGCCGCCCACCGGCAACGGCTCGACGCGAACCCCGTCGAGTACCTGCACGGCCCGGCCGGCGGTCTGAGCGAAGCGGCACGCGAGGCCGCGGGGCGATTCCTGGGCGCTCCGACGTCCGAGGTGGCGCTGACGGACTCGACGACGATGGGTCTCGGCCTCCTCTACACGCGTCTCGCGCTGCGCCCGGAGGACGAGGTGCTCACAACGGAGCACGACTTCTACGCGACGCACGAGTCGCTCCGGCTCTCGGGCGCGCGCGCGCGACGCATCGCGCTCTACGGCGACCCGCGCCGGGCTTCGGAGGACGAGATCGTGAGCCGCATCCGGCGAGCGGTCACGGGACGGACGCGGCTGGTCGCGCTGACGTGGGTCCACTCGAGCACAGGCGTCCGGCTCCCGGTGCGGACGATCGCGCAGTCACTCCCGGACCGCGTGCTCGTCTGCGTCGACGGCGTGCACGGCTTCGGCGCGAACGCTGCGACCGTCCGCGACCTCGCCTGCGACGCCTTCGTCTCGGGCTGCCACAAGTGGCTCTACGGTCCCCGCGGGACCGGCGTGTTGTGGGCGAACGGGCGCGTGCGCGAGCTCATGCGTCCGACGATCCCGTCCTTCGACGGTGGGAGCTATGGCGCGTGGGTTGCGGGCGGCGTACCGGGCGGCGTCCCCGATGGGCCGACCCTCACGCCGGGCGGGTTCCACTCGTTCGAGCACCGCTGGGCGCTTCCCGAGGCCTTCGCCTTCCATCAGGGGATCGGCCGCGAGCGCGTCGAGGCGCGGATCCGCGGTCTCGCGTCACGCCTGAAGACACGGCTCGCCGAGGTGCGCGGTGTCCGGCTCCGGACGCCGCAGTCGCCCGGGCTCTCTGCCGGGCTCGTCTGCTTCGAGGTCGCCGGCCGCGACCCGGGTGAGGTCGTCGCGCACCTCGCATCGCGCCGCATCGTCGCGAGCGTCACGCCGTACGCGCAGCGCTACGTCCGGCTCGGGCCGGGGATCGTGAACACGCCCGAGCACGTGGACGCGGCAGTCGCTGCGGTGGCGTCTCTAGCGCGCCGGCCGTAGCCGCGCGCCGATCGCGCGCCGCTCGGAGGGGAGGTAGAAGCCGACGAGCGCCAGCGCGAGCGGGTAGGCGAGCGCGAGCACGAAGCGCGATCGCGAGATTCGCGTCGAGCAGCTTTCCCGTGGCGACGAGCGCGATGCCGACGGCTGCCGCGGTCGCGACGCGGCGCCACTGGTACGGGACCGGGTAGATCCGCTGCGCCCACCAGGTCATGCCCGCGAACATCGTCGCGTAGGCGGCGACGGTGGCGACGGCGGCGCCCATCATCCCGTAGCCGGGATGAGCGCGAGGTTGAGCGCGATGTTCACTGCCGCAGCTGCTCCCGTGACCACCCAGTTGAACTGCGTCCGCCGCGCGCGACCGACTCCGATCGCGACGACGATGTAGGCGCCGAACGCGACGGCCGCGAACGCAAGCGGGCCGACGACGCGCGACGACTCGGCGAACGCGGGCGCAGCGATCCAGTCGACGATCCACGGCGACAGGAGCGCGAGCGCCGTGGCGACCCAGGTCGTGAGCAGCACGAGGTAGGTCAGGACGTAGGCGTACGTCCGCTTCGCCTCCCGGTCGTCGTCGATCGAGTAGGCGAACGCGGGCCACGCGAGCCGGAACGCGGTCAGCAGCAGCACCATCGCGGAGGCGATCCGCACGCCGACGGAGTAGAGGCCGACCTCGTCGGTGTCGGCCAGCTTGACGAGGAAGAGCCGGTCGCTGAAGTTCGTCACCCAGAGGAAGAGCGCCGTCGGGATGAGCGGGACGCCGAAGCGGTTCATCTCCCGCAGCAGGCCGCGGTCGAACTCGAGCCCGAGCTGCTCGCGGCGGTAGCCGACGAGGACCGCGTAGACGAGGAGCGTGCCCGTGAAGTTGCCGACGATGACGCCGATCGGGCCCTGGTCGAGCGACGACGACGAGGAGCAGCGTCGCGCCGATCGTGAGCAGGATGTTCGCGAGGCTGGCCGAGACGAACGCGACCGAGCGCTCCTCGACGCGGAAGAGCGACGTCAGCTGCTCGTAGTTCATCCCCGCCCAGAGGCCGACGAACGCGGCCATGACGAGCTCCGAGTCGTCGGCGGAGCCGAAGAGGAGGTCCGCGATCGGGCTCGAGAGCGCGAGCCCGGCGAGGAGGCCCGCCGTCGCCGTCCCCATCGTGAACCAGAACGACGTGCGCAGGACGCGCCGCCGGTGCTCGGGCTCGGGCGAGTCGAAGTAGAAGCGGAAGAACGCGGAGTGGATGCCCATCCGCAGCACGATCCCGATGACCGTCGTGAGCGCGATGAGCGTCTCGACCTTGCCGTAGTCGGACGGCGAGAGGTAGCGCGTGTAGAGCGGGAGGAGGAGGACGGCGAGGATGCGCGAGACGAGCCCGCCGAGGCCGTAGATCGCCGAGTGCTTGCCGAGCCTGCGGAGCTCCGCGCCGAGCGCCATCAGGGAAGCTCGACGGGACGGGCGAGGAACGCGCGCGGCTCGAGGATGTGGCGCGCCGGGTCGGGATCGAGGGCGGCGCGCTCGGGCGACAGGTAGTAGGCGCGGTCGGCCGCCGCGAAGTCGCCGTCGTGCCGGATGATCCAGACGAACGTGTCGTCCTCGATGCTCGCCCAGGCGCCGAGGATCTCGAAGCCGAACTGCCGCCGGAGAGGCGCGACGCGCTCGTGCCACTCGCGCTCGAACTCCTCGAGCGCGCCGGGCCGGATGCGGTAGACGCGGACCTGCGTCGTCATCGTCGCAGTCGAGAGTAGAGCGCGAGCAGGCGGTCGGCGACGCGCTCGAGGTCGTGCACCTGCTCGACGTAGGCGCGCGACGCTGCGCCGATGCGGCGGCGCTCGGCGGCGTCGGCGACGAGCGGCTCGAGGCGGGCGCGGAGGGTCTCCTTCGTGGCGCTGACGATCGGGACCTCGACGCCGAGCTCGCGCTCGGTGCGCTCCCTCGCCTCGTCGTGGAGGAACGTGACGACCGGCTTCCCGAGCGCCATGCACTCGATCGCGAAGAGCCCGTACCAGCCCGCGTTCAGCTGGTCGACGACGATGTCGGCCTCGCGGTAGCGCTCGAACGCCTCGCGGTGGTCGAGGCCCTCGACGAGGAGGAGGTCGGCGTCGAGACCCTCGACCGCGGCGAGGACATCCTCTGTGCCCTTGCGGCGGCGGGAGGACGGTGCGTGGAGGATGACGGGCCGCGAGCGGTCGGTCGGCGGAGCGGGCTCGATCGACGCGACGTCGATCCCCGGCGGCACGAACTCCGCCTGCGGCACCCAGCGGATCGCGTCGTAGGAGCCGACGATCTCGGCGCCCGCCTTCCTCCCGAACGCGAGCTCCTGCGGCGACTTCCCGCGGATGTCGGAGCCGAGGTAGTGCATCACCGACTTCTTCCGGAGCGCGCGCAGGATCGGGAACTGCAGCGAGCGCGGGATGAGGGTCAGGCCGAAGTAGAAGTGGAAGACGTCGGTCTGGGGGAGGAGCCGCGCAAGGGCCCTCCACTGCGTCGCCTGGCGGCGGAGGAAGCCGCCGCTGCCGCTCGAGCGACTCGTCGGCCTCGGGGTGGAGCTTGTACCGGTTGAAGACGACGAGCTTCGCGTCGACCCCGCGGCGGCGGAGCGCCTCGACGTTCGCCCACGGCACGCCGGCCGTGTTCACGGGGCAGTGGACGACGCGGAGCCGTCTCGAGGCAGGCTCAGCCAAGGTCGATGCCGTCGGCCGCGAGCTGGTCGAGACGGCGCTTCGACTCCGCCTCGACCATCGCGCGCATCGTCTCGCCCATCGTGTCGCCGGGATAGACCCAGATCTCGGGATGGATGAGGATCTGGAGCCACGGGAACGCGCCGGCGCGGAGCTCGTCGTGCGGGCAGCCGGAGCGCCAGTGCTGGTTCGAGTCCGAGCGGTACGTCTCCGGCGCGAAGTAGCGCGGCGCCGTACGCGTTCTCGGCGCCCGCGATCTCCTCCGACATGTACTCGGGCCGCGGGTTGTGCCACGAGACGACCGGGTCGAAGCGGCCGTCGAGCTCGACATTCGGATGCACCGCGTGGAGCCCGACCGGGTGGCCGAGCTCGCGCAGCCGGAGAATCGCGGCCGAGCCCTCCTCCGAGGCGAGGTTGTAGAAGACCGACTCGGTCATGAGCAGGTAGGTCGCCTGCACGTCGAGCTCGGCCTCGAGCTCCGCCATCTCGAGCGCCGCGGCGAGCGAGAGGTCGATGTCGTGGCGGAGGAAGAGATCGCCCGGCACGGGGTCGCTCCCGAACCGCGCGAAGCGGTATCCGCCTGCCTTCGCCGCCTCGAGGAGCTCGCGGTAGTGGGCGAGGTCGAAGGAGCAGCTCACGGCGCGCGAGCACCCACTGCCAGAAGCCTTCGCCGTCGGGCTCCGGTTCCACCATCCGCACCCGCTCGTCGAGGAGGAGCTCGAACCCTGCCTCCGCGATGAGCCGGCTCGTCGTCTCCGGCGGAAAGCTCGAGAAGAACATGGTCGTCCCGAGCCACTCGCCGATCCACTCTTCGGTGTCGCTCGTCCCAAACGCCGCGAGAAGTAGCCCGCCGGGAACGAGCCACCCATGGATTCGCGCGAAGAGCGGCGCCAAGAGATCTCGGGGGACATGGTTGAACGAGTAGAACGCTGCGACCGCGTCGAACGACCCTGCGTCCAGCTCGAGCGCGGTGAAGTCGGAGAGGACGAAATGTGCCCCCGGGACGTTGGCGCGGGCGCGAGCAACCTGCTGCGCAGAGATGTCGACTCCGGTGACAGCGAAGCCTTCTGCATCGAGGATGCGCGCGTCAGGCGTCCCGTTTCCACACCCGAGCTCGAGGATGCGTGCGCCTGGGGCCAATCTCGAGGTGAGCTCTCTGCGCCATCGGTCGCGCTCGTCGCCGACGATGCGGTCGCGGTACTCCGCGAAGTCGTCGGCCATCGCGTCGTACCCCTCGCCGACGATGCGCGTGCGCGGATCGTTCACGCCGCGACCCCGGCTTCGACCTCGACGCGGAAGAGCGAGGCGGCGGCGTCGGCGCGTCGCACCGCTTCCTCGGGCGTGTCGGCGATCGCGATGACGTACCCGCGCCGGTCGCCGTCGCGGCGCACGGGGCGGATCGTCTCCCCGAGCTCGAGGTAGGTGTCGGCCTGCACGACGCCCTCGGCCGCCAGCACCGGCTCGAGGCTGCCGATCCCGGTCACGCGACCGGTCGGCAGCGGCCCCGGCTGCGCCGTGAAGAAGCGGATCGCCAGCGGCTGGAAGAACTGCGGCAGCGCGAGGTCGTCTCCGACCTCCTCGCCGAGCGCCTGCCGGAGCGCGATCTCCACGAGATCGACGCCGACCGCATGCCGGACGAGATCCGCCATCTGACCCCCGGGAATGCGCGCTGCGACCTCGACCACCGCGACGCCCCCGTCCGGCGAGGCGATGAGCTGCGGGAAGGCGATGCCGTCTCGCAACCCCAGCGCGCGCACCGCGTCCTCGGCGATGCGTTCGGCGCGCTCGCGCTGTTCGTCCGGGATCGACGGCGGGTAGACGTGCATCCAGCCGACGCCGAAGCCGATCCCGGGCGGGCGCAGCCGGTCCGAGAGCGTGAGCAGGCGCGTGTCCCCGCCGCGCGCGATCACGATCCCGTTCATCTCGATGCCGTCGACGAACGCCTCGACGATCGCCTCGCCGGTCGGCGACTCGGCGAGCGCCTCGGCGGCGTGGGCGGCGACGTCCTCCTCGGACTCGACGCGGAAGACGGCTCGCTGCCCGCCCGAGTCGACCGGCTTCAGGACTGCAGGAAGCCCGGACGTTGCGATGGCGTCTCCGGCGTCGGCTGCCGAACGAAGCGGGGCATAGGGCGGCTGCGGGACACCCGCCTCCGCCAGCGCGTCCCGCATCGTGAGCTTGTGCGTCATCAGGTGGGCGGTCGCGCGGCCGATCCCGGGGAGCCCGAGGTCTTCTGCGACCGCGGCAACGACCGGGACGGCGCGATCCGCGGACACGGTCAGCACGCCGTCGACCCCGTGCCGGCGCCCGACCTCGAGCACGGCGTCGACGTCCGTGAAGTCGACGACCTCGGCGACGTCCGCGGCGGCGAGGCCCGGCGCCTGCTCGTTGCGGTCGACGGCGACGACGCGAAGGCCGCGGGCGCGCGCATGCTCGATCGCGCGCCGCTGGTGCCGCCCGGCGCCGACGAAGAGGACGGTCTTCACGCGCGCCGATGCTAACGGCGCGAGGCTAGCTCGTCGTTCCGCCGGCCGGCAGAAGCCAGGGCGTGAGACGATCCCAGCGCGAGATGTGACACCCGTTCGTGCGGCCGAAGCTCGCGAACACGCGCCTGCCCTTGAACGTCCCGACGATGCGCGCCGTCTGCGGCCCGCCGTAGATCTCGGTGCACGCGACGCGCTGCGGGACCGGTGCGAAGAGCGCCATTCCGCCGGCGAGCAGCCGCGCGCAAGCTCGCGCGGGTCGCGGAAGGGTTCCGGCGGCCGGGCCGCACCGGAGCGTCCACTTGCTCTTCTCGGTCGCGTTAGAGCCATCCGGCCAGTACGTGATCGTCAGCGAGGCCGTCTGAGCCGGGCCTGCAGACCCCGTCGAGCAGGCCACGAGCGCCACGGCAGCGAGGAGGAGCCCGACGGCGATGCGCATGCGCAAAGGGTACTCCGCGAAGACCTTCGCACGTGTTCGGATCCGGTCAGTACGCGGGGCCGGTCGGTCGGCCGTCGAGGCGCGAGCGGCGCTCGAGCCAGAGCCAGGACAACGCGAAGAGCACGATTCCGGCGAGCGAGGCGATGAGCAAGACCGAGCCCACCGTGCCGGCGACATCTGCCGACTCGTCCGCGTCCACCTCAACGGCCCAGATGCGGCGCGGCTCCGGCGCGGCGATCACAACCATCGGTTCGCCTTCCGCAGGGAGCGGCGAGAACGCCGCAGGGGGCGGCGGGAACCCGGCGAGGGACTGCCGATCGGTCGAGGAGGATGCTTCGATCGTCAACACCGCGCCGACGATCGCGACGAGCGCCAACGCTGCGACCACGGCAGGGATCCCTGCCCAGCGGCGCGGTGACCGCGTTGGCCGGCCGACGACGCCTCGTTCGGCTGCCCACGCCGCGGCGAACGACCGCGGTTCGAACGCGCCGCTACCGAGCACCTCTTCGGCGGAGACGCCCTCGGCCTCGGCTTCCTCGAGATCGGCTTCGAGGTCGGCCGCCATCTCCGCGGCGACCGCGTCCGGGACGCCGAGTCGCCTCCACTCGCGGCGGCATTCATCGACGAACTCGGTCATGCGGCCACCCCCGCTGCGACGGGACCGAGCACGGCATCGAGTGCGTCCCGTGCGGCTCTCCACTCGGCGACACCAGCCGCGAGTGCGCGCCGTCCTTCGCTGGAAGGCCGGTAGTACTTGCGCGGAGGCCCACCGTTGCTGGCCGCGCGATATGTCTCCACCAGTCCCTCGCGCTCCAGGCGTCCGAGGAGGGGGTAGATCGAGCCCTCGCCGACGATCGACAGGCCGCGGGCGCGGAGCCGCTTCGTCATCTCGTAGCCGTACGCGGGCTCTTCCTCGATCACCGCCAGCAGGCAGAGATCGAGCACTCCGCGAAGCAACTGCGAACGGCGGCCCTCACCGATTGCCATGCATAGCAAGGTAGCAAGCATTTGCCTTGCACCGCAAGTGAGATCGAGTGGGGCCGCGCGGGACATGTCCAGGGTCTGACCCTTTGGCGGTACGTGCAGCGACGATCGCTTGGGGACATGTCCCTTCAGTCGCCTGCGAGCGGTCGTCACTAGACTCGCCCGCGTGTCTCTGAGCGGGAAGAGAGTCGTCATCACCGGCGGCGCCGGGTTCATCGGCACGACGCTCGCGCGCCGGCTCGCGGACGCGAACGAGATCGTCGCGCTCGACAACCTCCACCGCGACGCGCTCGGCGGCACGCCGCTCGAGGAGCATCCGAACTTCACGTTCGTGCAGGCGGACGTGCTCGATTCCGGGCGAATGACGGAGCTGATCGCAGGCGCGACGCACGTCGTCCACTGCGCCGGAATTGCCGGCGTCGACACGGTTCGCGAGAGCCCGGTACGGACGATGCGAGTGAACACGATCGGGACCTACAACGTCCTCGAGGCCGCACTGGCGACCAGCAAGACACTCGAGCGCCTCGTCGACTTCTCGACGAGCGAGGTCTTCGGTCAGCACGCGTTCAACGTCCAGGAGGCGCACGTGACGACCATCGGCTCCGTCGGCGAGGCGCGCTGGACGTACGCCGTCTCGAAGCTCGCCGGTGAGCACATGGCGCACGCGTACTACGCCGAGCTCGAGCTGCCCACGACCTCGGTCCGCCCGTTCAACGTCTACGGGCCGGGCCAGATCGGAGGCGGGGCGATCCGCGCGTTCATCGAGGCGGCTCTCGCCGGAGGCGACCTGACGATCCATGGCGACGGCTCGCAGATTCGTGCCTGGTGCTACGTCGACGACATGGTCGAGGGCGCGCTGCTCGCGCTCGAGCATCCGAGCGCGGTCGGCGAGAGCTTCAACATCGGGAACGCGCGCTCGGCGGTCACTATCCACGACCTCGCGCAGCGCGTGAAGCGCCTCACCGGCTGCCCCGGCGAGATCGCCTTCCAGCCGCTCCACTACACCGACGTCGAGCTGCGGATCCCGAACGTCGAGAAGGCGCGGACCCTGCTCGGGTTCGAGGCGAAGGTCGACCTCGACGAGGGGCTCGAGCGCACGATCGCCTGGTACCGCGAGAAGCTCGGAGCTCCGACCGCGTGAACGAGCTTCGCGCGTTCCTGGCCGGCGGCCGCGGAGCCGGGCTCCGCCCGGCGTGAGCGGCAGCCGGCCAGGGGCGCGCGCCATACGGCTCGCCCGTCCCGACGTCGGAGAGGAGGAGCTTCGCGCGGTCGCCGAGGTGCTCGAGAGCGGGCAGCTCACGACGGGGCCCAAGGTGGCCGGCTTCGAGGCCGCGCTCGCCGGGGCCGTGGGCACAGCTCACGCAGCCGTGGTCTCGTCGGGGACGGCGGCGCTGCACCTCGCGATCCTCGCGCTCGGCATCGGGCCCGGCGACGAGGTCATCGTCCCCGCGTACACGTTTCCCGCGACCGCCAACGTCGTCGAGCTCGCCGGAGCGCGCGCAGTGCTCGTGGACATCGACCCGGATACGTTCAACGTCGATGTTGCCGCCGTCGCCGCGGCGTTGACTCCGCGCACGCGCGCCGTGATGGCGGTTCACCTCTTCGGCCGCCCCGTCGGGTGGGAGGCGCTCCAGACCGCGGTGCCCCAGGAGATCCCGCTGCTCGAGGACGCGGCGGGAGCACTCGGCGCCCGCTACCGCGACACGCCGTGCGGCTCACTCGGAGTCGCCGCCTGCCTCTCGTTCCACCCGCGCAAGATCGTGACCACCGGGGACGGGGGCGCGGTGACGACCGACGACGCCGAGCTGGACGGCGCTGTTCGCCGGCTGCGGAACCACGGCTGGGAGACGATCGGGGACATGCCCGCTCCCGGCTTCAACTACCGGCTCCCGGACATCCTCTGCGCGGTGGGAATTCCGCAGGTCGCGCGGCTCGAGGAGCTTCTGGCCGCGCGCGAGCGCGTCGCGGGCTGGTACACGGAGCGGCTGCGCGACCTCGTCACGACACCGGCCGCGGCCGAGGGCGACCGCCACGGCTGGCAGGCGTACGTCATCCAGCTCGACCGCCGCGACGAAGCGCTCGCGGGGCTGCGCGCGGAAGGGATCGAGGCGCAGATCGGGACCTGGGCACTCCATCGCCTCGCGCCGTACAGCTCGCAGGGCCCGTTCCCGGGCGCCGATAGCGCCTTCGAGCGTGCGCTCGCGCTGCCCTTCGCGACGACAACGACCGAGGAGGAGGTCGACCGGGTGGTCGCGGCACTTGCGCGCTTCGTTTGAACGGAAAGACTTGACAAGAGGACACTTGTGAGTGAATACTCACTACCTTGATGGCGACGACGACGAGACAGACAGCTGAGGTTCGGCGGGCGGCGGTTCTCCAGGCCGCCCGGTACGAGTTCGGGCAGCACGGCCTCCACGGCGCTTCGACCGACGCGATCGCGCGGCGGGCCGGCATCTCGCAGCCGTATCTCTTCAGACTCTTCGGCTCCAAGAAGGAGCTCTTCCTCGCCGTCAACGATGCGTGCTTCGCCGAGACGCTCGAGACGTTCCGCGAGGCGGCCTCCGGGAAGTCAGGCGAGGAGGCCCTGCGAGCGATCGGCGACGCCTACAGAGGTTTGCTGGCCGACGATCGCACGATGCTCCAGGGCCAGCTCCAGGCGTACGCGGCGTCCGTGAACGACGAGGCCGTACGCGAGTCGACCGCCCGCGGCTACGGGCGTCTCGTCGACTACGTCGAGACCGTGTCGGGGGCCGACCGCGAGAAGGTCGCCATGTTCTTCGCCACCGGGATGCTCTTGAACGTCCTCGTCGCGATGGACTACCCCCTCGGCGGGGACACGCGCCACGCCTGGGTCACCAGGCTTGCCGAGGGCTGCGGGAAGACGGACTAGCCCTCTCTTTTTTCACCGTTTCATGAGTGATCAGTCACTACACCTGAGCAGGATGGAAACACGGGAGGATCGGAGATGAAAGCCGGAACGCGCACGCTCTGGACGTTCGCCGTGACGTCCATCGCGCTCTTCATGGTCGTGCTGGACAACCTCGTGGTGTCGACGGCGATCCCCGTGATCCGAGTCGATCTCGGTGCGAGCCTCGAGCAGCTCGAGTGGACCGTCAACGCGTACACGCTGACGTTCGCGGTCTTCCTGCTGACCGGCGCCGCGCTCGGCGACCGCTTCGGGCGCAAGCGCATGTTCATGCTCGGCGTCGGGATCTTCACTGCTGCCTCCGCGGCTGCTGCCCTCGCGCCTTCGGCCGACTGGCTGATCGCGGCTCGCGCAGTCCAGGGCTTCGGCGCGGCGATCGTGACGCCGCTGACGCTGACGCTGCTCAGCGCCGCCGTCTCGCGCGAGCGCCGCGGCGTCGCGCTCGGCGCGTGGTCGGGGATAGCCGGTCTTGCTGTCGCAATGGGCCCGCTCGTCGGCGGCGCGGTCGTCGACGGCATCTCCTGGCAGTGGATCTTCTGGCTGAACGTGCCCGTGGGTCTGGTCCTGCTCCCGCTGGCGACCCAGCTGCGCGAGTCGACCGGCCCCGACCGCGCGCTCGACCTCCCTGGGCTCGGCCTCGCCAGCGTCGGGATGCTCGGGATCGTCTGGGGCCTCATCCACGGCAACGGCGACGGCTGGACGAGCCCCGGCATCGTCGGCTCGCTCGCTGCCGGCGCGCTCGCGCTCGTCGCGTTCGTCGCCTGGGAGAGCCGGGCCGCGCAGCCGATGCTGCCGATGCGCTTCTTCCGCGACCGTGCGTTCGCGGCGGCGAACGGCGCCTCGCTCTTCATGTACTTCGGGATGTTCGGCTCGATCTTCCTGCTGACGCAGTTCTTCCAGACCGCCCAGGGCTACTCGCCGCTCGAGTCGGGTCTGCGCGTGCTGCCGTGGACGATCATGCCGATGTTCGTCGCGCCGATCGCGGGCGCGCTGTCGGATCGCATCGGCGGCCGGCCGCTGATGGCCGCCGGCCTCGGGCTGCAGGCGGTCGGGCTCGCGTGGATCGCAGCCGTCTCGACCGCGACCGTCGATTACTCGTCGCTCGTGCTGCCGTTCATCCTCTCCGGCGTCGGGATGGCGATGTTCTTCGCGCCGGTCGCGAACGTCGTGCTCTCGGCGGTTCGCCCCGTCGAGGAGGGCAAGGCCTCCGGCACGAACAACGCGATCCGCGAGGTCGGCGGGGTTCTCGGCGTCGCAGTGCTCGCGTCGATCTTCGCCAACCAGGGCGGCTACGACACGCCGGAGACGTTCAGCGACGGTCTCGTGCCGGCGCTCTGGGTCGGCGCGGTGGTGGTCGGGGCAGGAGCGCTCATCTCGCTCCTCATCCCGCGGCGGCGCCGTCCGGCCGAGGTCGGGGCCGAGGCGCATGAGCCCGAGCTCGTCGCACAGGCGGAGGCTGCCTGATGTTCTCGGCGTTTCGTCACGGAACGAATCCGTTGCGGCCGCGCGTACCGCTCGGCAACGCTCGGCAGGTCACGAAGGAGGGGACATGAAGCTTTCGACCGGCGCGCTCGCGACCGCGAGCGCCAGACATCCGTGGAGGACGATCGGCGCCTGGATCGCCGTAATGGTCCTCGCCGTCGTCGCGATCGTGACGCTCCTCGGCGGCAGCCTCACGACCGAAGGCGAGCCGACGAACAACCCTGAAGCGTTCCAGGCGCGCGACGTCCTGGATCAGGCCTTCCCGCCCGACCCGGGCACGACGGTCACCGACATCGTCGTCGTGCGCTCCGACGAGCACACCGTCGACTCTCCGCAGTTCGAGAGCTTCGTCCGCGGGCTCGTCGGGGGGAGCGACACCGACGTCGCTCGGGCAGGCGCAGACCTACTTCGACGAGCCGAGCCCCGCGCTCGTCTCCGAGGACCGGCACGCGATCATCATCCCGATCGGCGATCGTCGACGAGGACGAGACCGAGGCGGTGGTCGAAGCCGTCGAGCGGGCCGACGAGGACGCCGCTTTCGCGGTCGCAGTGACCGGCGACGAGACGCTCGACCACGACTTCAACCTGCTCTCCCAGGAGGACCTCGAGAACGGCGAGCTCCGGTTCGGGCTGCCCGCGGCGCTGATCATCCTGCTGCTCGTCTTCGGCGCCGTCGTCGCCGGGCTCGTGCCGCTGCTCATGGCGATGGTCTCGATCGTCGTCGCGCTCGGGCTGACGGCGCTCGTGGCGCAGCCGTTCGAGCTCTCGGTCTTCGTCATCAACATGCTCACGGGGATGGGCCTCGCGCTCGGGATCGACTACTCGCTCTTCGTCGTCTCCCGCTACCGCGAGGAGCGCGCGCGTGGCCGCGAGCAGTTCGACGCGATCACGGCGTCCGGGCTGACGGCGAGCCGCGCCGTCCTCTTCAGCGGGACGGTCTTCGTCGTCGCGATGCTCGGGATGCTCATCGTCCCGAGCTCGATCATGCGGAGCCTCGCGGTGGGGGCGATCCTCGTCGGCATCGTCTCGGTCATCGCGGCGCTCACGCTGCTCCCGGCGGCGCTCGGCCTGCTCGGCGACAAGGTCAACGCGCTGCGGATCCCGTTCATCGGCCGGCGCATCCTCGAGTCGGCGAACTCGGAAGGGCGCTTCTGGGGCGCGATCGTGCGCAGCGTGCTGAGGCGCCCGGCGCTCAGCCTCGCGCTCTCGGTCGGCGCGCTCCTCCTCGCTTGCGGTGCCGATCCTCGGGATCAACATCGGCACGGGCGGCGTATCCAACCTGCCCGACCGCTTCGTCTCCAAGCAGGGCTTCCTCGCGCTCGAGCGCGACTTCCCGGGGACGACCGCGGATCCGGCCGAGATCGTCGTCACCGAGGGCGCGTCAGGCGAGGACGTCACGCGCGCGCTCGAGGAGCTGCGCTCGACGCTCGCCGCGGACGCGCGGTTCGGAGACGGCGAGATCCGGCGGGCAGCCGGCGGCGACGTCGCGGTGCTGTAGCGTGCCGGTCGCGGGCGATCCGTCCGTCCCGGCGACGATCGACGCCGTGCGCGAGCTCCGCAGCGAGACGGTTCCGCAGGCCTTCGAGGGAACGGACGCGGAGGTGCTCGTCGGCGGCACGTCGTCGGAGAACATCGACTACTTCGACTCGGTGATCGACCCGGCGCCGATCGTCATCGCGCTCGTGCTCCTGCTGACGTTCCTGTTCCTCACCGTCGTCTTCCGCTCGGTCGTCATCGCCGCGACCGCGGTCGGGCTGAACCTGCTCTCGGTCGCGGCGGCGTACGGGCTGCTCGTGCTCGTGTTCCAGCACGGCGTCGGCGCCGATCTGCTCGGGTTCCAGGACGCGGACCGGATCGAGGCCTGGGTGCCGCTCTTCCTGTTCTCGGTGCTCTTCGGGCTCTCGATGGACTACCAGGTGTTCCTGCTCGAGCCGGATCCGCGAGCGCTACGACGAGACGCGCGACACGGCGGACGCGGTGATCTTCGGCGTCGGCTCGACCGCGCGGATCATCACCGGCGCGGCGCTGATCATCGTCGCCGTCTTCTCCGGCTTCGCGCGCGGCGACCTGATCATGTTCCAGCAGATGGGCTTCGGCGTCGCGGTCGCGCTCCTGATCGACGCGACGATCATCCGCTCGGTCGTGCTGCCGAGCGCGATGAAGCTCCTCGGCGACTGGAACTGGTACCTCCCGCGCTGGCTCGAGTGGCTGCCGCGCGTTGGACGTCGAAGGCGAGCAGCGCCGGGAGCGCTGGGCTCGAGCCGAGCCGCGCAGCTAGTCCTCCAAGGGAGCGTCCGCGGCCGCGACGCGGCCGCGCTTTAGGTCCTTTGCTCTTCCGCGCGACCGGAATCCCCACTCGGGGATTCCGGTCTTGCGCACAAGCAGGCCTGGCCCCGGACGCTCCCGATGGGGCTCCGTCACCGCTGGTACGGTCGCGCGGTGGCGACCGAAAGCCCCCGCTATCAGCCGCCTGACGCGCTGACCACGCCCCGCTACGCGGGGGTGAGGACGTTCGCGCGCTGCCCGGTCGCGGAAGGCCCGGACGGAGTCGACGTCGCCGTCCTCGGGATCCCGTTCGACGCCGGGACCACGAACCGCCCGGGCGCCCGCTTCGGGCCGGAGGCGGTGCGCTCGGCCTCGATCGCGCTTCGCCCGTACAACCCCGCGCAGCAGGCACAGGTCTTCGGCGCGCTGTCGGTCGCCGACCTCGGCGACGTCCCGGTCACGCCCGGGAGCGCGGAGAAGACCGTCGCGCGGATCGCGGAGCACCTCGAGCCGATCGCCCGCGCGGGGACGCGGACGCTCTGCATCGGCGGCGACCACCTCGTCGTGCTCGGCGAGCTCCGCGCGCTCGCCGCCGTCCACGGGCCGCTCGGCGTCGTCCTGCTCGACGCGCACGCGGACGTCTGGGATCGTCTACGTCGGCGAGCGCTACTACCACGGCTCGCCCTTCAGGCGCGCGCTCGAGGAAGGGCTCGTCGACCCGTCGCGCTCGTTCCTCGCCGGGATGCGCGGCGGCGTCTACGGGCCGGAGGACGCCGGGCATGCCGGCGCGCTCGGGTTCGAGGTCGATCCGTGCGACGAGCTCGTCGCGCTGACGCCCGAGGCGTACGCGGCGCGCGTGCGTGCGCGAGTCGGCGACGGGCCGCTCTTCCTCTCCTTCGACGTCGACGTGCTCGACCCGGCGTTCGCGCCGGGGACGGGGACGCCCGAGGCGGGAGGGCTGAGCACGCGCGAGGCGCTCGGCTACCTGCGCGCGCTTCGCGGGCTCCGGTTCGCGGGCTACGACGTCGTCGAGGTGAGCCCGCCCTACGACGGGCCCGGCCAGCCGACGGCTGTCGCGGCCGCGAACGTCGCGTTCGAGCTGCTGACGCTCGACGTGCTCGGGCACGCGGAGGCCGGCGGGTGAGCCGGAGCATCCGCATCGCGGGCACGATCGTCCTGACGGCTGCGGCCGTCGCGTACCTCGCCTGGAAGATCGAGCTCTCGACCGCGCTCGACGTCCTCGCGGACACCGAGCTCGCGTGGTTCGCGCTCTCGGTCGCGATCATGGTGCTCACGGTTCCCGATCCTCGCCGCGCGCTGGGACCACCTCCTTCGCGCCCACGGCATGCACGACCGCCTCGGCTGGCTGACGCGCGCGTACTTCGTCGCGTACAGCGCGGGCCAGGTGCTCCCGACCTCGCTCGGCGGCGACGCCGTTCGCATCGTCGAGACGACCCGCCGCCACCCCGGGAGAGCGAGTGCGATCACGGGCACAGTCGTGCTCGAGCGCGGCCTCGGCGGCGCGGCGACCGTCCTGCTCGGCGCGATCGCCTTCGTGCTCGCGATCGGGCGCTACGACGTCAGCGCGTACGTCTGGATCGAGGGGATCTTCGTCTTCGGGACGCTGCTCGCGGCGTACCTCTTCTTCGCGCGCTCGGCCCGCCCGCTCCTCCGCCGCGCCGAGCCGCTGCTCCGGCGCGCGCGAATCGACCGCCCGCTGCGCGGCTTCTACGAGAGCGTCCACCACTACCGCGGCCGGCCGCGCCTGCTGCTCGGAGTCGGCGCGCTGAGCCTCGCCGTGCAGGCCGTTCGGGTACTCGCGATCTGGGCCGCCGCGAAGGCGGTCGGCATCGAGCTCGGCGTTCTCGCGTACTACGTCATGGGGCCGCTGCTCTTCCTCGTCATGCTCGTGCCCTTCACGCTGAACGGGATCGCGGTGCGCGAGGCGTTCTTCGTCAGCTTCCTCGGCAGCCTGGGCGTGAGCGCGGAGCAGGCGTTCGCGGCGGGCTTTCTGTTCTTCCTCGTGACGCTCGCGATGGCGCTCCCCGGCGCGGCGGTGCTCGCCTGGGAAGGCGTTCGCGGCGGCGGCCGGCCGCGCATCGAGCATGGCTGACGTCGCGGTCGTCGTCGTGACCTACGACGCGCTGCCCTGGATCGAGCAGAGCCTGGAGAGCGTGCGCGGAGTCCCGACGGTCGTGGTCGACAACGGCTCGAGCGACGGGACGCCCGCGTTCGTCCGCGAGCGGTTTCCCGAGGTGACGCTGGTCGAGGCCGAGAACCGCGGGCTCGCCGCCGGTTGGAATCGCGGGCTCGCGAGGCGGCTGACAGCCGCTACGCGCTCCTCCTCAACGCGGACGCCTGGCTCGTCGACGGCTCGCTCGACCGCCTCGTCGAGCTCGCGGACGCGCGGCCGCGTGCAGCGGTCGTCGGGCCCCGGCTCTCGAACCCGGACGGGAGCCTGCAGCGTTCGGTCCGTGGCTTCCCGACGACCTGGCGGCTCGCGACCGAGTACCTGTTCCTGCGGAAGCTCGCGCCGCGCTCGTCGTTGCTCAATTCGTTCTACGCGGGCGGGTTCGACCACGACGAGGTGCGGGCGGTCGAGTTCGTGATGGGCGCCTGCATGCTCGTCCGGCGGGAGGCGATCGCCGAGGTCGGCCCGGCCGACGAGGACTTCTTCCTCTTCAGCGAGGAGACCGACTGGTGCTACCGCTTCCGCGAGGCCGGTTGGGAGGTCGTGTTCCATCCGGGCGCCGAGTGCGTGCACGTGCGCGGCGCCTCGCACGGCGGCCGGCTCTTCCGCGAGAACCTCCGCGGCCACCTCCGCTTCCTCGCCAAGCACCGGGGCGACCCGGCCGCGGAGCGCGCGCGCCGCCTGCTCCGCGCCGCCCTCATGCTGCGCGGGCGTCGTCTTTCGCGGCGAGCGCGGGCGGACCTACAGCGACGCCGCGCGCTGGCTCGGCTCGGGCAGCGTGGCCGAGCTCCTCGAGCAGTCATGAGCAACATCGGGCTCTACCTGCGGCTCGGGCTCGCGACCGGGCTCGTGCTCGCTCCCGGCTGGGCGCTCGCGCGGGCGCTCGGCGTGCGGACCGCGGCCGCGAGCCTGTCGTGGGCGCTTCGCGCTCCTCTTCGGCGCGCTCGGGGTCACCTTCCTCCTGCGCTCGACTCTCACTCTCACGCTCTCGCTGCTCGCGGTCGCGGCGCATCGCGGCGCTCTGCGTCGACTTCGTCCGCAGGATCCGCACCGAGAAGCCGATTCCCGGGCGCTGGTTCGCGCTGCTCGGCGGCGCCGGCGGTGGGGATCCTGCTCTGGAGCGTGGCCGGAACGGTCCAGGGCGACGGCCTCTTCCACCTCGCGCGCGTGCGGAAGCTCATGGAGCTCGACGAGCTCTCGCTCGGCGCGGTCGGCGAGTTCACCGACGCGAGCCTCCATCCCGGCTACGCGTTCCCGCTCTGGCACGGCTTCCTCGGGCTCATCGCGACGCTGTCGGGCGCGGACCCGGAGGAGGTCGTCCTCCACCTGCCGTCGATCCTCGCGCCGCTCGCCGTCCTCCTCGCATACGAGGCGGGCTGGGCGCTCTTCCAGCGGACGTGGGCAGCGGGAGCCGTCGCGGGCGCGCAGGTCGCGATCACCTGCTTCGCGCCAGGCGGCGGAGGCGCGTACACCGTGCTCTCGCTGCCCGCGACCTCGTCACGGCAGCTGCTCGTACCTGCCGCGCTCGCGCTCGCGCTGGCGGCGATCCGGACGCACTCGTTCGTCACGTACGCCTCGGCCGCGGCGGCGTCCTTCGCGCTGGCGGTCGTCCACCCGACCTACGCGATCTTCCTCTGGATCCCGTTCGTCGGCTTCCTCGCGGTGCGCGTGCTCTGGACGAGGAAGGACCTGCGGCCCGGGCTCGCGGCGCTCTCCGCGCTCGTGGTGCCGGCCACGCTCTTCATGCTCTGGCTCATCCCGATCGCGGCGGACACGGTCTCGGTCTCGCCGGACGTGGACGAGGTGCGGCGGGCGATCGCGCAGTACCCGGGACAGCTCGACGTCCGCTCGGACACGAGCTACAGCCTCGCCGCCGAGGTCTTCACACGGAGCGGGCCGGTTGCGGTCGCGGCGCTGCTGCTCATCGTGCTCGCCGGCTTCGCGTCGAGCAGGCGCTGGGCCGCCTTCGTCGTCGGCGGGTCGCTGGCGGTCTTCGCGACCATGCTCATCCCGCTGCTCTTCACGACCCTCTCGGACGTCGTCTCGATCTCGCAGGCGAGGCGCGCGGCAGGGTTCCTGCCGTTCGCGTTCGCCTTCGCGGGCGGGCTCGGGGTGCTCTCGCGGATGCTCTGGCCGTGGCTGCCGCCGATCGCGCTGATCGCGGGAGCGGTCCTCCAGTGGCGCTACCCGGGCGACTTCGACTACGCCTTCGACGATCCGGGGCCGGCGTGGGTCGTCTGGGTCGCAGTCGCCGGGGCGGTCGTCGCCCTCCTCATCGGCTTCGCGTGGCGCCGCCGCGACGCGCTCGAGGACACGGCCGCGATCGCCGCGGCGCTCTTCCTCGCACCGGTCGTCGTGGTCGGGCTCGCGAAGTGGGATCCGCAGCCGGCGCCGCCGGCGAGCCGCTCTCGCAAGGCATCGTCGATGCCGTGCGCGCGCGAGTGCCGATCGGGCGCGGTCGTCTACTCCGACCAGGAGACGAGCTACCGCATCGCCGCCTACGCGCCCGTGTACATCGCCGTCGCCCCGCCGGGGCATGTGGCGTCGACGGAGAAGAACCGGCCGCTCGAGCGGGCCGACGATGCGCGTCGCTTCATCCGCACGGCCGACCTCGCCATCCCTCGGAGCTACGGCGCGGACTTCCTCGTCGTCGACCGCTTGCGCATGCGCCAGGAGGTGCGCGGGCTGCAGGAGCAGTACCGCGACGCGCGGTTCATCCTCTACCGGATCCCGCCGGTGCCGTAGCCACCTCCGCCAGGCGTCTCGATGCGGAGCAGGTCGCCGGGCTCGAGGTCGACGGTCGCGAAGGCGGGGAGCTCGACACCGTTCAGGAGGTTGCGTCCGGGGCGGCCGTCCCCGCCGCCTTCGGCGCCGCGGGGCGCTCGCTCGCGTCGCTGGGTCAGCAGAGACAGCCGGCAACGCTCGAGCGCGCGGTACTCGCGGACGACGCCGTCGCCGCCGCGGAAGCGGCCGTCTCCACCCGAGCCCGTTCGCAGCTCGTAGCGCTCGACGCGCAGCGGGTAGGAGAGCTCGAGCGCCTCGACCGGCGTGTTCAGGGTGTTCGACATCGCGACGTGGACGGCGGACGGGCCGTCGGCGTCCGGGCACGCGCCCTGCCCGCCCGCGAGCGTCTCGTAGTACGTGAAGCGCTCGTTCCCGAAGACGACGTTGTTCATCGTCCCCTGTCCCTGCGCCGGGACGGGAACGGCGTGCGAGAGCGCGGCGAAGACGACGTCCGTGATCCGGCTCGAGGTCTCGGTGTTGCCGGCGGCAACGGCGGCGGGAGCGCGGGCGTTGACGAGGCATCCCTCCGGCGCGGTCACCGTGACCGGCTCGAACGCGCCTCCGGATGCGGGGAGGTCGGGCGCGGTGAGGCAGCGGACGACGTAGAAGCAGGCCGAGCGCGTGACTGCGAGCGGGCAGTTGAGGTTGCCCGCGTGCTGCGGCGCGGTGCCGTCGAAGTCGATCTCGATCGCGTCGCCCGAGATCGTCGCGCGGGCGCGGATCTCGAGCGGGCCGTCGGGCGTCTCGAGCGCGTCGGCGCCTTCGTAGCGGCCGTCGGGGAGCTCGGCGAGCGCGGCGCGGACGACGCGCTCCGAATACGCGAGCAGCTCGTCCATCGCGGCGGCGACCTGCTCGCGGCCTCGTCGCGCGCAGAGCTCCTCCACTCGCCGCTCCGCGAGGCGGTGCGCGGCGAGCTGAGCGCGCAGGTCGCCGCGACGCTCGTCGGCGTTCCGCATGCGCGAGACGAGATCGTCGAGCGTTGCCTCGTCCAGCCGGGTCGGCGGGATGACGACGCCCTCTTCGGCGAGCGTGATCGAGCCGGAGGGGAGGCTGCCGGGCTCCGTCCCGCCGACGTCGGCGTGGTGCGCGCGGGTGACGGCGAAGCCGAGAGCCGTGCGGGTCACGATCGTGAGATCGGGGAGATGCGTTCCGCCCGTGTAGGGGTCGTTGAGGATCCACGGCTCGCCGGGGGCGGGATCGCGCTCGCGTACCGCTGCGACGGCTTCGGGCATCGCACCGAGGTGGACCGGGATGTGCTCGGCCTGGGTGACCATCCGGCCGTTCTCGTCGAAGAGCGCGGTCGAGCAGTCGCGGCGCTCCTTGATGTTCGCCGAGAACGCGGAGCGGACAAGGACCGCGCCCATCTCCTCCGCGATCGCGCGCAGGCCGCTCGCGATGACCTGGAGCTCGACCGGGAACGCGCTCATGAGTGTCTCCGGAGGACGAGCGTGCCGTGGAGGTCGGTCGCGCCCGACCAGCCCTGCGGAACCCAGACCGTCGCACCCTCCAGCTCGAGCACTTGCGGCCCGCGAGCCTCGACGGCCGGGCCTGCGATCTCGACCGGCGGCGCGGCTCTGATCTCCGCAGTGCGCACGGCCACGAGCTCGAGCGGGCGCTCGGGATCGGCGTAGCCGTAGCGCTCCTCGTGCGCGGCGTGGAACCGCTCCGCGAGCCGATCTCCGAGCGGGACCGTCAGCTCGAACGACTGGCCCGCGTAGCGCAGGTCGGCCTCGCCTTCGTCCGGAAGCTCGCCCGCTTCGGCGAGCGGGACGACGTACGAGCGCACCGTGTCCCGCCGCTCGTCCGCCGCGACGAGGCCGAGCGCGGAGAGGACGCCCGCAGCCGCAGGCACGAGCACGGTCTCCATCCCGAGCTCGTCGGCGAGCGCACAGGCGTGGAGCGGCCCGGCGCCGCCGAACGCGACGAGCGCGAAGTCGCGCGGGTCGAGGCCTTGCTCGACGGAGACGACGCGGAGCGCGCGTGTCATCTCCGCGTCGACGATCGCGATCACGGCTTCCGGATCGAGCTCGCCGAGCGCGCGTCGCGCGGCGGCGGCGTCGAGCTCGATTCCGCCTGGGAGTCGGGCAGGGAGCCGCCCGACGAGGAGGTTCGCGTCCGTGACCGTGGGCCGCGTTCCGCCGCGTCCGTAGCAGGCGGGGCCGGGCTCGGCGCCGGCGCTCTCCGGGCCGACGCGCAGCGCGCCGCCCTCGTCGCGCCAGACGATCGAGCCTCCGCCCGCGCCGACGGTGTGCACGGCGAGCGTCGGCAGCCGCACCGGGAGCCCGCCGACCTCGCGCTCGTGCTCGCGCCGCGCCTCGCCCTCGACGATCGCGCAAACGTCCGTCGAGGTGCCGCCCATGTCGAAGGCGAGCGCGTTCGGGTAGCCGCTGAGCTCGGCGATCCGCGCCGCCCCGACGACGCCCGCCGCCGGGCCCGAGAGCAGCGCGAACGCGGCATGCTCGGACGCCTCCTCCAGCGTGGCGAGACCGCCCGACGAGCGCATGACGAGCGGTTCGCGCAAGGCTTGTCGGCGACAAGCCGCCGACAAGCCGAGGAGGTACTTCGAGACCACCGGGCCTAGATACGCGTCTATCACCGTCGTCGATGCGCGCTCGTACTCGCGGAACTCGGGCGCGACCTCGTGCGAGGCGACGATGTGCGCGTCGGGATATCGCCGTCGCAGCTCGGCCGCGACCGCGCGCTCGTGCGAGTCGTCGCGGAAGGAGAAGAGCAGGCACACCGCGATCGCGTCGGCATCGAGCTCGGCGCAGCGTGTCGAGGTCGAGCGGAACGAGCTCGCCGTCGCGCCCGATACGCCCCTCGACACCGACGCAGCGCTCGAGCGGCACGAGCGGCTCGGGATGCCGCGCGCACGGCCGGTAGAGGTGCGCGCGCGTCTGCCGCCGCAGGTGCAGGACGTGCTCGAAGCCCGCTGTCGCGACGAGCGCGGTCCGCGCCCCGCGGCGCTCGAGGAGCGCGTTCGTGGCGATCGTCGTCCCGTGCGTGAAGCGTTCGACCTCGTTCGCACCAACGGCTGCGGCGGCGGCGAGCACGGACTCCTCCTGCCGCGCCTGCGTCGGCACCTTCGCCGTCGTCACGCGCCCGTCTGCCACGAGAACCGCGTCGGTGAACGTCCCCCCGACGTCGATCCCCAGAGCCTTTCGCGCGATCGGGATCCGCGCGAGCGGATCCCGATCTTGCGCATCGTCGAGCGCTCGCACCCGCGCATTGTCGACGAGTTGCAGCGCTCACGCCCCGCTCACGGAAGGCGAACGAAAGGCTCCTAGTTACAAGTTGTAACTTGCCCTTCTCTGGCGCTCGCCCACTGCCGGGCCAGCCCTCTCTCCAGCAATAAACCCGCGAGCTCGGGGCGCGAGCGACTTAGTTACAAGTTGTAACTTGTGGTTCGAGGTGCCTAGCGCTCGCGTCCGCCGTAGGGTCGGCTTCCGGTCCGGACTCGCGCGAGACCCGAGTAGAGTGTCCCGCGACGTGGACCGCCTCGTCTGCCTCGGCCTGAGCCACCGCACCGCGCCCGTCGAGCTGCGCGAGCGGCTGAGCACGCTCGGGCCGGGCGCGGGGCACTGTCCCGCCGTCGAGGAGCATGCGGTGCTCTCGACGTGCTACCGCGTCGAGCTCTACGCGTACCTCGTCGACGGGGTCGAGGAGGCTCGCGAGGAGCTGATCGACGTGCTCGCGCACGGCCACGAGGTCGAGCGCGACCTGCTCGTCGACCACCTGTACGTCCACGCCGGCGAGGACGTCGCGCGCCACCTGTGCCGCGTCGCGGCGGGGCTCGACTCGCTCGTCCTCGGGGAGGCCGAGATCCTCGGTCAGGTCGGGACCGCGTTCGACGAGGGGCGCGACGCGGGAACGACCGGGCCGGTGCTCTCGCTGCTCTTCCGCACTGCGATCACTTCCGGGAGGCGGGCGCGGCACGAGACCGCGATCGGCGCGAACGCGGCGACCGCGAGCTCGATGGCGATGGCGCTCGCCGAGGGCGCCCTCGGAGACCTCCGTGAGAAGCGCGCGCTGGTCGTCGGCGCGGGTCGGATCGCGCTCCAGACGCTCAAGTCCGCGACCGGACGCGGCATCTCGCAGACCGCGGTCGCGAACAGGACGCTCGACCGCGCGATCGAGGCGGCGGCGCCGTTCGGCGCCCGGACCCACGGGCTCGACGAGCTCGGCGCTGCGCTCGCGTGGGCCGACCTCGCCGTGACGGCGACGAGCTCGGAGACGCCGGTCGTCACCGCCGAGACGGTCGCCGCAGCGATGGCCGGGCGCGAGGACCGTCCGCTCGTCCTCGTCGACCTCGCGGTGCCCGCCGACGTCGAGCGGAGCGCGGGCGAGGTTCCCGGCGTGCGGCTCTTCGACGTCGACGACCTGCGAGCCGGGCTCGACGTCGCGATTGCGTCGCGGCTGCGCGAGGTGCCGAAGGTCGAGGAAGTCGTCGCCGAGGAGGTCGAGTCGTTCGGCCGGCGCTACCGCGAGCTGGAGGTCGAGCCGCTCGTCGCCGAGCTGCGACGCCAGGCCGAGTCGATCCGCGAGCTCGAGGTCGAGCGCACGCTGCGCGACCTCGGCGAGGTCGACCCGGAGACCGCCGACCGCATCGAGCATCTCTCGCGGGCGCTCGTGAAGAAGCTCCTGCACGAGCCCACGGTGCGCCTGCGCGCGCGGGCCGGCGACGGGGACGTCGACGACGTCGCCGCCGCGATCCGCGAGCTCTTCGGTCTGACCGCCCCACGCGACTCGTGAGCGAGCGACCGCCTCGCCTGGCGGTCAGCTTCGGGTCGCGCAAGTCGCCGCTTGCGATCAATCAGGCCGAGCGCGCGATCGAGCTCCTCGGCATGGCGTGGCCCGACGTCGAGTGCGAGATCGTCCCGATCTCGACAGAAGGCGACCGGACGCAGGAGTCAGGCGCGCCGCTGCCCGAGATCGGAGGCAAGGGGTTGTTCACCGGAGATCTCGAGCGAGCGGTCCGCGCGGGCGCGATCGACATCGCCGTCCACTCGCTGAAGGACGTGCCGACCGAGGACGCGCCCGGGCTCGTGCTCGGGTCGATCTGCCTCCGCGACGACGCGCGCGACGTCCTGATTGCAAGGGACGGCCAGACGCTCGACGAGCTCCCGCCGGGGTCGGCAGTAGGCACGAGCAGCCTACGGCGCGCAGCCCAACTTCGGGGGATGCGCCACGACCTCGAGATCCGTTCCATACGGGGAAACGTCGATACGCGTCTCCGGAAGGTTCGCGAGGGGGAGGTGGACGCAGTGGTACTTGCTGCAGCGGGTATCTGGCGCCTCGAGCGCGAGAACGAGGTGACCGAGTGGTTCGATCACGAGCGGATGATCCCGGCGCCCGGGCAGGGTGCGCTGGCGCTCCAGTGCCGCGCGGACGACGAGGAGACGATCGCGCTGCTCCGCGACATCGACGATCCCGGTGCGCACGCGGAGGGAGTCGCGGAGCGTGCCTTTCTGCGGACGCTCGACGCCGGCTGCACCGCTCCCGTGGCCGCGTTCGCGCACGCGATCTCCCCGCGCGACGTGCGGATGATCGCGCTCGTCGCATCGGTCGACGGCCGCGACGTCGTCCGCGTCGAGGGCGAGGGCGAGTTCGAGGAGGTCGGAGAGAGGCTCGCGCGCGAGGCGCTCGCGGCCGGCGCGGCCGAGATCCTGGGGGCGATCCGTGTCTAGCGCGCCGCTGGCCGGCCGGCGGATCGTCCTGACGCGGCCCCGCGAGCACGCGGAGGCGCTCGCGAACGAACTCGAGCACCTCGGCGCAGACGCGCTCGTCATGCCGCTGCTCCAGATCGAGCCGATGCAGGACGCCGACGCGAGCGTGCTCGACTCGGTGCTGACGGACGTCGCCGTGTACGACTGGATCGTGTTCACGAGCGCGAACGGCGTCGCGGCGGTGCAGGAGCATCTCGCGGGGCGGCTGGCGGGGGCGAAGGTCGCGGCGGTCGGGCCGGCGACCGCGGGCGCGGTGCGCGCGCTCGGCGTCGAGCCCGCGTTCGTGCCGGAGCAATACGCGGCTGCCGAGATCGTGGAGGGTATGGGCGACTTGGGGGGTCAGCGTGTGCTCCTTCCGCAGGCCGACATCGCCGATCCCGTGGCTCGCCAACCAGATCCGGGCCGCCGGCGCGAGCGTCGACGCCGTCGTCGCCTACCGGACGGTCGCGCTCGACCCGTCCGTCATCGAGGCCGCCGAGCTCGAGCAGGGCGTGGACGCGGTCGTGCTTGCGAGCGGATCGGCCGCACGCAGTCTCGCCGCGCTCGCGGCGAAGTTCCCGGGTGTCGCGAAGGAGCTCCAGAACACCCTTCTCGTCGCGATCGGGCCGAAGACTGCCGACGCCGCACGCGAAGTCGCGCTCCCGGTCGAGGTCGTCGCCGACGAGGCGTCCGCTGAGGGCATCATTCACGCGCTCACGACGCACTTCGGGGACGAGGACGGGAAATGACCGAGTTCCACACCGAAACGCTGGAGGCGCTGCGGTTGCACGCAGGGGCGCGCAGGCCCCGCCGGCTCCGCCGGACGCAGGCGTTGCGCGATCTCGTGCGCGAGACGGAGCTCCGGCCGGACGACCTCGTCCTGCCGTACTTCGTCGTGCCGGGAGACGGTGTCCGCAGCCCGATCGCGTCGATGCCCGGCATCGACCAGGTCTCGGTCGACGCGCTCGCGGCGGAGACGCACGAGCTCGGGTCGCTCGGCATCAAGGCCGTGCTCCTCTTCGGCATCCCGACGTCCAAGGACGCGCTCGGGCTCGAGAGCTACGCCGACGACGGCGTCGTCCAGGGTGCGATCCGCGCGCTCAAGGACGCGAGCCCGGAGCTGGTCGTCGTTACCGACGTGTGCCTGTGCGAGTACACCGATCACGGGCACTGCGGGCTCCTGGACGCGGACGGCTACGTCCTCAACGACGAGACGCTCGAGATCCTCGGGCGCATCGCCGTCTCGCACGCCGAAGCGGGAGCCGACGTCGTCGCGCCGAGCGGGATGATCGACGGTATGGTCGCCGCGATCCGAAGCGCGCTCGACTCGAGCGGGCATGAGCGGGTCGCGATCCTCTCGTACGCCGTCAAGTACGCGTCCGCGTTCTACGGGCCGTTCCGCGAGGCCGCCGAGGGGGCGCCGCAGTTCGGCGACCGCAAGTCGCACCAGATGGATCCGGCGAACGCGCGCGAGGCGCTGCTCGAGGCGGCGCTCGACGTGGAGCAGGGCGCGGACGCGCTCATGGTCAAGCCCGCGCTCGGCTACCTCGACGTCGTGACGCGTGTGCGCGAGCGCTTCCCGGACGTCCCGCTGGCCGCGTACAACGTGAGCGGCGAGTACGCGATGGCGAAGGCCGCGGCCGCGAACGGCTGGCTCGACGAGCGCGCAGCCGTGCTCGAGATCCTCACGGGGATACGCCGCGCGGGCGCCGATCTCGTCGTCACCTACCACGCGAAGGAGGCGGCGCGCTGGCTCCAGGGAGCGGCGTCGGAGTGAAGGCGCGCGTCGACGACCGACCCGACGAGGAGACGCAAGGCGACGCCGATGTCCTGGAGCACGGCCGCACGGCCGAGGGCGAGACGACCTCACTCGACCGGCGCCTCTTCATGCAGCTGCAGGCGTTCGGCGGCGCGACCGACACGGCGCGGCTCGTCTCCGCGCTCGAAGGGGCCGGGATCGAGGGCGCGCTCTACGAGGACGCGAACGACCCGACCGGCATTGCGCTCGTCGCGCTGAGCGAGACGCCGGACACCTTCGTCGACGAGCTCCGCGACTTCCTTCGGGGCGGGCCGTTCTCGGAGCTCGAGCGGAAGGCCGAGTACACGATGCTCGGCCGCACGTACGCGATCGGCCACGAGCAGGATCTCGAGGAGGCGCTCGTCGACCGGCCGCGGCGTCGTGTCCTCGACCCCGAGCTGCGCTGGGCGATCTGGTACCCGCTGCGGCGCGCGGGCTCGTTCGAGCAGCTCTCCCGCCAGGAGCAGAACCGCATCCTCATGGAGCACGGCGGCGTGGGGCAGGCGTTCGGCAAGGCGGGGCTCGGCTATGACATCCGGCTCGCGTGCCACGGACTGGACAAGCTCGACAACGACTTCGTGGTCGGGCTGCTCGGCCCGGAGCTGCACCCGCTCTCGATCATCGTCCAGCGCATGCGGAAGACGCGGCAGACCTCGCTGCACCTCGAGCGGCTGGGGCCGTTCTTCGTCGGCAGGGTGGCGTGGCAGAGCCCATCGGTGTGACCGAAGCGCCGCCGCAGGCGGCCGACGACGAGCCGACTTCGACCTTCCTCCGCGCCTGCCGCGGCCTGCCGGTCGGAGCGGACTCCCGTGTGGCTGCTGCGCCAGGCCGGCCGCTACATGCCGGAGTACCGCGCGCTCCGCGAGCAGCACTCGATGCTGGAGCTGATCCGGACACCGGAGCTCGCGGCGGAGGTCACGCTCATGCCCGTGAACGCGTTCGGCGTGGACGCAGCCATCATCTTCTCCGACATCCTCCCGCCGCTCGTCGGGATGGGCCTCGACCTCGACTTCGTGAAGGGCGACGGGCCGGTGATCGGGAGGCCGATCGCGAGCGCGCGTGACGTCGACCTGCTCGCTACGCCGCCCGCGGAGGAGACGATGGCGGGCACGCTCGAGGCGATCCGGATCGTTCGTGCGGAGCTCGAGCCGCGCGGAGTCCCCGTCATCGGCTTCGCCGGAGCGCCGTTCACGCTCGCGAGCTACGCGATCGAGGGCGGGACCTCGAAGGACTTCTCGAGGACGAAGGCGTTCATGCTCTCCGAGCCCGCGGCGTGGAGGCGGTTGCTGACGAAGCTCGCGACCGTCCAGGCCGACTATCTGCTCGCGCAGGCGGGCGCCGGGGCGCAGGCGCTCCAGGTCTTCGACTCGTGGGCGGGTCGTGCGCTTGGACGCGAGGACTACCTTCGCTACGTCGCCCCGGTGAACCGGGAGCTGTACGCGGCGGTCGCGCGGGCCGGCGTTCCGGTGATCAACTTCTCGCTCGGCGTGTCCGCGTACCTCGAGGAGGCGGCGGCCTGCGGAGGTGACGTCGTCGGGCTCGACTGGCAGCTGCCGCTCGACGAGGCGTGGCGGCGGGTCGGCTTCGAGCGGCCCGTGCAGGGGAACCTTGATCCGGCCTCGCTCCTCGCTCCCTGGCGCGTGCTCCATGCAAGGATCGACGACGTGCTCGACCGTGCCGGTCGCCGCCCAGGCCATGTCTTCAACGTCGGCCACGGCCTCGTCCCGCAGACGCCGGTCGACAACGTGCGGCGCCTCGTCGAGCACGTGCACGAGCGAACATCGGCATGAGCACGCCCGTCGGCGTCTTAGTGATGGCCTACGGCGCTCCCGAGTCGCTCGAGGAGATCCCCGGCTACCTCGCGGACATCCGCGCCGGCCGCGCGACGCCGTCCCATGTCGTCGAGGAGATCACCGAGAACTACCGCGCGATCGGCGGCCGCTCGCCGCTCCTCGAGGTCACGCGCCGCCAGGTCGACGCGCTCGCCGAAGTGCTCGGCGAGGACTTCCGCTGCTACCTCGGCATGCGCCACTGGGCGCCGTGGATCGAGGAGGTCGTCGGCGAGATGGTCGAGGACGGGATCGAGCAGGCGGTCGGGCTCGTGCTTGCTCCGCAGTTCAGCGCGCTCTCGGTCGAGCGGTACCAACAGAAGGTCGCGGACGGGCTCGAGCTCCAGCGCGGCCGCATCGAGTTCGCGCACGTGCCCAGCTACCACGACGCGCCCGGGCTCATCGAGGCGTTCGCGCATCGAGTCCACGAGGGCGTGACGCGCTGGCCGCAGGAGGAGCGGGAGCGCGTCCACGTCGTCTTCAGCGCGCACAGCCTTCCCGAGCGCGTGCTCGCGGCAGGCGACCCATACGGCGTGCAGTGCCTCGAGACTGCACGCCTCGTCGCAGAGCGGGCGGGGATTGCGGAGGAGCGCTGGTCGTGGAGCTACCAGTCCGCCGGGCGCACACCCGAGCCGTGGGCCGGCCCCGACCTCGGCGAGCATCTGGAACACCTCGCGGCGCGCGGCTTGCGCGACGTCGTGGCGGTGCCGGTCGGGTTCGTCTCCGACCACGTCGAGATCCTCTTCGACGTCGATGTGCGGGCTCGGGCGGTCGCCGACCGCGTCGGCATCCGCCTCGAGCGCCCGCCCGCCCTGAACGACGATCCGTTGTTCATCGAGGCGCTCGCGGAGCTCGTGACGGAACGCGCAGCGGGCTGGCTCGAGGGGGCGCGCGCGGCGTGACGCGCGTCGCTGCGGCGAAGGTCCTCGGCTTTCGGCTCCGCCGGCATCGGCTCGATCGGCGTGCTCCGCCGGGATCGCTCGTGGAGGTGACGCGGGACCTCTGCGGCGTGCACGCGCAGCTCGCCGCTTCGGCGGAGCTCGCGCTCTGGGCGCGAGTCGACGGCTTGGCGCGCGACGACGTCCGCGCTGCGCTCGAGGACGAGCGGACGCTCGTGAAGACCTGGGCGATGCGCGGCACGCTGCACCTCCTGACCGCGGACGACCTCCCGCTCTTCGTCGCCGTGCTCGGCCCCAATTGGGACGACCCGGGCGGCGCATGGCTGCGCGGGTTCGGCGTCACGAGGGAGCAGTACGACGCGATCCTGACCGGCGTGCCGCGCGCGCTCGGTGCGCGGCCGAAGACGCGCGAGCAGCTCGCGGACAGGCTCGGCGAGATCGGCGGCCCGGATCTGCGCGAGAAGCTCCTCTCGGGCTGGGGCGCGCTGCTGAAGCCCTCCGCGCGGCGAGGCGACCTCGCGTTCGGGCCGAACCGTGGGCGCAACGTCACCTTCGTACGCCCGGACCGCTGGCTGGGCCGGCCGCCGCGTCGCGTGGACCGGGACGAGGCGCAGCGCGAGATCGTTCGGCGCTTCCTCGCGGTGTACGGCCCGGCGAACGCGGACGACCTCAGGCGCTGGCTCGGGATGAGTGTGGCGGCGCTGAAGCGGATGCTCCGAGCGGTCGAGGACGAGCTGGTGGAGGTGGACGTCGACGGCTCGCCGGCCTCGCTCCTCGCCGCCGACCTCTCCGAGCTGAAGGCGGCACCTCGGCCGAAGTCGGTGCGGCTCCTGCCCGCTTTCGACCCGTACGTCGTCGGCTTCCGGCCCCGCTCGCTGCTCGTCGATCCCGAGCACGAGGCGAGGATCTTTCGCCCGCAGGCGTGGTTCTCGCCCGTCGTTCTCGTCGACGGGCGCGCGGCCGGGATCTGGGAGCGCGAACGAAAGGGCGGGCGACTCGAGGTTCGCATCGAGCCGTTCGCGCGACTCTCCGCGGCGACGCGCCGGGCGGTTGCGGAGGAGTCCGATCGTCTCGGCGAGTTCCTCGACGCGCCGGCCGAGCTCTCGGTGGCGGCATGAGGATCGTCGTCCTCGGCGGCGGGATCGCAGGGCTCGCCGCGGCACGCCAGCTCGAAGCGCTGCTCCCCGACGCGACGCTCGTGCTCGTCGAGCGTGAGAGTCGCGTCGGCGGGAAGCTCCGCACGGAGCGTGGCGACGGCTTCGTCGTCGAGGGGGCCGCGGACAGCTTTCTGTCCCGGAAAGAGCGCGGAGTAGGGCTAGCCGAGGAGCTCGGCGTCGAGCTCGTCGGCCGCCGCCCCGAGCACGCGCGGAGCTTCGTCAGGATCGGAGCCGAGCTCCACGCGCTGCCCGAGGGGCTCACCGGGATGATCCCGACCGATCTCGACGCTCTCGAAGGGAGCACGCTGCTGTCTCCCGGCCGGCCGTGAGCGGCTGAGCCGGGAGCCGGACCTGCCTCCCGAGCCCGCCGGACGGCGACGAGTCGATCGCCTCGTTCGTCTCGCGACGACTGGGCGCCGAGGCGTACGCGCGGCTCGTGGAGCCGCTCATGACCGGGATCTACGGCGGCGACGGCGAGCGGCTCTCGCTCCAGGCGACGTTTCCGAACCTCCGCGCGCTCGAGCTCGAGCACGGCAGCGTGCTCCGGGGTCTGGCCGCGCAATCGCCGGCGTCGAGCGCGCGCCGCCCGCCGTTCGTGAGCCCCCGCGGCGGCGTGGACGAGCTTGCCACCGCCGTGGTCGCGTCGCTCGAGCGGACACGCATCGTGACCGGTCGCGCGGCGACCGTCCTCGAGCGCCGGGCCGGCGGATTCCGGGTCGAGATCCATGGAGCAGAAGCGCTCACGGCCGACGGGGTGGTCGTCGCGGTGCCCGCATTCGCCGCGGCCGGGCTTCTCGCGGAGCTGGACATGGGGCTGGGCGAGGAGCTGAGCGCGATCCCGTATGCGTCGTCCGCGGTGGTCACGCTCGCGCTCGCTGCCGACGACGTGCCCCATCCGCTCGACGGCTACGGGTACGTCGTCCCGCGGGCGGAGGGCTCGGACGTCCTCGCGTGTACCTGGAGCTCGCGGAAGTGGGAAGGCCGCGCGCCGGCAGGGTTCGAGCTCGTCCGCGTCTACGCCGGCCGCTTCGGCGGCCGCGAGGTGACCGCGGACAACGACCTCGAGCTCGTCGCGCTCGCGCGCGAGGAGCTCCGGCTACTGGGGGTCACGGCAGACCCTGCGCGCACGTGGATCCATCGCTGGACGCAAGGGATGCCGCAGTACGTCCTCGGCCACCCGGAGCGACTCGAGCGGATCGAGCAGGCAGTCGCCCGCCATTCCGGCCTCGCGCTCGCCGGAGCGGCGTACCGAGGCGTGGGTATACCCGACTGCATCCACTCGGGCGAGGAGGCCGCACGAGCGGTCGCCCTGTCCCTTTCGGCCGCGACACGGTGACCAAACGACCACCCGTAGCCAAGTTACAACTTGTAACTTGGCGCTCCGGGGCATGAGCGCGCGAGAGACCACACGCCAGACGGAGGCGAGCGAGAGGCTCTTCGCCGAAGCCTCTGGGCTCATGCCCGGTGGGGTGAGCTCGCCCGTCCGCGCGTTCAAGGCGGTCGGAGGCACGCCGGTCTTCATCGAGCGCGGCGAGGGGGCGTACCTCGTCGACGTCGACGGCAACCGCTACGTCGACTACGTCCTCTCCTGGGGCCCGCTCGTGCTCGGGCACGCGCACCCGCGTGTCGTCGCGGCGCTCGGGGAGGCGGTGCGCCGAGGGACGAGCTACGGCGCTCCGAGCCCGCTCGAGGTGGAGCTCGCACGGCTCGTGCGCGACGCGGTGCCGAGCATCGAAATGGTGCGCTTCGTCAACTCCGGCACCGAGGCGACGATGAGCGCGCTTCGGCTCGCGCGGGCGTTCACGAGGCGGACGAAGATCGTCAAGTTCACGGGCTGCTACCACGGCCACCCCGACTACCTGCTCGTTCAGGCGGGCTCGGGTGTCGCGACGCTCGGTCTTCCCGACTCGCCGGGGGTCCCGCCGGCTGCGGCCGCCGACACGCTGACCGCGGAGTACAACGACCTCGAGGATGTGGAGGAGCTCTTCGCCGCGTTCCCGGATGAGATCGCGGCGGTCATCGTCGAGCCGGTCGCGGGGAACATGGGGCTCGTCGCCCCCGGCGACGGGTTCCTCGAGGGGCTGCGCGAGGTCACGCGTCGTAAGGGGGCGCTGCTCGTCTTCGACGAGGTCATGACCGGGTTCCGCGTGCATCCAGGCGGAGCGCAGGCGTTGTACGTGATCGAGCCCGACCTGACGACGCTCGGCAAGGTCATCGGCGGCGGGCTGCCGGTCGGCGCGTACGGCGGCCGGCGCGAGATCATGGAGCTCGTCGCGCCGTCCGGGCCCGTGTACCAGGCGGGGACGCTCTCGGGGAATCCGCTCGCGATGACGGCAGGGATCGAGACCCTGCGCGCGCTGGCCCAGGCCGGGGTCTGGGACGGGATCGTGCGCGCCGGGGAGCGGCTGTTCGAGGGGATCGGCGACGCGGCGGCGGAAGCCGGCGTCGCAGGTCAGCCGACGCGGGTCGGGACGATGTTCGGCTTCTTCTTCACCGAGCACCCGATCCGGAGCTGGGCGGACGCGAAGCTCCACGCCGACACGGAGCGGTTCGCGCTCTTTCATCGCGCGATGCTCGACCGCGGCGTGTACCTGCCGCCGTCGCAGTTCGAGGCGTGGTTCCTCTCGAGCGTTCACGGCGACGCCGAGATCGACGCCACGGTCGCCGCGGCGCGCGAGGCGTTCACCGTTCTCACGTAGGCATGGGGCTTAGCGCGGCTCGCGCACGAATATCGTCCACTCGGCCGCGGGAAAGCGGGTCGCCCGCCAACCCTGGGGCGGTTCCCTCGAACCGCCGGTGATCACGAGCGAGTCGAGTCCTTCGCGGTCTGCTGCGTCGAATGTCCCGCCTTCCGGAAGCTGCACGAGGACGCGATCCAGTCCAGGCCCGTACAGCGGGAACACCCAGTCGTTGTCGTGCAGGACGTATCCGAGGCGCGCGTCTCGCGGCACCTGCCGCTCGAGGGATGCGACTACGGGGGCCATATACCGTCGCGCCAGGGTCTGAGCCTGCGCTCGTGTTATCGACCACACGCTTGGGTTGTGACCGAGCCCGACGGGCTTCAACTCGTTCTGGAGGTGAGCGACCAAGAGGGTGAAGACGCCGACGCAGGCGGCGGCGGCGGCCAGACCACGGTGCGAATAGAGCCACGCTGCGAGTGGCATCGTCAGCGCGATCGCGGGCATGAAATACCGGCCGTTGAACTCGTTGTAGACCGTCGTCACCGAGATGCAGACGAGAAAGAAGGGAAGCGCGAGCGCAGGCGCGACGAAGACCGGACGCACCCGCCCGAGGCATGCGGCGACGAGAAAGCCCGCGGAGAGCGGAAGGAGCAGCAACGCTCCCAGTGGACCGAAGTACGAGCGGGTTTCGCTCGATCGCGCATTGACCTCGAAGTCGAAGGGCGTGGTGGGAAGCGTCGCGCCGGGAGGGTTGGTAGGAATTCGCGCGACGTCGAACAGTCGTTCCGCCGCATTCTCGACCGGCTCCACGATCGGGCCCGTACGCGGATATCCGGACACGTCCACGAAGTCGTAGGTCATCCTGGCCGCGGTCGAGACGGTTCCCGACACGCTGAGATCGACCGCTGTCAGGCCCCCCAGGGACGACGGAGAGCCCAGCAGGTTTCCGTTATGAACCAGGTTGAGCACGTACCCGTACGCGCCGAAGACGGCGATGCAGGCGGACGCGACTCCGACGGCGCGCAGCAGCTTGTTGCGGTCGAGCGTAAGGGCGGCCGCGAGCAGCAGGATCGGCAGTGCCATGACCGCCGTCGCCTTGGTTCCGACGGCGATCCCGATCGCGAGACCTGCCAGAGCGAGCTCCCACGTGACGCGTCCGAGGACGAAGTAGAGAGCCGTGGCGACGAACGACGCGGTGACCAGGTCGTTCTGCGTCGTGACGGACTGAAGCGCGACCTGCGTCAGGGTGCCGGTGAGCAACGCCGCAAAGAGCGAAGCCGGGCGGGAGAACCCGAGCCGAGTCGCCGTTCCGTAGACCGCGGCGAGGCATGCGATCTGCGCGAGCAGCTGCGGCGCTGCCGCGAACGTCTCCCGGCCCGCGAACGTGAACGTGTACAGGATCAGCATCTCGGCATTCGGCTGGGTGACGTTCACCGACTCGGAGTGGTGCGGGTAGTAGTCGACCGCTCCTCGCTGCGACCACTCTGCTGCTCGTGCGAGGTGGTACACCATCGAGTCCCAGTTGCTCGGCGGCGTGCTGAGACCAACGAACGCCTCGTACGAGATTGCGATTGCGACCGCGAGGGCGAGGCAGGCAAGCATCGGATGCTCGTGAACGGGGAGGCGTATCCGCGGTCGCGGAGGCATCGGTCGTGCGCGACTCGTCCACACGAGAGTCGCGCCGAGGAGGACGACGAGCTCGCCGATGAGATATCCCCGCGCTCCGACGCTCCGAACGAGCGACAGCAGCTCGGTGAGGACGACGACTTCGCCGGCCGAAAGCACGTAGACCGCCAGGAGAAACCCGGTGAAGCTTCGGGGTCGGAAGGACGCCGCGAGCAGGATCGCGCTGCAACAGACGATGGCTGTCGCGACTATCAGGCCGAGCACGACCGCGTCACTATCCCCGATGGGTCGGGCGGCCGACCACCCGAAGTACGCTTCGCGAGGTGAAGGTGCTGCTCGTGACGATGTACTTCCCGCCCGCCGGCGGCGGCGGAGTGCAGCGCCCGCTGAAGCTCGCGCAGTACCTCCCGGCGCTCGGGATCGAGACGCACGTTCTCGCTCCCGACGACCCGAAGTGGGTGCACCGCGATCCCGACCTGCGCGTTCCGACGCAGGCCTGGGTGCACCGCGCGCGCTACCTCGGCCCGCGCGCGCGGCGGCCGGCCGAGGAGCTGCGCGCGGCCGCCGGCGTCGAGCGCGCGCTCGTCCAGGCACAGGTGACCGCGCGGCGGCTTCTGCTCCCGGACGCGAGCGTGAGCTGGAACCTGACCGCGATCCCGGCCGCGATCCGCATCGTCCGGCGGGAGGGGATCGACGCCGTCGTCACGACCTCGCCGCCCGGCTCCGTCCACCTTGTCGGCGCCGCAGTGCAGCGGGCGACGGGCGCACGCTGGATTGCCGATCTGCGCGACCCACTCGTCGCGAACCAGCAGCGCCGCGCGGACACGACCGCGACTCGCGCGCGCCAGGCGACGAACGAGCGGCTCGCGCGGCTCGTCGCGGGTCGCGCCGATGCGATCTCATGCGTCTCGGATGCGATCGCGGAGGAGATGCGCGCGCTCGGCGCCCGCGGTGTCGTGCGCACGATCGCGAACGGCTGCGACTTCGACGATTTCGCCGGGCTCGACTACGAGCCGTCGCCGCGCTTCCGGATCACGCATGCGGGAAGCTTCTTCGGGAAGCGCGACCCGCGTCCGTTCCTGCAGGCGCTCAGCGATTCGGAGCTGGACATAGTGGCGCGATTTGCAGGGGATTTCCGCTCCACCGATCGCGAGTGGGCGGACTCGCTCGGACTGGGGGATCGGCTCGAGCTGATCCCGTACGCGCCTCGTGCCGAGTCGCTGCGCCTCCAGCGCGACTCGGAGGCGCTCCTCCTGCTCGTGCCCGACGCGGGTGGGCGCGGCAAGGGCGTGCTCTCCGGGAAGGTGTTCGAGTACCTCGCCGCCGGCCGGCCGATCCTCGCCGTCGTGCCGCCCGATGGGGCGGCGGCGGAGCTCGTGCGCGAGACGGGTGCGGGCGTCGTCGTCGCGCCCGACGACGTCGATGGCATTCGCGACGCGCTGCGCGACCTGCAGGCTCGGCATGTGAACGGCGGGCTTTCCGCCGTCGAGCTGCCCGACGAGGCTCGCGAGCGCCTCTCGCGCCAGGCCCGCGTGGAGGAGATGGCGGCGCTCGTGCGCGAGGTCGCCGGATGACGACCCACGCGCTCGCTCTGCCCGCGAAACCGGTCGAGCGGACGATCGCGCAGCCCGTCCTCGACGGGCTCTTCCTCGCGACCGTGCTCACGGTCACGTTCCACAAGCTCCAGTGGGAGCTGGCCGGCTCGCTCACGCTCTCGGACGTCCTGACGTCGGTCTTCCTCGTCCTCTTCGCGTGGGATCGCCTCGAGCGGTCGGACGCGCGGCTGACGCGCACGTCGATCGTCGCGCTCGGGTTCATGCTCGCGTTCGCGCTCGTCTACCTCGCGGGCTTCTACAACCTCGACACGGGCCAGGCGCTCGCGCAGTGGTCGAAGGGGATGGTCAAGTTCGTGCTGCACTTCGGCTTCCTCGTGACCGGCGTTGCGCTGCTCGCGCGGCGGCCGCTCGCGTTCTACTGGCTCGCGCTCGCAGCGTTCTGCGGCGGGATCGCGGCGAACGCGCTGTACGGCGTGATCCAGCTCGCGCTCGCGGAGGTCGCCGGGACGAACCTCGACGCGCTGCTCATCGAGCCGATCACCTCGCGGCAGACGGGGATCAACGTCTTCGGCGCGGTCGGTGGGACGCAGGAGGTCTTCCGGCCGAACGCGCTGACCGGCGACCCGAACCACCTCGGGATCGAGCTCGTCATCCCGCTGCTCGTGCTCACCCCGCTCTACCTCCGCCTGGAGGCGGGGCACCGCTGGCGGAATCCCCTTGCCGCGTTGTTGGTGTTCCTCCTCGTCGTCGAGCTCGCGACGCTCTCGCGCAGCGGCCTTCTCGGACTTGCGTGCGGCGCGCTCGTGCTGGCGCTCCCGTATCGGCGACATCTGCTGCGGCCCGCGCTGCTCGTCCCGCTCGGCGCCGTCGTCGCGGTCGTGGGAGCGGTGGTCATCGCGCGGCTCGACTTCTTCCTGACCGTGCTCCGCGCGCGAACGAACACGAGCCGCGCCGCCGCCTCGCCGCACTTCGAGGTGTACGGGTTCGTGCCGGACGTGCTCTCGACGAATCCGTTCCTCGGGCTCGGCCTGAACAACTTCGCGGTGTACTACGAGTTCGTGACGGGGCGCCCCGACTTCGGCCCGCACTCGTTCTACGTGGCGACGCTCGTCGAGACCGGGCTGGTGGGGGCGGCGCTCTTCGCAGCCTTCGTCGTGTGGATGTTCCTTCGGCTCGGCGTCGCGCGCCGCATCGGCCGGGCGCTCGCTGCCGCGGGAGATCCGCTCGCCGCGCGCCTGCGACCGCTCGCGTGGGGGATGACGGCTGCGCTCGTCGCGACCCTCGTCGCGAACCTCTTCTACCTGACCATGACCTTCTACTACTTCTACGTCTTCGCGGTGCTCGCGGTCGCGCTCCCGGTGGCGTTCGGGCGCGCCGCGCGCTCGCCGGCGTGAGACTCACGCGAGCAGCACGCCCGCAGAGCAGCTTGCCCCCTGGGGGCGCGCGGCCCCCCAACCGGCACGCTAGCGAGGTCGGCTCAACGGATGGTGAACGGCTTCGTGCCGACTTCGGAAAACTTGCGGTCGTCGTCCTGACCACCTCGTATCCGCGCGGCCCGGACGACGTCGCGGGGGCGTTCGTGCGGGATGCCGTCGACCACCTGCGGGAGGCGGGGGTCGAAGTCGCGGTCGTCTCGCCCGCCTCGTTCCGGCACTTCGGGCTCGCGTACGGGCACGGCATCGTCGGGAACCTGCGGCGGAAGCCGTGGCTCGTTGCCGCGCTCCCGCTCTTCCTCGCGTCGTACGCGCGCGCGGCGCGACGGGCGTCGCGCGGTGCCGATCTCGTCCACGCGCACTGGCTCCCCTCGGCGCTTCCGGCGCTCCTGACGCGGAAGCCGTTCGTCGTGCAGCTCTGGGGAACGGACGTCGCGCTGGCGCGGCGGGGGCAGTGGCTCGCGCGGCTGCTGCTGCGCCGCGCGCGGCTGGTGCTCGCCCCGTCGGAGGCGCTCGCGGCCGAGGCGGAGAGGCTCGGCGCGCCAGAGATCCGTGTCGTCCCGAGCGGTGTCGTGTTGCCGGAGGAGGTCGCGGCGCCCGATGACCCGCCGCACGTGCTCTACGTCGGCCGGCTGTCGGAGGAGAAGGGAACGCGCGAGCTCGCCGCCGCGACCGAGGGCCTGCCTCGCGTTGTCGTGGGCGACGGGCCGCTTCGCCCGCTCGTGCCGGACGCACTCGGATTCGTCCCTCCGAGCGAGGTCGGCCGCTACTACGAGCGGGCCGCGGTCGTCGTCTGCCCGTCGCATCCGCGAGGGCTACGGCGTCGCTGCTCGCGAGGCGCTGGCATACGGCCGGCCGGTCGTGGCGTCGGCCGTCGGCGGGCTCGTCGACGCCGTCGAGGACGGTGTGACGGGCCTTCTCGTCCCGGCCGGCGACGTCGAGGCGCTCCGTGCGGCACTCGAGCGGCTCCTCGGAGACCCGGAGCTCAGGCGGCGGCTCGGCGAGGCGGCGCGGGAGCGCGCGCGCGAGCGGTGGTCGTGGGAGGTCGCGACGCGGGCGACGCTCGACGCCTACGGGACCGCCGCGACGTCCGGCGGCACCTCGGGGAACCTGCTCCCAGGCGCGTAGGTCACCTCGAAGCCGAGCTCCTTCGCGTCGCTCGCGAAGTCCGCGTGGAACGCCGGGTCCGCCGGGAGGCCCGTGACGACGACGCGGAAGGTCGAGCAGCCGGTCCGCTCGAGCTTCAGCCCGCCGGTGTAGCCGATCGCGAACGCGCGGTCGCGCAACACCTTCGCCTCGCTGTAGGTCAGCCCCTCGCCGAAGATCGCGTCCGTGTCCTGGCCGCCGCTCGGCGCGATCCGGCAGTCCTCGGGAGCAGGCGCCCGGGCCGGTGGGCTGCCGACGACGAAGGCGGCGTAGATCCCCTCCTGCTCGGACACGAGCGTCAGCGGCGGCTGCGCGCACTGGAGCCACCCGATCGAGTTCGTCGGCTGCCCCTCGAGCGTCGCGAACTCGAGGCTCTCGCCGGACGTGAGGTACGAGAAGAAGCGCGCACTCTCGAGCGCGCCGCAGCCGGTTGGGTAGGCGACCTCGACTTGGCCCGGGAAGAAGTACGTCAAGCGGCCGTTGCTCGAGACGATGCGGTCGGCCGGGCCGACGTTCTCGCGCGCGGCGTTCAGCTCGTACGAGAACGGGCCGTAGGCGAGGTTCTCGGTCTGCGCCCGGTCCGACCAACCTGATCGGCCGAGGTCGAGCAGGTCGCGCCAACCGTCTCGGCCGAGCCCGTCGACCGACGGCAGGTTCGCCACTGCGATGAGGGCGAGCGCGGCGGCGGGTGCGAGTGCCGCCGCGGGTCGAAGCCGGACGAGCGCGAGCGTCAGGACGACGAGCCCGGCGGCTGTGATCAGCGCGAGCGGAGCCCACGCGGGCGCGAGGTGGCGAGTCTCGTCCGCGCGCTGCGCGGCCCAGACGACGGCCATCGGCGCGAGCCAGACGAGAAGCGCGGCGTACGTGCGGCGTGAGATCGGATCCGCTGCATCCGCGAAGGCCGCTGCAACCATCCCTGCCGCGAGCAGCACCCAGGCCGCGATCCCGGGCAAGCTGCCGTCGAAGGGGTACGGCGTGTCGCCGTCCGCGACGAGTGGGCCGGCAATCGACCAGCCGACCGCGACCGCTGCCGCCGCCCCGAGCGCGAGACGCGGGCGTGCTCCCGCCACGCGCGCGATCGCGTACGCGAGGCCGTACAGCACCGCGAGGCGAAGGCCTGCGCCGAACCACTCCGCGCGCCCGATCGCGTCCCAGCGCGCGGCCGCTCCACGCTCGCGCCAGAACTCGTCGTTGCCGGCGGTGAGGAAGTCGGCGATGCCGTCGTCGATGCGCGCGGCCTGGTACGCCGCGTAGCGCGAGGGCGAGGCCGATCCCGGCCACGAGCGCGGCGAGCCCGGGCAGCGAACGGCGGCGGTGGAGGAGGACGAGCGCGGCCGCGAGCCCGGCGAGCGCGATCAGCGCGGTGGGCTTCGCGAGCATGGCGCCCGCGGCCAGCAGCCCGACGAGCGCAAGGCGAGCCGGGCCCGGCCGCTCGGCCCAGACCGCGGCGCCCGTCGCGGCCACCATCGCCGCAACCGGCACGTCCGTCATCCCTGCCAGGGCGTAGGTCGCGACGACGGAGGAGGCGAGGACGGTCAGCAGCGCCAGCGGAGCGAGCGCCGCGCGGGCGTCGGCGTCGGTGGTCAGCCGTCGCGCAAGGAGCCAGACCGCGACGACGAGCACCACTGCGTACGAGAGCGAGAGCAGCCGTCCGATCCACTCGCCGTCGTCGAGTACCCGCCACGCGAGACCCTGCTCGACGTAGAAGAGCGGTCGCTGGAGAAACGGCGCGGGCACGTCGAACCAGAGCCCGCCACCCTCGGCGATCTGTCGCGACCACGAGCCGAAGGCGAGCGAGTCCCACAGCCGGTACGGCATGACGAGCGCCGCGAAGATCGCCGCGACCGCGAAGAGCGCGGCGACAGCGAGTGCGCCGCCGCGGAGCACGGCGACGATCCAGCCGGGAAGGGTCACCGCCGGCCCACGATAGCGACGGCTCCAGTCGCTCCCATCGCGGCGGCGCGCGTCGAAGCCCCTCGCGCCGACACCCTCGAGCACCCACCCCAAAAAACGCCCAAGCACCCCCAGGGGCACTCCCGTGTCCCTACGGAAACGCTATCGAGGAAATAGTCACGGCTGGGTGCCGCGTGTGCGCCGAATGCGTGCCGATCGCTCCCGAGCTCCTCCCGAGCCGCATGCGCTCGTCCCGGAGCTCCGCGGGCTCGCGCGCGCAGGGTTCTGCCCACTCCGGCCGTGCTCCGAGCCACCGTCTAGCATCGCGCGGCCGATGTCGTGGCTACGGACACACCGGACACTGGCCGGCTTCGTGGTCGGCATGCCGGTCAGCGTTCTCTTCCTCTGGCTCGCCGCGCGCAACGCCGACGCCTCCGCGGTTCGCGACGCGCTCGAGGACGCCCGCCCCGGGCTCGTCGCAGTCGCCATCGTCGCGATGCTCGCGGTGTACGCGTTCCAGTCGCTGCGCTGGCGGTCGATCGCGAACACGCGCGCGGTCAGCCCGGCGCACTTCTACGAGCTGGTCGTCAGCGGCGTCGCCTGCAACAACGTGCTTCCGGGGCGTCTCGGCGACCTCTTTCGCGCGCGCTGGCTCGGCCTCGACGCCCGGATTCCGGCCGGACGGGCTCTCGGAACCGTGGTGCTCGATCGCGGCTGCGATCTCCTCGCACTCTTCGCGTTCCTCTCGGTCGGGCTCTTCGCTGTAGCGAGCGACGACTGGCTGATCCGCATCGCGCTCGGCACCCTCCTCGGGCTCCTGGTGCTCGGTGCGGTTCTCGTCTTCGCGCGCCAGTACACGTCCCGCCGCTCGCGCGAGCGGCGCGGTCGCGGGCTCGTGCGCCGAGTCCTGCGTGACGCCGCCGAACTGCTCGCCGAGCCACTCGGGAAGACCCGCCCGGCGATCTGGATCGGCCTGAGCCTCGTCGCGTGGGGCACGTGGGCGCTCGCGGCGATTGTCGTCGCCCGGTCCCTCGACATCGAGCTCAGCCTGCTGGAGGCGCTTCTTCGTCGCCGCGGTCATGAATCTCGGGGTCGCGATTCCGTCGTCACCCGGATTCGTCGGCACGTACCAGTGGCTGGGAGTGGCGTCGCTCGGCCTCCTCGGTGTCGGCGACGACGAGGCGCTCGCTTTCGCGATCCTGCTGCACGCGAGCTGGTACATCCCGACGACGCTCATCGGCGGCATCGCGATTGCGTTGCGCGCTCTCCGGGCGCGCCGCCCGCGCCGGTCAGCTGAGACGACAGCGAACGAGGGTGCGTAGGACGCGAAGGCCGTCGAGCGCGGTCAGCTTCTTCCCGGCCGCACGAGTCCGCGCGCGGTACTCGATCGGCACCTCGTAGATCTGCTCACCCGCGCGGAGAACGCGAGCGGTGATCTCGGGCTCGATGGCGAAGCCGCGCTCGCGAAGGTCGAGGGAGCGGAAGAGCTCCGTGCGCATCGCCTTGTGGCACGTCATGACATCCGAGATGAAGCAGTTGTAGAGGACGTTCGCGGCGAGCGTCACGGCCTTGTTGCCCATGACGTACCAGAAGCTGAAGGCCGTATGGGATGCCCACGCGCGCGTTCCGAACACGACCCGTGCGTCGCCGGCGAGAAGCGGCGCGATCACCGGGGCGAGGTCGGAGGCGCGGTACTCGAGGTCGGCGTCGAGGATGGCGGTGAGCTCCTCCGTCGCGTGCTGGAGCCCGGTGCGGATCGCGGCGCCCTTGCCGAGGTTGCGCTCGTGAAGGACGAGCGTCACGTTCTCCGGCAGCTCGAGCCCGGTGAGGAGCTCGCGTGTCCCGTCCGTCGATCCGTCGTCGACGAGGACGAGCTGCCGGCGCTCGACCGGGAGCTCGGCGGTGAGGGCATCCTCGATCGCGCGCTCGACGGTCGCGCGCTCGTTGAAGACCGGCATCAGGATCGAAACCCCGTCGACCACGGCGGGGACGTTATCCCCGAGGAGGGAGTGCGCAAGTGCGAGAGCGCTCGAAGACACTTCCGCCGGCGCCCTCGAGCCTCGCTCGCCAGCAGTCCGCATCGACGTCGTCCGCCCGCTCCGGGCTCGCTACGAGCCACTGCGAGTCGACGCCGGTCGTCTTGGCCCCGAGCTCCACGAGCACGATCGTCCCGCCCGAGGCGTGGCCCGAACGCGGGGTAGCCGAAGTCGTCCTCGCCGAGTGCGATGGCGACTCTCGCATCCTCGGGCACCTGCTCTTCGAGGAATCGGAGCACGGGGGAAACGGAAGGACGACCGAGCGACTGCTGCTCCCAGCGTTCCATGGTCCCAGATCGAGCGCGTTTCGCGGTCCACGAAGAGCTCGACGCCGGATGGCTTCTCGAGCGAGTTGACGAGCGCGAGCACGACGGTCGTCGCGCCCACCGCGACGGCTGCCCAGGCAACAGGCCGGATGCGGAGCACGAGCCCCCACAGTGCGGCCGACAGCGCGACCGGGTAGGTGAAGAAGCGGCCCTGCCAGACGTCGTAGGTGATCGAGAGCGAGAGGAGGACGAGCCACACGAGCGGGGCGAACGCGAGGACGAGAGCGAGGGCGGGCAGCGTCCTGCGGCGATGCAGCGCGACGGCCGAGACGCCACACCCGACCACGAGCAGGAGCCCGAGTGGCCCGAACCAGGAAAGCGACTCGCTGGCCGTGACCTGCGGCGGCCACTCGCCGGCCGGGAGTGTCTCCGTCTTGCCGCCGAGGACGTCGTGGAGCTTCGCAAAGACCCGCCAGAGCATGTAGCCGAGCGGCGCGACGGCGAGCGGGAGGAGCACGAGTGCGCCGGCCGCGAGCGCGGGTCGCGGGTCGCGCTCTCGGATCGCCGCCGCCACCAGCAGCGTGATACCGAGCACTGCCGCCGCGACCACGTACGCGGCGAGGTCCGAGTCGAGCAGGCCCGGGATGACGAATCGATCGGCGCTCTCGGCCCCGGAGAGATCGAACGCGTCGAGCACGCGTGCGAACGCCGCGAGCACGTTCTCCTTCAGCTCGCCGACGGTGACGATCCCGGTGTCGGGCCGCTCGCCGAGCACCTTCCCGGTCTCGACGAGGTTGACGACGTACCACCACGAGCCGACGATCGCGCCGACCGCGACGGCGCCGAGCGCGCGAAGCCGCGTCCCGCTCGGCTTCGCCACGAGCACCACTGCCGCCAACAGCGGCAGCGCGTATATCGCGGTGACCTTCGTCCCGAGTGCGAGCGCTACGGCGAGCGCTGCGAGACCGAGCTCTGCAGGCGAGCGTCCGAGGACGAAGACCGTCGCCGCGACGAGCAGCGCCGCGACGACGAGGTCGTTCTGCGTGGTCGAGGCTTGCAGGACGACGATCGGGAGCGTGAGGAAGAGCAGCGCTCCGAAGGCGGCCTCGTGGGGCGCGAGCCCGAGCCGACGGGCGAGCGCGGCAATTCCGAGCACGCAGGCGAGCGCGGAGCCGAGCTGCACGAAGCCGGCGAAGCGCTCGTCGCGCGTCAGCTCGAGCACGAACGTCAGCGCGATCTCCGCGTTCGGCGGGTTCGCGTTGAGCCGGTCGTCGTAGGCGCTCTCGATGTAGCCGATCGCGCCCTCCTGGCGCCAGAGCGCCGCGCGTGTCAAGTGGTAGGCGAGTGAGTCCCAGGTGGTCGGGGCGGTGCCGACGAGGAGCGCGACGACGTACGTCGAGCGCGAGCCCGACCACGATCGAGAGCGCGAGGAGCGGCGGGCTGCGGCGGAGCGCGGCCCCGAGCCGCGGAAGCTCAGGCCGCGGGCGACCGAGGCGCCACCACGTCGCAAGTACCGCCGCGGCGACGACGACGAGTGCGGCGAGCAGCACCTCGCGGCGCACGCCGCCGAACGGCGAGAGGAGCACCACAAGAACGACGACCTCGGCGAACGCGAGCACGAACGCCGCGAGCGCGAGCTCCACCGGCGAGCGGATGCGGAGCCCGGCCGCACCGGCGAGGCCCGTGACCGCAAGCAGCGTTGCGGCGACGACCGCGATGACTGCAGGCATCGTCGGAGTCTCCCCTCCAAGCCGGTCGATCTGCGGGCGCGAGTACCATCGTCCCGTGCCCGAGCTCTTCGTCAACGGGAGGCGGATCGCCGACGACGAGCCCGCGTACGTCATCGCCGAGATCGGCCACAACCACCAGGGCGAGCTCGAGAAGGCGAAGGCGCTCGTTCACGCGGCGAAGGAGTGCGGCGCCGAGGCGGCCAAGCTCCAGAAGCGCGACAACCGCAGTCTCTACACGCGCGCGCTCTACGACGCGCCGTACGACAACGAGCACTCGTTCGGAGCGACCTACGGCGAGCACCGCGAGGCGCTCGAGCTCTCGACCGCCGAATGGCTCGAATTGCGGGAGTTTTCGCGCGAGGAGGGCATCACGCTCTTCGGGACGGTCTTCGACGAGGCGAGCGCCGATCTGCTGGCCGAGCTCGACGTGCCCGCGTTCAAGATCGCGTCTGCCGACCTCGTGAACACGCCGCTCCTGCGGCACGTCGCGGCGCTCGGGAAGCCGATCTTCCTCTCGACCGGCGGCGGGGCGATCGAGGACGTGGAGCGCGCCGTCGAGACGATCCTGCCCCTGAACTCGCAGCTCTGCGTCATGCAGTGCACCGCGGCGTACCCGGTCGAGTCGGAGGAGCTGCACCTGCGCGTGATCGAGACCTACCGCGAGCGCTATCCCGAGCTCGTCATCGGGCTCTCGGATCACCAGAACGGCATCGCGATGGCGCTCGTCGCGTACATGCTCGGCGCGCGCGTCATCGAGAAGCACTTCACGTTGAACCACGCCTGGAAGGGCTCCGACCACGCGTACTCGCTGATGCCCGACGGGATGCGGCGGCTCGTGCGCGACCTGCATCGCATCCCCGGCGCGCTCGGCGACCCGGAGAAGCAGCGGCTTGCGAGCGAGGAGCGCCCGCTCGAGAAGATGGGCAAGAAGCTCGTCGCCGCGCGCGCGCTGCCTGCCGGCCACGTGCTCGGAGCCGGTGACATCGTCGCGCGTTCGCCGGCGGACGGCGGGCTGCCGCCCTACGAGCTCGACCGGCTGCTCGGGAGGCCGCTGCGTCGCGCGCTCGGCTTCGAGGAGGACGTCGCGCTCGAGGACGTCGAGCTCGCCGAGGAGCCCGTCGCCCAGTCGTCGGGCATAGGCGGCTCCGGCGGCGCGTGACGGATCCGCTGTTCGACCTCGACGGTCGCGTGGCCGTCGTCACCGGTGGGATGGGGCAGCTCGGCTCGGTCTACGTCGCCGGGCTCGCGGAGCGCGGGATGCGCGTGGCCGTCTTCGACACGGCCGACGGGGACGTGCCCGAAGGCGCCCGCGCGTTCGCGGTCGACATCACCGACCGCGCCGCGATCGAGGAGGCCGAGCGCGAGCTCGAGGCGGAGTGGGGCGTCCCGCACCTGCTCGTCAACAACGCCGCGCTCGACTCGCCGCCGGACGCGCCCGCCGAGGAGGTCGGCCCGTTCGAGAGCTACCCGGAGGCGTCGTTCGACGAGGTGATGGACGTCAACGTCAAGGGCACCGTTCCTCTGCTGCCAGGTCGTCGGCGGCGCGATGGCGCGGGAGGGGCGCGGCTCGATCGTCAACATCTCGTCCGTCTACGGGCTGCTCTCGCCTGTGCAGGACCTGTACGCCTTCCGCCGCGAGCGGGGCGAGACGTTCTTCAAGCCGGTCGCGTACTCGGTCTCGAAGTCGGCGGTCCTCAACCTCACCCGCTACCTCGCGACGTACTGGGCGAAGGAGGGCGTGCGCGTGAACACGCTGACGCTCGCGGGCGTGTTCGACGACCAGCCGGCGGAGTTCCTGCAGGAGTACGAGAAGCGCGTGCCGCTCGGCCGCATGCTCGACGCGAAGGAGGCGCTGGGCGCCGTCGTCTTCCTTGCCTCCGACGCGTCGTCGTACGTCACCGGCTCGAACGTCGTCGTCGACGGCGGCTGGTCGGCTTGGTGAGGCGCAGACCCAAAGACGGGGTCAGGCTGAAGCCTGACCCCCGCGCACAAAAGGGTCTTGGGGTCAGGCTTTAGCCTGACCCCGGTGTTGGGTCTTGATCCCTGACGAGATCCCGAATCTGATCGACGGGAAGCCCGAGCCGCCGGCGTCCGGCGAGTGGCTCGACAAGCTTCGGCCGGCCGACGGAAGCGTTCTCTGCCGCGTCGCGCGCTCGGGACGAGAGGACGTCGAGCGCGCCGTAGCCGCAGCCCGCGCCGCGCAGCCCGAGTGGGCCGCGCGGACGCCCGTCGAGCGCGGCGAGATCCTCCGCGAGCTCGCGCTGCTCCTCCGCGACCGGCGCGAGGAGGCGTCCGCGATCGTGGCCGAGGAGACGGGGAAGCCGATGGAGCTGGCGCTCGGCGAGACCGACGCAGCGGTCGAGATGGGGCTCTTCGTCGCGGGTGAGGGGCGGCGCTCGTACGGCCGCACGACGACCGCGACGATGAAGCACCGCACGGTGCTCACGGTCCGTCAGCCGCTGGGCGTCGCGGCGCTGATCATGAGCTTCAACACGCCGCTCCCGAACGTCGCGTGGAAGGCGTTCCCGTCCGCGTTCTGCGGCAACGCCTCGGTCGTGAAGCCCTCCGAGCACACGCCCGCCTCCGCGTCGTTCTTCGCGACGCTGGCGCTCGAGGCCGGCGTCCCGCCGGGCGTCCTCAACGTCGTCCACGGGCTCGGCTCGGAGGCGGGCGCAGCGCTCGTCGAGCACCCGGGCGTCGACCTCGTCAGCTTCACCGGCTCGGCCGAGACCGGCCGCTGGATCAACGAGACCGCCGCGCGACGGCTGGCGAAGGTCTGCCTCGAGCTCGGCGGCAAGAACGCGCTCGTCGTCTGCGACGACGCCGACCTCGAGAACGCGACCCGCTGGGCGCTCGCCTCCGCCTTCTCGAACGCCGGCCAGCGCTGCGCCGCCGCGAGCCGCATCGTGGTCTTCGAAGCGGTCTACGACGAGCTCCGCGAGCGGCTCGTCGCCGGCGCCGACGCGCTCTCGCCGGAGCCGGTCGTCTCGGATGCCGCCCGCACGAGGATCCTCGAGGCGGTCGAGCCGTGCGGTCGAGCGGGGAGCGACCCTGCTGACAGGTGGCTCGAGGCCCGAGGGAGAGGGCTTCCACCTCGCACCGACCGTCCTCGAGGGAGTCGCACCCGACGACGAGATCTCGCGCACCGAGCTGTTCGGCCCCGTCACGCTCCTCTACCGCGTCCGCGACCTCGAGGAGGCGATCGCGCTCGTCAACGACTCGCCGTACGGGCTCACCGCGGCCGATCCACACTGCGAGCGTCCACCGCGCGATGCGCTTCGCGGAGCGCGTCCAGGCGGGGGTCGTGGTCGTGAACGGCGGGACCCACGGATCCGAGCCGCACATGGGATTCGGCGGCGTCAAGGACTCGGGAACCGGATGGCGCGAGGCAGGGATCGAGGCTTTGGACGTGTATTCCGACTGGAAAGTCGTCAACGTGATCGCGGATCCGGCACTGACATGAGGCCGACTGTGGCTGTCCTGGGCCCCGGCGCCGTCGGGGGCACCTTCGCCGTGCGCTTCCTGCGAGCGGACATCCGCACGATCTGCGTCGCGCCGCCCGCGACCGTGCAGCTGATGGGGTTCTCCGGGATCTCGTACGAGGCGAACGGCAACGAGGCGCTCGTTCTACGGCCGGAGGTGATGGAGCACCTGTCGCAGCCGGTGTCGCTCCTCCTCGTGACTGTGAAGGCGACGCAGCTGGAGGACGCGCTCGAGCGCGTGGATCCCGAGGCCGTCGCCGACGGGGTCGTGCTCCCGCTTCTCAACGGCCTCGAGCACATGGGCCCGCTCCACGAGCGCTTCGACGGACGGGTCGCGGCGGGCAGCCTCTCGCGGTTCGAGGCCTACCGCGTCGGCCGGATGCAGATCATCCAGAAGAGTCACACGGCGCTGGTCACGATTGCCTCCGACAGGCTCTCCGAGACCGAGCTCGAGCGCACGGCGACGCTCCTGCGCTCCGCCGGGGTCGACGTCGAGATCGAGCCGGACGAGAAGACCGTCCTCTGGCGCAAGGCCGTGCGGATCGCCGTTCTCGCCCCGATCACGGCGATGACGCAGAAGACCGTCGGGGAGCTTCGGACCGACTACGAGTGGCGTCCGGTCATCGAGGCGGCGGTCGAGGAGGCGTGCGCCGTCGCCGCTGCCGACGGCGCCAAGCTCCACCTCTCGTCTCAATTGGCAAGGATTACGGACATGGAGCACAGCCTCACGACGTCGGCGGCGCGTGACGTCGCGGCCGGGCGCCCGTCCGAGATCGACGCGATCACCGGTGCCGTCGTCCGCGCGGCCGAGCGCCTCGGCGTCCCGTGTCCCGTGCTGACGGATCTCGCGCGAAGAACCGCCGGGCTCTGATGGCGCATCGGGTCGTCGCGTTCGTCCCGGCGCGGTCGGGGTCGGAGCGCGTGCCGGGCAAGAACGTCCGCGTCCTGGCCGGCCACCCGCTGCTCGCCTACGCGATCGAGACCGCGCGTCAGAGCGGGATCTTCGAGCGCGTCGTCGTCTCGACCGACTCGGAGGAGATCGCGGAGATCGCGCGCTGGTACGGGGCGGACGTCCCGTTCCTGCGCCCGCCGGAGTACGCGACCTCGACGTCGCCCGACATCGAGTGGCTGTCCTTCACTCTGCAAGGGCTCGAAGAGTCGTACGACCTCTTCGCGATCGTGCGCGCGACGAATCCGTTCCGCGGGCCGGAGACCGTGAAGCGCGGGCTCGAGCAGCTTCTCGCGACCCCGGAGGCCGACTCGCTCCGCGCGGTCGAGCGCGTGAAGCAGCACCCCGGGAAGATGTGGCTGCTCGCCGAGGACGGCCGGACGATGACGCCGCTCCTCGACCAGTCCCACCTCGAGGTCGCCTGGCACGCGGGGCAGTACCAGGCGCTGCCGCCCGTCTACTCGCAGTCGAGCGCGCTCGAGATCGCGTGGGCTCGCGTGGTCGGGGAGACGGGCACGCGCGAGGGCCGCGTCGTCGCTCCCTTCTTCACCGACGGCCACGAGGGCTTCAACGTCGACGACGAGGAGGACTGGGAGCGCGCCGAGCGGCTGGTCGCGTCGGGGCGCGGCGCGCTGCCCGCCATCGAGCGGCCGCCGTATGCTCCCGCCGCGATGAAGGTCGCGGCGCTCGAGACGCTCTTCTGCGACGCCGGCTGGCGGCCCTGGATCTTCCTCAAGGCGACGACCGACGACGGGCTCGTCGGCTGGGCCGAGATCACGGACTCGCACGGCTCGCCGCGCGGCCTGGCGGGGATCGTCGAGGATCTTGCGCCCGTCGTCGTCGGCAAGGACCCGCGCGCGACCGAGCGGATCTACTGGGATCTCTACCGCCACACGCGTCAGAGCCCCGGCTCGGTGATCGCGAAGGCGATCGCCGGCGTCGAGAACGCGCTGCTGGACATCAAGGCGAGGGCGCTCGGCGTCCCGGTGTACGAGCTCTTCGGCGGGCCGACGCGCGACTCGATTCCCGTCTACTGGTCGCATTGCGGGACGACGCGCGCGCGCGCGTGGGAGGTGACGGGGACGCCGAAGCTCGCGTCGTACGACGACGTGGCCGCGCTCGGCCGCGAGGTGGTCGAGCACGGATACCCGGCGTTCAAGACCAACGTCGTCGTCCCCGGTGAGGAGCCGCAGGTGCTGATGCCCGGCTTCGGAGAAGGCGGCGGGACGCTGCGTACGGAGGAGATCGCGGAGGCGCTCGTCCGTCTCCTCGACGCGTTTCGCGAGGGGACCGGCGGCGCCGCGAGGCCGATCGTCGACCTGAACTTCAATCTCGAGCCGGAGGGCATCGTTCGGGTCGCACACGCGCTTGAGCCGCTCGACCTGCTCTGGCTCGAGGTCGACCTCTTCGATGCGCGGCGCGCTCGCGCACGTGCGCCACGTCGCTCCGATGCCGATCTGCTCCGGCGAGAACCTGTACGGCAGCCGCGGCTTCCGGCCGTTCCTCGAGGCGGCCGGGATGGACGTGGCCTCGGTGGACGTGATCTGGAACGGCTTCCACCAGTCGAAGAAGATCGCCGACCTCGCGGAGACCTTCGAGGTCAACTGCGCGCCGCACAACTACTACTCGCACCTCGCGACGTTCATCGCCGCGCAGTGGTGCGCCGCCATCCCGAACGCGCGCATCCTCGAGTACGACCACGACGACGTGCCGTGGCGCGACGAGCTCGTCACCGCCGTGCCGCGAGATCGCGGACGGCGAGATCGCGGTGCCGGGCGGTCCCGGGCTGGGGGGTCGAGGTGCGGGAGGACGTCCTGCGCGAGCACGCCTGGCCCGGGTAGGGCGGCTACCGTCTCCGCCGTGCCGCCGATGCAGCTCGTCCCGCCGTCCGAGATCGACCGCGTTCGCGCCGCCGACGGCGACCCGGACGCGCGGCTCGCGCTGCTCGCCGACATCTGCCGGCTCAACGCGCTCGTCGCGATCAAGCGCGCGGGCTCGGGCCACCTCGGCTCGAGCTTCAGCGCGCTCGACATCGTCGCGCACCTGCTCTTCGAGGAGCTGAACGTCGCCGAGGTCGGCTTCGACGATCCCGCGCGCGACGTGTTCTTCTCCTCGAAGGGCCATGACGTCCCCGGCCTGTACGCCGCGCTCTTCGGGCTCGGCGTGATCCCGCGGGAGCGGTTCCTGCGCCTGCGCCGGCTCGGCGGCCTCGACGGCCACCCGGACGTCGGCGTGCCCGGGGATCGAGGCGAACTCCGGCTCGCTCGGCATGGGGATCTCGAAGGGCCGCGGGATCGCGCTCGCGAAGCGGCACTCGGGAGTGGGCGGTCGCGTCGTCGTGATGACCGGCGACGGCGAGCTGCAGGAGGGCCAGAACTGGGAGGGGCTCCAGGGCGCCGCGCACGACCGGCTCGGCGACCTCTGGATCGTCGTCGACCGCAACGAGCTCCAGTCCGACAAGCCGACCGAGGAGATCCTCGCGCTCGGCGACCTCGAGACGAAGCTGCGCGCGTTCGGCTGGATCGTCGAAACGTGCGACGGGCACGATCACGCCGCGCTGCGCGCGGTCTTCGGCCGCTTCGGCGAGGAGCACGACACGCCGAAGGCGCTCGTCGCGCGGACGATCAAGGGCAAGGGCGTGTCCTTCATGGAGCACCCGGCTGCGCTCGCCGAGAGCGGCGGCACCTACCCCTGGCACGCCGGTGCGCCCGCGGACGAGCCGTTCGAGCGCGCGCGCGCCGAGCTCGCCGCGCGCATCGAGGAGGGCTTCGCGGCGCTCGGCCTCGACCCGCCTGCCTACGAGGGCGCCGAGACCGAGGACGCTCGCGGCAACCTCGAGGGCGAGCCGGAGTCGGGCGCCGGTACGCGCGCCGCGGTCACGGACGAGTACGTCGTCGAGGCGTACGGCGAGGCGCTCCTCGAGCTCGCGGAGTCGAACGCGCACATGCTCGTGCTCGACGCCGACCTCGCCTCCGACTGCCGCGTGCGCGCGTTCGAGCTCGCGTATCCCGATCGCTTCGTCGAGTGCGGGATCGCCGAGCAGGACATGGTCTCGACCGCGGCCGGGCTCGCGCGCCACGGCTTTCTCCCGGTCGTCAACTCGTTCGCCTCGTTCCTCGCCTCCCGCGCGAACGAGCAGATCTACAACCAGGCGAGCGAGGGCTCGAAGGTCGTCTACGCGCTCCACTACGCGGGGCTGATCCCCGCCGGGCCCGGCAAGTCGCACCAGAGCATCCGCGACATCTCGCTGCTCGGCGCGCTTCCGGGAACGACGATCGTGCAGCCGGGGAACGCGGAGGAGACGCGGGCGCTCGTGCGCTGGGCGGTCGAGGAGGCAGGCGGGAACGTCGGGATCCGGCTCGCGATCGGCCCCTCGCCGCGGCGGATCGAGCTCCCGCCGGGACACGAGCTCGCGGTCGGGCGCGGCGCCGTGCTGCGGGAGGGGAGCGACGCCGTGCTCCTCGCCTACGGCCCCGTGCTGCTGCACGAGGCGCTCCTCGCCGCGGAGCTGCTCGCGGAGGACGAGGGCATCGCGCTCCGCGTCGTCGACATGCCGTGGCTCAACCGCTTCGACGCCGACTGGCTCGCGGCCGAGGTCGCGCCGTTCGAGAACGTGCTCGTGCTCGAGGACCACTCGCCCGTCGGTGGGCTCGGCGACGCGCTCCGGCGCGAGCTTCCGGGCCGCGCGGTCGCCGTCTACGGCGTCGAGGGCTGGCCGGCGTGCGGCACGCCCGAGGAGGCGCTTCGCTTCCACGGCCTCGACGGCGCCTCGCTCGCCTCGCGCATCGCGGCCGAGCTCGGCGTCCGCACTCCATGAAGCGCGTCTGGCTCGTCCTTCCCGACCAGCTCTCGATCCGGCTCTTCTTCGACGCGGGCATCGTCGAGGGCCTGCGCGAGCGCGCCGAGATCGCGGCGGTGTTCCTCGTCCCGCGCGAGGAGGCGTCCGAGTGGACGGACCGGCTCGGCGACACGCCCGTGCTCCTGGGAGACCACCTCGCCGCGTCGCAGGGGTCGCTCGGCGAGCGCGTCGGTGCCCGCATCGATCGCGCGCTCGACAGCCAGCTCGGCTACCACCCGCTGGCGGTCCGGCTCAACCACCGGCACGGCTTCCACCTCGAGCGAATGCAGCCCGGTCATCCGAACTGGATGCTCGACTCCGATCGCGAGGGGTTCCTCCCGCGCTCGGCCGCGCTCGAGAGAACGATGCAGCGCTGGCACTTCAGCGCCCGGCGCCACGTCCCGAGGCGCCTGTTCGACGCGATGCGGAACCACTGCTCGGCGCTCGTGCTCTCGAACGTGCAGCCGCGTAACGCCGTGCCCGTACCTCGTGGCCGCGCGGCGCCTCGGGCTGCCGGTGGTCGGCGCACGTCGCGAGCTGGGACCACACCGTCGGCAAGGGCGTCATCTCCCCGTACTGCGACGTGTACATCGTCCAGAACCAGGTGATGGAGGACGACCTCCGCCGCTACCACGCCATCGCGCAGGATCGCATCAGGGTGACCGGATGGCCGCAGACGGACGTCTTCCTGCGCCGCCGGCCGCGCGAGCAGTACGAGGCGCTCCTCCGCAAGTACGGCCTCGATCCCGATCGCCCGCTCGTGCTCCACATGGGGAACACGCCGACGAACGCGCCGTACGAGGATCGCTTCGTCGACCGCCTCGTCGGCTGGTGGGAGACGAATGCGCGCGACCGCTTCCAGCTCCTCTTCCGGCCGCACCCGCGCGACAAGGAGTGGCGCGAGCGGTTCGCGGGCGCCGCCGGTCGCGAGGGCGTCTACGTCCAGGAGGCGAGCTACCGCGACCTCGAGGACCTGACCACGCTCCTCCAGCACGGTGACGTCGTCGTCTGCAACGCGGGGACGATCCTGCTCGACGCGCTCGTCAACGACCGGCCGTCGGTCTGCGTGCTGTACGACGAGGGCGCGCCGCCCGGCGAGTCGTGGGCGGCGAAGAACGTCATCGGCGAGCACTACCGCGACCTCGCCGCGTCGGGTGCCTTCCATACCGCGGAGAGCTTCGACGAGGTCGTCGCGGGGATCGAGCGCTCGCTCGCCGACCCGGGCGAGCTTCGGGAGGAGCGGCGACGCGCGGTGGCCGACGTCGTCGGCGAGGTGGACGGCCATGCCGCCGAGCGGGTGGTCGACGCAATCCTCGAAGTGACCGGGGAACGCGGTACCGTGGCGCGCTAGATCGTGTCGGCGTCGTCAATCGCTGTTCGCGTCGGAGTCGTCGCCTGCGTCGCCGCTGCCGGTCTCCTCGGCGTGACGAAGCTCGACGAAGCCGTCGCCGTCTTCGACTTCGAGGCCGACACGAACGCGGCTTCGACCTTCAACGACCGCGTGTACCCCGAGATCGACGGGCTGGAGGGCGCGGCGAGGGTCATCGAGGACGCGCGCCTGTGGATGCCCGAGGACGCGACCTACCGCGTCGTCGACGGGCCGACGCGTCCCGGCGGGGACGACGACCGGCTCGCTACGCATCTACCTGGACGTCCTCCTGATGCCGCGACGCCGGACGGAGCTCGAGTCGGCGCCCTGGGCGTTCTGCTACGGCTGCACGCCCTCGACGCTCGGGCCCGAGTTCGAGGTGCTCTCCGACTCGGGACACGGCCTCGTCTTCGCCCGGAGGCGATCGTGACCCTGCGGGCGATCGGCGGCCTCCTCGTCCTCAACGTCTTCATCCTCGGCGTGGGTGCGGCCGTGCTCTGGGGCATCCGCGGCTGGCGCTGGTGGACAGAGCTCGCACGGCACGCCGGCGTCGCCTACTTCCTCGGCCTGAGCGCGCTGATGGTGGTCTCGACGCTCGAGCTCGTCGTCGGGATACCGGTCGAGCCCGCAACGATCCTCCTCAGTGGCGCCGCGGTCGCCGCCGCCGGGCTCGTCGTCGGCCGGTGGCGAGGGTTCGTCGCTCCCGGGCTCCGCCCGCCGGACTGGCGCTTTCCCCGGATCTCCGTGTTCGCCGCGGTCTTCCTCGCGGGCATCGTCGTCTACTTCGAAGCCTTCCTGCGCGCGGCCCGCCTGTCAGGAGTGGTCGCGAGCGAGTGGGACAGCTGGGCGAACTGGCTGCCGAAGTCCCGGTCGCTCTACCTCACGGGCCACCTCGACCTCGACTTCCTCGCGCTCGTACCGCAGCCGCTCTCGTATCCACCCGGGCACACGACGATCCAGGCGCTCGCCTTCCACGCGATGGGGTCGGCGGACACCGCCACGCTGCATCTCCAGTACTGGCTCATGGCCGCGTTCTTCGCCGTCGGGGTGATCGGCCTCCTCGCCGGGCGCGTGCGCGACGGCGATCCTGTTCCCGGTGCTGCTGGCGTTCCTCGTCGCGCCCTACCTGCTCGACTGGCTCACGACGGTCTACGCGGACATCCCGTACGGCTACTTCATCGCCCTCGCTGCGCTGCTCGTCATCCTCTGGGTCGAGGAGAGGGAGACCTGGCTCCTCGCCGGCCGCGACCGTGCTCCTCGCCGGCGCGATGCTGACGAAGCGAGAGGGCATGCTGTTCGCGGCCTGCGTGGTGCTGGCGGGCCTGGTGGCGTCGTTCGCGGAGCGCCGTCAGCTTTGGCCGCGCCTGCTCGCGGCCGGGCTCGTCGCGTTCTTGCTCGTGCTGCCGTGGCGGATCTGGTTCATGGTCCACGGCTTCCCCGGGGATGGGCCCGAGGCCGGATACCTCGGCGCGTTCGACTACCTCGACCGCGTGTGGCCGGCGCTGAAGATCAGCGTCACGATGCTGTTCCACGAGGAGCTGTGGCAGTTCGCGTCGGTGCTGGCGGTGGCGGCGATTCTCGTGGCTCTCCTCGCGAGAGCCTGGAAGGTCTCGCTCTACGCGGCGACGTTCCTCGTCGCCGCGGTCGGCGGTGTGACCTGGATTGTCTGGACAAACACGTTCCTCATCCCGGTCTTCGACGACTGGGCGATCCGGCGCTTCACCGGGACGACCGCGCTCGTGCTCGGCGTGCTGACGCCGCTGCTCCTCCAGCGCGCCTGGTCTTCCGAACGTGCGTCCCAGGCAAGGGCCGAGCTGCCGGGCCAGCGCTTCGTGTTCGGGCCCTCGCGTGGCGGCCTGGGCGATCGTGCTGGTCGGTCTGCTCTCGCATCCCGGCTCGGCGCTCGTCGGGTACTCGGGTAGCGGGCTGCCCGGCGGCTGGCTCAGCTTCCCGGGCTCGGCCGGCTGTGATCTCGCGCCCGTCGACGGCGCGAACGTCCGGCTCGTCGTGGGGTACGCCGACACATACCCGGACGCGACGGCGATGCAGGCCCGCGCCCGCGTTGCGGGGCTCGACGAGGTCCAGGCGGGCCAGGACGGTTGCGGCCGCGTCCGCGTCTACGTGGACGATCTCCCCACGGCCGAGGCGCAGGGGATGCTGGTCGAGGCGCAGGCCGCCGGCCTGAGCGCGACGGTCGAGCTCGATCCGGACGACTGACCCGATGAAGCTGGTCATGACGCTGCTCGTGCGCGACGAGGCGGACGTCGTCGACGCGCAGATCGCGTTCCACCTGCACGCGGGCGTCGACTTCGTGATTGCGACCGACAACCGCTCGCGAGGACGGCACGACCGAGATCCTCGAGCGCTACGAGCGCGCGGGCGTGCTCCACCTCCTCCGTGAGGAGGGCGACGACATGCGGCAGGACGAGTGGGTGACGCGGATGGCGCGCATGGCGGCGACCGACTTCGGCGCGGACTGGGTCCTGAACGCCGACGCGGACGAGTTCTGGTGGCCGCGCTGCGGCTCGCTGAAGGACGTGTTCGCCACGGTCCCGGAGCGCTTCGGCTCGTCCGCGGCTGCTGGCGGCACTTCCTGCCGCGGCCGCGACGACGGCTCGTTCTTCCCGAGCGCATGGTCGTGCGGCTCGCTGCCCCGGCGTTCCCGGGCGACAAGCGCACGGTCTTCCACGCCCACCAGAAGGTCGCGCACCGGGCGGATCCGGCACGTCGACGATCGAGGCGGGAACCACAACGCGATAGGGGTGGCGCTCGTTCCGGTGCGGGCCTGGCATCCCGTCGAGGTGCTCCACTTCTCGTTTCGCTCGCGCGAGCAGCTCGCGCAGAAGGCGCGCGGCGGATGGGTGCGGAACGCGGAGTCGAGGCGCCGCTGCACACGCTCGCCTGGACGACGCGCTGCGCGAGGGTCGGATCGACGAGTTCTACGACGAGCTCGCGGTCACGGACGAGGCGCTCGAACGCGGCCTCGCCGAACGGACGCTCGCGTTGGACACGCGCCTGCGCGACGCGGCTCCGGGCGATCCGTGACGGCGACGGCTTCGCGCTCCCGCGATCCGGCGGCGCAGCCGGTGCTCGCGTTCCCGCGACCCGACGTGGGTGAGGACGCGGCGTACGCCGGCGAGGCGTCCGTGCTCATCGAGATCGACGGCATCGTGCGCGCCGAGAGCCGCATCGACTCGCTCGAGCACCGGCTCGCCGCGCTCGAGCGCGGGTCGCTGGCGAGGCTCGTAGACTGGCGCCGCCGATGAAGCTCGTCATGACGCTGCTCGCCCGCGACGAGGCCGACGTGATCGACGCCTGGCTCTCGTTCCACCTGAACGCGGGCGCGGATTTCGTGGTCGCGACGGACAACCGCTCGACGGACGGGACGACGGACGTGCTCGAGCGCTACGCGCGCGAGGGCCACGTCCACCTCATCCGCGAGGCCGGCGAGGACCTGCGCCAGGACGAGTGGGTGACGCGGATGGCGCGGCTCGCCGCGACCGACTTCGGCGCGGACTGGGTGATCAACTCGGACGCGGACGAGTTCTGGTGGCCGCGCGGCGCGTCGCTCCGGGACATGCTCGCGGCGGTGCCGCCGCGCTACGGGACGGTCGGCGCGTTCCTGCGCATGTTCCCGCCGCGTCCTGCAGGCGAGGGTTCGTTCGCCGAGCGGATGACCGTGCGCTTCTCCGCGCTCGCGCCGATCAACGACCCCGCGTCGCTGTACAAGCCGATCCGCAAGGTGATCCACCGCGCGCATCCCGAGATCAAGGTCACGCGCGGGAACCACGCGCTCGTCGACAGCCCGTTCGCGCCGCTCCGCGGCTGGTTCCCGATCGAGGTCTTCCACTTCCCGCTCCGGTCGCCCGAGCAGTGCGCGCACAAGGCAAAGCTCCAGGGCGAGGCGTTCCAGCGGATCGACCGCGCGCCGACCGCGTACCACGCGAACATGTTCGCAGGCGCTCGAGAACGGGAAGATCGGCGACTGGTACGACGCCGAGGTCGTGAGTGACGAGGAGGTCGAGCGCGGCGTCGGAGACCGGCCGGCTCGTCGTCGACACGAGACTGCGGGACGCGCTTCGGCAGATCGAGGCGGGCAGACCTGCCGCTGGCGTTCCCGCTGCCGTCGCTCGTGGACGAGGCCGTGTACGCGGTCGAGGCGGCGGTGCTCGGCGAGGCCGACGTCGTCCGCCTCCAACGGCGGCTCGACGTGCTCGAGCGGCGCCTCCAGACACTCGAGCTGCGGCTGCCGAACCGCGTCTACCGCAAGGTCTCGCAGACGGCCAGGCGAGTGCTCCGTTCCAATTCGCCGAAGGGCTCCGAGTCGAGCCGGCCGACGCCGTTCGTCGTGCTGACCAGTCAGCGGAGCGGCTCGTCGTGGCTCATCGACCTGCTGAACGAGCACCCCGCGGTCGTCGCGTATCCCGAGCTTTTCCGAGTCGGAGAGACCGCCGTCTACGAGTACGGGGCCACGGATGTGCCGCTCTTCGAGGTCATGGTCCCGCCGGGAATGTGGTCGGTGTCCAAGCGGCTCGTCGGGCGGCGGAGCCGGTACGTGCGCGGCGTCTATCGGGCTCATCCCGATGCCCAAGCCGCCGGCTTCAAGCTCATGTACGACCACACGCGCGACCATCCGGGGCTTGCTGAGCATCCTCGTGCTTGCCCGCGCGCGGTTCGTCCATCTCGTTCGCAAGGATCATCTCGGGGCTCTCGTGTCCTACGACCTCGCAGAGAAGCGCCGCCGCTGGTTCTATCGCGAGGGCGAGGAGATCTCACCGTCGCGCGTCCGCGTCGAGCCGCAGGAGCTCCTCCGGAGGCTCGAGGAGCGCGAACGCGAGATCGAGCGCATCCGCAGGTGGCTGGCTCGACGTCCTGTGCGGGCCCTCGAGATCACGTACGAGGACCTGGTCGAGCAGCATGACGACGTCCTCCGCAGCGTTCTCCGGTTCCTGGGCGTCGTCCCGGCGGAGACGAAGCTGAGGTCGCCGCTCGTGCGGGCGAGCCGCAAGGAGCCGCTTGCGTCGATGATCGAGAACTATGACGACCTCCGGTCGGCGCTCTCCGGGACGCGATTTGCGGTGCGCTAGCCGCGCTTGACCGCGCGTACGCCGACGATCACCTCGAAGAGCGGGTCGTGCGCCGCGAGCTCCTCGGGCTCCAGGTCCGGCGCGGCGAGGCCGTAGAGGAACGCGGCCGCGGTGAGCACGTTCCCGTACGTCTCGACCGTCGACGTTGCCCTCGCCGAAGGCCTCCTCGGCGAGCCGGCGCGCGGAGCGTGCGGTGTAGTGCCACCACTCGCCCCACTCGGCGTCCTCGGGCGGCGAGATCTTCGTCAGCCCGGGGACGGTCGCGAGGAGGACTCCGCCCGGCGCGAGGATGCGATGCAGCGTCGCGAGCGCGGCGCGGACGTCGTAGACGAACTGCAGCGTCTGGGTGACGATCGCGCAGTCGAAGGAGTCGGACGGGATGTGCGGCGCGTCCGTGAGGTCGCCGACGATCGTCGCCTGCGGGTTCCCCTCCTTCGCCATCAGGACGTCGACCTGCTCGACGCGGGATCCGTAGCGAGTCGCGTAGTCCGGAGCCGCGATCTCGAGGACGTGGCCGCGAATGTCCGTCTGGTGTCCTCCGATGAAGCGCTCGACGTAGACGCGGTCGATCGGCGTGCCGCGCTCGAAGCCCCAGTTCGGGTCGACGGGCGTGACGCGCCGCAGGTCGCCGAGATCGAGCGGGCGTCGCTGTCGCCAGTCGACGAACGCGCGCCGGACAGGCCGGAGGCGCCGGCGTACGCCCGCGGGTACGAATCGTCGCCAGCCGGCCAAGGCACCGGATGATACGAGCCGGGGGGTCAGGCTTTAGCCTGACCCCGGTGTGAGGGCGCCAAGGGCGCAAACCAAAGACGGGGTCAGGCTGAAGCCTGACCCCGGGCCCTCGCGGCGCGTCGTCGTGCTCTCGCCGCACCTGGACGACGGCGTGCTCTCGCTCGGCGCGGCCATGTCCAGGTGGGCGCGCGGCGGCGCTCGCGTCGAGCTCGTCACCGTCTTCGCGTGCGATCCGGACTCGACCGCTCCCGCGGGCGGCTGGGACTCCCGCGCCGGGCACGCGACCGAGGGCGAGTCGGCCCGCGCGCGGAGGGAGGAGGACCGCCGCGCGTGCGCGCGCATCGGAGCGACGCCGATATGGCTCCCGTTCGGAAGCGTCGACTACGACCGGCATGGGACGCCCGACGACGTGCTGACCGCGCTGGCCGAGGTCGTGACGGGCGCCGACGAGCTGCTTATCCCCGGCGTTCCGGTCACGCATCCCGATCACGGGTGGCTCGTCCGCCTGCTCGACGGAGAGTGGTTCTCCGCCAAGCGGGGTGGCTACTACCTCGAGACGCTGTACGCACGCCGCGAGGGGCGACGTCGAGAGCCGTTCTACGGCACCGCGCGCAGCGCTCCCCGCGACTGGCTCGCGAAGTGGCGTGCGATCCACGAGTACGAGTCGCAGCTACCGCTCCTCGGGCTGACGACCCGCTTCCGGCGACTCTCGCTCACGCTCGACCGCGAGGCCGTCGCCTGGACCGATCACTAACCTCATCCGGCGATGAAGCTCGTGATGACGCTCCTCGCGCGAGACGAGGCGGACGTCGTCGACGCCCAGATCGCGTTCCACCTCCACGCGGGCGTCGACTTCGTCGTCGCGACGGACAATCGCTCGGAGGACGGAACGACCGAGATTCTCGAGCGCTGGGAGCGGGAGGGACGCCTGCTCCTCATCCGCGAGCCGGGCGACGACCTGCGCCAGAGCGAGTGGGTGACGCGGATGGCGCGGCTCGCGGCGACCGAGCTCGAGGCCGACTGGGTGCTGAACGCGGATGCGGACGAGTTCTGGTGGCCGCAGGGGGCGGGGCTCAAGGAGGTGCTCGACGCCGTCCCGGAGCGTTACGGCGTCGTCCGGGCGGCGTGGCGGAACTTCGTGCCTCGTCCTCCCGGCCCCGAGTTCTTCGCGGAGCGCATGACGGTGCGGCTCTGCACGCCCGCCTTCCACCACCACCCGCTCAGCACGCACTCGAAGTCGGCGCATCGCGCCGCGCCCGACGTTCGCATCGGCCGCGGGAACCACGAGGCGTTCGCCGAGGGGCTCCTCCCGCTCCGCGGCTGGTATCCGCTGGAGATCCTGCACTTCCCGGTCCGCTCGCTCGAGCACTGCGTGCGGAAGTACGTGACCCAGTTCGTCGCGCTCGAGCGCAACGCGGAGAAGGGGATCCCGAACCACATGGCCGAGGCGTACGACGCCTGGCGGGCCGGTCGGCTGGAGGCGTTCTACGCGCCGCTCGTCGTCGACGACGCGGAGCTCGAGCGCGGGCTGCGCGAGGGGCGCTACGCGCACGACACGCGCCTCCGCGACGTCCTGCGCACGCTCGGTTTCGGCGAGGCGCGCGGCAGCGGACGGGCAGCTCGACTTCGGGCGACCGGACGTGGCCGCGGCCGCGCAGTACGCAGCCGAGTCGACCGCGCTCTGGGAGTCGGACCTCTCGCTCGCTCTCGGCTCGCGCATCGAGGACCTCGAACGTCGGGTCGGTGGCCTCGAGCGCGGCGCGCTTACGCGCCTGCGGGGCGCCGCGCGCCGGGGCATGCGCTCGTGAGCGACGCCTGGCGGCGGCTCGAGGCCTTCGTCCCGACCCGTCGCGCAGCGGTCGCCCTCTTCGGAATCGCTCTCGCCGTCTACGGCATCCAGGCGCTCGGCTGGCCGATGGCGAAGGGCCGCGACACGTGGGACTACCTCGCGTACTACCTGCAGCTCGCCGACTCGGAGCCGCCGCTCGAGATGCTCCAGCAGTTCCGGACGCCGCTGACGCCGCTCGTCGTCGGTCTTCCGCTCGACGTCGGCGGCGTCGTGCTGCTCGAGATCGTCTTCGGGCTCCTCTACGCGACCTCGGTGCTCGCGTGGAGCGCGGTCGCGCTGACGTTCGGCCGGCTGCCGGCGGTGCTCGCCGCGGGGCTGCTCCTCGTCTATCCGGCTTGGGCCACGCTCTACCACCAGGCCTCGAGCGACGCCGTCTTCGCGACCGGCCTCGCGCTCTGGGCGCTTCTACTCACACGCACGCTCGAACGACCGTCGACGTGGAGATTCGTCGCGCTCGGGGCCGGGATAGCGGCGCTCGTCCTCATCCGCCCGGCGAACCAGGTGCTGCTCCCGGCCGCGCTCGCGGCCCTGCTCGTCCCCGTGCCCTGGCGCCGCCGGCTCGGCTGGGCCGCCGCCTCCGTCGCAGCGGCGGTCGTGATCCTCGGCGCGTGGGCGGTGCACAACGGGATCCGCTACGACGACGCGACCGTCGCCCGCGGCGGACGCGCATGGGTCCCGTTCCTGCGCGTCTGGCTGGCCGACCAGACCATCGCGCCCGAGAACGGCGACGACTCCAGACGGCTCGCGGCGTTGATCGAGAACGAGGTGCTGCCGAAGGGCCCGCACGCGGAGCTCGACGTCTCCCTCGACGCGTATCTCGCGAACGGGTCGAACTACGAGACGGTGAGGCTGATCGCGCTCTCCGACTCCGTTCTCGGCCTGGACGAGAACTACGACGTCCTCTTCGACTCCGCGCTGGAGGCGATCCGCGAGCATCCGGGCACGTACACGCGCGGCGTCGCCGACACGTTCTGGGAGTTCCTGCGGCAGCAGCCGCTCCGCGAGGACGTCAGGCCGCGGGAGCAGACCGAGCCCGAGCCACCCGCGCCCACGTACGAGAGCGGCGGTGTCATCCTCCCGAACCCGCAGGCGTACGTGCTCGTGGAAGGTGTCCCGTACGGCTTCGTCTGGTGCGCGTCCGACTACATCGACTCGTGCACGCTCGACCGCCCAGAGCTCGCATGGAGCGACGCCGAGCGCCAGGAGCGCTATCGCGAGATCGTCTCGCAGGTGCGCGCCTGGGACGCCGACCTCCCTTCGCGCACGGGCGTCGACGCGGTCACCGAGATCCTGAACCGGATCACGCCGCGATTCCCGCGGCCGCCGTTCTGGATCGCGATCGGCGTCATCGGCCTCGTCCTGCGCCGCCCGCGCGGCTGGCGGACGATCGTCACGCTCTGGGCGTGCGCGGCCGCGGTGCTCCTCATCCATGCCGCGTCGCAGGGCGTCGCGCCCGAGTTCGCGCTCCCCGTCTACCCGCTCTTCATCGTGACCGGGCTCGCCGCGGTGGCGGGTGACCCGAGGTCTACTCGCGGACCCGGCCGCTAGCATCGTCTGTTCATGAGCCAGGCCCGAAGTACGCTCGAGGAGCAGCGGGCGGCGAGGACGCATCCTGGCGAGGAAGCGGCCGCGCTGCCTGCACCCGCCCTTCCATCCGACACCCGCGTCTCGGTCATCAAGCCCGCCTCGCGCTGGCCGCACCTCGACGTCCCCGAGCTCTGGCACTTCCGCGAGCTCCTCTGGACGCTCGTCTGGCGCGACGTCGTCGTCCGCTACAAGCAGACGTTCCTCGGGATCGCGTGGGCGATCCTCGTGCCGGCGTTCACGGCCTTCGTCTACATCATCGTCTTCGGGAAGTTCGCGAACTTCCCGCGACGGCGGCCTCCCCTATCCGGCGCTCGTCATCGGCGGCGTGCTGCCGATGCAGTACTTCGCCTCGTCGCTGACGAACTCGAGCATGAGCCTCGCGGCGAACCTTCAGCTGGTCACGAAGGTCTACTTCCCGCGCGCGCTGCTCCCGCTCGCGGCGGTGATCGTGCCGCTCGTCGACTTCGTCGTCGGCCTCCCCGTGCTGCTCGTCGCTGATGTGGGTGTACGAGACGTGGCCGGGCGGGCTGGAGGTGCTCGTCGCGCGCCGCTCTTCATGCGGCCTCGCGCTCGTCTTCGCGCTCGGCGCCGGCTTCTTCCTCTCGGCGCTCAACGTCCGCTACCGCGACGTGCCGCTACATGATCCCGGTCTTCCTGCAGGTGCTGCCGCTGCTCTCGGGCGTCATGTACGCCGTGCAGCGAGATCCCGGAGAAGTGGCAGTGGATCCTCGCCTTCAACCCGATGACCGCGGTGATCAGCGGGCTTCGCTGGTGCGATGCTCGACGCCGCCGCGCCCGAACTGGTGGCAGGTCGCGGTCGGCGTGGGCGTCGCGTTCGCGACCTTCTTCGTCGGGCTCGCGGTCTTCCGTTCCTCCGAGCCGAAGTTCGCGGACACGATCTGATGGCGATCGCGATCGACGCAGTCGGCATCTCGAAGCGCTACCGCATCGGCGAGCTCCAGGCCGCGTACGGGACGCTGCGCGAGTCGATGTCCCACGTCGCGAAGCGGCTGACCGGGCGCGAGCACCACCGCGGCTACGAGGAGATCTGGGCGCTCGACGACGTCTCCTTCCAGCTCGAGGAGGGGAAGGCGCTCGGGGTCATCGGCCGCAACGGCGCCGGGAAGTCGACGCTGCTCGAAGGTGCTGACGCGGATCACGACGCCGACCTCCGGAAAGGCGGAGATCCGCGGCCGCGTCGGGAGCCTGCTCGAGGTCGGCACGGGATTCCATCCCGAGCTGACCGGCCGCGAGAACATCTACCTGAACGGCGCGATCCTCGGCATGAAACGCCGCGAGATCCGCGCGAAGCTCCCGGAGATCGCCGAGTTCTCGGGCGTCGAGAAGTTCCTGGACACGCCCGTGAAGCGCTACTCGAGCGGGATGCACGTGCGCCTGGCGTTCTCGGTCGCCGCGCACTTCGAGCCGGAGATCATGCTCGTCGACGAGGTGCTCAGCGTCGGCGATGCGGAGTTCCAGGCGCGCTGCCTCGGCCGGATGGAGGACATCGGCGCGACCGGCCGCACGGTCGTCTTCGTGTCGCACCAGCTCCAGGCGGTCGCGCAGCTCTGCGACCGCGTGCTGCTGATGGAGGACGGTCGCGTCGTCATGGACGGCCCGAGCAACGAGGTGGTCGCGCGCTACCTGCAGACGGTCGCCGGAACGAGCTCGAGCCAGACCTGGGACGGCGACGAGAGCCCCGGCGACGACCTCGTCCGGCTCCGTTCCGTTCGCATCACGCGCGCGGACGGCGAGACCGCCGACTTCGTCGACGTGCGCGAGCCGGTGGGGATCGAGCTCGCGTTCACCGTGTTGCGCGACGGCCCGCCCGTGCTGCCGAAGGTCAAGCTCGCGGGCGGCGGCCAGATCATCTTCAACGCGATGGACGTCGACCCGCGCTGGCGCGACCCGTCCCCGCCCGGGGACTACGTCGCGACCGCGTGGATCCCCGCGAACTTCCTGAACGAAGGGCTCGTCACCGTCGACGCTGCGGTCTGCTCCATCGACTCGCCGAAGCTCCACCACCACGTGAGCGTGTACGAGGCGGCGTCGTTCCACGTCCAGGACCCGCTCGAGGGCGACTCGTCGCGGGGGACGTTCACCGGCCAATGGCGTGGAGTCGTGCGGCCGCTGCTCGACTGGACGGTCGACGAGCGCGCGTAGAGAATCGCCGGGCGTGAACGGAAGGCGGGGGCCAGCGAAGTGCGTCATCGTCACGCCCGAGCTCTGGGGCGTGACCCGCGAGTGCGGCGGCATCAGCACGTTCGTCGCGCATCTCGCGCGACTTCTCCGCGGTGAGGGCGACGAGGTGACCATCGTGGTCGGCCTCGCGAAGCAGGCCGTACTCGACCCGTCCTGGGCCGAGCGTTACGCGGCATGACGGGATCGAGGTACGGGCCGCCGTCGCCGAGCGCGAGGCGCTGCCGGTCTACGGGTTTCCGGACGGGCCCGACTTCATGTTCCGGTCGATCTCGGAGGCGGTCGAGCGAGCGGTCCCCGCCGACGCCGACGTCGTCTACTTCCCGGACTGGGGCGGCTCGAGCCTCGTCCCGCTCCGCCGCAGGCGACTCTCGAGGCGCTCTGCGCGGCCGGCGTTCGTCACCGTGGGCCACGGCGTCTCGAAGTGGGTTCGCGACGGCGGCCGCCGGCCGTCTCACGAACCCGTCGCGGACACGAGCCTCGGCTTCGCCGAGCGCTATGGGATCGAGCACTCCGACCACCTCGCGACGCCGTCGCGCTTCTACCTCGACTGGCTGGTCGCAGAGGGCGTCCGCGTGCCTGAGCGGAGCCGGGCCATCGGCTACCCGTGGCTCCCGGCCGGCGACGAGTCGCCCGGGCCGCCTCCCGCGGCCGACACCGTCCGTCAACTCGTGTTCTTCGGCCGCCTGCAGACGCTGAAAGGGTTCGACCTCTTCCTCGACGCGCTGCGCCTGCTGCGCGAGCGCGGATCGCGCGCGCTGGAGGGGATCGAACGCGTCGTCTTTCTCGGAGTGGAGCGCCCGGACCGGCGCTGGCCGCTTGACGCCGCGGAGGCGGAGCTCGCGGCCTCCGGCGTCGAGAGCCGCTTCGTCGGCGAGCTCGACAGCTGGGGCGCGCACCGCTACCTCGCGAGCAATGCCGAGGACTCGCTCGTCGTCGTCCCGAGCCTCCTCGAGAACTTCCCGTACACCGTCATCGAGGCCGCGTTGGTGCCCGGGATCGAGCTCCTCTGCGCGCGCGTCGGAGGGACTCCGGAGATCCTCGGCGAGGCTGCTGCTGAGCTCACGTTTGCGCCGACGCCGGTGGCACTCGCGGATGCGCTCGAGCAAAGGCTCGCCGCCGGTCCCGGCTCCGTGATGGTTCCCGCGTACGACTGGCGTGCCGCCAATGCCCGCTGGCTCGAGCTGCACGAGGAGGCTCTTGCGCTCGACAAGCCGACCGCGGCCCGCTCGCCGGCAAAGGCGCACGTCGACGTCTGCGTCCCGCACCACAACCTCGGGCGCTACCTGCCTCAGGCGCTCGAGTCGCTTGCCGCCCAGACGAGCGACCGGCTCACGGTCACTGTCGTCGACGCGGGCTCGACCGATCCGGACTCGCTCGCCGTGTTCGAGGAGATGCGCGCGCTCTACGAGCCGCGCGGCTGGCGCTTCGCCGCCCGTGAGCGCGGCGGCCCGGGGTGGGCTCGCAATCTCGGCGCGTCGCTCGGCGATGCGCCGTACGTGTGCTTCGTCGATGCGGACGACGTCGCGGCCCCGCAGCTGGTCGAACGCCTCCTCGATGCGATCGAAGCGTCGGGCGTCGACTGCGTGACCGGCTACGCGATCGAGTTCGACGGCGACGCCTGGCCGCTCGACGAGGCCGGGGAGCTGCACGCCTCGCCGCGCGATGCTCATCAAGCCGCTCGGAGGGAGCGCGGCGAGCGCGATCTTCTACAACCCGTACAGCCTCCCGTACGCGGTCATGCGGCGCGAGACTTTCGAACGGCTCGGGCGGTCACGGCGACGACCTGTACTGGAGCGACTACGACAGCTCTACCTGCGGCTCGCGCTGAGCGGCGGCACGTTCGACGTCGTGCCCGAGTACCTCTTCTACTACCGCTGGCGCGCGGACAGCCGCTCCCGTGCAGGTGTCGACCAGGACGCGGCGAGGCTTCGGATCCTGCAGGCGTACAGCGCGTCCCTCGCACCGCTCGGGCTCGAGCTGCTCCCGGAGCTCGTCCGCGG
>CAVSZQ010000008.1:0-642668 GCA_963732465.1 uncultured Actinomycetes bacterium
AGCGTGCGCATCCGTCCGGCGCGAATCGAGGACACCGAGGGGCTGGAGGCCGAGCCGAACGCCGTCGGCTTCTACGAGAAGGTCGGAGGCCGCTACTTGCGCGACAGCGAGCCGAGCGAGTGGGGCCGCGTGCTGCCGGTGCTGGGTGTCGACCTGAGGGGTTAGGACGAGAGCAACGCGCGGAGGTCGTCCTCGGACAGGACCGGGACGCCGAGCTTCGCCGCCTTGTCCGCCTTGGAGCCCGGGCTCTCCCCCACGATCACGCCGCTCGTCTTCTTCGAGACCGAGTCCGTGACCTTGGCGCCGAGCGCCTCGAGCGCCGCCTTCGCCTCCTCCCGCCTGTAGCTCTCGAGCGTGCCCGTGATGACGTACTGGCTGCCCGGTCAGCGGGCCCTCCGCGACCCGCCGCTCGGACGGCGCGGCCTCCATCTGCAGCCCGAGCCCGCGCAGCTCGTCGATCAGCGAGCGGTTGTCCTCGTCCTCGAACCACTCGCCGATCAGGACTGCGCGATCGGGGCCGACGCCGTCGACCTCCTGGAGCTCGTCCTGGGTCGCGGCCGCGAGCTTTCGGCGGTGCCGAAGTGCTGCACGAGATTGCGCGCGGTGATCCAGCCGACCTTGGGGATGTTGAGCCCGAAGAGGACGCGTCTGAACGGCTGCTCTTTCGAGCGCTGGATGGACTCGATCGCTCGGGTCGCGGAGATCTCGCCGTAGCCCTCGATCGCCTCGAGCTGCTCGACCGTGAGCCGGTAGAGGTCGGGCAGCGAGCGCACGAGGCCCTCGTCCCAGAGCTTCTTGATCGTGTTCCCGCCGACGTTCTCGATGTCCATCGCCGCGCTGACCCAGTGGTAGAGCGTCTCCAGGCCGCGCGAGGGGCAGGCGCGGTTCGGGCAGCGGTGCATGACCTCGCCCTCCGGCCGCACGATCTCCGTGTCGCAGAGCGGGCAGCGCTTCGGCATGCGCCACGCCTTCGTCCCGGGCTCGTGCGCGCCCGCGGGCCCGACGACCTGCGGGATCACGTCGCCGGCCCGCTGGACGATGACGAGGTCACCCTCGCGGATCTCCTTGCGCGAGATGTCGTCCTCGTTGTGCAGCGTCGCGCTCGACACGGTGACGCCGCCGACCTGCACCGGCTCGAGCTCGGCAAGCGGGTTGAGGACTCCCGTCCGGCCGACGCGGACGTGGATCTTGAGTAGCCGCGTCACCGCCGCCGTCGGCGCCCACTTGTACGCGCGCGAGAAGCGCGGCCGCCCGTGCAGTGAGCTGAGCACGTCTTGCTGCGCGAACGAGTCGACCTTGATCACGATCCCGTCGATCTCGTACCCGAGCCCGGCCCGGCGGGCCTCCCAGGCCGCGCACAGTTTCGCGACCTCCTCGATCGTCTCGACCCGCTGCGCGTCGGGGTTCGTCCGGAACCCGCGCTCACGAAGCCACTCGAGCGTCTCCCACTGCGTCTGCGGCGCGCCGTCGCCGCGCACGCCGACGCCGTAGACGAAGATCGCGAGTGGGCGCTCGGCGGTCACGCTCGGGTTCAGCTGGCGAAGCGAGCCCGCGGCGGCGTTTCGCGCGTTCGGCGCGGGGTTCTTGCCCGCCGCGACCTGCGCGTCGTTGAAGCGGTCGAATCCCTCGAGCGGGAAGTAGACCTCGCCGCGGACCTCGAGCACGTCGGGCGGTCGCTCCTTTTCCGGGAGCAGCATGCGGAGCGGCACCGTGGCGAGCGTGCGCAGGTTCGCGGTCACGTCCTCGCCGCGCAGGCCGTCGCCCCGCGTCGCACCGCGCACGAAGACGCCGTTCTCGTACACGAGCGAGACCGCGGAGCCGTCGACCTTCGGCTCGAGCACGTATGCGACCGGCTCGTCGCTGTCGAGTCGCTTGCGCACGTCGTCCGCCCACTTCTCGAGCGCCTCCGCGGTCGTGACCTTCTCGAGCGAGCCCATCGGCGAGAGGTGCTCGACCTTGCGGAAGCCCTCGGCCGGGCCGGCCCCACGCGCTGGGTCGGCGAGTCGGGCGTCCGCAGCTCGGGATGCTCCTCTTCGAGCGCGACCAGCTCGTCGTAGAGGACGTCGTACGCCGCGTCCGAGAGCTCCGGGTCGTCGAGGACGTGGTAGCGGTAGAGATGGTGCTCGACGAGCCGCCGAAGCTCCTCGACGCGCTTCGCCGGCGACGCTTTCGCGGTCTTAGACGACATCGAGAAGCTCCTTCGGCGAGTGCACGAACGCGTCGGGCTCCTCGGCGAGCAGGCGCTCGTCGGAGTGGATCCCGCCCCAGCCCACCGCGATGGCGAATGCGCCCGCGTCTTTTCCCGCGCGGATGTCGAAGGGCGAGTCGCCGACGTAGGCGGCCTCCTGCGGGCTCGCGTCGAGCCGACGCAGCGCCTCGAGCACGGGCTCGGGATCGGGCTTGTGCCGCTCGGTGTCGTCGTGGCCGATGACGACCTCGAACTGCTGTTCCAGCCAAGGGAAGCGGTCGAATGCGAGCGCGACCGTGCGGTGCCGTTTGGCCGTCACGATCCCGAGCCGGCGGCCGTCCTCGCGCAGCCGAGGCAGCACATCGACCATCCCCGCAAACGCCTCCAGCGTCTCGTGGAGAGGGTCGTTGTGCGCGCGGTAGGCCTCGACGAGCTCGTCGACCTTGTCGGGCGCGAGGCTCGTCATCTGAGCGACGAGACCCTGGCCGCCGACCGTCGCGGCGAGCTCCTCGTACGCGATCTCCCTGTCGAGCACGGTGCGGGCAGCGTGCTGCATCGAGGCGAGGATGATCGGCCCCGAGTCGATCAGCGTGCCGTCGAGGTCGAAGAGGACGACGCGGAAGCGCACGAAGCTGATGCTAGTCAGCGCTGGGGTGAGGCTTCAGCCTGACCCCGGTTTATCGCCCGCCGAGCGCAGACCCAGGAACGAGGTCAGGCTAAAGCCTGACCCCAGGTCAGTAGTCGACCCGCTCCAAATACAGCCCCCACGGCGGCGCGGTCAGCCCGGCTTCGTCGCGCGGCCGGCCGTCGAGAAGGCCCGCGATCCGCTCAGGTGCCTCCGGCCCGAGCTCGAGCATCGTCCCGACGAGCGTCCGCACCATGTGGCGGAGGAAGCTGTCGGCCGTGATCGTGAAGTCGAGGCGATCGCCGTCGCGCTCCCACGACGCGGCAAGGACGTTGCGAACGAAGACGTCGTGCTGCGTCTCCGTGGGCGTGAAGGCGCGGAAGTCGTGCTCGCCGACGAGGGCAGCCGCAGCCTCCGCGAGCGTAACGTCGTCGACCGGCCGTGGCCACCAGAGGACGCGCCTCGCCTCGAGCGGCGACGGAGTCCGGCCGCGCGGACGCGATAGCGATACGAGCGAGCCTTGCCGAGAAGCGTGCGTGAAAGCCCTCCGCCGCCGCCTCGGCCGCGACGAGGGCCACGTCCTCCGGAAGCGCAGCGTTCAGCGCCTCAGCCGCGCGCTCAACGGGCGGGCCGCCCTCGACGTCGACGCTCGCTACCTGCCCCGTCGCGTGGACTCCGGCGTCGGTCCGACCCGCCACGGCAAGCCCTTCCGCGCGCGGGAAGACCACCGAGAGCGCCTCGCGAAGGACACCCTCGACCGTCCGCTCGCCGGGTTGCCGCGCCCAGCCGCGGAAGCCCGTCCCGTCGTACTCGAGTGTCAGCTTGAGATTCATCCGCCTCCTCTCGACATCGATATGAAGAGCCCCCGACTAGGATCGCAGCGTATGGAAGCGACCAAGTACGACCTCTACTCCGACGAGTTCCGCGCGACGACGCACGAGACGTACGCCTCCATGCGGGCGCAGGATCCGATCCTGCGGCAGCCCGGGCTCGACGGCGAGACGCCGATCTGGTTCCTGACCCGCTATGAGGACGTCGTCGCGATGCTCCTCGACGACGAGCGGTTCGTGCTCGACCCTGCGCTCGCGCTGACTCCCGAGGAGCTGGAGGCGCAGACGAGCCCAATCCCGCCCGAGCTGAACGAGCTCATCAACCGCACGTCCTGACGACGGACGGGGACGACCATCGCCGCCTCCGCCGCCTCGTCGCCAAGGCGTTCACGCCGAGGATGGTCGAGCAGCTGCGCCCGCGCATCCAGGAGATCGCCGACGAGCTCATCGACGACATGAGGCGAGCGGCAAGACGGAAGCGGACCTCGTGGACAGCTTCGCGTTCCCGCTCCCGATCATCGTCATCGCCGAGCTGCTCGGCATCCCGGCCGAGGATCGAGACCGCTTCCGCGTCTGGTCGAACACCTTCGTCAGCCCCCCGCTGGGAGAGGACGCGATCGAGCTGTTCCTCGGGCACACGCAGGAGTTCCTCACCTACCTCACCGAGCTCTTCGAGCAGCGCCGCGCCGACCCGCGCGACGACCTCGTGAGCGCCCTCCTCCAGGCCGAGGAGCAGGGCGACAGCCTGAAGGAGAACGAGCTCTTCAGCATGATGATCCTGCTGATCGTCGCGGGGCACGAGACGACCGTGAGCCTGATCGCGAACTCGGTCCTCGCGCTGCTCACGCATCCCGAGGAGCTCGACGAGGCTCCGCCGCGAGCCGGCGCTCGTGCCTGCCGCGGTCGAGGAGCTCCTCCGCTACGACAGCCCGGTCGAGCGCACGATCACGCGTTGGGCTGCGACCGATGCAGAGCTCGGTGGGCGAACGATCAAGCGCGGCGAGCTCGTTATCGCGGTCCTCGGCTCGGCGAATCGCGACGAGGCCCGCTTCCCGGACGCCGACACGCTCGACCTCGACCGCGAGGACGTTCGTCACGTCGGGTTCGGGCGAGGCAAGCACTTCTGCCTGGGCGCGCCGCTCGCGCGGGTCGAGGCCGAGATCGCACTGACGACGCTGCTCGCGGCGGCTCCCCGGCTTGCGGCTGGCGACGGAGCCGGGAGAGCTCGCCTACCGCCCGATCCCGCTCTTCCGGAGCCTCGTCGCGCTCCCGGTCGCCTGGGGCTAGGGCAGACCGCAAGGCTTCGTTCGCGGAGCTCACCGTGAGCCCCGGCTCCGGGCCTCCGCCGATGACGTAGACGCGACCGCCGAACGCTGCGATGCCGATTCCGTGGCGCGGCGTGCGCAGGTCGTCGAGCTGCACCCAGCGGCGGTCGGCGACGCGGTAGGCGAGGACTTCCTCGATCGTCCCGTCCGGCTCCTCGCCGCCGACGGAGACGACGTGCCCGAGGAGACCCGTCGCGCCGGTGCCGCCGCGAGCGTCCGGCACGGGAGGCAACCGCCGCCAGCCGCGGTCGCCCGGCCGGTACGACTCGAAGTGGATGAGGTTCGTGTCGAGCCCGGAAGTGCGCCCCGCAACCGCGTACACGGTTCCCCCGAGCGACGCAACGCCGAGATGCTCGCGCGGCGTCGGGCCGGGGACGACCGACCAGCGTCGCGTGCGGAGGTCGAACGAGAGGGCGTTCCGCGCGAGCCTGGTCGCTCCCGTGGTCACGCCTCCGGCGACGACGATCTTGCCGGCCGCGACTCCCGCGCCGGCTGCCGCCCGCGCGAACGGCATCTGCGGCAGCGCGCGCCAGCGGCCGCGCTCGAGCACGCGGATGCTCCGCTGCGGCGTGCCGTCGACCGTGTAGCCGCCGAGCACGTAGAGCTTGCCGCCCGCGCCGACGGCCATCGCGTGGTGGACGCCGACGGGAAGGTCGGGCAGCCTCCGCCAGCGGTTCTGCGCCGGCGAGTAGGCGTCGACCCTGGTCGAGGCTCCACGGTCGATCGTGAAGCCGCCGAGCACCATGATCTCGCTGCCGACCGTCGCCGCGCTCACCTCGGTGCGCGGCAGCGGCATCGGCGCCCGCTCCTCCCACTCCGCGGACGCCGCGGCGCCGAGCGGAACCAGAAGGAGCGCGATGACGGAGGCGACGAGCTTCATGCCGGGTCCACTACGAGCGTCAGCCCCTCGACGGATCGGACGACAACCCGCGTACCCGGGTCGCAGCCGCCGTCGCAGCGCGCCTGCCAGATCTCGCCGTCGACCTTGACCTGCCCGGTCGGCCACAGCTCGCCCACGGTCACTCCACTCTTGCCGACCAGCGTCTCGACGCCGACGCTCGCCCGCCGCCGCTTCGACCACTTCACGAAGAAGACCGTCTCCGCGACTTCGATCACTCCCGCCACCGCGACCGCGACGATTCCCCACGGCGACGGCAGGACGAAGATCGCGAGGACGAGCGCGATGAGGAAGAGCACGCCTGGAGCGTAGACCCAAGAACGGGGTCAGGCTGAAGCCTGACCCCACCCGGAGTCGGCCTACGCTTCGGCCGGGACCGGCTCCTCGCGGCGAGCGCGAGGAGGAGCGAGCGGCGAGGCCGCTGGCTCGAAGTCGACGAACTCGAGGTAGACCATGTCGGCGGCATCGCCCTGCCGCGGCCCGAGCTTGACGATCCGCGTGTAGCCGCCGGGCCGGTCGGCGAAGCGCGGGGCGACGTCGGCGAAGAGGCGGTGCACGACGTCGTTCGAGCGAAGCGCGGCGAGCGCCTGCCTGCGGGCATGGAGGTCGCCGCGCTTGCCCAACGTGATCATCTTCTCGGCGAAGGGCTTGACCGCCTTCGCCTTCGCCTGGGTCGTCTCGATCCGGCCGTGCTCGATCAGGGCGCCCGCGAGGTTCGAGTAGAGCGCCTTGCGATGGGCGGAGTCCCGCCCGAGCTTCTTGCCGGACCGAGCGTGGCGCATCGGCTAGACGCCCCCGTTCTCGCCCTTCAGCAGGAGACCGTGCGCGGCGAGCGCCGAGCGCACCTCTTCGATCGACTTCCGACCGAAGTTCGGAATCGCAACGAGCTCGCTCTCCGACTTCGAGGTGAGGTCGCCGATCGTCTCGATGCCGACGCGCTTGAGGCAGTTGTACGAGCGGACGCCGAGCTCGAGCTCCTCGATCGGGAAGTTCTCCATCCCGTGCGAGGTGGGCGCCTCGGCCGCTGCCTCGGGAGCGGCCTCGCCGAAGCCCTCGATGCGGTCGAGGTCGGTGAAGATCGCGAGCTGCCGGATGAGGATCTCCGCCGCCTGGCCGATGGCGTCGCGCGGGTCGATCGAGCCGTCCGTCGTGACGTCGAGGACGAGCTTGTCGTAGTCCGTGCGCTGCCCGACACGGGCCGCCTCGACCTCGTACGCGACGCGCCGCACGGGCGAGAAGATCGAGTCGATCGGGATGACACCGATCGTCGTCTCCGGGCCGCGGTTCAGCTCGGCCGGGACGTAGCCGCGGCCGCGGCCGACCGTGAGCGTCATCTCGAGCTTGCCCTTGTCCGAGAGGTGCGCGATCTCGAGCTCCGGGTTCAGGATCTCGAGGTCGGCCGGCGCCTCGATGTCGGCGGCGGTCACGACGCCTGCGCCCTTCTTCGCGATGTAGACCTCGATCTCGGGCGACGCGCCGTGCAGGAGCACGATGAGGTTCTTGAGGTTGAGGATGATGTCGGTGACGTCCTCGCGGACGCCCGGGAGCGTCGTGAACTCGTGGGCGACGCCCTCGATCTTCACTGCGGTCACGGCCGCGCCCTCGAGCGAGGACAGCAGCACGCGGCGCAGCGAGTTGCCGAACGTGTGACCGAAGCCGCGGTCGAGCGGCTCGATCAGGAAGACGCCGCGGTGGTCGTCCGCCTCCTCGTGGGCGATCCGCGGAATCTGGAAGTCCATCAAGCTGGTTCGTGTAGCCAAGTCGATCCTTTCTGGGTCGTACGAGGCCGAGGCATGCCTCGGCCCGTCGCGCGTTACTTCGAATAGAGCTCGACGATGAGCTGTTCCTGGACGGGCACGTCGATCTCGTCCCGCTCGGGGAACCGGAGCACCTGTCCGGTCAACCCGTCGTGGTCGGCCTGGAGCCACGGCGCGACGGACGCGGTCAGGTCGGTCGCCTCGCGCACGAGCTGCTCCACTGGGCTCCCCGGCTTGAGCGCAACGGTGTCGTTCGCCTTCACCGTGTAGCTCGGGATGTTCACGCGACGGCCGTTGACCTGGAAGTGGCCGTGCCGCACGAGCTGGCGCGCCTGCGCGCGCGAGCCCGCGAAGCCGAGCCGGTAGACGACGTTGTCGAGGCGCGTCTCGAGCAGGCGCAGCAGGTTCTCACCCGGCGCGCCCTGCCCGCGGCTCGCCTTCTCGTAGGTGCAGGCGGAACTGCTTCTCGAGCAGGCCGTAGTACCGGCGCGCCTTCTGCTTCTCGCGCAGCTGGATCAGGTACTCGCTCTGCTTGATGCGGCCACGGCCATGCTCGCCCGGCGGATAGCTGCGCCGCTCCACGGCGCACTTCTCCGTCAGGCAGCGCTCGCCCTTGAGGAAGAGCTTGAGCCCCTCGCGGCGGCAGAGGCGGCACTTCGGGCCGAGATCGCGAGCCATCTAGACGCGCCTCCGCTTCCGCTGCCGGACTCCGTTGTGGGCCTGCGGGGTGACGTCGCGGACGCCGAGGATCTCGAGACCGGCCGCCTGCAGAGAGCGGATCGCGGTCTCACGTCCCGAGCCGGGTCCCTTCACGAATACCTCGACCTTCTGGAGGCCGTGCTCCATGCCCTTGCGGGCGGCGTTGTCCGCGGTGACCTGCGCCGCGAACGGCGTCGACTTGCGCGAGCCCTTGAACCCGGCCGAGCCGGCGGACTCCCACACGATGACGTTCCCCTCGCGGTCGGTGAGCGCGACGATGGTGTTGTTGAACGAGGTCTTGATGTGCGCCTGGCCGATGGCGATGTTCTTCTTGACCCGGCGGCGCGTGCGCCCGCGGGCCCCTGACTCTCCGTGGCGGCGCCACTACTTGGCCTTGCTCTTCCCGCGGCCGACGGTCTTGGCCGGGCCCTTGCGCGTGCGCGCGTTCGTCTTCGTGCGCTGGCCGCGGACTGGTAGGCCGCGCCGATGGCGAACGCCGCGATAGCTGCCGATCTCCGTCAGGCGCTTGATCGCCTGCGAACGCTCGCGGCGCAGGTCGCCCTCGACCTGCAGCTCGCCGTCGATGTACGAACGGAGCTTCGTGACCTCCTCGTCGGTCAGGTCACGGATCTTCTCGTTCGGATCGAGCTCGAGCGTCCCGCAGATCTTCTGCGCGGTCGACGGGCCGATCCCGTAGATGTACGTGAGCCCGATCTCGAGCCGCTTCTGGGTCGGGAGGTTGACTCCGGCGATTCGTGCCATGCGGTTAGCCCTGCCTCTGCTTGTGTCGGGGGTTGGGGCAGATGACCATGACGCGGCCGTGCCGCTTGATCACGCGGCAGCGGTCGCACATCGGCTTGACGGAAGGACGCACTTTCATCAGATTCCTCTCAGATAACAGCCCGCACGCAGAAAAACGGCTCCGCGCCGCGGCGCGTCATCGTAGCACAGGGCCTCTTTCCGGCAGGGCACTCCTCGGCGCGCGACCGCAAACCGCTAGCGCGGTTTCCGGTCGCGCGAAGATCCCTGAAGCGCGGCCGCTTCGCGGCCGCGGTCGGCTACGCCGACCCTCGGCGTCAGGATCCGGGGCCCGTCGTCCAGGATCGCGACCGTGTGCTCGAAGTGCGCGGACATCGAGCCGTCCTCGGTCGTGATCGTCCAGCCGTCGGCTGCGACCTCGATCTCGGGCCCGCCGGCGGTGATCATGGGCTCGATCGCGATCGTCATCCCGTCGGAGAGGCGCGGCCCGCGGCCCGGCTCCCCGAAGTTCGGGATGTGCGGGTCCTCGTGGTAGTGGCGTCCGACGCCGTGGCCGACGAGGCTCCGGACGACCGAGAAGCCGCCCGCCTCGACGACCGCCTGGACTGCATGCGAGATGTCACCGACGCGGTTCCCGACGACCGCCTCGGCGATTCCGGCAGCCAGCGCATCCTGAGCGACGTCGAGGAGCCGCTGCGACTTCTCGTCGATCTCGCCGACGCCGAAGGTGTAGGCGCTGTCGGCGATGTACCCGTCGAGCGTCACGCCGACGTCGATGGTCACGAGGTCGCCCTCGCTGACCACGAAAGCACCCGGGATCCCATGCACGACGACGTCGTTCGGCGAGATGCAGATCGCCTTCGGATAGCCCTTGTACCCGGCCGAGGTGGGAATCCCGCCGTGCTCGCGGATGAACTCGTCCGCGATCGCGTCGAGCTCGTCGGTGGTCGCACCCGGCGCCAGGGCGCCGCCGACGTGCGAGATGGTCTCGGCCACGAGAGCGCCCGCCGCCGCGATCATGTCGATCTCGCGGAGGCTCTTGCGGATGATCATGAGCCCGGCGCTCCGACGGCGCGCGAGAGCTCGTCCTCGATCGCCGCGGCGACCTCCTCGACCGGCCGGTCGCCGTTCACCGTTACGAGCGTCCCGCTGTCGCGGTAGCGCTCGACGACGGGCTCGGTCAGGCCGTGGTAGAGGCGGAGGCGGTTGCGAATCGCGTCGGGCTCATCGTCCGCGCGACCCTCCGCAGCACCGCGCCCGAGCAGCCGCTCGAGCGCGACGTCGTCGCCGACCTGGAGCAGGAGCACCGCGTCGAGCGGCTTGCCGATCTCGTCGAGCATGGCATCGAGAGCCTCGGCCTGGGGCACGGTGCGCGGGAAGCCGTCGAGGACGAAGCCGTGCTCGTCGTTCAGGCGCTCGCGGATGAGGTCGACCATGAGGTCGTCGGGCACGAGGTCGCCGCGCTCGAGGATCGGCGCGACCTTCGCTCCCAGCTCGCTGTCCGTCCGCGATCGCGGAGCGCAGGATGTCGCCGGTCGCGACATGCGGGATGTCGTACGCGGCCGGCGAGGAGCTTCGCCTGCGTACCCTTCCCCGACCCCTGCGGGCCGAGAATCAAAATCCGCACGCCTCGGCCCCCGTTATTTGAGGAAGCCTTCATAGGAGCGCATCATCATCTGCGACTCCATCTGGCGCATCGTGTCGAGCGCGACGCCGACCGCGATGAGCACGGAGGTGCCGCCGAGCGCGCCGGCGCTTGCCTGCGAGAACCCGCCGTAGGCGATGAACAGGCTCGGGAGGGTGGCGACGAGGGCGAGGAAGAGCGATCCCGGCAGCGTCAGGCGCGAGAGCACGCGATCGAGGTACTGCGCGGTGGGCGGCCCCGGTCTGATGCCCGGGATGTACCCGCCGTGGCGGCGCAGGTTGTCGGCCTGGTCGACCGGGTTGAACTGGACCGCGGTGTAGAAGTAGGTGAAGAGGACGATCATGAAGCCCTGGATCAACAGGTAGATCCAGTCGCCGGGCTGGAAGTACTCGTTGACGAAGTCGCGCGTCGCCGGGAAGTACTGCGCCATCGTCGGCGGGAAGGCAAGGATGGCCGCGGCGAAGATGATCGGGATGACGCCGGCCATGTTCACGCGCAGCGGCAGGTAGGTCGAGCCGCCCGCAGTCATGCGGCGCCCGACCATCCGCTTCGCGTACTGGATCGGGATCCGCCGCTGCCCCTCCTGCACGAAGACGACGGCTGCGACGATCGCGAGCGCGATCAGCGGGTAGAAGAGCTTCTCCATCGGCCCGCCCGTCCACCAGGCGGCGATCCCGATCGGGGCGCCGACGAGGATCGAGGCGAAGATGAGGATCGAGATTCCGTTCCCGATCCCGCGCTTCGTGATCAGCTCGCCCATCCACATGAGGAGCGCAGTGCCGGCGGTGAGCGAGACGATGATGAGCACGAGCTCGCCCGACCCCGCCTGGAGCACTCCCTGGCCGCGGAAGAGGAACGCGTACCCGGTGGCTTGCGCGGCCGCGAGCACGATCGTCAGGTAGCGCGTGTACTGCGTGATCTTGGCGTAGCCGGCCTCGCCCTCCTTCTGGAGCTCGGCGAGCCGCGGGATGACCACGGTCAGGAGCTGCAGGATGATCGACGCCGTGACGTACGGCATGATCCCGAGCGCGAACAGCGAGAACTGCGAGAGCGCGCCGCCCGAGAAGAGGTCGAGCAGGCCGAGGATCTGGCCGCCGCGGCCGTCGAAGTAGCTCTCGATCTGGTCGGCGTCGACGCCCGGTGCCGGGATCCACGAGCCGAGGCGGTACACGGCGAGGATGAACGCCGTGAAGAGCACGCGCCGGCGAAGCTCGGGGACGCGCCACGCGTTGGCGAGCCAGGAGAACACCTAGCCGGTCTCCTCCTCGCTCTCGGCGGCCCCAGATTCGTCCGCAGACTCCTCCGCAGGCGCCTCCTCCTCCGTCGGCTCGTCCGCGTCGAGGTCGGCGGCCGGTGCGGCGGGCTTGTGCTTCTTCTTTCTTCTTCTTCTCGACCGGCTCGCCGCGGAGCCAGTTCACGCTGCCGCCCGCAGCCTCGATCTTCTCGACCGCCGACTTCGAGAACCCGTGGGCGGAGACCGAGAGCTTCTTCGTGAGCTCGCCCTCGCCGAGGATCTTCACGTCGACATGGAGCTTGGCGACGAGGCCGACGCCCTTGAGCGACTCGGGCGTGACCTCCGAACCGGCATCGAAGCGGCTCTCGAGATCGCGCAGGTTGACCGGCTGGCTGTACGTGCGGAAGGGTCCGATCGGCATCGCGTCCGCGGACGTGTTGCCGCGGAGCTTGCCGAGACGCATGTCGATCGGCGTCTGGCCGCCCTCGAAGCCCGGCTTCATCTTGTGCGATCCGGAGCGCGACTTCTGGCCCTTGATCCCGCGGCCCGAGTAGCGCCCCTTGCCGGAGCCCAGCCCGCGGCCGACCCGCTTGCGGTCCTCGCGCGGCTGCGCCGGCTCGAGATTCGAGAGGTTCAGCTCGTGACCCATCTACGCGCTCTCGATCCGGACGAGGTGGTTGACCTGGCGCAGCATGCCGCGCAGCTCGGGAGAGTCCTTGTGCTCCGCGCTGCGGCCGATCTTGCCGAGGCCGAGCGCGCGCAGCGTCCCGAGATGCCGGTCGGTCTGGCCGATCGTGCTCTTGACCTGCGTGATCTTGACCGCGCTCACTCGTGCCTCCTCGGCGACAGGCTCGGTCGCCTCGTCGACCGATTCGACCACGGTCTCGGCAGACTCGGCAGGCTCCACCGGCTCGGCAGGCTGCGGCTCGACCGCAGCAGCAGCCGGCTCCTCCCTAGGCTGTTCCGGCGCAGGCGGAACTGCCTCGCGCTCCTTCGCGAGCGCCTCTTCCTCGCGCGCCCGTGTCTCCGGGCGCGGGATCGGGAGGACCTGCGCGATCGTCTTCCCACGAAGCTGGGCCACGTCCTCGGGCCGGACGAGCCGGCGCAGGCCTTCGACGGTCGCGCGGGTCATGTTGATCGGCGTCGTCGTGCCGAGGCTCTTCGCAAGCACGTCACGGATCCCGGCGAGCTCGAGCACGGCGCGGACGCCGCCGCCGGCGATGACGCCCGTTCCCTCGCTGGCCGGCCGGAGGACGACGCGGGCGGCGTCGAACTGGCCCACGATCTCGTGCGTGATCGTCTGCCCGTGCTTCGGCACCGTGAACAGGTTCTTCTTCGCGTCCTCCACGGCCTTCGAGATGGCAAGCGGCACCTCGCGGGCCTTGCCGTAGCCGAGGCCCACGCGGTCGATCTCGTCGCCGATGACGACGAGGGCCGTGAACGAGAAGCGCCGGCCGCCCTTCACGACCTTGGCGACGCGGTTGATCTCGATCACGCGCTCTTTCAGCTCGCGGGAGTCCGCGACGTCCCTGGTGCTCAAAACTCGAGTCCTCCTTCGCGGGCGCCCTCTGCGAGCGCCTTCACGCGTCCGTGGTAAAGGTAGCCGCCGCGGTCGAACACGCAGCTCGAGACGCCGGCCTTCTTCGCCGCGTCCGCGAGCGCCGTGCCGACGGCCTTCGCCTGCTCGGTCTTGTTCCCCTTGTCGCCGGCGAGCGCGGTCCAGCTCGCCGAGGCGAGCGTGCGGCCGGTCGAGTCGTCGATCAGCTGCGCGAAGATCCCGCGGTTCGAGCGGAAGACGACGAGGCGCGGCCTCTCGGCTGTGCCCTCGACCTTCCCCCGCACGCGGCGATGGCGACGGAGGCGCGCCTCGCGCTTCGTCATGACCGTCATGCGCGCTTCCCGACCTTCCTGCGCACCTGCTCGTCGCGGTAGCGGATGCCCTTGCCCTTGTACGGCTCGGGCGGGCGCACCTTGCGGATCTCGGCGGCGGTCTGGCCGACCTTCTGCTTGTCGATCCCCTTGACGATGATCTGCGTCGGCGCGGGTACCTCGAACGTGATGCCCTCGCGCGGCTTCACGGTCACCGCGTGCGAAAACCCGACCGCCAGCTCGAGGTCGGACCCCTTCAGCTGCGCGCGGTAGCCGACCCCCTGGATCTCGAGGTGCTTCTCGAAGCCCTTCGTGACGCCCTCGACCATGTTGGCGATCAGCGTCCGCGTGAGGCCGTGCAGCGCGCGGTCCTCACCGCGCTCGGTCGGGCGGGTCACGAGGATCTCGTTCTCCGCCTTCTCGATCTGCATGCGCGCAGGCACGTTCTGCGAGAGCTCTCCGAGCGGCCCGTTCACCTGCACGCGCCCAGGCGAGAGCGCGACCATCACGCCGGACGGCAGTTCGATCGGTTTTCTCCCAATGCGACTCATGCCATTTCACCGCCTTCGGCGTCGAAATGGTCAGAAACAGTCCTCATCGCTCTCCTAGCCTTTGTTTGGTGATCGGAGATCACCAAACAAAGGCGATCACTTCGCCGCCGACGCCGCGCTCGGCGGCCTGGCGGTGCGTGATCACGCCGGTCGAGGTGGACATGATGGCCGTGCCGAGACCGCCGAGAACGCGCGGCAGCCGGTCCTTGCCCGCGTAGACGCGCCGGCCGGGCTTCGACACTCGCTTGAGGTCGGTGATGACACGACGACGGTCGCGCGCGAACTTGAGCTCGACGACGAGCGTCGCGAAGGGCTCGCCGGGCTCGACGCGGTAGTCCGCGATGTAGCCCTCCTCCTTGAGGATGCGTGCGATCTCCTCCTTCATGCGGGAGGTCGGCATCGAGGCGGACGCATGCAGCGCGCGGTTCGCGTTGCGGATGCGGGTGAGCATGTCGGCGATGGGATCGGTGAGCACGTTCGTTCCTCCTACCAGCTCGACTTCGTCATCCCGGGAACGGCACCCTGGTGCGCGAGCTCGCGCAGGCAGATCCGGCAGACGCCGAACTTGCGGTACACGGCACGCGGGCGGCCGCACCTCGTGCAGCGCGTGTACTGCCGCACCTTGTGCTTCGAACCGCGCTGCTGCTTGACGACGAGCGACTTCTTGGCCATGGGTCTCCTCAGTCCGTCCTTCTCTCGGCGGCGAACGGCATGCCGAGCGCGCCGAGCAGCGCGCGCCCGTGCTCGTCCGTCTGCGCCGAAGTGGTGATCGCGATGTCGAGCCCGCGGATCGACGGAACCTTGTCGTAGTCGATCTCCGGGAAGATGATCTGCTCGCGGATGCCGATCGAGTAGTTGCCGCGGCCGTCGAACGACTCCGGGTCGAGACCGCGGAAGTCGCGGATGCGCGGCAGCGCGATCGACGTGAGCCGGTCGAGGAACTCGTACATGCGCGTCCCGCGCAGCGTCACGCGTGCGCCGACCGGCATGCCCTCGCGGAGCTTGAAGCTCGCGATCGACTTCTTCGCGCGCCGGACCTGCGCCACCTGGCCGGCGATGATCGTCAGCTCCTCGATGGCCGCGTCGAGCGCCTTTGCGTCGGTCTTCGCGTCGCCGACGCCCATGTTGAGCGTTACCTTCGTGACCCGCGGGACCTGCATTACGGAGGAGAGCTCGAGCTCCTCCTGGAGCTGCCCGCGGACCTCGTTCTCGTATCGCTCCTTGAGGCGAGCCACGTACGTCTCGGGTGTCGGCGCGGTCATGGTGCTCACCGGTCGAGCCCCTCTCCGCAGCCCTCGCGCTTGCAGACCCGGACGCGGATGGTGCCGCCCTTCGCCTCCCGCTCGACGATGCCGACGCGGGTCGGATTGCCGCAAGTCGGGCATACGACCATGACGTTGGAAACCGGAACGGGCGCCGCTTTGTCCATGATGCCGCCCGGCACGATCTGCGCGCCGCCCATCCGCGAGGAGTCGCGGATCGGCTTCGGCCGCGTATGCCGCTTGGAGAGGTTCAGGTTCTCGACGAGCACGCGGCGCTCCGACGGCCGCGCCTCGATGACGCGCCCGCGCTTGCCGCGGTCCTTGCCCGTGAGGATCTGGACCAGGTCGCCCTTCTTCACCTTCATCTTCTGAGCCACTTACAGGACCTCCGGGGCCAAGCTGACGATCTTCATGAAGTTCTTCTCGCGGAGCTCACGCGCGACAGGCCCGAAGATGCGCGTCCCGCGAGGGTTGGACTGGGCGTCGATGATGACGGCCGCGTTCTCGTCGAAACCGATCTGCGTCCCGTCGTTCCGCCCGAAGGGCTTCTTCGTGCGCACGACGACCGCGCGCACCACCTCGCCCTTCTTGACCGCGCCCTGCGGCGTGGCCGACTTCACGGTAGCAACGATGATGTCGCCCACCCGCGCGTAGCGCCGGTGTGAGCCGCCGAGCACGCGAATGCAGAGGAGCTCGCGAGCTCCCGTGTTGTCGGCGACCTTGAGACGCGATTCCTGCTGGATCACTTCGCGGCCTCGACCACTTCCTGAAGGCGCCAGCGCTTGAGCTTCGAGAGCGGTCGCGTCTCGACGAGACGGACGACGTCGCCGACCTTCGCCTCGTTCTCCTCGTCGTGCGCGTGGAGCTTCGTCGAGTGCTTGACGACCTTCTTGTACATCGGGTGCGGCTTCACGACGTCGACGCGAACGACGATCGTCTTGTCGGAGCTCGCGGACACGACTGTGCCCTGCCGCTCCTGGCGGCGGCCGCGGTCGTGCTCCGGCTTCGGCAGGCGCGAGATCGGCTTCCGCTCGGCCGGGCGCTCGCGGACCGGCTTCGAGCGCTGCCGGCGCTCGGAGCGCGGCAGGCGCTTCTTCTTCTTCTTTTCGGGTGCAGCGGCAGGGGCCTCCGCGGCCTGCTCCTCGGTCGACTCGGGCGCCTTAGCGGCGGGCTCTTCCGCGCTCGCCTCGGCCGCGGGCTCCTCCGCTCCCTCCGCGGGCTCCTCGGTCGACTCGGGCTCCGGCTCGACCTCGGCGACTGGCGCGTCGGCCGGCTCATCCGGTACCTCGGCAGGTGGACCCTCTGCGGGCTCCTCCCCGGACTCAGGCTCCGGCTCGGAGGCTTCTGCGGATGCCTCCGGCTCGGCCGTCTCCTCCTCGGCGCTGCCGGCGGAGTCGCCCTCCGGAACCTGCTCCACCGGCAGGCTCTCGACATCGGCGACGCCTTCCGGCGCGTCCGTGGCCTCGACCTCGGGCTCCGCAGCCTCGGCGGTCTCGTCCTGCGTCTCTTCGTTCGTGTTCTCGTCAGGCACTCGTTACACCTCTTGCGCGTTCGTTCTTCACGGTCAGGATGCGGGCGATCTCGCGCTTGGCGGTGCGCAGCCGCGCGCTGTTCTCGAGCACGCCGGTCGCCGTCTGGAAGTGCAGGTTGAAGAGCTCCTGGCGCGTCTCGGCCATCCTGCGGTCGAGCTCGTCGTCAGTCATTCCTCGCAGATCTCTTGCTCTCATGACTTTCCTCCGTCGGGGGCGGAGCAGCCCTTCGTGGGCGGAGCCGGGCTTCGCCCGGCGGGAGCCCAAGCGGCGCCGACCGGATCGCAACGGTGAAGGAGGGGGCCCGTGGGGGAACCATGGGTTCCCCCACGATCGTTACGCGCTCTCAAAGAGATCCGCCTCCCTCTTCACGAACTTCGTCTTGACCGGGAGCTTCTGACCCGCGAGCCGGAGAGCCTCCTTGGCGAGCTCCTCGTCCACGCCGGCGAGCTCGAACATGATCCGGCCCGGCTTGACGACAGCGACCCAGCCCTCGGGCGAGCCCTTGCCCGAGCCCATGCGCGTCTCGGCCGGCTTCTTCGTGAACGGCTTGTCCGGGAAGAGGTTGATCCAGACCTTCCCGCTACGGCGCATCTTCCTGGTCGCCGCGATTCGGGCAGCCTCGATCTGCCGGTTCGAGATCCAGCCGGACTCGAGGGACTTGAGCCCGTAGTCGCCGAACTGCACGGTCGTCTGGCTCTTCGAGACCCCCGAGCGGCGACCGCGATGGTGCCGGCGGAACTTCGTCTTGCGCGGCATCAGCATCTACGCGTCGCCCTCGCTCTCGCTCTCGGCGGGCTCAGGTTGCGCGGCTTCGCCGCGCGGCTCCGGCTCGGGCTCAGGCTGCGCGGCTTCGCCGCGCGGCTCCGGCTCGGCCGCCGGAGCGACCGCCTCCGGCGCCTCGAGCCTCGGGCTCGGCCGTGTCCTCGACGGGAGTCTCCTCGAGCTGCTGCTCCGGCTCGAGCTCGCGGCCGCGCGGGCGCTGAGTCGCGCGCCCTCCGGGACGCTGGGCGCCGCCACTGCGCCTGCGGCGCGGGACGATGCCGAGGCCCTCGCGATCCTGGCTCCGACCGCGACCCTCGCGCGACGCGCCGAGACCCTCGGCGGAGGCACCGCGTCGGCGCCGCGCCTGATCCTGGTCGCCGAGGCGCGAGTCGCCGCGACCGGCGCCCTCGAAGCCCTCCGGCATGATCTCGCCCTTGTTGATCCAGACCTTGATGCCGACCTGGCCGGCCGACGTCTTCGCCTCGGCCTGGCCGTAGTCGATGTCAGCGCGGATCGTGTGCAGCGGGACACGCCCTTCGGAGTACATCTCGGTGCGGCTCATCTCGCCGCCCGTCAGGCGGCCGCCGGCCTTGATCTTGATCCCCTGGGCGCCGGAGCGCATGGCCGACGCGAGGGAGCGCTTCATCGCGCGGCGGAAGCTCACGCGGTTCTCGAGCTGCTCTGCGATCGACTGCGCGACGAGCTTCGCGTCGAGCTCGGGGCGCTTGATCTCGTTGATGTTGATGTGAACGTTCTTCTTCGTGATCGCGTGCAGGTCGCGTCGCAGCGCGTCGACCTCGACACCGGACTTGCCGATGACGATGCCGGGGCGCGCGGTGAAGATGTCGACGGTGATCCGCTGCTTGTCCTTACGGATCAGGATGTCGGAGAGGCCCGCGTGGCTCAGTTTCTTGAGGATGTGCTTGCGAATCTTCACGTCCTCGAGCAGGTAGTCCGAGAACTGGTCGTTGCTCGTCCACCAGTTGGACTTCCAGTCGTGGATCACGCCGACGCGGAACCCGCCGGGATGGACCTTCTGTCCCATTAGGTGTCAGCCCCTTTCTCCGTCTCCGCGGGCTCGGCCGCCCGCGGAGTCTCAGTCGTCTTCTTTCCGCTTCCGGTGGATCGCCTCCGGCTGCGGCTTGGCTTTGTCGTAGAGCTGGTCTCAAGTACCTCTGCCTCCGCCGCGGGCTGTCCCTGAGGGCGCCGGCGCCGCGGCGCGCGCTCCTCGGGCTGCTCGACGAGGACGACCGTGACGTGGCAGGTGCGCTTGCGGATCCGGTTGACCCGGCCGCGCGCACGGGGCTTCCAACGCTTCAGTGTCGGGCCCTCGTCCGCGTAAGCGGCCTCGACGAGGAGGTCGTCCCCGTCCAGGCCGAGGTTCGACTCGGCGTTGGCGACGGCCGAGCGGAGCACCTTCTCGATGTCCGTCGCGGCCGCGCGCGGCGTGAAGGCGAGGATGGTCCGCGCCTCTGGTACCGAGCGCCCGCGGATGTGGTCGAGCACGATCCGCGCCTTGCGGGCGGACGTGCGGACCCACTTCGCCTGCGCGCGGACGCGCTGGCGGTCGTCTGTCGCCGTACTACTCACGCGCGCCTCTTGACTGCCGCCTGCCGGTCGCCGGCATGGCTCCGGAACGTGCGGGTCGGGGCGAACTCGCCGAGCTTGTGGCCGACCATCTGCTCCGTCACGAACACGGGCACGTGCTTGCGGCCGTCGTGGACGGCGATCGTGTGCCCGACCATCTCGGGGAAGACCGTCGACGTGCGCGACCAGGTGCGGATCATCCGCTTCTGACCGCTCTCGTTCATCGCCTCGATCCGGCTCAGCAGCCGGTCCTCGACGAAAGGCCCCTTCTTGGAAGATCTACTCACTTAGCGCTTCCTCTCCTTGCCGCGGCGCCGGCCGCGGACGATCAGCTTGTCCGACTCCTTGTGCTTTCGGCGCGTGCGCTTGCCGAGCGTGGGCACGCCCCAGGGCGTGACCGGGTGCCGGCCGCCCTTCGTCTTGCCCTCGCCGCCGCCGTGCGGATGGTCGACGGGGTTCATCGCCGAGCCGCGCACCGTCGGGCGCTTGCCGAGCCAGCGCGACCGCCCGGCCTTGCCGCTCGACTGGTTCGCGTGATCGGTGTTCCCGACCTGGCCGACGGTCGCTCGGCAGCTGAGGAGCACGCGGCGCAGCTCGCCCGAGGGCAGCCGCAGCACGCCGTGATCTCCGTCCTTCGCAACGAGCTGCACGGACGACCCCGCCGAGCGCGCCATGCGCCCGCCCTGTCCGGGCTTGAGCTCGACCGAGTGGACGAGCGTTCCCGTCGGGATGTTCGCGAGCGGCAGCGCGTTGCCCGGCTTGATGTCGGCGCTCGGGCCCGACTCGACCGTCGCGCCGACGCGGAGCCGCGACGGGGCGAGGATGTACGACTTCGCGCCGTCGGCGTAGTGGAGCAGCGCAATGCGGGCCGACCGGTTCGGGTCGTACTCGATCGCCGCCACCTTCGCCGGCACGCCGTCCTTCGTCCGCTTGAAGTCGATCGTGCGGAACCGGCGCTTGTGGCCGCCGCCCTTGTGCCGCGTCGTGATGCGGCCGCGGTTGTTCCGTCCGCCCTTCTTCGTCAGCGGCTCGAGCAGAGACTTCTCCGGCTCCGACTTCGTGATCTCCTCGAAGCCCGACGTCGCCATGAAGCGCCGCCCCGGGCTCGTCGGCTTGTACTTCTTGAGTGCCATCTAGACGCTCGCCCCTTCGAAGATCTCGATCTCGTGCCCTTCCTTGAGCTGAACGATCGCCTTCTTCCAGCCCGGCCGGCGTCCCTTCGTGAAGTTGCGCCGCTTGGGCTTGGACTGCACCTTGACGATGTTCACGTTCTGCACCTTGACCTCGAAGAGCTCCTCGACGGCCTGGCGGATCTGCGTCTTGTGCGCGTCCTCGTGCACGCGGAACGTGTACTTGCGGTCGGAGATGAGCGAGTAGCTCTTCTCGGAGACGACCGGCGCGAGCAGGACCTGGTTGGGATGAAGGCTCATCGGCCGGCCTCCGGCCGATGAGCGTGGAGGGGTGTGGGGAACCGGGAGGTTCCCCACGCTCTCAAGAAGAGGGGTACGTGGGGAAACATGGTTCCCCCACGAACGCGAGCTGAAGGCGAGCGTTGCTCACTCTGCGTCCTCCTCCCCGGTCGACTCGGCGTCTCGGCGCCGTTCCCGGCGCCCGCCCGTGCGAGCACGAGCGGAAGCGCTGCCTCGCTGACGAGCAGCGATCGCGCCCAGACGACGCTCTGCGACTCCGAGCTCGGCCGGAACGGTGACGAGCACGCGCTCGACGTTGCGGAACGACTTGATGAGCACCTCTTCGTCCTCCGTCGCGACGACGACGGTCGGGCGCTCCTTCTCCCAGCCGTCGAGCAGCTCGAGCGGCCTTCCGCGTCGACGGCTCCTCGAAGGACGAGGCGTCGAGCACGGCAAACGTCCCCGCCTTCGCGTGATCCGAGAGCGCGCTGCGGAACGCAGCGCGGCGCGCCTTGCGGTTGACCTTGACCTCGAAGTTGCGGTTGTTAGGCGGGAAGGCCATGCCGCCGCCGGTCCACTGCGGCGCGCGCGTCGTCCCCGCGCGGGCGCGACCCGTGCCCTTCTGGCGCCAGGGCTTGGAGCGGCCGCCCTTGACGAGGCCGCGGCTCTTGCCGCCACGCGTCCCGGCACGTGCCTCGTTCATCTCGGCGCGGACCGTCTCGTGGACGAGGTGCGGCTTGATGTCGACGCCGAAGACGTCGGCCTCGAGCGAGACCTCCTTCGACTTCGACGCCGCCGAGAACGGGAGCCTTGACCGACGAAGCCATCTCTACGCCTCCCTGATCTCCACGAGCCCGCTCTGCAGGCCCGGGGACGGAGCCCCGGACGAGCATCAGGTTCCGCTCGGTGTCGACCTCGTGCACGACGAGCCCCGGCTGCGTCACGCGCGCGCCGCCCATGCGGCCGGACATCTTCATGCCCTTGCGGACGCGCGACGGCGTCGCCGAGGCGCCGATGGAGCCCGGCGCGCGGACGTTGTGCGAGCCGTGCGAGACCGGGCCACGCGTGAAGCCGTGGCGCTTGATCGTGCCCTGGAAGCCCTTGCCGATCGAGATCCCGGAGACCTTGATCTTCTCTCCCGGCTCGAACGCCTCGACGGTCACGGTCTCACCCATGGCGAGGCCGCTGTGACCGCGCAGCTCGACGAGGTGGCGGTGCGGGCCCGCGCCGGCCTTGGCCAGATGACCGCAGCTCGGGCTTCGAGACCTTCCGCTCCACGACAGCGTCGAACGCGAGCTGCACGGCGTCGTAGCCGTCGGTGTCCACGGTCTTCACCTGGACCACGGGGCACGGCCCCGCCTCGATGACGGTGACCGGGGTCATCGTCCCCGTCTCCGGGTCGAAGACCTGCGTCATGCCGAGCTTTCTGCCGAGGATGCCCTTCATGCCAGTTCTCCTTGCGGAGAATTGGTTAGGGCTCTAACCAAACTGCGAAGCAATTTGGTCAGAGCTTGATCTCGATGTCGACGCCGGCCGGGAAGGTCGAGCCGCATGAGCGAGTCGACCGTCTTCGGCGTGGGGCTGTGGATGTCGATGAGCCGCTTGTGCGTCCGCACCTCGAAGTGCTCGCGCGAGTCCTTGTCCTTGAACGGGCTGCGGATGACGCAATAGACGTTCTTCTCCGTGGGCAGCGGGACGGGACCGGTGATGGTCGCGCCGGTGCGCTGCGCGGTCTCCACGATCTGGGACGCGGACTTGTCCACCTGCTGGTGGTCGTAGCCCTTCAGTCGGATGCGGATCTTCTGCTGCGCCATGTCAGTGGATGTAGGGGACGGGCATGCCCGTCCCCTACTTGATGATCTCCGTGACGACGCCGGCTCCGACCGTGCGCCCGCCCTCGCGAATCGCGAAGCGGAGGCCCTGGTCCATGGCGATCGGCTGGATGAGCTCGATCTCCATGTTCGTGTTGTCGCCCGGCATGACCATCTCCTGCCCCTCGGGCAGCTTGATCGAGCCGGTCACGTCGGTCGTCCGGAAGTAGAACTGCGGCCGGTAGCCGTCGAAGAACGGCGTGTGGCGCCCGCCCTCGTCCTTCGAGAGGACGTAGACCTCGGCCTTGTAGTGCGTGTGCGGCGTGATCGAGCCGGGCTTCGCGAGCACCTGGCCGCGCTCGACGTCCTCGCGCTTGATGCCGCGGAGGAGCGCGCCCGCGTTGTCGCCGGCCTGCGCGTAGTCGAGCGTCTTCTGGAACATCTCGAGGCCCGTGATGACGGTCTTCTCGACCTCGGGATGGATCCCGACGATCTCGATCTCCTCGCCGACGGTCATCTTCCCCTGCTCGATGCGGCCGGTGACGACCGTGCCGCGGCCCGGTGATCGTGAAGACGTCCTCGATCGGCATGAGGAAGGGCTTGTCGACGTCGCGGACGGGCTCGGGGATGTACGAGTCGACGGCCTCCATGAGCTCGAGGATCTTCGGCGTCCACTCGGGATCGCCCTCGAGCGCCTTCAGCGCCGAGACCTGGATGACGGGGATGTCGTCGCCCGGGAACTCGTACTTGGAGAGCAGCTCGCGCACCTCCATCTCCACGAGCTCGAGGAGCTCGGGATCGTCGACCATGTCGGCCTTGTTGAGGGCGACGACGATCGACGGGACCTCGACCTGGCGGGCGAGCAGGATGTGCTCGCGCGTCTGGGGCATCGGGCCGTCGGCCGCGGATACGACGAGGATCGCGCCGTCCATCTGGGCGGCGCCCGTGATCATGTTCTTGATGTAGTCGGCGTGCCCGGGGCAGTCGACGTGCGCGTAGTGGCGGTTCTCGGTCTCGTACTCGACGTGCGCGGTGTTGATCGTGATGCCGCGCTGGCGCTCCTCGGGAGCCTTGTCGATCGAGTCGAAGGACGCTACCTGCGTGTTCGTGCCCGACTCGGCGAGGACCTTCGTGATCGCGGCGGTCAGCGTCGTCTTGCCGTGGTCGATGTGACCGATCGTGCCGACGTTGACGTGTGGCTTCGTCCGCTCGAACTTCTGCTTGCCCATTCTTCCTGACTCCTCCGTCTGTTTACGCTGACTTGTCGCTCGACACGAGCGCCTCGGCGATCGTGTGCGGGACTTCCTCGTAACGGTCGAACTGCATGGAAAACGTCGCGCGGCCCTGCGACATCGAGCGCAGGTCGGTCGCGTAGCCGAACATCTCGGCGAGCGGGACGCTCGCCTTCACCGACTGCGACCCTCCGACCGGCTCGAGCTGCTCCACCCGGCCGCGACGGCCGTTCAGGTTACCAATGACGTCGCCGAGGTACTCCTCCGGCGTCACGACCTCGACGGCCATGACGGGCTCGAGAAGCTTCGGCTTCGCGCGCTTCATGCCCTCCTTGAACGCGATCGAGCCGGCGATCTTGAACGCCCGCTCGCTCGAGTCGACGTCGTGGTACGAGCCGTCGACGAGCTCGACCCTGAGATCGACCACCGGGTACCCGGCGAGGATGCCTGAGCTCATGGCTTCCTGGATCCCCGCATTCACCGCCGGGATGTACTCCTTCGGGACCTTCCCGCCGACGATCTTGTCGTCGAACTCGTAGCCGCCGCCGGGCTGCTGGGGATAGAGGTTGATGGTGACGTCGCCGTACTGGCCCGAGCCGCCGGTCTGGCGGACGAAGCGGCCCTGGATCTTCTCCGCGGGCTGCGAGATCGTCTCGCGGTAGGCGACCTGCGGGCGGCCGACGTTGCCCTCGACGCGGAACTCGCGCAGGAGGCGGTCGACGATGATCTCGAGGTGGAGCTCGCCCATGCCGGCGATGAGCGTCTGCCCCGTCTCTTCGTCGCTGGATACGCGGAAGGTGGGATCCTCCTCGGTGAGCCGCTGGAGCGCGGCGCCGAGCTTGTCCTGGTCCGCCTTGGTCTTCGGCTCGATCGCGACCGAGATGACCGGCTCCGGGAACGTCATCGACTCGAGCACGATCGGCGCGGAGTCGACGGCGAGCGTGTCGCCGGTCGTCGTGAACTTCAAGCCGACGGCCGCGGCGATCTCGCCCGCGCCGATCTCCTCCCGCTCCTCGCGGTGGTTCGCGTGCATCTGGAGGATCCGGCCGATCCGCTCCGTCTTGCCGCTGGTCGCGTTGAGGACGCGCTCGCCGGCCTTGACCTGGCCGGAGTACACGCGGAAGTAGGTGAGCTTGCCCACGAAGGGGTCGGTCATGACCTTGAACGCGAGCGCCGAGAACGGCGCCTCGAGCGCGGGCGCCCGTGTGGCCTCCTCGGCCGTCTTCGGGATCGACACCCAGATACCGGCGGGACGTCGATCGGGCTCGGCAGGTAGTCGACGATCGCGTCGAGCAGCGGCTGCACGCCCTTGTTCTTGAAGGCGGAGCCGGCGAGCACGGGCGTGATCGTGCCCGCGAGCGTGCCCTTGCGAAGCGCGCGGCGGATCATCTCGGGCGTGACCTGGCTCTCGTCCTCGAGGTACGTCTCCGTCAGCTCGTCGTCGAACTCGGCGATCGCGTCGATGAGCGAGTGGTGCCCGGCCTGGGCCGCGGCGACGAGGTTCGCGGGGATCTCCTCCACCGCGAACTCGGTGCCGAGCGCGTTCGTGTACGTGATCGCCTTCATCTCGACGAGGTCGACGATCCCGGAGAAGTGCTCCTCGCTCCCGATCGGGAGGTGGATCGGGCACCGGGCTTCGCGCCGAGGCGGTCGCGCATCGACTGCACGGCGGCGTCGAAGTCGGCGCCGGTGCGGTCCATCTTGTTGATGAACGCGATGCGCGGGACGCGATAGCGATCCGCCTGGCGCCACACGGTCTCGGACTGCGGCTGCACGCCCGCGACCGAGTCGAAGACGGCCACCGCGCCGTCGAGGACGCGCAGGCTCCGCTCGACCTCCATGGTAAAGTCCACGTGCCCGGGCGTATCGATAATGTTGATCCGGAAGTCCCGCCACTCCGCGGTCGTCGCCGCCGAGGTGATGGTGATCCCGCGCTCCTGCTCCTGCGCCATCCAGTCCATCGTCGCGGCGCCCTCGTGGACCTCGCCCATCTTGTGGGTGCGGCCGGTGTAGTAGAGGATCCGCTCGGTCGTCGTGGTCTTGCCCGCGTCGATGTGGGCCATGATCCCGATGTTGCGGACGCGGTCGAGCGCGGTCGGTGTCGCTACGGCAGAGCTCATCGGTCCGTTACCAGCGGTAGTGCGCGAAGGCCTTGTTGGCCTGCGCCATCCGATAGATGTCGTCCTTCTTCTTGTAGGCGCCGCCCTGCTGGTTCAGCGCGTCCATGAGCTCGCCCGCGAGCTTCTGCGGCATGCCCTTCTCGCGCCGGTCGCGCGCTGCCTGGACGAGCCAACGAAGCGCGAGCGTGCGCGCACGGCGCTGAGGCACCTCGATCGGCACCTGGTAGTTCGCGCCGCCGACGCGGCGTGAGCGCACCTCGAGCACCGGCGTGACGCTCTTCACGGCCTGCTCCAGCACCTCGAGCTCGGGCTTACCGGTCTTCTCGGCGGCGAGCGCGAGCGCGTCGTACACGATCTGCTCGGAGACGGACTTCTTGCCGTCGAGCATCATGCGATTGACGAGCTGCGTCACGAGAACGGAGCCGTGAACGGCGTCCGGCTCGAGCTGGCGGGGCTGAATGGCTGCGCGGCGCGGCATCGCTAGGCCTTCTTCGCTCCGTACTTGGAGCGAGCCTGGCGGCGCTCGGAAACGCCGGCGGAGTCGAGCCCGCCGCGAATGACCTTGTAGCGGAAGCCCGGGAGATCACGCACGCGGCCGCCGCGGACGAGCACGACCGAGTGCTCCTGCAGGTTGTGTCCCTCGCCCGGAATGTATGCGCCCACCTCGACGCTGTTCGTGAGGCGAACGCGAGCGACCTTACGGAGCGCCGAGTTCGGCTTCTTCGGCGTCGTCGTGTAGACACGCGTGCAGACGCCGCGCTTCTGCGGCGCACCCCGGAGAGCCGGGGTCTTCGTCTTCACCTTCGGGCTCTTGCGGCCCTTTCGGACGAGCTGATTGACGGTGGGCACGTGTCTCCTACGGAAGGTCGAATGGCTTTCACAGAACGGCCGGCAGGCACGCGGTGCCCGCCAACCAGGCCGCGGGATGGTAGCAGACCTCGGCCCTTCAACCCCCGGCTGGCGAGGCACGACCATGTGTCACTGCCCGGGGTGATTAGTCACTTCTCACAGTGTGTTTCCGCGCCCTGCTGCACGGACAAGTGCGTGCCAGCAGAGTCGATTCGACCCCCCGGTCGACCTGCTCGGACAAGGAGGGTCACACATGAGCAAGCGGCTGCTCACTCTCGCCGTCGTACTCGTCGCTTTCGCCTTCGCGGGCACCGGTCAGGCGTTCGCGGCGACGCTGATCGTTGACGACGACGGGATGGCGAGCCCGCCCGCGAACTGCGGCGCGCTGACACCTGCCTCGAGTTCGATCGAAGGAGCCGTCGAGGCCGCGAGCCCCGGCGACACCGTCAACGTCTGCCCGGGGACGTACCCAGGGCAGGTCTCGCTCGAGGTCGACGAAAACGGAGTGACGCTGCGCTCGCTCGTCTTCCGGGCGGCCGTGATCACCCCGCCTCAGCTGCCCGTGCTGATGGCGGAGCCCGGTGATCTCGTCACGGTCAACGGAGCGCAGAACGTGACCATCCGCGACTTCACCATTGCCGGGCCGCTGCCGGATTACCTGTTCTGCTCGGTGGCATTGCGCTCCGGCGTGCGTGTCATCGGCGGTGGGTCAGCGACCGTACGAGGCAATCGAATCACCGAGATGAGGGCGGCCAACCCGCTTCTTCGCGGCTGCCAGAACGGGTTCGGCTTGGCCGTGGGCCGCCAGTTCGAAGGCCAGACGGGCCGAGTGATCGCGTTCGGAAACGACATCGACCGGTATCAGAAGGGCGGCATCTACGTCGACAACGTCGGGTCTACCGCGGTACTCGACGATAACGTCGTCGCGGGCAACGGCCCCGATCCGCAGATTGCACAGAACGGCGTCCAGATCAGCCGTGGCGCGGTCGCAACCGTGACCGACAACCTGGTCCAAGACAACACGTACGCGCTGGCGCCGGCCTCGAGCGCGTCCGGTGTGATGCTGTTCGGTGCGGGCGCACAAACGACCGTCGCCGAGAACCGCATCCTGCGAAACGACGACAACATCGTCGTGTTCGGAGGGGTGACAGGCGCCCGAATCCTGAACAACACGATCCTCGACAGCACCTTCTTCGACGGCATCTACATGGAGGCCGACACGTCGAACAACCGCATCGAGGGCAATTTCCTCCGGAACAACAGCGAGCACGACTGTCACGACAACTCGAACGGCGCTGGGACCGGAGGCACCGCGAACTTCTGGATCGACAATGACGGCCTCACCGACAATCGCGGTGGGGCGATCTGTGAGATCGACGACGATGACGACGAGGACGACGACGACGGGGATGACGAGGACGACGACGACGATGATGGGGATGGCGAGGACGACGAGGACGACAGGGGCGACGAGGACTAACGCGCCCTAGCCGGAACGCGCGAGAGGGGCCGGGAGACCGGCCTCTCTTCGTGGTCCAGCCAGGGTTGGGGAGCGGCGAGGCGAACTGGGAACGCGTGATCTCGCTCGTGCTCGCTGTCGCCGCCGGCTTGGTGCTCGCCGGCGGCATCGCGTACGTCGCGTTCCGACTCGGCTCGCGCTCGGATCGGCGCTACGACGTCGTGCTGCGAAAGGTCGATCGCCAGCTCGCACCGATCGCGGAGACGCTCGAGGAGACCGCTCGGCGCGCCGACGACGTCCGCGAGCGGGGCGACGCCGACCGGGAGCTCGCGCCCGCGCTCGAACGCCTGCTGGAGCAGATCGCGGCCGAGGGTGCTCCCGCCCAGGCCTTCCGCCGAGTCGCGGGCGAGCTGGCCCCCGAGCTCGCAGGCGGGCGCCGGCTTCCGAAGGCGAAGCAGCCGCCGACGCGCGACGAGCTGACCGGCGTGCGCGACCGAGGCGGCTACGAAGCCGAGCTCGAGCGCGAGATCGCCCGCGCCGCGCGGACGAAGCGCCCATTCTCGCTCGTCCTCCTCGACCTCGGAGACCTCCGGGACGCTCGCGTACGAGCGGGGCACGCCGAGGTCGACCGGCTCCTGCAGGACTTCGCAGGAATGCTCGTGCGCGCGACGCGTGTGACGGACACCGTCTGCCGCCGCCGCAACGCCGAGTTCGGGATCCTCCTGCCCGACACGACCGCCACCGGCGCGCGAAGCTTCCGCCGCCGCGTCCGTGAGGAGTCGACTTCGACTGCCTTCGGGCAGCTCGGCCCCGTGACCTTCTCCTCCGGGATCGCGGAGTGGCGCCGCGACGAGAGCAGGGACGCATTCGACGCCCGGGCGCGAGTGGAAGTCGCGCGCTCGGACGTGCGGCCGCTCGAGCCGAGTGGCGAGGACGAAGACGAAGGCTCCGTCGGCTCGCCGCACGCCCGCTGACCGCCCGGCACGGGACAGCAAGAGAGTTTTCTCCTGCCCCTGGCAGCGTCCAGTTCCCTGAGTACAGTGCGAAGGGGTACCTCGTCCGAGGATCGACTACCCCTATCGTGTGATCTGACGGAGAGACGCGGGGGACGGAGGACTTGGTACTAGCGGTGACAACGACTGCGGTGATCGCGGTGCTCGCTTTCGTGGCGGCGTCGAGCCTGCTCACGATCGTGCTCGTCCGCCGAACGGGCCAACGCACGGCGCAGCCGAGCGACCAGCTCGCACGCGCCGTGGATGAGATGCGGGCGAAGATGGACGAGCTCTCGAGCGGTCTCTCCGAGGCGCTCGACCGTGCAGAACGCGAGAGCCGGCGGAACCGCCTGTTCGGCGAGCTCGGCGGCTCGATCGACCTCGAGGAGCTCATGGATCGCGTCCTCGACGCGGCGATGGAGATTCCCGGCTTCGACGCCGCGATGATCGCCGTCGAGGGGCAGGGAGGAGCGCCGACGATCCTCACACGCGGCATGACCGCGGACGAGGCGGCAAAGCCACCGACCTCGGGCGTCGTCGGGTCGCTGCCCGGCACCATCACCGTCACGTACCGCTACGGCCGCGACCGCGAGCTCCCGCACGACGCGCGCATCTGCGGCGGCGTCTTCATCCCGCTCATCGGCCGCGAGCTCGCCCCGGTAGGGACGCTCTCCCTCTTCTGGCGCGACCCCGACCACGAGCCGCAGGCCGAGGAGATCGAGATGACGGAGGGCCTGGTCTCGAGCGCAATCCCTGCGATCGAGAACGCGCGCCGCTACGGCGAGGCGCGCAAGCAAGCCGAGACCGACGCGCTCACCGGGCTCTACAACCAGCGCTACTTCCACGAGACGCTGCGGCGCGAGGTGCTCCGCGCCCAGCGCTACGAGCGGAACCTCGCGCTCATCCTCTTCGACGTCGACGACTTCAAGTCGATCAACGACCAGATCGGCCACCTCGCCGGCGACCGTGTTCTCGCCCAGGCGGCGGACCGGCTGCGCGACGCCGTTCGCTCGGTCGACGTTCCCTGCCGCATCGGCGGCGACGAGTTCGCGGTCATCCTCCCGGAGTCGAGCGCCCTCGACGCGGATCAGCTCTACCGCCGCGTTCAGAGCTCGATGCGCGGCACCGCACTCGGGCCGGACGATGATCGGCTGCGCCTGTCTGCGGGCATCGCAGAGATTCAGCACGGCGATACGGCGGCGGGGCTTTTCGAGCGAGCGGACGCTGCGCTCTACCGTGCGAAGGACCTCGGCAAGGATCGCGCCGACATCGCGCGGGTCGTCGATCGGCCCGAAAGCTAGAGGCTTGATGTGAACGGAGCGACCGCGGCCGCGAAGCGGCCGCGGTTAGGTCCTTTGCACCTCCGCGCAACTATGGCTTAGCGTCCGCGAGCCGGCCGCTGCGCGGTCAGCTCGAGCGCGCGGGTCGGCGTCGCGGCTCCACCCGCACGTTCGATCGTGACGCCCACGATGGCGCCCGGCTCGACGCGTGCAGTGAGCGGAACCACGGTCTCGACGCCCGTGAAGAGGGCCGCCTGCAGCGGATCGGACTGCGGCTCGGGGTTCATGACCCAGGCCTGGTACGTGCGACCGACCGAGGCGATGCCGAGACCGTCGAGCACGAGTATCCCGCGTCCGTTCTCGGCGACCGCAAGGATCGCGCGGCCGTCAGCACCCGCGAGCGGGAGGCGCACGGTTCCGGGGTGCGCGAGGAGCGAGATGGCCTGTGCGGCCTCCGAGATCGGCGGCCGGATGATCTGCGTCGTGCCGTCGTCCCGCACGCTGATGACGAAGGCCCAGGTCCCGAGCGCAATCGCTGCCATGCCGGCGACCGCCGCGAGCGTGGCGAGCGTGGCGCCGGAGACGCGGTCGGGGGGCGGCAGCTCGAACGCGGCCGCATCGCGCTCGACCGGCTCCCCCTCTCTTGGCATCGCCGGTGTCGCGAGTGTCAGGCCTCCGTTCGACGAGCGCTTCTCCTCGAGGCGCACCCGATCTGTGCGCGACGGTGCGGGCATGGCGCGAGCGGCTTCCATGCGCGACGACCTTAGCGACGCCTCCGGTCGGACTCGGCCGCCCGAGCCCGTCCCTCAGATGGGGGACGGGATGCCGACCGATGCAGGCGCTACAAGTACTGCCGGGGGAAGCGGAACCGGAAGCCCAGCGAACTAATGACGATTGCGATCTACGCCATCTCCGTTGCCCTTGCCATCGCGTGCATCGGCCTCTTCTTCGTTGCCGCGCGCCGGCTGCTGGGACGGCAGGAGGAGATCATCGTGACGATGCTGCGCCGGTACGACGACCGGCTCGGCGAGTTCGCGCAAACACTGCAGGACGCTCTCAACCGCGAGCCGCTGCCCGCACCGATGGCGGCCGAGCAGATCGTCTCGTCTCCAGCGGCGAACGCGATCCCCGAGCACGGCGTGATGCGCGTGCTCGAGCTCGCGCGCCAGCGGATGGCGGTCGATGCGGCGGTCGCCGTCGTCACACCGCCGAGCAAGGAGCCGATTCTCGCGACCGTGGGCCTGTCGCAGGCTGAGGTCGCACAGGTCGGGCGCATGGGCGTGCCGGACTACCGCGGCGCACGGGCGCTCCAGGTGTCGTTCAACGGCGATGCCGAGACACCGCCCGGCCACTTGCCGATCCGCGCGGGCCTCGCGGTGCCGCTCCTCGACCGGGACCAGGCGCCGGGCATGCTCGCCGTCCTCACCCGCGCGCCCGACCGCAGGTTCAGCGAGCACGACATCACGACGCTCGAGGACGTCGTCAGCGGCACGCGGCTCGCGCTCGAGCAGTCGCTCGAGCTGCACGAGCCGGATCCGGTGCCTGAGCGCGACCCGATGACCGAGCTCTACGACAGGCGAGCGTTCCACGCCCTCCTCGAGCGGGAGATCGCGCGGACGCAGTCGCGCCGGCAGCCGCTCGTGCTGCTCATGCTCGACGTCGATCGCCTGACGAAGCTGAACGCACATGTCGGCCATCTCGGCGCCGACGAGCTGCTGACCCGCATCGCCAAGCTCATCCGCGACGTCGCACGCAACGAGGATCTCGCCTGTGGCCTCGGCGGCGGGCGCTTTGCCGTCCTGATGCCGAGCGCCGACTCGCGCGACGGAGAGCGGCTCTTCGAGCGCCTCCAGACGATCCTGCACGAGCGTCCGTTCCCCGACGTCGGCGTCGTGACGGTCTCGGGCGGAGTCGCAGAGCTGCTTCCGGGTGACGACGCTGCGGCGATCCTCGGTCGCGCGGACGCGGCGCTCGGACTCGCGAAGGTCTCCGGCCGCGACACGGTCGTCACGGCCGCCCACCGGCCCGGCGAGTAGTCGACTCGACTAAGGGCCGATGCGCTCGGGCGGCGGCGCCGTCGCTGAGGCTTCGTGCATGGAGAGGAACGGCGCGAAGGCGGCGAGCGTCACGACGCCGCGCTGCGGCATGCGGTCGCGCTCGCAGACGAGCCGGCTCTCGGCCTCCTTCTGCTTGCGGATCGTCCACGCAGCGTAAGCGTCGGCGCTGCGCTCTCGGCGCAGCTCGCGGACGATGGCAGGGCGCGCGTCGCGGAGCGAGACGGCCCCGAGGGCAGTCGCCTGCTCGAGGGCGCGGACGCGGAAGACGCCCTCCGCCGTGCGCAGGCTCACGAAGCGGCGGCTGGCGATCCGGAAGACCGCCTCCGGCGCCGACGTCGCGAGCGCGAGCCCGGAGCCGTCCGGCAGCCAGCTCGGCGCCGGCGAGACCACGAGGCGCCGGGCGAGAACGGGCGCATGCGTCGTGCGGTAACGAGCGACATCGGCCGACGTCGGTCGTGCCGTGGGCAGGTCGGCGACGATCTCGGAGCGCCGGAGCTCGTCTCCGATGATCCCGCGCGCGACCGCAAGGCTCGCATCTGCCTCACCAAGCGCGGCCCGATAAGCGCCGCCGCTGCCGCCGAAGCGCGCCGCGACGATCCGCCGCTCGGCGGCAAGCACGGCGGACGGGCTGCCCGCGACCGAGCGCTCCCGCTCGACCGCGCGGACGACGAGCGCGGTCAGGGCGAGCTCGCGGTCGCCCGTGACCTTCGCGAGCGACGCGACGTTCCCGGCCGTCAGCGGCACCCCGCCGTAGACACAGCGAATCCCCGCCGGAAGGTCGATCTGGCCCGCGCGGAGATCGTCGTCGAGCTCGTCCTCGAGGATGCCCGGCGCGTCGCAGAGCGACTGGTCGCGCGCCCAGAGCCAGACGCACGCGGCGTAGGTCTTGTCGGGATCGTTCGAGCGCGCGTTGCGCTGCGCCCAGCCCCAGGACCACACGTGCGCGAGACGCATCTCCTTCGCAACCTGCTTCGCGGCCAGCGCCTGCCACTTGGCGACGTCGAACCAGCGCGAGCGCGGCTTCAGCCCTTCGCGACCCCCCGCTCCGGCGCCGGTCTGAAAGCCGATCATGAGCCCGACCCGCGACGAGGGCACGCCGACGGCGAACAGCTTCGCCGCCGAGCGCCTGTAGCTCGTCCGCAGCCTGCGGGAGCCCTCGACGGCGCCGTCCCGCCAGATGACGTTCGCGTTCGAGTAGTTCTCGAGCACGAGATCGGAGACCTGCGCGACCGACCGCCACCATGCTGCCGCGTCGCCCGCGGTGTTCGGCTCGCTCGAGACGAGCAGGGCAGGGCGGCCGCCGCGCTCGGCGAGGCGGCTCACGAAGCGGAGAACGTTCGCGCGGTAGCGCTCGGCAGTCGGGGTCAGCGGCGTCGGGAGGGACGCGCCCCAGAGCTCGTTGAGCGCGATGAGCGGCTGCTGGCATGCGCTCACGGAGACGGCGTAGTCGAAGAGCGAGTCGGCCCGCTTCTGGATCGTGTCCGGGTCGGCGGGTTCCGTCGGCGTGCCTACTCGTTTGCGGAGGTACATGTCCCAGTGCACCGTGCCCGCGCCGGCCGCTCTCGCGGCCGTCGCGACGCCCTCCCCACCGGTCGCGACCACGATCCCGGGTCGCGCGAAGCGCTCCTGGAAGAAGGACACCGAGCCGTCGGCAAAGTCGAGCCACACCGGCTGCGCTTCCGGCAGCCCACAGGAGAGCGCCGCCGAGCCCGTCGCGGGCACGGCGAGCAGCGCGGCGGCGCACGCGGCGCCCACGACGGCGGTGAGGAGCGCTTTCACGGCGCTAGACAGGTAGCAGAGCTAGTCACGAAAAGAAAGGGCCCGGCGTACCGGGCCCTTTCGTCATTCCAACGGAGAGAGGCTTACTCCTCCTCGGCCGGAGCCTCCGCAGACTCCTCCGCCTGTGCGATCTCGTCCTCGATACCGAGACCGAGAGCGTCGAGGTCGAAGCCGTCGCCCTCGCCGATCTCCTCGAGCGCGGCCAGCAACTCCGCCTCCGCCTCGGGCCGGGCGAACGTGACGGGCAGCGGCTCCGTCGGCTCGATCGCGATCTGCCGGTACTGCTTGAGGCCGGTCGCGGCCGGGATGAGCTTGCCGATGATCACGTTCTCCTTGAGCCCGTGCAGGCGGTCCGTCTTGCCCTCGATCGCCGCGTCCGTGAGGACCTTCGTCGTCTCCTGGAACGACGCAGCCGAGAGGAAGGACTCGGTTGCGAGCGACGCCTTCGTGATGCCGAGGATGATCGGCGTGAAGGTCGCCTGCTCGCCCTTCTCCTTCTTCACCCGCGCGTTCTCCCGGTCCAGCACGACCCGCTCGACCAGCTGACCCGGCAGGAGCTCGGTGTCGCCGTTGGTCTCGACGCGCACCTTCTTGAGCATCTGCCTGACGATCAGCTCGATGTGCTTGTCGTGGATCTCGACGCCCTGCGACTTGTAGACCTTCTGCACCTCGCCGACGAGGTACAGCTCGGTCGGCGTCGCGCCCTTGAGGTCGAGCAACTCGGTCGGGTAGATCGAGCCCTCGCTGAGGGCGTCGCCAGGCTCGACGAGCTCGCCCTTGGTGACGCGCAGCCGCGTCCGCCGCGGGAACGAGTACTCCTTCGGATCGGGTAGCTCGCCGTCCTTGTCGAGGCCGGTCGGAGTGACCGTGACCTTGATCGTGCGGTCGGCGTCCTCGATATCGACCTTGCCGGCGACGTCCGCGAGCACCGCGGCGCCCTTCGGGTTCCGCGCCTCGAAGATCTCCACGACGCGCGGGAGACCCTGCGTGATGTCGGACCCGGCCACGCCGCCCGTGTGGAACGTGCGCATCGTGAGCTGGGTCCCCGGCTCGCCGATCGACTGCGCGGCGATGATCCCGATGGCGTCGCCGATCTCCGCGAGACCGCCGGTTGCGAGGAACGTGCCGTAGCAGAGCCGGCAGACTCCGAACTCGCTCAGGCACTTGAGCACCGAGCGGACCGGGACTGTCGCCGTCTCCGCGTACTCGCCGAACTCCTCGATCAGCTTCCGCAACGCGCTCGGAGTGATCTCGGCGCCCTTCTCGACGATGACGACCTTCCCCGGCTTGCCGTCCTTGATCGGCTTGTGGATGTCCTCCGCGGCAACCCGGTTGGCGAGGCTCTTGTTCGGTGAGCCGTCGAGGAAGAGCGGGGCGTCGACGAACTCCTTCGTCCCACAGTCCTCGTCACGGACGATGACGTCCTGGGAGACGTCGACGAGCCGCCGCGTCAGGTATCCCGAGTCGGCCGTGCGGAGCGCGGTGTCGGCCAGACCTTTACGAGCACCATGCGTCGAGATGAAGTACTCGAGCACCGACAGGCCCTCCATGAAGTTGGCCTTGATCGGCCGGGCGATGATCTCGCCCTTCGGATCGGCCATGAGGCCGCGCATGCCCGCGAGCTGGCGGATCTGGTTGAACGATCCGCGCGCTCCCGAGTTGGCCATCATGTAGATCGGGTTCGTCGGGGAGAGGTTGTCCATCATCGCGTTCGCCACGACGTCCGTCGCCTCGGTCCAGATGGCGATGATCCGCTCGTGGCGCTCCTCCTCGGTCATGAGACCGCGGTCGTACTCGCGCGCGACCTTCGCAACCTCCTCCTCGAACCCGGCGAGGATCTGCTCCTTCTCTGCCGGGATCACGATGTCGTTCTTCGAGATCGTGATTCCCGCTCGCGTCGCGAACCGGAACGTCAGCGACTTGATGACGTCGAGAGCGGCCGCGATCGTGTTCGGGCCGTAGCGCTCGACGAGATCGCCGATGAAGCCGTCGAGCTCACGCTTCGTCAGCGTCTTGTTGAGGTACGGATGATCCTCGAACTCGCCGTCCGTCGCCTCGTCGAGCGCGCGCTCGACCTCGGCGTTGAAGATGACGCGTCCCGACGTGGTCAGGATGCGCTCGCCGGCCCACTCGTACTCGATCGGCTCCTGGTAGCCGATCTGCTCGGACTCGACCGCGAACTCGACGTCCTCCTCGGTGCGGAACCGCGGCAGCCCGTTCTTCTTGAGCTTCTTCGCCAGCCGGGCGGCATCCATGGAGTCGAAGTCGTACTCGGAGTACGTCAGGAAGTACGCGCCGAGCACCATGTCCTGCGTCGGCGTCGCGAGCGGGCGCCCGCTGGCCGGCGAGAGGATGTTGTTCGCGGAGAGCATCAGCACGCGCGCCTCCGCCTGCGCCTCGGCCGAGAGCGGCAGATGGACGGCCATCTGGTCGCCGTCGAAGTCGGCGTTGAAGGCGTGGCAGACGAGCGGATGCACCTGGATCGCCTTGCCCTCGACGAGCACCGGCTCGAACGCCTGGATCCCGAGGCGGTGCAGCGTCGGCGCCCGGTTCAGGAGAACCGGATGCTCGGCGATGACCTCCTCGAGGACGTCCCAGACCTCCGGGATCATCGACTCGACCATCTTCTTCGCGGCCTTGATGTTCTGGACGGCCTTGCGCTCGACGAGCCGGCTCATGATGAACGGCTTGAAGAGCTCGAGGGCCATCAGCTTCGGCAGCCCGCACTGGTGCAGCTTCAGGTTCGGCCCGGCCACGATCACCGACCGGCCCGAGTAGTCGACGCGCTTGCCGAGCAGGTTCTGGCGGAACCGACCCTGCTTGCCCTTGAGCATGTCGCTCAGTGACTTGAGCGGGCGGTTGCCGGGGCCCGTGACCGCGCGGCCGCGGCGCCCGTTGTCGAACAGGGCGTCGACGGCCTCCTGGAGCATGCGCTTCTCGTTGTTCACGATGATCTCGGGAGCACCGAGGTCCAGGAGCCTCTTCAACCGGTTGTTCCGGTTGATGACCCTGCGGTAGAGGTCGTTGAGGTCGCTCGTGGCGAACCGGCCGCCGTCGAGCTGCACCATCGGGCGAAGCTCCGGCGGGATGACCGGCACGGCCTCGAGGATCATCCACTCCGGCTTGTTGCCGGACTTGATGAACGCGTCCGCGACCTTCAGCCGCTTGATCGCACGCTGCTGCTTCTGCCCCTTCGAGGTCTTGATCGTGTCGCGAAGCGTCCGCGACTCCTCGTCGAGGTCGAGATCGCGCAGGAGATCGCGCACCGCCTCGGCGCCCATGCCGCCGCGGAAGTAGATCCCGAACCCGTACGGAGAGCCGAAGCGGTCCTTCAGCTCGCGGAAGATCTGCTCGTCGCCGACGATCATCTTCGGCTCGAGCTCCTTGAAGAGGAGCCACGTCTGCTCGAGGCGGCGGACAGCGTCGACCGCGGCCTCGCGCGTGTCCTCGCGGCGGACCTCCATGTCGCCGACCATCTCGCGCACCTTCAGCGCCCACTGGCCGATCGCGTCGAGGTCCTCCTTGCGGGTGCCCTCGACCAGGCAGAGGTCGTACGCGAGCTCGCGGAGCGCCGCACCGTCGGCCTCGGGATCTGCGCTCGCGAGGACGGCGGCCAGCAGGCCGGCGCCGATGTCGCGCGCGCGCTCGAGGTTCTTCTGGTCGACGTCCTTGACGAGCTCGGCGTCCTCGTCGCTGAGCTCGGCGCCCTGGATGAGCCCGTCCTGGAGCCGGTTGAGGTGCTTGGTGATGGCGCCCTTCTTCGAGCCCGACGCCTTCTCGAGGTCGGCTCGCAGCGGGGCGAGCGCAGCCTCGATCTGGCCGGCCGCGGCGGCAACCGACTCGACCTCGCGCGGGGCGAGGCGGCGGTCGTCGCGCGTGGCGGTCTGGCGGACCAGCTCGCGCACGCGGCGCGGATCCTCGTTCGAGATCTTCTTGGCCAGCTCGACGAACACACCGCTCCCGAGCGTCCGGATCTCCTCGAGCGTGGGCAGCACGTTCTCCTCCGCCCAGTTCGAGAGGCCACGGCCCCAGAAGTCGTCGTCCTCGTCGAAGTTCTTCTCCTTGCCGGCCGCGAAGAAGTCGCGGCGGCGCTGGAGCCGGTCGTCGAGGGCCGAGAGCGCCTCGTCGCGGTCGAGGTAGATCCGCTCCGTCTCGCCCGCGACCTTGTCCTCGAGGTCGGCGAGGTCGGCCTGTCGCTTCTCGCGGTCGACCTGCGTCACGATCGAGGCGGCGAAGTAGAGGACCTTCTCGAGCTCGCGCGGGGCGATGTCGAGCAGGTAGCCGATCCGGCTCGGGACGCCCTTGAAGAACCAGATGTGCGAGACCGGGGCGGCGAGGTCGATGTGCCCCATGCGCTCGCGGCGAACCTTCTGCCGCGTCACCTCGACGCCGCAGCGCTCGCAGATGATGCCCTTGTAGCGGACGCGCTTGTACTTGCCGCAGTAGCACTCCCAGTCCTTCGTCGGACCGAAGATGCGCTCGCAGAAGAGACCGTCACGCTCCGGCTTGAGCGTGCGGTAGTTGATCGTCTCGGGCTTCGTGACCTCGCCGGACGACCAGTCGCGGATCTGCTTGCTGGAAGCCAGCCCGATCCGGATCGCGTCGAACTCGTTGATGTCGATCAAGCGCTTTCACCTCCGGTGAAATCGCTAGGGAGAAGATTCAGCAACCTCGTTCCTTTCCTCTGTCTAGGCACTTGTGCGAAGCAGAAGTGCCTCACTCCTCAACCTCGACTTCGACTTCGCCGACCTCGACCTCGACGTCGCCGGCGGGAACCTCTTCCTCGACCAACTCCTCGTCGGTCGCGACGAGGAGCTCGTCGCCCTCGTCTGGGCTCTCGGCGCCCTCCTCGACCTCCTCGGCCGTCGGCTGGCGCGCCGCCGCGCGGAGCGAGCCCGGTGACAGGTCGATGCCCAGCTCCTCCGCGGCGCGGAGCAGCTCGTCGTCCTCCTCGCGCACCTCGACCTCGCGGCCCTCGTCGGAGAGGACCTGGACGTCGAGCGCGAGCGACTGCATCTCCTTCAGCAGCACCTTGAACGACTCGGGGATCGACGGCTCGGCGATGTTCTCGCCCTTGACGATCGCCTCGTACGCCTTGACGCGGCCGATCGTGTCGTCGGACTTGATCGTGAGCATCTCCTGGAGCGTGTACGCCGCGCCGTAGGCCTCGAGCGCCCACACCTCCATCTCGCCGAAGCGCTGGCCGCCGAACTGCGCCTTGCCGCCGAGCGGCTGCTGCGTGACGAGCGAGTACGGGCCGGTCGAGCGCGCGTGGATCTTGTCGTCGACCAGGTGGAGGAGCTTCAGGATGTACATGAAGCCGACCGTGACCTCCTCGGCGAACGGCTGGCCGCTCTTGCCGTCGTACAGCCGGACCTTGCCGGAGCTGCGGCTGCCGCGCGGGGCCTTCTCGTCGACGTCCATGCGGATGCGGCCGTTCGACTCGGAGGTCGCGATCGCCACGAGCGCGTCGTCCACGTCGCCCTCCGTTGCGCCGTCGAACACCGGCGTCGCGACGGAGCGCGGGTCGGGAGCGTTGATCGGCGCCCGCGGGTTGACCTGGCCGCCCTCGGGGAAGACGCCGTGCGCGGCGGCCCACCCGAGATGCGTCTCGAGGATCTGGCCGATGTTCATCCGGCTCGGCACGCCGAGCGGGTTCAGGACGACGTCCACCGGGCGGCCGTCCTCGAGGAACGGCAAGTCCTCCTCGGGGACGATCCTCGCGATGACGCCCTTGTTGCCGTGGCGGCCGGCGAGCTTGTCGCCCTCCGCGATCTTGCGCTTCTTGGCGACGTAGACGCGAACGAGCTCGTTCACGCCCGGCGGCAGGTCGTCGCCGGCGTCGCGGGCGAAGGTCTTGACGCCGATGACCTTGCCGCCCTCGCCGTGCGGGACCTTGAGCGAGGTGTCGCGGACCTCGCGCGCCTTCTCCTTGAAGATCGCGCGGATCAGCTTCTCCTCGGCGGTCAGCTCGGTCTCGCCCTTCGGCGTGACCTTGCCGACGAGCAGGTCGCCGGAGCCGACCTCGGCCCCGATGCGCACGACACCGCGCTCGTCGAGGTTCGCGAGCGACTCCTCCGAGCGGTTCGGGATGTCGCGCGTGATCTCCTCGTCGCCGAGCTTGGTCGAGCGGGCGTCGATCTCGTACTCGTGGATGTGGATCGAGCTGAGCACGTCGTCGCGGACGAGCCGCTCCGAGATGACGATCGCGTCCTCGAAGTTGTAGCCCTCGAACGGCATGAACGCGACGAGCAGGTTCGCGCCGAGCGCGAGCTCGCCGCCGTCCGTCGAAGAGCCGTCCGCCAGCACCTCGCCCTTCTTCACCTTGTCGCCGAGCGTGACGACCGGCTTCTGGTGGATGAGCGTGCCCTGGTTCGAGCGCATGAACTTCGTGAGCGAGTACTCGTCGCGCGTGCCGCGACCCTCGACCACGATCCGCTCGGCGTCGACGTCGACCACCGCGCCGTCGTTCCGCGAGAGGACGACGTCACCCGTGTCGACGGCGGCCCGGAACTCGAGCCCCGTGCCGACGAGCGGCGCCTGCGGGATCATCAGCGGCACGGCCTGCTTCTGCATGTTCGCTCCCATGAGCGCGCGGTTCGCGTCGTTGTGCTCGAGGAACGGGATCAGCGCCGTCGCGACCGAGACGATCTGCGCCGGCGAGACGTCCATGTACTCGACGTCCTTCGGCGACATCATCACGGCCTCGCCCTCGCGCGACCGGCACAGCACCTGCTCGTTGAGGAACTTGCCCGTCTTCGGATCGACCAGCTCGGAGGCCTGGGCGATCGTGAACGTGCCCTCCTCGGCGGCGTCCAGGTAGATGATCTCGTCCGTCACCTTGCTGCCCTTGACGACGCGGTACGGCGTCTGGATGAAGCCGAACTGCGACACCGTCGCGAACGACGCGAGCGAGCCGATGAGGCCGATGTTCGGGCCCTCAGGCGTCTCGATCGGGCACATGCGGCCGTAGTGCGTCGGGTGGACGTCGCGCACCTCGATCGGCGCGCGCTCGCGCGTCAGGCCACCCGCGCCCAGCGCCGACAGGCGGCGCCGGTGCGTGAGCCCGGAGAGCGAGTTCGTCTGGTCCATGAACTGCGACAGCTGCGACGAGCCGAAGAACTCCTTCAGCGCCGCCACGACCGGCCGGATGTTGATGATCGTCTGCGGCGTGATGGTGTCGACGTCCTCCGTCGTCATCCGCTCGCGGACGACCCGCTCCATCCGGTAGAGCCCGACCCGGAATGCCTCCTGGATGAGCTCGCCCGTGGTGCGCAGGCGCCGGTTGCCGAAGTCCTCGTACTCGTCGAGCTCGCCGCGGATCGGGTCGCGGGAGAGCTGCGCCGCCTCGGCGGCGTAGTCCTTCGCGTCCTCGGGCACCCCGAGCTTCGTCGGCAGGCTTACGAGCCGCCGGACGAGGGCGAGGATGTCCTCGGTCGTGAGGACGCGTGTGTCCTCGGGGACGCCGACGCCGAGCCGCTGGTTCAGCTTGTAGCGGCCGACCTTCGTCAGGTCGTAGCGCTTGGGGTCGAAGAAGAGCGAACGCAGCAGGTTGCGGGCGTTGTCGAGCGTCGGAGGCTCGCCCGGCCGCTGCTTCTTGAAGACCTCGATGAGGGCCTCCTCCTCACGGGTGGAGGGATCCTTCTCGAGCGTCGCGGCGATGTAGTGCGAGCCGTCGAAGAGCTCGAGGATCTTCTCGTTCGAGCTCGTGTCGAGCGCGAAGCCGGTCGTCGGATCCTCGGCGGGGAGAGCCCGGAGGAGCGTCGTGATCGGCAGCTTGCGCTTGCGGTCGATGCGCGCGAAGACGAGACCCTTCTTGTCGATCTCGACCTCGAGCCACGAGCCGCGGGACGGCATGAGGTTCGCCATGAAGACCTGCTTCGTCGCGTCCTTCGGCTCCATGAGGTAGGCGCCGGGACTGCGGACGAGCTGCGTGACGATGACGCGCTCGGTGCCGTTGATGATGAACGTCCCCCAGGGAGTCATCATCGGGAAGTCGCCCATGAAGACCCGCTGCTCGCGGATCTCGCCGGTTTCCTTGTTGACGAAGCGGACCGTGATCGAGAGCGGGACCTGGTACGTCAGGTCCTTCTCACGGCACTCCTGGATTGTGAACTGCGGCTCCCCGAACTCATACTCCGCGAACTCCACGGCGAGCGTTCCCGTGTAGTCCTCGATCGGCGAGATGTCGTCGATCGTCTCGCGCAGGCCGTCCTGCATGAACCACTCGAAGGACGCCTTCTGGATGTCGATGAGGTTGGGGAGGTCGAGGACGTGCTTCAGGCGCGAAAAGCTTTTGCGCGCGCGGGGCGCGACAGCGACGCTGCTCAAATGTGACAGCCTCCCTTTGACTGCGTGTTTGTCGGTGCGGTGTTCCTGCAGGCAGCTGGGCTACTGCGTGCAGGGGTAGACGGACGAGACCTCGGCGGAACCGCGAAGGATAGCGCACGAGCACGACTCACCGCAACCGCTTGCGCGGCGCGGCCAGTACGTCGCGGGATTGTAGCAGGGGTGCCAGGCACTTTCCGGCTGGCGCCGGAAAGTGCCTAGACAGATCGTTGTCCTCTTCCTAGGCACTTTCGCGAAGCGGAAGTGCCTTACTTGAGCTCGACCGAGCCCCCGGCCTCCTCGATCTGGGCCTTGATCGACTCGGCCTCTTCCTTCGCGGCGCCCTCCTTGACCGCGCCCGGGGCGCCGTCGACGAGGTCCTTGGCCTCCTTGAGGCCGAGGCCGGTGACCGCGCGCACGACCTTGATCACCTGGATCTTCTTGTCGCCGGCGGCGGTGAGGACGACGTCGAACGAGTCCTTCTCCTCCTCGGCGCCCGCGCCGTCGCCGGCGCTGGGGAGCCGCCGCGACCGCCACGGGAGCGGCGGCGGTGACGCCCCACTCCTCCTCGATCGCGTTCTTCAGCTCGACGAGCTCGAGCACGGTCATCTTGCCGAGCGTGTCGAGGACGTTCTTCACATCCGTGGCCATCTACTGCTCCTCGCTTTCGTCAGTCGTTTCGGTTGCTTCGTCTTCCTCCGCCGGAGCCTCCGGCTCGGCGCTCGCCTCCGGGCTCGGCCTCGCTCCTCCGCCGGAGCTCCTGCTCTGCGCTCGCCTCGGGCTCTCCGCTCGCCTCCGGGCTGGCTCCGCCTCGGGCTGGCTCGTCTGCGGCCGCTCGGCTGCTGCCTCCGGCTCGGCTGGGGCCTCGACCTCGGCCGCCGGCGCTTCGGCTTCCGCCTCTACGGCCGGCGCTGCGACCTCGCCCTGCTCCTCGAGCTGCTTGATGCGGGCGTCGATGAGCCCGTGCAGGTCGCGGAGCGGCGCCGAGACGAGGCCGAGCAGCTGCGTGAGCGGCGCCACGATCGCGCCGACGAGCTGGCCGCGCAGGACGTCGAGCGGCGGCAGCGTCGCAAGGCGGTCGACCTCTTCGCCGGAGAGCGTCTTGCCCTCGAGGAGGCCGCCGCGCAGCGTGAGGACGTTCGTCTCCTTCGCCGTCGCCGCGAGCGCCTTCGCGACCGCTGCCGGGTCGCCGCCCGACTCGATGAAGGCGATCGCCGTCGGCCCCTCGAGCATGACGAGGAGCGACTCGGCTCCTGCCTGCTCGGCCGCCCGCCGCGTCAGCGTGTTCTTGACGATCCTGAAGCGGGCGCCGTTCTCGAGCAGCTTGTCGCGCAGCGCCTCGAGCTGCTTGTTCGTCAGCCCGCGGTAGTCCGCGACGATGAGCGTGTCCGCGGCCCCGAGCTCCTGCGCCAGCTCGGCGACGATCCTCTCCTTGTCTGCTTTCAGCACGTCTATTCCCTCCGGAAATGACTAGACCCGCACGGAGGCGGGTCCTGGCAGGCGCGCTTCGCGCCTTCGGAACCTGCCTCGGCTGGACCTCTGCCCTGGATCTGCGACCGCGGCTGCCAGCTGTCTCGGGCGGGAGCTAGTCGTCGTTAGGCCGAAACTGTAGCCGTCTCCTTGGCGTCGGGCAGCTCCTCGGCGATGTCCCGCGTCTTCGTCGCGTCGACGTGGATCCCGGGGCCCATCGTCGTCGTCAGGGTGATCTGCCGGATGTACCGGCCCTTCGCCGCCGACGGCTTGGCCCGGACGATCTCCTCCACCAGCATCGCGTAGTTCTCGAGCAGCGCGCGCTCGTCGAAGCTCTTCTTGCCGATCGGAAGATGCACGTTGCCGCCGCGGTCGGTCCGGTACTCGAGCTTTCCGGCCTTGGCGTCGGAGACGGCCTTGCCGACGTCGAACGTCACGGTCCCCGTCTTCGGGTTCGGCATGAGCCCGCGCGGGCCGAGCACGCGACCGAGCTTGCCGACGTTGCCCATCTGGTCGGGCGTGGCGATGGCGACGTCGAAGTCGAGGAAGCCCTCCTCGATCTTCGTCGCGAGATCGGCGGCGCCGACGATATCGGCGCCGGCGTCCTCCGCCTCGCGCGCCTTCTCGCCCTCGGCGAAGACGGCGACGCGGACGTCCTTGCCGATCCCGTGCGGGAGCATGATCGTGCCGCGGAGCTGCTGGTCCGCGTGGCGCACGTTCAAGCCCGAGCCGGAAGTGGGCCTCGACGGTCTCGTCGAACTTCGCGCCCTGGACCTCCTTGAGGAGCCGGACCGCCTCGAGCGGCGTGTAGGCGCGCTCGCGGTCGATCGTGTCCCGTGCTTCGCGGTAGCGCTTTCCGTGCGGGCTCATCAGCTCCGTCTCCACACCCATCGAGCGGGCGGTTCCTGCGATCACCTTCATCGCCTCCTCGACGTCACGCGCGTTCAGGTCGGGCATCTTCGTCTCGGCGATCGAACGGAGCTGCGCCTGCGAGAGCCGGCCGACCTTCTCCCGGTTCGGCTCGCCAGAGCCCTTCTCGAGCGAGAGCGCCTCCTTGATCAGCACCGCCGCCGGCGGCGTCTTCGTGATGAACGTGAACGAGCGATCCTCGAAGACCGTGATCTCGACCGGAGTGATGCGGCCGTTCTCCTGCGCGGTCTGCGCGTTGAACGCCTTGCAGAACTCCATGATGTTGACCCCGTGCTGGCCGAGCGCGGGGCCGACCGGCGGCGCAGGGTTGGCCTGCCCGCCCGGGATCTGGAGCTTGATGAGTGTCAGAATCTTCTTGGCCATGTCTTCTCTCGGCACGTTTGAGCGAAGCTCGAATGTGCCTCAGTCGATCTTCTTCACCTGGTCGAAGGAGAGCTCCACCGGCACCTGGCGCTCGAAGATGTCGACAAGCACCTTCAGCTTCTGCTGGTCCGGGTTGACGTCGACGATCTCGCCGTCGAAGTCGGAGAGCGGGCCGGAGGTTACCTTCACGGACTCGCCGAGCGTGAACTCGACCTGTGCCTTCTGGCCGGCGCGCCGGCGGGCGCGCCGTGGTGGAGGATGCGGTCGACCTCGGGCTGCGACAGCGGCACCGGCTTGGCGCCCGCGCCGACGAAGCCGGTGACGCCCGGCGTGCCCTTGACGACCGTCCACGCCTCGTCGGACATGTTCATGTTCACGAGCACGTAGCCGGGAAGGACGCGCTTCTCGGTCTGCACCTTCTGGCCGTCCTTGGTCTCGATGACCTGCTCGGTCGGCACGACCACGCGACGGAACGCCGGCTGCTGGTTCATGGAGACGATCCGGTGCTCGAGGTTGGTCTTCACCTTGTTCTCGTGGCCGGAGTAGGTGTTGACGACGTACCAGAGGAACATTTCGCGCTTCTCCCTAGACTCCAATAGTGCGCAAGACCAGAATCCGCGAGTGCGGATTCTGGTCGCGCGAAAATCCCTGAAGGCGTCCGCTTCGCGGCCGCTGTGGCTGCGTCCTCATTTAGATGATCCTGTCTACCAAAGGCCTGAAGACCTGGTCGAGCCCGTAGAGGTACGCGCCCACGATGACGCAGGCGATGATCACGACGACGACGCCCTGGAACGTCTGCCGGCGGCTCGGCCAGTCGACCTTCCGGAGCTCGGCGGCCGACTCGCGCACGAACTGGCCGCGCTGGTGCTCGGCCTTGCGCCCGGTCTGCTGCTTGACGGGCTGCGCTGAGGGGCGAACCTGCTGCGCGCGGCTTCGGCGCCCGGTCGCTGCTCCGTCTCCGGCGGCGGCCCGAGCCGCACGCCGCTGTCTGCGCGTCTCACGTGCCACGCGGCTACCTCGTCTCGCGGTGCGGCGTGTGCCGGCCGCACCAGCGGCAGTACTTCCGGAACTCGACCCGGTCCGGGGAGTTCCGCTTGGACTTCTGGGATTGGTAGTTGCGCCGCTTGCACTCAGTGCAGGCGAGCGTGATCGCGACTCGTACTCCGGTGGCCATTGTTCGTCTCGGTCAGTTCCGTGGGTGTTCTAACGAGGTGCGAGTAGCGGCGGCAGGACTCGAACCTGCGACACGCGGATTATGATTCCGCTGCTCTAACCAACTGAGCTACGCCGCCGCGCGCGCCTGAGTGTAGCAGCGCACGTAGCGCGGTCCCTCTACCTCAGAGCTCCGCGACCTCCGCCAGTATGGCGATCTCGCCGCGCCGCTCGAGCGCCTCCCGCACCAGCGCGGCTGCGGTCTCCGCGAAGACGTCCTGCCACGGCGCGTAGTCGCTCGTGAACTCGACAGCGCCGTTCAGCTCGGCGACCACCCAGCCGCCGCGGCCGTCCGGGAGGAGGTCGACGCCGACCAGCGAGGCACCGATCGCGCGGGCGGCTTCGAGGGCGAGCGCGGCGGCCTCGCGCGGGATGTCCTCGACAGGTCGCCGCACTCCGCCAAGCGCGACGTTCGTCCTCCACTCGCCGGGAGCCGCGACGCGATACACAGCGCCGACGGCGCGCCCGCCGGCGACCAGGACTCGCAGGTCGTAGCCCTGCGGCGGGACGAGCTCCTGGACGAGCGCGCCGTGGCGCTGGAACCAGCTCGCGCGGCGAGCACGCTCGACCGCGCTCTCGAGCGCAGCCGTGTCATCGCAGCGATGCACCTCGAGACCCCAGCTTCCGAACCGCGGCTTCAGCACGACGGGCCGGCGGCGAACCGGAGTCGGCCGGCCCGGCCGGACGTGCCAGGTCAGCGGATGCGGGATGTCGTGGCGGCGGAGAAGGCGCGCGGTCAGGAGCTTGTCGTGCGCGGCGAGGAGCCCCGCCGGCTCGTTGAGCACGATCACTCCCCGCGCCGCGAGCGCACCGAGCGCCCAGAGCCCGTCGTCGATCCCGTCGAGCGTCGGGAGGACGTCGAGTCGACCCACGGCGACGTCCCCTGTCTGGAGCGCGGCGAGCGCTTCCTCCGGTGTGAGCACCTCGAAGCGCGCACCGTCGACAGTCGCCGCGGCAATGGCGTCGGTTGCAGGGGTTTGTCGGCGGGCGATCAGAGCGAACCGCATGAGCGACTCGTGACAGATCGACGCCCCAATTGCAAGTGCGTTTACCAGCCCGTTACGCGGTCGACACCCGTCGAACGCTCCGACCGGTCCGCTTCGTAGGATCGCGGCCGTGATCCGGATCCCTCCCAAGCGCGGCGGCTGGCTCGAGGTCATCTGCGGGCCGATGTTCAGCGGCAAGAGCGAGGAGATGATCCGGCGGCTCCGGCGCGCCGAGATCGCCGGGCAGAAGGTGGTCATCTTCAAGCCGCGCATCGACGACCGCTTCGACGCGACGGACGTCGTCAGCCACGCGGGGATCCGCATGCGCGGCGTTCCGGTCGCCTCGGTCGCGGAGCTCGTCGCACGAGCGCAGGGGGGTTTGCGCGCAGAGGTCGGGTTCGAGGTCGTCGGGATCGACGAGGTGCAGTTCTTCGAGCCCGCGATCGTCGCGGCCGCTCTCGAGCTCGCGGACGGCGGAGCGCGCGTCGTCGCGGCCGGGCTCGACCAGGACTTTCGGCGGCTCCCGTTCGGGCCGATCCCGGAGCTGCTCTCGCACGCGGAGTTCGTCGACAAGCTGCAAGCCGTGTGCCACCGCTGCGGCGGGACCGCAACGACGACCCAGCGGCTCGTCGACGGACTTCCGGCGCCATACTCGGGCGAGACCGTCGTCGTCGGCGCCGCCGAGCAGTACGAGGCGCGCTGCCGGGACTGTCACGAGCGCGGCGTCGACGCCGCCCTAGCGGCCGCGTAGCGCTCCCGCGAGCGTCGCTGCGGCAAAGCCTCCGGCCGCGACGAGCACGATCGTCCCTCCGGGCGGCAGGTCGGCGTAGTACGAGATCGTGAGCCCGCTGAGCGACGCCGCGAGGCCGATCGCCAGCGAGAGGACGAAGGCCGAGCGCATGCTCCACGCCACTCGAGTGGCAGCACTCACCGGCAGCACCATCAGCGCCGCGACCAGCAGGATCCCTACGACGCGCATCGAGAGCGCGACCGTCACGGCCGCAAGCGCCGCGACCGCGATGTTGAGCGCGCCGATCGGCACACCGGCGACGCGCGCCCCTTCCTCGTCGACGGCGATGCCCGCCAGCGCGCGGTAGAGGAGCGCGACGGTCGCGAGCCCGACGGCGCCCAGCGCGGCGATGACGGCGAGGTCGGTCCGCGTCACCGTGAGGATGGAGCCGAACAGGTACTGGAAGAGGTCGACGTCGAGTGCGCCGGCGAGCGAGACGAGCACCACTCCGAGCGCGATCCCCGTATAGAAGACGAGCGCGAGCGCCTGGTCGCCGGCCGTCCCGCCGCGCGAGCGGAGGAGCTCGATCGCGATGCCTCCGGCGACAGCTGCGACGAGTGCGGTCAGCACCGGCGGCACGTCGAACAGGATCCCGGCGGCCACGCCCGCGAACGCGACGTGTCCGATTCCGTCTCCGACGAGCGACTGCCGCCGCTGGACGAGGAAGAAACCGACCGCAGGCGCGAGCACCCCGACGACCGCGCCGGCGCCGAGCGCCAGCCGCATGAACTCCGGCTCGAGGATGTCAGGCATGGACGTGCGACGGGTCGTGCCAGACGCCGGGCAGTGCCGAGGGAGGCCCGTCGAAGACGATGCTGCGGCGGACGAGCACGAGGCGCTGGACGAAGCGCTCGACGGCGCCGAACTCGTGGGAGACGTAGAGGATCGTGACGCCGAGATCCGAGTGCAGCGTGTCGAGGAGCGCCGCGAGGGACTCCTGCGACTCGGCGTCGACCCCGGTCGTCGGCTCGTCGAGGACGAGGAGCGACGGCTCGCCCGCCAGCGCCTTCGCGATGAAGGCGCGTTGCTGCATCCCGCCGGAGAGGGTGCGGAGCGGAGCGTCCGCGACATGGTCGAGGCCGACGCGCCCGATTGCCTCTGCGACGAGCTCGCGATCGCGCCGCCGCATCGGGCCGATCAGCCCGCCCGCGGCCAGCCTTCCGGCCGACACGAGCTCGCGAACCGTCGTCGGCGCGTCGCCGCCGAGCTCGGAACGCTGCGCCAGGTAGCCGAGCGTGCGGCGCCGCGAGAAGCGATGCGCCGCCTCTCCGTAGAGCAGCGCGCGCCCGCCCGACGGCCGCTCGAGGCCGAGGACGATCCTGATCAGCGTCGTCTTCCCGCCGCCGTTCGGGCCGGCGACGGCGACGAACTCACCTTCGTCGATTCGGAGCTCGACGTCCTCGAGAACGCGTTGTCCGGGCCGGTAGCCGAAGGAGACGCGCTCGAGCTCGACCGCTAGCGGCACCCGAGCGCCTCGCGCAGCGCCGCAAGGTTGTCGCGCATGACCGAGATGTAGTCCTCTCCGGCGTCGAGACGCTCCTCGCTCAGCCCTTCGACCGGATCGAGCACCGCGACCTCGGCGCCGACCTCGCGCGCAATGGTCTGCGCGACCCGGTCGGAGACGAGCGGCTCGGCGAACACGGTGGTCGCGCCCGACGCGCGCACTCGCTCGGCGAGCTGCTCGAGCTCGCGGGGCGACGGTTCGGCCTCGGGCGACGTGCCGGTGAGCGCGATCTGCTCGAGCCCGTAGCGGTCGGCGAGATGGCCGAACGCCGCGTGTGTCGTGACGAGCTCGCGCCGCTCGCAGTTCGCGAGGCCGCGCCGGTATTCGTCGTCCAACGCATTCAGGTCGAGGAAGCTCGTGCCCGCGGTCGAGGCGGCTCCCAGCGCCGGGGCGACCTCCGAGACGATCCGCGCAAAGCGCACCGGGTCGAGCCAGACATGCGGGTCGCTCTCGTCCGCCGTGAACAGGACGTCGAGCGACGTGCCGGTCCGTTCGGCCACAGCGTCCTCGAGAGCCGGCTGAAAGCCGCCGCCGACGTAGAGCACGACCTCCGCGTCGCGAACGGTCTCGACATCGCCGGGCGACAGCTCGAGGTCGTGCGGCTCCGCGCCGGCCGGGGTCAGGTTCACGATCTCGAAGTCGATCTCCGCGCTCGCCGCGACCTGCTCCGCCGCCCACGCGAGCGGGTAGAAGCCCGCGACGACCGTCCTCGTTCGTCGTCGTCGCTCCCGCCGCAGCCGGCGACTGCAAAGAGAACCGCTGCGAGAGCGACGAGGCGCGACATCGCGCAAGAGGCTAGCACGTCTTTGAGAACGGGTATCATTATCGTCGATGAGTCGAACCTGGATCGAGAGCACGCTCTCGCGGATGCGCTCGGAGAGCGGCCGCAGCGGCGCCGCGCGGCGCGTGGTGGTCGGGTTCCTCGGCGAGCAGGACTGCTGCGTCTCCGCACAGGAGATCCACGACGCCGTTCGGGCGGGCGGCGCGCGGGTCGGGATCGCGAGCGTCTACCGCACGCTCGACGGGCTCGCGGAGCTCGGGCTCGTGCAGCGCGTCGACCTCGGCGACGGCGTCTCACGCTTCGAGCGGGCGGATCCCGCGGGCGAGCATCACCACCACCTCGTCTGCGGCGACTGCGGGAAGGTCGAGCCGTTCGAGGACTCGGCGCTCGAGCGGGCGATCGCGGGCATCGCAGGCGGTCGCGGCTACGAGGTCGCGGCGCACGAAGTCGTTCTCCGCGGCGCCTGCGGCGACTGCCGGCCGGCGTGACTGACGATTGCGCGACGACGCGCTCAGAAGCGAAGGCTTCTGGGCGAGCGCGCGGAGCTTCACACGTTCTGAGGCGGCGGTCAGCCGTCGCGATGTTCCAGCAGGAGATCCGTGCTCGTCGGGCCTTGCGGTGCAGGGATCGGCGAAGCCGGTCGAGGAGCGCGGACCGCACGAGGGGCTCTCACGAGTCCGGCCGCCACGAGGTCGTCCATGGTCGCCACTACCGGAGTCCCGACAGCGGCCCCGGTTCCGCCGCGGGCACGCGACCGATGGCTATGACGAAGCGCTCACCCGTCATCGCACGGCCGACGTTGCGACCGATCGCGCCGAGTAGCCGCCGGATCCTGAGGGGTTGCGACGTGGCCAGTGTCGCACGGTCGGAAACGTGGCCGCGAGGCGAATCTCGCCGCTCTACTCCACCAGCTGGAGCAGCTTGAACATCGGCATGTACATGGCGATGATGATGATCCCGACGACGACGCCGACGCCGATCATCATGATCGGCTCGACGATCGAGGTCAGCGCCTGGATCGACGCGTCGACCTCGTCCTCGTAGAAGTCCGCGATCTTGTCGAGCATCTTCTCGAGCTCGCCGGTCTCCTCGCCGACCTTGACCATCTGGGACACGAGCGGCGGGAAGACGGAGTCCTCGATCAGCGGCTGCGCGATGGGGACTCCCTGGTGCACCTTCGCGCGCACGTCCGCGAGGGCGGACTCGACGACCCAGTTGCCGGCCGTGGTGCCGGAGATCTCGAGCGCCTTGATGATGTCGACGCCGGCGGCGACGAGAGTCGCGAGCGTGCGCGAGAAACGCGCCATCGTGACCTTGAGGACGACCTTGCCGATCCCGGCGGGCGCGTTCGAAGCTTGAAGCGGTCCCACACCTGGCGGCCGGCGGGAGTCTTCTTCCAGCGCCGGAAGCCCCAGATCCCGCCGCCGATGGCCGGGAAGATGATGAACCAGTAGCCCTTCATGATATCCGACGCGGTCACGACGACCTTCGTCAGCATCGGGAGCTCGCCGCCGAGATCCTTGAAGATGTCCTCGAAGATCGGGACGAGGAACAGCAGCATCCCCGCGAGGACGAGGAACGCGAAGCAGAGGACGAGCGTCGGGTAGATCATCGCGCCCTTCACGCGGCGCTTGATCTTCATCTCCTTCTCGATCTGGACGGCGACGCGATCGAGGACCGTGTCCAGGATTCCCGCTGCCTCGCCCGCCTCGACCATCGCGATGTAGAGCCGGTCGAAGACGTTCGGGTGCTTGCCCATCGCCTGCGAGAGGAGAAGACCACCCTCGACGTCCGAGCGCACCTCGCGGGTCACCTCCGCGAGCGCCTTGTCGTCGGTCTGCTGCTCGAGGATGACGAGCGCGCTGACGACGTTCAGGCCCGCGTCGATCATCGTCGCGAACTGCCGCGAGAAGATCTGGAGCGAGCGCTGTTTGACCTTCTTGCGGCGGCCGATCGTCATTCCGCCGCTGTCGGCCTGGCTCAGCGACACCGGGCGGAGGCCGCGCTGGCGCAGCTGGTCGCGCGCCGAGCCGAGGTCGGTGGCGGTGATCTCGCCGGTCGACTCGACTCCGAGGGAGTTGATCGCGCTGTAGGTGAATGCGGCCATCAGGGCGTCGGTTGCTTGGCCTTCGTCGCGGCCCGGGCCCACCGGCGACGTCGTGCCCCCATTGCCGACCGCGACGAGCACGACGCGGTAGCTGGCGCCGGTCGTCGTGTTCACGAGCATCACCGGCTTGCCGACCTTGAGCTTCGTGGTGCTGTTGCCGTTCGCGTAGGCGCCGCCCGCGACCCCGATGACGGCGGACTTCGCGTCGGGCTGCTCGGCGATGAGGACGAAGACCGGGTCGGCCGCCGGGAAGGCATGCCGGGCGCGAGCGGCTGGCGTGCGCCGTTCACCGAGATCACCGTCACCGCGACCGTGGCCGTGCTCTCCCCGACCGTGAAGCCCTTGGACGGCGTCTGGGGCGTGGACGTCCCTCCGCCGGGAGCTCCGCCCGTGGCAGGCCCCGGTGCTTCCGCGCCGGTGTCCGAGGACGAATCCTGGATCTGCTGGACGAACGGGTCCTTGCGCGAGAACGTCTCGAAGGAGCCGAGCTGGCCGGGGCCTGGCTTGAGCCTCCGGTCGGTGTCGACGAGCGTCACCGAGACCGGCACCGCGTCATCGACCTGGGGAACGGCCGTCGCCGGCGGCCGTCGTCGTCGTGCCGTCCGCAGCGGTCGTCGTCGCAGCGGGAGCGGCCGTCGGCTCGGAGCCGCCGAGCAGCTTCGGCAGTTGGAAGGCGAGCAGGGCGAGCAGGACGACGCCGCCGATGGCGACGAAGATCTTCTGCTTGCGCTCGCGCGCGGCGCGTGCCTCGGGGCTCACGACCCGTTGCTCCCGATCGCGTTGCTGCCCGGCGGCGGGGAGCTCTTCTCGCAGGCGCCGGGGCTTCCTCCTGGACGATCGGCCCGTCGTAGACGTAGGCGTCGATCTCGAGCGTCGCGTCGAGCTTCGGGAAACCGCCGTTCACCGACTCGATGAGCGTGACGCCGTGCACCGAGAGCAGCCGGCCGGTCGCGTGGATCTTGCCGTCGCGCACAGTGACGAGCTGGCGGGTTCGCGCGAGGAACTTCGTGATCTGGCGGTAGCTGCCGGTGAGCGTGACGGTGACCGGAATGAGCGACGGCCCGCCGACCGCGGCAATGGGCTCCTTCGGCGCGATCGAGCGCAGCGTCACGCCGCTCTGGTTCGCCAGCCTGGAGATCTCGAGCACGAGGCCGGGCTGATCGGCCGTGGAAGGCATGGCCTTCGTGAGGCGGAAGACGTCTGCGACGCGCGAAGCCGCGCGCCGGCCGGCCGGTTCGCCGCAGCTTTCGCCTCGACGAGCCGGAGCTCGGCTGCGGCGACGTTCTCGCGCGCGGTCGCGACGTCGGCGCGCTTCGGAGACACGAACATGAGCCACAGCACGGCGGCGTAGACGAGCACGACCGCGGCGATCGAGAAGGATGGTCGAGCGCGTCGACAGCGATTCGAGGCGGGCCTTCACGAGGAGCCCTCGCTTCTCACCGACGCGGACACGACGAAAGTGACGAACGGCTTGCCCTGCTTCCGGCCCGGCTGTGGGTCGGCAGACTGAGGGTCGACGAGCGCCGTCGAGGCCAGCCGGACGCCGGAGAGCGACGGCACCAGCGACAGCCGCGCAAGCGCGGTCGCGACAGAGTCGTGCGAGTACGTCGCACCCTGGATCGTGACGCCGGAATTCGTCGGAACTACCTGAGTCGGAGGAACGCCGCGGGGAGCGCCGCGGCGGCGGACGACGCCTCGAGCGTGGTCAGCCAGACGTCCCCGGGAAGCACGAGCGAGATCTCGCGAAGGATGCGGTCGTACGCCGTCCGCGAGGCGAGCGCCGCGGAGAGCGCCGCGACGCGGTTGGAGCGCTCCTGGACGAGCTCGCCGCTGCTCACGGATGAGCCCGGCGCCTCGGGCAGGCGGTTGATCGCGACCTCGACGGACTGCAGCTCGGCCTTCAGGTCGTCGGACGTGCTCGAGGCGGAGGACGCGAGCAGGAAGGCGCCGGCCGTGACGACGATGACGCCGCCGACGGCGCCGAGGAGCGGGAGGCGGCCGAGCTCGAGCCGGGCGCGCCGCTCGTCGCGGGGCATGAGGTTGACGGCACGCACGCCTAGTCCTCGATTCCCAGTCCGATGGCGACGGCGAGCGAGCCGGCCTGACCCTCGTCGCCCACCTTGCGTCCGACCTTGACGCGCTTGAACGGGTCGCCGAGCCTCACCGGCGCGCCGATGAGCCGCCCGATCGCGTCCGGAAGCCCGGGCATGTGCGCGGTCCCGCCCGTGATGACGATCTCGCCGATCCCGAGCGCGCCGGGCTGGGCCTGGTAGAAGTGGAGCGAGGAGACGAGCTCGCGCGCGAATGCCGAGAGCGCGCGCTGCACGGCGTCCTGTGCCTTCGCGCTCTTCTCCGGCTCGAGTCCCTCGACATGCGCCACCTCGCCGAGCGAGAGCTGCCGCTTGATCGCCTCGACCTCGCTCGGGGCCATGTCCAGCTCCCGCGCGATCGCGGCGTTCAGCGACCAGCCTCCCCAGTCGAGGACGCGCGTGAACTCGCAGTAGCGCCCGGTCGAGACGGCGATCGTCGTCCGGTCGTAGCCGACCGCGACGGCAACCAGCGCGCCGTCTCCGACGGGCTCGTCGGTCGGCGCGGCGAGCGAGCGGAGGAGCGCAAACGCCTCCAGGTCGATGCCGACGACCTCGAGCCCCGCGGCGTGGCACGCCTCGAGGTAGCGGTCGACGACCTCGCGGTACGCGACGACGAGGAGGATCCGCCGCACCGGCGTGCCGTCCTCGCGCGTCGTGTCCTCGAGGATGACGTAGTCGAGAACCGCCTCGTCGAGCGGGATCGGGAGAACCTCCTCGGCGCGGAAGCGAATCGCGTTCTCGAGCTGCTTCTCGTCCGTGACGCCCTCGATCTCGAAGACGCGCACGCCGATCCGGTTGTTGGAGAGCCCCAGCCGCACGCCCTTCTTCGGGAGCTTGTGCAGGTCGAAGAAGCGGGTCAGCGCGTTGGCGAGCGCCTCCGTGTCGCGGATCTCGCCCGCGACGACGACGCCGGGCTCGAGCGGCTCTCGGTAGGCCTCGACGAGCTCGGGCGAACCGTTGTTCACGACGCGCGCGGCGGCGATCTGGGACGCGCCGATCTTGAGACCGACGAGGCGCTTCTCCCTCTTGTCCGCCTTCTCCTTGGTCTTCTTGGGCTTCGGCTCGGCCGTCCGCGCGCGTCCTAGCGCGAGCCGGCGCCGGCGCTCCGGCTCTGAAGGCGCCGACACGACGGGCTCGGGCTCGACGGCTTCCTCGGGCTCGTGCTCGAAGGTGGGCTCGGGCTCAGGCTCGAAGGCGGGCTCGGGCGCGGTCTCGACGACCGCTTCGGCGAAGTCGGGCGAGGGCACGGGCTCGTCGAGCGGAGGCAGCGCGGAGGCTTGCTGCGGCCAGGCCCCGACGGGCTCGGCCTCGTCCGGCGTCTCGGGCTGCTCCTCCGGAACGCTCTCCCAGTCGAACTCGCGCCGCAGGTCGTCCATCTCAGCCGCTCCCCGCGATTCGCAATCCCGAAGCGGCCGTTCCCGCGCTCACGGGGACGCCGCTCCGCTCGAGCATCCCGACGAGCTGCTCCTTGCGGCTCGAGGCCGCGAGCGCCGTCTCGACGGTGATCACGTGCTTGCGGATGAGCTCGGCGAGGCCGTGCTCCATCGTCTGCATGCCGCGCTGCGTGCTCGTCTGCATGACCGAGTAGATCTGCTCGACCTTGCCCTGGCGGATGAGGTTCCGCACGGCGTCGTCCGGGAAGAGGATCTCGAGGCACGCGACGCGCCCCGAGCGGTCGGCGGTCTGCAGGAGCGTCTGCGTGACGATTCCCTGGAGCGTGTTCGCCAGCTGCATGCGCACCTGCTCCTGCTGCGCGGGCGGGAACACGTCGATGACACGGTCGATCGTCGACGGCGCGCTCTGCGTGTGGAGGGTCGCCATGACGAGGTGTCCCGTCTCGGCGGCCGTGAGCGCGGTCGCGATCGTCTCGAGATCGCGCATCTCGCCGAGGAGGATCGTGTCGGGGTCCTGGCGGAGGCCGGCGCGGAGGGCGTCGGCGAAGCTCGCTGCGTCCGTCCCGATCTCCCGCTGCGTCACGACGCAGCGCTTGTGGCGGTGCACGAACTCGATCGGGTCCTCGATGGTGAGGATGTGGTGCGGCTTGGAGCGGTTGACCTCGTCGACCATCGCCGCGAGCGTCGTCGACTTACCCGAGCCGGTCGGGCCGGTGACGAGGACGAGACCGCGCGGCCTCATCGCGAGGTCTCGCAGCGACTCGGGAAGCCCGAGCTCCTCGAGCGTGCGGAGCTCCTCGGGAACGTGCCGGAACGCCGCCGCGAGCGTGTCGCGCTGGAAGTGGACGTTCACCCTGAAGCGCGCGAGGCCGGGAATGCCGTAGGAGAAGTCGAGCTGCCGGTCGACCTCGAGCCGCTTCTGCTGCTCGGTCGAGAGGATGCGATAGAGAAGGGTCCGGGTCTCGTCGCCCTTGAGCTTCTCCGCGCCTTCGAGGTGCGCGACGTCGCCGTTCACGCGGATTGCCGGCGGGGCGCCCGGAACGAGGTGCAGATCCGAGGCCCGGGCCTCCACCGCGCGCGAGAGCAGAGCGTCGATCGAGGTCGGCGTCGCGTCCATGGACAGGGTGCGTATCGGCAGCGCAAACCTCGGGCTTGAGCCAGGGTTCGCCGCCGTAGCGAGACCGCGAAGCCTCCCTCAGGACATCCCCCGCAAATCACCCAAATTGGGGTAGGGCGCCTCCCGGCTGCAGCCGATCCCTGTCCGGCATCCGCATGCACCCATCCATCGACCTGCGGAAGGAGAACCACCAGATGTTCAAGTGGATCCGGCAGCGCCTCGACGGGAACTCGGAGCAGGGCTTCACCCTGATCGAGCTCCTCGTCGTCATCATCATCATCGGCATCCTGCTCGCGATCGCGGTCCCGTCGTACCTCGGGTTCCGTGACCGCGCATCGAACAACGCTGCGAAGGCGAACCTGCGAGCGGCCCTTCCGGCGGCCGAGGCCTACTTCGCCGACCAGCCCACCGGCACGTACGCCGGCATGGACGCGACCGACCTCGCCGGCATCGACCAGGGGGTCTCGGCCACGCTGACCGTCGCGGCCGCGGACGTCGACTCCTACTGCCTCACGGACACCGTGGGCGGCAAGACCTGGAGCGTTCTCGGCCCGGGCCCGAACTCGACGACCGGTTTCGTCGCGAACGCGGCCTGTACGGGCGCACTGTAAGCCGTCGAGCTAGACGCTGGACAGAAAAGGCGCGGGAGACCGCGCCTTTTCTCTTGCGCAAGCCGTGTCCGCTCGTAAAGCCCCTCCCCCGCGCTGCCGATAACGAAGTCCGATGAGCATGACCCTGAGCCCCCCGATTCGCATCTTCGCCTTCGTCGGCGTGATCGCCGCCGTCGGCCTCGCTGCGTTCATGTTCCTCGCCGGCCGCAGTGCGGGCGACGGTGAGACGACCGTGACCCCGCGCACGACGACGCCGGCGAAGACGACGCCCGCGCCGACGGCACCGACGCCGACGACGCCGGTCACGCGCGCGACGCCGCGGCCGACGCGCGCCGCGACGCTCCCGCCGAGCGGCTTCCCGCTTCCCATCCATCGCGCGCTGCGCAGGAACCGCGTGGCGATCGTGGTCGTCTACACCCCTCGGGCGGCGGTCGACTCGGTCGTCCGCGCCGAAGCGCGAGCGGCGGCACGAACGTCCGGTGCGCCTCTCGTACAGATCTCGGCGTTCAGCGAGCGCCTCGTGCGGCCCCTGGTCGCGAAGACGGGCGTGCTCCCGAACCCGGCCGTGCTCGTCATCGAGCGCCCCGGAACGGTCGCGGCGACGCTCGGCGTCACCGACCGCGAGACGATCGCTCAGGCCGTCGCGCAGGCTCGCCGGTGAGTGAGCCCGCCTTCCAGGCGGATCACGGTCGCGAGCTCTACGTTCGGCACGCTCGCGTGGACGGGCGCTCGGTCGCGGTCCTCAGAGCTATCGACCGGGGGGACTCGTGCGTCGTCGAGGCCGAGGTGTGGCCGAAGGGCTCCTTCTCGAGCGACCCCGTGCGGCCGGGTCCCTACTCCTTCAAGAGCCCCGTCGAGGCCACGCGCTTCGTCACGCACGCCGTCGAGGCGCTGATCGCCCTCGGCTGCGACGTGCACGCTTCCTGACGCCGCAGCCTGTCCCGTCCGGACAGCAGATCGGTGTCAGACACCGATTTGCGGAACGCCAGCAGCCATGCGGCCTGAGGTCCGCGTGGGACATGTCTTTCGGATGGCGCGGGAGACCTGGCCGGTTAGGCCAGCACGCGGGCGAGCTCTTCGACCGACGTGAGGCCGGACGCGACCTTCTCCAGCCCGTCGTCCCACATCGTCCGCATCCCGCCCTCCATCGCCGAGCGCGCGATCTCGTCGCGGCTTGCGTGGCGGACGGCCAGAGCGGCGATCTCCTCGGACATCGTCAGGAGCTGGTAGAGGCCGATCCGGCCGCGGTAGCCCGTGTGGTTGCACCGCGGGCAGCCCTTCTTGCGGTAGAAGACCGAGCCGTCGGTGGCCGCGGCAACGTCCCGCGAGACCCGCGCCTCGAGCAGCTCGGCCTCGCTCGGCGTGTACGCCTCGCAGCAGTGCGTGCAGAGCTTGCGCGCGAGCCGCTGCGCGAGAACGGCTGAGACCGCAGCGCCGGTCAGGAACGGCTCCACGCCCATCTCGCCGAGACGGGTGATCGTCGACGGCGCGTCGTTCGTGTGCAGCGTCGAGAGCACGAAGTGGCCTGTGAGAGCGGCCTCGATCGAGATCTTCGCCGTCTCGGTGTCGCGGATCTCGCCGACCATGACGACGTCGGGGTCGGAGCGGAGGATCGAGCGCAGCGACGATGCGAAGGTGAGGCCGGCGCGGATGTTGATCTGCACCTGGTTCACGCCGGCGAGCCGGTACTCGACCGGGTCCTCGACCGTGATGATGTTGATCTCGGGCCGGTTGATCTGCGCCAGGCAGGCGTACAGCGTCGTCGACTTGCCGGAGCCGGTGGGACCGGTCACGAGCAGCGCGCCGGTGGGCATCGCCACGACGGCCGAGAGACGCTCGCGCATCGCCTCGGAGAGCCCGAGCTCGATGAGCGTCGGCGCCTTTCGCGACTTGTCGAGGAGGCGCATGACGACCTTCTCGCCCTCGACCGTCGGGAGCGTCGCGAGACGGATGTCGAGCGAGCGTCCCACCGCCGACGTGGAGAGCGTGATGCGACCGTCCTGCGGCTTGCGGCGCTCGGCGATGTCCAGCTTGCTGAGCACCTTCAGGCGCGTCGTCACGCCGGGCGCCATCCGCTTGGGGACGCGCTGCACCTCGCGCAGGACGCCGTCCACGCGGAAGCGCACGACGAGCGCGTCCTCCTGCGGCTCGAAGTGGACGTCCGAGGCGCCTTCCTCGGCCGCCTGGAAGATCAACGCGTTGACGAGCCGCACCAACGGACCATCAGAGATGCCGTCGTCGAGCTCGAGGTCGTCGGCCGCGCCCAGGGCCTCTTCGTCGTCGACCGCCAGCAGCGCCGTTCCCATGGCCTCGGCGGCGCGCGTCAGGCGCTGGAGCTCGACCTTGATCTCCTCGCTCGACGCGACCGCGAGCTCGAGCGTGTGGCGCGTCGCGAGGCGGAGCTCGTCGATCCCGTGCAGGTTCCCGGGATCCGCGACGGCGACCTTGAGCACGTCCTCCTCGAACGCGTACGGAATGGCCGCGGCGCGCTCGAGCGTGTTCACCGGGATGAGCTGCGCCGCGTCGGCGGCGACGCCGACCGTCGGGAGGTCGACGAGCGGCAGGTGGTGGCGGACGGAGAGCATCCGCGCGACGCCCTCGGCGCCGACGGCGCCCTCGTCGATCAGCGCCTGCGTGACGGATCCGCCGGCGGCCGTGCGGCCGCGGACGAGCGCAAGCACATCGGGCGCGACGAGCGCTGTCGATCCCAGGAGATCGAGGACGAGCTCGGCGGTCTCGTTGACTCCGAACTGCGGCCGCAGCTGCTGCGCGGGCGTGGTCGCCTCCGAGCCGGCCGGCCCGAGGTGGCGCACGTTCGCTGGGCGCTCGGGGTCCATCAGCTATCCCTCGAACGGGTTATCGGCAGCCGCAGGCGGCGACTTGACGCGACGACTCCCTAAAACAGGGAGAGGTACCCATCGAACAGCTGCTCGCCGAAGAAGAGCGCGACGATCGCACCGAACGAGAGGAACGGGACGAGCGGGACCGCCATCTTGCGCGCCGCGCTCCCGTGGCGGGCGAAGAGGACGACAGCCGGGACGAGCGCCGCGACGAAGCCGAGGAAGAGCGCGACCGCAACCGATGCGCCGAGCATCGCTCCGAGGAGCAGCGCGAGCTTCACGTCCCCCATGCCCAGGCCCTTCGGGTACGCGAGCGCGGCGGCGAACAGGAACCCGGACGCGCCGAGCGCCCCGAGCACCCACTCCGGGCTGGGATCGATCGCCGTGTGGGCGACGAGGACGATCGCGGCCGCGGGGAGCACGATGCGGTTCGGGACGATCCGGTGCTGCACGTCGATCACCGACAGCGTCACAAGTACCGCGCAGAAGCCGAATGCGAGGGCGGCCTCGGCTGTGAGCCCGAAGACGGCGACGCACGCCACCGCGAGCACGGCGGTCAGCGCCTCGACGAGCGGGTAGACCGGCGAGATCGATGCAGAGCAGTGCCGGCAGCGCCCGCGCAGCAGGAGGTACGAGAGCACGGGGATGTTGTCCCGAGCCGCGATCTCGTGCCCACAGCTGCCGCACGCCGAGCGCGGGCGAACGAGCGAGCGTCGCGCCGGAACGCGGTAGGCGACGACGTTGAGGAAGCTCCCGAGGGCGAGAGCAGGCGCGACGACGAACGCGGCGGCGGCGATGCTCACGCCTAGGTCCCGGTCGACTCGTCGAAGGCGGAGGCCGTCCGCGCCCAGGTCTTGGTCGGGTCGCCAGCCTCCCTGACGACGATCGTGACGAGCTTGACGCCGCGGCCTGTGCCGACGGTCTGCCACGTGATGTAGGTATCGACGCGGTAGCTCGCTCCGTCCGCGCCGGTAAGCGTCTGCACCGGCGTCTTCGTCGTGCAGGGCGATGTCCCGCAAGCGGCCAGGACGACCCGTGTCCCGGCCGTCGCGGAGTAGGCCGGATCGCTCGAGTACGGCGCAGCCGCCGCGAGCACCTGGTCGTCGGGAAGTCCGATCGCGCTGTACCTGATCGCGCGATAGCCCTCCATCTCCCGGTCGGCGAGCGCAGCAGCCGTCGTGACCGTGCTCGCGCGCGTCGTCGAGCGGATCCCGGACTCGAACATCGCGAAGAGGGCCATGATCCCGACGACGAGCACCGTCATCGCGATCAGGAGCTCGATCAGGCCGAAGCCCGCCTCGGCTCCGAGCCGACGGCGTAGTCTCGAACGGAAGCCGCAGCCGCTCACAGCGTCATGAATCGGCATCGCGCGCTCGCTCCTGAAGGAGGGCTAGTCCGTCGTGAAGCTGTCGGCGACGTTCGTCAGCGTCACGACCGTCGACCCGGTCGAGCCCGGCATTCCGGGTGCGAGGCTCGAGAACGGGATGTAGCAGTTCGTCGACCCGTTCTCGATCTTCAGCTCCTGCGCGATCACAGGCCCGCACACGCTGACGCTGTTCTTCTGGAAGTAGTCATTGGTCGCGTACATCGCGCCCTGGAAGGTCGTGTTGTTCTCGATCAGGATCGAGCTGTCGCCGGTCGAGCCGCCCACGAACGCGAGCAGGTTCGTGTCCGGATTCCAGCTCGACGTGCAGCCGGTGATGCCGCAGAGCGTGACGTAGTTCTGGATCTTGATCTCGTCCGTCGCGTAGATCGAGCCCCGGCCCTGGTAGACGACGTTCGTGTTGCCCTGGAGCTCGATCTTGCCGTCGAAGAAGACGACGCCGTCGATGATCAACGTGCCGGGGTTTCCGGGCGTGTATGCAATTCGACCCAGCTGCGTGGCCCCGGACATGACCTTGCAGTCGTACGCCGAGCCCGGGAACAGGTACGTCGTCCCGTTCGACCGGTTGAGCCCGCCCCCGTTGTCGAAGGAGCCGGGGAAGCTGCCTGTCGTACAGCCCTGATTCGGTCCCGGCTTGGCGTTCGTGTACCAGTAAGCGAGATCGACGGTCGGCTTGAGGATGTTCGGCGGCGTCGCGGAGAACGTGTCCCGATAGACCTTCTGCGAGGTCCCGCAGGGGGTGACGTACGATCCGCTCCCGCCGTAGCGGCATCCGCCGCCGATCTCGACCTGGGCGACCGGGTCGCCGACGGTTCCGATGGACGCCGAGTCCTTGGTGTCGACCTTGCCGCGCACGCGGACGAGCTCGGACATCATGACCGCCGAGTTCTCCATGCAGAGGTCTCCGCGCACGTAGATGGGCGCGTCGATCGAGATCGAGTTCTTGAGCAGCGTGCAGAGGCTCGTCGTGTCGGCGAAGAGGTACCCCCACGCCGCGTCGAACGTCGACGACGTGGTCAGCTGCACCTGGCTCGTCGCGGTGCGCGAGACGGGCGCGGTGCCCCCGGTCGGGTTCGTGTACGTCCCCGTCCCGGTGAGCGTCCAGACCTCCGCGACCGAGTCGTAGGTGCCGCAGTAGGTGACTGTGCCGCCCTCGAGGGTGAGCGACGGCAGCGGCGACGTGCTGCACGAGGGAACGGCGCTCGCCGACGTCGGATCGCCGGCGTTCCAGAGGATCGCCCGCGCGTAGTTCATCCCCGACTCGCCGAGATTGAGCGCCCTCGCGTCGTCGGCCGAGTACTCGGCGCTCTGCGCGTTCGTGCTCGCGAGGTAGACCACGGTGGAGCCGGTCACCATCAGGACCGCGAGGATCCCGACCGCCATGACCAGCGCGAGGCCGCTCTCGTCTCTCAGTCGTCGCCGCATGTGTTGAAAGGTCGCCGCAGGAGGACTCACTCTGCGCGGGGCTGCCGTCGCAACCATCCCTCCCGCGGGGGAGAGATCCCTCGTTCGAGGGGCCGCCACGGCTAGAGGCGCGTCGTGTTCCGGAGGACGATGTCGTCCTGGAGGCGCCACAGCGTCCTCGAGTCGGTCGGGTCGAGGTTGACGGGGATGTCGACGGCCAGGCGCCCGAGCGTCCCGGTCGCGGGGACGTAGTACGTGAACGGAGTGCTCGAGGTCACGTAATCGGCGACGGTCACCGCAGTGCCGGCGCTGGGTGTACGCGTGAGCCGGTAGCGGCTCGTCCCGGCCGTCGCGGTCGCATAGGTGACGGACGTGTCGGTGCCCGGACAGGCCGCGGGGAGCGTGACCGTGATCGTCGATACGGCGACGCCGGGCGTTGCCGAGATCGCGCTCGCGCAGTGCAGCTCGCGCCGCATGCGATCGAGCGCGGCCCTCGCGTTTCGCTGCGCGTCGAGCTCTTTCGTCGCGCGGACCTCGGCCACCATGCCGGAGTGGAACATCGTCGTCAGACCGGAGAGGACGATCAGGAGAATCGCCATGGCGGTGATGAGCTCGGGAAGGGTGTGACCCGACTCACCCGCGAAAGTCGACCGAACCCGCGTCATCGCTACGAGGACGCCAGCCTCAGGTTGCCGACCTGGGGGGCCTCCGCCGGAGGCGCCGGCGGCTGCTCGTCGTCGTCCGACCCGGCGTCGGCATCGGGCGCTGCGCGCAGCGCGGCGCGGCTCTTCAGCGCATGCTCGAGCGCGATCTCGAAGTCGTGGCGATTTGTCGCCGCGTTGGCGGCGGTCTCGCGATCCACGAGGTCGGCGAGGACGAGGTCGATCAGCGCCTTCGAGAACGTCTGCATCTCGAAGAACTCGCCTTCCGCGATCGCCTCTGGGATCTCTTCCGTACGCCGCTCGCGGATCAGCTCCGCGATCCGCGCGTTGTTCACCATCACCTCCACCGCAGGAATGCGCCCGCCGCCCTCGCGTGGCAGGAGGCGCTGGCTGATGACGCCGCGGAGGACGCCGGCCATGATCGAGACGACCTGCGGCTGCTTCTCGGCGGGAAAGAACTCGACCATGCGCCCGATCGTCTCCGCGGCGTCGAGCGTGTGGAGCGTGGAGAACACGAGGTGGCCCGACTCGGCCGCCTGGAGCGCGACCTGCGCGGTCTCGGCGTCACGAAGCTCGCCGATGAGGATGATGTCCGGGTCCTGGCGCAGCACGCGGCGGAGCGCCTGGGCGAAGCTCTCGGTGTCGAGGCCGACCTCGCGCTGGTTGACGATGCAGCGCTTGTCCGGGTGAAGGATCTCGATCGGGTCCTCGATCGTGACGATGTGCTGCGCGCGAGTGGCGTTGATGTGATCGAGGATCGCCGCCAGCGTCGTCGTCTTGCCGGAGCCGGTGGCACCCGTTACGAGAATCAGCCCGCGGTGCTCCTTGGCGAGCGCCCCCACACCGCTCGGCAGGTGCAGCTCGGCGAACCCGGCGATGGTGTCCGGGATCACGCGAAATGCGAACGACGTCGCGCCGCGCTGCCTGAAGCCGTTCACACGAAAGCGCGGAAGACCGGACTCGGAGTAGGCGATGTCCAGGTCGCCCGTCTCGTCGAAGAGCTCGCGCCGGCGCGGCGTCGCTGCCGTCACCGCTTCCAGGATGGCACGGAGGTCCGCGTCGCCGAGAGCCGCGAACCCGTCGGCGGCTTCCAGGTCGCCGTCGTGTCGGAGCACGGGCGGCTGGCCCAGCTTGAAGTGGACGTCGCTGGCGCCGCTTTCGACGGCATGCCGCAGCACGGAGTTCAGGTCCATGAACTCTTCGGGAATCGGCAGGCGCCGGAGTGGGCTTTAGCGGCGCGGAGGGAGACAGCGGGCACCTCACCCACCCCCTCCGCGGCCGCTTGCGGGCGCGGGAACGCCGCGGATCGGGATCCGCGAGAGCGGATCACGATCTGACGCACCCCCTCCGCGGCCGCTTGCGGGCGCGGGGACGTCGCGGATCGGGATCCGCGAGAGCGGATCCCGATCTGACGCACCCCCCCTCCGCGGCCGCTTGCGGGCGCGGGGACGTCGCGGATCGGGATCCGCGAGAGCGGATCCCGATCTGACGCACCCATTGGGGGGAGGTTTTGGTCTACGCGCAGCCCTACGTTGCGAACGTCATCGGGAGCGTGGAAATGCTCCGTCTGCGGCAGAGCGATCCGAGAGGGCGCCGAAAGGAGATTGCGACGCACCCGAACCTGGCACACCGGCCTGGTCGCACGAGCGACCGCGGCTCCGCGGACATCGCGGCGACGGCGCGATCTGCCGATAAGGGCTCACCACCGTGAGCGTGAACGCATTGGGATCCATGGCGCGCAGCGTCCCGAGGCACACCACGGCACGCCAGGCCCTGAGGTTCGATGCTGATCGTGGGCGTCGGCTCTGCCGCGGTCGTTCTCTACGCCGCGCTGCTCGACGGCCGCGCGGCACCCGCCTCGTCGTTCGCCCTGCCGTGGTGGAGCTTCGTCGTCTTCTTCTTCGCGGCGGAGGCGCTTCCGGTGCACATCCACCTCCGCGCGGAGGCGCACACCATCTCCCTCGGCGAAGTCGCGCTCGTGCTCGGGCTGTTCGTCGTCTCACCGGCCGAGCTCCTCGTGGCTCAGGCGATCGGCGCGGGTGTCGCCCTCGCCTTCGTCCGGCACCAGCGTCCGATCGCGGTTGCGTTCAACGTCGCGGCGTTCGCACTCGGCTCGTGCGCGGCACTCGCGGTCTTCCATGCCGCCCTCTATCTGGGTGATGCGCACGGCCCGGCGGGCTGGATCGGCGCTGTTCTGGCGGCGTGCGTCAGCGGTGGTGTCGGCGTGCTCCTCGTCGGGTTCCTAGCCTGGATCTCGAGCGACCGGACGCTCCCTCCCGACCTCCGGACGCTCGCCGGCGTCGCGACCGTCGCGTGCTTTGCGTGCGCGAGCCTCGGCATCGCCGCGATACAGATCGCGCGAGCTCGATGCGAGGGCGCTCTGGGTCATGGCCGTGCCGATCGCCAGCACCGCGATCGCGCTCAACGCCCACACCACACTCCGGCGGAGGGAGGGCCACCTCGAGTTCCTCTCCCGTTCGATGCGGGCGATGCAGGGCGCGGAGTTCCGCTCGTCGGTTCGCGACCTGCTCGAGGCCGCGCGCACGATGCTCTCGGCCGAGGTCGCGGAGATCATCGTGGTCCCGCATACGACTCGCGATGGCGCGCTCCGGAGCGTCGTGAGCACCGCAGAAGACGCCCTGATGCAGTCGATCGCGCTCGACGGAGATCGCCTGCGCGCACTCCGCAACGTGTCGACGGACGAGCATGCAGCGCTGCTCCCCCGCGTGCGCCCTCCGCACATCCTCGACGACTACCTCGCCGAGCAGGGGCTCGACGACGCGATCGTGACGCCACTGCGCGGCGCGGACAGAGTCTTCGGCATGGTCCTCGTCGGGAATCGCCTCGGCGACGGAGCGACGTTCACCGACGACGACCGGCGCCTCTTCGAGACGTTCGCGACGCATGCCGCGGCCCTGCTGGAGAACGACCGGGTCAAGAGCCAGCTCCGCCATCAGGCGTTCCACGACAGCCTCACGGGCTTCGCCAACCGACGTCTCTTCACCGACCGCGTGCACAAGGCGGTCATCGCCGGCATCAGCGACGAGCGGCGACCGGTGGTGCTCTTCGTCGACCTCGACGACTTCAAGACCATCAACGACAGCCTCGGCCACAGCGCCGGCGACCAGCTCCTGATCGCCGCTGCCGAGCGCGTTCGAGCCTCGCTCCGACCGGAGGACCTCGTCGCCCGGCTCGGCGGCGACGAGTTCGCCGTCCTCCTCGAGCAGTCCGACCGCGTCGACGCGGAGAACGTCGCAGCGCGGCTCGTCGACTCCCTGCGCGCCCCGTTCATGCTCGAAGGCCGTGAGATGAAGGTGGGCGCGAGCATCGGCATCGCCCGCGCGGAGCCCGGATCGATCGCGGATGACCTCCTCCGCAACGCGGACGTCGCGATGTACGCAGCGAAGACGAACGGCAAGGGTGGTTATGCCTGGTACGACCCGGAGATGCACGTTCAGGCCCAGCGCCGGCAGGAGCTCGCGACGACACTCGAGGGCTCCGTCGAGCGCGACGAGATCGAGGCGTACTACCAACCGATCGTTGCCCTCGCAACGGGACGCGTGATCGGTCTCGAGGCGCTCGCGCGGTGGCGTCACCCGCTGGGCGGCCTGGTCCTCCCGGACAGCTTCATCCCACTCGCCGAGGAAGGCGGGTTGATGCCGCCGATCGGCCGCACGATGCTGCGACAGGCTTGCGAGCAGCTGCAGCTGTGGCGGTCACGCCACCGGTTCCACGACGAGCTCATGGTCAGCATCAACCTCTCGCAGAGCGAGCTCCGGAACCCGAACCTCACGACGGACGTGGAGGCGATTCTCACCGAGTCGGGGATCCCGCCGGACCGGCTCGTCCTCGAGATCACCGAGAGCAGCGCGATGCAGGATCCCGCGGCGGCGATCGAGATGCTCGGAAGGCTCCGGCGCCTCGGCGTGCGGCTCGCGCTCGACGACTTCGGCACCGGTTATTCCTCCCTCAGCCACCTGCGGGACTTCCCCATCGACATGCTGAAGATCGCCAAGCCGTTCGTGGACCGGATCGAGCACGACAGCACCTTCGTCGACGCCATCCTGCGGCTCGCGGAGACGCTCGACCTCGAGGTCGTGGCGGAGGGCATCGAGACGCGGGAGCAGGCCGAGATGCTGCGTTCGCTCGGCTGCACCACGGGCCAGGGCTACTACTACGCTCGGCCGGCGGAGGCTCTCCACGTCGCCTCGAGGCTCGCGTTCGGGCCGGTCGTGCTCAAGCCCGACCGCACCAAGCGCGTGGCCTGACGACCGCGGCAGCTCTAGGGAACCGGCGGCGCGAGACGGGCGAGACGCGCCAACGCGCGAAGCGGCGGACGCGCCAGTCCACGCGCGTCGCGCGGGTGGCCGAGGTCGCCGCGGAGCAGGCCTGCCACGGCCTCGAACACGCCTGGAGCCCGCACCGCCCAGTAGCAGGCGCGCGGGAAGCGGTCCGCGGCCCGCTTGGCGGCCCACGAGGCCGATGCGTGATGGTCGAGCACGGAGGCCAAGGCCGCCTCGTAGGCCTCCGGCCGGCCGCTCGAGGATCGCGTCGGCAGCCAGGCGTGCGGACACCCACGCCTCGTAGATCCCGTCGCCGGAGAGAGGGTCGACGAGCCCTGCCGCGTCGCCGACGAGGAGTATCCGGCCGCGGGCCGCAGCGCTCCCGAGCCGTCGCATCGGGAGGCGGTGGCCGCGCATGTCGGCAACGGCGTCCGGCTCGAGCCCGTGTGCTCGCGCGAGGCGCGCGAGGTGATCGCGGAGCCGTGGGCCTTCCTCGATCCAGCCCCCGACGCCGAGGTTCGCGTGGTCGCCTTTCGGGAAGACCCAGCCGTACCCGCCCGGGAACGACGCCTAGCTCGACCCAGGCCGTCGCCTCGTACGGCTGCTTCTCGAGAGCGGACCAGGGCACGTTCCCCTCGAGCGCGACGCCGGTCACGATCCCCTCGCCGAGCCCGGCCGCGCGCGCGACGACGCCGTTCGCGCCGTCCGCTCCGACGACGAATCCGGCGTGCACCGCGGATCCGCCGACGAGCGCAGTGACGCCGTCCCGTCCGGGCACGATCTCCCCCACGCCGGAGCCGTCGCGGAAGTCCGCACCCGCGCGCGCAGCCTCCTCCGCAAGATGCGCGTCGAGCCGCCGCCGCTGCGTCATGCGGATCAGCGGCGGCCTGCTCCTGCGCGCGAAGCGACCGCGGTACCCGACCCGTACGACGAAGCGGTCGACGACGTGCTCGACCACCGGTTCCACGTCGCACGGCGCGTAGCGGAGCGCGCGTCCTGTGAGACCACCTCCGCACGGCTTGTCGCGCGGGAAGCGGGCCTTGTCGGCGAGGAGCACCCGCGCGCCGCCGCGCGCGAGGTGCATCGCTGCCGCCGAGCCGGCGGGCCCGGCGCCGACGACGAGGACGTCGAATCGCTCCACGTCCCCGATCGTAGGCGCCAGGCCACGCGCGCAGTACTCAGCTAATCGTCGTCGTCGTCATCATCGTCGTCGTCGTCGACCGGAACGTCGACCCAGACGAGCTTGTGGTCGGAGCTCGGGAACGGGAAGACGCCCACGAGAGGGAACAGCGGATCGGTGTTGCGCGGCCAGAAGACCGCGGCGTCCGCGGATCGCCATGTTCTTGCTCGGAAGCACGTAGTCGACGCGCAGGTTCCCCGGACCGAACCGGAGCGATGTCGGCGAAGTCGGCCGTGTCGAAAGCCGGATTGCCCGAGTGCGTCGTGTTCAGCAGGCCCTGGAGCGCCGACTGCTCGACGCGCGCCGGGGCTCGCGGGCGTCATGCTCGCGTTGACGCGCGGGTGCTCGAGCAGGAGCTGCGCAGAGCCCGGGATGCTGTCGCCGTCGAACGGGTCGGAGTTCTGGTCGCCCGCGATGACGAAGAGCTCGCCGCGGTCGAGGCCGCCCTTCTTCCCCTCGTCGTCGTAGATGTAGCGCGCGGTGCGGCCGCCCGAGATGTAGTCGGCCCACAGGCGGATCTCGTCGAAGTTCCGCGTGCCGTTCCGGTCCTCCGGCCCGTCGAACACGGGCGGCGTCGGATGGCTCGTGAGGAAGTGGACGGTCTTCCCGCCGATGCGGATCGGGACGTCCCAGTGGCTCTTCGACGAGAGCCGGAACACGGCGAGCTCCGCCGGCGAGTACCAGTCCTTCGTGACGCCCGGCGTCGCCGGGTTGTCCGGCAGGAGCGCGTTCGGCATGTCCTTCCAGAGGAAATTCTGGAAGGTGCGGATCTTGTTCGTGCGGATCGGGTACTTCGAGTAGACCGCCATCCCGAACTGCCCGGGAAGAAGCCGAAGCCGAACGCGTCGTCGCCGTAGGCCTGCGTGCCGGGCGTCGTAACGACGGCGCCGTTGTTGTTCAGGTCGAAGCCGGACGCGATCCCCGTGTTCGACGGCGCGGTGAAGCGGAACGGGTAGAGGATCGGCTGCGCGCCGTTCTGCCCGACCGAGAGGTAGTTCGTCTGGAACAGCGTGAGCGCCTGGTTCATCGGGTCGAAGTCGAACTCGTTGATGAGCAGGACGTCGGGTCGGTTGCGCTGGACGATCTCCGCGATGACCTTCGCCTGGGTGTTGCTCGGCGTGGTCAGGTCGGTGATGAGCTGCGCCGGCGTTGTTTCGATTCAGCGAGGCGTTGAAGGTGCTGAAGCGGACCGGGTCGCGGTTGCGCGGGCCGTCGTCGTCGTCGGCGCGAGCCGCGCCCGCGACCACCAGCCCGGCGAGCACAGCGATGAGCGCGGCGACGATGCCCACACGCACGAGAGCGTGTCTCATGTCTCTCCCCTCTATGTCGTTTTCCCCTCTGCGAGCGGCGCAATCGTCTCCGGAACGCTCGCGGCGGTGGTCGTCCCGCTGGTGAACCAGCCGCGTCGGCCTGGTGACGGTGAGCGCCGCCGCGGACACTTAGGGACTCAAGGGTGCCGCTGCGTCACCGGGCTACAATGCGCCCGCCCCGCAGGGATTCCCGAGTGGCCAAAGGGGGCGGGCTGTAAACCCGCTGGCTCAGCCTTCGGAGGTTCGAATCCTCCTCCCTGCATAGCGCGGGGGAACCCAGGGTTCCCCCGCGAGCCCCCTCCTTAAGGTGTGCGCCCGCTCGGCCGAGCTTGGCCTCCCGCCGGGCTGAGCCCGGCTTCGGCCTCGGGAGGTCGTACGCATGACCAACCGCCGAAACCCAACCCGTCGTGCCGCAACGGCGTCTCATTCGGCATGAGCGTTCGGCTGGTCGCCGTCGCGGTGTGTCTGAGCGCGATCTCAGCGACCACGGCAGATGCTTCGACCACGGTCGGGTCATGGACGCGCGAGCCGCCGCTGAGTCACGCACGGGCGGCGCACGCGGTCGTCGTCGCGGGCTCGTCGATCCTGGCGATCGGCGGCACGGGACGCTCGGGAGCTCCGGTCCTGACCGTGGAACGGTTCGACGGGAGGCGGTGGCGCGTCGAGACGCGCCTGCCGGTCGCCGGCGGCCTCAATGCGACGGCTGCAGCGGCGATCGGCTCCCGTGTCTACGTCATCGGAGGATTCGAAGGCACCGGGAACACGCCCACGGACGCGGTGCACGTCTACGACCTCGGCACGCGCGCGTGGTCGCAGGCCGCGCCGCTTCCTGCGCCGCGCGGCGGGCACGCGGCGGTCGTGCTCGACGGCAGGATCCACATCCTCGGTGGAGGCAACTCGGTCTCGACGCTCGCGACACACTCGGTCTACGACCCGGCGACGGACAGCTGGACCGAGCGAGCGCGTCTGCGCCGCGCGAAGGGAAGCCCGGCTGCAGTCGTCCTCGGCGGGCTGATCTACGCGATCGGAGGACGGAGCGGCTCCTCGGACTTCGGCGACGTCGACATCTACGACCCGGCGGCGAACCGCTGGAGCCGCGGCCCGTCGATCTCGCCGCGCGGCACGGCAGGCGCGGCGCTGTACGGGCGCTCGATCTACGTCTTCGGGGGCGAGTCGCAGTCCGCGGGACGGCCGCTCGCCGACGTCCTGCGCCTTCGCCCAGGGGCACGCGGGTGGGAGAACGTGACGCGAATGCCGACGGCGCGAGCCTTCGCGCGAGCGGTCACGTTCCGCGACGCCGTCTACGTCGTCGGCGGCAGTCGCGTGACCGCATCGAGCCACGGCGCCGCCGGAACGACCATCGTGGAGCGCCTCAAGATTCCTGCGCGCTCCCGCTAGCTCCCGCGGCGAACGCTCTACACTTGGCCGAGCGCCCTCTTAGCTCAGTCGGTAGAGCACCTCCATGGTAAGGAGGGGGTCGACGGTTCGAGTCCGTCAGAGGGCTTCGCGAAACTCCCTGCAAACTGGCAGGTGGCCTTGCCAGGTTCGCTAACGGATGTGACGCGCGGGCACTTGCGGGTCTTCCGGTTGTTCGCGCATCGTTCGCGCACTTCAATCAGGTCTGGCTTGGGCAGCCGAATCCGACCCTCGTTGACCCCCTCTTCCTTGAAGGGGCGGTCATTCGGGGACTCAAGCAGCAGCACAGCTCCGCAGCCGGCGATCCTGTCTCGAAAGCGGACGGCCTAGACGGAAGATCTCTCGCCGCGCATGATCATGGCGCGTGCATCGGGAGCTTCCGACCGGCGCTGTCACCTTCCTCTTCACCGACGTCGAGGGGTCGACGAAGCTCTTGCACGAGCTCGGAGCAGAGGCCTATGCCGAGGCACTTGCCGCACACCGGCATGTCATCCGCGAGGCATGTGCCCGCCACGATGGAGTGGAGGTCGACACCCAGGGCGACGCGTTCTTCATCGCGTTCGCGGAAGCGCCCGCTGCCCTGGCCGCCGCCGCCGAGCTGACTGAGGCACTCTCCGGCCCTGTCCGCGTGCGCGTCGGTCTGCATACGGGGACGCCGCTCCTCTCCGGCGAGGGCTACGTGGGCGTCGACGTCCATCGCGGTGCCCGGATCGCGGCGTCCGGCCATGGAGGACAGGTGCTGGTGTCGCAGGAGACGGCGGCGCTCGTCGACGGTGACCTGCGCGACCTCGGCGAGCACCGGTTCAAGGACCTCCTCGCAGGCGAGCGCATCTACCAGCTGGGGAGCGGAGACTTTCCGCCTCTCCGGTCGCTCGGAAGGACGAACCTCCCCGTCGCGGCGTGGCCGCTTCTCGGCCGCGAGCGGGAGCTGGCCGAGATCCGCAGTCTCGTGGCCGGCGGGGCGCGACTGCTGACGCTCACCGGGCCCGGCGGGTCGGGGAAGACGCGGCTTGCGCTGCAGGCGGCGGCGGAGCTGTCGGACGATTTCCTGGACGGGACGTTCTTCGCCGGGCTTGCCCCCTTGCGTGAGACGCGGGCGGTGCGGTCCGCCGTCGCCGAAGCCGTCGGGCTGCAAGCCGACGACGACGTCGCCGCCTGGCTCGCCTCGAGGCGGGTGCTGCTCGTGCTCGACAACCTCGAGCATCTGCAGGGAGTCGCAACGGTGGTCGGCGAGTTGCTCGGGGACGAGGTCGTCGTGCTCGCCACCTCGCGCGCACCGCTGCACCTGATAGCCGAGCGCGAGCTGCCGGTCGAGCCTTTGGCGGACGAGGCTGCGGCCGAACTCTTCGTCAGCCGCGCGGCCGCCGCCGGCTCCATCATTGCGCTCGACGAGACGGTTACGGCGGTCTGTCGACGCTTGGACAACCTCCCGCTCGCGATCGAGCTGGCGGCAGCGCGGGCGAAGCTTCTCTCGCCCGCCGCCCTGCTCCGGCGGCTCGATCAGGCGCTGCCGCTGCTAGCGAGCGGCGCGGTCGATCGGCCGGAGCGGCAGCGGACGCTCCGCGCGACGATCGAATGGAGCCACGACCTCCTCGACCCCGACGCCCAGGCTGCCTTCCGCCGTCTCTCGGTCTTCCGCGGCTCGTTCACGCTCGACGCCGCCGAGGCGATCACGGGAGCAGATCTCGACCAACTCGCCGCGGTCCTCGATCACAGCCTGCTGAAGGCACTCGGCGACGAGCGCTTCTTCCTGCTCGAGACCTTGCGCGAATACTCCCGGGAGCGACTCGACGAGGCCGGCGAGACCGCCGACTATGCGCTCCGGCACGCCCGCTGGTACCTCGATCGGCTGCAGGCGAACTATCCGGACCGGCTCGGAGCGCGGCAACCGGAGCTCCTCGCCTGGTACGACGCCGACGAAGACAACCTCCGAGCGATGCTCGATCGCCTGAACGACGCCGCCCCGATCGAGGCCGCGCGCGCCGGATACCTGCTTCATTTCTTCTGGAGGACGCGGGGTGCGGTTGCGGAGGAGCACGATCGGCTCCGAGGGCTCCTCGCGCGCGACGACCTTCCTCAGCAGTCGCGCGCGGCGCTGCTCGTCCGCCTCTCCGACGTCGACATGCACGTCGGTCGAGTGGACGCGTCAGAGGCCGCCGCTCGCGAGGCGCTGACGCTCGCCCAGCCCGGAACGGAGCCCCACTGCATAGCTCTCGCCGAGTTGGCCTTCAATTCGATTCATCGAGGCGACACCGAGGAGGCGGTTCGGCTCGGCCGACAAGCCGCTGAGGAATCAGAGATGCTCGACGACGCGCCGCGCATCCAGGCGATCGGCAACCTCGCCGACATCCTCACGCGCGTCCGCCGCACCAAGGAGGCGCGATCGGTCCTCGAGCGATTCGTTCACGAGGCTCGCCGGAGCGGGCTGGTGATGCTCGAGACCATCGGCCTCGCCGACCTCGGCACGCTCAACCTCATCGAGCACGAGTACGAGTCCGCCCGTGCCGCCTACGCGGCTGCGCTGACGCAGCTCCGCAGCCGCGCGGACAAGTACTACGAGCTAGAGACGCTGAAGGGACTCGGACTCGCGTCGCTCGGCTTAGGGCAGCGTGGCGAGGCCCGCGCTGCCTTTGCCGAGATGCTCGAGCTGGCACTCGCCGCGACACGGACGCACTCCGTTTACGTCGCCGGAGCCCTGTCGGGCATTGCCCTCGCAGCCGACCCAGCCGCCGCCGACCGCGCCGCCCGGCTCCGCGGCGCCGTCGCCCAGCTCAACAGCGACGCCGGCGTTGTGATGAATGCGTACTCCGAAGCAGAGGACGCGCTCGAACATCACTTCGAACGCCGGCTCGTGGAAGTGGTCGGAGAGGACGCGTGGCAGCGGGAGAAGACCGCCGGCTCGACCATGACGCTCGAACAGGCGATCGCGCTTGCGCGCTCACTTTCCGGTCATACGAAACGGGCAGTCGCCGCAGAGTCCTGATAAATCGACGTTCGTCTCGCGGCACCCGTTGTCTATTCAGTCGGTCTATTCAGTCGACATCCTGTGCGAACGCGGCGCGAACATTCTCCCGACCACACGCGTCCACGCGCGGGTCAGGTCTCTTCGTCCATCCTCTCCGTTTGCGGCGCTTTCGTGGACGGGCGAAAGCCGCGGTCGTGTCGATCCTGCCGACCCCGTCCAGATAGATGACGAGCCGTTCCGTATCGCGATTCTCCCCAGGACTGCGAGGAACGCGTCGTCCATCCGTGACGCACTCCCGAACCTCTCTGGACGAAACGTCTCAACTGCTGGGGGGACTTGGCGAAGGTTGCAAGACACAAGGGTCGGGGCCTGCGGCGCGGGTCATACAGACTGCCTTGTCGCCGCTGTCAGCCGACGCGAGCCCGTCGAGACTTCTTGGCGGCCGAAACCGTGCGGCGCATCACGCAGTGGTTCTTGCCCTTGGGCCGGTCGTAGCTGAAGCCCGTCTGCTCATAGAGGCTGCGCGTGGTGTTGTAGAGAAACGTGGACGAGATCCTCTTGCCCTCCGGCAGATCCTGCGGATACCCCTCGACGACCCCACCGCCCGCCTTCGCGATGAGGTCGAGGGCACCACGAAGCGCCGCACCCGCAACGCCTTTCCGTCGATAGTCCCGGTCCACGAAGATGCACGTGATCCGATAGTCAGGAAGCTCTTCCGTTCGGTTCGCCTCGTAGTCCTTCCGGTGCTGGATGTTCGGAAGCTCGTCCGGAGTGCCGAATTGGCACCACGCCACCGCGGCGTCGCCGTCGAAGACCAGGGCCGCGTGAGCGTTCCCCTCGCGAACGAGACGCTCCTTCCAAGGGCGGCCCATCTCGCCCTCCGGCCTGCCTTCTCGCGAATGGAACTTCGTGCACCAGCAACCGAACCCACACCCGTTGTGCTTGTCGAGGAGACGGGCGTAGGCATCCCAAGTCGTGGCATCAAGCGGCTTGATCGCGTATTCGCTCATGCGCCCTCCGTTCACCGGCCGGCCGGCTGACGACGGGAGTCTAGGGTGCGTCTGGTTGACATGCGCGAGTGTGCGGGCATGTCCTCGAGACGTGGCTACTGTTTATCAAGTGAAGACCTTTAACCTCAACAGCGACGAGTGGGACGGGACGAGGGACCGCGAGGGCTGGCGCGCCAAGGGCGCGCTCGTCGGCCAACACATCGAGGCTGAACTAATCGGCGCGACCATGTCCGAGGTCGAGCCCGGCAGCAAGCTCTGGCCGTACCACACGCATTACCTGAACGAGGAGTGGGTGATCGTGCTCCGCGGCGAGCCGACGCTGCGTACGCCCGAAGGCGAGCAGGTGTTGAAGGAGGGTGACGTCGCCTGTTTTCCGCGCGGCAAGCAGGGGGCGCATCAGATCATCAACCGAACGGACTCGCCGGTACGCGTACTCATGCTCTCCTCGATGATCCGCGGCGAGGTCATCGAGTACCTCGACACCGGAAAACTTCTTGCCAAGGATGTCGAGGACGAAGACATCATGTTCGCGAGGCCCGGACCCACGGTCGAGTACTGGGAAGACGAGGACTAACTCCGGGCGACGCTCACGATCACCGGGCAGCAGAGACTTCGCTCCGACGAGAGGTCAGCCCGAGTGAGCGAGGGTACTCTGGCTCGACTCAGACGGCCCCTTGCGAGGCGATCGGACGGCGGGGGCCTGTGAGGAGGTATCGGTCACCTCTGGTCAACCTCGGGCCGAAGGCGGGCTGGGTCGACTACGACGCTCATCTCGTAGGGATGGACGAACGCATCCCGAGAGACCGGGCCAGCATATGCCGCTAACTTCGCTTTCGCCGGAGGCTCAGCGACGAGAGCAGCCGAAACTCCGACGATGACTACGGCAAGGCTGAGCTCGATCGCCGTCGACGCGAGGAATCGCCTCCGTTCGAGCCCGGACGCGATACCGGCTCCAACCTGTGGAACCGAGACGCGGTTGTTGAATGCGCCGAGCAAGAGCAAAGGCAGGACGAGCGCCACCTTGACGAGCAGGAGCCGTCCGTAAGTCGTCTCCCACAGTCCGCTCCACGAGCGAACTTCGAGGAAGCCATTCACGACACCCGCCATCAGAAGCGCAGCGATCGAAACAACCGCGAGTGCAGAGAAGCGCGGCACCGCCTTCGCGGCGAGCCCCCAGCGATCCCCCCGCGCTCGCCAGAGTGCGAATAAGAGGAACGCCAGCCCACCCGCCCACGCAGACGCGGCCACCACATGCACCCAGTCGCTTGCGACCGCAAGCCCACCCTCAACGCGTGCGTGCCCCGAGACAGCAGGCGTGGCGGCGATCGCGACGCCCAGTCCACACGCAACCGCTGCCAACCAGGGTTCGATCCGAATCGGCCTCCACACAGCCACTGCGGCCACGATCGCGAGGAGCAGCGCGAGCCCCGCACGCAGCAGCCACGCGTGGCCGAACCGGGTTCCGAGCACGTCTCCCACGACGGAAGATCGAACTGCGGCATCCAGCCCGAGCTCACTTGCCTGAGCCCCCTGGAGCCCGATACCCGCGAAAGAGAGCAACGCTAGGGCGGGCGCGAAAGCGGCGAGGACGATCCAGAGGGGCCTCCGCAACGACATCGGCTCACCGACGAGCACGAAGGCCAGCACGGCGGCTCCGCCAACAACGAGCAAGATCAGCGTCAAGCTCAGGAAGCGGACAAGCCAAGCTGCGCGATCGACCGTCCGCGACCCTGCCTGATCGTCGAGCACTTGGCGAACGACGCTCGCCTCACCCGCACCGGGGCGTCCGACATGGAACACGAACGCGCCGCTGAGGGGATGCGAGTCGGCCGACAAGACTCGCCACGCGACTGTGTACGTCCCGTGCGGCAGATCAGAAGGCAAGCCGACCGCAACGGCACTTGCGTCGGGGCGTGTTGTTCGTCCGTCGTCAACGCGGCTGGCCGAAGCGTCGTACACGCGAACCGAGCCGAATGTCGTCTCGACGGGCTCGCTGAACCTGAGTACGACCTGTCGCGGGGCGCGAGCGAGAACCTCGTCGTTCGACGGCGTCGATGAGTCGAGCCTCGCGTGCGCCGACGCCGAAGGCGAGGCGACAAGCGCGACGAGCACGGCCGCGAGTCCGACCCAGATACGTGCGCGGTACTTCGCCCGCAGATGGGGCATGAGTCTCCTTCTTCGCTCACCCGAGCGACACGTGACGCGCCGCCGACTGACTCAGCGAGAAGCGAGAGGCGGGCTCCCACCCATCGCGAGGAGCTCGGGCGTGGTGGCGGGTCGCGGGAGCGGCGCTGGCCTGGGCGCCGCTCCCGCTGAAGTCGCCGGGACTACGGAATGTTCGGACACTCCGCAGGCTGAGGCTGATCGATCCGGATCGCCGCGTTGGTCGTCCCGGGCGGAAGTGCATAGAAGGCCCACAACACGAGCGGCGTCGAACCCTCATTTCTCATGTTGTGGACTTCGGTCGGAGGCTGCATGAAGCCTGCGCCGGTCGCGTACTTGACCGACATGCAGCCCGCCATCCCGTGGTAGAGGGTTCCTTCTCCTTGCGCAACGGCCACGAAGGTCGGACCGGGGTGGGTATGCCAACCGGTATGCCCTCCGGGCGCGATGGTCAATTGCTGGTAGGCCGTATCGCACGCGGTGGCCTCCCCGCACCTCATCAGGGGCGTCACCGTCGGGTACGTGAAGCTCACCTTCCTCGTCACGACTTTGCCCTTGACGCGGACCCGAACCGTCTTCGTCGCTGTCACGGTCTTGGGAACGCCGATGACGACCGATTGCGACACGGGCCCTCGCGCCATATAGGTGCTGACCCCGCCGGAGCCAGCGGTCGCAAAAGCCTGTGCCGCGGTGAAGACGACGGCCGCCCCCATGGCGAGGGCAAGCAGACCTGCTATCCCTACCCGCCGCCGACGCGCTGTGCCCGACGCTCGCTTGACCTGAGCTCTCATCACCCGATCCCCTTCCAGTTATGGCAGCGCATTACGCGCTCCCTATGCTCCCTTACGTAGTGCCCGTATCCCGTTCTGAGCCGAGCCTTCTTTTGTCAAGGCGGGATCTTCTATGATCTGGATGCATGTGTCAAGATCTCATGCGTCTCTAGCGAGACTATGGTGCTATGTGCTTTGCCGCAAATCACTGATGGATCACGCAGGGACATTTGCTGGGCGTTCAGCAAAGGGAAAGGAAGTAGCCTGCGCCGATGACCGAAGGCTCCCGTGATCGAGACCCGGTCTACTCGCTGCACTTCAGCGCGGCAGCGGCCGAAGCCGCGTACCTGCTGAGAATCACGAGGGAGCCCCTGGTTGCCATCCGAGCGTTGGCGACCATCGAAGTCGAGGCAAAGAAGGTCTTGCCGGAGATGGTCGAGGAGGCCAGGAAAGCCGATCTCACGTGGGCTGAAATCGCGGAGGCGCTCGGTGTCACACGTCAGGCGGCGCAGGCGCGATTCGGAGGAGGCGACGGTGTCGACGCTGCCCGCGCCCCCAAACGATCAGAACCCGAGGAGTAGCCGGATCTCAGAGAGCACCCGTGCATCCCTCGGGATGTGCGGGGAGTCTGATGGCGATAGTGCGTAGCCAGCACTAGCGACGAACTGGTCAACCAGGAGTCAACCTCGACGGTGGCGCACTACGGCGTCTGTAGCGTGAGAGCTCGAACGTCGAGATCCCCGCGCGAGGTCGCGAAGAGAGGTCGTCTTCGGGATCACTCGACCCGTTCCTGAGCGCAAAGCGTCCGGAGCGTCCGGCGCGTCACCACGAGGTGAGCCGCGGGTACGCCACCGCTTTGCGTGGCCTCGATCCTCGAGGACCGCAAGCAGGATCAGCGGCCGTGAGGTCCGGGGAAGCCACCTCGGGATTCAAGCAGCGATTCAGGACTGAAGCTGACCTATTTGCCGCCTAGTGTCCACGCAAGAGCGAGCCCCGAGGAGGGTGATCGATGGAACTGGATCTGCTGATCGTCTCGCAAGAAGGCGTCACCTGGGACGACTGGTGCGCGCTTGCCGATGCGTGCGAGCGATCCGCAGTCCCGACGCTCTTTGCCGGAGACCACTACATCTCGACAAACGACGAACTCGGCAAGGTCGCCCACGACGCCTGGACGATCATCACCGGCCTCGCGGCGCGCACGTCAGTTCTGCGTCTCGGCACCATGGTCACTCCGGTGACGTTTCGTCCGCCCGCGGTGCTCGCAAACGCGGTCGCGACAGCCGACCACATCTCGGGCGGTCGGGTCGAGCTCGGGCTGGGGTCGGGGTGGATGGAGCGAGAGCACCAGGCGTTCGGCTTCCCGTTCCCGCGCCCGCGGGTGCGCCAGCAGATGCTCGCCGAGCAGCTCGAGATCGTGCACCGCCTGTGGACCGAGGAACGGGTCACATTCAACGGCAGCCACTACACGCTCGAAAACGCCCCCGGCAGGCCGAGGCCACTTCAGTCTCCGCATCCCCCGATCATCGTCGGTGGCAGCGGCACGCCGGGCACGACGCTACCGGCCGCGCGCTTCGCCGACGAGTACAACGTCGCATGGGTCTCGCGTCCCCAGGAGTTCCCCGACGTCCGCCAACGCGTGATCGAGGCCTGCGGCGAGGTCGGCCGTGATCCGGCAACGATGCGCTTCTCGATCGCTATCCACTGCATCGTCGGGGAGACCCGTGACGAGGCAATGGACAGGGCACGCGCGATCTACGATCTTAGGCCGCGCGACCAGAACTTCGACAACTGGTTCCTCGGCACCAGCGAGCAGCGATTATTTGGCTCGGTCGACGAGGTCGCAGCCGCACTACTTCCGTATGCCGAGGCTGGCGCCGATCGGCTAATGGTCATGCACAGCATGCACACCGACCTCGACTCAATCGGCCTGATCGGAGAACACCTGGCTCCTCGGCTCGCACGCGTTCTCGTGTCTCCTCTTGACCGGTAGGGACGCCCGAACGATGACAGCAAGCCGGTTTCTGGGTCTCTTGCGTCCCGAACGGGCGCTTCGAGGCGTTCTGGCAGCTCGTAGACCGCGCGCTGAAACCGGATGGCCGCGTGTTCCTCGTCGACAACGCGCGCCTCGGCGATCCGCGCCACCTGGTCAGCGCGAGCGGCGAGGTCATGCGCCGGAGCCTGTCCGACGCGCGCGAGTTCGACATCGTGAAACGCTTCTGGGCGCCCGCCGAGCTCGAGCGCGAGCTAGCCACGCTCGGCTGGCAGCTCGGCGCCGGCACGACTGCGAACGGGCACTTCGTCTTCGCGTCCGGCCAACGCCTTCTCTAGAGAGGCCATGATGGAAAACACGATGAGCATTGTCACGGAGGTGCTTCGCAATGGCTGAGACGAAACCTGGAAAGAAGGGCACGCAGAAGTCCGCCAAGAGCAGCAACGCGTCCAAGGGATTCACCGCCGAGGAACGAGCCGCGATGAAGGAGCGCGCGCAAGAGCTGAAGTTGGAAGCGCGCGTGAACAAGGACAGGGCGGCCGGGGAAAGCGCCGTGCTCGCGGCGATCGCGGCGATGCCGGGACCGGATCGCGCCATGGCCAAGCGGCTCCATGCGCTCATCGAAGCCAGCGCGCCGGCGCTCATGCCCAAGACCTGGTACGGGATGCCCGCGTACGCCAAGGACGGCAAGGTCGTCTGCTTCTTCCAGAGCGCCGCGAAGTTCAAATCGAGGTATGCGACGCTCGGCTTCAACGACGAGGCGAACCTCGACGAAGGCGCCATGTGGCCGACCTCCTTCGCACTGAGGAAGTTGACCGCCGCCGACGAGGCAAGGATCGCCGCGCTCGTGAAGAAGAGCGGTGAGCTGAGGACCGAGCTCAGCATGGGCCGGACAGGTACAACCCGCGGCGTGGCTCCACGGTCGGTCCGCCTCTCGAGCCCGGGACGCCTCCTGTTCCCCGACGAAGGAATCACGAAGCAGGACCTATTCGAGTACTACCGCGCGATCGCGCCGGTGCTCGTCCCGCACCTGCGCAACCGGCCGTTCACGATGAAGCGCTCACCCTACGGCGTGGCGGGGGAGGTGTACTTCCAGAAGCAGGCGCCGAAGGGGATGCCCTCGTGGATCCCGACGCGCACCTACCGCACGTACCCGCGCAAGGGCGAGTCGCGGCTCGTCGACTTCCCGCTCGTCAACTCGGCGGAGGCGGTGCTCTGGATGGTGCAGATGAACTGCATCGACATGAACGCGTGGTACTCGCGCGTCGACAAGCCGCACCGCCCGGACTTCGTGCTCTTCGACCTCGACCCGCCGGGTCTCGATACACCCGATGGCGGCTTCGCGCTCGCGATCCGTGTCGCTCACCTGATCCGCGATGAGCTCGAGCGGCTCGAGCTCGAGTCCTACGTCAAGACGAGCGGCGCCGACGGGATCCACGTGCTCGTCCCGATTGCACGCCGCGCGACCTACGAGCAGACCTACGCGTTTGCGGAGCGCGTGGCGCGCGGGCTCGAGGAGCTGCACCCAGGGCTGGTCACGACCGAATGGCTGAAGCGCAAGCGGGAGGGCGTGCTCGTCGACCATCGCCAGAACGCACGGGGAAAGACGATCGCCTCGGTCTACTCGGTGCGGCCGAAGCCGGGCGCGCCGGTCTCGACGCCCCTTCGCTGGGACGAGCTGACAGAGGACTTGACACCGCGCCGCTTCGGGATGCGCGAGGCGCTCGAGCGGGTCGAACGGCACGGCGATCTGTTCGAGCCCGTGCTCGCGGGCGGTCAGGCACTCGGACGTGCCCTGAAGAAGCTGCGCTAGGAAGCTAGTCGCGCGGTGGGGCATGCTCGCGGGACGGCGATCCGGAGACGACCAGCGCCATCTCCATGCCCTCATACGCCTGCTCGCCGGAGTCGATCCGCGCGAGGTACTCGCGGGCCTCGTTCGCGAGCTCGGGCGAGATCAGCCCTGCTCCTTCGAGGTGATCGAGCGCCTGATCCGGGATGACACCACGTAGCGCCTCGCGGCCGACGACGACGCTGTGCGCCACGTACGGCGTCGACTGCGATGTCGGAAAAGCCGGCCTCACGAAGGAGTCGCGGCAGCTTGCGACCGATGTGGGGATCCCCTCCGCGCAGTCGCTGTCCCTCGACGACGGCGTCGATGAGCTCTCGCGTGAACGCCGGCTCGGGCTCGAAGAGGGTCGAGAAGGCGAAATCCGCATCGACGACGATCAGTCGCCCGCCGGGATTGAGGACACGCTGAAGCTCGAGGAGGACGTCGTGAACGTTCGGGACGTGCTGGAGGAGGAACCTGGCGAGGACGACGTCGAAGGAGGCGTCGGGCAGGCCCGTTGTCGCAGCACTACCCTCGAGGAATCGCGCGCGATCCGACTCGCCCACGTGCTCGCGGGCGTGCGCGAGCATCACCGGATCGAGATCGAGTCCGGTCACCGATGCTCGAGGAAAGCTCTCGAGGAGAAGACCGGTCACGAATCCCGGCCCGCAGCCCGCCTCGAGGATGCTCACGGCGTCGCGGAGCCCGTGGCGCGGGAGCACGCCGAGCTCCTGCGGCCAGAGGACCTCGGCCTGAATGCGCAGCCGCTCGAGCTCGGCGGACTCGTCGCGAAACTGTGCCTCGCCGATCCTGTACGAGCCTGACTCGCTCGAGCTCACCGTCCAACGGAGTCTAGGCCCACGAGCCGCCACGTCTCGACCGCGCCCTTCCCCTTCACGTCGACGAGCCCGATCGGCTCGGTGACGAAGTCGTCGCGCACGAGCTGCCAGGTCGAGCGCGTGATCTGTATCTCGTCCGGCGTCCCGTGGGACTCCATGCGGCTCGCCATGTTCACCGTGTCGCCCCACAGGTCGTAGAGGAACCGGCGGCGGCCGATCACGCCGGCCACGACCGGCCCCGAGCTGATGCCGATGCGGAGGCGCAGGTCGTGCTCGGTGTCGGGAAGGCAGGTCTTCGCGCACTCGCGCATTTCGAGCGCGAGCCCGGCCAGCGCGTGTGCGTGATCCGGCCGCTTCGTGGGGACGCCCGCCGCGACCATGTAGCAGTCGCCGATCGTCTTGATCTTCTCGACCTCGTAGCGGTCGACGAGCTCGTCGAAGCTCGTGAAGAGCCGATCGAGGAGCCCGACCACCTCGCGCGCGTCGAGTCGGCTCGAGAGCGGGGTGAAGTCGACGACGTCCGCGAACAGGATGCTCGACTTCGTCGAAGTGGTCGGCGATCGAGTTGGGATCCGACTGGAGGCGCTGCGCAACCTCGGCCGGGAGGACGTTGAGGAGGAGCGCCTCGACCCGCGCCTGCGCGGTGTCCCGGCCTCGCGCAAACGTCACGAGCAAGATCATCGCGACGAGCGAGACGACGACGATGTTGAGGATGTCGAAGGTCAGGACGAAGGCGTCGGGCAGGTCGGCGCCGTCCGGCCGAACGACTTCGGAGAGAGCGACCGCGAGCACGGTGGTGGCGACGAAGGCTGCAAACCACGGCCAGGCGCGGCCGGGGCGGTCGAAGGCGACTGCCCCGAGCGGCGCGAACAGCGCCCACAGGATCACCGAGCTCGACTCGTCGAGACCGCCGAGCATCACGGTCCCCAGCGCGGGCAGGACGAGAATCAGGAGCAGCTGCGCCGTGCGCAGGAACGCGAAGTTTCGGGTTCGCGCGAAGACGACGAGGCTGATCGTCGATCCGGCGACGTACGCCCATGGCGTGAGCGCCACGGCTCGCTCACCGATGACCCAGTACAGGCAGCCCCACACGAAGCCGAAGGGGAGGATGATGAGCGCCACCCCGACGAGGAGGCGCCTCCGGAAGCGCTCGTCGGCCGTGTCGCGCGGATCCGCGCCGATGGAGAGGGCCCGATCGACAAGCGCCGCGGTCATGACCGGCGAGCGTAGACGACGCGTGCCTTGCGGTTTCGGGGCGCCGCGCCGACCTGAAGGTCAGGCGGCGCGGTCGTAGATCAGCACGACGACGCCGTCGCCGACGACCTTGGATTCCTTCAGCCGCAGGTTGCGTCGCTCGGACTTCTCCTCGAAGGCCTTCTTGCCCGTCCCGAGTATCACCGGAAAGACCATCAGGTTGATCTGGTCGACGAGGTCGCTTTCGATCAGCTCCTGTACGAGCCGGTGACTGCCCGGCACCTGCAGCTCACCGTCGAACTCCTCTTTGAGCTTGCGCACCTGAGCGGTCGCGTCGCCGCTATCGAGGACGGTCGTGTTGTTCCACTCCGGATCCTCGAGCGTCGTCGAGACGACGAACTTCGGCATCGAGTTGAACTTGTCGGCGAACGGGCCCTCACGGTTCGGCCAGGCGCCCGCGAAGCTCTCATAGGTGCGCCGGCCGATCAGAAGGGCGTCGGATTGCATGGTCTCCTCCAGCTTGAACTGGTTCCCGTCCTCACCCCGGTCGTAGTCGAAGGTCCACCCCTCGTACTTGAAGGGCTCGCCTCCCGGCGCCTGCATCACGCCGTCGAGCGATACGAACTCGGTCACAACGATCCTTGCTGCCATCTGCCACTCTCCTTCCGATCAGTCCTTGGCCGGGGCATAGCTGAGGTTCAGCACGCCCGTCTTGAAGGTTGCTGCGCTCAGTAGCTCCAAGGGGATGCTCGGCTCCTCGGGTGGGAAGAGGCGCGCCATGCCCTCGCCGACGACGATCGGATGGACGAGCAAGTGCAGCTCGTCGAGCAGGCCCTCGCGCAGCAGCCAGCGGGCGGTCGTGGGGCTGCCGGACATCGCGATGTCGCCACCGTCCTGGCGCCTTGATGTCGGTGAGCTTCCGGGCCACGTCGCCGCTGATGAGCTCCGAGTTCTGCCACTCCGCCGCCTGGAGGCTGTTGGAGACCACGTACTTCTTGATCGAGTTCATGACGTCGCCGAACGGCTGGTCGGCATGCTCGGGCCAGTACGCGGCCCACTCGTCGTAGAGGACGCGGCCCATCAGCATGGCGTCGGCGGAGGCGAAGCCGGCGCCGACCGCGGCCCCCATCTCCTCGTCGAAATACGGGAAGTGCCACTTGTCGGGCGACTCGACGACGCCGTCGAGGGAGATGAAGAAGTACGACTTGACCTTGCGCACGGGAGAACCTCCTGGACTGCGCTGTCGGTGGCTTACGAAATGCTGGCGCCGGCCGCGAGTAGGGCGTCCATCTGGCCGACCGCCTGCTGCAGGCCCTCGAGCATGCCCATCTCGATCAGCTGGTCCATCTCCTCGCGGGACTCGTAGGTCGACCGGATCTCCATCCGCGTGCCGTCAGCACGCTCACTGAGCCGCACTTCGACGTTGATCACCGGCATCGCCTCGTTGGGCGTTCCGTCGTCGTTCGCGAAGCCGTCGGTGAACTGCAGCGACGTCGGCGGATCGACGGATGTGACGCGCCACCAGCCGCGGGGCTGATCGCCCTCCGGGCCGGTCATGAAGTAGGTGACCTCGCCGCCTGGGGACAGGTCGTGCTCCTCGAAGGTCGCCGGGTAGGTCGGTGGACCCCACCAGCGCTCCAGCTTTCGCGGATCGGCCCATAGCTGCCACACCTCTTCGATTCGAGCGTCGAAGTCGGCCACCAGGGTCGTCGTCAGGTTGTCGTAATCCTTGTCGACGCTCGTCACGCTCATCCTGTGGTGTCCTCCTCTGAGTTTGTCTCTTGCGGTTTCGGACGCCGCGAGAGCAGATCCGACATCCGTTCGGCGCGGCCGCGCCACGTCTGTTCGAGCTCGTCGAGAACCTGTCGCACCCGGTCCACGGCGGCGACGTCGGTGCGCACCAGCTGCTCCCGTCCGCGACGCTCTTTGGTGACCAGCCCGGCCCGCTCCAGCACCGCGACGTGCTTCTGGACCGCGGCGAAGCTCATCGGGTAGACCTCGGCGAGTCGCGACACCGACGGCTCGCCGCTGATACAGCGGTGGAGGATGTCGCGCCGCGTCGGGTCGGCCAGTGCGTGGAATAGGCGATCCACGTCCTCGTCTGCCAGCGCACCTACAACCATTCGGTTATAGGTTACGCGAACGACGACCGCCTGCCGGAAGGAGCCGCCGTGTCCGCAACCGTTCTCTACATGTCCATGTCACTCGACGGATTCATCGCCGGGACCCAATGAGCGACCGGACAACGGCCTCGGTGACGGCGGGGAGCGCTTGCACGAGTGGGCGATTCCGGGCGGAGGCGGCGTCGACGACGTCGAGGCGATCCGCCGTTCGGGCGGCGTCAACGGCCAGGTCATCGACGAGTTCATGACCACAGGGGCGGTCGTCGCCGGCCGGGGGACCTTCGAGCCGGCCGGCGGCTGGGGCGGCGACCACCACGACGGCGTGCCGATCTTCATCCTCACCCGCCACGACCCCGCCGACCTTGAGCCAGTGGCCGCTGGTCACCTACGTGGACGACGTCACGACTGCGATGACTCGAGCCAAGGAGGCTGCGGGCGACAAGGACGTGCTCGTCCACGGCGCCGGAATCGCGCAGCTCGCACTTGCCGCCGGCGTCCTCGACGAGCTCGAGCTCCATGTCATCCCGGTGCTCTTCGGCCAAGGGCGCCGTCTGTTCGAGGGCCTCGCCGCCGAGCAGATCGAGCTGGAGCGCACCCGGATCCTCGAGGGCGAGGGCGGTGTCACGCACATGCACTACCGGGTCCTGCGCTGAGGTCCATGGCAATGCGAGACGAGAACGATCCGGCCACGACCGCGAAGGCGATCATCGACGCCAACCTCTACATGGTGCTCGGCACCGCCGACGAGGGCGGCCACCCCTGGGTCTCCCCCGTCTACTACGCGCCCGTCGACTATCGCGAGTTCATATGGGTGTCGCGGCCGGAGACTCTCCATTCGCACAACCTCGTCGGCCCGGCCTCAGGTCAGCATCGTGATCTTCGACTCGTCGGTGCCGATCGGCACGGGCCAGGGCGTCTACATGGCGGCCACCGCCGAAGAGGTCACCGGTGACGCCCGCGTCGCCGCGATCGACGTGTTCTCACGCCGCGCGGTCGGGCACGGCGGCCGCGAATGGACGCTCGAGGACGTAGAGCCGCCGGCCGAGATTCGCCTCTACCGCGCAACCGCGTCGGCGCACTACATGCTCGGCTCGATCGACCGACTCGTCGCCGTCGACCTGCTGCGCTGAGGGGTGGAAGAGGTCAGTTGCTCCGGATAGCGTCCACGCCGTGAACGTCCCCGCCGAGGCCGCGCGCCGCTTCCTCGTGACACGCCACCTGCTCGCGCCCGCGCGCTCTCTCGAAGGAGGGCTCGACGCGGTGCGCGAGTTCTTCCGCCGTTTCGGCTCGATTCAGTTCGACCCCATCCCGGTGGCCGGCCGGAGCCACGACCTGGTGCTGCACGCGCGCGTCGCCGGCTATGACCCCGCTTGGTGCGACCTGCTCTACGAACGGCGCGAGATCTTCGAGGCGCACAACAAGGGGCTCTCTCTCGTTGCGACGAGCGAGTACCCGTGGTTCCGCACGACGTTGTACCGAGACCCGCCGCGGCTCCTCGCCGAGAACGCCGAGGTGGCCGAACGGGTGCTCGAGCGGGTCCGCGCCGAGGGCCCACTCTCGGCGCTCGACTTCGAGCGCGCGCGCGGCGCGGAGGTCGACTGGTTCGGAATCCAGACGAACGTCGTCCGCGCCGTGCTGGAGGCGTACGCCGTCACGGGCGTGCTCGGCCTGGCGCGACGCGACGGCAACCGCCGCTACTACGACCTCCTCGAACGGCTGGTGACGCAGGACGTGCTCGAGCGCGAAGTCCCGCTGAAGGATCAGCTTCGGCACAGGCTCCTGTCGCGCTACCGGGTGCACGGCCTCCTGGGCGTCGCCAGCGGCGGAGACGTCTTCGGGGGCATCGGCTCCGCGAAGGCGGACCCGTACGGGAGGCATCCGGGGAGGACCGCGCTGCGCCAGGAGCTCATCGACGACGGCGAGCTCGTTCCGGTCGAGGTGGAGGGCCTCCGCGGCAAGCGCTACGTCCTCCGCGAGGAGGTCGAGCTGATCGCGGCTCCGCCGGAGCCGCCGGCGTCCGTTGCATTTCTCTCACCGTTCGACCCGTTGGTCTGGGACCGGGGCCTCCTCGGCTCCCTCTTCGAGTTCGACTACGTGTGGGAGCTCTTCTTTCCGCCGGCCAAGCGGCGCTTCGGCTGGTACGTGCTGCCGATCCTCTTCCGCGACCGCTTCGTCGGGCGCATCGAGCCGAAGATCGACCGGGCCGGCGGGCATCGTGCAGGTGCTCGGGCTCTGGTGGGAGGACGGCTTCGAGCCGCGCCGCGTCGAGGGCTTCGTGGATGCGATGCGCTCCGCGCTTCGCGCGTATCTCGGCTTCGCAGGCGCTCGCCGACTCGAGTGGCCACCGCACCTCGGGAAGGAGAAGAAGCTCTTCCTCGCCCGCCTCCTAGAGACGGCGCTAACGCAGCGCGAGAACCGCGTTGGTTCATCCGGGCCTCCTTGGAGGCTGGGGCTGCCAAGCACTCAGCCCAAGGAGGAGATCCGGATGAAGCTCACGGTAACGCGGCCTCAGTTGGCGTGGTCGTCGCCGCCTCGCCTTCGAGTCGTGAGGGGAGGGATGGACAGTGACGGCGGCCGCCGAGGCGGCCGGAGTGAGCGTGCGCTGCGCGCGCAAGTGGGTCGCCCGCTACCGACTCGAGGGCGAGAGCGGCCTGCAGATCGCTCCTCTGCCGAGACGTGTCGCAACCGCACCACGCCCGACCGCGTACAGGTCGTCGTCGCCTTCGCCGCTTGCGCTTCACCGCGCGGAGATCGCAGACACGCTCGGTATGGCGCTCTCCACCGTCTCCGCGTCTTGGCGCGCGAGGGCATGGGCCGGCTCGGGCGCATCGGCCTGGAGCAGCCGTTCGCTACGAGCGCTCACGCCGGGCGAGCTCGTGCACGTCGACGTAAGCGGCTCGGCCGGATCGAGGGCGGCGCCGGCAAGCGCGCCTTCGGGGGCGAGCGTCGCCCGCGGCACAACCGCCGCGACCGACCTCGAGGGCGTCCGCCGCTAAGGTCGGCTACGAGTGCGTGCACGTCTGCGTCGACGACTACAGCCGCCTCGCCTACGCGAGGTGCTCCCGGACGAGCGCAGGAGACGGCGATCGGCTCCTGAACGCGCCGTCGCCTTCTACCGCGACACGGGATCCGGGTCGAGCGCCTGCTCACCGACAACGGCCCGGCCTACCTCTCCGCCGCGCACGCGCGCGCCTGTCGCCGCCTCGGTATCCGCCACCTGCGAACCCGCGCCTACCGCCACAGACAAACGGCAAGGCGGAGCGCTTCATCCGCACGCTCCTCGCCGGTTGGGCGTACGGCGCGATCTACGGCTCGAGCAACGAGCGGGCTGCTGCTCTTGACGGCTGGCTCTGGCACTACAACCATCGCAGGAGCCACTCAGCCCTCGGCCGCCAACCCCCGGTCGGCGGAGACGGCTGGGTCTTACAACTAGGAGGGCTTGGCGGAACGGGCCCCGTCGCAGGGCTTCCGCCGGTCGTCGCGAGGCAAGGACGCAGGGAGCGCCAGGCAGGCGTCAACCACCTCGTCGAGGACCGGCTGCAGGTCGCCGCTTTACGCGACGGCGGAGGCCGGCTCGCCGCTCACGGCAGCCATCCCTCGCGATACGCCGACCGCTCCTCCGGCCCGAAGTGGGCGTACGCCTCGTCGGGCTTCGACGTCTCCTCGGGCACGCTCGCGCCGTACTTCGCGGCCACCTCGTGCACCGCGTAGACGACCTCGAAGCCGCCCGCGCGGCTGCCGGTCATGACGATCGCGCACGGCCCGTCACCGGCGCCGACGAAGGTGTGCTTCGTCCACGGCGGGCAGTGGACGAAGTCCCACGCCTTCAGGCGGCGCTCCTCGCCCTCGATCACGAGCACGCACTCGCCGGAGACGACGAGGAAGTCCTCCTGGCCGGACTCGCCGTGATACAGGCCGCGCTGACCGGGCGAGAGAACCTGGATGCGGAAGCCGAGCTGAGTCCACTCCTGCCGCCCTTCGAAGTCGGTGTCCTGGCCGCGCTCCTCGCTTCGGATCCAGGTCACGTCGCGCGCATTGAGCGACGAACCAGCCCTCGCTCTCGGCCACGAGCCAAGATCGGTCTGTTTCAGCTTCGCCTCGGGAACGGAGTCGGTCACAGGCGAATCCTTAGCAACCAATGCGGGCGAAACGTGCCCTCAACCCATGCCGCCATCGTCGCGATCCTAGACTCCGGCCATGGCGGAGACGACCGTGCGCGATGGCGAGCTCACGCGCGACGACCCGGTCATCGAGTGGCTCCTCGACGGCGACCCGGTCATTCGCTGGCAGGTGATGCGCGACCTCCTCGACGATGCGGACGAGGCATGGGAGGCCGAGCGACGCCGGACCGTGGAGAGCGGGTGGGTGGCCGAGATGCTTCAGCACCAGGCGCCCAACGGCAGCTGGCCGAAAGGGCGCTGGACGGACGCGCCGTGGGCGCCGCTGCTCCTCGTGGCCTGCGGCCTTCCCGAGGACCACCCGTCCGGACGCACGACGACTGAGCGAATGCTCCGTTCCACATCTCCGCCGACGACGAGGTGGACGGCGCGTTCCTGCTCGAGCGCATGGACCTCTGCCATCTCGGGTTCATGCTCGGGCTCGGCGCGTACTTCCTGAGCGGCGATGCGCGTCTCGCCCCACTTGCCGAGGCAGTTCTGTCGGCGCAATACGACGATGGCGGATGGAACTGCCAGATGCGGAACTACCCCGAGCGGCGGCACAGCTCGTTCAACACGACCTTCAACGTGCTCGAGGGCCTGCGGATCGCGGCCGAGCGAGGAGCAGTCGAAGAGCGCGCGTTCCGCGACTCCGAAGCCCGCGCGCTCGAATTCATGCTCGCGCACCGGCTCTACCGGTCCGACAAGACCGGCGAGGTCGTGGCCGACCGCTTCACGCACCTCACGTACCCGTGGCACTGGCACTACACGGTGCTGCGCGGTCTCGACTACTTCCGACTCACACCCGCGATCGACGACGCCCGCCTGGACGACGCGATCGAATTGCTGCGCGACCGCCGCAAGCCGAATGGGCGCTGGCCGCTGCAGAAGCGCATTCCGGGGACGCTCCTCGTCGAGATGGAGAAGCCCGGCACCGAGAGCAGATGGAACACGCTCCGGGCGCTCCGCGTCCTGCGGGCCCGTGCCCACTGACGGCGGCTAGCGCGCGCGTCCGTTCGGAACCGGCGGGCGAGTCATGCGCATCCTCCGGCGTGGCGGCAGATCACCGAGCCCGAGCGCGCCGAGGACGAGCACGCCTCCGAGCGCCACTGCGAGCGACAGCGTGGCGAAGTCGCCGTACGCGACGATGAGCCCGGCGATGGGCGCGCCCGCGCCGGCAGCGAGGCCCATCGCGGTCTCACCAATGGCTTCCGCGTGTGGGCGCACGTCTTCGTGCGCGGACGCCGCAAGTCAGCGTGCTGCCTCCGACCACGCCGGCATTCCATCCCAGCCCGAGCACCGCCAGCATCAGGGTCATCTCGGTGCCGTCCGACGTGTCGAGGAGTGCACCACTAACGCCTGCGGTGACGAGCAGAGCCGCGCTGATCGCAACTACGAATGCGGCTCCGGCTCGGTCGGCCAGCCAACCCGTCACCGGAGAGGGGCCGAACATGCAGAGGACGTGGATGCTGACGACCACTCCGACGAAGTCGAGGTCGTGACCGTGCGAGACGAGATGGATGGGCGCAATCGCCATGACTGCGACCATCACCAGGTTGACGCCTCCGAGGACGATGAGGCCAACGCGCGTGTCGCGTAGCCCCGCTCTCAGGTCCGAGCTCGTGAACTGTCGCCCGAGCCCTGGAGTCCGACGGGGAAGTCGGGCGAGTAGAAGCGCGGCAACACCGAACGCGGGGATGGCGACGAGGTAGAGGCCCGCCAGCTCGGGTAGCCCGACAGCCTCGGCGGCGTTGCCGCTCGGACCGAGGAGATTGGGGCTTGCTACCGCGCCGACGGCGGCGGCGAAGAAAACGATGCCGAGCGCGCGTCCCTGCCTCGCGGTGCCGCCGAGGTCCGCGGCCGCGTAGCGACTGAGAAAGATGGCCGCATTCGCCGCTCCCAGCCCGGCGCTCCCCACCAGGAGCAATGCGAAGTCGTCGATGGCGGCTGCCGCGATCACGATCACCGCCCCGGCCGTCCCGATCGCGTATCCGAGCATGAGCCCCTTCGCGCGGCCTGCTCGTGTCGTCTGCCGCGCGATCAGTAGCGCGCCTGCGGCGGAGCCGACGACGAGGACCCCGAGCGGCACGCCGGCCCAGGCGGTGCTGGACGTCATGTCCTCGGCCAGCAGAGCGCCGGCAGTGCCGCCGGCGGCGAGCCCGAACGCTGCGATCGCGGTCGCGGCGGCGAGCAAGGCGAGTGCTCTCCGCGTGTCCTTGGCCGGCATGGTTGAGCCCCTTTCGTTCCGAATTGCCGACTCTGTCGACGCTAGCCGGGGCATATCGGCGCGCGATTGAACGTTTCGGACGACTTAGGGAGCCACCAGGCGAGCCAGTGCAACGGTGGCTCCGATTCGGAGGTGATCCAGGTGGAAACGGTCCAGAGCTATCGCGAGCGGCTCCCGGCGTCGCACATCGCCGGCCAGGTCTCGAGTGTGTGGATTCAGAAGGTCGCACCCGACGGAACCGCGTACGAGCATCGGACCGTTCCCAACGGCAGCGCCGAGATCTCCTACGTGCTGGGCAGCGACGTGGTCGAGGTCTCCGGACCGCGGCGACAGCCGCTCGTCGCAAGCCTCGCGCCCGGCTCCACGGTCGTCGGGATCCGCTTCCGCCCCGGAGTGGCGCCGTCGGTCCTCGGCCCACCGGGCTCCGAGCTCCTCGACCTGCACGTCGAGATCGATCGGCTCTGGGGTCGTCGCGGCAACCTCGCTCGCCGAGAGGCTGGCCGAGGCTGGCTCAGCCGAAGGAGCCTCCCGGCTGCTCGAGCTCGAGGTCGCCCGGCAGCTGGAGGACGCGAGACGACCCCGACCCTCTCGTCGCCGCCGCGATCGAACGGCTGCAGCCTGGCGCTTCGACGACGTCGGCGCCTGGAGCGCCGACCTCTTCATCTCGGCTCGTCAGCTTCGCCGACGATTCGTTTCAGCGCTCGGCTATGGCCCTAAGACACTGCAGCGCATCCTTCGCTTCCAAGGCTTCCTGGCGTTGAGCCAGATGCCACCACGCCAGGAGCCTCGCCCGCCTCGCGAGGCTGCCGGCTACGCGGATCAGGCCCACCTCACGCGAGAGTCCTCCGAGCTGACCGGGCTCACCCCGCGGGCATTTCTCACGGAGATGTGGGCGAGCTGCGGGCCGAGCCACGATCACGAAGCTTCCTACGCCGGGCTCCGGCGCGCGCTGCTCCACACGCGGCAAGCCCGGGCCGATCCGGCTAGCCGGCCGGCGCCCTCGATCTCCGCCCACGCTCCGCCGAGTACTCGGCCACGGGTCGGAGCGACCGAGCCGCCGGACCTCCCGGTCAGGCTTCCTTCGGCCCGCCGGACTCGTGCTGGATAGCCCCGGCGAATTCGGTGAGCGCGTCGTAGTCGACAGACCAGCCGGCGAAGGCGGCCGCGAGCCCGATGACTCCACCCTCGCCCGAGAACACGCGCTCGCTCTGGAAGAGGTCGGCGCCGCGGCCCCACGCCTCGAAGAAGCTCGATCCGCTCGTCGCGCGTAACAGCGAAGCAGTCCTCGACGATCCAACGAGCGCTGCTCAACGGCTCAGCGGAGCCGAGCAGCTCGACGGCGAGGCGCTCGAAGATGGGGACGGCGCTGAGGGCCGTAGCGGGTGAGGTGCTCGACGATGGTCTCAGGCTGCTTAGCGGCCGCATGGCCACCTGGGTGCAAGCTAATCCGGTGCTGCAGGTCGCCTCAGCCGCGAATCCGCGTCGACGAATATCGCGGTCTCGAAGTTCTCGAGCGCGGCCTTGAGTGCGAACCGCTTGTCGTGGTAGGCGGCGGCTCCCGTCGCGCACCCGGTCTCGATCTCGAGGCGGTGGTAGTCGGCGGCCATGGGACCGGTCGGCGTGTGCGCGACGGCGCGGACGCCGAGGCCGGCGAAGTCACTTGGCTCGTCCGTGAGCACCACGACCGGCCAGGGAGCGGCATCGATGCAGAGCTGACGCGCGCGCACGGCGAGACGGCTCGTGGATCGCGAGCGTGCAGAGGCACCAAGCGCTGCCTTCCACGCGTCGCTTCGACCTGCGAAGGCGGCTGACCACATTCTCGAGCGTCCGCACCCACCTGGGCACCCTGCCACAGTCAGTCGTCGAAGATCGTCAGGTCGAGCTCGCGGAGCCGCTCCGGGTCGGCGAGGAAATCCATCGCGACGATCTTCCCGCCCCTGACGATGATCGCCCCGACCGCGAACGGCTCCCCGTCCCGAAGCGCGACGCCTCCGGCGGCGCCGTTGATCAGCGCGAGCCGCATGTCCAGCCCCATCCGCGAGTAGAAGAGCGCTTGCCCGGCGGCCGCCCTCGCGCCGCGGAGTTCCCTGGACTCGCCCTCTGGCCCGAAGTCGACACGCAGCACGACATCCGGGTCGAGCAACGCGACCAACCGGTTGAAGTCGCCGTCGCGTGCGGCTGCCAGGAAGGCGCCGACGACCTCGCGCTGCGTGTCGAGGTCCGCGTCGGGAACCGTGTTCTCCCGCTGGATGCGCCGGCGCGCACGGCTCGCGAGCTGGCGCGCCGCTTCGGGCGAGCGGTCGACGATCGGCGCGATCTCGTCGAAGGGCATGGCGAAGATGTCGTGGAGCACGAATGCGAGGCGCTCGGGCGGGGACAGCGTCTCGAGGACGACGAGCAGGGCCAGGCCGACAGAGTCCGCCAGCAGCGCCTCGTGCTCGGGGTCGGTCCCGTCGGCACGGTCGATGATCGGGTCGGGCATGTGGACGCCGATCGGCTCCTCGCGCCGCACCTTGCGCGAGCGGAGCATGTTCAACGACACGCGTGCGACGACGGTCGTGAGCCAGCCGCCGAGGTTGTCGACGTCGCTCGTGTCGGTGCGGCTCAGCCGCAGCCAGGCTTCCTGCACGGCGTCGTCGGCCTCGCTGAGCGAGCCGAGCATCCGGTAGGCCACCGCCCGCAGGTGGTTGCGGTGCTCCTCGAATCGCTCCGCCAGCCAGTCGCGCTCGTCCATCGGTCACGTTCCTTCGTCGCTTGGGGTCATACAGGTAGACCCGCGAAACCCCGCGGATGTGACGAAACGAAAGGAGAACACGATGCGCGTGTTCGTTGCAGGGGCGAGCGGTGCGATCGGCACCAGGCTCGTTCCCCAGTTGATGGAACGGGGGCACGAGGTGATCGGCACCTCGACGTCGCCGGCAGAGCCAACCGCGTCCGTGCGTTCGGGGCGGAGGCGATCGTGCTCGATCTGCTCGACCCCGATGCCGTGCGCAAGGCCGTCCTCGACGCGAAGCCCGACGCGATCGTCCACCAGGCGACCGCGCTGGCGGAATCCAGTTCTCGAAGAACCTGGACAGCTCCTTCGTGCAGACCAACAGGCTTCGCATCGAGGGCACGGATGCCCTGCTGACGGCGGCACGCGAGGCAGGCGTCGGCAAGTTCGTCTCGCAGAGCTTCGCCAGCCTGCGCTACGAACGCGAGGGAGGGATGGTCAAGAACGAGGACTCCTCTCGATCCCAACCCACTCGAGGGATGCGCGAGACCAGCGCCGCGATGAACTACCTCGACAAGGCCGTCACCGAGGCCGGGGGATCGCGCTCCGCTACGGCCTCTTCTACGGCGCCGACAACGACGCGTCGATCTGGCCCGTTCGCAAGCGGCAGTTCCCGATCGTCGGCGACGGCGGAGGAATCTCGTCGTGGATCCACCTCGACGACGCGGCATCGGCGACCGTGCTCGCCCTCGACGCAGTGACGGGGCCCGGCGATCTACAACATCGTCAACAACGAGCCGGCCCCGGCTCGGGAGTGGCTGCCCGTTCTCGCGGAAGCGCTCGGAGCGGAGCCGCCCCGTCACTTCCCGGTCTGGCTCGCGCGGCTGTTCGCAGGCGAGATCGCGGTCATGATGGGAACCGAGGTCCACGGCGCCTCGAACGCCAAGGCCAAGCGGGAGCTCGGCTGGACGCCGCGCTACCCGACCTGGCGGCAGGGCTTCTTCGAGGCCTACGCAGCACTGGCGGCCTCGACATCCGGGCCGCAGTCGCACACGACGGCGAACGTCGGTCGCCCAAGCCTGCTTCTCGGTGACGACGTGCGTACTGGCGGCGCGGCGTTTGAAGCCGCGCCGCCGCCGTTCCGCGCCTGACCGCTGTCGCGCTAGCGAAGCGAGATCGCGATCTGCTCGAGCAGGTCCAGCGCGTCCTGCATGCCGTCTTCCATGCCGGACTCGATGTGCATGTCACGACCCTCTTTCGTCGGATGCTCGACAAGGACCGTCATCGTCGTGCGCCCGTCCACCTCGGTGAGCGTGAGGGTGTCCAGCGCCGCATGCTCGTCGGCGTCCGGGATCCCCTCGTACGACCTCGGTCGAGACCAGGCGCTCGTTCGGGACGATCTCGCGGTACTCGCCGTGGAAGCCGACCTCGATGCCGCCCTCCACGACCATGGCGTAGCGCCACGTGCCGCCGACCCGCAGATCGATCTCGCAGGTCGTCATCTCGCCGCGGTTCGCGTGCCACCAGCGCCTGACCAGCTCAGGGGTCGTCCACGCCTTGTAGACGAGGTGCTTGGGCGCGTCGAACTCCCGCGTGATGAGGATCTGCGTGTCGGTCGGAAGGGTCACGACCGCCGTGCCGCTACTCGCCTGTGTGTTCATCGTCCTCCTCCTTCTCCTTGAGGTCTTCCAACACTGAATCCAGCTGCTCGAACCGCTCGGTCCAGAGGCGCTCGTACTCCTTCACCCAGTCGTGGATGGGCTTGAGCGCCCGGCCGTTGAGCCGGTAGAGCCGCCGTCGTCCGTCCTCGCGCACGTCGACGACGCCGACCTCGCGGAGGACGCGCAGGTGCTTCGACACCTGAGGCTGCGCGACGCCGAGCTCGCGGACGAGGTCGTTCACGGGGCGCTCGCCGCCGGCCAGGAGGTGAACGATCTGCCTCCGCCTGGGCTCCGCCACCGCGTTGAAAGCGTCCGTCGTGGTTGCTGCGCGTGCCATGACGCGAGATTATATTCCTATATCGGAATATATGTCAAGCGGAGTCCCGGAGCTCGGCCAGGCGCTGTTCGAGGAAGCGCCGTTCCGGCTCCGAGTGGACGAGCTCGAGCGCGCGGGCGTACGCCTCGCGCGCCTCGGCGGCGCGATCGAGCCGGCGCAGCAGCTCCGCGCGCGTCGCGTGCAGGTAGTGATAGCGATCGAGCTCGAGGCTCTCCGCGAGGTCGAGCGCGGCCTGCACCTCTCCTGCCTCGGCCATCGCGGCGGCCTGGTTCAGCTGCACGACCGGCGAGCCGGTGAGTCGTGCGAGCTCGCCGTACAGCGCAGCGAGCTGCGGCCAGTCCTGGGGCTCCTCCGCGTGGAGCGAGGCGATTGCGGCCTGCACGACGTAGGGATCGCGGCCGCCGAGCGCGAGCGCGCGGTCGAGCGCGACTCGTCCCGCGGCGATCTGGTCGTGATCCCAGAGCGAGCGATCCTGGTCGCGGAGGAGGACGACGGTGCCGTCCTCGAAGCGCGCGTCGCGGCGGGCGTCGTTCACCAGCATCAGCGCGAGGAGCCCGTGCACGCTCGGCTCGTCGGGCATCAGCTCGGCGAGCGCGCGCCCGAGCCGGATCGCCTCGTTCGCGAGGTCTCCGCGACCGCCGTAGCCCTCGTTGAAGATCAGGTACACGACCGCGAGCGCAGCGGCGAGCCGGTCCGGGAGCAGGTGCGCGGGCGGCACGCGGAACGGGATCCCGGCGGCCTTGATCTTCCGCTTCGCGCGCACCAGGCGCTTCGCCATCGTCGCCTCGGGGACGAGGAACGCGCGCGCGATCTCCTCCGTCTCCAGCCCGCCGAGCGTCCGCAGCGTGAGCGCGACCTGCGCGTCGAGCGCGAGCGCCGGATGGCAGCACGTGAAGACGAGCTCGAGTCGCTCGTCCGGGATCGTCGTCTCGTCCATCTCGTCCTCCACGCTCTCCGGGATCTCGAGCTGACGCAGCTTCTCCGCGTACGTCCGCTCACGCCGGAGGCGGTCGATCGCGCGGTTGCGAGCGGTCGTGACGAGCCAGGCGCGCGGGCTCTCCGGTACTCCGTCGCGCGGCCAGCGCTCGGCCGCGATTGCGAACGCTTCCTGAGCGGCCTCCTCGGCGAGATCGAAGTCGCCGAGGAAGCCGATCAGGGTGGCGAGGACGCGTCCCCACTCGTCACGGAAGACCTGCTCGAGGATGGCTAAGCCTCCTTGAGCGGGCGGACCTCGATCGCGCCGCCGAGGCGGGCGGCCGGGATCCGCGACGCGAGCGCGATGGCGGCGTCGAGGTCGTCGGCCTCGAAGACGAGGTAGCCGCCGAGCGCTTCCTTGACGGCGACGAACGGCCCGTCGGTGGTCAGCGTCTTGCCGTCCTCGACGCGGACGGTCGTCGCGAGCTCGGGGGCCTCGATCCAGAGACCAGGCGTGACGCCGGGGGTCTGGTTGACGCCCTGGTAGTCGGCGTAAACCGCCTTCTGCTCGTCGGACGAGAGGCGATCCCACTCGGGCGTGCCCGGGAGCGGCGTGTCGCCCTGATGGATGAGCAGCAGGTACTTCATGGTGTCTCCTTTCGTGGAGCGTGGTCGCCTGTAGAACGAACGACCTGGGGCGCGAGAGGACACCTTTCTATTGGAGCGCTCTCTCGACGAGCTCCTCGGCGAGCAGATCTATCGGCCACTTGTAACTAATCAGGCAGCTGCGGGATCGACCAGCCCTGGTCGCGGCCGAGCAGGACCGCGCGTGTGATCGCGGCGACGCCGAAGCGGTCGCGCACCTCGTCGAGCGCGGCGTCGAGCGAGTCGCTCCAACGACTTCCGAGAGGGAGCGCGAGCTGGACGGCGCTCGCGCTCTCGAGGTTCGCAACGGAGAGCCCGAGGAGCGTGAGGCCGCGTCGCGGCGATGACGGGCAGCTCGGCCGCGAGCAGGCCGCGCGCCGTGGCGAGGACGAGCCCCGTGTGAGCCGTCGCGCAGGGCAGCGTGTGCGAGCGCGTGGCGCGGGAGAAGTCGCCGAAGCGCAGCCGGAGGACGACTGTTCGGCCGACGCGCCGCGCCCGCCGCATGCGGAGGGTCACGCGATCGACGATCCCGACCAGCACCGCGTCCAGCTCCTCGGGCGACCTCTTCGTGAGCGGCCGAGCGCGCGCTGAGAGCCGATGGAGCCGCGGCGGCGGCCCACGACGATCGGCCGCGGGTCGCGGTTGTGCGCGAGGGCGTGGATGTGGCGGCCGGCCGCGCGGCCGAGCAGCGCGACGAGCGCCGCCTCGTCGAGCTCCGCGACCTGGCCGACCGTTGCGATCCCGCGCTCGCGGAGCTTGGTCGACGTCACCGGCCCGACTCCCCAGAGGCGCTCCACGGGGAGCGGGTGGAGGAACTGCAGCTCGTGGCCGGGCTGCACGACGAGCAGCCCATCCGGCTTCGCGACAGCGCTCGCGACCTTCGCGAGGAACTTCGTGCCCGCGACGCCGACGGTGATCGGGAGCCCGACCCGCTCGCGCACCTCCCGTTTGAGCCGTGTCGCGAAGTCGGCGGGCGAGCCCCAGATCCGCTCCAGGCCACGGATGTCGAGAAACGCCTCGTCGATCGAGAGCCCTTCGACCCCAGGGGCCATGTCCTCGAAGACCTCGAACACCGCCTTGCTCGCGTCGACGTACGCGGAGAAGCGCGGCCGGACGACGACGGCGTCCGGGCAGAGCCGGCGCGCGCGATGACCGCCCATCGCCGACTCGATGCCGTGCGCTTTCGCCTCGTAGCTCGCCGCGAGCACGACCCCGCCGCCGACGATGACCGGGCGGCCGCGGAGCTGCGGATCGTCCCGCTGCTCGACGGACGCGAAGAACGCGTCGAGGTCGGCATGCAGGAACGTCCGCTGACTCGACACGAACATATGTTCGCACAGCAAGCGGACATGTGCCACCATCGAGCCGTGACGGACGATCGAGACGCCGCACGGCCCCGCGCGAGCCCACGTGCACGCGCGCGGGACAGCCTCGCGCGGCGCTCGTGCTCGGCCACGGCGCCGGCGGAGGCGTGAGCGCGCCCGACATCGTCGCGGCGACGGAGGCAGCGCTCGAGGTCGGAGTCAGCGTCGTCCTCGTCGAGCAGCCGTACCGCGTCGCCGGGCGCCGCTCGCCCGCCCCGGCCCGCCAGCTCGACGCCGCCTGGATCGCGGTCCTCGAGCACCTCGTCGCGGCGGAGCTCCGCGACCTCCCGCTCGTCGTCGGCGGACGCTCGCTCGGGGCGCGCGTCGCCTGCCGCACCGCCGCCGAGACGGGTGCGATCGGCGTCGTCTGTCTCGCGTTCCCGGTCCACCCGCCCGGCCGCCCGGACGCGCCGAACCGACTGCCCGAGCTCGACGCCGTCGACCGTCCCGGTGCTCGTCGTGCAGGGCGAGCGCGACCCGTTCGGCATGCCGCCGCCCGCGGCCGGCCGCACGGTCGTCCAGGTCGCGGGCGACCACGGATTGAAGGCGGACACGCGCGCTGTGACGAGCGCCGTCCGCGACTGGCTCGGCGACCTGCTCGACTAGCCTCGGCAGGACACAGGTCGTGGCCGAGTCCGACGAGTCGAACAACACGGCCATCCTGCGAAACTCCTGCTCGTGACGCACCTGCCCGACGGGTGGCTCGAGGAGCTGTCCGAGCTTCTCGCCATCCCGAGCATCAGCGCCGACCCGGCACATGCGGGCGACGTCCACGCCGCTGCCGAGTGGGTCGCGGCGAAGGTCCGGCGCCTCGGCGGCGAGGCCGAGATCCGCGAGGACGGTCGCCTCCTCGTCGGCGAGATCGCAGGCCCGCCGGGCGCGCCGACCGTGCTCGTGTACGGGCACTACGACGTGCAGCCCCCGGATCCGCTCGAGCTCTGGGAGAGCGACCCGTTCGCGGCCGAGATCCGCGGCGAGTGGCTGTACGCGCGCGGCGTCGCCGACGACAAGGGCCAGCTCTGGATGCAGCTGAAGGCGATCGAATCGCTCGTCGAGGAGGGCTCGCTTCCGGTGAGCTTTCGGGTCGTCTGCGACGGCGAGGAGGAGACGGGCGGCGACGCGATCGTTCGCTTCCTCGACTCGGACGATGGGCCCGCCGACGCGTGCGTCGTCTTCGACGGCTGGATGAAGCGGCGCAACCGGCCGGAGCTCGTCGTGGCGACCCGCGGCCTCGTCGCGCTCGATCTCGAAGTGCAGACCGGCGATCGCGACCTCCACTCGGGCCACTACGGCGGAACCGCGCTGAACGCGATTCACGCGCTCGCGCAGGCGCTGACGGCGCTGCTCCCGCGCGACGGCCGGCTTCCGGAGCCGCTCCGAGCGGGCATCGTCGCGCCTACCGAGGAGGAGCTCGCGGGCTGGCGCGAGCTTCCGCCGGGCGAAGAGGAGCTCGAGCGCGTCGGCGCCGTCCCGCTCGATCCGCGCGCGGCCGAGGAGTTCTACGTGCGCGCCTTCGTCGAGCCCTCGATCGACGTGACGGGGATCATCGGCGGCAAGCCCGGCCTGCGGAACACGACTCTCGTCTCGCGCGCGTCGGCCGGGGTCACGATTCGGGTCGCGCCCGGGCAAGACGCCGAGACACTTGCCGCGCGCCGCCGAGCAGCTCCTGCGCGAGGCGCTTCCCGCCGGGGCGCGGCTCGAGATGACGGGGCGAGTGGACGCCGCCGGCGGTCCTCCCTCGCGACACGGACGCGTTGCGCGTCGCGCGCGAGGCGTTCGGCCGGGTCTTCGGGACGCCGCCGCTCATCGTCCGCGCGGGCGGGACGTTGCCGATCGTCGCCGCACTCGCCCGGCGCCGGATCCCGACCGTGATGGCCGGGCTCGCGCTGCCGGACAGCCACACGCACTCCCCGAACGAGCGCATGCTCGTGGAGACCTTCCCGCTCGGAGTCGCCGCAGCGCGCGAGACGTACCGCGCGCTGGGCGAACTTCCGAGCTAAGTCTTGAGGGTTACGCGGTTCGCTGGCGCGTGCCCGAGCGCAGCGCCAGTCCGGCCATGGCGAGAAGAGCGAGCGCCAGAACAGCCGCGCCCCCGACTCCCGCGTCGGTCCAGTCGAATCCGTCATCCGCAGCCGCGACGACGAGCACCGGCCGCTCAGCGAGGCCGAAGTCGAGCGCCCGGCCGCGCTCCTGGGCGATGATCCGGTCGATCGTCGAGGGCTCGGCGCGGTCCCCGACTCCGACCCCGATGCCGATCTGCGACCACTCGATCTCGTTGCCCGTCGTGGTCACGGTGCCCGAGTAGCTCCCGAGTCCGTGCTGTCGGTTGAGCGCCTCGCTGCGAAGCTTCAGCGCTCGGATTGCCGGCGCGTACTCGCCGAGGCCGTGCTTGCGGTTGAGCTCCTGGCTGCGGGCTTCGAGCGCCTGCATCCACTGCGGTTCGACCGGCTGACCGGCGGTCTGGTTGGGTGCGGTGCGCAGGAGGTCGAGAGCCCTGCCGTGCTCCTGGGCGATGATCGCATCCACCGTCGACGGCTCGGGCTCCTGAGCCTGCGCCTGCGCAGTGGAGGCGCCGATGAACGCGGTGAGCGCGATGAGTGCGGTGACGACTGACTTCTTCATTTCCCTGCTCCTTCCGGTAGTGGCTGCTGTCGAGCGCCACGTTCCTCGACCGCCGCCACGAGCCGTCCAACCTCGGGCCAATCAGCGTCCAATCCCGCCGGTGAAGGTGGTACGGTCGCCGCCGGGAGGCACTGAATGGAGTTCCGAATCCTCGGTCCGCTCGAGGTCGTCGACGAGGACCGGATCCTCAGCCTCGGCACCGGCAGGCAGCTCGCTCTAGTCGCTGTCCTTCTGCTGCACGCGAACGAGGCGGTGTCGGTCGATCGGCTCGTGGACGAGCTCTGGGACGAGTCGCCGCCAGCGACCGCGGCCAAGATCGTCCGCAACTCCGTCTCGCTCCTCCGCCGGGAGCTCGGCGACCGCCTCGTCACGCGCCCGCCCGGGTACCTGCTCCGCGTCGAGGACGGCGAGCTCGACAGCGTCCGCCTCGAGCGCGCCGTCGAGAGCGGTGAACTCGAGGAGCTGACCGCCGCGCTCGCCCTCTGGCGCGGGCAGCCGCTGTCCCAGTTCGCGTACGAGCCGTTCGCACAGAGCGAGGTCGCGCGGCTCGAGGCGCTCCGCATCACGGCGATCGAGAAGCGGATCGACTCGGAGCTCGCGCTCGGCCGGCACGCAAGCGTCGTTCCCGAGCTGGAGACGCTCGTCCAGCAGCATCCGCTGCGGGAGCGCCCGTATGCACTGCTGATGCTCGCGCTCTACCGCTCGGGCCGCCAGGCGGACGCGCTGGAGGCGTATCGGCGCGCCCGGCTCGCACTCGACGAGGAGCTCGGTATCGAGCCGGGCCCCGCGCTACGAGAGCTCGAGCGCGCGATCCTCAACCAGGACGAGTCGCTCGGAGCGCCGGCGCGGCCCGAGCCCGACGCTGAGCCACCCGCGGCGAGGCGACGGAGCGTGTTGCTCATAGCCGCGGCGCTCGTCGTCGCCCTCCTCGCCGTCTACGGGTTCCTCGTGCTCCGCGACGCGTCCAGCGGCCTGCCCGGGATCCCGCCGAACTACGTCGGCGCGATCGAACCGTCGGGCGGCGAGATCGTGGCCGCGATCCCGGTCGGGGTCCGTCCGGGCCCGGTTGCGTATGGCGCAGGCTCGTTGTGGGTCGGGAACCTCGGCGACCGAAATCTCACACGGATCGATCCCGTGCAGCGCACGGCAACCGAGACGGTCTCGATCGACAACGCGACGCCGACGGGCCTCGCGGTCGGCGACGGCGCGGTCTGGGTCGCGCACGGGCTGACCGGAGATCTCTCGCGTATCGAATCCACGTTCACGGAGCTCACGCACTCGCTCGATGTCGCCGACACACCGCACGGCTCTCCGACGGGAAGCGTCGCGATCGGCGCCGGCTACGTATGGGCCGTGTTCGGCGACTCGACGCTCGCGCGGATCGATCCCGGTCCCGTTCGCCTCGACGGAACCGCGCTCGCCGGGTTCACGCCTTCGGCGGTCGTCGTCAGCCCCGAGGGCGTGTGGGTCGCGAACTCCGGCGGGGCGTCAGTCGACCTCTTCGATCCGACGACCTTCGAGGAAGGCCCGCTCCGGCCCGTCACGGTCGGCCGTCGCCCGAGCGCGCTCGCGTTCGGGGAGGGCTCCATCTGGGTCGCGAACCGAGGTGACGACACCGTCGACGCGAATCGACCCGCGCGCGGGCTCCTCGATCACGATCGAAGTGGGCGACGAACCCGCCGCTGTGGCCGTCGGCGCCGGCGCCGTCTGGGTCGCGAACGCCGCCGACCGGACGGTGTCCCGCATCGACCCGGCGGAGAACGAGGTCGACCGCACGATCGACGTGGAGAACGTCCCCGCCGGGATCGCCTTCGGCGCCGGCCTCGTCTGGGTCACCGCGCAGGCGCCCTGACCGCTAGCTGTCGAGGCATACGGCCGCCAGGTCCAGGTGCGGTATGAGCCGGACGCAGCCGAGACGTTCCGAGACGAACGTTGCCTCGTTCAGATAGTCGATCGCGACGACCGGCGACGCTTCACGCGCGAGCTTGACGTCGAGGCTCCCGTACGCCCGGTAGCGCGCGGCGCCCTGAAGCAGCGACGTGCGCCTGAGCAGGCGGTTGTACTCGGGCGAGTCGAGGCGAGACCAGTTCGTGCTCCCGACGAAGCGCCCGTCGAAGAGCACGTTCAGAACCGCGTACGGGTCGTCGTAGTCGGTGAGCCACGGCGCGAAGCCGATGTCGTACGGCCCGGTCGCGCCGAGCCTGCCGAAGTACGCCGGCCGCGGGACGCCCTTGATCTGCACGTCGAGCCCGATCTTCGCGAGGTTCTGGCGGATCGTCTGCGCGAACGCGAGCATCGGTGGCGTGTTGAGCGTGTAGAGCACGGCCTTCCCGTCGCGGGTGTTCCCGCGCGCAAGCGCTCGCGCCCGCCGGAGGTCTGGGCCCTCGAGCCGATAGATCTGGACATCTTTGAAGCCCGCCATCCCGGGAGGCAGGTACTGATCCGTGAGCCGGCTCTCGAGGGCGCCTCCGCCTGCTCGGCGGAGCGCGGCGCGATCGATCGCGAAGTTGACCGCTCGTCTCAGCTTCGGGTTGTCGGCGAACAGCGGGCGGGACGTGTTGAGCGCGAAGCCACGGAAGATGAATCCCGGCTTGACGAAGAAGCGCGATCTGTTCACCCCGTACTTCCGCACGAGACCGCGAGCCGCGTCGACGAGCACCGGGGCGGTCGCCCAGCCCCAGTCGGCCTCGCCCCGCTCGATGCGATCCACGACCTCGTCGTGTGAGATGGCAGCGATGTCGACCGTGAAGCCCTCGACCCGCTGCGGCCGCTTGCCGCCGTAGTAGGGATTCCGCCGAATGACGGCCCGCTCGCCGGGGCGGTACTCGGCGACGTAGTACGGCCCGGCGGCAGGGAAGGCGACGTTTCCCTCGCGGTCCGCCGGAAGGTCTGGCGGCACGGCGCACATGAACCCGGTGCGCGCGAGGAAGTCCGGCGTCGGCCGCTTCAGCCTGATCGTGAGCGAGCTCCCGCGGGCGACGACCCCGGAGGCGTGCTCCGTCTTCCCTGCGAGGACGGCATCAGCGCCCACGATGTCACTCGTATATGCGGCCCAGGGCGACTTCATCTGGGGCGCAAGGGTGCGGTCGATCGCCCGCGCGAAGGCGCTCGCCTGGACGGGCGCGCCGTCGCTGAAACGAAAGCCGCTGCGGAGCGTGAAGTGGAACGTCCTGCGGTCGCGCGAGACCCTCGGCAGGCGAGCCGCAACCTCCGGCCCGTCGCTCACGAGCCGGGCGCACGTCGTGTCGAGCAGAACGCCCGTCGAGCCGGTGTACGAGAGCGCAGGGTCGAGCGAGTCGATATCCGTGCTGTCGAACACGAGCCGGACGAAGCCGTCTCCCTGCTCCGACGAGGCCTGCGCACCGGCGCCTGACAGCACGAGCGCGCAGATCGAGACCGCGAGCGCCAAGAGCGCGCGCAATCCGCCGACTCGCTTTGTCTCAGCCCCGATCACCGCATCCGCCCCGCGCAAGCGTACGGTGAGACGGCGCTCTTGGCTAGGGCAAGATGCCGCGGGCGTCGTCGAGCGCGTCGAGCAGAAGCCACGGCGGAACCGCGTCGACAGCGCGGACGATCAGCGAAGCGAAGAAGCCCGAGAGCGCGTCCGCATCGCGCGCGTCCTGGATCGCGCGATCGAGACCGTCCTCGACGGCGCGCTCGGCGTCCGCGCGCGAGATGCCGTTCTCCTCGGCGAAAGCCTCTAGCGACTCCTCATCGCGGAGCGCGAGCACCAGGTCCTCGCGCGAGACGCCGAGCTCGCACGCCGCCCCGTCGACCGTCGAGAGCGCGATCTGCTCGAGCACGGCCTGGAGCCCGCCCGGGTCGCGCCAGTCGCGCGCGACGCACGGATCCGCGACCGGTGTCGGCTCGTAGGAGGCGCCGCCGAGCGCGAGATACGGCAGGAGCACGGCGGCGACCGCGACCGGCGCTGCGAGAAGGCTTCTCCGTGTGAGCGGCGCGCGGGATCTGCGGGCGACCGCGAGGGGCAGGAGTGCGGCGAGCGCGAGCGCGGCAGCCAGCAGGAACGGCCGCGAGAACGCAGCGGTCACGGCTCGGTCGAGCTGCTCCTGGAGCGCGGCCGCCAGCTCGCGGTACTCCTCGTCGTCCGGCTGGTCTTCGAAGACGGCGTCGACGCGCGGCAGCTCGCCGTTCCGCTCCGCGACGTCCACCTCGACGAGCACGTCCTGCGCCAGCCGCAGCTTCCCGAGCGCCGGAATCCGGCTGTCGAGCACGACCGCGGTGCCCGCGCGCACCGCCTCGTCGCGGTTCCTCTCGAGCGCATCCGTGAGCACCGGCGCGAGCAGGATCAGGCCGACGACTACGCCCGCGTGGCGCGACGCGAGCGTCCAGCCCCCGTGAACGACGCGGTCGCGACGGTCGCCGAGAGCGCGTTCCGTCAGCGCGGCGAGCGAGATCCCGAGCCCGGCGCCGACGAGGAGCTGCGGAGGGATCGTCCACGCCCAGCCTGCGCGAGGGAGGAAGGCGAGCGCCGCGAGCCCACCGGCGACGAGGAGCACGCCTCCCGCGATCGGCAGCGTCGCCGCGTCGGCGACCGGCCACGATCGCGGCGATCGGCATCGACGGTGACGACGACGCCGGCCGCGGCCGGCGACAGCCCCCACCCCTCGACGAGCAGGAGAACGAGGAGGAAGAGCGCGCCGACGAGCCCACCGGAGAGCAGGAGCAGCGCTGCATTTGCACGCAGGCGCGGCCGGCCGGCTCTCCCCCGGCTCGGGACGACGGCGACGCCGCGCAGCGCGATGAGCGGGACGAGCGCGAGCGGCACCTGCGCGAGGAAGATCGACTGCCAGCCGAGGAGCTCGGTGAGGATGCCTCCGGCCGCGGGACCGAGCGCGGCGCCGAGAACACCTGCCGCGACCCAGAGCGCGACCGCGCGGTCCTCGTCTCCCACGAACCCCGGTCAGGACGGCCAGCGCCGCGGTCACGAGCAATGCGGCGCCGATCGCCTGGACGCAGCGCGCGCCGACGAGCACCTCGAAGGTCGGCGCGAGGCCGCAGGCGAGCGACGCGCCTGCAAAGAGCGCCGTGCCGGCGACGAACGCCTCCCTGGGACGCCGCCGCGAGACGTAGGCCGCCGGCAGCGCGACGAGCGCGAGCACGAGGTTGAACGACGTCAGCACCCACGCGACCGTCGTCACGCCCACGTCGAACTCGCGAAGCACATCCGGGAGCGCGAGCGTGACGATCGACGAGTCGGCGAGCGCGAGCCCGATCGCGAGCCCGAGGAGCGCCGAGCGAACGCGAGAGCTCAGCGCGTGACCGTGCGCCGGTAGCGCCACACGGACAGCGGCGCGAAGACCGCGATGATCGCGAAGCACCAGACGACCGCGAGCCAGACGTCGTTCCCGGCGGGCGTGCCGAGGAAGAGCGCACGCGCGGCATCGACCATCGTCGTGAACGGGTTGTGCTCCGCGAACGGCTCGAGCCAGTCCGGCATCGACTCGACCGGCACGAACGCGGAGGAGATGAACGTGAGCGGGAAGAGGATCGTGAACCCGTACGCGTTCGCCGCCTCGGGCGAGGACGCGGTGAGCCCGAGGAACGCGAACACCCACGAGAACGCGTAGCCGATGAGGAAGAGCAGCAGGATCCCCGCGAGCACCTCCGGCGCGCTCGAGGAGAAACGGAAGCCGATGACGAACCCGACGGCGAACAGGATCGCGAGCTGGATGGCGTTCGTTCCTACGTCCGCGATGATCCGCCCGGTGACGACCGCGGGCGTCCACATCGGCAGCGAGCGGAAGCGGTCGATCAGCCCCTTCTTGACGTCCTCGGACAGCCCGAGCGCGGTCACGAACCCGCCGAAGACCATCGACTGCACGATGATCCCGGGGAGCAGGAAGTCGGTGTAGTCCTCGAAGCCCGGCGTCTCGATCGCGCCGCCGAAGACGTACGCGAACAGCAGCACGAACATGATCGGCTGGATCGTGTAGCCGACCAGGAGGTCGGGCTGGCGGCGGATCCGGAAGAGACTCCGCTTCGCGAGCACGAGCGTGTCGGACACGGCGTAGGAGACGCTGCTCATCGCCGCCCCGCCAGCTCCGCGACCGGCTCGGCCGCTTCGTCCTCGGAAGGCTCGGCGGCGTGCCCGGTCAGCGTCAGGAAGACGTCGTCGAGCGTCGGGCGCAGGACCCCGATGTCGTTGATCCCGATCCCGGCGTCGTCGAGGAGCCGAACCGCGCCGGCGATCTCGCCCGGCTCGTGCTTGAGGAGGAGCCGAACCGTTCCTTCGCGGTCGAGCGACGGGCGGCAGTCCGAGAGCTGCGACAGCGCGACGAGGGCCGCGTCACCGTTCGCGGGATCGTCGAGGCGGACCTCGAGGCGGTCGCCGCCGACCTGCGCCTTGAGCTCGTCAGACGTCCCTTCCGCGATGACGAGCCCGTGGTCGATCACGGCGATGCGCTCGGCCAGACGATCGGCTTCGTCGAGGTACTGCGTGGTCAGGAGCACCGTCGTTCCCTCGGCGACGAGCGCCTCGATCGCGTCCCAGAGCCCGATCCGGCTGCGGATGTCGAGGCCGGTCGTCGGCTCGTCGAGGAAGAGGACCGGCGGACGCGCAACGAGCGCGGCCGCAAGGTCGAGGCGGCGTCGCATGCCTCCCGAGTAGGTACGCACCAGGCGCCCGCCCGCTTCGGTGAGATCGAAGACGGCGAGCAGCTCGTCTGCGCGCTCGCGCGAGGCGCGGCCGCCGAGGTGGTACAGCTTCCCGACCATCTCCAGGTTCTCGAACCCGGTCAGGTTCTCGTCGACCGCCGCGTACTGGCCCGCGAGCCCGATGCGCTCCCGCACCTGTCCGCCCTCGCTGAGAACGTCATGCCCTGCGACGCGCGCGCTCCCGGCATCTGGGGCGAGCAGCGTGGTCAGGATGCGGACGATGGTCGTCTTGCCGGCGCCGTTCGGCCCGAGCAGCCCGTAGACCCGCCCGGACTCGACGGAGAGGTCGACTCCGCGGAGCGCCTCCACATCGCCGTAGCTCTTCCGCAGTCCGGCAGCCTCGATCGCGAGCTCGTTCGCCATTCCCCTCCTCAACGTCCGACGACGACTCAGTTATGCCGGAAACCCGCGCGCCCGGGTCGCAGTACCGTTGGCCAGGACAGGTCCCAGTCGGTCAGGGTCTGACCCTGTAAGGGTCACAATTCCGCGCCAATCGCTCCCAGCGGGACGTGTCTGGGCCGTCCTCTCATCACGCGGAAGAGCTGCACAGATCCCGTTCCGCGCATCCCGTCGCTAACAGGGTCTGACCCTGTAAGCGCTGCAATTGAACGCCAATGTGTCCACAGGGAGGGCCTAGAATCGCCCGATGGCCGGCTACACGCTCAAGAACCTGAAGGACGACGTCGAGGACTCGGCGACGAAGTTCGGGCTCTCGCCGGCGCTCGAGACGCGCTTCGCGCGCGAGCCGCTCGGGCTCCAGAACTCGGGCGTCAGCTACCTCCGCCTCGCGCCCGGCGAGCGAGTGCCGTTCGGGCACACGCACAAGGAGCAGGAGGAGGTCTACGTCGTCGTCGGCGGCGCCGGCCGGGTCAAGCTGGACGACGAGGTGGTCGAGCTCCGGCAGTGGGACGCCGTGCGCATTCCGCCGGAGACGATGCGAAACCTCGAGGGCGGGCCTGACGGCATCGAGGTGCTTCTCTTCGGCGCGCCGAACGCCGGCTTCGGCGACGCCGAGATGACGCAGGGCTGGTGGACCGACTAGGGCGAGGCAAGCCTCGCCCCTAAGACCAAGCCTCGCCCTACTCCAGCAGGCGGCCTTCGACCTCCGGCTCGGGCTCTCCCGCCAGCGCGGCGACCGCCGCCGACGGTGCCGCGACCGGCTCCCGCTCGATGCGGCCGCCGAGCGTCCAGGTGAGGTTCACCCGCAGCTCGGGATCCTGCTCGGGGAAGTCGGCGCGGTTGTGAGCCCCGCGCGTCTCCCGCCGCTCGAGCGCGCAGTCGATCGTCGCCCGCGCCGCCAGGAGCGAGCCGCGCAGGTCGAACGCATGCGCGAGGTCGGCGAAGCCCGCGATGTCCGGGCGAACCTCGAGGCCCTGGGCACGATCCTCGAGCTCGTCCAGGCGCTCGAGCCCGTCGCGCAGGCCGTCCTCCGAGCGCACGACCCCGCAGCGCTCCGACATGAGGTCTCGCAGCGCCCGCTGGAGCGGGCGCGCGAACTCGTCTCCCCGCCGCCCGAGCGCTTCGTCGACCTCCTCGCGAGCCGCGTCGATCGCCGCTCGATCCCGCACGTGGACATCGAGCTCGGCCGACCAGCGCGCCGCCTCGCGACCCACCACACGCCCGAACACGAGGCACTCCGCGAGCGAGTTCCCTCCGAGCCGGTTCGCGCCGTGGACGCCCGTCGCGCACTCGCCGACGGCGAAGAGCCCCGCGACGTCGGTCGCGTGCGTCTCGGGATCGACGAGCACGCCGCCCATCGAGTAGTGGGCGGTCGGCGCGACCTCCATCGGCGTCGTCGTGATGTCGAGCATCGCGATGTCGACGAACTGCCGGTACATCCGCGGCAGCCGGCGCAGGATCAGCTCGCGGTCGAGATGCGAGACGTCGAGGAGGACTCCGCCGTGCTCGGTGCCGCGACCCTCGACGATCTCGGTGTAGTTCGCGAGGGCGACCCGGTCGCGCGCCGAGAGCTCGAGCCGCTCGGGGTCGTAGCGCTCCATGAAGCGCTCGCCGCTCCGCGTTCCGCAGGATCCCGCCCTCGCCCCGGACCGCCTCGGTGACGAGCGTGCCCGCGGACTCCTCCGGGAAGACCATGCCAGTCGGGTGGAACTGGACGAGCTCCATGTCGCGCAGGCGGCATCCCGCCTCGGCGGCGAGCCGCATCGCGTCGCCCGTGTTCTCGTCGCGGCGCGAGGACGAGCGGCGCCAGATGCGCGTGTGGCCGCCCGCGGCGAGCACGACCGCATCGGCGAAGACGACCGACCTCGAGCCGTCGTCCACGTCGAAGCCGTACGCGCCGAAGACGCGCCCGTCGTGGACGAGCAGGCGCGTGACGTAGAGGTCGTCGCGCATCTCGACACCGACCTCGAGCGCCCGCCGGACGAGAGTGCGCTGGATCTCGCGCCCGGTGTAGTCCCCTGCGAAACAGGTCCGCCGCCAGCGATGAGCGCCGAAGAAGCGCTGCGTCAGCCGCCCGTCGCTCTCGCGTTCGAACCGAGCTCCCCAGCGAACGAGATCCTCGATCGCGCTCGGCGCCTCGCGGCACAGGAGCTCGACGCTCGCCGGGTCGGAGAGCCAGTACCCCTCGCGCAGTGTGTCCGCGGCGTGCTGCTCCCAGCTGTCCTCGGGATCCATCGTCCCGAGCGCGGCGTTGATCCCGCCCGAGGCGAGGACGGTGTGCGCGTCGTCGCGGCGGCGCTTGCCGACGCAGAGCACCTGCACTCCGAGCTCGGCGAGCTCGATGGCCGCGCGCAAGCCCGCCGCGCCCGTCCCGATGACGAGCACGCTCGCCGCCGCACGGTGCTCGTCCGCCCGGTGCTCGTCCGCCCGAGCGCTCATCCTGCCCTCGCGATCAGGTAGGAGCCGACCAGGACGGCGATCGCCAGCGCCGGCCCGGCGAAGGCGACCGCGGCGAGCGACGCCAGCAGCTTCGGGTCGGACCTGAGCGCGGAGATCGAGACCTCGTCCTGCGGCTCGCGCGGCCGACCGATCTTGGCGAACCCGAACTCCTCGGCGTGAAAGCGCTCGCGCGGCAGCCCACGATCCCGCAGCTGCGAGCGCAGGCTCTCGATCATCGCCGGCGGGCCGCAGACGAGAACGTCCGCCGAGCGGAGGTCCTCTTGCTCACGAGCCAGACGCTCCGCGGTCAGGAAGCCGTCCGTATCGCGCGGCACGACGGTGACCCGAAAGTCCTCCCGTCCGCTCGCGACCGCGCGCAGCTCGTCGAGGAAGTGCGCCTCCGGCGCGTGCTCGACGCAGTAGTAGAAGTCGATGTCGCGCCGGATCCCATTCAAGCTCCGCGCCATGCTCAGGAACGGCGTGACCCCGATGCCGCCCGCGATCCAGATCTGGCGGTCGTTCGGCACATCGCTCGAGAAGGCGCCGTACGGGCCTTCGACGATCGCGTCCGCCCCAGGCTCGAGCGAGCGCAAGGCACGGGTGTAGTCGCCGACCGCCTTGACCGTGATCCGCAGCGTCTTCTCGTCGGGAGCCGATGTGATCGAGAACGGGTGGAACTGGTTCCTCAGGAACGGCGGGAACTGCTCGCTGAACGGCTCGCGGAAGTTGACGAAGAGGAACTGCCCCGGAGCGAACATGAGCGGACGGTCGCGCGGCTCCATCACTACCTCGGTCACGAAGTCGTCGAGCCTGTTCACGGCGGCGACGCGGTACTTGCGCCGGCGGACGAGAAGGTTCCCGAGCACGGACCGGTAGACGAACGCGGCGATCCCGACCGTGGCGATAGCGGCCATGTAGAGGTTCAGCTCACGCGACTCCTCGAGCGCGCCGTTCGTCGTGAAGACGTGGTACGTCGCCCCGAGGAAGACGATCCCGAACGAGCGCTGCACGTACACGAAGAGCTCGTGGCCGACGCGGACGAAGAGCGTGACCACGATCGCGACGAGCATCCCCGCGAACGCGAGCACGCCTGCGAACACCGTCCACCCCGATCGCGGCAGGAGGAGGTCGAGCGCCGCGTCACCCGAGATCGTCGCGCGGCTCGCGAGGATGAGCACGACGTGGCCGAGCAGGAGGAGGAACGCGATCTGCCCGTTCGCGCGGTGCACCTTGTACATCTGCTCGAGCCCGCCGAAGAGCCGCTCGACCGGGCGCAGCCGCGCACCGAGCACGAGGTTGAGCGCGAACGCCGACGTTCCGGCGAGGGCGCAGAGCACGGCCAGGCTGGTCAGCGTTCGGAAGTCGCCGTCGAAGCGGCTGTCGAGCGGGGCCGACCCCGCCCAGAGGGCGATCGGGATCGCGCAGAGGGTCGCGAGAACGAGCGGGCCGCGCAGGCCGACGAACGTGCTCAGCTGCATCCCGACCTCCCTTCCGTCTTCCGAGACGATACGTCTCGTCTAGAAGGTAGCATGGCACCTCATGCCCACCGAGCGAGCAGGACGCCGCCGCAGCGAGCGCTCGCATCGCGCGATCCTCGAGGCGACGCAGCAGCTCCTCGTCGAGCGCGGCTACCCGGCCGTCTCGATCGAGGGTATCGCCGCGCGCGCCGGGGTCGGGAAGCAGACGATCTACCGCTGGTGGCCCTCGAAGGCGGCCCTCGTCCTCGAGGCGTACCTCGCGGGCGAGGACGCCGTGGTCCAGCCGGAGCCGGCCGGCTCGACGCGCGAGGACGTGCGCGCTCTGCTCCGGTGGCTCATCGACGTGCTCGCGCAGCCGACCGGCGGCGCCGTCGTCGCCGGCCTCGTCGCCGAGCTACCGCACGACGGGGATCTCGCCGAGGGCTTCCATCGCGACGTCGTCCCCGCGCGGCGCGAGGCGATGCTCGCGGCGCTCGAGCGCGGCCGCGAGCGAGGCGAGATCCGCGCGGACGCGGATCTCGAGCTCGCGGTGGACGAGCTGCACGGCGCCGTCTTCTACCGGCTGCTCCTCAGCGGCGAGCCGCTCGACGACGCGTTCGTCGCGCGCCTGGCGGATCAGGTGCTCGCCGGGATCAGCGCGTAGGGGCGAGCCTTGGCTCGCCCTCCGGTGCCACGGCACTCGAAGTCGACAGGGCGAGGCAAGCCTCGCCCCTACGGCGCGTCCTTCGGCCTCGGCGATCCGCTTGATCGCGTCGAGCCGCGTCTCCCACTCCGCCGCGACCTCCGCCATCCGCCGGCGCGCCTCCTCCAGCCGCTCCGGCCGGACCGTGTAGCGCACCTCGCGGCCCTCGCGCGTCCCGTCGACGAGGCCGTTGCGGTCGAGGACCGCGAGGTGCTTCGCCACCGCCTGGCGCGAGACGGGCAGCTCCAGGGCGAGCGAGGTCGCGGTCGCCTGGCCTCGCTCGAGGAGGAGGTCGAGCAGCCGCCGCCGAGTCGGATCGGCGACGGCTGCCCACAGTGCGTCCGGCTCGCTCACCCCGAGCTCGGAACGCCCGCCAGGTCGACGACGTAACGCCGCAGGTCCTCGAGCTCCATCTTCCAGCCCTCGTTGTTCTGGGCTGCGTACTTCGACTGCTCGTCGCCCTCCAGGCTCGGGAAGCCGCTCTCGACGACGCGCACCCGTGTCCCCTCCCCCTCGGCGGAGAGGCTGAACTCGACGAGCGTGGAGTTGCCCTCGCGCGGCTCAGCGCCCATCGGGCGCGCCCACCGGAACGAGAACAGGGTCGGCGGCTCGACGTTCTCGACCCGGCCGACGATCGATCCGTGCTCCTTCCACGTGAGCGTCATCGCGCCTCCGGGACGCAGGTCGACTTCCGCCGCGTCACCGAACCACGCGCCGATGTGCTCGGGCTCCGTGATCACCTCCCAGACGCGCTCGACGGGCGCGTCGACGAGGACGTCGTGCTCGATCTTCTCGGGAACAGTCATGCCGTCACCTCCCAGTCGATGTGCAACTACTGGTTGCGGATCCTAGCACAACCCGCAACCTACGGTTGCGCGTCTGGCTGGCGTCGGCTAGGGATCGGGCGGACTCATCCCCGCGAACTCGCGCGGTCCGTGGCGAGGCGGCGCGGTCGCAACGGGGAGTCCCGCCTCGCGCCACGCGGCGAGCCCTCCCACGACGTCGCCAGCGCGCGCGAAGCCGAGGTCGACGAGTGTCGCCGCCGCCAGCACGGATGAGAAGCCGTGGTCGCAGATGAGGACGATTCGTGCGTCGGGGCTGGGTGCGTATGGGCTCCGCCACCTGCTGGCCGGATCGAGGCGCCACTCGAGCACCGTCCGGGGCAGATGGAGTGAGCCGGGAACGATGCCGTCGCGCTCACGCTCCGAGTCCGAGCGGATGTCGACCAGCATCGCGCCGTCCTCGATCGCCGCCAGCGCCGCCGCCGGCTCGAGTCGATCGATCCGCGCCGCCGCACGCGCGTACAGTGCGTCGACGGTCAGCCGCCCCGCTGCCCCGCCCACGCGCGGATCTTGCACCGCGCGTCGCGCGAAGTCCAGCGCTTTGTAGGCTTGCCATTGTGAGCGGCGCGGCCGCCGAGATCGTCTTCGACCACGTGACGAAGCGTTATCCGGGCCGCCCCGAGCCGGCGGTGCACGACCTCACGCTCACGATTCCGGCCGGCGCGATCTGCTGCCTCGTCGGCCCGTCGGGCGCCGGCAAGACCACGGCGATGAAGATGGTCAACCGGCTCATCACCATCACCGAGGGCGACATCCGCATCGGCGAGCAGAGCGTCCGTGCGCTCGACCTGACCGAGCTCCGGCGCGGGATCGGCTACGTCATCCAGCAGGTCGGGCTCTTCCCGCACATGACTGTCGCCGACAACGTCGCGACCGTCCCGCGCCTCCTCGGCTGGCCGAAAGAGCGGATCCGGGCGCGCGCCGACGAGCTTCTCGACCTCGTCGACCTGCCCGCCGTGGACTACCGCGACCGCTTTCCCGCTCAGCTCTCCGGCGGCGAACGCCAGCGGGTCGGCCTCGCCCGCGCGCTTGCGTCGGACCCGCCGGCGATGCTCATGGACGAGCCGTTCGGCGCCGTCGACCCGATCACGCGGAAGCGCCTCCAGCACGAGCTGCTGCGCATCCAGAACGAGGTGCGGAAGACGATCATCTTCGTCACGCACGACATCGACGAGGCGATCCTCCTCGCCGACCGGATCGCGATCCTCCGCGAGGGCGGCGTTCTCGCGCAGTACGACACGCCGGAAGCGATCCTCTCGCGCCCCGCGGATGAGTTCGTCGAGCGTTTCATCGGCGCCGACCGCGGCCTGAAGCTGCTCTCGTTGAAGCGCCTCGACGAGATCGAGCTTGCGCCCCTCGACGGCTCTCGCGGACCGACCGCAGCCGGGCTCGACGACCCTACGCGACGCGCTCTCGCTCATGATCACGAGCGGCTCGAGGTCGCTCGTCGTCGTCGACGACGGCGGCCGACCCGCGCGGCGTCGTCACCCTCGACGTGCTCGCCGAGATCGAGACGATGACCCCACCGCCGACGCTCGCTCGCCCAGCCGGAGCCGGTGATCCCGGACTTCGGCGAGGGGAGCGACTGCGTCACGGAGAACCGGCTCTTCTGCCCCGACTGGGTGCGCGACAACTGGTCGACCGTGATCGAGCCGGCGCTGATCGAGCACATCAAGCTGACCCTGATCGCCGTCGCCGTCGGGTTCGTGATCGCATTCGCGGCCGCCCTCATCACCTACCGCTACCGGCGCCTCGAGTCGCCGTTCCTCACGTTCTCGGCGGTCGTCTACACGATCCCCAGCCTCGCGCTCTTCCAGCTCCTCGTGCCGATAACGGGCCTCACGGTCACGACGGTCGAGGTCGCGCTCGTCGGCTACACGCTCCTGATCCTGTACCGGAACATCCTCGAGGGGCTGCGCGGCGTACCGGCGGATGTGCTGGAGGCGGCTCGCGGGATGGGTTACACGCGGCGGCAGACGCTCTGGCGCGTTGAGCTCCCGCTCGCGGTGCCGGCGATCTTCGCGGGGCTCCGCGTCGCGGTCGTCTCGACGATCGCGCTCGCCACCGTCGCCGCGTTCGTCATCCCGGAGGGACTCGGCTACCCGATCTTCCTCGCGCTGCGCGAGGCCTTCAAGACGGAGATCATCGTCGCAGGCGGGCTCGCGGTGGGGCTTGCGCTCCTCGCGGACGGGCTCCTCGTGCTGGCCCAGCGCGCGCTCACGCCGTGGGCGCGGGCTCGGAGGACGGCATGATGCTCGGCGTTCTCGACGACCTCGACGTCTTCGTCGACGCGTTCGGCTTCATCGTCGACGAGTGGCGCCTGATTCTCGAGAAGACCTGGGAGCACCTGCAGCTGTCGGTGGTGGCGATGGTCGTCGCGATCCTCATCGCGCTCCCGCTCGGGATCCTCCTCGGCCACCTCCATCGCGGTTCGTTCGTGGCGATCAACCTCTCGAACGTCCTGCGTGCGCTCCCGAGCCTCGCCGTCATCGCGCTCGGGCTCGCGTTCCTCGGCATCGGCTTCACGAACGTGACGGTCGCGTTGGTCGTGCTCGCCGTCCCGCCGATCCTGACCAATGCCTACGTGGCGATCGACGGCGTGGAGACCGACGTCGTCGAGAGCGCCCGCGGCATGGGCATGACCGGGTGGCAGATCGCGCGGAAGGTCGAGCTGCCACTCGCGCTCCCGCTGATCTTCGCGGGCATCCGCACGAGCGCGGTGTTCGTCGTCGCGACCGCGACGATCGCCGCCATCGCGGGCGGCGGAGGGCTCGGAGACATCATCGTGAACCAGGCCGCATACGACATCGAGGGGGTCGTCGGCGCCGCGATTTGCGTCTCGGTTCTCGCCCTCGCCGCCGACTTCGGCCTCGGCCTCGTGCAACGAGCTCTCACGCCCGCGGGACTACGCAGGACCGGCTCGACGTTGGAGCCGGACGTCGTCACTGGAGTGACCCACCGCTAGGCATCTAAGGTGTCGGCGGTCCAGGGCCACTCTCCTACCTCTCCTGAAAGGGGGGAACGCAGTGATCCGGAAGCACAACCGTCGGGCCGCCAAAGCGGCGTTCTCGATAGCGCTGGGGGTAGCGATTGTCCTAGGTGGGGCCGCCGCGGCACCGGCCGCGGAAAGCCAGGCGACACCGATCATCGTCGGCGCAAAGAACTTCCCCGAGCAGTACGTGCTCGGACAGCTCTACCGGCAGGCCCTGATCGCCCAGGGCTTCGAGGTGCAGTACAAGGAGAACATCGGCTCGACCGAGCTGATCGACAAGGCGCTCCGCTCGAATCAGGTGACCCTGTATCCCGAGTACACCGGGATCATGCTCTCGGTCACCTTCAAGCGGAAGAGCCTCCCGAAGACCGCCGTCGGGACGTACGCCCTCGCGAAGAGGCTGTACGAGCGGCGGGGGCAGACGCTGCTGCGGCAGACGCCGTTCCAGGACCGCGACGTCATCGCGGTGACGCGGGCGACGGCGAGGCAGTACGGGCTCAGGACGCTCGCCGACCTGAGGAAGGTGCCCGACCTGACGATCGCAGGCTTCCCCGAGTGGGAAACGCGGTGGACCGGCCCGATCGGCAGGCAGTACGGCGTGAGGGGCTTCGACTTCGTCCCGCTCGCCGGGATCTCGGCGTACCAGCTGCTCGACCAGGGCGACGTCCTCGCGGCTGACGTGTTCACGACCGACCCGCAGCTGCTCACGAGCAAGTACGTGCAGCTGCGCGACCCGAAGAACATGTTCGGGTTCCAGCACGTCGCGCCGGTCGTCGACCGTGACCTCGTCGAGGAGCAACGGCGCCAAGTTCACCTCGACGATCAACAGGGTGACGAGGCTCCTGACGGTCAGGGCCATGCAGGCCATGAACAAGGCCGTCGGCGTCGACAAGAAGCCGGCCGCGAAGGTGGCCGACGCCTTCCTGAAGGCGAACAACCTCAAGTAGCGCGCCTCATCGGAGAGCCGCCGCGACCCGTTTCGCGGCGGCTCTCTTGCCGTTGTAAAGCGCGCGATGAGACTTTCATAAAGACCATTGATTTCCGTCCGGGCGCGATGAAAGAGTCCGCGCGCGTTGAAGCCGAGTGTCCCCGTTGCGGCCGTCGCCGCTCTGCTCGCCGCGATGGCCGTCGCCGGTAGCGCGGGCTCGTACTCGACCTCCCAGCAACCGTCTCCGACCTTCCTCGTCGGCGTCGACGACGACCACGTGAAGTGGCTCGCGCGGCCGGACGGGCTCGTGAAGAAGTACCGCGACCTCGGACTCGAGGGCGTTCGCATCACGATTCCGTGGAAGCTCGGGCAGGTGAAGCCGAACCGCATGCAGGGGCTCTACCTGCACCGCGCGGCGTCGCTCGTCGCGCGCGGGCAGCGTGTCGTGCTGGCCGTCTTCGGCCGCCCGGATCAGGCCCCCGTCGACGCCGCCGGCCGAAGGCAGTACTGCGGCTTCCTCCGGCACGTCTTCACACGCGTGCCGTTCCGCGACGCGGCGATCTGGAACGAGGCCAACTCGCCGGACTTCTGGCCGCGCTCCGCGGGCCCGGCGGCGTACGAGGCGCTCCTCGCGACCTGCTGGCGGACGCTCCACGCGCTGCGGCAGGACCGGGTCAACGTCATCAGCACGACCGCCGCGCGCTACGACCCCGCGGGCTTCATGCGCGACGTCGGTCGCGTGTACGCCGAGCGCAAGCGCCGCTACCCGATCGTGGACACCTTCGGCCACAACCCCTATCCGAACCACGCCGCCGAGCCGCCGTGGGTGCAGCACGAGGACCCGCGCACGGTCGGCCAGGGCGATCTCGAGCGCTACCTGACCGCGCTCTCCCAGGCATTCGAGGGCACGCGCCAGCCGGTCCCCGGGCAAGGCACGACGACGGTCTGGTACCTGGAGACCGGCTTCCAGACCGCGATCCCACGCGCCAAGCGCCGCTACTACCAGCGGCGAGGAGACCGACCGCTACGTCCTGCAGCCCGTCGCGCCGGAGGACGCCGAGCCGTGGGTGCGCGACCAGGCGAGCCAGATCCGCGACGCGCTCCTGCTCGCGCGCTGCCAGCCGCATGTCGGCGCGTTCTTCAACTTCGAGCTGCTCGACGAGGACCGGCTCTCGGGCTGGCAGTCGGGCGTGCTCTGGCGTGACGGAACGCACAAGGCGTCGTACGACTCGTTCCGCGACGCGGTCGAGCTGGTCGCGACCGACACGGTGGACTGCTCGACGGTCCCGGGCGCCGGCGGCCCCCTTCCCCCCGCCCCGCCCGCGGACCCCGTCGCGCCGCCTGGGTGAGCTCCGCTGGAAGCTCTAACCTGGTCCGGGTCGCAGACGTGTAGGTTCGAGAGGGGGCGGGTAAAGGAGGTAACCCGTGACGGATGCCGTCCGCACTTGTCCTTCGTGCCGTCTTGCCACCGCAGAGGACGCTCGATTCTGCCCGAACTGCGGAAGCCCGCTCGAGGGCGACGCCGCGGCAGCACCCTCCGGTGCGCCCGGCGAGATCGCATACACCCAGCCGCCGCCGCGCCTCTTCGGCGTGCTCGCGCCGCTGCCCACGTTCGTGCTCGCGACGATCCTCCTCGCCGGCGCGCTGCTCTCGCTCCTCGCCCAGAGCTGGGTGCTCGGAGTGATGCTTCTCGCGTTCTCGGCTGCGCTCTACGTCCTCTTCTACGGAGCCGCCGAGCGCGACCCGTCGAGCGGCGTGGCCAAGACCGCGCTGTCGGTCGTCGGCCGCGTCTCGGGTTGGACGCGCTTCGCCACCGGCTCCGCAGGCGCATGGAGCGGCGCAGGCCGCCGCCTGTACGACATCCGCCGCGAGCTCGGTCCGCTCCGCCGCGAGCGGCGTGAGGTCGTGGCCGCGCTCGGCGACGCCGCGTACCGCCAGGACGAGGGCGCAGTCGCGTCGCTTCGGGCACGCATCGCCGAGATCGACGATGCGATCGCGGCGCGAGAGCGTGAGCGGGAGGAGACGCTCGCGAAGGCGCGGAAGCGCGTCGAGGACGAGCGCATGGAGGTCCGCCAGACGCAGCTCGTCCCTCCGGAGGATCCGCCGGAGGCGCCGGCCGACGCTCCCCGCTGAGCCGAGTCCAAGGAGGGCTTGGCGGAACAGGCGCCATGCCGCCGGTCTGCGCCGGAAGCCCTGCGACGGACCCGTTCCGCCAAAATCCCCCAATAAGCTCCCGCCCGACGTCAAGGGCTGGTGACGATCCGAGCGCGCAACGCGCGCGAAGTATCGGGTACGCACTCGACAACGAGGAGGTACACATGCGCACGTTCTTCGTCCTCGCGGCATCGTTCGCAGTGCTGGTCGGCGCGGTAGCACTCGCCGGCTGCGGAGGAGACGACGACGAGGGTTCCGGCGAGGTCACGGTCCAGCTGAACGAGTTCGAGAGCTCGGGCCAGACTGCGATCGCCACGCTCACCGCCGAAGGCGAGCAGACGCTGGTATCGATCGAGATCGAGGGTGACCCGATCTCGGAGTCGCAGCCCGCCCACATCCACGAGGGCACCTGCGACAACCTCACCGCAGCGCCCGCGTTCGGGCTTCCGAACGTGGTCGACGGCACGTCGGAGACGACCGTCGCCACCTCGCTCGACTCACTGACGAGCGGGACCTACGCGATCAACCTGCACATGTCCGACGAGGATCTCGCGACCTACACGTCCTGCGGGAACATCGAAGGCTGAGATTGGACGGAGCTGCGCGGCCCGAGACCGCGCAGCTCCGTACTTGTGGCGACTAGGCCGCTTCGGGCAGCGGCTCGCCGACCGTCGACTCGACCTCCTGCTGCTGGAGGTCGCGCCCGCGGACCATGAAGATCGAGACGAGCACGCCCGCGAAGGCGATCGCGGCGCCCGTCCAGAACGCGGCCTGGAAGCCGTCGGTCAGCGCGACCGGCAACTCCGTTCCGCTCGACACCGCGTCGTTCGTGGTCGAGGTCGCGATTGTCGAGAGGATCGCGATCCCCACCGCTCCTCCGATCTGCTGGGAGGTGTTCATCAGGCCCGAGGCGAGACCCGCCTCGTCCTGTCGCGTCCCCGCGAACGCCGCGATCGAGATCGGCACGAACGCGAACGGGATCGCGAGCCCGATGATCAGGAAGCCGGGGAAGAGGTCGGCCCAGTACGAGCCGCCCACCGACACCTGCGTGAAGTACACGAGCCCGATCGTCAGGAGCGACATCCCGAAGATCAGCGCGGGCTTCACTCCGACCCGGTTGACCGCCACCGCGGCGACGTTCGCCCAGATGATCGCCGTCCCGGCGACCGCGAGGTACCCGAGGCCGGTCTCGATCGGCGAGAAGCCGAGCACCTGCTGCATGTACAGCGTCAGCATCAGGAACATCGCGAACATCGCCGTCCCGAGCACGAACCCGGCCACGTTCGACGCGGTCAGCGTCCGGAGCCGGAAGATCGAGAAGGGCATCAGCGGGTCCTTCACGCGCCCCTCCCACACGATGAACGCGCCGAGAAGCGCCGCGGAGAGGGCGACCGTGCCGATCGTCGCCGGCGATCCCCAGCCCCAGTCGCGCCCCTGCGTGATTGCGAGCACGAGCGTCGAGAGGCCCGAGGTCACGAGCACCGCGCCCGGGACGTCGAAGCTCTGAGCCCGCCGGTCGCGGCTCTCGGAGAGCAGGACCGGCGTCAGCGCCAGGCCGGCGAGACCGACCGGGATGTTGACGAAGAAGATCCACTCCCACGAGAGGAGGTCGGTGAGGATGCCGCCGAAGAGCACTCCTGCGGCGGCGCCGAAGCCGCCGACCGCGCCCCAGGCGCCGAGGGCGATGTTTCGCTCGCGACCTTCGGTGAAGGTGGTCACGAGGATGGCGAGAGCGGCAGGCGTGATCGCGGCTGCGCCGAGGCCCTGAAGTGCCCTCGCGGCGATCAGCGATTCGTCACTCCACGCGAGGCCGCAGAGCAGCGAGCCGAGCGTGAAGACGATCGTCCCGGCGAAGAAGATGCGCCGCCGGCCGAGCAAGTCGGCGGTGCGTCCGCCGAGGAGCAGGAACCCGCCGAAGGCGAGCGCGTACGCGCTGAGCACCCACTGCAGGTTCTGCTGGGAGAAACCGAGATCCGTCTGAATCGACGGGAGAGCGACGTTCACGATCGCGACGTCGAGGATGACCATGAACTGGACGGCGCAGAGAAGCGCCAAAGCAAGCCATTTCCTGCGGTCCGAGGTAACCATTCACTGCCCCCTAGCTGGGTTCGCTTAGCTTTCGTGTCGCTATTAGACGGTTTCGATCCTACAGAATCGACTTTCAATTCACAAGTACGGGCTTCCGTACCACAAGTTAAGGAGCTACACTCCGAGTCGTCGTGAAGAGCTACAACCAGTACTGCCCGATCGCACACGCCCTCGACGTCGTGGGCGAGCGCTGGGCGCTGCTCATCGTCCGAGAGCTCATCGAGCACGACCAGCTGCGCTACTCGGACCTCCACGCCAACCTGCCCGGCTGCGGTACGAACATCCTCGCCGCGCGCCTGAAGGACCTCGAGCGGCACGGCGTCATCGCTCGTCGCAAGCTCCCGCCGCCCGCCGCGTCCATGGTGTACGAGCTGACCGACTACGGCCGGGAGCTGCGTCCGGTACTCCACATGCTCGCCCACTGGGGCGCCCGCTCGCTTCCCCCGCCCACCGAGGACACGGAGCTGGAGCCCGGCTGGCTGGCCGGAGCCCTCGAGATGGCCCTACCGCAGACGTGTCTGGAGGGCACGCTCGAGTTCCGCGTCGACGCCGAGGTCGCCCACTTCTCCCGCGGCGAGGGCGAGGACGGCCCGGCGGAGAGCCCGGACGCAGTGATCACCTGCGATCGCGCAGGTTTCTACCGTCTGGTCGTGGACCGCGACTTCACGGGCGTGACGGTGGAGGGCGACGCGGAGCTGGTGCGCTCGATCATCGCCTCGCTGCCCTACGGCGAGGCAGCCGCCGTCACCGCGGCGTAGCCCTCATAACTACGGGCGCACGTACGAGATCTGCATCAGGTCGGCGCTCGTGAAGAACGCCGGCGACGACCTCCGGCAGCGGACGCGCACCCGCACCTCTCCGTCTCCGCTCGACCCGCTCACGTAGTTCGCCGCGCTGCCGCTGGGCGCAAGGTTCACGAGCGCGACCTCGGTCGTCCCGACCGTTCGCTGGCTCAGCTCTCTCCACGAGCTCGTCGACCAGCGCCAGATCCATACGACCTGCGTGCACGACTGCGAGTTCTTCCCCGTGTAGGCCACGCGGAGGGTCGTGAGCGAGTTCGGGACGCCGGTGAAGGTGCCGTACCAGTCGGTCGTCCTCGTGCCCGAGGTCGTGGAGTTGACCTCGAAGTACGAGTCGTCGTTCGCACCGAGATTCGCCGCGCTCCCGGAGCGAAGCGTGCCCGTCGTGAGCGTGGTCGCGCTCGGGAAGGCGGTGACCTGAGTCGGCCCCATGACCGTGATCGAAAGCGCCTGCGTGTCGGACTGCGTCGCCGCGTCGTCGACCTCGACCGTGAACGCACTGACGCCGCCGTTCGTCGGCGGTCCCGCTGACGACACCCGTGGCGCCGTCCAGCGTCAGACCTGCGGGGAGTGCGCCGCCCGCGAGCGACCACGAGTACGGCGGAGTCCCGCCCGTCGCCGCCAGCGTCTGCGAGTACGCGACGCCGACTGACCCTGCCGGAAGGCTGGTCGTCGTGACTTCGAGAGGCGCCGGAGCGACCGCGACCGAGAGCTCCTGCGTGTCCGTCTGCGTCGGCGTGCCGCCGTCAGTCACCTTCGCCGTGAACGGGAACGAGCCGGCTGCCGTCGGCGTCCCGGACACCACGCCGGATGCCGGATCGAGGCTCAAGCCGGGCGGCAGCGATCCGGAGTCGAGCGACCAGGCATACGGCGGCGTGCCTCCGGTCGCGGCGAGCGTCTGCGCGTAGGCCGTGCCGACCTGCCCGCCGGGCAGCGTCGTGGTCGTGAGCTCGAGCGGCGGCGGAGGCGCCGGTGCGACCGTGACCGAGAGCGGCTTCGTGCCGGCCTGCGCGGGCGAGCCGGAGTCCGTCACCTTCGCGGTGAACGGGAACGAGCCCGCGGTCGTCGGCGTCCCCGAGACGACGCCGGTGGCCGCATCGAGGGTCAGGCCCGGAGCAAGCGAGCCGGACTCGAGCGACCACGTGTAGGGAGGCGTGCCGCCCGTCGCCGCGAGCGTCTGCGAGTACGCCTGGCCGACCTCGCCGTCGGACAACGTCGTGGTCGTGATCTGCGGCGGCGGAGGCGGAGGAGGAGGCGGCGTGCCGAGCGCACAGCTCACCGCGCGCCCGTTCGTCAGCTGCGGCTGGTTGAACGACACCTGCCTCCCGACTACGCCGTCAGGACGCTCGACCCCGGCAGTAGCGGATGCGCCCGCGTTCCAGGTCGAGTTCCCGAAGTCGGTGTCGAGGTACTGGAACTTCACGTCGCCGTTCTCCTTCAGCGCGAGCTCGACTGTCACGGTGCCGCTCCCGGAGAGCGAGAAGTGAGGCACGTTGAACCACTCGATGTAGAGGGTCCGGTTCGGAGCGGCGCCGGTGACGCCCGCATAGACGGCGCCGCCCGCACCGGGATTGAGGTCGTCCCAGAACGGGGCGACGAAGCCGTTGGGCACGGCAGTGCTGGGGACGGCGGCGTTGAGGTGGGCGTTCGCGCCGGAGTTCGAGCCGAGCGCGAGGAACCCGTTCGACGAGACGTAGGCTGTGGTGTAGGTCTGGCCGAAGTACGTGACGGGGAAGCCGATGTTGAGCGTCGAGAAGCCGTCGTCGACTCCGGCGCCCGCTGAGGCGGGTCCCGGCGGTGACATCGACCCACGCGAACGGGACGTCCTGGCACGTGTAGTTGACGAACGCCGAGCCCGACACGGTGTGCGTCGCGGTCGAGCCGCCCGCCGTCACGGATGCCACGACGGTGAGCGGGCCCGCGGAGGGGACTGTGAAGGTCCCGCGGTAGAGCCCTCGGTCCGGGCTGCCGGCGGTCAGCGCGACCGGGCTCCCGTTCACGGTGACGGAGACGTTCCCGAGCCCGGCGGGTGTTGCGCAGTTCGAGCCCAGCACGGTCACCTGGAGCGAGTCGCCGACGCCGGCCACGAAGTTGGGCGAGGGCGCGCCGAGCCAGACCTTGGGCGTGTCGACACAGGACACCGCGTTGAACGCGTTGAGTCGGCCGCCGGTCGTCGTCCGCCCGGCAAGCGAGGCGACGGGATCGACGGAGCGCAGGAGCAGCGCCTTCAGCCCGTACAGCGAAGCGTCGGGATAGCGCGCCTTGAGGAGGGCCGCGACCCCGGCCACATGCGGAGTCGCCATCGAGGTGCCGCTGAACGACTCGTACGCGTTCCCCGGCGTCGTCGAGAGGATGTTCACGCCGGGCGCGCCGAGGTCGACGCTCGCCGCGCCGTAGTTCGAGAAGAAGGCAAGCGCGTCCGCGTGGTCCGTCGCGGCGACGGAGACGATCGCCTCCGATGCGTTGCTCGACGGGTAGAACGGAGTCGTGTCGTTGTTCCGGCCGTCGTTCCCCGCGGCCGCTACGAAGAGCATCCCGCGGTTCGCGCCGTACTCGATCGCGTCGAGCAAGGACTGGTCGAACGGCCCGCCGCCCCACGAGTTGCTCGAGACGTGGGCGCCCTTGTCGGCGGCGTACAGCGTTGCGGCGACGGCGTCCGCGGTCGTTCCCGATCCGGCGGAGTTGAGGAACTTGAGCGCCATGATCTTCACGTTCCAGTTGACGCCCGCGACCCCGATCCCGTTGTCGCCGACGGCGCCGATCGTCCCCGCGACGTGCGTGCCGTGCCGGTGGTCGTCGAACGGGTTGTTGTCGTCGGACACGAAGTCCCAGCCGCGCCAGTCGTCGACGTAGCCGTTGCCGTCGTCGTCGACCGCGTCCGAGCGATCGGCGCAGACAGCGGCCGGGTCGGTCGAGCCGCAGTTCTCGCCGGCATTCACCCACTGCTGCTGCGCGAGGTCGGGATGGGAGAAGTCGACGCCCGTGTCGGTCACGCCGACGACGACGTCGGAGCTGCCGGTCGAGACGTCCCACGCCTCGGGCGCGTCGACGTCCGCGTCGGCGGTCCCGCCGGTCTGGCCCGTGTTCGAGAGCCCCCAGAGCTGGTTGAAGGACGGGTCGTTCGGCGTCGTCTCCACCGTCCGCACGACGTGATTCGGCTCCACGTAGCGCACCTGCGGAAGGCCGAGCAGAAGCTTGGTGGCGACGGCGGTGAGCGACGGGGGCACGCGCACGAGGACAGCGCGGATCTGCTGGAAGCTCGCGGTGCGGGTTCCGCCGGCCTGCGCGACGGCGGCGTTCTGCTGCGCCTGGGAGGAACCGCCCTCGAAGCCGACGATCAGCTCGCCCGGCACCACCGGAGGCGTCTGCGACGCGGCCGCGGTTGCCTGGCGAGCGGAGCTTCCGGCGAGAGCGAGGAGCGCTGAAAGCGCGACAAACGCAAGCACGTAGGGCCTACGTGACGTCATGAAGCCGCAGTGACGGGGTGCTCGCGGTGCTCTCAACGCAACTCCTCGCCCCTCGCCGGTCGTTTAGTCCGTCACTTAACGCGACGCATCTTCCGACGCCCCGCCACCCGCGTCTACTCCCTATTCGTCTAGATCAAGCCGCCCTTGTAGCGCCAAGGTCCTGGCTCGAAACGGATACCCCGTTTGCGGCAGTGCTCGCGCACCGAGTCGAGCACGACGGCGTCCGTCGACCCGTGGACTCGGCGCTCGAGGAGATCGAGGACGGCGACGCCAACAGGTGGGTCTGCGCCGCGGTGCTCGAGCGTGAGCACGACCGCCGGTGCCGAGACAGAGGTCGTCCGACGACGGCTGGAAGACGACCTGCACGCCGTTGACGGCGAAGCCGCCCTCGACCGGCGTCACGTCGTGACCGCGCAGAGCGAGCAGCTCCTGCAGGTCGGAGACGATCCGCCGCGCGATCTCCGCCTGGCGGGTGCGCGAAGGCTTGTGGCTCGAGCTGCCCGTGACCTTGGCCGGAACGCCGATCGCGAACGAGCCCGCCGCGATGTCTCCGGTGACGTACGAGTTCGAGGCGACGATCGCCTCCGCACCCACACGGCAGCCCGCGTAGACGACGACGCCGAGCCCGATCTGCGCGCGGTCCTCGAGGACGACGGGCGCGAACTTGTTCTCGAAGCCCTCGAGCACGGAGTGGCCGATGTTGTGCGTCACGATCAGCGAGCGCATCGTGAGGTAGACCTCGCGCCCGATCAGCACCGGGCGGCAGACGTTGACGAACGCCTCGTCGCCGACGAACGCGAGGTCGCCGACGGTGAGGACGGCCCAGGGGTCGCGATGGCCGCCGCCGCCGAAGCGGACGTTGCGTCCTCCCCAGACGTTCGAGCCGACGAACGCGCGGCGGCAGAGGAGCTCGAGGTTCGCGCCGAAGCTCGTCTCCGCGCCGATGGCGACGATCTCCTCGCAGCGGACGGTCGCGCCCGGGCCGAGCTCGACGCCGTCGTCGAGGACGACCTGCGGGCGCGACGACGAGCGAGCCTTCTCCTAGAACGACTCGTTCGCCGATTCGCGCGCCGTGCTCGCGAAGCGCGGCGATCTTGTCGTCGGAGGAGAGCCGGCGGAAGGCGTCCGGGTCCGTGCGCAGAGATTCGAGGTATCCGTCGTCGAGCCGGCCGGTGGCGTCGTCGAGCTCGAACGACGCCGGGAGCGTGACCCCCTCGGTCGAGAGGCCGGCGAGCAGCGCGCTCGGCCCGGCGGGCGCCGCGGCGGCCTTCTGGCGCGCGACCAGCTCCTCGACGTCCTTCTCGGTGATGAAGCCGCGCTTGTCGATCTCGGCGATGTCGACGCCGTGGCGCTCGGCGAGCGCGAGCGCCTTCTTCGTCGCCTTCTGCTCGGTCGCGGAGGGCTTAGGCGCGGGCGCCTCCTCCGCGGCAGCAGCCGCGTCGCGCTCGAGCTCCGCGAGCTCCTCCGCGTTCTCGGCAATGCGCGCGATCGTCTTCCCGAGCTCGACCTCGACGCCCTCGTCGTAGAGCTGCACGATCGTTCCGGCGCCTGGAGACGGCACCTCCACCGTCGCCTTCGTCGTCTCGACCACGCACACCGGCTGGTCGAGCTCGACCTGCGCCCGGTCCTCGACGAGCCACTCCGCGAGGAGCGCGAACTCGGTGTTCGCGTCCTCGCGCGTCAGGACGATCTCCAACATTGCGGCGGCTAGCTTCGCACGCCTTCGAGCACGAGGATCGCCTCGACGACGTCCCGCGCGCTCGGGAGCATCGCGTCCTCGAGCGGCCGCGCCGACGGGATGATCCCGTCGCGCGCCGCGACCCGCTGCACCGGGCCGCGCAGATCGCCCCAGGCCGCCTCCTGCACGCGCGCGGCGATCTCGGCGCCGAAGCCGCCGGTCAGCGTTCCCTCCTCGGCCGTGACGAGAGCGCCGGTCCGCGCGACCGACTCGAGCACCGGCTCGAGCTCCATCGGCAAGAGCTGCGACAGCGCGACGACCTCGCAGAAGATCTCGTGCTCGAGGACGAGCTCGGTCACCGCGTCGAGCACGACCGGAACCATTCCGCCGTAGGTGACGACCGTCGCCGAGCCCTCCGAGAAATCGGTGCCGGAGAAAGTTAGCGCCGGGTAGCGCGTCCCGGTCTCCCGCACGGCGAGCTCGCCGATGTGCCCTCCGTCCGGCCGTCGGTTGGGACGCCCGTACATGAGCTTGTTCTCGATGAAGAAGACCGGACGCTCGTCGTCGACTGCGTTGGTCAGGAGACCGCGCAGGTCGTGGCACTCGCTCGCCGCCACGACGACGACGTTCGGGACGCCGAGCAGGAGCTTCTCGAGCGACTGGCTGTGCGTCGGCCCGTACCCGCGACGGCCGCCCATCGGCGTGCGCACGACGAGCGGGACGGTGACCTGGTCGTCGTACATCTCGCGGAACTTCGCGATCCCGTTCACGACCTGGTCCATCCCGAGCGCGATGAAGTCGCCGAACATGATCTCGAGGATCGGGCGCTGCCCGCGAAGGGCCATCCCGGCGGCGACGCCGAAGAGCGACGCCTCGGAGATCGGGGTCGTCAGCACGCGGTCCGGATAGGCGTCGGAGAGCCCCTGCGTGACCTTGAACGCGCCGCCGTACGGGTCGAGGACGTCCTCGCCGAGCAGCATCACGTCGTCGTGCTCGCCGAAGATCTCGTGCAGCGCCTCGTTCAGGACCTGGACGCAGCGCTGGCTCAAGCTGCCTCCGGGGTCGCGGCCGGCGCATCCTCTGCCGCCGCGATCGTCTCCACGATTCGGAGCTCAACGGCTTCCTCGATCCGCGCCCGCTCGGCGTCGTCGAGCCGCTCGCCCGCGACCTTCAGCGGATCGCGCTCGCGCCGCTTCTCGATCTCGGCGGGATCGCGGTTGTCGTCGCCCTTCGAGTGCGGGCTGTAGCGGTACGTGTCGAGGACGAGGAAGAACGGCTCGCCGGTCTCGCGGATGCGCGCGACGGCACGGCCCGCGGCCTCGTGGATCTCCTCGACGTCGGTCGTGTCGAGCTCAGCGGTCTCGACGCCGAACGCGGCCGCACGGGCCGCGATCGACCCGGCGAGCTCGAGCTCGACCGGCGTCGACTGCGCATAGTGGTTGTTCTCGACGACGAAGAAGACAGGGAGCTTCCAGAGCGAGGCCATGTTCAGCGACTCGTAGGTGACGCCCTCGCCGAGCGTCCCGTCGCCGAGGAAGACCGTCGAGACCGCACCGGTGCCTTTGCGCTTCTCCGCGAGCCCGATCCCCGTCGCGACCGGGACGATGCTCCCGAGGACGCCGTTGGAATAGAAGTTGCCCTTGCACAGGTGCTGGCTGCCGCCCTTGCCGCCGCAGACGCCGGGCGCCTTCCCCATCACCTCGCACAGCAGCCCGAACGCGTCGTCCGTGAACGCGAGGTAGTGCCCGTGGCAGCGGTGGTTCGAGAAGATCGTGTCCACCGCCGGGTCGAGGTGGTCGATGATCCCGACGCCGTTCGCTTCCTGCCCGATGTACGTGTGCGTCGTGCCGACGAGCTTCCCCTGCGAGAAGAGGTCGAGGAGCGACTCCTCGAAGCGGCGGATGAAGAACATCCGCTCGTAGAGCGTGGCAAGCTTGGTCATGGTGTCTTCGTAGGGGCGAGGCTTGCGTCGCCCTCGTTCGGCGGCGGCGCTTGCAGGGCGAGGCATGCCTCGCTCCTACAACATGCGCTCATCACAAGTAACCGAGGTCGGAGAGCCGCTTCGCCACGGTCGCTTCCTCTTCCTCCGTCAGCTCGCGGCGCTCGGCGCTCTCGAGCTCTGAGAAGACGAGCGCGCGGAGGTCGGGCGGGACGTCGGCCGGGAGGCTCCGGAGCTCGCGCGGGTCGGTCTCGAGGTTGTACGCCTCCTCCTCCCCGCTCTCGACGTGGAGGATCAGCTTCCACGGCGGCTGCCGGACCGCGAGCTTCGTGAGCGCGCCCATGTCGGTGCCCGTGATGACCGCCGGGCGGTCGCCGTCGACGTGGAGCAGGGACTCGCCGTCGATCTCGCCCGCGGGAACGCCGGCCAGCTCGAATAGCGTCGGCATGAGATCGACCGAACGCACCTGCTCGGTCACCACGGCCGGGTCGAGGCGCCCAGGCGCCGAGAGGATCAGCGGGACGTGGACGATCTCGTCGTAGAGCGTCGCGCCGTGCATGTGGTAGACGCCCTTCACGTCCTGCTTGTCGAGGAAGCGCTCGCCCCACGACTCGCCGTGGTCGGAGATGAACGCGAACACGGTGTTCTCACGCAGCCCGAGGGCCTCGAGCTCTTCGAGCATCGACGCGACGAGCTCCTCCGACTGGCGCTCGACGGCCTTGCGGTACAGCTCCCGCGTCATCTCGAGAGCCGAGGCGGAGTCGCTCTGGATCCCCTCGATGACCTCGGTCTTCGCCCCGAGCCAGTCGGTCCGCTCGGAGTGGAGGATCCCGTACGGCATGTGCGTCGCCCAGTTGTGGAAGAAGAGGAGGAACGGCTTGTCGCGCTTCTCGTCGTAGCCACGCGACGGCGCCGTCGAGCGTCTCGCTCGTGCCGAGGACGTTCGCCTCGGGCATGTCCTTGAACAGGTAGTTCCGGTCGAAGACGAACGTGCCGACGTCGTAGCCGTGCGCGGAGAGCGCGCGGAAGAGCGTCTCGGTGGTCGGGTCGAGCGTCGCGTCCCAGTGCAGGTAGCCGTGCCGGTGCGCGTAGAGCCCGGTCACCATCGACGTCATCGAAGGCGCCGTCCACGGCGCGGCGCTGATCGCCTGGTCGAAGCGAACGCCGCCCGCAGCGAGCTCGTCGATCGTCTTCGTGTTCAGGAACCGCGCGCCGTAGCAGCCGAGATGGTCCGCGCGCAGCGCGTCCGACACGTAGACGACGAGGTTCACAGCGCGGCGGATTGTAGTGACGGCTTACCGTGCGGCCCGTGACGAGGCGGCCGCTCTACGCGCTGTACGCCGCGGACGTCGTCTCGCTGTCGGGCAACGCCGTCGCGCAGCTCGCGATCCCGTGGTTCGTCCTGACGACGACCGGGAGCGCGACGTCGACCGCGCTCGTCGTTTTCTTCAACTTCCTGCCGATCGTCATCGCCGCGTTCTTCGGCGGCGTGATCGTCGACCGGCTCGGGTTCCGTACGACGAGCGTCGTCGCCGACCTCGCGAGCTCTGCCGCGGTCGCCGCCATCCCGCTGCTGCACGCAACCATCGGCATCGAGCTCTGGCAGTTGATCGTGCTCGTCTTCATCGGCGCGCTTCTGGACGCGCCGGGCGCGACCGCGCGCTCGGCGCTCATCCCCGACATGGTCGAGCTCGCCGGAATCCGGCTCGAGCGCGCGAGCGGGATCAGGGGCGCGATCCAGCAGGGATCGCAGCTCGTGGGCGCGCCGATCGGCGGGCTGCTCGTTGCAGGCGTCGGCGCCACGAACGCGCTCTGGCTGAACTCTGCGAGCTTCCTCGTGTCGGCTGCGCTCGTCACCGTCTTCGTGCCCCGGCCCCGGAAGTTCGCCGAGCACGAGGAGCGCGGTCGCTTCCTGGCCGAGCTCGCCGAGGGAATGCGGTTCATCTGGAACGCGCGCCTGTTGCGCGCCATGTTGCTGACCGTCCTCGTGAGCAACTTCCTCGACGCGCCGTTCCCGGTGATCATGGCCGTGTTCGCCGAGGAGACGTACGGCAGCGCGGCGGAGCTCGGGCTCCTCTACGGGACGCTGGGCGGCGCTGCTCTGGTCGGCGCCCTCGTCTACAGCTCGATCGGGCACCGGTTGCCGCGTCGGTGGACGTTCGTCGGCTGCTTCGCGATCTTCCCGCTCAGCTACCTGACGATCGCGACGACGCCCTCGCTACCCGTGGCCGTCGCCGCATTCGCGATCGCCGGGCTGGCGTCGGGGCCGGTCAACCCGCTGATCTTCACGATCGTCGCCGAGCGCGTGCCGGTGCAGCTTCGCGGGCGCGTCTTCGGCGCGGTTCGCGCGGGCGCATGGGCGTCGATCCCGCTCGGGATCCTCGCCGGCGGCGCGCTCGTGGCCGCGATCGGAGTCGCCGCGACGTTTCTCTCCATCGGCGTGGCGTACGTCGCGCTGACGCTCTACGGCTTCTTCAACCCTGCGTTCCGGGAGATGGACCGGCGGGCAGAGCCCGGCTAGTACGTCAGGTTCCGAAACTCTGGGTAGAGATCCCACGCGCCACCGTCACGGCAGCGTCTCGCGTCCCAGTATCCACGGGGTGCGACGGCGCGTGACTTGCGGACAGCGAGCTGCTCCAATCGCAGCGCCTTCGTATGGACAAAGTTCAATTCGCGGGCAAACCCGTAGACGAGCTGAACTGCGAAGCATTCCGTCTGGGCCTCGGACACGTCGATCTGCGCGTGAACGCGCTCGTGCAGGACAGTCGTCAACGCATAGGCACGCTGCCCATTGAGCGCGCGCGAGCTGATGAGCGACTGAACGTCGGCGCACTGCTTCGGGTTGACGTGCACCCACCGCGGCTGACGACCGAGCCAGAAGCCGCTCAGCAATTTCGGCGATCCGTCGAATCCGGCACTCTCCATGACGGACGGCCAATCCGCCCGAGACCAGCAGGCGACAGCGACCACACGCGGTGCCCCGATCTTCTTCATCGTCGCGTACAGCTTCTCGCCTAGGCGGACGTGCTTGATCGAGTTCCCGACGTACCGGATCCGTGACGGAAGCCTCGATGCGTCTTCGTAGCTTCTCGGCTCAGGCGTCGGTCGCGGGGGCGGAGGGGCGGGCGTCGGCGGTGGCGCCGGAGTCGGAGGCGGCTGCGACAGCGTGTAGGTATAGACCGCCGTACCGTCGGGTGCGTCATCGCGACCGATCTCTGTCTCGCCGCTGAGCTTCGTCGCGACGTAATAGAAATCGAAGCTCGACGTGTTGTTCAGCTCGGCGCTGTTCATGCCGAGGACCCAAATCCCGCTCTGGAAGCCCGCCCGTCCTGTGGGCGGCGTGTAGGGCACCCAACGTGTGCCATCCCATCGGTTTCCGTACGTCGCCTGATCGGCCCCGTCGATGTAGAACCAGAACTCATCGCCCTGGTCACCGGTCGATCGATTGCGATCGCTGTCGATCAGGAGGTCGACATAGTTGTCTTGCGCGGGGAAGGCACTCGCCGCAACGCCGAACGTGATGTTTCGCGACGCGTCGTTGATGACACGAATTGCGGTGAGATCCGGCGCTCCACCCGTCGCATCTCCAGCCGGATCGTTGTAGCTCTGATCGGCTGCAGCACCCGGCACAAGAGCGAACATCGCCAGGAGCGCCGCAGCGAAGGTCCCGGCACGAAGCACGAGATGATCCTCTTTAGGTGCATGTCCTTTGTCAAGAGACGATCACGTCTCCATCACTTCCTGGCACTTATGGCGAGTCGGCCGCCTCGCGACGCGCTGTCGCCGGCTGAGGACGTCAGGCCTACGTGATGCCCGGGTCGCTGACGTCGTGGATGAACCAGAGGCGCTCGCCGGTCTGCGAGCTGGTCTTCGCCTGCGCGGTGATCTGACCGAGATCCGGGTACTCGACCACCTCGGGGCTCGGGTGGTCCGAGACCATGACGAAGCGCGTCGGGGAGTCCGTGTCGTTGCGGATCGCGTGCGCGCCGTCGGGCCCGGCGGGGAAGAAGACGACCTCGCCCTCGTCGAGCACGCGCTCGCCCTCGGGCGTCCGCAGTGTCGGCGTGCCGCGGAGCACGATCATCATCTCCTCCGCGCCGTGGTGGAAGTGGTACATGGTGAAGTTGTCCGGCCCGAGCTCGTACGTGCTCGCGCCGAGGACGTTCCCGCGCGACGCGAAGCGCTTGCCCACCCCGCCACCGCCGTACCAGTCGTCGCCGGGATCCCACTCGTCGGTGAAGACGTTCTCGGCGCCCACGACCCGACTCTATGCCTCAGCGAGCCGCCAGCGCAGCGATGCTCCGGCCGCGCATGCCGTCCGGCTGCTCGATCCCGAGGATCTCGAGCACGGTCGGCGCGATGTCGAGCAGGTGCGCGTCCGTGCGGCCGCGCGCCTCGACCCCCGGGCCCGCGACGATGTAGAGGCCGTCCTGCGCGTGGTTCGCGTCGTCGGGGCCGGTGTCGTTCTCGAGCGTCTGGATGCCCTCGTCGCCGCCGATCGTCCCGACCGAGCGCCAGAGGAGGTCGCCGAAGACGACGATGAGGTCGGGCGCGACGCCCTGCGGCTCGCCGTACAGCTCCTCGGGCTTGTACACCTGCGTCGGGAATCGGGTTTCCCGCGTCGTCGGGGATCGCCGCGATGCGCCGCGCGAGGTCGTCTCGCACCGCCTCGTACTCATCCGGCTGGATCGTGCCCTCCGGCTCGCGGCCCTTCACGTTCATGAACACGCGCGCGTAGTAGCCGCCCTCTCCCCACGCCGTCGTCTTCGGCCAGTCGACGCCGACGTCGCGCAGCGAGCTCACGCCGTCGGGCTCGGCCAGCGTCGCGAGCAGCCCCTCCCGCCGCAGCCACTCGTTGATCCGGATCCCGCCGTCGAGCCGCTTCGCGCCGTGGTCCGAGAGCACGAAGACGACCGTGTCCTCGTCCGCGTGCTCGAGCAGCCCGGCGATCAGACCGTCGACGTGGCGGTGGTAGTCGAGGATCGCGTTCTCGTATTGCGAGCCCGGCTCGTGCTTGCGGTGCTCGGGATCCATGAACTTCCAGAAGCCGTGGTGCATGCGGTCCGGGCCCATCTCGACCATGGCGAAGAGCGTCCACGGCTTCGTCTCCGCGAGGTGCTCGGCGAGCTTGAAGCGCCGGTCGGTCATCTCGTACACCTGGCGCAGGAGGTAGTCCTTGTCGTCCGTCCGGAAGTCCTTCGTGTCGAAGAGGTACTCGCCGACGACCTCCTCGATCTCGTTCCGGAGCGCGGCCGGGTACGTGTACTTGCTCTCGAGCGACGGCGTCAGGAAGCAGCTCACCATGACGCCGTTCAGCGGCTTGGGCGGGAACGTCCCGGGCACGCTGAGCACGACCGAGGAGCCGCCCGCACGCGTCACGAGATCCCACAGCCGCGGCTCCTTGATCGCGTCGCTCATCGCGATGAAGCCGCCGTCGTACGTGTGGTCGGAGCGGTTGCGGAAGCCGTAGACGCCGAGGTCGCCGGGCGTCTTCGAGCTCATCATGCAGCTCCAGGCGGGGACTGTGATCGGCGGGATCACCGACGTGAGCCGGCCGTACGAGCCGCGCTCCATCAGACCCGAGAGCGTGGGCAGCTCGTCGCGCCAGCGCTCGAGGACGAGCGACGGCTCCGCGCAGTCGAGCCCGATGAGCATCACCTTCCGGGGCACGGCGGCAACGATAACGACGGCTCGGCGACCCGAGCCCGGCATGGGTTTCCGCCGCCAGCCAGAATTCGTACGCCATGCACGCCGTTCCCGAGCAGACCGCGCAGACGGTCGTGATGAAGTTCGGCGGCTCATCCGTCGCCGATCCGGACAAGATCCGCCACGTCGCGCGGCGGCTCGTCGAGGCCCGGGAGCGCGGCGACCGCGTCGTCGGGACGATCTCGGCGATGGGCAAAACCACGGACACGCTGCTCGAGCTCGCGCGCGAGGTCTCGCCGCATCCGCACCCCCGCGAGCTGGACATGCTCCTCTCGACAGGCGAGCGCGTTTCCTGCGCGCTGGTCGCGATGGCCGTCCACGACCTCGGCTATGAGGCCGTCTCGTTCACCGGCTCGCAGGCCGGGATCCTCACGGACTCCGTCCACACGCGGGCGAAGATCCGCGAGATCACGCCCGTGCGGGTGCTCGAGGGCCTCGACGCCGGAAGGATCGTGCTGGTGGCCGGGTTCCAGGGCTTCTCGCGCGACACGATGGACATCACGACGCTCGGCCGCGGCGCCGGTGACCTGACCGCGGTCGCGCTGGCGGCGACCCTCGGCGCAACCTGCGAGATCTGCTCCGACGTCGCCGGGGTCTTCACGGCGGATCCGCGGATCGTCCCGGATGCCCGCAAGCTCGACCGCGTCTCGTACGAGGAGATGCTCGAGATGGCCGCGTCCGGGGCGCGTGTGCTTGCTCTCCGCTCCGTCGAGCTCGCGCGCGGCCACGGCGTGCCGATCCACGCGCGCTCGACGTTCTCGAACGAGCAGGGCACCTGGATCGAGGACGTCGCAGGGATGGAGGCGCCGATCGTCTCCGCGGTCACGCACTCCGAGGACGAGGTGCTCTTCACGCTCCGCGGCGTGCCCGACGTGCCCGGCACCGCGGCGGCCATCTTCGAGGCGGTCGCGGACGAGCACGTCAGCGTCGACACGATCCTCCAGAACGCCGTGCACGGCTCGGCCGAGCTCTCGTTCTCGGTCCCGCTCGAGGACGTCAACGGGACGCGCCGCGCGCTCGAGATCGCGCAGCAGACGATCGGCCCGATCGAGATCGAGGAGATCTCCGACCTCGGGAAGGTGTCGCTCGTCGGCGCCGGGATGCGCACTCACCCGGGCGTCGCGGCACGGATGTTCCGGATTCTCGCGGGCGAGTCGATCAACCTGAGGCTCATCTCGACCTCGCCGATCAAGATCTCGTGCCTCGTCTCGCGGGGCGAGGTCGAGCGCGCGGTTCAGGCGCTGCACACCGCCTTCCTCGGCTCCGGCGGCGACGCGTGAGCGAGCCTGCCGAGCCACAGGTCGCAGCACCGATCCGCCCGGAGAAGCCGTCGCGCCTGCGACGGATCGGGATCTACGCACTGATCCTCCTCGCCGCGCTTCTCCTCATGGTCTCGACCTTCGCCGTCTGGGTCGATCGCGTCGCGCTGAACACGAGCGTCTTCACCGAGACCAGCACCGAGCTGCTCGACGACGAGGACGTCCGCCGTGCCATCGCGGTACGCACGATCGACGAGATCTACGACTCGGTCGACGTGGAGGAGGAGCTCGAGGGCCCGCTGCCAGAGGACGTCGAGTCGCTCGCGGGACCGACCTCGGCGACGCTCAGGGAGCTAGGGCCTGGGATCGTCCAGCGTGCGCTCGGGCGCGCCGAGCTCCGCCGGCTCTGGCGACGGGCGATTCGGGAGTCGCACGAGACGCTCATCGAGGTGCTCGAGGAGCGGAGCGGAACGGTGTCGACCCAGGAAGGCGTGGTGACGCTCGACCTCGGCAACATCGTCATCGAGGCAGCCGACCGCATCGGAGTGAGCGATTCCGTCCAGCGCCGGATCGGCCCGGACGCGGGGCGCGTCGAGCTCCTCGAGTCGGACGAGCTCGACGTCGCACAGGACGCCTTCCGGCTCATGAACGCCGTCGCCTGGGCGCTCCCGGTCCTGACGCTCCTCATCTTCGGGCTCGCCATCTGGATCTCGCGAGGCAGGCGGCGCCTGACCGTTCGCGCGATCGGAATCGCCGTGCTCCTCTCCGGCGTGCTTGGGCTCCTCGCGGTGAACCTCACCGGCCGGTTGCTCGTCGGGGCACTGGCGACCGAAAGTGAGAGCCGCGACGCCGGTCACAGCGCGTGGCACATCGTCACCGAGCTCCTCCGCGGGTCGTTCCGCCTACAGATCGCGATCGGACTGCTCGTTCTCCTCGGCGCCTGGATCGCCAGCCCGAGCCCGTGGGCGGTCGGCGTACGCCGCGCCTTGGCCCCCGCGTTGCGTCGTCGCGGCATCGCGTACGGCACGGTGGCCGTGGTCGCGCTCGTGGTGCTGCTGACGGGCCCCGTCGACGACTTCGCGCGGCTCCTCAGCGAGCTCGTCATCTTCGGGCTGATCGCCGGGTGGATCGAGTGGATGCGCCGGCAGACGCTCGAGGAGTTCCCCGATGCGACCGGGCCTGCGTTCCTCGCGGACGCGCGTGTGCAGCTCAGCGAGTGGGCGCAGGGGCGGCGAGCTGCTCCGGCGGGCGGGCCGGCGGCGCAGGAGCTCGACCTGACCGCTCGCCTGCGGGACCTTGCCGATTTGCATGCGAAGGGCGAGCTGACGGACGAGGAATACGCGGCGGCCAAGCAGCGCGTGCTCTCGGGCGAGTAGGACGAGGGATCTCCCAGAGCCGGCGCGTCGTCCCGCGGCTCATGTCACGGACTTGGCACGAAGCCGCTCCCCACTCGTGACACCTTCCTCGATACCGTTCGTGTAGGGACACGGGAGTGCCCCTGGGGGTATGTGGGGCTGAGGTGGAGAGTCCGGGTGGGCAGGCTCTCGACCGCGCGTGCCGAACTCCGCGGGCATGGACACGTCCAACCGTGCCGTGCAGGCGCTCGTCCTCGCGGGCGTCTGGTTCGTCGTCATCGTCGTCCTGCGCATCGCGCTGAACCGCGCGTTCCGGCGCTATGAGAGACGCCTCGCCGAGCGCGACCCCATGGTCGCGGCCCGCCGGCGGACGACGTTCAGCTTCCTCCTCCGCATCGTGATCGCGCTGGTCGTGCTCATCGGCGTGTGGAGCGTGCTCACGGTCTTTCCGGTCACCGAGCAGGTCGCGAGCGCCTTCCTCGCGTCGAGTGCCGTGCTCGCGCTCGTCGCCGGCGTCGCGCTCTCGACGCCGCTCGGAAATCTCGGCTCCGGAGTGCTCCTGAGCTTCGCGCAGCCCGCCCGCCTCGGCGACCGGATCACGATCGGCGAGCACACGGGCGTCGTGCGGGCGATCACGCTCAGCTACACGACCCTCGTCACCGACGAGGGCCCGTACGTCTACGTGCCCAACCAGAAGATGGTGAGCGAGATGCTCGTGAACCGGTCGGTCGGGCCGCCGGCGCCCGAGGGTTAGACGCAGTCTTTGAGCCCCTGCGCCTCGGGCAGCGACTCGAGCTTCTTCAGCGTGTTGTTCTCGATCTGCCGGATGCGCTCGCGCGTGACGCCGAACGCGCGCCCGACCTCCTCGAGCGTGCACGGCTGCGAGCCGTCGAGGCCGTAGCGGAGCTCGATCACTCGCCGCTCGCGATCGGGGAGCGCCGACAACGCGATCTCGACGTCCTCGCGCCGAAGCGAGAGTGAGGCCGTGTCGAAGGGCGACTCGGCCGACTCGTCCGGGACGAAGTCGCCGAGGTTGGAGTCCTCGTCCTCGCCGATCGGCTTCTCCAGCGAGATCGGCAGCTGCGACATGCGGAGGATCTCGCGCACCTCGTCCGGATGGATGTCGAGCTCGTCCGCGATCTCCTCCGGCTCCGGCTCACGGCCGAGCCGCTGGACGAGCTGGCGCTCGATGTGCACGACCTTGTTCAGCTTCTCGACCATGTGCACCGGGATGCGGATCGTCCGCGCCTTGTCAGCGATCGCGCGCGTGACCGCCTGACGGATCCACCACGTCGCGTAGGTCGAGAACTTGAAGCCCTTGCGGTAGTCGAACTTCTCGACGGCGCGGATCAGGCCGAGCGAGCCCTCCTGAATGAGGTCGAGGAACGAGAGCCCGCGACCGAGGTAGCCCTTCGCGATCGAGACGACGAGCCGCAGGTTGGCTTCGATCATGTGCTGCTTCGCGCACATGTCGCCGCGCTCGATGCGCTTCGCGAGCGAGACCTCCTGGTCGGCGGTCAGCAGCGGCACCTTCCCGATCTCGCGCAGGTAGAGGCGCAGCGAGTCGAGGGACGGCTCGACCGAGAGATCGAGCTTCGGCGTCGTCTTGTCGTCCTCCGCCGGCGGCGGCTCCTCGTGCGGGAGCGCCTTGTGCTCGATGCCCTCTACGAGCTCGATCGAGTGGTCGATGAGATAGGTGTAGAAGTCCTCGACCTGCTCCTTCGAGAGCTCGACCTCTTCGAGTCCCATGACGATCTCGTCGTAGGTGAGGAAGCCCTTCTCGAGTCCCTGCTCGATGAGGCGGTGCAGCTCCTCGACTTCGGGGAGAGCGATGTCGACCGACAGCATGCGGGGACCCCTTTCGCGCTCGAACGGAATACCGACCACCACACTGCTCGAGCCGGCCGCCTACCCTCCCCGACTCACCAAGCGCGCGCATCCTAGACCGAAGATGGCCGTTTGGGGAAGGTCCGTTTCGATTAAGCTCGCGCGGCTCGAGCCGGATCGCACGTACGCGCCCGAGACGCTTGATGTGAAACGGAGCGACCGCGGCCGCGAAGCGGGCGCGCTTTAGGTCCTTTGCTCTTCGCGCTACCGGAGTCCCCACTCGGGGATTCCGGTCTTGCGCACAACTAGAGAGCGAGCAGCTCGCCGACGACCTCGTCGCGGGAATTCGTCAACGGGACGACCCCGAGATCGCCGGTCTCGAGGCCGAGGCGGCGGAGGAACGCCGCGACGCCGGACCGCAGCGCGCGGCCGGCGCCGTCCTCGATCTTCACTGCGATTCCTATCCCGTCGGGCGACGCCGCGCAGAGCAGCCCCTCGGCGCCACCCTTCGCGATCCAGCCCGGATGAAAGAGCATCAGCTCGGTGTCGGCGGCGCCCGGGCCGCGGATCAGCTGCGGGTGCGCGCGCATCGCCTGCACGATCCTCGTCGCCCCCTCGGCGGTGGCGAGCCGCGCGAACGCGAGAGCCATCCGGGCGAGCGGGAGCGCGAACGTCACGACGCCGCAGCCGTCGACCGCGGTCGGGATCCCATCCGGATCGACCATCGCCGCGACCGAGATCTCGTCGAGGGTCGCCCGCTGGCACGGGTGGTCGGGAAGGCGGTAACCCTCGACGGGCCAGCGTTCGGCCTTGCAGAGCGCGATGAAGCCCGCGTGCTTGCCGGAGCAGTTGTGCTCGAGCCGCGTCGGCCCAGCTTCCAATCCGGCAGTCCCGCACTCGAGGTCGTCCTCTGTGGCGCCGGCCTTCGCGAGGAGGCTCCGCACCGCGTCGAGCTGCTCCGGTCGCGCGAGGTGCGACGCGCAGGCGATTGCGATCTCCGTCTCGGCGAGGTCCTGCCGAGCCCGCACGACCGGCACCGCCTGGAGCGGTTTTGCGCAGCTGCGGAAGTGAGTGACGAGCATCGGGTCGCCCGACGAGACGACGACCTCGCCGTTCTTGACCGCCACCGCGTGCACGCGATGCCGTGCTTCGACGAGGCCTCCGCGCATCACCTCTACGACGATCGTGTCCACCGCGGCAGCGTATTCCCATTGCAAACGCGGCACGAGAGAGCCTCGACTTGACGAACGGTCGAGATTTCTCGTATGTTCCGGGAACATCGACCGTTCGCAGCTCACCGACTACGAAGCCGAGGACGTTCTCATCGTCCGCGACCCCGAGCAGCTGCGCGCGCTGGGCGGCGAGACGCGCCAGCGCATCATCACGCTCCTCAACGAGCGCGCCGCCTCCACGACCGAGCTCGCCGGCGTACTCGGGATCGCGAAAGGCACCGCCGCCCATCACCTGAAGGTGCTCGAGCACGCCGGGCTCATCCGCGTCGTCGCAACCCGGCAGATCCGAGCCGTCACCGAGCGCTACTACGGCCGCGTTGCCCGGCTGTTCGTGCTCCAGACCGACGACACGGACGAAGGGCTTCATCGGCGGCGGCGCGCTCGCGGCCGTCATGCTTCGGAACGCGGCCGAGGAGATCCTCCCCGCGGACGTCGAAGCGGCTCGCGTGACGGCCAGGCTTGTCGCACGCACGGATACGGCCGGCGGACGCCCGCAGGCTCGCAAAGCGCGTGAACCGGCTCTTCGCCGCGATCGCCGACGCGGACGATCCCGAAGGCGAGCCGTTCGGGCTCGCTGCGGCGCTCTACCCCGCTCCCGGAGCGCTGCCGAGGCCGGATCGCGATGCGTAGCCTCTGGCCGCACGGCGGGCTCTGGCGCCACCGCGACTTCCTGAAGCTCTGGTCGGCGGAGACGATCAGCCAGTTCGGGACGCAGGTCTCGAACATCGCGCTCCCGCTCGTCGCGATCATCACGCTCGACGCGAGCACGTTTGCCGTCTCTGTGCTCGTGACGGTCCTGTTCCTGCCGTTCATCCTCTTCACGCTCCCGGCAGGCGTGTGGGTGGATCGGCTTCCGCGGCGTCCGATCCTCGTCATCGGAGACCTCGGGCGGGCAGTGCTGCTCGCGACGATTCCCATCGCCTACTTCTCCGACGCCCTGACGATGGAGCAGCTGTACGTCGTCGCGTTCCTCATCGGCGTCTGCACCGTCTTCTTCGATGTCGCGTACCAGTCGTACCTCCCGTCGCTCGTCGAGCGCGGCCAACTCGTCGAGGGCAACTCGAAGTTCGAGGTCAGCCGCTCGGCGGCACAGATCAGCGGACCCGGGATCGGAGGACTGCTCGTCGAGATCCTGACGGCGCCGTACGCGGTCGTCGTCGACGCGGTCAGCTTCCTCAGCTCCGGCCTGTTCATCCTCGGGATCAGGAAGAAGGAGGACCACAAGCCCGCGACCGAGCCCGGCCAGGCGAAGCCGAGCTTCTGGACCGAGCTCAAGCAGGGGATGCGCTTCGTCCTCGGCAACCCGTACCTGAGAGCGCAGGCGGGCTGCACCGCGACGTCGAACTTCTTCTTCAGCCTCGGCCTGAACGCAATCGGGCTCGTCTACATCGTGCGTGTCCTCGATCTCACGCCGGGCGTGATCGGGCTCATCTTCTCGATCGGGAGCGTCGGCGCGATGGCGGCGGCGTTCACCTCGCGGCGGATCTCCGCCCGCATCGGCGTCGGGCCCGCCACGATCCTGGGAGCGGCCATCTTCGGACCCGCCATGCTGCTCATCCCGCTCGCCCCGGTCGAGTCCCCGATTCCGTTCCTCGTGGCCGCGATGGTCCTCGTCAGCTTCGGGGGAGTCCTCTACAACATCATGGCCGTCAGCTATCGGCAGGCCCTTTGCCCGCCGCGGCTGCAGGGCCGCATGAACTCGGTCATGCGCTTCATCGTCTGGGGGACGATCCCGCTCGGGACCCTCGCCGGCGGCGCCCTCGGTACGTGGATCGGGCTGCGTGAGACGCTCGTCGTAGGCTCGATCGGCGCCACGCTGGCGTTCCTCTGGATCTTCTTCTCGCCGATGCGGGGCGTGCGCGAAATGCCGACCGAGGAGCTCGAGACGCCGCCCCCCGACGCCGGGCTGACCCCGGAGCCGCCAACCGGCCGGTGCGTAGCGTTCGACTCTGGCCGCGCGGCGGCCTCTGGCGCCACCCCGACTTCCTGAAGCTGTGGTCGGCGGAGACGATCAGCCAGTTCGGGTCGCAGGTCGACGACCTGGCGATCGCCTTCGTCGCGATCGTCGTCCTCGACGCGAGCGCCTTCGAGGTCGCTCTCATCGGGGTACTCGGCTTCCTGCCGTTCATCCTCTTCACGCTGCCGGCTGGAGTCTGGGTCGACCGGCTGCGGAGAAGGCCGATCCTGATCGCCGGCGACTTCGCGCGCGCGGCGCTGCTCGCCTCGATCCCGATCGCGTACGTGGCCGACGCGCTGACGCTCGGGCAGCTCTACGTCGTCGTCTTCCTCGTCGGCGTCTGCCAGGTGTTCTTCGACGTCGCCTACCAGTCGTACCTGCCGTCGCTCGTCGAGCGCGACCAGATCATCGACGGCAACTCGAAGCTCGAGATCAGCCGCTCCGCGGCGCAGGTCGGGGGGCCCGGGCTTCGGCGGTGGCCTCGTGTCAGATCTTCACCGCCCCGTACGCCGTGCTCGTGGACGCGATCAGCTTCCTCGGCTCCGGGCTGTTTCTCCTCGGGATCCGCAAGCCCGAGGAGCCGCCGGCGCGAGAGACGGTCGACGGCCGCAAGACGAGCCTCTGGACCGAGCTCAAGGAAGGGCTGCGCTTCGTGCTCGGCAACCCGAACCTGCGCGCGCAGGCGGGATGTACGGCGACCTCCAACTTCTTCTCGAACGTCGTATTCGCCGATCTTCCTCGTCTTCCTCGTGCGCGAGCTCGGGCTGTCGGCTGGCGTCATCGGAGTCATCTTCTCCATCGGGGCGCTCGGCTCGTTCGCAGCCGCGTTCTCCGCGATGCGGCTGTCGCAATCGCTTCGGCATCGGCCCGACGACGATCGCCGTCGGCACGCTCTGGGCGCCCGCGGGGCTCCTTTTCGCATTCGCCCCGACGGGAAACGCGGCCATCGTTTTCCTCGTCGTCGCGCAGCTGCTGCTCGGCTTTTCGATCGTCGTCTACAACATCGTTCAGGTCAGCTACCGGCAGGCGATCTGCCCGCCGCGACTGCAGGGGCGCATGAACTCGGTGATGCGCTTCATCGTCTGGGGAACGATTCCGATCGGGGCGCTCCTCGGAGGCGTTCTCGGCACCTGGGTCGGCCTGCGCGAGACGATCATCATCGGCGCGATCGGCGGCAGCCTCGCCGTCCTCTGGATCGTGTTTTCGCCACAGCGGCATCTGCGCGAGATGCCCGAGCCGATTGCCGAGGAGGAGGAGCCGCTGCAGACCGAAGCGGGGGCGACGGTGCCCGGTGTCGTCGATCCGTGGGCGCCGGTCGGACGAGACGCGCTCCTGATGCGGTTCTGGCCGAGAGGCGGGCTCTGGCGGCATCCCGACTTTCTGAAGCTGTGGTCGGCGGAGACGATCAGCCAGTTGGGTCGCAGGTGGACGATCTCGCGATCGGCTTCGTCGCGATCGTCGCCCTCGACCGTCAGCGCCTTCGAGGTTGCCGTGCTCGGACCCTCGAGTTCCTCCCGTTCATCCTGTTCACGCTGCCTGCGGGAGTCTGGGTCGACCGGCTGCGCAGACGGCCGATCCTGATCGCCGGCGACTTCGGCCGGGCGGCCCTCCTGGCGACTGTCCCCATCGCGTACGCGCCGACGTCCTGACGCTCTGGCAGCTCTACGTCGTCGTCTTCCTCGCGGCATCTGCACGGTGTTCTTCGACGTCGCGTACCAGTCGTACCTGCCGTCGCTCGTCGAACGCAACCAGATCATCGACGGCAACTCGAAGCTCGAGATCAGCCGGTCCGCAGCCCAGGTCGGAGGACCCGGCTTCGCGGGAGCGCTCATCGAGATCTTCACGGCCCCGTACGCGGTGCTCGTGGACGCGATCAGCTTCCTCGGCTCGGCGGCGTTCCTCCTCGGGATCCGCAAGCACGAGGAAGCCCGGTGCGGGAGGCGGTCGACGGTCGCAAGCCGAGCATGCGTCCGAGCTGAAGGAGGGGCTGCGCTTCGTCCTCGGGCAACTGAAGTTCCGCGCCAGGCGGGCTGCACCGCGACCTCGAACTTGTTCTCACGCTCGCGTTCTCGATCTTCCTCGTCTACCTCGTGCGCGAGCTCGGGCTGTCGGCGGGGTGATCGGGATCGTGTTCTCGGTCGGCGCGACTCAGCTCGTTCGCCGGCGGCGTTCACGGCGACACGCGCTGTCCAACCGGTTCGGGGTCGGCCGAAGACGCATCGTCATGGTCGGCGCTCTTCGGCCCGGCGCACGCTGCTCGTCGCGCTCGCCCCGGCCGGCAATCGCAGCCGATTCCCATCTCATCGTCGCGGGCTCGATGCTCGTTCTACTCGGTGGGATCGTCTTCAACATCGACCGGCTCAGCTACCGGCAGGCGATCTGCCCGACCGCGTGCTCGGGGCGCATGAACCCGTCCTGGCGCTTCATCGTCTGGGGCGATGATCCCGCTCGGCACCCTCGCCGGGGGCGCACTCGGATCCTGATCGGCCTGCGCGAGACGATCGTGGTCGGGGCGATCGGCGGCGGCGCTGAGCTTCCTCGGCTCCTCTTCTCGCCGCAGCGACACTGCGCGAGATGCGGAGCCGATGGAGGACGTGCCGAGGACGACCGAGGCCGGCCTCGCGTTCCGGGCGTACCCGACCCGCTCGACACCGTCTGAGCTCCTCCTGCAGCACAATCGGGCGATGCCTGAGCTACCCGAGGTCGAGGCGTGGGTGCGCGAGCTCGACCCGCTCGTGTCGGCGCACCCGATCGAGCGCGCCGGGCCCGGCTCACGTCGCGACGCTGAAGACGATCGACCCGCCGCTCTCGGCGCTCGAGGGGCGGCGGCTGGCCGGCGCCGAGCGGCGCGCGAAGAACCTCCTCTTCCCGACCGACGACGGCGAGCTGGTGCTCCGCATCCACCTGATGAGCGCCGGCCGGATCCGCTTCCTCCCACCGGGCGGGAAGGGCCCGAAGATGCCGATGTTCCGGATGCGCTTCGTCGGCGGCGGCGAGCTCCTGCTCACCGAGGGCGGGCGCAAGAAGCGCGCGGGCGTCTGGCTCACGACGCCGGAGCAGGTGGATGCCGACCTCGCGCACCTCGGGCCCGACGCGCTCGAGGTCGACGCCGCGGCTCTCGCGGAGATCCTGAAGCGCGAACGGCGCCAGCTCCACCCGCTCCTCCGCGACCAGCGCGCGATCGCCGGCATCGGGCGAGCGCACGCGAACGAGATCCTGCTCCGCGCGCGGATCTCGCCGTTCAAGGCGTCGACCGAGCTCTCGGAGGAGGAGACCGAGCGCCTCGCCGCCGTCATCCACGAGGACCTGACGCGCGCGCTCGAGCTGCGTCTCCGTGGGAAGGGCGACAAGGACGTCTACCTCGTCCACAACCGCCTCGGCGAGCCGTGTCCGCAGTGCGGCAGCCCGATCCTGCGGGTCGACTTCGAGGAGCACACGATCTACTACTGCGCGCAGTGCCAGACCGGCGGCCGCGTCCTGAAGGACCGGCGGCTCTCAAGGCTTCTCAGATAGCCACGCGTTGGGGTCAGGCTTCAGCCTGACCCCGGTGTTAGGTGTTCGCCTGGACACGCGCACACCCAAAGACGGGGTCAGGCTGAAGCCTGACCCCGAGCGCGTTGGTACGGTCCGGGGGTGACCGACGTCGCCACGGCTCGACGAGGATCTCCAGGCTTCGTCGCCCGAGATCGCGCTCGCGCTCTCGCAGGCCGGCGTCTCGGGCGTGCAGAAGGCGGTGCGCATCCGCCGCGGCGACTCCGAGACGGTCATGGCCGCGGTCATCGACTGCACGGTCGACCTCGCCGCGGATCAGAAGGGCGTGCACATGTCCCGCTTCCCCGAGCTCTTCGAGGAGGCGATCGACGTCGTCGTCACGGGCGAGGCGCTGCTCGTGGAGGTGCTCGCGGAGCACATCGCCTCGCGGGTCGTCCGGCGACAGCGAGCGCTCAAGGCCGAGGTCTGGATCCGCGCGCAGTGGCCGATCCGCCGGCGAACTCCGGTGAGCGACCTGCCGACGCAGGAGATGGTGACGCTGTGCGGGATCGCCGCCGCGTCCGAGGCCGGGACGCGCCGCGTGGTCGGCGTCGAGGCGCACGGGATCAACGCTTGCCCTGCGCGCAGGGCCTCGTCAAGGGCCGCGCGCGCGAGCGCCTGCTCGAGGAGGGATTCGAAGGCGCGGACGTGGAACGGATCCTCGAGCTCGTCCCGATCGCGACCCACAACCAGCGCGGCCTCGGAACGCTCTTCGTCGGCACCGAGCAGGACCTCGACGCCGAGACGCTCGTCGACATCGTCGAGCGCTCGATGAGCGCGCCGATCCACGATCTCCTCAAGCGGCCCGACGAGCTCTTCGTCGTCGAGCACGCGCACCTGCAGCCGCGCTTCGTCGAGGACTCCGTCCGCCACGCGCTGCGCGACGCGCTCGAAACGCTGCCGCAGCTCGAGAACGAGGACTTCCTGCTCTCGAAGCAGGTCAACTACGAGACGATCCACACGCACGACGTCGTCGCCGAGCGCTTCGGCACGGTTGGGGAGCTGCGCGGCGAGCTCGATCCGGTCAGGCGAGCCCGCGCCAGACGACGCTCGCCGCCTGGCTCTCCGCTTAGGCGGCGCTTGGCAAGCCGTTAGTGCAGCGCGATCATGCGCTCGTGCGACCGGAGCTTCCGCGCGGGACGGTCACGTTGCTCTTCACGGACATCGAGGGCTCGACGCGCCTTCTGCACGAGCTCGGGGACGACTACGCCGACGTGCTCGGAAAACACCGCGCCGCCGTCCGCGACGCGTTTTCGCGGCACGGCGGTGTCGAGGTGGACACGCAGGGCGACGCCTTCTTCGTCGCCTTCGCGCGGGCGACCGACGCCGTCGCGGCCGCCGGCGACATCCAGCTCGCGCTCTCGGACGGTCCCGTCCGCGTTCGGATCGGTGTCCACACCGGTGAGCCGGTCGCGACGGACGAGGGGTACGTCGGCACCGACGTACACCGCGCCGCGCGGATCATGGGCGCCGGCCACGGCGGGCAAGTGGTTCTCTCGGAGGCGACCCGTCAGCTGCTCGACAGCAACGCAGATCTGCGCGAGCTCGGCGACCACCGCCTCAAGGACCTGACCGCGCCGCAGCACCTCTACCAGCTCGGAGACGCGGACTTCCCGCCGCTGCGGACGCTCTACCGGACGAACCTGCCGATCCAGGCGACGCCTCTAGTCGGCCGCGAACGCGAGCTCGAGGAGGCCGGAGCACTCCTGCGAACCCATCGGCTCCTGACGCTCACCGGGCCGGGCGGGAGCGGCAAGACGCGTCTCGCTCTCCAGCTCGCTGCCGAGGCGATCGAGGACTTCCCGGAAGGCGTGTTCTGGGCTCCGCTGCAGGCGCTCCGCGACCCGGCGCTCGTCGAGCGGGCGGTCGCCACGTCGGTCGGCGCGGACGACGGGCTCGTCGAGCACATCGGTGCCAAGCGCGTACTCATCCTCCTCGACAACTTCGAGCAGGTCATCGACGCGACGCCGACAATCTCATCGCTTCTTGCGGGAACGCCCAATGCCAAGGTGCTCGTGACCAGTCGCGAGCCGCTGCACACCGAGTCCGAGCAGCGCTATCCGGTTGATCCCCTTCCCGACGACGACGCGGCGACCCTCTTCGTGGAGCGAGCGCGCTCGGTCGCCCCGGGGTTCCAGTCCGTAGCTGAAGTCGGTGAGATCTGCCGGCTGCTCGACGGACTGCCGTTGGCGATCGAGCTTGCGGCCGCGAGGGTGGCGCTGCTGGATCCGGATGAGCTCCTCGAGCGGCTCGACCGGCGGCTACCGCTCCTCGCGTCGCGCTCCCGCGATGCGCCCGCCCGGCAACAGACGTTGCGCGCGACCATCGAGTGGAGCTACGAGCTGCTCGACGCGGGCGAGCAGGAGCTCTTTCGCAACCTCGCGGTCTTCCGGGGGAGCTTCACGCTCGTAGCCGCGGAGGCGGTGTGCGACGCGGACCTCGGAGCGCTCGAGTCCCTCGTCGTCAAGAGCCTCGTCCGTCGCTGGGGAACCGGGCGCCTCGGAATGCTCGACACGATCCGTGAGTACGCGGTCGAGCAGCTCGACGCGGCTCCCGATGCCGAGGAGCTGTACCGGAGACACGCTGACTACTTCCTCTTGGTCGCCGACGAGGCGAATCTCAACGCGGGCCGCTTCGGCCCGGTGGGCAGCGGCTCGACCTCGCACTGCCCGAGCTGGACAACTTCCGCGCCGCGCTGGCGTGGACGCTGCGGAGCGGATCCATCGCGCTCGGGCTCGAGATCGCGACGGCGCTGGAGCAGCTCTGGACCCTCGACGACCCGAACGAGGGGATCCGCTGGTTCGAGCGGCTCCTCGATCGCCCCGAGGCCACGTCCGCGTCGCAGAACCTGCGCGCCCACGCCTTCGAGCCTATCGGGAGCTCGCTCGGCATCGCGGGCGAGTTCGCAGCGGCCGAGGAGCTGTGGGCTCGGAGCCTCGCGATCTTCGAGCAACTCGAGGACGAGAAAGGCCGGGCGGTCCTTCTGCACCGTCTCGGAATCGCTGCGATGTGGCGCAACGATCTCGCGGCGGGCGCGTGAGCTCGTCGAGGCCAGCGACAAGCTCCACCGGCGAACTGGCGACACGTGGGGCCTGGCACAGACCACCGGAACCTCGGCGCGATTGCGCGGGACGAGGGCGACGAGCGCAGCGCTCGCGAGCTCGTGCGGGCGAGCGCGAAGCTGGCGCAGGAGGCGGGGTCACCTTGGTGGGAGCAGGGAGCGCTGGCAGAGCTCGCGTGGCTGTCTGTGAGACGCCGGGTTTCTCGACGAAGGCGAGCCTCACGCGCGCGAGTCGCTCGCAATCGCGGAGGGGCTGCGCGGACCGCCCCGGCCGCATCTTCGGAATCGGCATCCTCGCGCGGTCGCGGCCGAACGCGGCGCAGCAGGAGCGTGCCGGCACGACTCTGGGGCGCGATCGAGGACGAGACGGGTGGCGCCCCGCTCGGCGGGCTGGCGGCGGCACCGCGACGAGTTTGAACGCCGGATGCACGAGCTCGCCAGACCCGAGTTCGAACAGCGTGTCGCGATGAAGGGCCGAGCTCTGACGCTCGAGGAAGCGGTCGCGGTGGCGCTCGGCTGCTAGGCGCGGCGCGGTCTTCTCAGCTCGAAGCGGTGCTCGGTGCCGCCCGCGAGGCGGCGGAGGTTGTGGCGGTGGAGGAAGACGATCGCCGCCGCTCCGGCCGCGGCGAAGACGAGGACCGGCCAGTCGTAGCCGAGGAGCGCGACGAAGGCGACGAGCGCGAGCGCCGTCACGATCGAGGCGACCGACGCGTAGCGGGTCAGCACGAACACCGCGAGCCAGACGCCGACGCAGCAGAGCGTCGCCAGCGGCGCGAGCGCGAAGAACGCTCCTCCCGCGGTCGCGACCATCTTCCCGCCCTTCTCGAACCGCAGGAAGACGGGGCGCGCGTGCCCGAGCATCGCCGCAGCTCCCGCGAGGACGCCGACCAGCGCACCGCCGGCCCAGATCCCGAGCAGCGCGGCCGCGAAACCCTTCGTGAGATCGAGCAGAGCGACCGCGATCCCGATCCGGCGCCCGTAGACCCTGAAGACGTTCGACGCTCCGATGTTCCCGCTTCCGTGCTTGCGGATGTCCTCGCCGCGGAGGATCCGCGGCAGCCAGTACCCGAAGGGCAGCGAGCCGAGGAGATACCCGCCCAGGACGGCGAGCGCCTCGATCACGGTTCACTGTGCGCAAGACCAGATTCCGCTAGCGCGGATTCTGGTCGCGCGAAAATCCCTGAAGGCGTCCGCTTCGCGGCCGCTGTGTCTGCGGTTACTGGCACAATGAGCGCGTCTCCTAGGGCGCGGGGGGATCTTGTAGGACGCGATCCAGCTGTTCACGACGCTCCAGTCGAGGTTCCGCAGGAACGCGTCGATGTAGGCCGCGCGATCGGTCTGGTAGTCGAGGTAGTACGCGTGCTCGTAGACGTCGAGCGCGACGAGCGGCGTCGCGTTCCAGACGGGGAACGTGTTCTGCGCGTCGCCGACGTAGTTGAAGAGCCGGCCCTCGTCCCAGTCGAACGCCGTCCACGCCCACCCGCGGCCGGCCATGCCGGTGGCCCTGAGGTCGGCGCGCCACTTGTCGTGCCCGCCGAAGTCGCGGTCGATGAGCCCCTGGATCGCGCCGCTCGGGTTCCCGCCGTCGCCGCCGAGGTGGTCGAAGTAGATCTCGTGGTTCTTGATCCCGCCGACCGCGAACGTGAGGTCGACCTTGAGCGCGCGAACGTCGGAGTAGACCTGGTTCCCCGCCTCCAGATCGACATTCGCGAGCCGGCCGAGGATCTCGTTCCGCTTCATGACGTAGCCCTGGTAGAGCCGGTAGTGCGCGTCGATCGTCGTCCGCGAGATGCCGTCCAGCTCGAGCAGCGCCGGCTTCAGCTCACGCGGTCTGATCTCGACGTAGTTCGACATTCGAGGCCCCCCTTGGGCTCGGCTGGCGGAACGCCGCGGAGCATATCCTCCCTCTCAACGAGACCAGTCAGAGAGGAGCAGGCACATGGCGTTCAGCCTTCCCGACCTTCCGTACGCGTACGACGCGCTCGAGCCGCACATCGACGCGCGGACGATGGAGATCCACCACTCAAGCACCACCAGGCCTACGTGGACAACGCGAACAAGGCCCTCGAGGGCACCGAGTGGGCGGACAAGCCGGTCGAGGAAGTACTCGCGAACCTCGACTCGCTGCCCGAGGACAAGCGCGGTCCCGTCCGCAACAACGCCGGCGGGCACGCGAACCACTCGCTCTTCTGGGACGATCATGGGACCCGGACGGCGGAGGGGAGCCGAGCGGCGCGCTGGCCGATGCGATCGGCTCGGCGTTCGGGAGCTTCGACGACTTCCGGACGACGATGATCCAGAACGGCGTCAAGCGGTTCGGCTCCGGCTGGAGCTGGCTCGTCTGGGACGGACCAGGGGCTCGCGGCGTACTCGACGCCGAACCAGGACTCCCCGATCATGGAGGCCCACACGCCGATCCTCGGGATCGACGTCTGGGAGCACGCCTACTACCTCAACTACCAGAACCGCCGTCCGGACTACCTCGAGGCGTGGTGGAACATCGGTGAACTGGGACGCGGTGGCCGCGCGGTACGCAGGCACGCGGCTAGACGCCGGGGGTCGGGCTGAAGCCTGACACCAATCTGGATGACGACGCACGCCGTAGTACGGGCGTGAACTCTGCGCTCGCCCTTCCGACCGTCACGCCCAGGCGCCCAGTGGCCAGAATGGCGCTCGTGTACAGGGGGGACCCGAGCGACGGAGAGCTGATCGAGCGAATCGCCGAAGGCGATCGCCCGGCTTTCGAGGAGCTGTACCGGCGCTACGCCCGGGCAGTGCTCGGGCTCGCGCTTCGCCGCCTCGGTGACCGGGGCCGCGCCGAGGACGCCTCGCAGGAGGCGTTCGTCGCCATCTGGCGCTCCGCGCGCACTTACGACTCGGCGCGCGGCAACGGCGCGCCCTGGCTCTACGCGGTGGCGCGCAACGCAATCACCGACGGCCTCCGACGGACGCCCGAACCGCCCGCCGAAGCGCCCGACGAGCCCGGCGACGGCCCAGACCCGGCAGCACGGGCCGAGGACGCCTGGCGTGCGTGGCGCGTCCACCGCGCTCTCGAGATCCTCCCCCAGAACGAGCGCGCGGTGATCGAGGTCGCCTACTGGCGCGGGCTCTCGCAGAGCGAGATCGCGGAGCTGCTCGGGATCCCGCTCGGAACCGTGAAGACGCGGACCCGAAGCGCGCTGGCTCGGCTCGCGGAAGAGCTGGACGGAGAGCTCGAATGACGACGCGCCCGCCCGAGTTCGACGATCTCGTCGGCCCGGAGGTCGACGCCGCCGAGCGCGACCGGCTGCGCCGCGTCCACGACCTGCTCGTCGACGTCGGCCCGCCGCCGGAGCTCTCGCAGACGTCGGCTCCCGCGATCGGCGGCGCCCCGGTCACACCGCTCAGGCGACCTTCGAGGCGGCGGCGTGTGGTGCTCGCTCTCGCCGCGGCACTCGGCGTCGTCGCGATCTTCACGCTCGGGCTGGTCGTCGCCGCCGGCGACGACCCGGACGCCGAGCGCGTGGTCGCGATGACCGGCGCCTCCGGCGCGACGGCGTCGCTCGAGATCTTCGAGATCGACGCAGCCGGCAACTGGCCGATGCTGATCGACGTCGCGAGGCCTCCCGCCCGCCCGCGACGGCCGGCTCTACGAGCTCTGGCTGACGAAGGACGGACAGCCGACGGCTCTCTGCGGGAGCTTCCTCACCGACGACGAGGGTCGCGCGGTCGTCCCGATGAACGCCCCGTGGCGGCTCGACGACTTCGACGGCTGGGTCGTCGTCGAGCAAGGCTCGGATAGCCCGCTCCTGACGACCTGACGACGGTTGACTCGCCGAGCCGTGGGAAGCTACGGCCTTCGGGCGCCGTCTAGTTTTCCGAGCCACAAATCCCTAGGCTTCGCTCGAGCTCGCCAGGAGGATCGCGGGGAAAGATCGATGGGCGGCCGAAAACTTCATCTGCGGCTCGCCGCACTCATGCTCGGCAGCGGATGCCTCGCGCTGGGCGTGGGTGGGGCGGCGCTGGGATCTCCGGCGGGCTCGGAGCAGCAAGGCGGGATCTTCCGGATAAGCCTGAACTCGTTCTCCGGGATCGACTACATGGACCCGGCGCTCGCATCCAGCCCGCCCGGCTGGGCACTGCTGGACACGACCTGCGCTCGCCTGATGGCGTACCCGGACAAGGCGCCGCCGGCAGGTTTCCAGCTCCAGCCCGAAGTGGCCGCGAGGCCCCCGGCCGTTTCCCGCGACGGCAAGACCTACACGTTCACGCTTCGCACCGGGTTCCGGTTCAGTGACGGCTCCCCGGTCCGAGCGAGCGCCTTCGCCCGTGCGATCAACCGCATCCTCTCCCCCGAGATGAACTCGCCGGCGCTTCAGCTGGCGCGCGACATGGTGGGTGCCGGGAGCGTCCTCCAGGGCAAGACCGAGGCCGCATCCGGTGTCGTCGCCCGCGGGAACACGCTGACGATCCGACTCACGAGGCCCGCGCCCGACTTCCCGCATCGGACGGCCTCGACGTACTTCTGCGCCGTTCCACCGTCATTGCCCATCGATGCCGAGGGGAGGGGCGCATATCGCGGCAGCAGGTCCTTACTACGTCGTCGAGTACCGACGGGGCGAGCGGGTCGTGATCAGACGGAACCCGTTCTACGGAGGCAGCCGGCCCCACCACGTCGACGGGTTCGACGTCGACCTTCGCGCGGCATCGCCGCAGGAGGTGCTGCAGCGCGTGGATCGGGGCGACGCCGATTGGGGCCACACGCTTTCAGGTATCTACTTCGATTCGGCTCTCGGCCTCGTCGACAAGTACGGAATCAATCGCTCGCGGCTCTTCCTCAAGCCCGGCCTCACGCTGCGCATGCTCGCCTTCAACTCCTCGAGGCCGCTGTTCAAGAACAACCCTGGCCTGCGCAGGGCGGTCAACTTCGCCCTCAACCGGCGAGCACTCGTCAGCGCCGGCGGCCCGCTCGTGAGCCGGCCTCTCCGATCAGTATCTGCCCCTCGATCCTGCCGGGGTTCAAGGACGCGGACGTGTACCCGCTCGAGCGCCCGAACCTCGAGCGGGCAAGGGCGCTTGCGAACGGCAACCTGCGCGGCGGGAAGGCGGTTCTCTACACCAACAGCTCGACGATTCCTATGGCGATCGGGCAGCTGGTCCGGCAGCAACTCGCCGAGATCGGGCTCGACATCGAGGTGAAGGGCATCCCGATCCACAGCGCCACTGCGGCGTACTTCAAGAAGCTCGCGACACCCGGCGAGGAGTGGGACCTGGCGTTCGCGACTCTGGAGCCCGAGCTACATCGATCCCTTCGCTTACATCAACCTGCTCTTCGACCGGCGGTTCGTCGGGGCGACGAACTTCATGCGCTTCGTCTCGAGCCCGTATGACCGCCAGATGCGCAAAGCCGCCCGACTTCCTCAGGGACGCGACCGGAACAGCGCGTACGCCGCACTCGACGTGCAGCTGGCGCGAGACCCGGCGCCCTCTGCGCCGCGGTCGACTTCCTCAACGAGCCGACACTGGTCTCGAATCGGGTCGGTTGCGTCGTTCTCCGCCCCGCGCTCGACCTTACGGCCGTCTGTCTCGAGCAGTTAGCGCGCTGCTACGGGGACTGGGCCGAGACCCAGAGAAGGCCGTCCGCCAGCCGCGATGCCGGATGGTGCGCTCCCGATCTCGATCGTTGCGACGACGTCGTTGGTCGCGGGGTCGATTCGCGAGACGGTCCCGCGGCCGTGCTCGCGACCCAAACCGCGCCCGCCTCGCTCGCGAGCGCCGTCGGCCCGTCGTCGACGTCGATCGTCTGCGATCGCGCCCGAGGCCGGATCGATCCGCGTCACGGTGGCGTCCCCGGAGTTGGCGACCCAGATCGAACTGTCGGCGTACGTGATCCCGATCGGCCGCCTACCGACGTTGAACGTCCGAATCGGCCCCTGCGTGAAGGTCTCCTGGCTGAAGCGCTGGACGGTCGCGTCGCCAGAGTTCGTCACCCAGACGGAGCCGGCACACGACGATCGACTCCCGCCGGCTGGAGAGCCGGCCAGCGTCTGACCCAGGATCCGTCCGCGCTGGGTCGAGGCGCGCGAAGGTCGAGTCCCCGAACACGGCCCAGACCGAGCGCTCGTCGACGGCGACGCTCCCGTTCGGGGAGCCGAAAGCGGTGCCGCCCACCGGGATCGTCGTGCGCGTCACCTCGCCGAACTGCGGATCGACACGCGAGAGCTCGCCGCGGAGCGCCGTGCGCGACCCACACCGCACCCTGCCCGACTGCGATCCCGGTCGGCGTGCGGCGCTCGAGCGGGATCGTCGCCGTCGCCGTCCGCTGAGCCGGATCGATCCGCGTCAGCGTTCGATCCTCCACGTTGCCGACCCACAGCGATCCTTCTCCGAAGGCGACCGGACCTGGACCGATCCCGACCGGAACTTCCGCGACGATCTCGTTCGTCGTCGGATCGATGACGCCGACGTGATTCGGCTGCACGGCGCCGAGCCCCGAAGAGGAATCGCGCGTGGCAACGAGGACGCCGCCTGCGACGAGGCCAACTGCGAAGACTCCGGCAGCGGCGACCGACAAGCGCCGGCTCAGGAGTGGGCGCGCTCCGGCCGGAGCCTCCGGAGCCTCGAGCCCTCGGACCGGCGGGAAGTCTCCGGGCAGCCCTTCCGCCGCGGCCTGGTAGAGGCGGACGGGGCGGTCGAGGTCCTTCAGGCGCTGCTCGCCGAGGTCGCGTAGGAAGATGTGGAGGTCCTCCTCCTCGTCCTCGAGCAGCGTCTGCGTCGCCTGCGAGACCAGGATCTGGCCTCCGTGGCCGGCGCCTCCGATGCGTGACGCGCGATGCACGGCGAGACCTGTGTAGCGACCGTCGGTCGCGAACGCCTGGCCGGTGTGGAGCCCCATCCGAACCTTGATCTCGACACCCTCGGGCCAGTCGTGAGCCGCGAGCGCGAGCTGCGCCTCGACCGCCGCGAGCAGAGCATCGCGCGCGCTTGCGAAGGCGATGAAGAAGGAGTCGCCCTGCGTGTCGACCTCGTAGCCGCTGTGCGCGTCGAACGCCGCGCGAAGCAGTCGGCGGTGATCCGCCTGAACGCCCTCGTACCGGTCGCGTAGCTGCTTGACGAGCCGCGTCGAGCCCTCGATGTCGGTGAACAGGAAGGTGACGGCGCCGGTCGGAGGCTCGGCCATGCGCGCAAGCGTGACACCGGCCGGGCGGACGTGGCAACCCGGCGCGTTAGCGACCGCGCGCGAGCGTCGTGATCGTGCCGGTCGCGAGGTCGATGCGCCGGATCGCCGGCACCGGCTCCACCTGCCCGAAGAGGAGGGCGCCGTCCGGTGCGAGCTCGATCGAGCTCGGGAGGATCCCGGCCTCCAGCGCGGGGCCGTCGCGATGCGGCGCGAGCCCGCCGGTGCCGGCGACCGTCGTGACGCGGCCGTCGGGCGCGATCCGGACGATGCGGCCGCCTGACGGGCTCCCTTCGACACCGAAGACCGACCCGTCGGGCGCAATGAGGAGCTTGAACGCGTCCACTTGAGCGAACGGCGACACGACGCCGGTGTCACCGTCGACGCGGCTCACGACGTGCCCGTCGTGGGCGTAGAAGTCGCCGTTCGGATCGCGATCGATCCCGTGCGGCTGAACGACGTTGGCGAACGGGCCCACCCGGCCGGAGGCGACGTCGACGCGGACGATGCCCACTCCCTCGGCGATCGAGGCCACCCAGAGCGTCGACCCGGTCGCGTCCGAGACCAGGTCGACGGGCGCCTCGACTCGCGCGACGACGCTGACGCGGCCGGCCGGGTCGACGCGGAGCACGCGGCCGCCGGGCAAGTCCGTGACGAACAGCGTCCCGTCTGCGAGGCGCTCCATCCCGACGAGCTCCCGCGAGGTCGTAGCCGCATGGATGCGCACCCTCCCGCCCGAGAGCGCGAGCACCCGCGCGCGGTCGAGGAAGTAGATCGTGCCGTCGGGCGCGCTCGCGAGGTCGAACGGGAGCTCGAACGTGACCCGCGTCGTGACGAGGATCGCGCCGCGCGCGAGCGTGGCGCCTCCACCGGTCAGCGTCCAGCGCCAGCGACCGTCGGACGGGAAGACGACACGCACCCGGTACGTGCCGCGCCGCGTCGCGCGCGGTCGGAACGAGCGCCGGGCGGCCCCGTTGCGAATCGTCAGCTCGAGGCGGGCAGAAGCGGGCTCGCCGTCCTCGCGGAGCGAGATCGTCGGCGACCAGGCGCGCGTCGTGAGCGCGCCGGGCGAGGGAGACACGCTCGCGCGGAGCTTCTCCGGAGCGGCCGTCGCCGACGCGCACGCGGTTGCGAGCGCGGCCGCGACGACGACGAGCGGAAGCCTCATGCACCGCGGTACACCGGTGCGCGGGCGGTTGGTTACGCAGGCGGACGCAGCGAGCCGGCGATCCGGAGCGCGTCCTCGAGCGTGCCGCCGAGCTCGAGCCGGTACGAGATCTGGCCGCGCTGCCAGATCAGCACGTTGCCGGTGAGGTAGCCGCCCACGCGGTCCTCCTGCGCGTGCGACCGAGATAGAACACCGCGTGGTCGCCGCCCTCGATCCAGATCCCCGAAGCGCCGTCCACGTCGACGTACTGCGAGCGCGTGTAGTGGTCGAGGAGCTTGTCGAAGAGGATCACCGTCGCGGGCCACTGCGTTAGGAGGAGGCGCGCGCTGTCCGTGCCGCCGTACACCGCGGTGACCACGGGCGCGCCCGCGCGATCGCGATCGAGGAAGAGCGCGTCCGGCTCGGCGGGCGAGCTCGGGAGCACCAGCTGGAACGGGAGCGTCCCTCGAGCCTCGTCGATCGTCGTCTCGGGGCCGAAGGGCGGGTTGGCGTAGACGAGCTCGGGCAGCTGCTCGACCCGCTGGATGCGGACACCCGGGACGAGATCGAGCCACGACGCCGCAACCGCGGTGCCGGCGAGCGCGAGCGCGGCGGCGGCGAGGACGAGCGTTCGCCGCGGCCAGCCACGGCGGCGCGGCGTGTCGACCGGCATCGCCGGCAGGCGCCGGCTCACCTCTGCCGTGAGCGACGGGGTCGGCGGGAACCAGGAGGTCGAGGCCTCGCGCAGCCGCTGCTCGATCACGCCTTCTCCTCCCCGAGCTCGCGCCGCAGCTTCTTCAGGCCTCTCCAGGCGCGCACCTTCACCGTCGCGCGCGGAACCCCCAGCGCGGCCGCCGTCTCCTCGTCGGTGAGGCCGACGAAGTAGCGCGCGAGGATCGCGGTGCGCTCGCCGGCCGAGAGCCGGTCGACGGCGGCGAGCAGGTCGCGCCTGCTCTCGCGGCGCAGGAGCTCGTCGTCGGCCGCCGACTCCGTCCGCACCGGCTCGAGCGCGTGCGCGCGTCCCTGGTGGAACGTGCGGCGCCCGGCGGCGCGCCGGTGGTTCCGCGCCTCATTCCCGACGATGCGAAGAAGCCAGGGCCGAAACGGCGCTCCACTCCGAAAGCGGCCGAGCGCGCGGTAGGCCTTGACGAACGCCTCCTGGGCGACGTCCTCGGCGTCCGCGGCGGACTCCGAGCACGACGTACGCGACGCGGAAGGCCGCCTGCTCGTGCTCGCGGACGAGAGCCGCGTACGCGCCGTGATCGCCGCGGCGCGCGCGCTCGACGAGCTCCCGCTCCTCCGGCGGAGGCTGGGCCAGCCCTTCGAGCACGACGTCAGCGCGCATCCAGGTTGATACACCGCCCACGCCACGGCGGTTACGGACGGGTCAGCGCAAACTCCCAGCCCGGCTGCCAGTCGAACGGCGCGCCCACGAGGTCTTCCAGCGGCACGCCCTCGAGCAGGTGCTGGAGCGCCCAGCGCGGCGCGGCATGCGAGATGAGCACGACGCGCGCGCCGTCGAGCTCGGCCGGAAGCTCGTCGAGGAACTCGCGCACGCGCTCGACCACGTCGCGGTAGCTCTCGCCTCCGGGATACGGCGTGTCGACCCGGCGCGCGATCTCCTCCCGAAGCCGCGCGGTCGGCATGCCGTTCAGCTCGCCGTAGTTGCACTCCCGGAGCCGCCAGTCGTGGCGCACCGGGATTCCGGAGCCGCCGAACGCGATCTCGGCCGTCTCGACCGCGCGGCCGAGGTCGGAGCAGTACACGACCGCGATCCCGTCGTCGCGCCGGCGCGCACCCAGCTCGCGCGCGTTCTCGCGTCCCGTCTCCGACAGCTCGCCGTCGAGCCAGCCGGTCGCGACGCCGCGCTCGTTGTCGACGCTCGTGGAGTGGGTCTCGTAGACGATCTCGACGCGCACGGTGGCCTCCGGGCCAGCGGCTATCTTCGTTCATGTGAGTCAGTACGAGGACTTCATGCGCCACGTCTACGCGCAGGGCGTGCCGAAGAGCGACCGCACCGGCACCGGGACGGTCAGCGTCTTCGGCTACCAGATGCGCTTCGATCTCACCGAGGGCTTTCCGCTCGTCACGACGAAGCGCGTCCACTTCCCGTCGGTCGCGAAGGAGCTGCTGTGGTTCCTGCGCGGCGAGGGCAACATCCGCTCGCTGCAGGAGGACGGCGTCACGATCTGGGACGAGTGGGCCGACGAGAGCGGCGACCTCGGCCCCGTCTACGGCGTCCAGTGGCGGAGCTGGCCGACGCCGGACGGCGGCCACGTCGACCAGATCGCCGAGGCGGTTCGCCTGCTTCGAGAGGAGCCGGACTCGCGGCGCATCATCGTCAGCGCGTGGAACGTCTCGGAGATTCCCGAGATGGCGCTCGCGCCGTGCCACGCGTTCTTCCAGTTCTACGTCGCGGACGGCCGGCTGAGCTGCCAGCTCTACCAGCGAAGCGCGGACGTCTTCCTCGGCGTGCCGTTCAACATCGCGAGCTACTCGCTGCTCACGCACATGCTCGCCCAGCAGACCGACCTCGAGCCGGGCGAGCTGATCTGGACCGGCGGCGACTGCCACGTCTACGACAACCACCGCGAGCAGGTCGAGACGCAGCTCGCGCGTGAGCCCTTCCCGTTCCCGACGCTCCGCCTCGCCCGCCGGCCGGCCTCGATCTTCGACTACGCGTTCGAGGACTTCGAGGTCGTCGACTACCAGCACCACCCGGCAATCCGCGCACCGGTCGCGGTGTGAAGGTCTCGCTCGTCGCGGCGGTCGCGCGCAACGGCGTGATCGGTCGCGACAACGCGATCCCGTGGCGGATCCCGGAGGACATGGAGCGCTTCCGCGAGCTGACGATGGGCCACCCCGTCGTCATGGGGCGGCAGCACCTGGGACTCGCTGCCGGAGCGCTTCCGTCCACTCCCCGGGCGGCGGAACGTCGTCGTCACGCGCGAACCCCGAGTGGCGCGGCTGACGGCGCCGAGCGCGCCGGCTCGCTCGCCGAGGCGCTTGCGCTGGTCGACGGCGCGGGCGCAGGCGTTCGTGATCGGCGGCGGCCAGCTCTACGTCGAGGCGCTGCCGCTCGCCGACGAGCTGCTCCTGACCGAGATCGACGCGGAGATCGAGGGCGACACGCTGTTCCCGCCCTGGGAGCGCGCGGCGTTCGAGGAGGTGTCACGCGAGGAGCACGTGTCCGGCACGGCTTCCGTTCGCGTTCGTCACCTACGCGCGCAGGGGTCAGGCTTCAGCCTGACCTCGGTTTTGGGTTGGAGGCGAAACCTCAGACCGGGGTCAGGCTGAAGCCTGACCCCAGAGCGCGGCCTGACCGCGCGGCGTGAGCGCGACCTGCGACTCCCGCCCGTTCCGCACGACGTAGACGAGCCCGTCGCCGAGCGCGTCCTCCCAGAGCGAGTGCCGCGGGCAGTTCGTCTTCCAGACCTCGATCGTCTCGGAGTAGCTGCGCGGTCTCTCGGAGATCCACGCGAGAAGCTCGCGGGTCTCCGGCTCGCTCACGCCCGCCTGATCCCGAGCACGCGGGCCTTCCACGACCCGCTCGGCGCCTCGACGTCGACGACATCGCCGACGCCCGCGCCCATGAGCGCGCGCCCGAGCGGCGAGTCGGGAGAGACGCCGCCGACGGCGGAGATCTCGACCTCCATCTTCTCGCCGTCGCCGTCCTCGACCTCGACGACGGAACCGACGCCGATGTGCTCGTCCGTGTCGTGCTCGACGGTGACCGCGTGGTGGAGCCGGTCCTTGAGCTTCGCGATGCGCGCCTCGAGCAGGCCCTGCTCGTTCTTCGCGGCGTGGTACTCGAAGTTCTCGGAGATGTCGCCGAACTCGCGCGCGCGCGCGATGGACTCGATGATCGCCTTCCGGCGCGGCCCCTCGAGCTCGGCCAGCTCGGCCTCGAGCGCCGTGCGCTGGTCGGAAGTCAGCTGGTCGTTTCGCTGCTCGTTCACCCTCCTAGGCTAACCATGACTCCCCGTGCAGGGTAGACCCGCGCTCATTACGCTCTCGCGCAGCGACCTGCGGGAGAAAGGAGAGCGTCGTGGCGACCGACCTGGAGCGCTTCGTCGAGGCGGATGGACGTGCCGACGCGGTCAAGGAGGTCCGGAAGAGGATCGACGCCGAGGGCGTCACCTACGTCTACTACCAGTTCGTCTCGGTGACCGGGCGCATCATGGGCAAGGGCGTCCCCGCGCCGCACTGGGAGACGATCGCGCAGAAGGGCTTCCAGCTCGTCTACGGCTCGACCGCAAACCTCTTCGTCGACCGTCACGGCAACTACATCGGCTACGGGCCGGAGGCGTGGGAGCTCGTCGGCATCCCGGAGCCGGAGACGTTCGCCGTCCTCCCGTGGGACTCGCGCGTCGCGCGCGTCTGGTGCACCTGCTTCCGCAACCGCGAGGATCGCGAGGGCCCGGGCGAGGTGCTCACCTCCGACTGCCGCGGCAACCTCCGCCGCATCCAGGAGGAGCTCGAGGGTCGGACGGGCATGCACCTCCGCGCCGGGATGGAGCCCGAGATGATGTGGCTGAAGCTCAACGAGGACGGCACGCCCTCGGTCGAGGGCAAGACCAAGCCCTACTGCTACCACATCGACCAGTTCTCCGAGCTCCAGCCGATCATCCACAAGATGGTCGAGTACGGCCAGGCGCTCGGGCTCGACATGATCCAGGGCGACCACGAGGACGCGCCCGGGCAGATCGAGCTCAACTTCGGGTTCGACCGCGCGGAGAAGACGGCCGACAACCTCTCCACCTTCCGCCAGATCGCGAAGCAGGTCGGCCGCGAGCTGGGCGCCTTCCCGTGCTTCATGCCGAAGCCGTTCATGGGCGTGTCCGCGAACGGCTGCCACACGAACATCTCGCTCTGGCGCGACGACGAGAACCTCTTCCTCCCGGATACGGACGATCCGCGCATGCCGAGCCAGACGGGCCTCAACGCGGTCGGCGGCATCCTCGAGCACCTGCGCGCGCTCACCTGCGTCACCGCCTCTACGGTGAACTCGTACCGACGCTTCTGCGAGACGGGGTTCTGGGCGCCCGTCTTCGCGGACTGGGGATTCCAGAACCGGACGACCGCGCTGCGGATCTCCTCACCTGACCGCTTCGAGTACCGCTCGGTCGACTCGGCGGTGAACCCCTACCTCGGGCTCGCGGGCCTGATCAAGGTCATGGACGACGGCATCACGCGGAACCTCGACCCCGGCCCGCCGGAGGAGAAGAACATCTACGAGGCGATCGCCGAGGGCAAGCAGGTGGAGCGCGTGCCGATGACGCTCGGCGAGGCGCTCGACGCGCTCGAGGCGGACGACATCGTGAAGAGCGCGCTTCCGGGCGAGATGTACCGTGTCTTCATGCACTACAAGCGGGACGAGTGGGAGCGGTACTGCGCCACCGTCTCCGACTGGGACATGAACGAGTACCTCGATGTCCTCCCGTAACACGAGGGCGAGGCATGCCTCGCCCCTACGCCTCTCTCGTAGGGGCCGGGCATGCCCGGCCCACGGGCGCCGTCGGCGCTGATGTGCGGAATAGCGGGGATCATCTATCGCGACGGGTCGGTGCATCCGATCGGCGACGAGATGACGCGGATGCTCCAGTCGATGAAGCACCGCGGCCCCGACTCGACCGGCTACGCGCTGTACGGGAACGGCGACGGGGCGAACGGGAAGCTCGTCATGCGCTACAAGCTCGCGGACGCGAACACGCCCCGTGACTTCGACTTCGAGGAGCGGCTGCGGAAGCACCGGGCCGTCGTCGAGTCGCGGCTCGCCCAGCTCGGCGCGGAGATCGACGAGGTCGAGGAGGAGACGCCGTACGCGTTCCGCGTCTCGTTCGCGTACGACGGCGACCTGAAGCTCCTCGCCGACTTCGTCGAGGACATCCCCGAGGCCGAGGTGCTCTCGCTCGGGCGCGCGCTCGAGATCGTGAAGGACCTCGGCGACGCGGAGACCGTCCACGACCAGTACGGGCTCTCCGAGTTCACGGGGACGCACGCGATCGGGCACGTGCGGATGGCGACCGAGTCCGAGGTGGACATCGCCGGCGCGCACCCGTACTGGGCGTACCCGTACTCCGACGTCGCGGTCGTGCACAACGGCCAGCTCACGAACTACTTCATGTGGCGCCGCCGGCTCGAGCGCGCCGGCCGCCGGTTCATGTCCGAGTGCGACTCGGAGATCATCGCCGTCTACCTCGCGCAGGAGATGACGAACGGCGCGTCGCTCGAGGAGGCGATGCACAAGTCGCTCGACGAGCTGGACGGCGTCTTCACGTACATCGCAGTCACGAAGGACGAGCTCGGGGTGGCGAAGGACGAGCTCGCCGCGAAGCCTTTGGTGCTCTACGAGTCGGACGACCTCGTCGCGCTCGCCTCCGAGGAGATCGCGATCCGCGCGATCGTCGACCACGAGATCGACACGTACGACCCCTACGAGCGCGAGGTGCTGGTGTGGCAGCGGTAGGCGAGCGCAAGATCACGTACGACGCGCGCGGCCTCGCGGAGCCGTTCGCCGACGTGCCCGAAGATCTCCGAGATCGACGGCGAGCGAGCGCGCTTCGACGCCAAGGACCTGACGACGCGGACGATCAACCTCGAGCTCCGCTGGCTGCTCTACGAGCAGGGCGTGAAGGAGGTCGAGATCGACAACCCGGCTCGCGGCACTCGCTCGCGGTCGGGCTCCTCACCCGCTGCAAGATCAAGATCAACGGCAGCCTCGGCTACTTCGGCTGCGGGCTGATCGACGGGCCCGAGATCCACATCACCGGCCGGGTCGGCTGGTCGGCCTGCGAGAACATGATGTCGGGCGTCGTCGTCGTCGACGGGAACGCGGGCTCGCTGACGGGCGCGGCACTCCGCGGCGGCGACGTCGTCGTGCGCGGCCGCGTCGGCGCGCGAAGCGGCATCGACCAGAAGGGCGGCACGATCATCGTCGGCGGCTCCGCCGGCTCGATGACCGGGTTCATGCTGCAGCGGGGCCGCATCATCATCTGCGGCGACGTCGGCCCCGGCCTCGGCGACTCGATGTACGACGGGACGATCTACGTCGCGGGCAAGGTCAAGTCGCTCGGGATCGACTGCGTCGAGGGCGAGTGGACGGACGCCGACACCGAGCTGATCGAGCGCAAGTTCCGGATCTACGGCCTCGGCTCGCCGCCCGAGTTCCAGAAGTTCGTCTGCGGAAAGGTGCTCTACAACTACGACCTGCTCGAGCCCGCGGAGAGGAAGCTGGTCATATGAACATGCGCCTTGGGGTCAGGCTTCAGCCTGACCCCGGTGTTGGGTTTGCGCCGCGGACACCTCCAACCGAGGTCAGGCTAAAGCCTGACCCCACGTGCAAGTGATGGCGGACGAGAGCGCCCCTTCGAGCAAGAACGTCCTCGGCCGGAGCCGGATCTTCACGCCGGAGGTCATCAACGACATCCACGTGAAGGCCGAGCTCGGGCGCTACCGGATGCGCGGCTTCTCGATCTTCAAGCCGATGCCGCACTGGGACGAGCTCGTCTTCCTCCCCGGGACGCTCACGCGCTTCGTCATCGAGGGCTACCGCGAGAAGTGCGAGACGAAGACCGTGCTCGGCGCGCGCTTCGCGAAGAAGCCGCTCGAGCTCGACATCCCGATCTACATCACCGGCATGTCCTTCGGGGCGCTGTCCCTCGAGGCCAAGATGGCGCTCGCGAAGGGCGCGTCGATGGCGGGGACGGCGACCTGCTCGGGCGAGGGCGGGATGATCCCGCCCGAACGCGACTACTCGACGAAGTGGTACTACCAGGTGATCCAGAGCCGGTACGGGTTCAACCCGCACCACCTGATGCTCGCGGACGGGGTCGAGTTCTTCATCGGGCAGGGCTGCAAGGTCGGGCTCGGCGGGCACCTCATGGGGCAGAAGGTGACCGAGCAGGTCGCGGAGATGCGCTCGCTGCCGGCCGGGATCGACCAGCGCTCGCCCGCGCGGCACCCGGACTGGCTCGGCCCGGACGATCTCTCGCTCAAGGTGCAGGAAATACGCGAGGCGACCGACTACCAGGTGCCGATCCAGCTCAAGCTCGGCGCCGCGCGCGTCTACGACGACGTGCGCATGGCGGCCAAGTGCGGGCCGGACGTCATCTACCTGGACGGGGCCGAGGGAGGCACGGGCGCGGGCCCGCACATCGCGACCGAGGAGACGGGCATCCCGCTGATGGCCGCGATCCCGGAGGCGCGCCGCGCGCTCGAGGACGTGGGGCTCGCGGACGAAATCGACCTCGTCGTCGCGGGCGGCATCCGGAACGGCGCGGACGTCGCGAAGTGCCTCGCGCTCGGCGCGAAGGCGGTCGCGCTCGGGCACGCCTCGCTGATGGCGCTCAACTGCAACAAGGAGATCCCCGGCGTCACCGACTACGAGGGTACGGTCGGCGTCCCGGCCGGGCAGTGCTACCACTGCCACACCGGGCGGTGTCCCGTCGGGATCACGACGCAGGATCCCGAGCTGCGCAAGCGCCTCGTCGTCGAGGAGGCGGCGGAGCGCGTCTACAACTTCCTGACCACGCTCACGATGGAGCTCCAGATGCTCGCGCGCGCGTGCGGGAAGACGAACGTGCACTCGCTCGAGCCCGAGGACCTGGCGGCATTGACGATCGAGGCATCCGCGATGGCGCGCGTCCCGCTCGCCGGCACGAGCTACACCGTCGGCCAGACCGAGCACGAGATCCTCGCCGAGGTCAAGCGCCTGCTCGCGATCAAGGCCGAGGAGGAGCTCGAGGTGCCGGGCGAGGTCGCAGACCTGAGGGCGGTCGAGACATGAGCGGCCACGATCTCGCCTACTCCGAGCCGGACAAGGTCAGGTCGCTCGACGCCGAGTTCCTGTCCGGCCACCGCTTCCCGTACCAGGAGGACATGTCTCTCGTCGAGGACGTCGATCTCGAGGCGGCGACCCCCGGCGAGGACCTGAACTGGCTCGAGGACATCGAGCTGCTGGAGGAGGAGGGCGTTCCGGCAGTCTTCGACCGCTACAGCAACTCCTTCCTCAAGATCTACTTCGAGATCCCGCCCGGCCGCGAGAACGAGCTGGCGCGCAAGGTGCTCGTCACGCACCTCCAGTCCGGCAACTCGTACGGGATCCAGCTGAAGGAGATCCACACGAAGTTCCCCCAGCCCGAGCTCGGCCCCTGGGTCGAGGGCTCGAAGACCGTCGGCACCGACTGGAAGGCGCCGGTCCTCGAGGGCTGGGAGCGCCCCGCCGGCCACTGACGGAGCCGCGCCTGCTGCTCGTCAGCCTGCGGGCAGCTCGATCGCGAAGGCGTCGACCGGCTCCGGATCGTCCGCCTCGGCTTCGAACCCACTTGCGCGGTAGGCGGTGACCTTCACGAAATCGCGGTGAACCTCGACGTCGAGGAAGCTCTTCAGCAGCGGCGGCTCGCGTGCCTCGAAGATCGGCCCGAGCCAGTCTCGGCGTCCCGCCAGCCGAAGGATCGCGGCCATGAGCTCGTGCCGCTTGCGCGGGCTCACAGACGCGCCGTCCCCCACGGCAGCGGCAGCGCTGTCTCTGAGCTGCTCCGGCTCCCGGTTAGGGAGGAGTCGTGTGCGCGCATACACCCCCAGGAGGCCGGCCACGACTCCCATCGCCGCGAGGAGCACCGTGATCCCCTCGGCCAGGCCGTACCGGAACGCCTGACGGTCTGCCTCCGCTTCGTTCCACTCGAGGCCGAAGAGAAGCCAAGAGGAGCCGCCGATCAGGACGAGCCAGAGCAGTCCGAGCCGCCACAGATGGTGGCCGAAAGTGAAGTGCGACAGGACACCGGCGGCGAGGACGCCAATGGCAGTCACACAAACGAAGACAACCTGAAACCAGTTCATCGAACCGAAGGTCGTCAGTGACCCCCACGAGCTGAGAACGATCATCAGCAAGAGCCACGCCGCTGCGGCGAGGCCCAACGTCGCGAACGGTCGGTGCTCACGGATCGTCTTCCCCGCGGGCGCTGTCAGCTTCCGCGTGATCGAGACCGAAGTCAGCACGAAGAGGCCCAGGGCGCTTCCATAGCCGCCGAAGTACTCCCGGATGTGATCCACGTGATCCTTCGGGTACCGCACGAGAAAGGCTGCGACCACCGGAGCGGCAAGGAGCACGGCGAGCGCGGCGAGCGTCCGGAAACCAACCGCCCTGAGCCGCCAGAGGGCGAAGGCGCCGGCGGCGCTCACCGCAGCGAGCGGAGCGAGCGGAATCCACCCGTCCTCCAACTTGGCCCATCGGCCGAGCATGAAGATCGCGGCGAGCAGCACCGCGAAACCGGCCGCAATACCGGGCATCAGCCGCGATCCGACCAGCCGATCTCCGACGACCGCCTCGAAGTGGACGCGGGAGAGGCCCGCGGACGGATAGAGCGCAATCGCCTGGTGGTCGAGTTCTCCGGCGCCGTCCTCGGCGAAGTCGGTGCTCGCGAGAAAGGCGCCGCTGCCGCCCGCTACGAGATGGTCGCGTCCGCTCACCTGGTAGCGCTGGTAGTTGTGGACGTCACCGCCGATCGTCGCCACGTACGCGTGACCATCGTCCGCCACGATGTCGGCCACGCACGAAGGACGTGGGGATGACGACTCTGTGCGCCACGCGATCCGACCGGGCCGGGCGCGTCCGTCGACGTAGAGCGGCTTCCCCGTGAGGAGGATCTTCGGCCCGGGAGCCCGGGAGACGTGCAGCAGCCATTCGGCCTGTTCCTCGTCGATCGTCCCCGTCATGCCCGTGTCGATGCACACGAGCCACAACGGGCCGACCCGGATGCGAAAGTACGGCCCAGGCTGACCGAGCGGGAATCCGGGCCTAGGCTCCGCCTCGCGGACCTTCGCGTCGCGGGTGTCTCGTGCGGCGAGCGCGTGTCTGACACGCTGCTGCGCTCTCGTCGGGGGCTTGACCCCACGCCAGCGCCACCAGGACATCCGTCGGATCGTTCGGAGCACGCCCAGAACGGCGTCGCCAGCCTCGTCCACACGAGCGCCGTCGGCGTGCCGCGCGAAGTGCGTCATGAAACCTGTGAGCGAGCCGTCGTCCCAGTCATGGTTTCCCGGGACTGCGTAGACCGGCCGATCGAAGGCGTGGTACGGCCCGTAGAACCGTTGTGGGTAGTCGGTCGTGGCGCCCGCGGGATAGATCACGTCCGAAAGCACGAAAGCGAACTCGTACGGCCGGTCTCGGCGATGAAGAGCCAGGAACGGTCGCACGACCGCCCACTGCGAGACATCTCCTTCGCCTGGATCCCCGATGATCGCGAAGCGAGTGACTTCGGGCTCCGGGTGAGCCCTGTCGAAGGCGATGGTCAGCTGCTCGGCCCGCACCGCGACGTCCTTGGCGTACCCGAGTTGCGACAACCACGCTTCGCGCAGTCTCCATTCGGCCTCGCGGCGGATCTTCTCGCCGATGACCTTCTCGTTTCGAGCGTCCAGAAGCGCGTCGAGGCTCGTCCACTTCAACGGCTCGATCGCAGGCAGGTCGACAGCCGGCAGCTTCCCCCACAACTCGGGCCGCGGATCCACGGAGGTGAGCATCCTACGACCAGCCGCCCGGTGTCAATCGCCCACCGCGGAGTCCGGCTCGCCTCGGTCGTTACTCCTCCTCGGTGGCGGCCTGCTCGGCGGCTTTCTGCTCAAAGCGTTCGCAGCTCTCCGCTCGAGTCCTTCGGCACAAGCACGCGGGAGGCGGCGGGTTGCCTCCCCCTCACCGGTCGGACACCAGACTGATGCCCATCGGCCCTCGGGGCTGGCGGAGACTGGCCCGCGGTGCGGGGAAACCCGAGCAACCAACGACAGGGAGGGTCGATGCAGAAGGGGAGAGCTCTGGCGCTCGGCGCCATGACCACGCTTGCCGTCGTCGTATCCGCAACCGTTGCCGGAGCGGCGATTCAACCGATCAAGCGCTACGCGATCGAACTGCCGGGAAGCGGCTACGAGACGAAGCGGCTGCTCTCGGTCGGCGACACGATCCCGGTGACGGGCGAGCCGAACAGGACGTACCAGATGGTCGGGATCCCGGACGGCACCGGGGCGCACCGCAATCCCGGCGGGACGCGAACGATCTTCATGAACCACGAGCTGACGTCGTCGACGCAGTCGCAACCGTTCATCGGCGAGGCGCTGAGCAGGGGCGCGATCGCCTCGAAGCTGATCGTCGACAGGGACGGGAGCGTCCTCTCGGGCGATCGCGCATACGACGTCGTCTACGACGAGAGCGTGCCGAACCCAACCGCACTGCCAGCTCCAGCCGTGGGCAACTCGACGCGAGGGTTCTCGCGCTTCTGCTCGGCGACGCTCGTCGGGCCGCCGGACGGGTTCGACCGCTGGATCTACATGCCGAACGAGGAGGAAGGGGCCGAGGCCAACACCTTCGACGGCAAGGGCGGCGTCGCGGTCGCGATCTTCGACAACGAGCTCCACACGCTGCCCAAGCTCGGGCGCTTCGCGTGGGAGAACACGATCCCGCAGCAGAACAGCCGGAGCAACCGCACGATCGTGATGAGCATGGAGGACGGCCCGTTCCAGACGAACCTCACGCAGCCGAACGGTGCTCCGCAGGAGAACAGCCAGGTCTACATGTACGTCGGCACGAAGGACAGGAGCTCTGGGGCGAGCGTTCTGAACCGCAACGGCCTGGACAACGGCTTTCTCTATGTGCTCGCCCCGGTCAACCCGGCGCAGCGCTTCGAGGAGAGCTTCGGTGACGAGGACGGTTCGATCCCGGTCAAGTGGGTCCTCGTGCCGAACGCCGATTCGACGACCGAGACCGAGCTCGAGGCCGCAAGCGACGCGGCCGGTGCGATCAACTTCGCGCGGCCCGAGGACGGCGCGTTCAACAAGAAGAACAGGGACCAGTTCTTCTTCGTCACGACCGGCGGCCTCGCCGGCGGGAACGAGCTCGGACGCGTCTACACGCTGAACCTCAACCGCAACAACCCGATCGGGAACGCCACGCTGCGGGTCGTGTACGAGGCGGACGAGGTCATCGCGGCCGGCGGCGACATCGCCATCAGCCCGGACAACGTCGACACGAGCGACGACTACCTCATGATCAACGAGGACGGGACGGCCGAGAGCCGCATCGTCATGACCAACAAGGGTCGCGACGGCTCGATCTGGCGCTTCCGCATCCGGGACAACTCCGTCGGCATCGACGTGCGCTCCGCCAAGCGGATCGTCGAGCTCGACCCACCGGGCCAGCTAGGCGGCAATCCCGTGCTCGCCGGCATCTGGGAGACGAGCGGGGTCACCGACACGTCGCATCTCTTCGGCCGGGGAAGCTGGATCTTCGACGTCCAGGCTCATCCACCGACGATCGCGCCAGGAACCAGCACCGTGGAAGACGGACAGCTGCTCATGCTGACGCGAGCCGACGACGACGATGACGATGACGATGACGACGATGAGGACGACGACGACGATTAGATCGTCCTGAGTCGAGGGGGACGCGGGGCCGGCCGAAACGCCGGCCCCTCGTCATTCGGCCGGTTGCATCCGACGCCGCCGGACGTAGGGTGCGCGTTCAGAAGCCGGTTCGCGCTATTGAACCGCCGAATCCGGAGCCGGACGGTGGTCGTTCCCCACCGCCCGGCTCCGGTGACACTCCGGGAGTCGCCCTCTAGGCGGACAAAGCGCGCACGGCGTCCTCGAGGTCCGCGCACACGTCGTCGGCGACGTACACGGTCCACGGGTGAGGCGGCGTGCCGCCGGTGTAGGCGACGACGCGCTTCCCGCATGAGCGGGCGTACCACGTCTCCATCGCCGTCCCCTCGTCGGGCGCCGTGAACGCGGCGAGCACGGCGTCGCACGAGTCGATGTCCGCCAGATCACCCCGGACGATCTCGTCCTCGCGCCCTTGCGTTGCACCGCGGAAGTCGCGTCGCATGGGGTCGACTGGCTCCAAGCCGGCCTCACGTGCCAGCGCGGCCGCTCGGCGCCGGTACTCCTCCGCGTACGGCGGCCCCGCGAGGTAGACGCGCTTCGAGCCCACGCGCCTACAGTACGGGCCGTGGATACGACCGGGCGATCGACGGACTTCGTCGCGCTGGGCCATGCCGGCTCGGGCCACTACGCCGGGCTCGAGACGTTCCCGAACCCGGGCGTGTCGCGCGTGGAGATGACAAGCGATGAGCTGACGGCGATCTGTCCCGTCACCGCCCAACCGGATCTCTACGTCGCGACGATCGCGTACTCGCCCGGGCCGCTCTGCCTCGAGTCGAAGTCGTTGAAGCTCTACCTCGCGACGTTTCGGAACGAGGGCGCTTTCTGCGAGGCGCTCGCGGTTCGGATCCGCGACGACGTCGCGGCCGCGCTCGAGCTCGAGGCGGAGAAGGTCGAGGTGACGCTCGAGCAGAAGGCGCGCGGCGGCATCACCATCGTCGCGACCGCGTGACCGAGCCACGCGCGACCGGACGCTGCCTCTGCGGCGCCGTTCGCTACGAGGTGCGCGGCGCTCTCCGCGACATCCTTCTCTGTCACTGCGTCGAGTGCCGGCGCTGGAGCGGCCACCTGGGGGCGTTCTCGGCAACGCGCGAGGACGACCTCGTCCTTCTCGAGGACGGCGCGCTCCGCTGGATCGACAGCCCGGAGAGCGACCGCCGCGCACGGCGCGGCTTCTGCGGCGAGTGCGGCTCGAGCCTCTTCTGGCGAGCGGCGGACGGCGACCGCATCCACGTGGCGGCCGGCTCGCTCGACCGCCCGACCGGCCTCCGCGTCGCCGGTCACGTCGGCGCCGGCGACACGAGCGACTGGGACGAGCCGCTGGACGGCCTTCCGCGCGAGGCTTCCTCCGCCGACCTTCGTTGGAGCTGACACCGGCAACGCTCTACGATGGAACGGCCGGCAGATACGACGAAAGGGGGCGCGATGAGCGGGATCGATGATCTGCTGAGCGGCCTCACCGGTGGCAAAGGCGGGTCCGGGTTGGAGAGCGCGCTCTCCGGGATCCTCGGCGGCAAGGGAGGCGGCAGCGCGATGGCGATGCTTGCACCCGTGCTGGGAGGGCTCCTGGCGGGAGGCGGGCTCGGGAAGATCCTCTCGGGCTTCCAGCAGCAAGGGCTCGCGGAGAAGACGGACTCGTGGATCAAGACCGGTCCGAACGAGCCCGTCAGCGCAGCGGACGTGCGGGGGGCGCTCGGAGACGAGCAGCTCGCCGACGTCGCGCAGAAGCTCGGCATCACCGAGGAGCAGGCGGCGCAAGCCCTGGCCGAGACGCTCCCGGATGTGGTCGATCGAGTGAGCCCGGAGGGCCATCTTCCTCCGGAGCAGGAGCTCGACGACCTCTTCGCCTCGATGCGCGAGCCGGCGGCGGCGACGTAGCACGAGTGGCTCTGCCGCGACGAGTGCGCTTGTCGGCTCGTCGCGGCAGGCCATACGATGGCGCCGAGAGCGAACGACGGAGGCGCTAGATGAGCGAGAAGATGTGGGGCTCCGAGCCGTTCTGGGGTCTCGGGTACGAGTGGGATCCCGACTGGTTCTACACCGACCGCCAGAAGGAGCTGCGCGCGCTCCTCATCGAGCTCTGCGAGAAGGAGCTGCGCGCGAACGCGAAGCGCTCGGACGACGAGCTCCTCTTCCCACGGCGCAACCTCGAGCTGCTGGGCGAGCACGGCTTCCTCGCGCTCACCGTCCCTGAGGAGTACGGCGGCCTCGGCGAGAACCACGTCGCCTACGGGATGGTCTGCGAGACGATCTCCCGCTACGGGTGTGCCTCGACCGCGATGTGTTACGTGATGCACATCGGGGCGGTGAACACGATCATGCTCCGCCCCACACCGGAGCTGATCGACAAGTACATCCGCCCGCTCGGCTCCGGCAAGATCGGCACGCTGTCGTACTCGGACCCGGAGACCGGCTCGCACTTCTGGTACCCGATCTCGTCCGGCGCCGAGCGCTCGAACGGCGGCTACAACGTCCGCAAGAAGGCCTCGTGGACGACGTCGGCCGGCTTCGCGGACTTCTACGTCGTGCAGACGACGAGCCCGGACTTCTCAGGTTACGACGACCTCTCGGTCTTCGTCATCGACGGCGACGACGTCGAGTCGCAGCCGTCGCTGTGGGACGCGCTCGGCCTTCGCGGCAACCAGTCCGGCCCGCTCGAAGTGCCGAACGTGGAGGTTCCCGCCGAGCAGCTCGTCGGCCCCGAAGGGGACGGCGCCGCGTCGAACGACGAGTCCGTCGACCCGTGGTTCCTCATCGGCTCGTCCTCGGTCTGGAACGGCATCGCGCTCGGCGCGATCGACATCGCGAAGCGCCATACGACGCGCAAGCGCCACGTCGACGTCGGCCTCCGCGTCGCGGACTACCCCACGATCCAGGACTACGTCGGCGAGGCGGTCATGGACACGAACGCCGCGCGCGCCTTCGTCTACGGCGTCGCCGGCGCCATGGACGACGCGACGGACAACAACACGAAGATGCTCGCTCCGGGCGAGTTCGCGCGCGCGGACTTCCTGCACTGGGCCTGGCAGATCAAGTTCATCGCCGCGAAGAACGTCGCGCACACGGTCGACAAGATGCTCCACGCGTGCGGAGGCTCCGGCTACAAGCGCGACATGGAGCTCGAGCGCTACCTCCGGGACGCGAAAGCAGGCTGGGTCATGGGCCCGACGAACGAGGTGCTGCGCCAGTTCGTGGGCAAGGCCGTGCTCCTCGGCTTCGACTCGCTCGACTACTGGAACCAGACGTACAACCGGCGCGCGGTCGAGAACGAGGTGAAGAAGCTCGACCCGAACGCGAAGCGGGAGCTCGCCGAGCAGCTCGTCGCGCAGGCGGAAGAGGAAGAGGCGAAGGCGCCCGCGCAGAAGGCGTAATGGCCGTCGTCGGCGCGCGGGGTCTCCTTCCCGAGGATCCGTTTCTCGAGACGTACCTCGTGCGGCCCGGCGGCGCGACCGTCGTCTCCCTGGGGCCCGACGAGCGACTGACGGTCGTCGACGCCTACGGCGGCCAAGTTGCCGAGCTCACGGTGCTGTCGCCGGAAGGCGTGGACGACGCCGATGCGATCGGCGAGCGTGCGGAAGCGCCTGCCACCGTGCTCCGCAGTTTCGTCCGCGATGGGAACGGCTTCCTGCAGAAGCTGGCTGCGCCACGCCTCGATCCGGAGAAGGCTCGGGCCATCCGCCTCTTCGAGAGCTCCTCTCCGGCCGGCACCTCGCACTCGTTCAAGGCAGAGCGGGCGGTGACCGTCGTCGTCGCAGCTCCCGCGGGCCGGATCGTGGACGGCGCGCCGCCGCCGTCCGACCTTCTGGTCGAGATCCGCAGGACGACTCCGCGCGCCTACGACCAGCTCGAGCTACCACCGCCGCTCGCCGAGCCGAGACTCGACTTCCGGATCGACAAGGCGACGGCCCAGAGCTACGAGGTGAAGGCGGGCGAGTACATCCAGGTCATCGACGTCGAGGGGAAGCAGTGCTCGGACTTCCTCGCCTTCCATCGCGAACGGCTCGAGGACGGGGTCGAGCGGGGTCTCGATGCGACCGTGACCCGCTCGATCACGAGCACCGCATATCCCACGCCCGGTCTCTTCGGGAAGTTCTACGACGCGGACATGAACCCGCTGGTCGACGTGGTCCGCGACACGGTCGGGCGCCACGACACGTTCCAGCTCGCGTGCTACGCGAAGTACTACGAGGACATGGGCTACCCGGGCCACGTGAACTGCACGGACAACTTCAACGGCGCCCTCGATCGTTTCGCGATCGCGAAGCGGGAAGGCTGGCCGGCGCTCAACTTCTTCTTCAACACCTCGTACGCCGACCGTTTCCTGGCCACTGACGAGCCCTGGTCACGACCCGGCGACTACGTCCTGCTGCGGGCGATGACCGACCTCGTCTGTGCGTCGTCGGCCTGCCCCGACGACATCGATCCGGCGAACGGCTGGCAGATCACGGACATCCACGTGCGCGTGTATCCGGCCGATCACACGTTCTCGCAGGCCATCGCGTACCGCGTGACGGCCGACGCCGAGCCGGTGCTGACGCGCGAGACCTCGTTCCACCCGCGCACCAGCGAGCTGACGAAGAGCTTCTCCGAGTACCGCGGCTACTGGCTCCCGCACTGCTTCGACAACGAGGGCGCGATCGCCGAGTACTGGGCCTGCCGCGAGAAGGCCGCGATCATGGACCTCTCGCCGCTTCGCAAGTGGGAGGTGCTCGGGCCGGACGCGGAGGCGCTGATCCAGCTCGCGATCACGCGCGACGCGCGCCGGCTCTCGGTCGGCCAGGTGACATACACCGCGGTCTGCAACGAGACCGGCGGGATGATCGACGACGCGACCGTGTACCGCCTCGGCGCCGACAACTTCCGCTTCGTCGGCGGCGACGAGTACGACGGCATATGGCTCAAGGAGCTCGCCGACCGGAACGAGCTCAAGGTCTGGGTCAAGCCGTCGACCGACCAGCTGCACAACGTCGCGGTGCAGGGCCCGGCGAGCCGGGAGATCCTCGCGAAGATCGTCTGGACGCCACCGACGCAGACCTCGCTCGACGACCTGCGTTGGTTCCGCTTCACGGTCGGCCGCATCGGCACATACGACGGGATCCCGATCGTCGTCTCCCGCACCGGCTACACGGGCGAGCTCGGCTACGAAGTCTGGTGCCATCCCTCGGACGGCCCGGCGGTGTGGGACGCGATCTGGGAGGCGGGCTCCGAGCACGGCCTGACGCCGCTCGGGCTGGAGGCGCTCGACATGCTCCGCATCGAGTCCGGGCTGATCTTCGCCGGCTACGAGTTCGACGACCAGGTCGACCCGTTCGAGGCGGGGATCGGGTTCGCGGTCGACCTCGAGACGGACGAGGACTTCGTCGGCCGCGCGGCGCTCGAGGAACGGAAGGCCCACCCGCAGCGCTCGTTGGTCGGCCTCGAGCTCGAAGGCAACGAGACAGCGGGCCACGGCGACGAGGTCTACGTCGGCCGCCAGCGCGTCGGCGTCGTCACGAGCGGAACGCGCAGCCCGATCCTGAAGAAGAACATCGCGCTCGCGCGAGTCGCGACCCAGTACGCCGAGCCCGGCACCGCGCTCGAGGTCGGCAAGCTCGACGGCCTCCAGAAGCGCATCCCGGCAACGGTCGTCCGCTTCCCGTTCTACGACCCCGACAAGACCCGCCCGCGCGGCATCGAGGGGGTCAGGCTTTAGCCTGACCCCGGTGTTGGGTTTGCGCGGCGAAAACCTCAAACCGAGGTCAGGCTGAAGCCTGACCCCAGCGGAGCGGTGATCCGGTCGTTCTCAGCCGAGCAGGGCACCGCGCTGGAGGTCGGCAAGCTCGACGGCCTCCAGAAGCGCATCCCGGCGACGGTCGTCCGCTTCCCGTTCTACGACGCCGACAAGACCCGCCCGCGCGGCGTCGCGGGGGTCAGGCTTCAGCCTGACCCCGGTGTTGGGTTTGCGCGCGAAAACCTCAAACCGAGGTCAGGCTGAAGCCTGACCCCAGCGGAGCGGTGATCCGGTCGTTCTCAGCCGAGCAGGTCGAGGGCGCAAGTCACGCCGTCTCGCGGAACCTCGCGGCGAGCACCTCGATCAGCCCGACCGCGGCGCGCGGGTCGGCCTCGAGCGCCGCGATCAGCGCCTCGCGCGTGACGACGACGCAGCGCACGGGACCGACGGCGTCGATGTCTGCGATGCGCGCGCCGACGGGGTCGAGCACCTCGATCTCGCCGATCAGCTCGCCGGGGCCCAGCGTCAGCGACCGACCGGGGCGCACGACGCGCACGGTTCCCTCGACCACGAGCATGAGCTCCGACCCCGGCTCGCCGCGGCGCATGATCGACTCGCCGTCCTCGTACGAGCGCTCCGTCCCGAGCGCGAGGATCGGCTCGAGCAGCTCCTGCGGGAGCATCGAGAAGACGCGCGGGTCGCGGACGAGCCGCTCGTAGCGGCCGCCGTGGAAGAGCAACGGCTCGCCCTCGCCGTAGTGCGCGTACTCGACCTGGCCGAGGAAGAGCGAGTGGTCGCCGCCCCAGTACGAGCGAACGACGCGCGCGACGAGATGCGCGAGCGCCCCCTCGACGAGAGGCGTGTCGTGGACGAGCTCGAAGCGCGGCTCCTCGTCGTCCTCGCCCGCTCGCCCGCCGAAGTGATCCGAGAGCGACGCCTGGCCGGCCTCGAGCACGTTCACCCCGAACCGCACGCCCTCGTGCAGCAGGTTGCTCAGGCGCGCACGCCGGTCGACCGAGACGAGGACGAGCGGCGGCCGCAGCGACACCGACGTGAAGGCGTTCGCGGTCATGCCGTGCACGCTGTCGCCGGATCGCGTCGTGATGATCGTCACCCCGGTCGCGAACATCCCGAGCGTCCGCCGGAACGCGATCGCCGGGTCGCCCTCGAGGCCTGCTCCCAGCTCGAGTGCCTCGGCATGCGGCGCCGCGTCGAAGGACGCGCCGAACGCCTCCGGCGCCGAGATCGCCGACTCGAGATCGACCTCGAACTCCTCCGGTGGGACGCCGCTGCGTGGCTCGGTCGCCATCGCCGTTGACTTTACTGCGACGCCGGACCTTGAAATCCGCGCACGACCAGTCAGATAATCGCCCCCTTGGCGGGTGTTCGCTTCCACTCGGAGCGCCGTCGCGTCCGCGCGAGTCAGCTCGCGCCGGGGCCACTCATGCGCGGTCGGGGCCCGGCCAACCACTCGATTGAAAGGAGTCGCCGATGCAGGTACTGACCCTGCTGGCGCAGGCAACCCCGGAGTTCCCCGACCAGGTAACGACGAATTCGCTCCTCCAGAATCTCGTCTACGCCTCCGGCACGGTGGGCGCGATCATGATCCTCGCCGGCCTCCTCATGGTGGACGTCGGCGGCGTGCGGCGGGTGAACGTCTTCGCCGCGGCGATCGAGAAGATGGTCGGCTTCTTCATCGGCTTCGTCGTGTACTTCCTGATCGGCTTCGCGATCTGGAACTGGCAGTACTACGTCGCGTTCGGCATCGAGGACGCGTACTGGCAGTCGATCAAGGACTGGTGGCTCGGCGGCTCGTTCGCGAACGACCTCGCCCAGAGCGTGGACCCGGCTGCCGACGGTGGCATGGGCGCCGCCCTGAACAACCAGCAGATCTTCATCTTCTTCCTCGCCGCGTTCGCGGGACTCGTGAACGTGCTCATCCACCTCTCCGTGACCGAGCGGATGAAGCCGGCCGCGTACTACGTCATCTGCGTCGTGGCCGCGGTGGTCTCCTCGGTTCTCTCGTGGCTGACATGGGGGTCGACGGGGCCGCTTACCAACGCGGGCTTCCACGACTTCTTCGGCGTCGGGTTCGTCTACCTCTTCCCGGCAGGGATGGCGCTGATCCTGGTGCGCAAGGTGGGGTCGCGACCCGGCATGTACGAGCCGCACCCGCAGGTGCCGGAGTACCGGTCGTCGAACCTCGGGCTGACGACGGCGGGCGTCGCGGTGATCTTCGCCGGCTTGCCAATGGTGATCCTCTCCTGCCTCTTCTTCTACGCCGGCGAGGGGTTCGAGGCCTTGGCCGTGAGCGTGACCATGGCGGACACCAGCGTCGGGATCGCGTTCAACAACCTCGGGCTTGCCTGGGCAGGTGGCGCGCTGACCGGGGCGGCGATCGCGTACTGGAAACGGAGCTACATCTACCTGCTGCTCGGCCCGCTCGGCGGCTACGTCGCGTGCGCGGTGGCCTTCGACGTGTACAAGCCCTGGCAGACGCTCATCGTCGCGATGACTGCGCCGATCGTCTGCTACGCGGTGTACGAGTTCAGCCAGGCGCGCCGCTGGGACGAGCACAAGCTCACACCGCTCTTCCTCGGAGCGGGCTCGTACGGGCTGATCATGGTCGGGATCGTCAGCTGGGGCACCGAGAAGGGAGGTCACTTCTTCCTGACGGAGGGCGACTACGCCTTCCAGAGCGCCGAGATCAACGTCCTCTGGCAGATCATCGGCGTCATCGTCCTGGTCGGGTCCGGGGTGGTGACGGCGTGGGTTCTGGCCTTCATCCTGGAGCGGACGATCGGGCTTCGGCTCTCGGAGGAGGAGCAGGTCGCGGGCGTCGACGCCGGCGACTGGGACCTCGTCGGCGACGTGGGACAGAGCTCCGGCAACGGGGTTCCCGCCCGCCAGCCGACGCTGACGCCGGATACGCCGGCGGTGGTCGCGCCCGGAGACTGATCGACATTCGGGCCGCGCGGACGCTGTCGGTGCGTCCGCGCGGCCCGTGCTAGCATGGCGCCCTCCGCAACCCCGTTGCCTTAGGAGCAATACCTGACGCTTCCTCGCCGCAGCCCCTACGTCGTCGTCGGCGCCGGCATCCACGGGCTCTCGACCGCCTACCACCTCGCGAAGGAGCTCGACGCGCGCGGGCTCGGCTCGGGCGCGGACGTCCTCGTCCTCGACAAGTCGCGGCCCGGCGCGGGCGCGTCCGGTATCGCCTGCGGCGTCGTCCGCAACAACTACTTCCAGCCCGCGATGAGCGAGCTGATGCAGGCCTGCGTCGAGGTGTGGGAGTCGGACCCGGCCGCGTACGCGTACAACCCGGTCGGCTACATCGCGCTCGGCGCCTCGGTGCAGGAGGCGGACCTCACGGCGACCTACGAGCGCCAGGAGCGCATCGGATACCGGAGCGAGCTCATCCTCGGCGAGGCCGAGGTGGACGCGCACATGAAGGCGCTCTTCCCGGACTGGCGCGCGAAGGGCGTGACAGCGTGTCTGCACGAGCACCAGGGCGGGTTCGCGTTCAACCAGGACTCGGTCGACGGCCTGCACGCGAAGGCGACCGGCGAGGGCGTCACCGTGCTGAGCGGCGATCGAGGTCACGGGCTTCGAGGACGCGGCCGACGGATCGATCTCCGCGGTCGAGACCTCCGACGGGCGCGTCGAGGTCGGCGAGCAGGTGGTCGTCGCGCCCGGGCCGTGGGCGAAGCGGTTCTGGGCGCTGCTCGGCATGCCCGAGACGATCGACGTCCACACACCCTCCGGCGACGTCGTGCGCGACCGCCCGATGTGGACGTACTGGAACCTCCAGGAGGGCGAGGTCGCGATCGACCCGATGCTGTTCGCGACCGCCGACGGCGGCGCGCCGCCCGTCATCCATCTCGACACCGACGCGCCGCTCGTCACCGACGACGGCAGGCTGCTGACGGACGAGCTCTGGGGGATCTACTTCAAGCGCGACCGCCACTCGGTGCAGGGCGGCGCCTCGCCGCTCGTGGTCGAGGACGACGTCGAGCTCGATCCGTACCCGCAGACGACCGACATCGATCCCGGCTTCCCCGACCTCTTCTGCGCGGGGCTCTCACACTCGATGTCGCGCTTCGAGGGCTGCCGCACGCTGTACAGGCAGGCGCGCTCGGGCGGAGTCGGCGCCTTCACCGCGGACAACTTCCCCGTCTTCGACTACTTCCGACCGAACGCGTACGGGATCTTCGACTCGAACCACGGGTACAAGATGATCGGGGTCGGGAAGGAGGTCGCGAGCGTCCTCCTCGGCGACCACTCGCGGCTCCTCTACCCGTTCCGCTTCGAGCGCTTCGCGACCGGCGACCTGCATCCGGTCTCGAGCTCGCCCTACCCCTGGAGCTAGCCACAACCCGACCTTCGCGGAGTTTAGGAATCCGTCGTTGATGCCGATCCGTTCCTTCTCGGATGCGGATCGACACGACGACAATCGCACGCCTGCTACGGCTCGCGCCGGGTGAGAGACGAGCGCGCGGCGGCCTCGGCTCTCGGGCCTGATCACGCACTCGCGCGCGTACTCGCCCGGCGACGCGCACTCGCCTGCCAGATCGCAGTCACGTCGATCACGCTCGTCCTCGGGCTCGCCGGGCTGGCGCTCCAGGGGAGCGAGGCGCTCGCGGTCCTCGTCGCCGCCGGCGTCGTCGAGGTCGCGCTGCTCCTCACGCGTCCTCTACGTTCGCGGCCGGACGCGCGACCTGACGCAGGAGCTCATCGCCGCCGGCGAGGATGCAGCGTTGTCGGTCGGAGTCGTGCGCGACGAGAGACGCCGGCTCGCCTCCTGCAAGGTGCGGGAGCACCTCGCACACTCGCTCGAGCGGCTGCTGCACGACGCCGAGCGCTGGCACCGGATCCTCCCCGCCTACCGCCCGCCGGAGGGCTCGCAGTTTCTCCGGTTCGCCGCGGCCGAGGTCCGGGACGTCGTCGGCCTCCTGCGCGCCGAGCATGCGGACGTCCGGGGAGTCGCGCTCACGGCGCGGTTCCTCATGGACGGCTACAGCTCGCCGCTGTACGCCGGCAACGCCGGGCGGCTGCTCGAGGAGCTCCGCCGCATCCGCTACCTCCTGACGCCGGCCGACAGCTCGTTCGCAACCCGCGCGGCCGCGTAAGAGCTCCTGGCGCTTGCGCCCCGTCCCGGGCTCAGGGAGCATTCCGCCCCGTGCTCGTGATCTGGATCCTCGGGTTTGCGCCGCCCCTCGTGCTCCTCACGCTGGCGCTGGCGCTCTACCTGACGGTGATCGAGCTGCGCGAGTTCGAGCCGCGGCCGCACTACGCATGGTGGATCTGGTGGCTCCTGCTCGTGTTCCTGATCCACTTCGTCGGCTACCTCTTCCTCAGGGCCTACGCTGTCTACCGACGCTGGAACCTCGCCCGAGGGTAACGGGCGCGCGCCGGAGGTCCCCGCCCCGCGCCGCGGGCTCCGGGATCACCCGCTCGGCAAGCTCCTGCTTCTCGCGGCCGTGCTCCTCGTCGCGGTCGTCTCGACGCGAACGTGCGGCGCCGCGACAGCGGGAGATCGACGCCGACGAGGCGGTCGAGCTGGCGCGCGCGGAGGCGAGCTTCGAGCCCTGCCCGCAGACCAGTGCGAGCAGCGCCGGTTCGTCCAGCGCGGGATCCCGCCGCGCGCGTACTGGGGCGTCGTGCTCGCTCCCGAGCTCGGACGCGGACGGGCGCCCGGTGAGGACCGAGACCTTCCTCGTCGACGCGATCACCGGCGAGGTCGACGCGCCCGTGACGAAAGCGACAGCTGAGCTGTGTAGGCAGCGCACATAGTCCCCGCCGCAACGCCGTACGAGCGGACATGGAGCCGGATAGCCCGGTTTCTTACGGTCTCGGCACATGTCGCTGGCTCACGTCCCTGCTCGCCCAAGTCACTCCGGAAGAGCTGACGGAGCAGGTCCGACCGGATCACGCTCGACTCGGCGATCCTGACCGAGCAGTTCTACTTCTACACCGTCGTCGTCATGTGGCTGATCCACGTCGGCTTCATGGCGTACGAGGCAGGCGCCGCGCGGCGCAAGAACGTCATGTCGACGGCGATGAAGAACATCCTGACGATCGCCGTCGTCACGCCGACCTTCTACTACTTCGGCTGGTACATCTACGGCTGCTTCCAGGAGGGCTGGCCGAAGGCCGGGCACGACAGCCCGGAGGCCTTCGTCGGCTTCTGCCGGATCACCGCGCCGTGGGCGGCCCAGATGGGGCCGAACCTCGGGGACCACGTCAGCGCGGTCTTCTTCCTCGCCTTCCTCCTCTTCTCGTGGACGACGGCATCGATCATGTCGGGCGCGCTGATCGAGCGCGTCCGGCTCTCGGCGTTCCTCATCCTCGCGGTCGGTGCTCGGATCCGTCGTCTGGATCATGGACGCCGCCTGGGGCTGGAGCTCCGGCGGCTGGCTCGCGACGCGCTACGGCTTCCACGACTCGATCGCGTCGCTCGTCGTGCACGGCGTCGCGGGGGCGTTCACGCTCGGCGTGCTCCTCAACCTCGGGCCACGAATAGGCAAGTACACGACGGACGGGCTCGCGCGAAGCTTCCGCGGCCACAACACCCATCTCACGCTGATGGGGCTGATGCTGATCTTCACCGGCTTCTACGGCTTCTACGCCGCGTGCCTGATCATCCAGTCGACCACGATCAGCCGGGCTGGGCGCAACATCTACACGCTCGCCGACGACCCTCGGCGCGATCGCCTTCGTGATCACCGTCGGCTTCGCGGGCGGCTTCACGGGAGGCTGGTTCGCGAGCAAGGGCGATCCGTTCTGGACGCTGTCCGGAGGCCTGGCCGGCGTGATCTCGGTCTCCGCAGGCGCCGACGTGTACCACCCGTCGCTCGCGTACCTGCTCTCGATCTCGGGCGGCATGGTCGCGGTCTGGGCGGGCGGCTACATCGAGAAGAAGCTGCGCATCGACGATGCGGTCGGGGCGGTCGCGGTGCACGGCGTGTGCGGCTTCTACGGCGTCTTCCTCGTCGGCATCTTCGCGGGCGGCTACCCGACCGGGATCAACCAGGTCGAGTCGTCGTTCGGCGGCCAGCTGATGGGGATGCTCGCCTTCCTGCCGCTCGCGTTCCTGCCGGGCTACGTCGATGAGCTGGATCCTGAAGAAGCTCAACCTCCTGCGCGTCCCGGCGGAGGTGGAGCTCGAGGGCCTCGACCTGGCCGAGTTCGGGCAGGACTTCTTCCCCGAGTTCGAGCGCGTGCCCGAGGTCATCATCGAGCCCGACGGGCGCGAGGTGGAGGCTGCGCCGGTGCTGCTCGACGCATACTGGCAGACGAACGGCCGCCCGACGACCCCGGTCGGCACCGGAGAGAGGAGCTAGGCGATGTTCGACGCGTTCCCGTACGACTCGTGGGACGAGGCGCTCGCAGACCTGGCCGAGTTCTGGACCTTCGGCGGCGAGAGCTCGACCGGCACGTACATCATGACCGGGCTCGGAATCGCGGCGATGGTGCTCGCCTTCATCGGCTTCGTCTGGCTCGAGAACCAGAAGCTCGCAGCGGCAGACCGCGCTGCTGCGAGCCTCGGGCGCGCTCGAGCGGCCGACGACCGGCACGACAACGGGCCCGGCGGCCTAGAGGGAGGAGCAGACGATGGCCGGCAAGCAGGTCGACTTCCCCCGGATGCAGAAAGAGGTCTCGTGGGTCACCCCGTTCATGCTCATCCTCTCGCTCGTCTGCATCGGTGTCGTGGTCATCCTCCTCCTCACCGACGTCGACGGGCCTTTCATCGGCCCGTGGGGCTAACTAACCTGAGGTAGATGTCGCGGCTCTATCTGCGGTGCGTGCTCTGCAGTAGGCAGCAGGCGGACGGTTTGATCTCGGGGGCGGCGTGGGGGCGGCTCGAGCTGCCCGTGGACGCAGTCGTTCACCATCCGGCCGTCAAGAACGCGACCGCGCGCGCGTGCCCTTCGTGCGTCAGCGGCTACCCGGATTGGCAGAACCGGGCGCTCGCAGTGCTCGGGCTTGCGCCGAACGCCGGGTTCAGCATGCGGGTCGACTGAGAATCGGCGAGGGGTCAGGCTTTAGCCTGACCCCGGTCTTAGGTGTTCGCAGTACAACCTCACACCGAGGTCAGGCTTCAGCCTGACCCCAGCGCCCTGCCTTCCTAGAACAATCCGACGGTCTCGCCCGACTCGTCGATGTCGATCGCGAACGCCGCGGGCGCCTTCCCGAGCCCGGGCATGGTCATCATGTCGCCGCAGAGCGCGACGATCCAGCCGGCGCCGGTGTAGGGACGCAGGTCGCGGATCGGCACCGTGAAGCCCGTCGGCGCGTTCTTGAGCGCGGGGTCGTGCGAGAGCGAGAGGTGCGTCTTCGCCATGCAGATCGGGAGGCTCCCGAGCCCCGACGCCTCGAACGCCGCCGCCTTCTGGCGTGCGGCGGGGAGCAGGTCGACGCCGTCCGCGCCGTAGACCTTCGTCGCGATCGCGCGGATCTTCTCCTCGATCGGCGCGTCGAGCGGGTAGGCGTAGTCGAACGCTGACGGCTGCTCGGCCGCGTCGATCGCCGCCTCGGCGAGCGCGGTCGCGCCCTCTCCCCCACGCCCGAAGGCCTCGTTCACCTCGGCCGCGTAGGCGCCGTGCTCGAGCGCGAGCTTCTTCACCGCGTCGAGCTCCTCGTCCGTGTCGGTCGGGAAGCGGTTCACGCCGACGACCGCCTGGAGGCCGAACTCCTTGACGATCCCGATGTGGCGCGCGAGGTTCGCGGCGCCGGTCTCGATCGCGTCGAGCCCGCCGTCCGGGTCGCCCGCGTGGTGCTTCAGCGCGCGCACGGTCGCGACGAGGACGACCGCATCCGGCCGGAGGTCGCCGATCCGGCAGGTGATGTCGAAGAACTTCTCCATCCCCATGTCCGAGGCGAAGCCGGACTCGGTGATGACGTACTCACCGAGCTTCAGCGCGACGCGGTCGGCGACGAGCGAGTTGTTGCCGTGCGCGATGTTCGCGAACGGCCCGCAGTGGACGAACGCGGGCTGTCCCTCGAGCGTCTGCACGAGGTTCGGCTTGATCGCGTCCTTGAGGAGCACCGCCATCGACCCCGCGGCGCGGATCTGCGTCCGCCGTGACCGCTTCGCCGTCGTACGTCTGCCCGACCGTGATCTTCCCGAGACGCTCGCGCAGGTCGGCGAGGTCGCGCGCGACCGCGACCAGCGCCATGATCTCGCTCGCCGCCGTGATGTCGAAGCCGGTCTGCCGCGGGTAGCCGTTCGCCCGCCCGCCGAGAGACGTGACGACGTCGCGCAGGGAGCGGTCGTTCATGTCGAGGCAGCGGCGCCAGGAGATCGCCAGCGGATCGAGGCCGAGCTCGTTCCCGTGGAGGACGTGCGCGTCGATGAGCGCGGCGAGCAGATTGTTCGCAGCGGTGATCGCGTGCAGGTCGCCGGTGAAGTGGAGGTTCAGATCCTCCATCGGAACGACCTGCGCGTAGCCGCCGCCGGCGGCGCCTCCCTTCACGCCGAAGACCGGGCCGAGCGAGGCCTCGCGCAGGCAGAGCACCGGCTTCCGCCCGAGCGCGCCGAGCCCCTGGGTGAGCGACACCGACGTCGTCGTCTTCCCCTCGCCGGCGGGGGTCGGCGTGATCGCAGTGACGTTGATGAGCTTCGCGTCCGGCCGGCCGGAGAGCCGCTCGAGCACCGAGAGGTCGACCTTCGCCTTGTAGCGCCCGTACGTCTCGACCTCTTCCGGAAGGAGCCCCGCCTCCTCGGCGATGTCGAGGATCGGTCGGAGGGTCGCGCTCTGGGCGATCTCGAGGCTGGATGGCATCTCGGTCTTCATGGGTCTCCTCGGGTCAATGGCTCACGGCGGCGGCGGCGAGCTCGGATACGAGCGTGTCGGTATGGAACCGTTCGAGCGCGAACGGCGCGATCAGGTCGGGCGTCCTGCCGGAGGCGACGAGCTCGGCGAGCTTCACGCCGACGATCGGCGCCGCCTTGAACCCGTACGTCCCCCAGCCGGCGGAGACGTGGAAGTTGTCGACCTCGGTCTTGCCGAGGATCGGGCTGTAGTCGGGCGAGAGGTCGCAGAGGCCGGTCCACGTTCGCAGCACCTTGACCCGCTCGAGCTGCGGGAGGAGCTCCAGCGCGTGGCGCGCGGTGTACTCGAGGAAGCCGTACGTCCCGACGCCCTTGTACGTCGTGTACGGCTCGATCTCCGCGCCCATGAGGAACTCGCCGCGGTCGGTCTGCGAGATGTACACGTGCAGCTGCCCGGAGACGATGATCGTGTCGAGGAACGGCTTCAGCGGCTCGGTCACGAACGCCTGGAGGATGTGGGTCGTGATCGGGAGGCGCATCCCGGCGAGCCCGGCGACGAGCGACGACCAGCCGGCGGTCGCGCTCACGACCTGGCCGCACTCGACGCGCCCGCGGTTCGTCTCGAGCGCCGTGATCCGGTCGCCGTCGCGCTCGAGGCCGGTGACCTCCGTGTAGGGATGGATCTCGACGCCGAGGCGGTCCGCTCCGCGCGCGTAGCCCCAGACGACGGCGTCGTGCCGGATGATCCCGCCGGGCGGGTGGTAGAGCGCGCCCATGATCGGGTACGCGACGCGATCGGAGAGGTCGAGCTGCGGGCAGATCTCCTTGATCTCCTCGGGCGTGACGACCGCGGAGTCGATGCCGAGGAGCTTGTTCACCTCTGCGCGCTCCTGCGAGACGACCATGCCGCGGTCCGAGTGCGCGAGCGTCAGGTGCCCGTGCTGCGAGAACATCATGTTGAAGTCGAGGTCGATCGAGAGGCCCTTGTAGAGCTCGACGCTCTCCTTGTAGAAGGCGGCGCCTTCGGGCGTGCGGTAGTTCGCGCGGATGATCGTCGTGTTGCGGCCCGAGGCGCCCGAGCCGATGTACGACTTCTCGAGCACGGCGACGTTCGTGATCCCGTGGCGCTTCGCGAGGTAGTACGCGGTCGCGAGCCCGTGCGAGCCGCCGCCGACGATCACGACGTCGTAGTGGCGCTTGAGCTCGCCGCGCGGTCGCCACATGCGGCGGATCCGGAAGATGTCCTTCACGCGTTCGTCTCCAGTCCGCGCATCGCGTCGAGCACGGCGACCGCGACGTCGTGGCCCAGCTCCTGCGGGACGTAGACGCGGAAGCGCTCGCCCTCGTCGCGGAGGACGATCGCGTTCACGCGTGCGAACGGGCCGGCCGCGGGGAGCTTGTCGAGATCGAGATCGGTGAGCCGGCGCATGAGCCGCTCGCCTTCGATCGCGAGCCCCGCCCAGCCGCCGGACACGTCGTACGCAAGCACGCCCTGCGCGCGGATCCGCGCCGCGGCGTCGGCCGGGTCGTGCGGCGTGAGGAGAAAGCCTCGCCGCGGCGACAGCCGGACGAGCTCCTCGCCCTGCTCCAGCCGGACGAGATCGAGCTCGCCGCGCAGCTCGAGCTTCCCGTCGAGCGAGAGATCCGACTAGACGCTGGCGTGACGTCTCGCCACTCCAGAAGCTCGCACTTTGGAAACAACGGTGTCAGACACCGTGTCTAGCGCGCGGCGGAGCGGCGACGGCGATCGTTCCCTCCGCGCAGCGCGAGGGTGAGAGGAAGTCGAGGACGCTCACGCGCGCATCCGCTCCCCGGCCGGGTCGTAGAACGATCCCGACGTCACGCGGCCGCCGAGCGTGCGCCGGTCGACGCGGACCTCGAAGCGCATCCCGTCCTGGGCACGCTCGGGAGGCAGCCAGGCAAGCCCGATCACGGCCCCGACCGCCTCGCTCCGGCGCGCGCTCGTGACGCGGCCCGCCGGTCGCCCCTCGATGACGATCTGCGCTCCCTCGGCCGGCACGACGTCGTCCTCCATCGTGAAGCCGACGAGCCGCTCGCGCTCCTCGCGCTCCACGAAGTGCTCGACCGCGAACTTGCCGACGAAGTCGTCCTTGTCGAGCTTCGGCAGCCAGTGCATGTTCGCGACGAGGAGGTTCGACTCCGAGTCCGTGTCCTGGCCGACGATGATGTGGCCCTTCTCGAGCCGGAGCACGCGCTGGGGCTCGAGCCCGAACGGCCGCGCGCCCGCGGCGACGAACGTGTCCCAGAGATGCTCGCCGGCCGGGCTCGGGAAGTGGAGCTCGTAGCCGAGCTCGCCGACGAAGCCGATCCGCAGCGCGAGGCACGGGACGCCCGCGACCTCGAGCTGCTTCGCGTCGAGGTACTTGAAAGCGTCGGCGTCGACGTCGTCCGGATCCGCAATCAGCCCCTGAAGTGCCTCCCGCGCGCGCGGCCCCGCGAGGTTGAGCGCGGCCAGCGCCCCGGTCACGTTCACGATCTCGGCCTCGTAGCCCCAGACCGCGTTCCACCACTCGAACCACGCGGTCACCGCGTCCGCGCCCGTCGAGGTCGTCGTGACGTAGAAGACCTCGTCCTCGAGGCGGGCGACGGTGCCGTCGTCCATGATCCGGCCGCCGTCCGTCGTCAGCACGCCGTAGCGGATACGTCCCGGGCGGAGATCGGAGAAGCGGTTCGGGTAGAGCCGCTCCAGAAGCTCCGCAGCCTCCGGGCCCTCGACGAGGATCTTCCCCAGGGTCGAGACGTCGATGACGCCGAGCGACTCGTGCACGGCGCGGACCTCGTCCTCGGGTCTGTCGGAGTACGCCCACGGCCGCTTCCACGGGCCGGCCCACATCATCTTCGCGCCCGCCTCCTCGTGCCGGAAGTGGATCGACGTGCGGCGGGCCGGCTCGTAGTGCGGCCCGGCGAGAAGGCCGAGCTCGACCGGCGCCCACGGAGGGCGGGCAGTCGTCGTCCCGACGGACGCCTCGCTCACGCCCGTCGTCCGGGCGTAGAGCCGGATCGAGGGAAGCTGGCAGAGCTTCCCCTGGCACGGCCCCATCGTCACGGTCGTGTACCGCTTCGACAGCTCGAGCGAGTCGAACCCCTCTGCGACGGCGCGGTCGACGTCCTTCGTCGTGACGTCCTCGCACACGCAGACGAAGGACTTGTCGACGTGATCCCTTCCGGTCTCGGCGCGCAGCGGGCTCACTGCCGCGCAGCCCTCGCCGGTGACCGAGCCCGCCGCCTCGATACCGGGCGGGAGGTCGGCCGGGACGAAGATCGCGCGCGTCGGCTCGTACTCGACGCGTGCTCCCGCCTGCGCGAGGAGCGAGTAGGCCGGCTGCCGCCCCGAGGAGGCGACGACGAGATCGCAGTCGACGCTCGTGCCGGCGAGGACGACGCGCCGCACACGGCCTTTGCGCCCGCGCGCCTCGATCCGGCCGAGCGGGAGGTCGCGCAGGTCGACGACGCGCGCGACCTCGACGCCCGCGTCGCGCAGGTCGTCGACGACGTCGAGATCCCGGTCGCCCGCCGCGATCACCACCGCGCGCTCGCCTGGCCTAACGGCGAAGTCCCTAACCAAACGCCGAACGGCGTTTGGCAGCATCACGCCGACGAGGTCGTTCCCGGGGAACACGACCGGCTGCTCTAGTGCCCCCGTCGCGACGACGATCCGCTCGGCGCGGAAGCGGTAGAGAACGGTGCCGCAGTCGACCGGGACGAGCCCTCCCTCCCAGATCCCGAGCGCGCGCCCGGGGGCGATCACCTCGACGCCGTCCAGCTTCGTCGAGGCGGCGCGCGGGTTCTCGTCCACGAGCACGACGCCCGGCCCCTCGCTCGCCGCCGCGAGCGCAGCTGCCCGTCCCGCGCGACCGCCGCCGACGACGAGGACGCGCGCCCGGCGATGCTCGACGTCGTACCGCCGGGTGTGCCCCGCGTCCTCGCGCAGCTTCCCGAGACCCGCGACGTTGCGGAGGAACCTCTCGTAGTGCGGCCACATGCGCCGCGGCCGGATCATCGTCCGGTAGTAGAAGCCGACCGGCGTGAACGGCCCGCCGAGCTTGTCGGTCACGGACATGAGGTCGTGGTTCAGCGAGCCGAGGACGTTCTGCGTCTCGACGACTGCGCCCTGACGAATGGGCTCGACGCACGCGCGCACGTTGGGTACGCCGTCGACCGTCATCAGGCAGTTCGGGCAGTGGCCCGAGCAGCAGAGGAGGCCGCGCGGACGGTGGTACTTGAACGAGCGCGTGAAGAGCCGCCGCCCGGACGCGTACATCGCCGACGCGATGGTGTCGCCGGGATGCCCGCCGACCGCAAGCCCGTCGAACGTGAAGATGACGCGCGACGAGCGGTCGATCAGCTCGCCGGGCCGCGGCGGCAGCCTCACGCGGCTCCTCCGGCGGGCTCGGGGAGGGAGATCTCGAGGATCTCGTTCGTGCGCGTGTCGCGCTCGGCGAGGAACCACTCGCCGCAGCCCGACCGGTGCTGCCACCACTCGCGCTGCCGGCCGGCGACGTTGTCGCGGAAGTAGATGTAGTCCGTGAGTTCCCGAAGCGACGGCGGCTCGCCGTCCGCCGAGCGCGGCGGTCGACGCGTCACCTCGCCGAAGTACGCGTACTCCTCGACCGGGCGCGGTCCACAGAAGGGGCACGGAAGCAAAAACGACATCAGCAGATGAATTGCGTTCTCAGCAACGCTGTGCCAGACTCCGCAACGACGCTACACGGATGTCCCGCACCCGTCAACCCTCCACCCGTCGCATTGGCGCCGCCGAGCGGGCGATCGCCGTCCTCGACACGCTCGCGGAAGGCGGGGAGCTGGGAACGAACGAGATCGCGCGTCGGACGGGCATGACACCGAGCACTGTCTCACGTCAGCTCGGCACGCTCGCCGCTTCCGGTCTCGTCGAGCGCGTGAGCTCGACCGGCCGCTACCGCCTCGGTCTCCGCATCGTCCATCTCGCGAACGCCCTCCTCGCCCGCCTCGACGTGCGCGAGGTCGCGCGGCCCCATCTCACCGCGCTCGTGGAGGCGACCGGCGAGACGGCGACGCTCTCCGTCCCGGGCGACGAGCACGCGATCACCGTCGACTTCGTCCCCGGGAGCCACCACGTGCAGCCGGTCTCGCGACTCGGCCGGCCGTCGATCGCGCACGCGACCTCGGCAGGCAAGGTCATGCTCGCGTTCTCCGGGCGCGAGCTGCCCGAGGGGCCGCTGCGCGCGTACACGCCTCGCACGATCACCGACTCGAAGGTGCTCGCGACCGAGGTCGCGAAGGTGCGCGAGCGCGGCTGGGCCGACGCGCACGGCGAGCGCGAGCCGGACCTGACCGCGATCGCGGCGCCGATCCGCTCGAGCCGCGGCGAGCTCGAGGCGATCGTCGCGCTCCAGGGGCCGAGCTCGCGCTTCGACGCGCCGGCGGCGAAGGCCGCCGTCCCGCTCCTGCTCGAGCACGCGGACGCCATCTCCGCCGAGCTGGGTTGGAGACCGTAACGCCATTCCCCCGGCGGCGGTTGGGGGCGGAGCTGGAGGTGTCCGCGCTCGGCCTCGGCTGCATGGGCATGTCCGCGTTCTACGGGCCCTGCGACGACGAGGAGTCCGTGGCGACGATCCACCGCGCGCTCGAGCTCGGCATCGACCTCCTCGACACGGCCGATGTCTACCGCGAGCACTCGGTGAACGAGGAGCTTGTCGGCCGGGCGATCGAGGGCAGGCGTGAGGGTGTTGTCCTCGCGACGAAGTTCGGTCACACGTACGACGCCGCGCACAGGCAGCGCGGCGCGCTGGACGGCCGCAGCGAGTACGTCGCCTGGGCATGCGAGCAGTCGCTGCGTCGTCTCGGCACGGACCGCATCGACCTCTACTACTTGCACCGCCCCGATCCCTCGACACCGATCGAGGAGACGGTTGGCGGGATGGCCGACCTGGTCTCAGCCGGGAAAGTGCGCTATCTCGGGCTCTCGGAGGTGCTTCCGGAGACGCTGCGGCGAGCGGCTGCGGTCCACCCCATCGCCGCCGTCCAGACCGAGTACTCGCTCTTCGAGCGCGCGGTCGAGGCTGACGTGCTGCCCACGTGCCGCGAGCTCGGCATCGGCTTCGTCGCGTACAGCCCGCTCGGCCGCGGCTTCCTCGCCGGGAGGTTCCTCGAGGCGGACGAGCTCGACGAGGAGGACTGGCGGCGGGAGGTGCCGCGGCTCCAGCGCGACAACGCCGCTCGCAACCGCGCGCTGGTGCAAAGGCTCGGGGAGCTCGCGGCGAGCCTCGATGCGACTCCCGCACAGCTCGCACTCGCATGGCTCCTCTCGCGGGGCAACGACGTCGTGCCGATCCCGGGGACGCGCCGACGCAGATACCTCGAGGAAAACGCCCGGTCAGCCTGGCTTCAGCTCGACGATGACCTCGTGCGGGAGCTGGAGGCGACGTTCGCGCCGAGCGAGGTCGCAGGCGAGCGCTACCCCGAGTACGCCGCCGCCTGGCTCGACCACGGCACCCCCGACCCCGCTGCGTAGACTCGCGGGGTGACCGCTGCCGATCGCCGCGCGCGCTTCCGCGAGCTGCACGAGCGGAAGCAGCTCTTCGTCATGCCGAACCCGTGGGACGTGGGCTCGGCGAAGCTCCTCGCCTCGCTCGGCTTCGAGGCGCTCGCGACGACGAGCGCCGGGCTCGCGTGGGCGCTCGGCAAGCTCGACGGGAAGGTGACGCGCGACGAGCTCGTCGCGCACGTGGCGGCGCTCGCCGACGCGACGCCGCTGCCGCTGAACGTGGACAGCGAGCGCTGCTACCCGGACGATCCGGGCGGCGATCGCGGAGACGGTGCGGCTGCTCGCCGACGCCGGTGCGGCTGGGTTCTCGATCGAGGACTACGACCCCGGCGCGGGCATCGTCGAGCTCGGGCGTCGCGACGGAGCGCGTCGCGATCGCGGCGGAGGCCGCGCACGCGCTGGCCCGAACCGCTCGTGCTCACCGCCCGCGCCGAGAACCACATCCGCGGCGTCGACGACTTCGAGGACACGGTCGCGCGGCTGGTCGCGTACCGCGACGCGGGCGCCGATGCGGTCTACGCGCCGGGCCTCCGCGACCTCGACCAGATCGCGCGGCTCGTCGACGAGGTCGGGATCCCCGTGAACGTGCTCGCGCTCGCCAGCGGGCCGAGCGTCGCGGACCTCGCGTCCGTCGGCGTGCGGCGCGTCTCCACGGGCGGCGCGCTCGCCGCGGTCGCGTACGGCGCGCTCGTCTCCGGCGCACGCGAGCTTCAAGGACGGGCACATCGGTCTATCGAAGGGGCGGTGTCGCGCGACGCGCTCGACGCCGCGTTCGGCTAGGACAACCGCCTGGGGTCAGGCTTTAGCCTGACCTCGTCTTTAGGTTTGCGCCTGAGCTCAGAGGAACCCACGGTCAGGCTGAAGCCTGACCCCGAGCTATACGTCGAGGAGCCGCGGCGGGAGCACGTGCTCGAGCTCGAGCAGGCGGCGCTTGAGGTCGAGGCCGCCGCCGTAGCCGCCGAGCCCGTCCGAGGCGAGCACGCGGTGGCACGGCACGACGAGCGGGATCGGGTTGCGCGCCATCATCACGCCGACCTCGCGCGGGTCCGGCTCGCCCGCCAGCCGACCGAGCTCGCCGTACGTGACCGTGCGCCCGAACGGCGCCGCGGCGACGAGCGTCTCGAGGACGTTGCGATGACGCTCGTCAACGCCGTTCCAGTCGAGCTCGATGTCGAACGAGGTGCGCGCGCCGTCGAGGTACTCCTCGAGCTGGCGCGAGGCATCGGAGGCGATCGCGGCAGCGTCGCTCGAGCCGGCGTTCGGCTGGGGTGCCGTGTAGCCCGGCAGCGACACCCGGCGCAGCCCGCGCTCGCTCGCGGCCACGCCGACCGCCCCGATCGGGGTCGTGAGGACGGCGGTCGCGAGGTCGCGCTCAGAGCCCGGCATCGCCGTCCCACGGGATGACGAGGTGATGAAAGCTCTCGACCAGCGCCATCACCCGATCGTCGTACGGCTTCCACTCGTCGCTGCCGTAGAACGACGTCAGCTGCCGCTCCCGCTCGGCCTCGGACGGGAAGCCGCGGGCGAGGAAGTAGTGGCGGTCGTCGGCGAGCGACGGGCCGTGGCCGACGACCTCGATCCCTCGCCGCTCCAGCATCGGCCTCACGTCCTCGCGGAAGATGCGGTCGAACTCCTCGCGCCCGCCGGGGACGAGCCGGTACGTGCGGAGGTCGATGACGGGGCCGCCGCTCATGCCGCAGCCGGCTCCACGACGCGGGGCCGCGCGGGGGCGCCGTCTTGCATCCAGAGATGCGTCGCCGCAAGTGCGCGCCACGGCCGCCAGCGCTCGGCGAGCAACGCGAGCTCGACCTGCCCCACCGCTCGCCGCAGCCCGAGGTCGGTCGCCGGGAACGCGTCGGGCTCGCCGATCCGCAGCGCGACGTAGTGCGCAGTCCACGCTCCCAGCCCGTCGATCGCTGTGATGGAGTCGACGAGGCGGTCGAGGCCGACGCTGCCGTCGAGCCTGATCGCGTCCTCCGCGTACCCGCGCGCGAAGCCGCGGATCGCCTGCTGGCGGGTCTGCGTAAGGCCGAGGCCTCCGAGATCGGCATCTGCGAGCGTCTCTGCGGAGGGAAAAGCGTGCGTCAGGCCGAGCTGGGCGAGCCCCGGCACGGGCATGCCGGCGTGCGCGACGAGCCGCCCGGTGACCGTGCTCGCCGCCGCCACCGAGACCTGCTGGCCGACGATCGCCCGCACGCCCGTCTCGAACGGATCCCAGGTTCCGGGCGTACGCAGGCCCGGCCGCGCCCGCAGGAGCGGGCCGATGATCGGGTCGCCGGACAGCTGCTGGGCGGGCTCGTCGAGGTCGACGTCGAGGCTCGCGATCCGCCGCGCGCGGGCGACGATGTGCGTCAGCTCCTCCCAGTGCGGAAGGTGCAGGACGAGGACGAGGTGGTCGTCGCCGCCGGGGAAGATCTCGATGACTCCCGGGATCGCCGTCGACGACGATCGTGCGGCGGTAGACGTCGCCGTCGACGTGCTCGACTCCCGGTATCGCGCGTGCGGCGAAGTACGTCGTCATCGCGTCCCAGTCGAGCTGACCGCGGAACGCGAGCCGCACCGGCAGGCCGCCGTCGGCGACGAGCCGGTCCGCCTTGCGCCGCTTCGCGCGCAGCGCGCGGGCGAGACGCGCGGAAGATCTCGCGGCACGCGCGGTTCAGCTGGCGGACGCTGCCGAAGCCTGCGGCGAGCGAGATCTCGAGGACGGAGAGGTCGGTGTCGTCCAGGAGGCGGCGCGCGAAGTGCGCGCGAGCCGAGCGCGCGAGCCCGTCCGGCGTCACGCCGAGATGCGAGATGAAGAGGCGGCGGAGGTGCCGCGGGGAGACGCCGAGCCGCGCGCCCAGCTGGGCCTCCGTCGCACCGTCGAGTGCGCCGTCGAGGATGAGCCGGACAGCGCGGCACACGAGCTCCGGGCCGGTCCACGACACCGACTGCGGCCAGCGATACGGCCGGCACTGGAAGCACGCCCGGAACCCCGCGGCCTCGGCGGACGCGGCGAGCGGGTACTTCGTCACGTTGTGGGCGTGCGGCCGCCCGCCGCAGCCGGGTCGGCAGTAGATCCCCGTCGTGACGACACCCGAGAACGACTCCACGCCGGAGGTATAGCGGTCGGCCGACTCGAAGACCGGCCGGATTCGGACACGCCTGTCGCGATGAGTTCCCGAGGCTGCGGGCCGTCCCAGGGTCGGTAGCGTCGAGCAAAGGAGGATGAGCGTGTCGGACACGACGAACGAGGCCGTGGGCGAGCTCCGCGAGTCGCTTGCGGGCACGGTGATCACGCCCGAGGACGAGGGTTACGACGCCGCGCGGCGCTGCTTCAACGCGCTCATCGACCGGCGTCCGGCCGTCATCGCGCGCTGTCTCGGGGCGGCCGACGTCGCGACCGCGTTCGACTTCGCGCGCACCCACGAGCTGGAGATCGCGGTGCGCGGCGGAGGACACAACCCCGCCGGCCACTGCGTTCTCGACGGCGGCCTCGTGATCGATCTCTCGCAGATGCGGCGGCGTAGACGTGGACGCCGGCGCGCGGATCGCACGCGCCCAGGGTGGCGCGACGTGGCTCGACTTCGACGCGGCGACGCAGGCGTTCGGGCTCGTCACGCCGGGCGGCGTCGTCGGCTCGACCGGGGTCGCGGGCCTCACGCTCGGCGGCGGCATCGGCCATCTCACCGCGCAGCACGGGCTCACGTGCGACAACCTCGTGGGCGCTGAGCTGGTCACGCCCGCGGGAGACGTCCTCCGTGTGAGCGAGGGCGAGAACGCGGAGCTCCTGTGGGCGCTGCGAGGCGGCGGTGGCAACTTCGGCGTCGCGACCACGCCTCGAGTTCCGCCTCCACCCGCTCGAGCGCGTGGTCGGGAACCTGTTCTGCTACCGAGGCGACGGCGTGCGGGATGTCCTTCGCCGCTTTCGCGACATCGTCGCCGGAGCACCGCGCGACTTCGCCTGCCAGGCGGTGCTCATGCTCGACGAGTCGCTCGCCCCGGCGCTCGTCGTCTCTCCGTGCTACACGGGCTCTCGGACCGACCCGGCCGAGCTGACCGAGCTCCGCTCCGCACCGGGGCTCGTCGAGGACACCGTGCGCTCGCAGAGCTTCCTCGACCAGCAGCGCGTCTTCGACGCGCCGTACGGCGAGCGGCGCCACTACTGGAAGGGCCACTTCGTGCGTGAGCTCCCGGACGAGCTCATCGACGAGCTCGTCGCGCGGGTCGTCGGCTTCGACCGGCCCGGGAACCAGATTCTGATCGAGTCCCTGCACGGCGCGCCGAAGGACGTCGACGGGACGTTCGGCGCGCTCGCTTGGCGAACCGCCGCGTTCAACGTGAGCGCGATGGCGATCTGGCAGGCCGCAGACCGACGACGAGCAGAACATCGCCTGGGCCAGGGAGACGGTGGACGCGATCGAGCCGTGGTCGCTGGGCGGCGGCTACGCGAACTACATGCAGGCCGACGAGCCCATCGAGCGCGTGCGCGCGGCGTTCGGCGACGCGTCCTTCGAGCGGCTGCGGGCGCTCAAGGAGCGGCTCGACCCGCAGAACGTCCTGCGCCGCAACCAGAACGTGCCGCCGCGACACACGGCCGGCTGACCTGTCCGGATCCGTCCGGCGCTCCCTGGGAGCGTCGTCCATCCTCCCCTCGACCACCCGCGCCCGAAGGAGGAGATCGTGGACGATCGCGAAGCGCTCCTGGAGCTCAACGACCAGTTCATCGACGCGTTCCGGAACGGCTCCTGGGAGCAGCTGCAGCCGGTGCTCTCCCCGTCGTTCTCCTACACGGACGGCGCGACCGGCGAGGTGTGGGAGCTCGACCGCTACATCGAGAACCTGCGCGCGAATCCGAGCCCGGCGCTCACGATCGACCAGGTCGTCGTCCACGTCGACGGCGACACGGCGGTCGTCTCGGCGCGGACGTCGCGGCAGCCCGGGCGTTACGGCCGGTACGTGGACACATACGCGCGCCGCGACTTCGGCTGGGAGTGCGTCCACGCCTGCGTGTGGCCGCTTCCCTCGTGAGCTAGAGCCTTACTCCGACCGACGGATGCGCTCGGCCGCCTGGCGAACGGCTTCGAGCGACGACCCGACAGCCTGCGCCGCCTCACGGAGGTGATGGGGGCCGCCTCGCCCGCTCGCCCGCCACTCCTCGGACTCCACGACGACGCCGAGGAGGAGATGAAGGGTCGTCACATTGTCGTCTCGTTCGGCGTCTGCCAGCTCCCCGGCCAGAGCAATGACCCGGTTCGCACGCGGAGTGTGCGGAATCCGGCCGGCCGGGCTCGGTCCTTCCTCCTCATGCCGCTGCGCGACGAAGACCTGACGTGTGACTCCGAGCTGAATCAACGCCTTCGCGCCGAGGCATTGAGGCCGGGCGAGGATGCCGAGCACGACGTGCTCGGTGCCGACGTGGTCGTCGTCAGCTGCTCGCGCTTCGGCTTGGGCACAGGCAAGCGCGTCTCGGGCGTCGGCGCTCAGGCGCCGCGAGGCTCGAGACGCTCCCTCCCGTGCCGCGACGGCGTAGTCCTGCGGGGCCAGCGCACTTCCAGGCGACTCATCCCACATCCTCCTCACGGACGATAGACCGAGCGGTCGTTCGAGCAGCGAGCTCTCGTTAGCCCGAGAACTCGAGCGCCTCGGCGTGCGCGATCAGCTCGGCACGTGTCGGGGGGTCGACCAGCATCTCGACCATCTGCTCCGCGAGGGGATCGCCGCTCGCGCGGTACCGCTCGGCCGCCTCCTCGAGCGAGTACTCGGTGCGGCGGAGCTCGACGTCCGGCCCGAGGAGCGCCCAGTACGCGCCGGGTCGTCCCTCGTACGGCATGCCGACGCTACCGGGGTTGATCGACCGGATGCCGACGATCTCACGATCGAACTGGAGGTGCGTGTGGGCGGTGACGAGGACCTCCTCGTCCAGCCCGGCGGTCATCGCCTGCATGCGCTCGGCCGGGGTCTCGGAGGTGACGAGCTCCTCGTCGCTGCGCGGCGAGCCGTGGCAGAAGAAGGCAGGCCCGAGACCGTCGACCGTGATCGACACGCCATCCTCGAACGTCCCGAGGAACGCGAGCATCTCCGCCGAGTGCCGCTCGAGCATCCAGCGCTCGCGCTCGGTCGGCTCCGCCGAGGGCTCGAGGAGCGCGCGCTCGGCGTTCCCGCGCACGTAGAGCGCCGGGGCGGGCAGCACGTCGAGCAGAGCGAGTGTCTCTTCCGGCAGCGACCCCCACGTCAGGTCGCCTCCGAACACCACCAGGTCCGGCTCGGCCGCGCGGAGCTCTGCCAGGACAGCGGCCAACGCGACCGCGTTGCCGTGGACATCGGAGACGACTGCGACGCGACGGGCGACGTGAGGCTGAGACATCGCCGCAGGCTGGCCGCACCGCGACGCGCGAGGCAAACGATTCGTCTCGGGGCGAAAGCTCAGCTCCGCCCGACCAGCGACTGGCCGAGCGGCGTCCGCGAGTAGAGCACGCTCCGACCCGACCGACGGCGGGTCACGAGCCCGGCGTCGTGGAGCACGGCGAGATGGTCGGCGACGTTGCCGGGCGAGCGCCGCAGGGCGTGCGCGAGGCTCGTCGTCGTGGACGGCTCGGCGAGCGACGCGAGGATCTCGGCACGAGTCGTCCCGATCAGACGCGACAGCTCGGGACCGTGCGCGAGAGGCGTCGTCCCGAGGAGCGCCGCGGTCCCGCGCGCCGGATAGATGAGCAGCGGCGGGTCGGCCATCGTCGCGACTCGCGGCGAGATGAAGGCAGACGGCGAGAGCAGGAGCCCTGACGGCCCGACCTCGACAGTCGCCGTCGAGCGCTGCCGAACGCGGAGGCGCCTCCCGCGCAACGCGACGTTCGGGGACAGGTCGTCGAAGAGGCGGACGAGACCGCCGTCCGCGAGACGCCGGGCCCTGTGCGCCACGTCGCGCTCGAGCAGCTCCCGCAGGCGCGGCCACGACGGCTCGAAGAGCCCGTGCCAGAGCGCATCGAGGAGATCGGCGAGCAGCGCCGGAGCCCTGCGAGAGTGGAGGACCTCCGCGATCTCGGAGTCGACCTGACGGCCATCGAGCGAACGCGCGATCTGAGCGAGAGCCTCGGCCGGCGGCGTCGCTCGGATTCGATCGAGCTCCTCGTCGATCCTGGCGAGCGGCCGGCTCGGCGGCGGCGTGAGGAAGTCCGGGAGGTAGCCGCGCTCGGGCAGGAGGACGAGGAGCGGCGTCAGGTCGTGGCGCGCGTGAAGCTCGCGGAGCGCCGCCTCACGCTGACTCAGCCAGGCGTGGTGCGGTGTGCCCCGCGGCGACGCGCCGATCGCGCGCGCGGCCTGAACGACCTCGCCGAGAGGAGAGATCGCGAACCTGCACTGAAAGACCGCGTCGATCGAGAAGACGAACGTGACCATGGAAGCTTCGTTCCTGAACGAATGTCTCGCCGCTCCACGCTAGCCGAAGCGACGATCGGCGCGTGCACGAGGACCGGGTGAGACGGATGCGCGAGTACTACGAGGCGCGGGCGGTCGAGTACGACTCGACGACCTACGAGCTCATGCAGCACGACCGAGACGACGTCGAGGATCTCGCGGCGCTCGAGACGTTCGTCGCCGGCCTGAGCCCCGGCCCGGTCCTGGACGTGGGCTGCGGGACCGGCTGGCTGACGCGCCTCCTCGCCGGGCCCGTCGTGGCGCTCGATGCGAGCGAGGCAATGCTCCGCGAGACCGAGCGGCGGGTTCCGGACGCGGAGCTCGTCCGGGCGATCGTGCCGCCGCTCTCCTTTCCGGACCTGTCTTTCGTGCGCGTCTTCGCAAGCCATGTCTACAGCCATCTCCACACCGAAGAGCTGCGCGAGGCGTTCGTCTCGGAGGCGCTCCGCGTCGCCGAGGAGCTGGTGGTCGTCGAGCAGGTGCCGCAGCCCGCCCTCGCGACGCAAGGCTGGCACGAGCGAACGCTCGGCGACGGCACGGCGTACCTCGTCTACAAACGCTGCCTCTCTTCCTCCGCGCTCGCCGACGAGCTCGGCGGCATCGTGGTCCACGAGACGTCGGCGTACGTCGCGGTCCGAACGGGCGCGAACGTTCGTCGCGGACCGAACGCGGACGCGGCGGACGTGTCCGGATATGACGCGACCGGCCTCGGCCGCGAACGACACCCTGACTGCCAGTGACCGAGCAGTGGATCGGGCTCGAGCTTCGCCACCTCAGCGCTCTCCAGGCGATCGACGAGGAGGGCTCGTTCAAGGACGCGGCGATCCGGCTCGGGTACACGCCGTCCGCGATCAGCCAGCAGATCGCGAGCCTCGAGCGGATCGTCGGCACGCGCGTGATCGAGCGCGAGCACGGACGCAGCGCGGTCGGGCTCACCGACGCCGGCAAGGTCCTCCTCTGTCACATGGCCGCCATCGAGGCGCGCCTGACCGCCGCCCGCACCGACCTCGAGGCGATCACGAAGGGCGTCGCCGGCACGCTTCGCGTCGGGGTGTGGGAGAGCGTCGGCACGCGCCTTCTTCCCGAGCTCATCTGCCGGTTTCGTGGAGAGCTTCCAGAGGTCAGGCTCGACATCGTCGACGCCGCGGACGACCACCTGATCGTGCGATCGCTCGAACGCGGCCTCATCGACGTCGCGTTCGTCGTGCAGCCGCTTCCGCCGGGGCCCTTCGAGGCGAGGACAGTGCTCACGGACCCGTGGGTGCTCGTCGCTCGCGTGGGCTCCGAGCATGCGGCGCTCGCCCGACCCTCCACGCTTGTCCGGGGAACGCTGCCGCTCCTGTGCTACCGCTCGGCACGCGCGATCGAGCCGGCGATACGACACCTCAGGCGTGAGGGCGTCGAGCTCGAGGTCGTGCTCCGCTCCGACTACAACACCGTGCTCCAGGAGCTCGCAGCCGCCGGGCTGGGCGTCGCCCTGCTGCCGCGCCTCGCGGTCGACGAGCAGGACGAGCGGGTCGTCGTCACCGAGATCGAAGCGCTCGTCCCCCCGCGGCGGATCGACATCGCCTGGCATCGCGACCGCGCCGCGAGCGAGGCGCTCCAAGCGTTCGTCGCCCTCGCCGTCGAGGTCGGGGCCTCGCTCGACGACACGTCGTGCGTCGGGCTCGACCTCAGCTACTCCGCCGCCTGACGTCCCTCTCGCCCAGGACGCCCCCGGAGCGCGGCGCTCCGGAAGGGCCCTGGGGCGAGCTCGAATGGGGGAGTTGCAACTCCGGCCACGCTATCCGCGCAATAGCGACCTGGGAATTAGCGTTTCGAACGCGGACGTGAGGGCGAATCACGCCTCCGCATTTCCGTCGTCGTTCCGAACCGATTGACGTGAGAACCCGTGATTCGGACGTGAACGACGCTAATCACCGCCACCCGGTGTTTCCGCGTCCTATCGAACAGGGGCGCACAAACGCGTGCGCCGCGGGAACCGAGAAGTGGAGGTAGACATGCGCAAACGCTCGATGCTGCCGGTCGCGGCGGCGCTCGCCATAGCCGCGAGCCTCGTCGTCGGCCCGGCGGCGACGGCGGGCCCGGAGAGCGCGTCCGCGGGGACAGTGGTCTTCGTGCACGAGCAGGAGCCGCCGAACCTGCAGAACGCGTGGGTCGGCAACAACCTGTACGCGACGGCTCTCGTCGTCAACAACATCTTCCTCGGCGGCCAGATCCTCGACGACAAGGCGACCTACCAGCCGCGGCTCTTCGAGGCCAAGCCGCGGATCGTCAAGAACAAGCCGCTCACGATCTCGTTCAAGTTCAGGCAGAGCGCGGTGTGGAGCGACGGCAAGCCCGTCGTCGGCGCCGACTTCAAGGCGACGTGGCAGGTCTTCGTGAACCCCGCGAACAACGTCATCAGCCGCGCCGGCTGGGAGGACATCAGGTCCGTCACCGCCAAGGGCAAGAGCGCGACGGTCGTCTTCAAGACGCAGTACGCCGCCTGGGAGTCGCTCGTCTCCACCGGCGTCTATCCGGCGCACGTCATCGCCGGCAAGAACATGAACGACATGTTCATCAACTCGATCCCGATCTCGAGCGGGCCGTGGCGCTTCCAGAGCTGGCAGAAAGGCATCCAGCTCACCGTGGCCAAGAACACCCGCTACCGGGCGAGCACGCCGATGAAGCTCGACCGCGTCGTCTTCCGATACATCCTCGACACGAACGCGCGCTTCCAGACGATGAAGTCGGGCGAGGGTCACCTCATGGAGCCGCAGCCGCAGCTTCAGATCGCAGAGTTCCTCCGGGACGACAAGTTCAAGGTCGTCACGAAGCCCGGCTACGTCTTCGAGCACCTCGACATCCAGATGGGCGCGCAGGGTCACCCTGCACTGAAGCTGCCCTACGTTCGCCAGGCCATCGCGACCGGAATCAACCGCTCGCAGATCGCCGCGACGCTGTACAAGGAGATCTCACCCGGGCTCGACCCGCTCCAGAGCCTGATCTTCAAGCCGTTCGAGCCCGCGTACCAGCCGCACTTCAAGGCGTGGCCGTTCAGCCAGAAGAAGGTCATCTCGATCCTCAAGGGCAAGGGCTGCACGGGCGGGCCCGACCGGCCGAGCTCCGGGAACGACGACATCTTCTCCTGCCCGAACGTCGGCAAGCTCAGCTTCCGGTACTTCACGACCACCGGAAACCAGCTGCGCGCGCTCGCGTTCGAGATCATCCAACGGCAGCTGAAGAGCGTAGGCATCGAGCTCGTCCCGCGCTTCCAGGTGAGCGGCCTGCTGTTCGGAACGACGCTGGTCGCGCGTGACTGGGACCTCATGTGGTTCGGGTGGCAGGGGTCACCGAGCTCGTCGATCACGGCGGAGGACCTGTACTCCTGCGGTGGCGACCAGAACTACATGACGTACTGCAACCGCAAGCTCACGCGGATCCTCGACCAGGTCTCGACGACGCTCGACGCCGGCAAGCGGGCGCAGCTCGCCAACGAGGGTGAGTCGAAGTACCTGACGAAGGACGTGCCGTCGATCCCGATGTTCGCGCGGCCGGTCTTCATGATCAGTTCGAACAAGGTCAAGGGGCCGACCGTCAACCCGACGAACGAGGGCGGCGGCTGGAACGTCAGCACCTGGACGACGACCGCAAGCTAACGCGGCGTAGCCCCGCCCGCCGAAAGCCCGCCCCCGCCTTGGCGCGAGGGCGGGCTTTCTCTCGCGCGCGATGATTTGAGGAGCGACGGCCGGTCTATTGAGAGACAGCCGAAGCGAAAGGAGCACGATGGCCAGGAACACGTTCGTCAACCTGCCCGTCAAGGACCTGGGGAAGTCGACCGCGTTCTTCACCGAGATCGACTTCTCGTTCGACCCTGAGTTCACGGACGAGAACGCGACCCGCATGATCGTCAGCGACGAGACGTCGGTCATGCTGGTCGTCGAGCCCTTCTTCCAGGAGTTCATCGGGCCGCAAGACATCGCGGACACATCGAGGAACCGAGAGGTGATCATCGGCTTGTCGGCCGAGACTCGCGCGGAGGTCGACGAGCTGGCGGACAAGGCCGTCGCAGCCGGCGCCGTGGATCTGGGCGGACCGCAGGATCAGGGCTGGATGTACATGCGGGGCTTCCGCGACCTCGACGGGCACCAGTGGTCGTTCATCTACATGGACATGTCCGGGAACGGTGGAGCGGCCGCATGACGTACGTCCGCGACCCACGCGTCGACGCGTACATCGACGCGCTGCCGGACTGGCAGCAGGCCATCTGCCGCGAGGTGCGCGATCTCATTCACGCCGCCGACCCGGAGATCGTCGAGACGATCAAGTACCGGGACCGCCCGTACTTCGTGCTGGAAGGAAACGTGTGCGCGCTCCTGGCGGCAAAGAACTGGGTGAACGTCTTCCTCTACGACGGGGCGATCGTCCCCGACCCCGAGAACATCATCACCGCCGGCCACGACAACACGAGCGCGCGACAGATCTCGATCCGACAGGGCGAGCCGATCAATGCGCCCGCGCTCACGGCGATGCTCCGGGAGATCATCGCCAACAACCGGGCCGGCGGCTGGCGAAAGCTGAAGCGGGAGAGCGAGCAGCCAGCGGCGTAGGAGGGTTTGGCGAAACAGGCGCCATGCCGCCGGGCTGCGCCGGATCGCCGCGATGCGGCGTCCTCGGTCGCACCGATACCTCCAGTATCGGCACTCCCTGCGTCCTTGCCTCACGACGACCGGCGGAAGCCCTGCGGCGGGGCCCGTTCCGCCAAACCCTCCTAGACTCGGGCGGCGTGAGGACCGTCGCCGTCGTCAGCCCGGGAGCGATGGGGAGCGCGATGGCGGACGCGCTCGCGCGCGGCGGCGTCCGGGTCGTGGCGACCGTTGCGGGACGCAGCGCGCGAACCGTGCGGCTCGGGTCGGCGACCGCAGCGATCGAGCTCCTGCGCGACTTGCCCGCCGTCGTCCGCGAGGCGGAGGTCGTGCTCTCGATCGTTCCTCCGGAGGCTGCTTCTTCGGTCGCCGCGGATATCGGTCGGGTCGCTGCGGAAGTCGGCGTCTCCCCGCTCCTCGCCGATCTCAACGCGATCTCGCCCGCGACCGCACGCGGGCTCGCCGAGCGCAGGGCTCGAGCTCGTCGACGGCTCCATCTCGGGGCCGCCGCCGTGGAAGGCGGGCACGACGCGCGTCTACCTCTCCGGCGAGCGCGCGGACGAGATCGCGGCGCTTCCGTTCGAAGGCGTCGACCGGATCCTCGTCGGCGGCGAGGTCGGGTCGGCCTCTGCGGTGAAGATGAGCACCGCGTCGGTCTACAAGGGCTCGGCGGCGCTCCTCGCGCAGGCGCTCCGCGCGGCACACGAGAACGGCGTCCTCGAGCACGTGCTCGCCGATCTGCGGGCGGCCGCGCCCGAGCTCGTCCGGAACGTCGAGCGCCGCATCGGCATGGCCGCGTCGAAGTCGGGCCGCTACGTCGGCGAGATGCGGGAGATCTCCGCGACCCAGGCGGCCGCCGGCCTCACGCCCGCGCTGTTCGACGCGATCGCCGAGGTCTACGAGCAGATGTCGACGACGCCACTCGCCGGCGCGAGCCCCGAGGACGTCCCGGCCGACGCGCCGCTCGAGCAGGTGCTCGACTCGCTCAGGAGGGCGGGCGAGAACAGCTAGCGCCCCGCCGGTCCGTGGAGCGATCGGCACACAATCGTCAAACACACAGGGTCAGACCCTGTAAAGGAGCGCGCTGGCCGGCTGCTCAACCATCGGGTGTCACCGTCCAAACCAGCCGCGTCTCCTGGGGAGCGACTCGCACACACTTGTCACGTTTACAGGGTCAGACCCCTGCACGAAGCACGGCGCAACGGACAGGCCTCGAGCCGACAGCCGGGCTATGAGACCGGCTCGGAGACGACCACGCGCGGCGGCGGGCCCGGATCGAGCTCGACGAGACCCGAGATCCCCTGACGTGCTGCGTCCGAGAACGCCGGAGTCAGCAGGTCGCGCGCCGCGTAGTCGAGCGCGCGGGCACCGATGTCGCTCGCGTCGGCGAGGTCGCGCACGACGTCCCCCAGGACCGGCGGCAGCTTCTCGAGCCGCATGCCGAACTCCCGTGCGAGCCCGTGGATCGCCGACTCCGCCACGTCGTGGAGCGAGCGCTCGTCGAGCGCGTCGAAGACCGCGAACGTGCCGATCCGGCCGACGAGCTCGGCCGGCCAGTCGAGCTCGAGGAGGTGCTCGCGACACGCGGCCTGCTCCTCGCGCCCGCCGGGCGCAAGATCGCGCACCCGGTACGCGAGATCCTCGGCACCTGCGTTGGAGGTCATCGCGACCACGGTCCCGGGCACGTCGACGGTCGTCCCGTCGGGTGCGCCGATGCGGCCCTCGTCGAGCAACCCGAGCAGGATCCACTGGAGCTCCTCCGCCGACTTCTCGACCTCGTCGAGCAGGACGATGCAGCCGGGCGTTCGAAGCGCCGCGAAGAGCGGCGGCTCCTCGACGTAGCCGATGTAGCTCGGCGGCGCGCCGAGGAACCGGCGCGTGTCGGAACCGGAGACGACCTCGTTGCAGTCGATCCGGAAGACATGCGTGCCGGAACGGCCGAGATCGTGGAGCGCTCGCGGCAGCGCCTGGACCGACGAGGTCTTGCCGGTTCCCGTCGGTCCGAGGAGGAGGATGCTCGCCGGCCGCGCGGGCGAGGGCTTCGCGAGATGCGTCGAGACCGCCGCGGCGAGTCGCATGAGCGCGGCCTCCTGGCCGTGGATCTCGAGCGCGAGCCGGTCGGCGAGGTCGCGCGCTCGAGGTGCGCTCTGGACGGATCGCGACGGAGCGGCTCTTTCGCGCCGGCGAACGCGAGCTCTTCGCGGGCGGCTCGGCCTTCGACTCCGGCTCGACGGAAGCCGGCGGCGGCGCCGGCCGCAGGTCGTCGAGGAGCTCGCCCGCCGGCCGCGGCGCCGGAAGCGGCTCGGCCTCGACCCCGAACGCGCGCGCGACCGGGCCGCGGAAGAACGCCGCCAGGTCGGGCGCACCCGAGAAGACGCACGACCCTCCGTGGAAGAGGACAGCGAGCCGGAAGTCGTCGGTCGCGAGCTCGCGCCGCTCGACCTCGACCTTGACGCCGCCGAGCTCGAGCGGCCGGATGCGGAGCCGTCCCACCGACGGCTCGCAGCGGAGGCGGGTAGTTCGCCTGCTCGAAGTCGCACCCGTCAGCTGCGAGCAGAAGCTCGAGATCCTCGACCGACGTCCTGACGAAGCGCTCCACGCGACCCGACTCACGCTACAGAACGTACGTTCGCTCGACAAGCGTCGCGGCGCGAGAGAGTGCGCAGTTTCGATCAAAAACGTGCGGACGAAATTTCAGTCGACGCGCCGGAAGAGCGTCTGCGTGTCGTTGATCGGGATCCTCCAGCGCAACGTGTCCCCGCGGCACGTGTAGGGCGTCGCGCCGGCGGGCGTTCGCCGCACGGTCGCGCCCGGGCCGTCGACCGTGATCTGCCGGCCGTCCTTGATCGCCGTGAACTTCGAGATGAAGAGCTCGCTCCGCCCGCGGCCGAGGACGAGCCTGCCGCCGGCCGTCGACCACGGCGCCTCGAAGATGAACGACGCGGTCCCCTTCATCACGAGGGCACCAGCGTCGACTTTCACCACGAAGTGCGTCGAGCCGTACCTCATGGTGCCGGTCCGCGGGAAGGCAGCCGTGATGACTCCCTGTTCGACGCTGATGTTCGGGCTCTGGATGAGGCTCTGCAGGACCGCGTTCGACGCGGCGTTCGACATCTTCCACGCACCGCGCACGCACCGGTCCTGGGCCGCGAGCTCGGAGCCTGCCGGCGCGGCGGCGAAGAGGGCGACGCAGGCGGCGAGGCCGGCGGTCGCGAGGGCTACAACCGTCGATCGTCTCATCTCGTGGGGACCTCCGAGCTCGGTGAGCGCCGCGATTCGGCGCGTGGACGGTATCCGCACGATCGGCCGGAGCGGCCCGAGCCTCAATCCCTCGGGTCGCGCGGGTATCCGATCTCTTCCAGATACTCGCCACGCCGGGGCTGAGAATTGCATCGAGCGCCGCCAGCGACTGTCGACCACCGTCTTATGGTCGTCGATGAGATAGTCGCTCGTTTTGTCGGGCAGGCGCGCAGCGAGGCTCGCTACGGGCATCGAGGCTAGGACGCGCTCGAGCCCGGGATCCAGTCGGTGCCGGCAAGCGGCACCTTCGCCATCGCCGCAGCCTCGACGGTGAGCGCGACGAGGTCCTCCGGCTCCAGGTTGTGCACGTGCGACTTGCCGCACGCGCGCGCGAGCGTCTGTGCCTCGAGCGTGAGCACGCGGAGGTAGTTCGCGAGGCGGCGGCCGCCGAGGACGGGGTCGAAGCGGGTGGCGAGCTCGTCCTCCTGGGTGGAGATCCCGGCTGGGTCACGGCCCGCCTGGTAGTCGTCGTAGAAGCCGGCCGCGCTCCCGATCTCGCGGTACTCCTCGTCGAGCTCGGGGCTGTTGTCGCCCATCGCGACGAGCGCCGCCGTCCCGATCGAGACGGCGTCCGCGCCGAGCGCGAGCGCCTTCGCCACGTCCGCGCCAGTCCGGATCCCGCCGGAGACGATCAGCTGCACCTCTCGATGCAGCCCGAGCTCCATGAGCGCGTCCGCGGCGATTCGCGTCGCGGGCAGGGTCGGAATCCCGACGTGCTCGATGAAGACGTCCTGTGTCGCCGCCGTCCCGCCCTGCATCCCGTCGACGACGATGACGTCCGCACCCGCTTTCACCGCGAGCTGCACGTCGTAGTACGTCCGCGTCGCGCCGACCTTGACGAAGATCGGCTTCTCCCAGTCGGTGATCTCGCGCAGCTCCTGGATCTTGATCTCGAGATCGTCCGGGCCCGTCCAGTCGGGGTGACGCGAGGCGCTGCGCTGGTCGATCCCCTTCGGCAGGTCGCGCATCTCGGCGACGCGGTCGGAGATCTTGTGCCCGAGGAGCATGCCGCCGCCGCCCGGCTTCGCGCCCTGGCCGACGACGACCTCGATCGCGTCGGCGCGGCGCAGGTCGTCCGGGTTCATGCCGTAGCGCGAGGGCAGCAGCTGGTAGACGAGCGTCTGCGAGTGCTCGCGCTCCTCGTCGGTCATCCCGCCGTCGCCGGTCGTCGTCGACGTGCCGACCTCGGTCGCGCCGCGGCCGAGCGCCTCCTTCGCGGGCGCCGAAAGCGCTCCGAAGCTCATGCCCGCGATCGTGATCGGGATCTTCAGCTCGAGCGGCTTCTTCGCGAAGCGGGTCCCGAGAACGATGTCGGTCGCGCAGCGCTCGCGGTAGCCCTCGAGCGGATAGCGCGAGATCGACGCGCCGAGGAAGAGGAGGTCGTCGAAGTGCGGGAGCCGGCGCTTCGCCCCGAACCCGCGGATGTCGTAGATCCCCTCGCGCGACGCGCGCTGGATCTCGGCGATCGTCGTGCGGTCGAAGAGGAACGACTCGCGAAGGTTCCAGGGTCGCTCAGTGTCGATCGCCATCAATACGACCCCGCCTGGTCGATCTTGAAGTTGTAGAGCTGCCGCGCGGAGCCGTAGCGGCGGAAGTCGTCGGGATCGGCGGCGACCCCGGCGACCTCGAGGAGCGATGCGAGCTGGACGCGATGCTCGGCACGCAGCTCCTTCTCCACGCAGTCGGCGCCGAGGCTCGCGACGCTCCCGCGGACGTACAGCCGAGCCTCGTAGATCGAGTCGCCGAGCGCTTCGCCCGCGTCGCCGCAGACGACGAGCGCACCGGTCTGTGCCATGAACGCGCTCATGTGCCCGACCGAGCCGGCGACGACGATGTCGATGCCCTTCATCGAGATGCCGCAGCGCGAGGAGGCGTCGCCGCGGACGACGAGAAGCCCTCCGCGGCCGGTCGCACCCGCGGACTGGCTCACGTTCCCGTCGACGACGACGAGCCCGGACATCATGTTCTCGGCGACGCCGGTGCTCGCGTTCCCGTGCACGCGCACCGTCGCGCGCTTGTTCATGCCGGCGCAGTAGTAGCCGACGTGCCCCTCGATATCGACCTCTACGTCCGCGTCGAGCCCGCACGCGACCGCGTGCGCCCCACTCGGATTGACCACGCGCCACGCGCGCGGGCCCGGGGAACGCGCGAGCTCGTGCAGGCGCTGGTTGAGCTCGCGGAGGGTGGTGGTGGCGAGGTCGACGACCTCGACCGCGGCGGCTTCGGCATCGCGTTCGGCGACGGCGGCCATCAGGCGGCGACTTTCTCCCAGACGTAGACGACGCCCGGCTGCGGCTCCCACATCCGCGCGTCGGCCGCACCCGGAAGGACGGAGATCGCGCGCCACTCGGAGCCCATCGCGACCCACTCGTCCGTCTCGGCGAGCACCGCCGGCTTGCAGGCGATCGGGTCGCGGAGAACTGCGAAGCCGTCGCGCGTCCCGACGGCGAAGGTGTAGAAGCCGTCGAGGTCGTCGAGGCAGCCCTCGAGCGCCTGCTCGAGCGAGGCGCCCTCGCGCATGCGCCAGGCGAGGTAGCCGGCGGCGACCTCGGTGTCGTTCTCGGTCTGGAACTCGATGCCCTCGCGGCGGAGGTTCGCGCGCAGGCGGTTGTGGTTCGAGAGCGAGCCGTTGTGGACGAGGCAGAGGTCGAAGCCGGTCGAGAACGGATGCGAGCCCTCGGTCGTGACGCGGCTCTCGGTCGCCATGCGCGTGTGGCCGAGGGCGTGAGTGCCCTTGAAGTCCTCGAGCCCGAACTCGCCGACGAAGTCACGCGGCAGGCCGGTCTCCTTGTAGATCTCGATCGCCGTCCCGGCGCTCATCACGCGGAGGTCGTGCCGGTTCGCGCGCACCCAGGCGTCGGCGTCCTCGGGCTCCGCATCGACCACGAGGACGGCGTGACTGGCGCGCACCGCGGGCTCGGACACATGGCCGCCGAACGCCTTTCCGAGCTCGAGCGCGAGCTCGCGCCAGTCCTCGCGTCGGGTCGGCGGAGAAGAGCGTCAGCTTGCTCGAGCCGTTCGAAACCGGCTCACGGTAGACGGCGACGCCGGCACTGTCGGGCCCGCGATCGTTCATCTGCGCGAGCATCGCCGCGAGGTGGACGCCGAGGCGCTCCTCGACCTCGGGCGACTTCGCGAACAGTCCGACGATCCCGCACATATGTTCAGAAGTTACACAGCCACGAAGCGCGGAAGTACCGCGCTTCTTGGTTAGATTCGCCTAACCATATGGAGGTTTCCTCCATATGGTTAGAACCTCGTCAGGTACTCCTGGATCTCCCACGGCGTCACCTGCTCGTGGTAGCGGTTCCACTCCTCGAGCTTCACGCGGATGAAGTAGTCGACGTAGTCCTCGTCGCGCGCGTGGCCGAGGCCCTCGCGGAGCACCTCGTCCTGTGCGAGCTCGGTCGTCGCCATGAGCAGGTTGGTCGGAAGCGTGTCGAGCCCGCGCGCCTTCAGCTCGTCGTAGGGGAAGGAGTAGAGGTTGTCCGAGTTCGGCTCGCCCGCGTCGAGCTTGCTCTCGATCCCGTCGAGGCCGGCGGCGAGCACCGCGGCCGCCGCGAGGTACGGGTTGCAGGATCCGTCGATCGTCCGATCCTCGACGCGGCCCGGCCCCGGGATCCGCAGCATCTGCGTGCGGTTGTTGTAGCCGTACGAGATCCAGACCGGCGACCACGTAGCGCCGCTCGCCGTCGTCCCGACCTTGAGGCGCTTGTACGAGTTGACCGTCGGCGCCGTCAGCGCGCTCGTCGCGCGCGCGTGCGTCTTCAGCCCGCCGATGAAGTTGTAGGCGAGCTCGGAGAGACCGAGCCCGCGCGGATCGGACTCGTCGAGGAAGAGGTTCCTGTCCCCGTCCCAGAGCGACATGTGGAAGTGGCAGCCGTTCCCGGTCAGGTGGGTGAACGGCTTCGGCATGAAGGTCGCGATCATCCCGTTCGCCTCCGCCAGCATGTGAACCATGTAGCGGAAGAAGATCGCGCGGTCGCAGCTGACAAGCGCGTCGTCGTAGGTGAAGTTCTGCTCGAACTGGCCGTTCGCGTCCTCGTGGTCGTTCGCGTAGTTGCCCCAGCCGAGCCCGTTGCAGTAGCGCGAGACCGTGGTGAGGAAGTCGTAGCGGCGCGTGAGCCCGGCCATGTCGTAGCAGGGCTTCGCGAGCGTGTCCTGGGTGTCCGCGATCTGGATCGAGCCGTCCCCGTTCTGCGTGACGAGGAAGTACTCGAGCTCGAGGCCCATCTTGAACTCGAAGCCCTTCTCGCGTGCGCGGGCGAGCATCCGGCGGAGGATCGTGCGCGGGCAGTACGGCCACTCCTCGCCCTCGACCGTGACGTCGCAGGCGAAGCGGGCGAGGTCGTTCTGCCACGGAACCGGCGTGTAGCTCGCGAGGTCGGGTATCGCGGCGATGTCCGGGTCGCTCGGGACCTGGCCGATGTCGCCCGCGGCGAAGCCCGCGAAGCCGGCGCCCTCCTCGAGGAGCCCGTCGAAGGCCTCCCGCGAGCCGACGGGGACGAGCTTCGCGCTCGGCCTCGCGTACATGTCGACGAACTGCGCGAAGACGAACTCGACCCCGCGCGACTGCATGTCCTTCCATACGGCGTCGGCGTTTCCGGCCATGACGGCGCCTCCTCGTCCGGTTGAGGCATACGCCTAACACCCCGCTGCGGCGGCGTGGAAGGTGCGGTTTCTCCACACCTGCGCGGCGGCTATGTGTGCGGTTTGGTGGCTCCGCTCAGGTCCGGGCCCACAACTCGCCGCCAACGTCCCCCAGGGGCACTCCCGTGTCCCTTCGGTCACGGTATCGAGCATTCCGTGACCCATGGGAAACGACTTCGTGCCAAGTCGTCGACGCCGAACGGTCCGTCACCGCCTCTGACCCGAACGTCAGTCGGGTCGCAGAGCTTGATCCAGCTTCACCATCTTCACGGCGATCTCGATCATGAGCCAGTCGTCCTTGCGCAGGTCGAGCCCCGAGAGCTCCGCGATGCGGCGGAGTCGCTGGCGGAGTGTGTTCGGGTGGACGAACAGCGTCTCGGACGTCGCGCTGATGTTTCCGTGGCGGCGGAGGAACTCCTCGAGCGTCGCGACGAGCTGCGAGCCGCGCTGCGCGTCGTACTCCGCGAGCCTCGTGACCGCGTCGACCGTCGCATCGCGGATGCCGCCGTCGAGCGCGACGCGGAGGAGGTACTTGTAGGCGCCGAGATCCTCGTACGCGAGCACGGTCGGCTCGCCCTTGAGGACGACCGTCCCGAGCAGCGCCTGCTGCGCCTCGGCGAAGCCGTCGACGAAGGCCGCCTCGCCCTGGCACACGCTCGAGACCCCGATCGCAACGGGGTTCGCCAGCTCGGCCTGGATCTTGCGCAGGCGGCCGAGGAGGTAGTCGACGTTCGGGGTCGGCAGCTTCACGAGCGCGCGCAGCGACTCCTCGCGGCGGTCGAAGAGCGAGCCGGGCGCGATGTTCCGCAGAGCGCGCTCGAGCGCGTCATCCGGCGGCTCGGCGACGAGGACGACGTGCGGCAGCTCGAGATTGCAGCCGAGGCGCGCGGCGCGGCCCTCGAGGTCGCCGCGCGGGCGACCGCCGGAGAGCTCCTCGAAGAAGTCCTTGATCAGGTTCTTCTCCGTCAGCTGCTCGATGACCTGGACCTTCTTGACGCCGACGGCGACCTGGCTCGCCACCGCGCGGCCGAGCTCGACTCGCGCGCTTCCCTCCGCGACGAGCAGCCCGACCAGCTCACCGTTGGCTACGAGCGGGACGGCGAGACGCGAGCTGCGGCCGCCGCGTGCGAGCTCCGGGCCGAGCTCTGCAAGACCGAGCGTCTGGCGCGCGTTCCCGGGATCGGGATCGCTGGCGCGCCGGTCGAGCTCCTCGCTGCCGGGGTCGAGCAAGTAGACGTGCGTCGCGCGGGCCGCGAGCAGCGGGCGGGCGTCGGCGACGACGGTGCGCAGAAGGTCGTCGAGCGCGTCCGCGCGCGCGATCGCCTCCGCGAGCTCGGTCAGCTGCTCGAGCTCGGACACGCGAAGCCGCGCCTCCTCGTACAGGCGCGCGTTCTCGATCGCGCCGGCGACGAGCGAGGCGGAGGTGACGAGGAAGTCGACCTCGTCGTCGGAGAACTCGCGCGGTGCCTCGGTGTGCGCGGTGATGACGCCGATCACGTCTCCTCCGCGGCCGATGACCGGCACCGCGAGCAGCGACTGGAACTTCTCCTCCTCGAGCTCGGGGAAGTACTTGGTGCGCGGGTCGTCGAGCGCGTTGTCGCGGATGAACGCCGGCTCGCCGCGCTCGGCGGCCCACCACGCGAGGCCCTCTCCTCGCTCCATGACGACCTTGCCCGCCTGGCGCTCGTACGGCGGCGAGGCTGCGCGCAGGACGAGCCGCTCCCCGTCCTCGAGCACGTACGCGAAGCAGGCGTGGACGCCGCTCGCGTCCGACATCAGCCGGACGACGGCGCGCAGCACCTCGGTCAGCTCGAGCGACGAGGCGACCGTCGAGACGATCTCGTGGAGCGTCTTCTCCACCGTTTGCAGCCGCATTCGCGGGGGATCGTACGACCGACGGGCCTCTGTGGACAAATCGGCACGCTCTTTCAACGCTTACAGGGTCAGACCCTGTAAAGGCCGACGTTGGAGAATTGGCACAGTCTTTTGACGATTCGACCCGCTACGCGGGCTCGGCGGTCGGCTCGGCGCCGCTCCGCATCCAGCTCTGCCAGAGCTGGGCGTAGAAGCCTCCGCGCGCCACGAGCTCCGCGTGCGCCCCGAGCTCGACGAGCTTCCCGTCCCGGAGCACCGCCACCCGATCGGCACGCGCCGCGGTCGAGAGGCGATGCGCGATCGTGATCACCGTCCGCCCCTTCGCGACGACCGAGAGCGCCCGCTCGACCGCACGCTCCGTCCCGGGATCGACCGACGACGTCGCCTCGTCGAGCACGATGACCGCCGGGTCCGCGAGCAGCACGCGCGCGAGCGAGACGAGCTGGCGCTCGCCGGCCGACAGCCGCACGCCGCGCGAGCGGACGTCGGTGTCGAGCCCCTCTGGCAGGCGCTCGAAGCGCTCGAGCGCGCCGATCGAGCGCAACGCCTCGCGCACCTCCTCGTCTCGCGCGTCCGGCCGCGCAAGCCGGACGTTGTCCGCAACCGAGCCGCTGAAGAGGTGCCCTTCCTGCGGCACGAAGACGATCCGGCTGCGCAGCGACTCGTAGGACGCCGCGCGCAGGTCGACCTCGCCGAACGCAACCGCGCCGCCGACCGGGTCGTACTTCCGCGTGAGCAGCTTCGCGAACGTGGACTTCCCCGCACCCGTCGGGCCGACCAGCGCAACACGCTCCCCGGGCGTGACAGCGATCGCGACGCCGTCGAGCACGAGCCGTCCCTCGTCGTACGCGAACGCGATCTCGTCAGCCGCGTGGTCTCCGTGATCCGGAAGCGCGGTCGGCTCCTCGTGCTCCGGGACCGCGATGGGCGTCTCCAACACGCCGACGATCTTCTTGAGCGCCGCCTGCCCGGACCGCATCTCGCTGAACCACTCCGCGAGCCGGGCGATCGGCTCGAACAGCGACGTCACGTAGAGGACGAATGCGGCGACCGTGCCGATCGTCACCTCGCCGCGGTCGTAGAGGACAGCGCCGCCGATGAGCACTGCGCCGAGCGCCAGCCCCCGCGCCAGCTCGATCAGCGGGAAGAAGCCGATGTTGACGTAGGACGCGCGCTTCCACGCGTCGATCTGCTCGCGGCTCTTCTCTTCGTAGGTCGCGTAGACGTCCCGCTCGCGGCGGAACGCCTGGATCACGCGCACGCCGGCGAAGCGCTCCTGCAGCGCCGCGAGCGTGTCGGCGACGGTGTCGCGGATCGCGAGGTATGCCGGCTCCGAGCGGCGGTGGTAGACGGCCCACGCCGCGATCACGATCGGCAGCGATACGAGCGCGAAGAGCAGCAGCTTCGGCGCGAGTGCGACCAGCACGCCGAGCGTGACGACGAGCAGGATCACGTTCGTCGCGATCTCGGGCAGCGCCAGCCGCACGAACGTCGTCAGCGACTGCACGTCCGCGGTGAGCCGCGAGACGAGCACGCCGGCGCGCTCGCCCTCGTAGTAGCGCAACGAGAGCTCCTGGAGCCGGTCGTACGTGGCCGTGCGCAGGTCGGCGAGGAAGCCCTCGCCTGCGCGCGCGGTGTAGAGAACGATGACCCGCTGAAGCAGCGGCCGGATGAGCGCGAGCGCGAGGAACGCGAGCGCGACCTTCTCCAGCACGTCCTCGTCGCGCTTGTCCAGGCCGTCGTCGATTGCGATCTTGATCAGATACGGCCCCGCGATCGTGGCGGCGGTCGAGAGCAGCACCGCCACGGTCACCACCACGAGCACGCCGAGCCGGTTGCGGACGAGCGGCCACACGTGGTCCTTCACGCGACCGCCTCCTCGTCGAGCGCGAGCAGCTCGCGGTATCGGGCCGAGCGCGCCAGCAGCTCCGCGTGCGTCCCGTCCTCGACGACCCGCCCGCCCTCGAGCACGACGACGCGCTCCGCAAGGGCGATCGTCGCCGGCCGGTGGGCGATCACGATCGTCGTCCGGCCCTTCATGACGTCCTCGAGAGCCGCCCTGATCTCGTGCTCCTTCGTCGCGTCGACCGACGAGGTCGCGTCGTCGAGGACGAGGACGTCGGGATCGGCGAGGATCGCGCGCGCGATCGCGACTCGCTGGCGCTGACCGCCGGAGAGCGAATAGCCGCGCTCGCCGAGCATGGTCTCGTAGGCGTCGGGCAGCTCCTCGATGAACTCGTGCGCGCCGGCCGCCCGCGCCGCGGCCTCGATCTCCGCGTCGGTCGCATCGTCGCGGCCGAACGCGACGTTCGCGCGCACGGTGTCGGTGAAGAGGTAGGTCTCCTCGGCGACGAGCGCGATCGCCTTGCGCAGCTCGCGCGAGCGAGAGCTCGCGGACGTCGACGTCGTCGACGCGGACGGCGCCGGCCTGCACGTCGTAGAAGCGCGTGAGCAGCGCCGCGACCGTGCTCTTGCCGCTGCCGGTGCGGCCGACGAGCGCGACCGACGCGCCCGGCGCGACGTGCAGGTCGAAGTCGTCGAGGACCGGCGAGCCCTCGCCGTACCCGAAGCGCACGCCGTCGAAGCGGACCTCCGCTCCGTGAGGCGCAGGGTCGAGCGAGCGCGGGCTCGCGGGCTCGCGCACCGCGGGCTCCTGCTCGAGCGCTTCCACTATCCGCTCCGCAGCCGCGAGCGCGTTCTGCACGGTCGAGATGCGCTGCCCGAGCACGCGCAGCGGCCAGACGAGTAGCAGGAGGTAGGCGTTGAACGCGACGAACTGGCCGATTGACAGCTCGCCGTCGAGGACGCGCTGACCTCCGAACCAGAGCACGACCACCTGGTCGAGCAGCGGAACCACCTCCAGCGCCGGCAGGAACACGGCGTCGACGCTGACGACGTCGAGCGCGCGGGACCGGACGCGCTCGCTCGAGTCGTGGAACCGCTGCGACAGGGCCGCACTCGCGCCAATTCCTTTCACGACGCGGATCCCCGCCACCGTCTCCTCGACGAGCGCGCTCGCGTGTCCGAGCTCCTCCTGGTAGAGCTTCGTCCGCGTCGAGTAGCGGCGGGCGTAGCGCCAGAAGCCGAAGATGAGGAGCGGCAGCGGCGCGAGGATCAGGAGCGCGAGCGTCGCGTCGATCAGCAGCAGCACGATCGAGGCGCCGATGACGGTCACGAAGTAGCCGACGGTGTGACCGAACGCGTCGAGCATCCTGGCGACGACCTCGGCGTCGCTCGAGGAGCGGCTCATCAGCTCGCCGGGCGGGAAGCGGTCGTGGAAGCGCGCGTCGAGCCGGAGCGCCTGGTCGAGCAAGTCGTCGCGGACGTGGGCGAGCCCGTGCGCGCGGTTTCGGATCGCGAAGACGTGGCGAAACGCGCCCGCAACCGCCTCGATGACCGCCAGCACTATCGCTACCCCCGCCCAGAAGTAGAGGTCGCCGCGATCTCCCTCGACGACCGCATCGATCGCCTGCGCCGCGATCACCGGGGTGAAGATCGCCGCCGCCTGCCACGAGAGACCGGCGAGCGCGGCGGCCGTGATCCCGCGGCGCTCGCGCCAGAGCAGGTCGCCGATGAACCTCCACGCGGCGCGTCGCCGATCTGGGACGCCCGCCGCGCTCACGCCGAAACCCTAGAGGCTTGATGGAAACGGAGCGACCGTGGCCGCGAAGCGGCCGCGCTTTAGGTCCTTTGCTCTTCCGCGCGGACCGGAATCCCCACTCGGGGATTCCGGTCTTGCGCACAACTCAGGCGAGCTCTCGGCGATCGACGACACGCGGCAGCTTGCCGCCTTCCGAGCGCGGCACCGTGCCCGGCGCCATCAGCGTCACGGCCATCGTCGAGCCGAGCGCGTCCTTGAGCGCGACGGAGACACGCGCCGCGAGATCGGCGTCGCCGGCAAGAGCCGCGTCCCCCACCTCCGTCTGCACCTCGATCTCGTCGAGCGTCCCCTCGCGCGTGACCACGAGGCGATAGTGCGGCGTCAGCTCGGGGATCCGCCCGAGCACCTCCTCGACCTGCGTCGGGTAGAGGTTGACGCCGCGGACGATGAGCATGTCGTCGGCGCGCCCGCGGATCGCGCTCATGCGCGCGAACGTCCTCCCGCAGACGCACGGCTCGCGCGTGACGCTCGCGATGTCGCCCGTCCAGTAGCGCAGGAGCGGCATCGCCCGCTTGGTCAGGGTCGTGAAGACGAGGACGCCGTCCACGCCGTCGCGGACGGGCTCGCCACTCGCGGGGTCGACGACCTCGACGAGGAAGTGGTCCTCCTGGACGTGCAGCCCGTTCCGTGCCTCGGCGCACTCGCCCGACACTCCCGGCCCGATGACCTCCGAGAGCCCGAAAAGGTTCGTGCTGCGGACGCCGAGGAGGGCGTCGATCTCGGTCCGCATCGTCTCCGTCCACGGCTCGGCGCCCATCAGCGCGAGCTCGAGGCTGATTTCCTCCGGACCGATCCCGCGGTCGCGGAACGCGTGCGCGAGCGTCAGCCCGTAGCTCGGCGTGCATGCGATCACCTGCGGGCGGAAGTCGAGGATGAGCGTGAGCTGGCGCTCGGTCATGCCGCCCGAGACCGGCACCACGACGAGGCCGAGGCGCTCGCCTCCCGCGTGCAGCCCGAGCCCGCCCGTGAAGAGCCCGTAGCCGTACGCGTTGTGCAGAAGCATTCCCGGCTGCGCGCCGGCCATCGCGAGGCAGCGCGCGTTGACGAGCCCGAAGAGCTCGAGGTCGTCGCTCGTGTACCCGACGACGGTCAGCTTCCCGGTCGTGCCCGACGAGGCGTGGACGCGCGCGAGCTCCTCGCGCGGGACCGCGAGCAGACCGAACGGGTAGTGCTCGCGGAGGTCGTCCTTGCGGGTGAACGGGAGACGCGCGAGGTCGTCGAGCGAGCTCACGTCGCCTGCCGCCTCCAGCGACTCGCGGTAGAACGGCACGCGCTCGCGGAGGTACGCGACGAGCTCGCGCAGTCGCACGGCCTGTAGCGCCTCCAGCTCGTCGCGCGACAGCGTCTCGAGCTCGGGCTCGAAGATCACGACGCGCTCCTAGTGCACCGCGGCGACGCCGAGGTGGCGCTCGTACGCGCGCGACTCGAGGATCTCGGCGATCTGCGCGATCACGAAGCGGAGCTCGTCCTCGGTCGTGAAGAAGTGCGGCCCGAGGCGGATGCCCGCGTCCGGGCGGAAGTCGCACAGGATCGCGCGCGCCTCGAGCTCGGCGTGCACCGCGGGGAACTCGGGGACCCGCAGCACGACAGAGCCTCCGCGCCGCACCTCCTCCCGCGGACTGACGACCTCGAACCCAGCCTCGTCCGCGAGCTCGATCAATAGCCGTGTGTGCGCGAGCGACGCTTTGCGGATCCGGGCGACGCCGATCTCCTCGACGAGGTCGTAGCCGGCGGTCGCCCCGAAGTGCGCGGCGGGATTCGGCGTCCCGGTGAGGAAGCGCGCCGAGGCCGGCGCGTACTCCATCTCCTCCTCGAACGCGAACGGCCGCGCGTGCGCCTGCCAGCCCGTGAAGGTCGGCTCGAGCGTCTCAGCCAGGTCGGGCCTCACGTAGAGCCAGCCGTTCCCGGGGCCGCCGCAGAGCCACTTCACCGAGCCGCCGACCGCGAAGGACACGCCTGCAGCGGTGAGGTCGAGCGGGACGATCCCCGCGGACTGGTAGCAGTCGAGGATCACGTGCGCGCCGACCTCGTTCGCGCGGCGAACGATCGGCTCGACGTCCTGGATCTCGCCGTTCTTGTAGAGGACATGGCTGATCGGGACGAGCAGCGTCCGCTCGTCGATCTGCTCGACGATCTGCGCCTCGTCCTCGCAGACGACCACCTCGAGCTCGGGCTGCGCCTGGTAGAGGTAGCGCACCGACGGGAAGTTCGCGCGCTCGTACACGACGCGGTTCCGCGACGGGATCGACCGGCCGGAAGCACGACAGCGCGACCGCCTCCGCAACGGCCACGTTCTGGTGCATCACCGTCGAGCCCGGCGGCGCGCCGACGATGCGCCCGATCTGGTCGCCGACCGTCCACGCCGACGCCCACCAGCCCTCGGCCCAGGCGCGGATCCCGCGCTCCTCCCACATTCGCGCGTACTCGGCGAACCGCTCGGCGGCACGCCGCGGCATCGGCCCGAGCGAGTGGCTCACGAGGTAGGTCGTATGCTCGAGGATCGGGAACTCGGCCCGGTACTCGAGGAGGTCGCGCATGAGCGGGAGTCTGCCGGAGATGGGCGATTGGGATGCCCTCTTCGACGAGACCTACCTGCGCACGTACCTCCCCTTCTTCGACGACGAGCGCACGCAAGCGGAGGCGCGCGGCGCAGTCGCGCTCGCAGGTGTCGAGCCGGGCGCCGAGATCCTCGACTGCCCGGTCGGCTTCGGCCGGCACGCGCTCGTTCTCACCGAGGCCGAGTACCGAGTCACCGGCCTCGACCGCTCCGAGACGCAGCTCGCGGAGGCCGAACGCCGTCGCGGCGACGTCGAGTGGCCGCGGCTCGTTCGAGGCGACTACCGCGAGCTGCCCTTCGCCGACGAGAGCTTCGACGCCGTCCTCAACCTCTTCACCTCGCTCGGGTACCTCGATCGCGCAGGCGACGTCGGCGTGCTCCGCGAGTTCCGTCGCGTGCTTCGCCGCGGCGGTGCGCTGATCATCGAGACGATGCACCGCGATTGGCTCGCTCGATACTTCCGCGCGCGAGTGTGGGATCGGCTGCCCGACGGATCCCTGTTCCTCCAGGAGCGCGAGCCCGACTGGGTCGCGGGAACGGTCTCGACGCTGCATCTCATCGTCACGCCCGAAGGCGAGCGGATCGAGCGCCGCTTCGTGCATCGCCCGCGCACGGCGACCGAGTGGGTGGAGATGCTGGGCGAGGCGGGCTTCTCGGACATCGAGTGCTTCTCGGAATGGGACGGGAGCCCGCCGACGCCCGAGAAGCGGCTCATCCTGCGCGCGCGGCGAGCTGTGGAGTAGGCTCGCGCACGTGCCGACGCGCGTGCGTTTCGACCGCTTCTACACGTACGCGGAGCTGACCGAGACGCTCGACGCGTGGGCGGCCGAGTTCCCGAAGCTCATGGCGGTCGAGTCGATCGGGCCGTCCTACGAGGGCCGCGACATCCCGCTCGTCACCGTGACGAACACGGACACCGGGCCGCACGACGAGAAGCCCGCCGTCTTCGTCCACGCGCAGATCCACGCGATGGAGTTCACGGGAACGACCGCCGCGCTGAGCCTCCTCGACCGCCTGCTGCACGACTACGGCTCGGACGAGAAGGTCACGCAGGCGCTCGACACGCGCACGTTCTATGTCGTGCCCCGCGTCAACCCGGACGGCGCGGACGCCGGGCTCGCGGACGGCCGCTTCCGGCGCTCGAGCGTGCGTCCGTATCCGCGCGACGAGCCGCAGGACGGGCTCCACCGCGAGGACATCGACGGTGACGGGCGCGTCCTGCTCATGCGCCAGCCGGACCAAAACGGCGCCTGGAAGCTGCACGCTCAGGATCCCCGACTGCTGGTCGCCCGTAGGCCGGACGACGTCGAAGGCGAGTTCTTCCGCGTGTTCCCGGAGGGGACGATCCAGAACTGGGACGGCGTCACGGTGAAGATCGCGCCTGTCCTCGAAGGGCTCGATCTCAACCGCAACTGGCCCGCCGACTGGGCGCCGGAGGGAGAGCAGCAGGGCGCAGGGCCGTACCCGACCTCCGAGCCGGAGGTGCGCGCGCTCGTGCAGGCGATCGTCGACCGCCCGAACATCACGAGCTACATCGGCTACCACACCTTCTCGGGAGTCCACCTCCGCCCGTACTCGGGTCGCTCCGACGACGACTACCCGACCCCCGACCTGCGCGCCTTCAAGCTCATGGGCGAGGAGGCGACCCGGCTCACCGGCTATCCCTCGATCTCGATCTTCCACGACTTCAAGTACGACCCGAAGTCGGTCATCCGCGGCGGCGACATCGACTGGGTCTACGACTTCCTCGGGATCTTCGCCTGGGTCACCGAGTTCTGGAGCCCGCAGCGCGCAGCCGGTCTCTCCGACTACCACTTCATCGACTGGATCCGCGACCACCCGCCCGACGACGACCTCGCGATCCTCAAGCTCGCGGACGAGATCGGCGAGGGCTACGTCGACTGGTATCCGTTCGAGCACCCGCAGCTCGGACCGGTCGAGCTCGGCGGCTGGGACCTCGTCCGCTTCTGGTTCAACGCGCCCCTCTCCCGCCTGGAGGAGGAGGTGAGGCCGCACGCGGACTTCGCGGTCTTCCTCGGTCTCGTGTCACCGAGGCTCGAGATCCGGTCGTTCACGTCCGAGCCGGTCGGCGAGGGCGCGTTCCGGCTCCGCCTCGTGCTCGAGAACTCGGGCTGGCTGCCGACGAACGTCACGCAGAAGGCGCTCGACCGCAAGCACGTCCGACCCGTCGAGGCGTTGCTCGAGCTCCCGGAAGGCGCGCGCGTGGTCACCGGGCAGGAGCGCGAGGAGGCGGGCCAGCTCTCCGGTCGCGTCGAGCGGCGCGCGATCATGTGGTGGGGGAACGACCACTCGACCACCGACCGCACGAAGGTCGAGTGGGTCGTCGAGGCTCGGGCAGGCGAGCGCGTCGGCGTGGTCGCGCGGCACGAGCGGGCGGGAACCGCGCGCGCCGAGCTCACGCTCTGAGGGCTGCGCGCGCGATGATCGCGCGATGAGGGCGATGGTGCTCGACGCGCCGGGCGCGGAGCTTCGGCTCGCGGAGCTTCCGGATCCGGAGCGTGGGCCCGGTCAGGTGCTGGTTCGGGTGCGTGCGTGTGCGGTTTGCCGCACGGATCTGCATGTGATCGACGGCGAGCTTCCGCGGCCGAAGCTGCCGCTCGTCCTCGGGCACCAGATCGTGGGCGAGGTCGTCGGCGGTGGCGAGCGGTTCCCGGTTGGGGCGCGAGTCGGTGTCCCGTGGCTCGGCTGGACCGACGGAACGTGCCGCTTCTGCGTCGCGGGCCGCGAGAACCTCTGCGACGCCGCGCGCTTCACCGGGTACGACATCGACGGCGGGTTTGCGGAGCTCGCGGTGGCGGACGAGCGCTACTGCTTGCCGATTCCGGACGCGTACGACGACGTGCACGCGGCGCCGCTCCTCTGCGCCGGGCTCATCGGCTATCGGGCGCTTCGGCTCGCGGGAGACGGCGAGACTGTCGGCCTCTACGGCTTCGGCGCGTCGGCGCACATCGTCTGCCAGGTCGCGGTCGGGCAGGGTCGCCGCGTCTTCGCCGGCACGCGCGCAGGCGACGAGGAGGGCCAGGCGTTCGCGCGCTCGCTCGGCGCGGTGTGGGCGGGCGAGGCGCTCGGCGGGCCGCCGGAGGAGCTCGACGCCGTGATCGTCTTCGCCCCGGTCGGCGAGCTCGTGCCCGCCGCTTTGGGCCACGTCCGAAAGGGCGGAGTGGTGGTCTGCGCCGGGATCCACATGAGCGACATCCCCTCGTTTCCATACGAGCTGCTCTGGGGCGAGCGGGTGGTTCGCTCGGTCGCGAACCTCACGCGACAGGACGGGGAGGAGCTGCTCGCACTCGCGCCCACGATCCCGATTCGAGCGCACGTGGAGACGTTCGCGCTCGAGGAGGCGAACGAGGCTCTCGCGCGGCTCCGGGCCGGCGCCGTCAAGGGGTCGGCGGTGCTCGTGGTCTCGCGCTAGCTCGCGCTGCGACGCTCGACGTGCCCGAGCTCCACGAGGCGGTCGTCGCCGGCGTGGTCGACCTGGAGCGTCGTGTGCTCGATGCCGAACTCTTCGCGGAGGAGCACCTCGAGCTCGCGGCGCCGGCCGTGGCAGTCCTCGCCGCGCGCAACGAGCACGTGTGCGGAGAGGGCGGGGAATCCCGACGTGATCGTCCAGACGTGGAGGTCGTGGACCTCGACGACACCGGGCGCTCCGGCCAGCCGCTCGCCGACGGCGCGCGTGTCCATCCCGCTCGGGGCGGCCTCGAGCAGGATCCGCGTCGAGTCGCGAAGGATCGTCCACGAGCTCGCGAGCACGAGGACGGCGATCAGCATCCCCGCGATCGGATCGGCTTCGAGCCAGCCGGTCGCGAGGATGACGATCGCGGCCGCGACGACGCCGAAAGAGCCGAGCAGGTCGGCGAGCACGTGGCGGAACGCGGCCTCGACGTTGAGACCTCCGCGTGCGCGATGCAGCACGCCCGCGGCGGCGAGATTGGCGCCGACGCCGAGAGTCGCGATCGCCAGCATCCAGCCGCCGAGCACGTCCGGTGGGTCGTCGATGCGCCCGATCGCCGCGTAGAAGATCCAGATCGCGAGGGCGACGAGGACGACACCGTTCGCGAGCGCGACCAGCACCTCGGCGCGCTGGTAGCCGAACGTGCGCTCCGGCGTCGAGGGCTTCCCGGCGAGCCAGACCGCGACGAGCGCGAGGGCGATCGCGACGTTGTCGGACAGCATGTGCACGGCGTCGGCGAGGAGAGCGAGGCTGCCGGTGAAGAGCCCGCCCGCGACCTCGACGGCGGTGAACCCGGCGGTGATCGCTAGCGCGATCGCGAGGGCGCGGCGGCTCGCGGGCCGGCCGAGTTCGCGTGCCTGGGGGTGGGGGTGCGAGTGCGCCACGGGGACGTTCTAGCGCGTCGGCAGCCGGTGCGCGCGCGGTGAGGCCCGAAGCTGGAGGCTTGCACGTTCACGAAGGCTCGAGACCGTTGAACCTTGGGAGCTCAAGAGTGTGACCCCCAGGGAGCTCCAGAAGTTGCACTTTCTGCACGAAGCCGCGTGCCACGCGTTGACTCTTCCTCGATAGCGTGTCCTCAGGGACACGGGAGTGCCCCTGGGGGAGGTTGGGGCGGCGGTGGGTCTAAGGAGGTCGGCGACTACCGCTTCACGACCCGCGACTCCGCGCGAGCATGCGCTGACGGCGGCGGCTGCCGCCGCCGCCACAGCGGCGTGGCGGACGCATTACGTCGTCAGGCAGGCGTTGTTGCTCTGGCCCGATACGCGCGAAGCAGCAGAACGAGACCCATCAGGACCGCGATGATCCCGACGAGAAGTCCCCACACTCCGGCGATGAACATCAAGAGCACGCCCACGACGACGAATGCGACGCCGAGTAGGAGATTGAGCAGCATGGCCGATCCTTTCTCCCTCGCCTGCCGGTTTCCTCTGGCCCGACGTGCGGCCCGAGACGACGGTCATCGACTACCTCGGCCCCGAGCCGAGCGGCCTGAATGCCTCGATCGTGCGTCCGCGACCCACGGCCAAACGCGTCAGGAGGAAGTCTTGACGCGCCGGAACGCCTCGATCGCGCGTTCCAGCTGCTCGTCCTCGAGCCCGGCGGACATCTGCACGCGGATCCGCGCAGTCCCCTCCGGCACCACCGGGAACCCGAACCCGGTCACGAACACGCCCTCCTCGAGCAAGCGCTGGGAGAGGGCGATCGCCGCGGCGGTCTCCCCCACGATGATCGGGATGATCGCGGCCTCGCCGTCGAGTGGGGAGTAACCCGCGTCCAGGAGCATCTCGCGGAACGCACGCGAGTTCTCGCGTAGCCGCGCGAGGAGCTCGGGCTGCTCGAGCATGACCTCGATCGCGCGAAGCGCGCTGCAGGCGACCGTGGGCGGAAGCGCGTTCGAGAAGAGCTGCGGGCGCGAGCGCTGCGCGAGCAGGTCGCACACCTCGGCCGACGACGCGACGTAGCCGCCCGCGGCGCCGCCGAGCGCCTTGCCGAGCGTCCCCGTGATCACGTCGACCTCGCCGAGGAGCCCGAAGTGCTCGACCGTCCCGCGGCCGGTCTCGCCGAGCACGCCCACGCCGTGCGAGTCGTCGACGATCACGACCGCGTCGAACTCGCGACCGAGCTCGACGATCTCCGGGAGCTTCGCGAGGTCGCCCTCCATCGAGAAGACGCCGTCCGTGAGGATCAGCTTGCGGGCCTCACGCGGCGCGGCCGCGAGCGCATCGCGGAGCGCGCCCATGTCCGAGTGCGGGTAGATGACCTTGCCCGCCGGCTTCGAGAGCCGCACCGCGTCGATGATGCTCGCGTGGTTCAGCTCGTCGGTGAAGATCATCGTCGACGCGTCCGTGAGGCTCGGGATCACCGCCTCGTTCGCGTTCCAGCAGGAGACGTAGCTCAAGGCGGCCTCGGTGCCGGACAGATCCGCGAGCGCGCGCTCGAGCTCGAGGTGCGGCGTGAACGTCCCGCAGATGAAGCGCACCGACGCGGTCCCGGCCCCGTACCGGCGGAGCCCCTCGATCCCGGCCTCGACGACCTCCGGATGATTCGCGAGCCCGAGGTAGTTGTTCGAGGAGAGCACGATCACTTCGCCGCGGCCGGCCATCTGCACGACCGGGCCCTGCGGCGACTCGAGCTCGAGGAAGTGCTTGTACGTGCGCGCTTCGCGGAGCCCGTCCAGCTCCGATCCGACCGCGTCGACGAGGGTGGTGTTCATCCGCTGATTCCGTTCGGCTCGAGGACGATCTTGCAGCCTTCGCCCGACTCGAGGAGCGCGAACGCCTCCTCGTAGCGCTCGAGCGGCATCCGGGCGGAGATGAGCGGCGCGAGGTCGACGACGCCGTGCTCGAGCAGCCAGCGCGTCGTGTACCACGTGTCCCAGATCTCGCGCCCGTTGACGGCGCTCACGGTCAGGTTCTTGAAGATGAGCGACTCGGCGATGTCGATCGTCGCCGGCTGCGCGGGAATGCCGAAGAGGACGACGTTGCCGCCGTGGCGCACGATCCCAAAGGCGTCCTGGATGGCGCGCAGCGCGCCGGACATCTCGAAGACGACACCCATCCCGACACCTTCGTTCTGCTCGGCGAACCACGCCGGGACGTCCTCGACCTCGTCGACGTTCACGACGTCGTCGGCGCCGAGCTGGCGCGCGAGCTCCATGCGGTAGGGCACGTGATCCGACGCGAGCAGCCGGCCCGCGCCGAACGCGCGCGCGATCGCGATCGTGAAGAGCCCGACCGGCCCGCAGCCGAGGACGGCGACCGCGCGTCCCGCGAGCTCCTGCGTCGAGGTCGCGAAGACGGCGTTCCCGAACGGCTCCTGCAGGCAGGCGAGATGCGGTGGGAGTTTCGCGCGGTCGTTCTTCCAGACGACGGAGGCCGGGAGCGCCGCGTAGTCGGCGAACCCGCCGTCGCGGTCGACGCCGAGGATCTGCGTCCGCTCGCACATGTGCGCACGGCCGGTGCGGCAGTGGAAGCAGACGCCGCACGTGACGTGGCTCTCGGCCGAGACGTAGTCCCCTTCCGTCAGGCCCTGGACGCCGCTCCCGACGGCGGTGATCGTGCCGCAGAGCTCGTGGCCGAGCGTCAGCGGCGGCTTGACGCGCTCGGACGACCACTGGTCCCAGCGGCGGATGTGGAGGTCGGTGCCGCAGATGCTGGCGGCCTCGATCCGGACGAGCACCTCGTCGGGCGAAGGTGTCGGCACCGGGACCTCGTCGAGCACGAGCCCCGGCTCGGGCCCGCGCTTCCGGATGGCGCGCATCGTCTCCACGGCGACGCGATCTTGCCACGCACCACTCGCGCGGCGGCTCGACTGTCGCCTTTCGCCACGGCCGATACGGGCGGACGTGTGGACAAATTGACACACACTTTTCACGCTTACAGGGTCAGACCCTGTAAGGAGACGGACGCCGATCCGGCTCAACCGAGCGAAGCTGCGGCCGCTGGAGACAGGCCCGCCGAGGAGCGATTGTCACTCTCTTGTCACAGGTTCAGGGTCGGAGCTCGGGTTTGAAGCGTCCGCTGGGGACGCGGCTCCCGCGAACGAGTGATTCACGGCCGAGGATCGCGTACGGCGGCGCGCAGCCTGTTACGGTCGCGCCGTGCAGAACATCGTGGTCGCGGAGGCGGCTGCCCGGCTAGGAGAGCGCGGCGGCGGTTACGAGGTCGTTCACACGTCGCCCGGCCTCGAGGTCGGCGTCTACGTGATCGTCGCGCCGGAGGAGGACGAGCAGGTACCCCACGTCCTCGACGAGGTGTACGTCGTCCTCGACGGTGACGGCGAGGTCGAGGTCAATGGCGAGCGCCGACCCATCAGGCGCGGCGAGGGGATCTTCGTCCCTGCCGGAGCCGAGCACCGCTTCCATGCCTACGAGGAGCTGACCCTCCTCGTCGTCTTCAACGGCCCGCACTCCTCGTCGCTCTAGCGCACGGTCGCGGGGTCGTCAGCACCCCGCGCACGGCCGGTCACGGTAGCCGCCCCTAGAAGACGTGGACGGGCGTGCCGTACTCGGCGAAGCGGAAGACGCGGTGCGCGTCGCCCGCCGGCAGCCGCACGCACCCGTGCGAGGCGGGATATTCGGGGACGTGCGAGTACTCGTGCATCGCGATCCCGCCGACGAAGTACGACGCCCACGGCATCCAGACCTGGAACGGGTACGACCAGGACAGCGTCTCCTTGCGGTAGACGCGGAACGTCCCCGACGGCGTCGCGCCGCCCGCCCCGGTGGACGTGTGCACCGCGCGCTCGACCTCGCCGCCTTCGACGAGGAGCAGCACGCCGCGGTCGCGGTGGATCTCGACGTGCCGCCCGCCCGCGCGGGAACGCGGCTTCGGCCGGTGGGCGCGCACGAGCGCGAGCTGCGTCTCACCGGTCACCGTCCCGGTACGCGCGAGGTCCTCCCAGCCCTGGAACGCGAGGAGCGCCTGGCTCGTCGAGTAGTCGAGCGTTCCGGTGACCTGCGCGCGCGAGAGGTAGCCGAGCTGGTGCATGCGCAGCTGAATGCCGCGCATGCTGTAGACGTAGCCCTTCTCGCCGGTCTGCTCGCGCCACGTTCCCGGACGCACACCGATCCGAAGCATCGTCGCGAGCCGTCCCTCGGCCGAGATCGCCGCGAACGGCTGCGGCCGCCCGAGCCGCGAGAGGGTCCCGGCGATCTGCGCAAGCCGCATCCGCTTTGTCTGCGGCGTGCCCGGCGAGAAGAGCGAGCGCGAGAAGCTGACGAGCACGGTCTCCTTCTCGAAGCGGATCGAGCGCGGGCGAACGCCTTCCTTGATCGCGCTCCGGAGACCCGCGGCGCGCTCCTCACGCGTCGGGCCCTGTACCAGCTCTCGCAGCGCATGCATCTCGGGGCGGACGCCGCGCGGCACGACGCGCTCCACACGCACGAGCTTCCCGTCGCGTACGAACACGACCTCGACCGACCTCGGGGCCGACGAGGCAGCGGTTGCAGTCACCGCGACAAGTGCGATGCCGAGTGCGAGCGCAAGTCCGAGCCGGGGTCCCATGATCTGCGTGATCCTCTTCGTTTCGGAGCGTAAAACGCCTGCTCAGATACGTCTAGATGCCCGTGCGGGGCATGCGCGGCCGCGGGCCGCCATGTAGGACCGTCCGCATGCCCGACGTCAAGCACTGGGGGGTTCGCTACCGGGCGCACAATGGCGTACCGCGCCACGCTGTCGTCGTGGCCCCGGCCCAGTACGGGCCCGAGAACCCGTCGCCACCGCTGCCGCTCGTCATCTCCCCACACGGCCGCGGGGTGCGCGCGATCACGAATGCGCGGCTCTGGCGCGATCTGCCTGCGCGCGGACAGTTCGCGGTCGTCTGCCCGGGAGGAATGGGACGCCGCCTGCCGCTCCACTCCTGGGGATGGCGCGGCCAGATCAACGACCTCGCCCGCATGCCGGCGCTCCTACGGGCGAAGCGTCCCTGGCTGCGCTTCGACTCCGCTCGCGTATTCGCCGTCGGCGGGAGCATGGGCGGGCACGAGACGCTGCTCCTGATCGGCCGGCATCCGCGGCTGCTCGCGGGTGCTGTCGCGTTCGACTCCGTCGCCGACTTCGGGCTCCGGTACGAGCAGTTCGCGCGAAGTCCGAAGGGAACGATGCTGCAGGGGCTCGCGCGCATCGAGGTCGGCGGCACGCCGCGGTCGAACCCGGAGGCCTATCGGCTGCGAAGCCCGCTCGCGTGGAAGACCGAGATCGCGAGGTCGGGCGTGCCGCTGCAGATGTGGTGGAGCGATGCGGACGAGATCGTCGTCGACCAGAGCACACAGTCGGCGCGGCTCTTCCGTGAGCTCGAGGACCTCAATCCGAGCGGTCGCCTCGAGAAGCGCACCGGCTCGTGGAGCCACACGGCCGAGAGCTACACCCGGCTCCAACTGCCCGGCGCCGTCGCCTGGCTCGAGCTCGTGCCCGACGTCTGAAGCGCGGGCGCGCCGCGTCCAACGTCCCCCAGGGGCACTCCCGTGTCCCTGAGGACACGGTATCGAGGAAGTCTCAACGCGTGGGCCACGGCTTCGTGCCGATTCAGTGCCAACTTCAGACAGCGCTCGGACGTCAGCGCCCCGCGCCCTAGACCCCGTTCGGACGTCAGCGCACCGAGCCTCAGACCCCGTTCGCGATCCTGACGAGCGCCTCCGCCTCGCCCACGTTCCCGGCCACGTCCCACGCCCGCACCTCGAGCCGGTAGCGCCCGTCCGGAAGGCGCGTCGTGTCCCAGTACCGCAACGGAAACAGCCGGAACCAGTAGATGCCGTCGCACCGCACGGACGCGTGCAGCCGCATACAGCCCTTCGCCGGCAGGTTCTGCTCGGTGCCCGGCGCGAAGTGACGCCCCGGAGACTGCCCCAGCAGCTGCTCCGCGCGAAACACCTCGCGCCGCCGCACGACCCGCCCACTCGCGACATCCTCGATCGAGACGGCGAGCCGGAACGGATGATGCGGCGCCGCCAGCCACGGGAGCTCCTCGAACCAGCCGATGAAGCTCTGCGGATCGCGCACCCGCACACGCACGTCCACGCGTCCGTGCAGCCGCTCCTTGTCGAGCCGCTGCCCACCAGCCGCGAGACGCGCGACGCTCCTCCGCGCACGCCGCCCCCAGACCGCACTCGACGGCGTGAAGAAGCGAACTTCGCGGATCTCCGGCGCCGCGCGATCGACGAACGGCCGTAGCTTCCCGCCCGGCCGCAGCGGATTGACGACGAGCGTCGGCCCGCTCGTGAACACGAACTCGCTCAGGTGCACGTGCCAGTCGTCGAGACAGGTCCAGCCGATGTGCTGCCCGGGCGCGACGATCTCACCCGTCAGCACGACGGGGTCGATGTGCCCATAGCCGAAGTGCCCGATCCGGACGAGGCCGCGCCGGCCACGCTCGGTCGCGAACGAGACCGGCCCTCCCTCGATCGCGAGCACTCGATGCGTGCGCCCGGGCGGCGCGCCGCGCTCCGGCCGGTCGTCGCGCACCGCGATGTCGACTCCTTCGTGGTAGATCGCCCCACGCTGAGGATCGGGGCGCGGATCGAGAAACGAGCCGCGAATCGGATGCTGCCGGTGCTGCGGCCGAACCGGCCACCCGCGGAAGGAGTCGTTGTAGACCTGCGGGATCTCGAGCTCTCCGGGTACCGGCGACACGCGCCCTCACTATCACCACTCGCGCCGGCCGCGCGTCCCCCGCCCGAGAAAGGCTAGGACCGCGTAGCCGACCCCGCCAGCCGCTCCGACACCGCTCGAACGCTCGCGCGAAGCTCGTCCGGCGCTCTGATCGTGAAGTCGCACCCGAGCCCGGCTAGGACGTGCGCCGTCCAGTCGAGCGAGCCGACCCCCATGCGCAGCAGCGTCCCGCCGTCGTGCTCCGAGAGCTCGGCGAGTGTCGACGGAAGCCGGCGCGTGGCTTCCTCGAGCGGCAACGCGAGCAGCACCTCGACCTTGTGCGGCCAGGGAGCGCGGGCGAGCGAGCGCGTGACGTGGGTCACCGCGTCGAAGTCGTCCGGCGGCGCGACGGCGTCCGCGCCGTCAACGGCCGGGCGGCGCATGCGGTCGACGCGGAACGTCCTCATGTCCTCGCGGCCGTGGTCGTACGCGGCGAGGTACCAGCGGCCGGAGTGGACGACGAGACCGTGCGGGCTGACCTCTCGCTGCGAGTCCTCGCCGGCGAAGGTGCGGTACCCACACCGCACGCGCCGCCGGCGGCGGATCGCGTCGGCGAGGAGCAAGACCGTCTCACCCGCAACCGGCGCTCCGGCCGGAGCGGCGGTCGTGAAATCGAGCGCGGCCTCGAGCGCCTCCACCCTGCGGCGAAGCGCGTCCGGCAGAACGCGGTGGATCTTCGCCTGAGCGGCCCCGATCGTCTCCTCCGAGGCCGTGAGGCCGAGCCGCCCCGCCGCGACGACACCGAGCGCGACGACGACCGCCTCGTCGTCCGACAGCATCAGCGGCGGGAGCCGGAATCCAGGCTTGATCCGATAGCCGCCTCCGACACCGCGCTGGCCCTCGACCGGGATCCCGAGCGCCTGCAGAGCAGCGACGTAGCGGCGCACCGTGCGGGCGTCGACCGAGAGCTGATCGGCGATCTCGCGACCCGTGATCGCCGGCTGCGCCTGCAGCAGCTCGAGGCATTCGAGAAGACGTGCGGTGGGAGCGAGCACGCTGGGAGTCAAGCACAGATAGAGGGCTTGATCCGCCCTATTTCCGCGGTAGCGTCGAGGTCCCACTCGACCAAGGAGATCGGCATGCAAACGACGGCTCCAGTACAGAGCAGCGAGCGCGACTTCGACTTCTGGATGGGCAAGTGGACCGTCCGCAATCGACGCCTGCGCGAGCGACTCGCGGACTGCAAGGACTGGGACGTGTTCGACGCGACGTCCGAGGTCTGGCCCCTCCCCGACGTTCTTGGGAACCAGGACGAGTTCCGCACCGACTACGCAGGTGGCTTCGTCGGAATGTCGTTCCGCTTCTTCGATCCCGAGACGCGGCAGTGGGCGATCTACTGGGCCGACTCGCGCCGTCCGGGGAGGATCGACCCGCCCGTGATCGGCTCCTTCGAGGGCGACATCGGCTCCTTCTACTCCGAGGAGGAGTGGGACGGCACCCCGATCATCTGCCGCTTCATCTGGTCCGGCGTCACGACCGCGACCCCGCGCTGGGAGCAGGCGTTCTCGGTGGACGGCGGCGAGTCCTGGGAGACGAACTGGATCATGGACTTCACGCGAAGGGAGGACGATTGATGAGCACGCTCGAGGCGCTGGCCGAGATCGGCGCCGACTACGTCCACATCGAGAAGGTCGCCCGCCCCGAGGCGCGGCTGACGCTCGGCGAGACGACGCTCAAGTGGTACGACATCGCTCCCGAGGACAGGCCCGTCCCGCTCGCCGTGCGCGCGCTCGCGCGCCGGAACCTTCGCGACGGAGCGAAGTTCGGCGAGCTCGGCATCACGCCGAGCCTCGGCTTCGTGATCCTGCACCGCTGCGGCGAGAGCTTCTACTTCCTCATCGCCTCGACGTGGCGGAACGACAACGAGCTCTGGCAGACGGTGTGGGCAAAGCAGTCGGACGACGAGCACGCGTTCCATCCGTGGGTGATCGAGGGGACGCACCGGCCGACCTTCTGCGTCTGGGAGCTCGGCGCGGTCTGCTTCGAGCGGGAGGCGTGGAGCGAGTTCCTCCGCTCGCCGCGCGAACAGGCGGACGTGGACGCGTACCTCCGCTCGGCCTACGCGGGCACGGTGTAACGGACGTGGCGTAGCCTCCGGGGTCTGACCCGCCCCGGATGGCTTGCCCCGTCGGAGCTGCGCATCGGCCTCGGCTGCATGCGCCTCTCGACGGACGAGAGCCGCGACGAGGAGCTCGCGTTCGAGACGATCGCGGCCGCGGCGGGCGCGGGCGTCACGGTGTTCGACACGGCGCGCGCATACGGCCGTGGACCGGACGAGCTCGGGCACAACGAGTCGCTGCTGGCGCGCGCCTTGAGAAGCTGCGGCGCGGAGGCCGGCGCCCGGATCGTGACGAAGGGCGGGATGACGCGGGCCGGCGGCGGGTGGATCCCGGACGGTCGCGCGAAGGCGATCCGCGCCGACTGCGAGGCGAGCCTCGCCTCGCTCGACGGGCTCTCGATCGACCTCTACCTCATTCATGCGCCCGATCCGCGGACGCCGTGGCGGACCTCCGTGCGCGCGCTCGCCCGGCTCGTCGACGACGGCCTGGTGCGGCGCGTCGGGCTCTCGAACGTCAGCCGCCCTCAGTTGGACGAGGCGCTGGCCCTGGCGCCGATCGCGGCCGTCCAGGTCGCGCTCAGCCCGCTCGACGATCGCGCGCTCCGCGGCGGGGTTCTCGAGCGCTGCGAGGAGGAGGGCATCGCGCTGATCGCGCACTCGCCGCTCGGTGGGCCGCGGCGGGCAGAGCCGGCTCGCGCGCCATGAGGTGCTCGCCGAGATCGCCGGGGCGCGAGGAGCGACCGCGGCGGAGGTCGCGCTCGCATGGCTGCTCTCCCTCTCTCCGGTCGTCGTCCCGATCCCCGGCGCCCGCCGGCCGGAGACCGCGCGCTCGGCCGCGCGCGCCGCCGCGCTCTCGCTCGAGGAAGACGACCGCTCCGTACTCGCCCGCGCGTTTGGGGGACCGCGAGCGGCGCCCGCACCGCAGCAGCAACCCGCGGACGACGGCGAGGTCGTCCTCGTCATGGGCATCCCGGGCGCCGGCAAGAGCCGCGTCGCCGAGGAGTACGCCGAGCGCGGCTACCTGCGGCTCAACCGGGACGAGCGCGGAGGAAGCCTCCGCGAGCTGGCGCGCGCGCTCGACGAGCGATTGGCGGAAGGCGCGCGGCGGGTCGTGCTCGACAACACGTATCTCACGCGCGCGACGAGGAGCTACGTGGTCGAGACGGCGAGGCGGCACGGCGTCTCCGCGCGGTGCGTCTGGCTCGATACGCCGCTCGCGCAGGCGCAGGTGAACCTCGTCGAGCGGCTGCTCGAGCGCTTCGGCTCGCTCCCGACTCCCGACGAGCTTCGCGTCGCGCGGGACGAGCCGGGCATGCTCGCGCCGACCTCGCAGATGCGGACGCTCCGCGAGCTCGAGCCACCGTCGGAGGACGAGGGCTTCGTGTCGGTCGAGCAGGTGCCTTTCGAGCGCGCGCCCCGAACCGGGCGAGCGGGAGTGTTCGTCGCGGCCGCTGCTCTGCGCGCAGGCTGGAGCGCCGTGGACCCAGCCGCGCCGCACCTCGTCTTCGACTGGAGCCGCCGAAGGCGCCGCGCCGGATCTCCCCGAGCTCGCGAAGAATCTCGCCGAGAAGATTCACGCCCCGGTCGAGACCGCGCTCTGCCCACATGGCGGCGGCCCGCCGATCTGCTGGTGCCGCCCGCCGCTCCCGGGCCTGCCGCTCGCCTTCGCCCGCACGCACGGAGTCGATCCCGCACGCTCGACCGTGGTCGGCACCGGCCCCGCCCATCGCACGCTCGCGACCGCCCTCGGCGCCCGCTACATCCCACTCTGACCCCGCTAGGAAGGCACTCGCCGCCGGTCGCTCGAGGCGGCGAGTGCCCTCACGTATGCGTTCAGCCGGCCGACCGAGCGCGGACGACGCCTAGCTGCCCGGCGGCCCGCACTGCCCTTCGAGCGAACGGGCGCCGTTGATGAACGCGATGGGCGCCGGTTCGTTGTCCCTGCACTGGAGAGCCTGCCCGACGCTGTTCGCGATGATCTGCATGGGGACGGCGCCCCGGTTCTTGAACACCTGCATGTTGCCGCCGACGCGGTTGAAGATCAGGTCGCCGTGGGTGCCCTCGCTCGACAGGAAGTTCCCGCCGACCGTGTTGTCCTGCACGTCCAGCGGCGGGATGTTCTTCTCGAGCTTCACGTTGCCGTGGACGACCGACTGCTGGACGACGATCGGGAAGCCCCCGACGGTGCCCGTGATCTCGAGATCGCCGACGACGTCGGTGCTGCGCATGGAGACGCCGGTCAGGGCATCGGTGATCTGGAAGCTGCCCCCCACGTCGCTCAAGCTCATCGTGCGCGGAAGGCAGCCGTCGCACTTGACGTTGCCGTCGACCTTCGCGGAGTCGACGAACAGGGCTGCGCCCTGCTTCACCTCCACGTCGCCGCGGACGAGAGTCCCCGGGTTGAGTGTGATGATTCCGGCAGCCGGCTTCGCGAGGACGCTTCCGCGGACCTCCACCTGCTGGAGGAGGCAGACGGCTCCCCGAGGGACGACGACGTTGTCGACCGAGACGTTGACGACGATCCCGACGCACCGGAGGTTGCCGAGATGCGGCCCGGTGGGGGGACTCACTGGCGGAGCGACGCTGTAGGCGACTCCGACGAGAGCGCTCGCGAGGAGCGCGACGACAGACAGGGCGGCGAGCGAGACCAGGCCCAGGCTCGCCGCCAGACGTGCACGAGACGGAGATGCGTGCGATCGCGACACTTCCAACCCCCTCGATTGGTTGTTCCGCAGGGACAATCGATACGCGCCGCGACTCTAACGCGTCAGCCGATGCCTAAGCGTCAGTTGTGACAACCGAGCTGGCTCGAACAAACGAGGGAGACGAGCCCGTCAGGAGTCGTCCAGCTCGAGCACGCGCTACGTCGCGGTCTAGACTCGGCGCCAGCATCGTGGGACTCGAGCTCTACATGGTCGGTGTGATCGTGGAGGACATGGCCCGAGCGGCCGAGTTCTACCGCCGCCTCGGCGTCGACGTCCCCGACGGGGTCGAGAACGAGGGCCATGTCGACGTGAAGATGAGCGGGCTGACGTTCTTCCTCAGCACGAAGGAGGCGAACGCGCGCTGGGATCCGGCCCGCAGCGAGGCGTCGGGCGGCTACCGCATCGTTCTCGAGTTCTACCTCGGGTCTCACGAGGCGCTCGATGCCAAGTACGAGGAGATGACCGGCTACGGCTACGTCGGGCACGTCGCGCCGTATGACGTGACGCCCAAGACCCGCTTCGCAATGGTCGACGATCCCGACGGCAACTCCGTCCTGCTCTCGGCCTTCGAGGACTAACTGCCGTCCGGCCAGCCGCCGCGGTGAAGCACCATCGGATAGTGCGGTAACGCCGCGGTCGGATCCGTGAGCACGGCCTCGGTCTGCGCGAGGTACGGCTTCGTTCCCCGCCACCCGCCAGGGTGGAGCTGAAGTCCGAGGGCGAGCACGTCAGGCCGACCGAGCAGCGCCTCGAGCGCGTCCGCAAGCCGGCTGACCGGCTTCGCCCCGAACCGCGTCTTCCACGCGGCCTTCACGTCGTCATGCAGCCGTTTGGCGCGCCCTCCTGCGCTTCGCGGCCGGCCGGCGTCAGCCGAGCGAGCTTGTCCTCGACGACGACGTGTCCGCTCTTGGAGAGGAAGGTCAGCGCCATCGCAACGGCCTGCTTCGAGATGCCACCGCGCAGCGGCAAGTCCTTGACGCTGACACCTGTCTCGTCGAGAACGCGCACGACATTCGCGCCCAGCGGGAGCGCGAGCTCCGACTCGCGCTCGAAGTCGACCGTGTACGCAAGCAGCACCTGCGAAAGGAGCGCAGACAGAGGGAGCCTCGACGGCGCGTTGCGCTCCGCGAAAGTCACAGCGTCGGCGGCCTTCCAGCTCGCACCGCCCACGATCGGCATGTACTCGGGCGACCCGACGTCGAGCTGGGAGACGATCGCCTCCAGCGAACGCAGAAGCTCGTCGACCACGCCGGCGCCGAACCGCTCCCGCCAACGCGCCTCGATCTCGTCGGGCAGCGGCCGCCAGATCGCCTCGGCCGCGCGCCCGGCCGGCGTGAGCCGGACGACCCACTCCGGTCGGAGCCCGCGCGCGCTCCCGTATCCATCGCGCCTCGTGTCAGGATCCGCGCCGACGTACACGTACCGCCACCGCTCCATCCCACCGAGCGTCGAGAGCGTGGGCGCCTTCGGTATCCCGGCGGCGGCCGGAAGCTCGCCGACCGCGATCCCGTCTCCGACGAACCGCATGAAGTTCGACCACATGACGAGCGACGTGACGCGCGGCGCGTGACCCGACTCCCCCAGCCGCCGCTCGAACTCGTTGTCGAGCTCGATCGTGAACGCGACGAGAGCGTGCGAGAGCGACGTCGAGAGCGGCACGCCTAGCCCGGCAGCCAGCCGTCGCGGTACCGCGTCAGCTCGTCTTCCGGATACCGGGCATACGCGACCTCTCCGTCGTTCGTCTCCTCCTCCACGCCCGCTCCGTGCCGGAGGGCGGCCTCGTCGACGGTGTACGCGCCCCAGTCGTCTCGCCCCTCCTGCGTGCCGTCGACCCGAGAGCCGACCGTGTGATTCTCGAGCGCGCCGACGGCGAAGACGACGCACGGGCCGTCGCCGGCGCCGACGATGACGTGCGCTGTCCCGGGAGGGCAGTGCACGAAGTCCCACTGGCGAAGCGGCCGCTCCTCGCCTTCGACGACGGCCAACGCTTCGCCGGCGAGGACGAGGAAGTCCTCCTGGTCCGTCTCCCAGTGGTACATCGCCATCGGCTCGCCCGGCTCGAGCACGTAAAGGCCGTACGCGAGGTGCGGAAAGTCCCCTTGCCCCTGGAGGCCGGCTTCCCGCCCACGCTCGTGCCGATCGGCCCAGAGAGCTTCGCGCGCGTTGAGGACGAACCAGCCGCGCCCGACGGGCCGGAGCCCATGCTCAGTCTCTTCTAGGCGTGCCTCGGGAACCACCTTGCGATTATGAGGGCCACGACATGTCCGATCGCAAAGAGCACCCGGAGCTCCAGGCGCTGATCGACTCCTCGCCGATCGCCGTCGTGGAGTTCGGCGACGACATGCAGGTACGGCTGTGGAACCCAGCGGCGGAGCGCATCTTCGGCTGGCCGCGCGACGAGATGATCGGCCGGGGCGACCTGCCCCTGGCGCCGCCTGCAAAGCGTGCCGAGAGCGAGGAGCTCTTCGCGAAGGTGATCGCCGGTGGGTGGGTTGACGGCCTCGAAACCGTGCGGCAGCGGAAAGACGGAACGCTCGTCGAGGTCTCGATTTCGGCCGCCCCGTCAAAGACGAGTCCGGCCGGGTCATCGGCAACATGGTCGTCTATACCGACATCACCGAGCGGAAGGCGCAGGAGGCGGAGCTCCATCGCCTCAACGCCGAGCTCCACGACCGGCTCGAGGAGCTCGCCGCCTCACGAGCGCGGATCGTCACCGCCGGCGACACCGAGCGGCGCCGGCTCGAGCGGAACCTCCATGACGGCGCCCAGCAGCGCCTGGTGTCCCTCTCTCTCACGTTGCGGGTCGCGCTGGCGAAGCTCGATTCGGACGTGCCGGCTGCGCGCGCGGTGCTCGCGGACGCCTGCGACGAGGTCGCCCTCGCGGTCGACGAGCTGCGCGAGCTCGCCCGCGGCCTCCATCCGGCCGTCCTCAGCGATCGCGGCCTGCGAGCGGCCGTGGAGACGCTCGCGAGCCGAGCGCCGGTCCTGGTCGAGATCGCGGACATCCCCGCCGAGCGGCTGCCGGAGCAAGTCGAAGCGGCTGCGTACTACGTGATCGCCGAAGCGCTGACCAACGTCGCGAAGTACGCGCACGCATCGACGGTGCGCGTCCGGGTCGCCGCGAACGACGCGAGCGTCGTCGTCGAGGTGTCAGACGACGGCGTCGGCGGCGCCGACCCGGCCACCGGCTCCGGCCTCCGCGGCCTCGCGGACCGCGTCGAGGCGCTCGGCGGGTCACTCGATGTCGTGAGCCCAGCCGGCGCGGGCACGTCACTGAGGGCGGAGATCACCTTCGAGCCGTGAATCCGGTGCCTAGAGGCCTCTGGCCTCTTCGGCTAGCCGGTCGAGGATCAGGTCGATCGCGTGCTTCGCCTCGTCGACGTCATGGAACATGAGCGCGCTCTGCTGGACGACTTCCCGCTTGCCCTCGCGCGGCGTGATCGTCGCGGACACGACCCTGAAGGTCCCGCCCGCATACGCGTTGACCTCGAGCACCGTGTTCAGCTCCTCGAGCGCCTGCGTGAAGGTGGCACCGCCGACGAACCTCTTCGTCGATTCGTCGGGCTCGCTGTGCCAGTGACGAAGTGAGCCCACCGACGGAGGAGCGTATCGGCCGTCGGCCCGCGATGACGCCGCTCGGCGGATACTTGAGCGGGCCCACGCGGCTCCGCGAATCAACGTGAGGAGGCGCCAGATGCCGATCTCGATCGAGGAACGCACGTTTCCCAAGTTCTTCGCTTCGCGTCACTTCATCGCGACGTCGCTCGGAGATGGCAGGCACAGCATCGTCCGCAGCGGAGTCCTGCTCCTGCCGAACGAATCCCGCGAGGAGGCCGACTCCGCGGGTCGCCCTTGGGATCCGACCGGCTTCAAGGGAAACTCGGCACAGGTGTTCCGGCGCGAGTCGGTGAGCGTGCACCTGGACCTCGGGCCGTCGATCAACCGCTTGCGACCGCTCGCCCCGGGCCCGAACACCTTCTGGGCGTTTCGGATGGACCAGTGGGCGCCCATCGCGTCGCTCAACTCGGTCGACGACCTGGGGCCCTCGAACAACTCCGGGCACGCGATCGACACCTTCGCGGTTCGGCAGCCCGCGCCCGCGACGTTCGTCACGCTCGAGCTGCTCGTCGCCGTGCGCGGCACGGACGGCGTGCTCTACCGCGTCGGATTCCACGTCAGCCTCACCGGGCGGCTCGTGGCGCTCGACGTCAACCCATAGGTAGAGAGAACCGCCCTCGACTCCCAGGCGACGCGCTACTTCTTGCAGACGGCGAGCAGTTGTCCCGGGCGCCAGAGGGCACGACCGCGTCGGGCTCGGTCTCGACGACGCTTCGCGTCTTTCCGTCGAGCAAGCGAGTACGGAGCGTCCAACTGCTGCTGAGCGGCTCGGATCCCGTCGGTGACGAGATGTCGATCACCCGGTCGCTGAAGCTTCCACGCGAGGCGGACGCACCGGAGAGAGGGCGCGAGCTCGATCCGACCTCGCGCCCCTCTGTGGCCGAGGTGAAGACGTACACCTCACCTCCGGGCTCGAGGAGCGTGATCTGGCGTCAGAGACCGACTGCCGCACTGGACGGGCGCTCCCGGCAGGCGGATGATCGCGTCGCGTGCGCGAGGATCTTCCAACCGGCACCGTCACCTTCCTCTTCACCGACGTCGAGGGGTCGACGAACCTCCTGCGCTCACTCGGCGCGAAGGACTACGCCAGGGCACTCGCCGAGCACCGCAGCGTCGTCCGCGAAGCATGCGCCACCGAGGGTGGAGTCGAGGTAGACACCCAGGGAGATGCCTTCTTCTTCGCGTTCCCGACCGCGCCGGGGGCGCTCGCTGCAGCGGCCGCGCTGACCCAGGCGCTCGCCAATGGGGCGTTCAGGGTCCGCGTCGGCCTGCACACGGGAACGCCGCTTCTGACCCAGGATGGCTATGTCGGAGACGACGTCCACCGCGCCGCGCGTATCGGCGCGGCAGCCCACGGCGGACAAGTGCTCGTCTCCGCCTCAACGGCGAGCCTCGCCGAGCTGGCGCTGACTGACCTCGGCGAGCACCGCTTCAAGGACCTCTTGGCCCCGGAGCGGATCTACCAGCTCGGCGCCGACGAGTTCCCGCCTCCGAAGACGCTCTACCAGACCAACCTTCCCGTCCCGGCGACACCGTTCCTCGGCAGGGAGCGCGAGGTCGGCGAGGTCCTCGCACTTCTCTCGCGCGAAGACGTCCGACTGCTTACGCTGACCGGTCCCGGCGGGACTGGGAAGACGCGGCTGGCAGCTCACGCAGCCGGCGCGCTGTCGGAGCGCTACCCCGACGGAGTCTGGTGGGTGCCGCTCGCAGCGCTCCGCGACGCCGATCTCGTCCTCGACACCGTCGCCCAGACAGTCGCTGCGAAAGGCGACCTCGCGAGTCGCATCGCCGACGACCGCATGCTGCTGCTTCTCGACAACTTCGAGCATCTGCTTCGGGGAGCGTCACGCCTTGCTCCCCTACTCGGGAGATGCCCGAACCTCGAGCTGCTCGTGACGAGCCGGGAGAGGCTGCGGTTACAGGGCGAGCAGGTCTATCCAGTTCCGACCCTGGTCGAGGGCGATGGGGTCCGCCTGTTCCATGCCCGTGCCCGTGGGATCGACCCCGGCTTCGGCGGCAACGGTGCGGTTGGGAAGCTGTGCGCGAGGCTTGACAATCTGCCGCTCGCGCTCGAACTCGCCGCCGCGCGAACGGTGGTCTTCACACCTGAGCAGCTGCTCGAGCGCATCGGCGAACGGCTCGACTTGTTGGTTGCGCCGCGCGATGCCGATCCCCGCCAGCACACGCTGCGCACAACGATGGAGTGGAGTTATGACCTGCTGGACGCCGATGAGCAACGATTGTTCCGCTCGCTATCCCTCTTCATCGGTGGCTGCACCTACGAGGCAGTGGAGCAGGTCTGCGAGGCCGGAGCCGACACGCTGCAGTCGCTTCTGGACAAGAGCCTCGTTCGCCGTCGCGATGACGAACTTCGCCCTCGGTACTGGATGCTCGAGACGCTCCGTCAGTTCGCCGCCGAAATGCTCGTGGGTTCGCCTGAGGAGGAGGAGGTCGGAGTGCGCCACACCGACTACTACGTCGCGCTGGCAAAGATGGCACGGCCAGAGCTGGAGGGCGCGAATCAGGAGTCTTGGCTGAACCGCCTCGAACTCGAGCATGGCAACGTGCGCGCCGTTCTCGAGCGTGCGATTACGAGTGCACCGGGAGTCGCACTCGAGCTTGCCGCCAGCATGTACCACTTCTGGCACATTCGCGGCCACCTCTCCGAGGGGCGCAAGTGGCTGGAGGAAGCTGCCGAGCGAGTCGAGACACGTGACACGCTGCTCTGCGCGGACGCGCTCGGCTCCGCTGCCGACCTAGCGCGACTCCAAGCCGACCTCGAGGGCGCGACAGCACTGGCCGAATCGAGCCTCGACATCGCTAGGCGGAAAGGTGACCCGACACTTACCGGATTCGCGCTGAATACCTTGTCCAGCATTGCGGGCGCGAAGGGTGACCTCGTGCGCGCCGCAGCATTCCTCGAAGAGGCCATCTCCGAGCTGCGCCGGGCAGACGACCGACGCGGTCTTGCAATAGCGACGAGCAACATGGGATACGTCGCGCTTACCATGGGAGACCTCGACCGGGCTGCGGTGCTCTTCGAAGAGGGCCTCGAGCTCCAGCGTGAGACCGGGGATGCGGCATCCGCCGCGCTCATCCTTCTCAACCTCGGACTCGTCTCGCTTCGCCGCGATCGTCCGGATCGGGCGGCGGAGGCCTATGACGAGTGCCTCCGCCTCTCCGCGCGGCTTGGTCATAGAGAATTCGTCGCCTATGCGGAGGATGGGCTCGCCGCGCTGGCTGCGCGTGAGGGACGGATGGATCGAGCACTTCGCCTGGTCGCCTCTGCCGCGACCCTGCGAGAAGGAACGGGAATGAACCTCGATCCGGCCGAGCGCGAGCTGCACGAGTCCACGGTGGAGGCCGTGCGCAGCGTGTTCGAGCCGGAGGCGATCGAGGCGGCCTACGAGGCGGCGCGACCGCTTACGCTCGACGACGCGGTGGCGTACGCCCTTTCAGGCGACGGGTGACATTTCGCAGCCTGGCCCAAACGCCCAAAAAACCTGCCCCTTTGCGGGGTTTCTTCTAAGCCGACGCGCGGACTCGAACCGCGGACCCCCTTCATTACGAGCGTTGATCAGGTGTCTCAGGGAGTCGCTCCGAGTCCGGCGAGGCCGCATGAATCCAAGGAACCTCGAACGGTCCGCTGGCGGCCGAAGTCCTCGGACGACAAACGCGTAGACCCAGCGCAGACCTTGCTGGGCGGGTTCAGCTGCTCCGCGTCACACTTCGGCACATGCCGTTCTGCCCGAATTGCGGCCAGTCCGTTCCTGCGGGTGCGCGATTCTGTCCCGGCTGCGCCAACCCTCTCTCGAGCCCCGGAGAGCCGAGCGAGGAGCGGAAGCTGGCGACCGTTCTCTTCGCTGACCTCGTCGGCTCGACCGAGCTCGCGGACTCACAGAATCCGGAGCGCACGCGAGCTCTCCTCAACCGTTTCTACGACGCCATGGCAGCGGAGATCGAGGGAGCGGGCGGAACGGTCGAGAAGTTCGTCGGCGATGCAGTCATGGCGGCGTTCGGCGCGCCCGCGGCGCAGGAGGATCACGCGGAGCGCGCGCTCCACGCAGCACTCTCGATGCAGCGGAGGCTCGAAGAGCTGTTCGGCGACAGCCTCTCGCTGAGGATCGGCGTGAACACCGGGGAGGTCGTCGTGGGGCAGCCGCGGGAGGGCAGCTCCTTCGTGACGGGCGACGCCGTCAACGTGGCGGCGAGGCTGGAGCAGGCGGCCGAGCCGGGCGAGGTTCTGGTCGGCGAGCGCACGGCGGCGGCGGTCCGAGGAGCCTTCGAGCTCGACGAGCCGAGGATGGCGGAAGCCAAGGGAAAGGCCGGAGGAGTCGCATGTCGCCGGCTCGTCCGTGCTCTGTCGCTGATGAGGCCGCGGGGAGTCGGCGGCCTTGGTCGTGCCTTCGTCGGCCGTGAGCGTGAGCTCGAGGCTCTACAAGCGACCTTCGGTCGTGTCCGCGACGAGACTGAGCCACGACTCGTGACGATCATGGGCGATGTCGGCGTCGGGAAGACGACGCTGGTCCGTGAGCTCTGGGAGTGGCTCGGCACGCAGGCGCCCGAACCGCTCCGGCGGGTCGGGCGCTGCCTGTCGTACGGCCAGGGGATCACGTACCTGCCCCTCGGTGAGGTCGTTCGCGAGCACCTCGGCCTGCTCGAGAGCGATCCGCCCGGGACCGTCCAGCGCCGGCTCGGTCAGCACGAGATCCTGGGCATGACACTCGGGCTGGAGGCGCCGTCGGACCTCCACCCGCTGGCCGCCCGCGACCGGTTGCGTCACGCATGGGTCGCGTTTCTCGAAGAGCTGGTGGCCGATCAACCGGCGGTCGTGCTCGTCGAAGACCTGCACTGGGGAGATGACGCGCTCCTCGACCTTCTCGAGGCGGGACTGCAGGACGTCCGCGGACCCCTGCTGCTGCTGGGAACTGCGCGGCCTGAGCTCGTTCGCAGTAGGCCGACCTGGGGCGGTCGCGGTCGTGAGAGCGAAACGCTCTGGCTGGAGGCGCTTTCCCACTCGGATGCGGCTCGTATGCTCGACGACCTCGTTCCGGCCGAGCTGCCCGCAAGCGTCCGCGAGGTCGTGATCCAGCGGGCGGAGGGCAATCCGTTCTTCGTCGAGGAGCTCGTTCGGACGCTGATCGACCGCGGCGTGCTCGAGCGGCAGAACGGCGGCTGGATCGCCCACGAGCTCGCCGAAGAGCTCGTCGTCCCCGACACGGTGCGCGCGGTTCTGGCGGCTCGCATCGATCTTCTGGAGCCCGCGGAGAAGGCGGCGCTCCAGGCGGCCGCGGTGATCGGACGCACGTTCTGGGCCAGCCCCGTCTACGAGCTGCTCGAGGGCCTCGAGCCCGATCTTCGACTGCTCGAGGAGCGCGACTTCATTCGTCATCGATCGGGCTCGTCGATCGTCGGCGAGCGCGAGTTTTCGATCAAGCACGCGCTGACCCGGGAGGTCGCCTACGAGAGCCTGCCGACGATGAAACGTGCGCGCTTCCATGCGCGCTTCGCAACCTGGCTCGAGCGGATCGGAGAGGGTCGAGACGAGGACGCGGCTCTGCTGGCGCACCACTATGCAGAGGCGGTCCGACCCGACGACGTCGACCTTGCCTGGCCCGATGCCGGCGAGGAGCTCGCCCGCCTGCGCGAGCGGGCCATCTTCTGGCTCCGCCGCGCCGCCGATCTCGCGGTCGGTCGCTACGAGATCGAAGACGGCCTCTCCCTGCTCCATCGAGCCGTCGAGCTCGAGACCCGCCACCAGGCGCTGGTCGATCTCTGGGGGGCGATCGCGCGCGCCAGCGCTCTCTACTTCGACCGCGACGGGTTCTCGACCGCGATGCAGCGGGCAATCGAGCTGGCGGACGACGACCTGACCACGGCGGATCTCTACGCGGAACTTGCCTTCCAGACGATGATCCGAGCAGGAATGTGGGGCGTCCCGCCGCAGGCGGACCTCGTCGAAGACTGGATCGGGCGGACGCTCGAGCTGGCGCCGCCCGACACCGTGGCCCGCGCGAAGGCGCTGATCGCCCGCTGCTACTCCGCCTACGACAAGTCTCCGGAGCTCGCGAGCGAGGCGAGCGGAATCGCCGAACGATTGGGCGACCCGGTGACCCGCTCCTACGGCTACGACGTCCTGTGCCTGACGGCGGTCGCGGAGGGTAACTGGGACGACGCAGCTGACTGGGCACGCCGGCGCGTCTCGCTCGTCGACGAGATCGACGATCCGGATCACCAGCAGGACATCTACAGCGGCGCGCTTACTCCCGCCGTCGCGCAAGGGCAATTCGACGAAGGACGGAGATACTCCAGGTCCGGGGAAGAGATCACCCACCGGCTGTCTCCTCATCATCGGTTGCACGGCGTCGGCCTGAACCTGGTGCTCGAAGAGCTCCTTGGTGATTGGGAGGCGGTGAGACGGCTGCAACCTCGCGTGGAAGACGCCGTGACGGCGAACATCGCGACGCCGTGTGTTCTGAACGAGCGCGCCCTGTTGGTCTGCGCGCTCGCGCGCGCCTATCTCGGGGACGAGGAGGAGGCGCGCCGCCTCGAGCAGGAGGCCGGAGCCCACAGAATGACCGGCTACGGGCCGTTGCAGGACGCGCCGCGCGTACAGCTCGCCCTCCACCGCAACGATCTTGCAGCCGTCGAGTCGTTGCTTGGCGAGCCCAGCGTCCGTCGGGCGACCACGTACTACCTGAGCTCGATGGCCACGCACCTCGACGGACTCGCGGCTCTCGGCGAGCGGGAGCGCGTCGAGACCGAGGCGGGCCGGCTACTGCAGCCCAACACCTATCTCGAACCGTTCGCGTTGCGCGCCCTCGGAGTCGTGCGCGAGGACGCAAGCCTGATCGAGCGGGCAGCCGATCGGTTCACCGCGCTCGGGCTCGACTGGCACGCTGCGCGAACGCGCGAGCTCCTCTAGTCGGTCCAGTAGTCCTGGATGAACTCCACGTCCTCGAAGCCGGCCTGAGGGGCCGCGATCGTCACGAAGACGGCGTCCTCCTCTCCTGCGGCTCGGAACGCCCGAGCCGTCTCCGGCGGGACACGCACCGCCGTCCAGGGCTCGAGGTCGATCACCTCACCGTCGAGCTTGGCCTGCGCTCGACCCGAGACGAGGAAATAGACCTCCTCCTGAACCGTGTGCCGGTGACCGCGAGCCGGCCGCCAGTTCGCCGCCGAAGCGCTCGAACGTGACGGCGAAGTTGCGTAGCGCGAGCGGCTCGCGAAGGAAGCGGATCTCGAAGTGGTCGGGGTCCATGCCCACATCGGCGGCCATGTCGGGAACGTCGGCGACGCGAACGACGCTGTACTCAGCCACTGATTCTTCCTCCTTTCCTCCCCGGCGCACGCGATCGGCGCGTTCCAAGGACCTTGAGCCTATCGGTGGGACCTCACCGACAACCCGTCAACACCGCTTTTGCAGGGGTTTGGTGAAGCCGACGCGCGGACTCGAACCGCCAAGAGTAGGATGACTTGAACTGGCCCTGCTGCCAGAACCCCGGCCGAAAGCCCGCAACCTCCCAACGCGCTATGGCGCGCGAGACGTAGGAGCCTAGGCGAACAGGATTCGACTTGCGGGGCCAGCTCTCGTTGTTTCGAGCAGGCGCTGAGTGGAGCGGACGGCTCGGAGGCCGCTATGAGCAAGAGTTCCGACAAGCCAAAGAAGCAGCAGAAGCAGAAGCCGCAGGAGACGCTCAAGCAGCGCCGCAGCGAGAAGCGCGCGGCCAAGAAGTTCGGCTCAGGCCCCCTGGTCCCGGCAGACAAATAGAAGCCTCGAACGACTGCCTTGCCAGGCACGGCGGCGGACCTGACGACTGCGTTTGAGGTTCGTTTGAAGAGGACCCGCCGGCAGTCGTCCGACGAGGAACATCAAGACAAGAAAGGCCCGCAAACGGGCCTTTCTCGTGTAGCCGACGCGCGGACTCGAACCGCGGACCCCTTCATTACGAGTGAAGTGCTCTACCAGCTGAGCTACGTCGGCGAAGAGGTTCTGAGTGTAGCGCTGGCTCGCGGGCGCTAACCGCCACCGGCACCAAGGCGTCTCAACCCCTACCAGCGCCGCCGGCCGACGGGCGCGAGCCTCCGCTCCGATCGTTCCCTCGGAGCCGGGGGCGGGATCGGGGGCCCGGCGGCCGCTGCGCTACGCGAGGCGGTACGGGATGACGTCGTTGTCGAGCGGCAGCCGGTACTTGTCCGGATCGTCGTGCCGATACGGCTGCGACGGCATGTTGACGAACGCTGCCTCCCGGTCGCCGACGTTCTTCAACGCGTGGTAGACGCCGCGTCGGGATCTTGAGCAGCACGCGGTCGTGCTCGCCGAAGTGGAAGACGTTCAGCCGGCCGTAGGTCTCCGAGCCGATGCGCGCGTCATAGAGCACCACCTTCACTACGCCGGCGTAGAGGAACAGGCGGTCGTACTGCTCGACGTGCACGACCCATCCCCGGATAGCGCCGGGCTGGAGCGTGATGTGGTACGCGTAGACGAGCGGGTCGTCGGTGAACCCCCAGCGCGGAATCGAAGATCTCGCAGAGCGTGCCGCGCTCGTCGGCGTGCGTTCGGGCGCGGCGGATCTCGACGCCGTCGATGGCCGCCTCGAGCCGCTCCCCCTCGGGAGAGACGGTCGCCGGATCCTTGATTGCCTTGTCGAGCCCCTCGATCCCGACCTCGACGGTCGCCACAGCGCGGGAGCATATCGGCGCCGCCGTACGGCGCTCAGCCCACCCGCTTGCTCCGCGGGACGAGCCGGACGAGGCGGTCACGCAGCGACCAGATGCGCGACGCGCGAAGCGCTTCCACGCGGAGCTGCTCTGCCCGCGCCCAGAGGTGGTAATCCTCGGCGGCACGACGGATCGCGTCATGGAGCAGCTCGTCGACCTCGTCCTCGAAGCCCGGCTCGCGCGAACGCCGGAGCCAGTCGGCGATCGCCGCGGCACGCTCCGAATCGGGCAGCTTCCCCCACTTCGGCTCGGGGAACGTGAGGTAGGTGAGCCGTTCGCCGACGGCTGCCCGGTAGCCGGGCAGCTCGAGGAACTGCATCCACATCCAGTGGTCGGTCGGCATCCCGACCGGCGTCGTCCTCCAGCCGTACGGGAGTCGCCGGTACGCATCCATCGTGTGCGCGGTGCCGGTGAGCCCGATCGAGCCGACGCGCCCGCGCGCGACGTCGCGAAACTCGTCGCGGGCGTAGCTCCACGGGAAGAACTGAAGCGTGCCGTCGGCGTCGAAGCGCGCCGAGGGTGGGTGCGCGAAGTCCGCGTCCTCGAGGAGCTCGAGCATCGAGGCGACGTGGTTGCGGAGGAGAAGGTCGTCGTCGGAGAGGTAGGCGACGATCCGGCCGCGCGCCTTTTCGGTGAGGATGGCGTGCCGGTGCTCCTCGCCGAGCCTTGCTCCTTTCGGACGGTCGAAGTAGCGGAGGCGCTCGTCCCCGTCGTACCGGCCGATCACCTCGCGCGTCGGCGCCTCCACACCGTCCCCGACGACGAAGATCTCGATCGAAGCGCACTCCTGGTCGAGCGCGCTCTCGATCGCGTACGGGAGAAACGCCGCGTGGCGGTGGGTCGGGATGAGGATCGTCGCGTCGATCAAGCGGCTACGAAGCGGCCGACCAGGCCTGCGACCCGCGAAGCTCGCGCTGGAGGCGAACGAACAGCGCCTCGAACGCGAGCGAGGCGTTGAGGTTGAACTCCTCGAGCGCGCGCCAGGTCTCGCGCGCGGCCTCGGCGGCGGCGAGCGGCCCCTCGCCAAGATCGCGCGCGACGTCCTCGCGCAGCTCGTCGAGCCGGTCGGCGTTGACGGCGGCGGACTCGGCGCCGGCCACGACGACGACGAGGTCGCGGTACCACGCCTCGAGCGCCTCGAGCCCGGCGAGGAGCTCGTCGCGCTCGGCTCCTCGCCCGGCACGCCGGACGCGCTGCTCCGCCTCGCGCGCGGGAAGGTCGAGCTCCTCGATCGCCGCCTGCTCGCGGTCGCGCGCCTCCTGGGCGCGCTCGTCGGCGGCGGCGAGCACCGTCGCGGCGGCGTCTGCCGGCTCGAAGTCTTCGTCGCGGTAGACCGAGCGGGCAGTCGCGATGAGGGTCGCGCGGCGCTCTGCCGCGGCGGGGTCGAGCAGGCGTCGCGCGCGGTCGAGCCGCCCCGCGGCCGCCCGCGACAGCGCTCGGACCTCCTCCTCGCTCCGCTCCGGCGCCTGCTCGGCGATCCACTCGCGCACCGCACGCTCCGAGAGCCGCCGGAACGGCACGAGCTGGCAGCGGGAGAGGATCGTCGGCGGCAGCGGCCCGAGCTCGCTCGCGACGAGCACGATGGTCGCGTACGGCGGCGGCTCCTCGAGGTCCTTCAGCAGCGCGTCGGCTGCGTCCTCGTTCATCCGATCCGCGTCGAGGACGAGGTAGATGCGCCGGTCGGCTTCGAACGGACGCATGTGCAGGTCGTGCCGCAGCGCGCGCACGTCGTCGATGCGGATCATCTCGCCGAGCGGCTCGAGCACGTACAGGTCGGGATGCGTGCGCGCCTCCACGCGGCGCACGTCCCCGAGCAGCGCGGCCGCGAAGGCGAACGCCGCGGTCCGCTTCCCGACGCCCGGCGGGCCGTGCAGGAGATACGCGTGCGCCGGGTCGTCGGCGAGGGCCGCGACGAGAAGGCGCTTCGCCTCGTGCTGCTCAGGTACCGACCGGAAGCGCTCCATACACCTCCTCCGCCAGCTCCTCCGAGGGCCGCGTGCCGTCGAGGACGACGATCCGGTCGGGGAAGCGGGCTGCGAGCTCGCGATACCCCTCGCCGGCGCGGGCGTGGAAGTCGACGTCCTCGCTCTCGAGCCGGTCGTGCTCGCGGCGCAGGCGCTCGCCGATCAGCGTCGCGTCGATCTCGAAGAGAAACGTGCGGTCGGGAAGCAGCCCGCCGACCGCGGTCAGGTTCAGGTCGAGCACCAGGTCGAGCCCGAGCCCGCGTGCGACCCCCTGGTACGCGACGGACGAGTCGATGTACCGGTCGCAGAGAACGACCGCGCCCCGCTCCAGCGCCGGCGCGATCACCTCCTCGACGTGCTGCGCGCGCGAGGCGGCGTAGAGGAGCGCCTCCGCCCACGGCGCCACGTGGCCGCCGTGCAGGACGAGGTCGCGGATGCGCTCGCCGAGCTCGGTCCCGCCCGGCTCGCGGGTCGCGAGCACGTCACGTCCGTCGGCCTCGAGCCGCTCCTGGAGGAGTCGCTTCTGCGTCGTCTTCCCCGACCCGTCGAGCCCTTCGAACGTGACGAACATCGGCGCCCATCCTACGACGGGACTCAGGTGCGGCCGGCCGCCTGCCTCACGCGCTCGGAGATCTCCTCACGCGTCAGATCCTCGATGCGCGTCGTGAGCCACCACTGATTGCCCTCAGGGTCGACGACGCCGGCCGAGCGGTCGCCGTACGGCTGATCCTCGGGAGGCCGGAGCGACGTCGCCCCAGCCGCCAGGGCCGCGGCGTACGCGGCGTCGACGTCATCGAGGTAGACGCAGATCATCGCGGGGAACGCCGGGTACTCCTTGCTCGCGGGCCCGGCCATGAGCAACGAGTCGCCGATGCGGACCTCCGCATGCGCGACCGTCCCGTCGGAGGCATGGAACTGCCGCTCGACCTCCCCGCCGAGGACGTCCTCGACGAAAGAGATCAGCCGCGCCGGGTCCGCCACCATCGAGATCGGCGTCAGCGTGTGGAAGCGCTCGGGCGGGTTACGCGGCATCGCCGGACGCCTGACGCTGCGAGATCATCCATTCGTGGCCGAACGGGTCGCGGATGCGGCCGCCGCGCCCGCCCTCCTCGGCGTCGGCGATCGGGAATCGAACCGTGCCGCCGAGCGCGACCATGCGCTCGCCGAGAGCGTCCACGTCATCGACGGTGAGCATGAGCAGGACGGACGTTCCTCCGAGCGAGGTCGGCGCCCGGTCGTGGGCGTCCTCGTCCTTGGTCGTGAAGCGCGCGTCGCCGAGCGCGAGCTCGGCATGCACGATCGCGCCGTCGGGAGCCGCGTACCGCTCGAGCTCCTTCGCGCCTAGAGCCTCAGTCCAGTACTCGATCGCCGCCGCCGCGTCGCTCACGACGAGGCGCGGCCTTAGTGCGTTCGCCATGCGGCCATCGTACGAAGCCGCGACCCGCGTCGTCTTGGAGAAAAAGGTCAGGCCGCCGGCGCGAGCGGAACATGGTTCCGCTCCGCCGCCGAGCGCGGGCTGTACGCCGTCGGCGTGATCCCGGTCAGCTCGCGGAAGTCGTGCACGAGATGCGGCTGGTCGTAGTAGCCGTGCTCGAACGCGACCTGCGCCCAGCACGTCTTGCCGTCCCGGGCCACCTCACGCAACACGCGCTGCAGGCGGCGCACGCGCGAGAACTCCTTCGGCGCGAGCCCGATCCCCGCGCGGAACCGCCGAACGAACGTCTTCGGAAGCCAGCCGAGCCGTGAGACCACCTCGGCGACCGGGATGCCACGCTCGAACCCGTCCACCGCGAGCCCGATTGCCGGGTCGGGCGTCAGCGGACGGACCGCATGCGCGAGGAGCGTCTCCTCGAGGATCAGCAGCTTCGCCTCGGGCGTCGCCGCCTCCAGCAGCCGTTCGCGGAGCACGGCGCCGTCCCGGCCCCAGACCAGGTCGAGCTCGACGATCTCGTCGCGTGCCTCCGACATCGGAATCCCGAAGAAGCACGCCGCCCCGCCGAGCTCGAAGTCGATCTCGACGAGATCGCGCTGCTCCTGCGTGTCGATGACCTGGTGCCGAGCGCGCGGCCCGAGCAGGACGGCGCCGTGCGTCCGTCGGACGGTGGCCGCGTCGGGCCCGTCGTACGTCCGCACCTCGTCCTCGAACAGGTTCACGATGAGGCTCACGTCGCCCGTCGGCAGCACGCGCTCGCGACCCGGCGGAAGCTCGCTCGAGAAGAACCCGAGCGAGCGGACGAAAGGCCGAAGCTCCGATGACTGCGGACGGACGGAGAGCGACACGACCCGTAGGATGCCGCGCGTGCGCGTGGTCGTGACAGGTGGCGCGGGATTCATCGGATCGCACGTCGTGGACGCGCTCGTCGCCCAGGGCGACGAGGTCGCGGTCGTCGACAACCTCGCGACGGGCAATCGCGAGAACGTGAATGCGAGCGCGACCCTGCACCAGCACGACATCCGCGAGCCGCTCGACGAGCTCTTCGACGAGATCCGGCCCGAGGCCGTCTACCACCTCGCCGCGCAGGCGGATCTGCGCGTCTCGGTCGCGCGCCCGGACGAGGACGCGGCGATCAACGTGATCGGCACGATCCGCGTGCTCGAGGCGGCTCGCCGGCACGGCGCGCAGGTGATCTTCGCCTCCACCGGCGGCGCGATCTACGGCGAGTGCGAGCGGCCGGCGACGGAGACGGACCCGCTGAATCCGCTGTCGCCGTACGGGACGTCGAAGCTCGCCGCCGAGGAGTACCTCAAGACGTACAACGGCCTCTACGGGACGACGCACGTCTCGCTTCGCTACGGCAACGTCTACGGCCCCCGCCAGGATCCGCGCGGGGAGGCAGGCGTCGTCGCGATCTTCCTCGGCGCCCTCGCCGCAGGCGAGCAGGCGCGGATCTTCGGCGACGGGCAGCAGACGCGCGACTACGTCTACGTCGGCGACGTCGCACGCGCGACGGTCTCGGCGGTCGGGCAGGAGGGCGGCATCTTCAACGTCGGGACCGGTCGCGCGGCGTCCGTGAACGAGCTGTACGAGCTCTGCCGTCAGACGACCGGGTCGACGGCCGAGGCCGAGCACGCGCCCGCCCGACTCGGGGAGCTCCAGAACAGCGCGCTCGATCCCACACTCGCCGCGGAGCAGCTCCGCTTCGTGTCGATGGTCGGCCTCGAGGACGGCCTCGCGGCGACGTGGGAGTGGATGAACGCCAACTGAAGCCGTGGGGTCAGGCTTTAGCCTGACCCCGGTGTTAGGTGTTCAAGGCGCAAACCCAAGACCGGGGTCAGGCTGAAGCCTGACCCCCGCGTTGCGGCGCGGAAGGAGTAGCCGCCGCGCGCGCGAATCGGTTCGCGCGTGGATCACCCGCTCGCCCCTCCCGAAGCTCTCATCCGCCCCTGGCGCCTGGCCGCGTTCGTCGCGGCCGCGGTCGCAGCCGTCGAGCTCCTCATCCTGCTCGCGATCGGCGGCGGAGCGCTCCTCGACTCGGTGTCGCATCGGCTCGAGCGCGAGGCGCAGCAGCGCGCGCTCGCTCCCGCGGCCAAGCAGAAAGCTGTCACGCCTGCCAAGAAGGTCGCGGCGACGCCCGAGCTCCCGCGGCGCCGCGTCGTCGTCCGCGTGCTCAACGGCAACGGCCGCACCGGAGCCGCCGCCACCGCGGCGTCACGCGTCCGCGACCGCGGCTACAGGATCGGGTTCGTCGGCAACGCGCCGCGAACCGACTTCGCCGCGAGCCTCGTCATGTACAAGCCCGGCTTCGCCGGCGAGGCCGAGCGCCTCGCGCGCGACCTCCGCGTCAAGCGGGTCGGCCCGCTCGACGGCGTGCGCCCGCGCGAGCTCGGCGGCGCACACGTCGTCTTCATACTCGGCGCGTAGGTTCCAGCGCCATGCCGCAGGTGCGCTTCTGCTCCGCGTGCGGAGCCGAGCTCCCGTCGCCTCCCCCGACCACGTGCTCGGTGTGCGGGGTGAGTCACTACCGGAACCCGAAGCCATGCGCGAACGCGATCGTCCTCGACGGCGACCGCGTGCTCCTCGCGCGCCGCGCGTACGAGCCGTGGAAGGACATGTGGGCGACGCCGGGCGGGTTCATCGAGGCCGGCGAGCATCCCGATCGAGACCGTGGAGCGCGAGGTGCTCGAGGAGACCGGCCTGCGCGTCAGGGTCACCGGGTACATCGGGGTATGGGTCGACGAGTACGCGGCGGACGGGCAGGTGCCCGACGTGGAGCTCATCAACGTCGGCTACTACCGAGCCGAGCCCGTCGGCGGCGACGAGCCGAAGCCCGATCCGCGCGAGGTCAGCGAGCTCGGCTGGTTTCCCCGCGACGAGCTCCCGGACGAACTGGCACCGCCGGGCACGCTCCAGGCGGTGCTCGCCGCGGTCGACGACGCGACGCCGATACTCGACCGCCTCTGACAGAGTGCCTCCATGCCCGAGGACCACTTCGGGGAGAACGTGGCAGCGCGATACGACGAGTCGTCCGCCGACATGTTCGACCCTGCGGTCCTCGATCCCACGGTCGACTTCCTCGCCGACCTCGCCGGCGACGGTGCCGCGCTCGAGCTCGGCATCGGCACCGGCCGCGTCGCGCTTCCGCTCTCGAAGCGTGGCGTCCATGTCCACGGCATCGACCTCTCGGAGGCGATGGTCGCGCGGCTGCGCGCCAAGCCCGGAGGTGAGGACATCCCCGTCGCGATCGGCGACTTCGCGACCACGAAGGTCGAGGGAACGTTCTCCCTCGCCTACCTCGTCTTCAACACGATCAACAACCTGACGACGCAGGACGAGCAGGTCGCGTGCTTCCAGAACGTCGCGGCACACCTCGAGCCGGGCGGGTGCTTCGTGATCGAGGTCGGAGTGCCGCAGCTCCAGCGGGTTCCGCCGGGCGAGATCTACCACCCATTCGAGGTGAGCCCGACGAAGGTGGGCTTCGACGAGTACGACGTCGTCTCACAGGGCCTCATCTCGCATCACTACTGGGTGAGCGAGGACCGGCACGAGGCGAGGTCGATCCCCTTCCGCTACGTCTGGCCGTCGGAGCTCGATCTGATGGCGCGGCTCGCCGGGATGACGCTGCGCGACCGCTTCGGCGGCTGGAAGCGCGAGCCGTTCACGGCGGAGAGCCAGAAGCACGTCTCGGTCTGGGCGAAGGCAGTAGCGGGTTGGGGTCAGGCTTTAGCCTGACCCCGTCTCTTAGGTTGTCGTTGGGCGAGGCGGAAACCTCACATCGGGGTCAGGCTGAAGCCTGACCCCAGCCCTACTACCCAGGCTCGCAGGCGCCTTCGTCGACCGCGTCCCGCGCGACGTCGAGCGGGCCGCCGACGACCCATTGCTGCCCCGTCGGGTCGAGCGTGTACGCCTCGTTGAGGAACTCGTACGCGGCACACAGGTTGTTCTTCACCTGGAGCTCGAAGAGGCCGAGCGCGTACCACGTCTCCGGGTTCTCGGGCTGGAGCTCGACCGCGTCGGCGTACCAGCGCTCGGCGGATGTCTCGAAGCCTCTGCGCTCCGAGACGCGGGCGTGCGCGAAGAAGGGGTCGACCGAGAGCGGGTTCAGCGACTTCGCGAAGTCGGCGCGCTCGCGCGCACGCGCGAAGTCGTCGCGCACGAGCGCTCGGGTCGACTCGCGGAGCGCGTCGTTGGCGAAGCGCGGGAAGGCGAACGACGTGAGCACCGTCGCGACGAGGAGCACGGCGCCGATGGCGAGCACCGGCCGACGTCGCGCCGGAGCCGGTGGCCGCCCCGCGGCAACGAGCACGCCCAGCGCGAACATCGCCGGCGCGGTCACCGCGAGAAAGTCCCAGTCGTAGTCGACGAGCGAGTGCACCACGTAGGCGGCGGGTGCAGCGACGAGCCCCGCGGCGGCAGCGCGCTCCGGGCCCTCGAGCCGGCGCAGCGCACCGACGGAGGCCCACGCACCGCCGAGCACGAGCAGCGCGAAGAGCCCGAGCGCGACCACGCCTCCATCCGAGAGCTGCTGGAGGGGAACGCTGTGCGGCTGGACGACGTTGCGGGCGTCCTCGCGGTAGCGCTTGCGCGCGACGACGAACGACCCCGCTCCCGCACCCTCCGGCGCGTTGGCGGCGAACACGTCCCAGGCCTCGTTCCACCAGCACCAGCGGTTCGAGACGTCGACGGACCCGAGCCGGCTCGGGTCGTTCGCGATCTCGGCGCATGAGGAAGACGAGGCCGTGCTGCCGACGGCAAACCCGATGCCGGTCACCGCGCCCGCTACACCGAGCGCGACAACCACGGCGAGCGCACGCCCCACCCGGCGTCGACCCACCTCGCCGAGCGCACGCCTGCTCCCCACGACGACGAGCGCGACGACCACGACCGCACCGACAGCCGCGAGCACCCCGAGCCAGGCGCCGTCCGCGACCCGGTCCGACCGCTCCGCGCCGTCCTCGACGAGAGCGGGACGCGTGAACGCCCACCCGGCAACCACGGCCGCCGGTAGCACCGAGGCCGCGAGCAGCAGCCCGCCCTCCACTCGCTCCCGCGAGACCGCGAGCCAGAGCACGACGACAACGCCGGCGCCGACCACACCCGCGCGCGAGATCGACAGCGCGAGCGCGAGCGTCGCGACGTAGACGAGCAGCGCACCGGCGACGCGCACCGCGACCCGATGCCCGCGCGAAGCCCCGAGCCACAGGCCGAGCCCGATCGCGATGTCCGCGAGCAGCGCGAGGGCGTTCCAGTACTCGACCGGCTCGCGGAGCCGCGCCACGCGATCGCCCTCAGGATCGAGCGAGGGCACGACCTTGGTCGTGAGCGCCCACGTGAGGACGATGCCGAGCGTCGCGGCGAGCACGCCTGCCCCTAGCCGCGCCGCCAGACGACCGGCCGCGCCCGCGAGCACGATCCCGAGCCCGAGGAACGCGGTGAACGCGACCGTCTTGTTGAACGTGTCCCAGCTCCGGTCGGGCACGATCGACCAGCCGACCGTCGCTCCCGTCCACGCCGCGAGGAGCACCATCGCCCCGACGACGGCCACTCCGGCTCCGCCGAGCCGCGGCAGCGCGATCCACCCGAAGGCGCCCGCGAAGAGCGCCGCCCCGAGCAGGACGACGGCCGAGCCGCCGACCGGCAGCACACCGTCGACGTCGGATCCGTCGCCTGCGAACGTGGCGCCGAGGAGCGTCGCGCCGACGAGGACGGCGAGGACGGTCGCGGCTGAGAGGAGCGGACGGCGAGACGTCCGGAGGGACGGCTCCGGCACCGCTTCCATGAACGGCCACGCTACCATCGGCCGCGACAGACGGCCGTTTGCCCGCGCTCCTCCACGGGTACGGCCGGCTCCGTCTAACGAATCGTTTACCCTCCGCACACACCGAACTCACCTCGCCCCGGAAGACTCGTCCTACCAAGCAGTGTCTCCGGCCGCTTCTGTGACACCGAACCCCTCGACCAAATACCGCCGCGCACTCGCACTGGCCGGGCTCCTCGGCGCTCTCGCGGCGAGCCTGTTCATGCTCGTGCTGCCGGCGACCGCGATGGCGTCTCCGTGCGGGGACAAGGTGCTCGCGGACTGGTTCGACAACGGCCGGATCGACCGCCTGTACCCGGCGCACTGCTACGAGGACGCGATCGACGCGATCCCGCGCGACCTCCGCGACTACGCGAACGCCGAGGAGGTCATCCTGCGCGCCCTGCAGGCGTCGCTCCGCGGCGAGCTCGATCCCGGCGGCCCCGACCCGAGCCCGGACGACCCGCGCGACCCGGGCCAGCCAAGCGGATCCGAACGACCCGAGACCCGAACGAGCCCGGCTCGGAGGCGACCGACGTCGACCCCACCGGCCTCTCCTCGATTCCAAAGCCGCTCATCGCGCTCGCCCTGATGTCGCTCGCGCTCCTCACGGCGGGCGGGGTCGGTTACCTCCGCCGCCGGAACGCGGCGGACGGGCCGCCCGGGCCGGACGACGACGTTCCCGTCTGAGCCCCCGCGCCGGCGCGGCGCGTGTTTTCGGATTTGACGGCGTGGGTACCGTTTTCAGATGGCGCTCGGGTCCCTGCACTTTCGCGTCCCCTTGTTTCTGATCCTCGCCGCCACGCTTGTCTTGCTCGTCCTCGGCGAGACCGCCCGAGCAGCGACTAACTGCAGTCAGCAGGTGATCGCCGACTGGTCAGCCGACGGCCGCGTCGACCGCGTCTACGGACTCGAGTGCTACCAGGACGCGATCGAGGCGCTCGCGCCCGACATCCGCGACTACACGGACGCACAGGAGTCGATCGAGCGCGCGCAGATGCTGGCGCTACGTGCGAAGAGCAAGCGGTCGCAGACCCAGACGCAGGCGCCGGCACGCTCGCTCGCCGCGGCGGAGCAGGTCGAGCCAGGCGACGCCACTCCCATCCCAGCCCCATTGCTCGTGCTCGGCGCGCTCGGCGGAACGGCGCTCCTCGCAACCGGCATCGCGCTCGTCGGCCACCGCGCGCGCAAGCGGTAGAGAAGGTCGCGCCGGTAGAATTCACTGGGCGTGGGCGCCCTTATTTTTATGCATTTTGCAGCGTTTTCTAACGCTGCAAAGTGTGATCTGGCAGCGTTTTCTGACGCTGCCATGTCCGTCCGACCCCCCTCCTACTCTGCTGGGTCCGCTCGCACGACGCACGTCGCCGACTCGGGCGGGGAGACGTGATGTCCCACCAAGCCCGGGAGGCCGAGATGGCAGCGCTGGAGCAGGCGGAGGAGACGCAGGACCTGGCAGCAACCGATCTGTCAGCACCGGAGATCGTGAACACGGTCGTGGAAGCGGACGCGAGCGTCGCCCCGCGCCGCCTGTTCACCATCCCCGGCCGCGACCCGTTCGAGGAGATCGAATGGGAGCTTCGCCACGCTCACATTCCCGGCAAGGACGGCCCCGCGTTCGAGCAGAAGGACGTCGAGTTCCCCAAGTTCTGGTCGCAGACCGCGACCAACATCGTCGCGCAGAAGTACTTCCGCGGCCGCATGTCCTCGCCCGAGCGCGAGCGCTCCGTCAAGCAGATGATCGGCCGCATCGTCGACACGATCGGCGGCTGGGGCCGCGAGGGCGGCTACTTCGCGACCGACGAGGAGGCCGACACCTTCGAGGCCGAGCTCAAGGCGATCCTCGTCAACCAGCTCGCCTCCTTCAACTCCCCGGTCTGGTTCAACGTCGGCTTCGAGGCGAAGCCGCAGTGCAGCGCCGTGCTTCATCCTCTCGATCGACGACTCGATGGAGTCGATCCTCGACTGGATCCGCCGCGAGGGCGTCATCTTCCGCGGCGGCTCGGGCTCCGGCGTCAACCTGAGCCGGCTCCGCTCCTCGAAGGAGCAGCTCTCGAAGGGCGGCTACGCCTCCGGCCCGGTCAGCTTCATGCGCGGCGCCGACGCCTCCGCCGGCACGATCAAGTCGGGCGGCAAGACGCGGCGCGCCGCGAAGATGGTCGTCCTCGACGTCGACCACCCGGACATCGAGGAGTTCATCTGGTGCAAGGCCAAGGAGGAGCGGAAGGCGCGCGTCCTCGAGCAGGCGGGCTACGACATGTCGCTCGACTCGCCCGACTGGGCCTCGATCCAGTACCAGAACGCGAACAACTCCGTCCGCGTCACGGACGCCTTCATGGAGTCGGTCATCGAGGACAAGGAGTGGAACCTGACCGCGCGCACCGACGGCTCCGTCGTCGAGACGAAGGACGCCCGCGCGGTGCTCCGGCAGATGGCCGAGGCCGCGTGGGAGTGCGCCGATCCGGGCGTCCAGTACGACACGACGATCAACAACTGGCACACGCTCCCGAACACGAGCCGCATCAACGCCTCGAACCCGTGCTCGGAGTACATGTCCATCGACGACTCCGCGTGCAACCTCGCCTCGCTGAACCTCCTCAAGTTCCGCCGCGAGGACGGCGAGCTCGACGTCGAGGCGTTCGTGCACGCCGTCGACGTCGTCTTCCTCGCGCAGGAGATCGCCGTCGGCTACTCCTCGTACCCGACGCCCGAGATCGAGCGGAACGCGAAGGCGTACCGCCAGCTCGGCCTCGGCTACGCGAACCTCGGCGCGCTCCTCATGGCGCGCGGGCTCCCGTACGACTCGGACGAGGGTCGCGCCTACGCGGCCGCGATCACCGCGCTCATGACCGGCCGCGCGTACCGCAAGTCGGCCGAGGTCGCGAAGCGCATGGGCGCATTTGCCGGCTACCGGCCGAACGCCGCCGCGATGACCGGCGTCATCGCGCAGCACCGCGCGGCGGTCGGGAACATCGACCACTCGAGCTCGGTCCCGAAGGATCTGCTCGGCGCCGCCCGCAAGGCGTGGGACGAGGCGCTCGAGCTCGGCGAGGTCTCCGGCTGGCGGAACGCGCAGGCGACCGTGCTCGCGCCCACCGGGACGATCAGCTTCATGATGGATTGCGACACGACCGGGGTCGAGCCCGACTTCTCGCTCGTGAAGTCGAAGAAGCTCGTCGGCGGCGGCGAGATCACGATCGTCAACCGCACGGTCCCGATGGCGCTCGACAAGCTCGGCTACGCGCCGAGCGAGGCCGAGGAGGTCGTCGCCTTCATCGACGAGCGGAACACGATCGTCGGCGCCCCGTACATCAAGGCCGACCACTACCCGGTCTTCGACTGCGCGATCGGCGACCGCGCGATCCACTACATGGGCCACGTGAAGATGATGGGCGCCGTCCAGCCGTTCATCTCGGGCGCGATCTCGAAGACGGTCAACCTCCCCGAGGAGGTCACGGTCGACGAGATCTCGCAGCTCCTCATCGAGTCGTGGCAGCTCGGCGTCAAGGCGATCGCGATCTACCGCGACAACTGCAAGGTCGCGCAGCCGCTCTCGGGCAAGGCCGACGCCGGCGCGACGACGCTCGCCCCGGTCACGATCGCCGGCCCGCTCCCGCAGCGCCGCCGGCTCCCCGACGACCGCGTCGAGGTCGGCCGCAAGTTCAAGGTCGGCGAGTACGAGGGCTACATCCACGTCGGCCTCTTCGACGACGGGACGCCCGGCGACATCTTCGTGGACATCGCGAAGGAGGGCACGACCCTCGCCGGCCTCATGAACTCGTTCATGATCTCCGTCTCGCTCGGCCTCCAGTACGGCGTGCCGCTCGAGGTCTACGTCTCGAAGTTCAGCCACATGCGCTTCGAGCCCTCGGGCCTGACGAACGACGCGGACATCCGAGTCGCGAAGTCGATCGTCGACTACATCTTCCGCTGGATGGGCAAGAAGTTCCTCTCGACCGACCAGCAGGAGGAGGCCGGCATCCTCACGGCCGAGGTGAAGGCGCGCCTAGCGGCGGCCTACACGGAGGCCGGAGACCACGCGTCGGCGGCGGAGACGATGGGCGCGCCCGCGCCGGGCCAGACGGCGCTCTTCAACCAGTGGGAGGACGCGGTCGAGTGCGCCAAGTGCGGCGGCCGGATGGTCCGGACGGGTAGCTGCTACACGTGCCGCGACTGCGGGACGAACACCGGCTGCAGCTAAGCCGTCGGTTCAGAACATGGAGAGCCGCGGCGATGCGGCTCTCTGACTTGAACGGATGTAACTGAACTCGTTATCGGCGACAAGGCGCTCGCATCCTCAAGTGGCCGTGAACTAAGCCTGGGGCTCGAACACTAACGTCATTCCTCGTCTAGGCGTCGTCCGTCCACCTGAGCCGCCAGACTCGCCCCACGCATGACCGCTTGGGACGACCGTTTTCTCCCAGCACCCGGTTCATCAGGACCTCGCCACCGTGCTGTCGGCGGTCCGTAAGCTCAAGCTCCCGAAGAAAGCCGCGGACGTCGAAGAAGCTCGCCAGAGACTCGACCGTGCGCTCACCCACGTGCAGGCCACCCTCAAGGCGGCCGACACCGAGCTAACGGTGTCTGCCGTCCTCGACGCGGTGCAGGCCAACATTCCTCCACTTCTGACTCAGGTCGAATACGCAGAAGACGAAGAAGACCCGGATTTCCTCAACACCGCCAATGAGCACGCCGATTCGATGTTGCAGTCGGTCGCCGGGATCACGCCGCGAGCCGCCGCCCTAGACGAGGTCGCGCGCCTCCAAGAGGCGGCAACGAACTTCCGGCAGTCCGTTGGCCAGCTTGTTCGCCACGTTCGCGAAGACTCCGAGGCGCTCGAGCAGGACATCGAGAAACAGCGGACTGCGACCGCCGACTTGTTGGCCGAGGTCGAAGGGCAGAAGGGCCGCGTTGACCAGGCAATCAGTGAGCACCAGGAACAGTTCACAGCGGAGCAAACCGAACGCGAACGGCGGTTCACGGAAGCACAGGACGCCCAAGAGAACAGCGCCCAAGAGACCCTTGGGAGGCTCGCCGAGCTAGAACAGAAGGCGAAGCGCCACCTCGACGTAATCGGTGTGGTCGGCATGTCCGCTGGCTACCAGCAGGTCGCGGACAAGGAGGAGAAAGCTGCGGACCGTTGGCGTCTCGTGGCTGTCGGCGCAGCGGGCCTCGCGATTGCCTTCAACCTCGTCCTCATCGCGGCAATCGCGAAGGGGTGGATCAAGGAAAACTTCGAGTGGGATCGCCAAGTGCCGCGTGTCCTACTCACCCTGTCACTTCTTGCGCTCGCCTCATACGCCGGGATTGAGTCGTCTCGGCACCGCAGGCGTCAGGAAGTTAACCGCCAGATAGAGAAAGAGCTGGCATCGCGTGAGCCGTACATGGCGCTGTTCTCGGACGACGAGAAGAAAGCGCTCAAGACGCAGAAGTTCGATTTGTTCTTCCAAGGACGGTCCGCGCAGCCGATCACGGATGGATCGCAAGATTGAAGCGCGCGAGGTAGCCTGCGGTACGCCTTTCGATTTGCCGTAGGGACGCGGAACCGGCGTCAGGTCTTGATCTGTGGAACCGGGGTCAGGTCTTGATCCGCGCAGCCGGAAAGCAAACGTCCAGCGCGGCACCACTGATCGTTCGCTTGCGCCTGTGCCGTGAGCGTTCGAGAATCGAGCAGTGCGGGATGAGGGTCTTCGAGCCGCTTGCTTCATCGAGCTGACGCGGCTCCTGGCCGCACACGGCCCGGACATCCCATACCGCGGTGGGCTCGACGCCGGGTTCGACTACACCGGCAAGCAGATCCCCTTCATGACGCCCTACAAGGGCATCTTCCGGGCGCGCGAGCAGCAGGGGCCCGCCGCGCTCTCGATCAACACGTCGACCCGGTCTCCATATGCCGATCGCGCGACCGCGGACGGCTGGATCTACAGCTATAGAGCTGGCGACGTCGACCAGCCCGACAACCGCGCGCTTCGCGCCGCGTACGAGCTCCAGGCGCCGATCGTCTACTTCCACGCGACCGCGCCGGGCTACTACAAGCCACTGTTCCCGTGGTTCGTCGACGCGGACGACCCTGTCGAGCGCGAAGTACATGTCACACCTGGCCAAGTCGTCGACCTCGGAGCGGGCCCCGAGCCTGCGCAGATCGAGGACCCGATCGAGCGACAGTACGAGTTTCGCGAGACGCGCGTGCGGGTTCACCAGGCGCACTTCCGACGGCTCGTCCTGCCGCCGTACGAGAAGCGCTGTGCGATCTGCTCGCTCCGGCAGGAGCGCCTGCTCGACGCTGCCCACATCGTTGGAGACCTCGAAGAGCAGGGTGAACCCGTGGTCTCCAACGGACTGAGCCTCTGCTCGATCCACCACCGCGCCTTCGACAACCAGCTTGTCGGGATCTCACCCGACTACGAAGTTCATGTCTCGCCACGGCTGCTCGAGGACGACGACGGGCCGATGCTTGAGCTGTTGAAGCGGTTCCATCAACAGCCGCTCCTCGTGCCGAAGCGCCGCGCAGCGCGGCCCGATCCTGAACGTCTGGCGATCCGATTCGAGCTGTTTCGGACCGCTGTGTAGCGCCGGGGGTCGAGTAGGGCCGGGTCAGGTCTTGATCTGTGCAGCCAGCCGGGACTCGAGGGCCGGGGGTGGGTCAGTTGCGGGCGGCGAGCGCGAGTGCGACTGCGGCGTCAGCGGTCAGCGTCCGGCCTTCTTCCCAGGCCGCGGTAAACGCACCCGCGTCGAGCTGAGCGTGGACGACGGTGAGCGTCTCCTCGTTCCAGTCGGCGATCGCTGTCGGCGGGCTCTCACCAAGCTCGTCGAAGCGGGCGTCGGAGCTCGCGAGGAGTTGCACGGCAGACACCAGTTCTCCCGCAGTGGCGTGCACGCGGGCAAGAAGGCTGATCGTGTTCGCGATCTCGGATCTCTGGCCGAGGTCGCGGTGAATGCGATAGGCGTCGGCGAGCAGTGAGAGGGCGTCGTCGAACCGGCCTTCTTCTCGCGCCTGAGCTGCCAGGCGATCGAGCGCGTACGCCTCTATGCGTTGGTTTCCGAGCGCACGTGCTCGACTGAGCATGTCCTTCGTCAAGGCTCGGCCTTGACGCACGTCTCCTAACTCATCGTGCGTCCAGGCGAGCATCCCCATCGCCAGGAGGGTGTAGTGCTCGTCACCGAGCTCGCGGAATGCTTCGAGGCTCTGTTCGAAATGAGCGCGCGCCGTTGCCCACTCGCGCTGCGCCGCGGCGAGATTGCCGCGTAGGTAGATCGAGTTCGCGACGCCCCACGCATCGCCGAGCTGACGGTACAGGGCGAGCGCTTCCTCGACCGAACGCGTCGCCAGGACGACGTCGCCGGCTTCGCCGGCAATCGCGCTCGCTCCGCTGAGCGCCAACGCGCGAGCGGCCGTCGCGGTCTCATCGGCGGCAAGCGCGCGCTCGAGGCGGTGCAGTCCCTCGGTCCGGTAACCGGCCTGGTACCAGAATTTCCACAGCGCTCCGGAAAGACGCAAGACGAGTTGCGTCTCCCCCGTAGCCCCGAGCCGGTCGAGTGCGGCGCGGAGGTTGTCGTGCTCCGCCTCGAGGCGTTCGAGCCACGCCTTGGGGCTCCCCGTCAGGTGGGGGTACGCCTCCTCGGCGAGCGCAAGGAAGTGCTCCGCATGTCGGCGGCGGAGCTCTTCGCCCTCGCCCGACGCTTCGATGCGCTCTGACCCGTACTCCCGGATCGTCTCCAGGAGCCAGTAGCGCTCGTTGGAAAAGCGGAGGAGGCTCTTCTCGACGAGGGACTGCAGGGTGTCGAGGTCGGCGTCGGCCACCTCTGTGGCGGCGTCGAAGGTGCAGCCACCTCTGAAGACGGAGAGCGCGCAGAACAGCCGCCGCTCCTCGTCCGCGAGCAGGCCGGAGCTCCACTCGATCGTCGCGCGGAGCGTCTGCTGACGGGGGTCGGCGTCACGCCCGCCTCGGAGCAGGTCGAGACGCTCGCCGAGTCGCTCGAGGATCTGCGCGGGAGCGAGTGCCGTGGTGCGGGCGGCGGCCAGCTCGAGCGGGAGCGGGAGGTCGTCGAGACGCGCGCAAAGCTCGGTGATCTCCTCCGAGGGCTCGAGTCGCGAGCGCGCGCAGAAGAGGGAGACGGCCTCAGCAGAGGCGAGCGGCGGCACCTTGTATTCAACCTCGCCCTGGACGCGAAGAAGCTCGCGGCTTGTCACGAGCACAGTGAGGTTGGGACACGCGGGAAGGAGGGCAGCCACCTCGGGCGCGGCCTCGATCACCTGCTCGAGATTGTCGAGCAGGAGCAGCATCTCGCGCTCGGCGATGTGCTCGGCGAGGCCGTTCTTCGACCCGATCGTGTGGGAGATCGTCGCGCTCACGAGCGATGGGTCGCGGAGGGAGGCGAGGCCAACCCAAAAGACCCCCGCCTTGTAGGAGGGGACGAGCGTGGAGGCGGCCTCGAGCGCCAGGCGGGTCTTGCCCGAGCCGCCGGGGCCGGTGAGCGTGACGATGCGCGATCCGCCCTCGAGGAGCGAGAGCACCTCAGCGAGCTCGGCCTGACGACCGACGAACGAGCTTGCCGGCCGCGGGAGGTTCGTGTTCGAGATCGTCCTGAGCGGAGGGAAGCGGGTGTCCCCGAGCTGGAAGATCGCGAAAGCTCCTTGAATGTCCTTCAGGCGGTGCTCGCCTAGATCGGTGAGCGGGTGTCCATCGAGGAGCGCGCCGGTCGCGTGCGAGAGCACGACCTGGCCTCCGTGCCCGGAGGCTGCGACGCGCGCGGCGACGTGGACATCGTCACCTACGTAGCCCTGTCGGTGACAAGCGGCTTGCCGGTGTGCAGGCCGATGCGCAGATGGATGGGTCCCGACGCCAGCGCGTCGGTCATCACTTGCGCTGCGGCCGCGGCTCCGGGTGCCGTCGGGAACGCGAAGAAGAAGGCGTCTCCCTGCGTGTCGACCTCGACCCCGCCTTCGGCTGCGCATGACTCGCGGACGACGCGACGGTGCTCGGCCAGCGTCTCGGCGTAGGCCTGCGCACCGAGCTCATGCAGGAGCCTCGTCGAGCCCTCGACGTCGGTGAACAGAAAGGTGACGGTGCCCACCGGGAGGTCCCTTCGCACGACGTGATCATCCGCCGGGCAGAAGCGCGCGTCCAGTCACGCTCGGCTCTTAAGCCGCGAACGTCGTTCACGCCGACCGCGCTTTCGGGCAGCAATTACCCCGCGCCCACAAGGGAGTACTGTGGACGTAGACCAAAGGAAGGAGCAGGCGATGGCCGACAAACCGGACACGATCGTCCTAATCCACGGCTTCTGGGTGACCCCGCGAAGCTGGGAGGACTGGAAGGCCCGCTACGAGAGCCGCGGCTACCGCGTCCTCACGCCGGCATACCCCGGCTTCGAGGTGGAGGTCGAGGCGTTGAACGCCGACCCTGCGCCGATCGAGGAGCTCACGGTTCCCGCGGTCATCGAGCATCTCGAATCCGTCGTCAGCGAGCTGGACGCACCTCCGATCCTGATGGGTCACTCGGCCGGCGGTGTTTTCACGCAGCAGCTGATGGATCGCGGCTACGGAGCGGCCGGTGTGGCGATCAACTCGGCTCCTACTGAGGGCGTCAAGGTGGTGCCTCTCTCGCAGATCAAGTCGACGTTCCCGGTGCTCAAGAACCCTGCCAACCGCCACAAGGCGGTCGGATTCACCTTCGAACAGTGGCGCTATGCGTTCACGAACACGTTCAGCGAGGACGAGGCGCGGCGACTGTACGAGCGCTACCACGTCCCAGCTTCGGGCAACGTCTTCTGGGGCAGCGTGCTCGCGAACATCCACCCCGGCCACGACGACACGTACGTCAACTACAAGAACCGCGACCGGGCCCCGCTCCTGTTCATCTCGGGGAGCGAGGACCACCTCATGCCCCCGAAGATCCAGCGCTCGAACGCCAAGCACTACAAGGCGGAAGGCACGATCACCGAGGTCAAGGAGTTCGAGGGCCGCGCACACCTCATGCCCTCCCAGGAGGGATGGGAGGAGGTCGCCGACTACGCACTGACGTGGGCCGTCGATCACGCATCGACGAGGGCTGCCACTCCCTCGGGCGTCGCGACCGAGTAAGCGATGAGGCCGCAGGGTGGCGGAGTCACGCTTGCCGCCGCCTTGCCGCTGACGCGTCTAGGGCTGGATCGCAGGCCTGGACCAGCGTGCTTTCCGTTGACCGGCCTGTTCTGAGGGCCAGCATCGCGTCGCAGGCTCGAACGAGCGCGCCGTCGGCCCACGGGGCCGAGCTGTGCAGCGAGACGTCATGCGCGGCCCGGAGAGTCGTACCCGCGGATGCGGTTGCCTCCTACCGCCGGCGCCCGCGCACGAAGCCCGTCGCTTCGAGCGGTTTGAAAGCACCGCTTAGTCGTCGGCCGGCGGCAGCCTCAACCCGAGCGCCGCCGGTCCACGATGATCGGCTACGCGACTGGCCCGCGGTCGGCCGCAGCTGGAGCGCTCTCCAGCGGGATCGGTTCCGGCCCCGCGCTCTGGACCGAGTAGCCGCATAGCGCCAGACCGACCGCGAGCACGAACACCCACGGTGACCAGAAGTGGTGCTTTGTCACCAAGACGTAGCCGCCGCGGATCGCGGCCGCGATCCCGAGGCTCAAGGCAGCCACGACGAGGTAGACGAGGACGGCATCCGTGCCTTCTCGCCCGTCCATCGAATGACGTGCAAGTGGGACGAGGCTCAGCACCCAGAGCGGCACGAACACCGAAAGCCCCACGAGGCGACGCCGGCGGCGACTCGTCTCGTGTCTGTCGGCGAACGAGCGGTCGTTGCCGCCGGACGTGAACTGCTGGGCGGTCTCGGGGACCTTGGTGGTCAGGTCGGCCGTGGCATCCCGGTTCACACCGGCGCGGCCGCGAGTGGTCGCATGCATGTCGTGCTCCTTCGGTCCAATCAGGACGGAGTCCGAACGGACTCCAAAGTCGCCCCGCCGTCTTCTTCCCGGAGGTCGACGTCTTCTGACGACCTGTAAGCGGCATACGCCGTCAGCGCCTCGAGATCGTGTCGTCGCCGTTCCGGGAAGTACAGGGAGCGAAAGCCTTGCCAGTCGAGGCCGGGCTGGACGATCGCGTCGTCGTCCAGGACATCGACGTCAGGCACTAGGACGAGCGGCTGACGCGGAAGGTTCCACGCCGCGCGATCGCGCTCAGCGATCACTTCCGCTGGCTCAGCGGCCGCGAGAGCTCGGATCATGAGGTCTCCTCCCGATAAGGCTCAGACCTGGCGCGACTCGTCGAGAGTGCAGCGGCGGAAGGAGAGAGCTACGTGAACTAGCAGTCTACTCGAAGCACGCGAAGAAACCCTGACGGCGCCTAGCGACGACAGAGAAGACCGTCGAGGTACCGCCCCAGGTCTTGCAGTGCGGCTTGGCTGATGCCATTCCCGGCGAGGACGACGATTCGGCTCGCGTCGCGTGAGCCCGCGGCCCACGTGACGTAGCCGGGCGTGCCGCCGGCGTGGCCGTAGTACCAGCGGCCGCAGGGGGAGGGGAGCTTGTACAGGCCCAGGCCCTCGCCGTGGGAGCCCGGCACGCTCGTCGGCTTCGTCATCAGGGCGACTAGCTCCGGCGGGACGAGCTTGCCTCGCAGCAGGGCGCCGATGAACGTCGCCAGGTCGGGGGCGCTCGACACGAGCGCGCCGTCGGCCCACGGGCCGCCGAGCCTGTGCAGCGACACGTCGGTCGGGCGCGGCCCGGAGACGTCGTAGCCGCGGATGCGATCGCCTCCGACCGCGTTCCGTCCGCGCACGAAGCCAGTCGCGCGGAGGCCGAGAGGCTCGAAGATTCGCTCCCGGAGCTGGCGCGCGATCGGTCGCCCGGTGGCCCGCTCGAGGATCTCCCCGAGCACGAGGTAGTTCGTGTTGGAGTAGGACGCCCGAGTTCCCGGCTCGAAGTCCAGCGGGAGGCTCGCGGCCGAGGTGACGAGCCGTCGTGCCGGGATGACGACGCGCGGGTTGCGGTTGACCGCGGTCACCCACGGATCGAGCCGCATGTACTCCGGGACGCCGCTCGTGTGGTTGAGCAGGTGCCGCAGCTGGATGCGCTGCCCTTCGCGGAAGCGGCCTGGTAGGAGTTCTTCGACGGTGTCGTCGAGGCCGAGCTTGCTCTCGGCGACGTGCTGCATCACCAGCGTCGCGATGAACGCCTTCGTGATGCTCCCGATCCAGGTCCTGTCGGTCGTTCGGATCGCTCTGCGACGGGCGACGTCGGAGAGCCCCGAGGCGACGACCGTGCGACGGCCGTCCTGCTCGACCAGCGTGATGATTCCCGGCATCCCGCTGGTCGCGATGAGCCTGTCCGCGTTTCGCTGGAGCTCGGACTTGAGCGGGGGCGCAGCTCCGGCAAGAGCGGCAGACGCGAGTGTGGCACCGGCGAGGGCGACCGTCGCGTAGAGGCGCATGTCTCGAGTACACGGCGCGCGGCTCCCCCGTTACAGCTGTCATGTTCGCGCCGCTCGGCGTGTAATAGAGAGGAGTGGCGTCCGAGTACCCGATCGAGCTCCCGCTGCGACGCTCCGAGCGCGACTCCGAGGCGGCGCTCGTCGCGCGCGCGGCCGCGGGCGACAGCGACGCGTACGCCGCGCTCGTCCGGCCGCACGAGCACGTCGCTTACCGCGTCGCCGTCTCGATCACCGGCTGGAACGCCGACGCGCAGGAGGCGGTTCAGAACGCCTATGTAAAGGCGTATCGCTCGCTGCGCCGCTTCCGGCGCGGCGCTGCGTTCAGGCCGTGGCTGCTCCGGATCGTCATCAACGAGGCTCGGAACGTGCGCCGCTCCGAGCTGCGCCACGAGCGCCTCGTCGAGCGCGCGGCGGAGCAGAGCCATGCCGTCGCCGCCGAGCCGGAGGAGACAGTGCTCGCGCGGGAGGAGGTCGCGACCGTTCTGGACGCCCTCACACAGCTTTCGGAAGCCGATCGCTTGGCGGTCGCGCTGCGCTACTTCGCGCAGCTGCCCGATGCCGAGGCGGCCGCGCTCGCAGGCATCTCGACCGGCGCGTATCGCGTGCGCCTCGTCCGTGCGCGACGACGGCTCGAGGCGCTGCTGGAGGACGCGGATGCCTGAGCACACGCTAGAGACGCGCCTTCGCGCGGTCGCCCACGCGCTGGACGCGGACGCGCCCGCGTTCGACCCCGCCCGCCTTCGCGCAACCACCCCTCGCCGAGCCGCCGGCGCTGGGTAGTCGCGATCGCGGTTCTCGCCGCGCTCGCGACCGCGGTCGCCGCGCCGACAGCGGTCTCCGCGCTTACGGATCTGTTCGACGTCGAGTCCGTGCCCGAGCTCGGGCCGGTCCCGTACGGCGTCACGCAGCCGTTCGGCGGGCGCCAAACAACACTCGCCGAAGCCCAGCAGACGGTCGCGTTCCGCGTACGAACCATCCCCTCGCTCGGCGCGCCGGAAGCCGCCTTCGTGCGCGACGACATCGTCGGCGGGATGGTCACCGTCACGTACGACTACGGTCGACTCCGGCTCACGCAATGGGCGATGGACGACGTGAAAGCGCGAGCCGCGGTCGTCCCGAGCAGCGGAACCGCGGAGGAAGTCACCGTCGCAGGCAGGCGCGCGCTCTGGATCGAGGGCACCGCGCGTGGCACCTTCACGGTCACCGGCGCCGACCTGACCACCCACTACGAGCTCTTCGACGTCGCCGCGGGCGCGCTGCTCTGGCACGAGAACGGTGTCGCCTTTCTCCTCCAAGGCGCCGGCACCAAAGAAGACGCAACGCAGATCGCCGCCGCCGTCAGTCCCGGATAGCCGGCGAACAGGGCTAGGCTTCGGCCGAATGGGCGGAGACGACCGCTCCGTACCGTCGTTCGCCTCCTCCAGCCGGTGGAGGCGGCTGGGCCTAGTCGCTGCCGTCCTCGCGATCGCCGTGATCGCTGCCCTGGTCGGGTGGCGAGCACTTTTCGACGAGGAGCAGGCGTCGGCCCGCACTCCGGCCCCGGCGCCGAGCGTCGAGCTGACGTCGAGCGACCGGGAGGTCTGGACACCCTGGCCCTCCGGATCGCTCGCAGATCCCGGTGCTCCTCTACCACGGCATTGCACCTCCCAGCGAGTTCTCCGACCCGGAGGAAGCGGAGTACGGGCTCGACCCGGACGAGTTCGCCAAACAGATGACGCTGTTGGACGCGGCGGGATACGAGACGGTCACTCTCGACGAGTTCGTCCGCTTCCATCGAGGTGACGCCGTGGAGCTCCCACCCCATCCGCTGCTGCTGACCTTCGACGATGCCCGCGCCGACTCCTGGACCGGGGGCGACGGAATCCTGCGGGAGCTGGGTTTCAACGCGGTGATGTTCGTGGACGTCGCAAGGGTGGACAGCGGAGATCCCGAGTATCTGACCTGGCCCGAGCTCGAGACCATGCGGGGCAGCGGACGCTGGGAACCGCAATTGCACTCCGGTGAAGGCCATCAACAGATCCAGTACGGCCCGGCGCCCGACGACGTCGGACCGTTCTATGCGTTCGAGATGGAGGGAGAGGAGCTCGCCGGTTGGCGCGAGCGGGTGTTCGGAGACATCACCTGGGGCCAGGGGCTGCTCTCGACGAACATTCCGAGCTATCGGCCACGTGCGTTCGCTCCCCCATACGGCAGCTACGGTCAGGACGGGACGAACGACCCGCGCATCCCTGAGGAGCTATTGGCGTGGCTGGCGGATCGCTATGGAATCGTGTTCACGCAGGACCAGTCCATCTTCACCACGCCGCGGCAAGCGCAGCCGCTCGGCCGACTGCAAGTCACTCGCGAGATGACCGGAGGTCAGTTGCACGAATGGCTCACCGGAGAGAGGACTGCGTGACGGCTCAACCCGAGCCGTTCGTGAACGCAAGTACGCCCTAGTTGCTCAGATGCCGAGTTCCTCGGCGAAGGCCCAGAACGAAGCGCCGATCGCGAACGAAACGAGCCCGACGACGACGGCAACGAGAGCGAGTCCTCCGCGGCCCTCGGCCGCCGACCTTCGCCGGCCCTCGATCCCGAGCGTCGTCCCGAGCCCGCCGAGGAGGATCGGCGCGCTGAGGAAGAAGACGAGCACGCCAGGCAGCCCGAGCAGGCTGCAGATGAGGCCAACGGTCGCCGGGCGATTGCGGCCACCGGTGTTCCTCCATGCCCGACGACCGACGATCGCGAACAGCCCGAGCGTCAGCAGGATGACGATCGGGACCAGGAGGACGCCCTCGCGATCCTGGGGTACGACGAACCACGCGAGCCGCCACCAGGACTCGTCCTGGTCGCGGATGCCCTGGATCCTCGGGAAGAAGATTGCAGATGCCGCAGTGACGGTCGCTCCCGCCCAGAGCAACCTCTCACCCGGTCGTTGATGACCTCGCGCTGACACGGCCCGCGAGCATAGTCAGTACTTCCGGTACCTACGCGTGCTAGCTACGAGGCACGCGAGCCGACGACGAGCTGTAGCGGGACTTCGGGCCCCAGGTCGGCCTCACGAACGCCCGCGAACCCGGCGCGCTCGAGCCTCGCGAGAGCATCCGCCGCACTCACAAGAGAGCCACCCGAGCGAATCGTCCGGAGGTCGTCGACCGCGGCCTCGAGCGAGTCCTCCTCGCCCTGTGTCGTCGCGACGACCAGCGTGCCGCCGGGACGGAGCAGATCGTGGATCCGCGCGATCGCGTCGTCGAGCACCGCCTCCGGGATGAAGAAGGCCGGCAGCCAGGCAAGGTCGAAGCCGGACTCGTCTCGGAAGTCCTGGATGGTGGACGCCTCGAGGCTGATCCGTGTCGCGAGCCCGGCCTCGGCGACGTTCCGCCGCGCGATCTCGAGGGCCGGCTCCCACGGGTCGAGACCGACCACGGTCGCCTCCGGGTACGTCGAGCAGAACGCGATCGCCAGGCCCGCGACTCCGGTGCCGACGTCGAGAATGCGGGCGTCGGGCGCTCCGAGCCCGGCGGCCGCGAAGAGCTTGGCCACGACCGCCGACGCCGAGCCCTGCGCCTGAAGCAGCACCGGGTCCGTGTAGGTCCAGCCCGGCTCCCGCAGCGGGTCCTCGACGAAGTCGAGCGCCTGCCGGAGGTACGTCCGCGCGAACGACACGACGATCGCGCGCTCGTGCTCGTCGAGACCGTCGTAGGTCTCGCGCGCTCCAAGGAGCTCCGCGATGCGGTCGAGCTGTGCGCGTACCAGCGGATCGCCACCGTCGCCGAGCTCGGCCAGTCGCAGGCGCGCGGTCATCGCGGCGACCGTGTCGGCCTCGGTCAAGAGCCGGTTCGTGAGCGCCATCGCGTCGTCGAGGGCCATTCGCGCGCGACCGTAACACGGCCGATCTCAGTCGGTCAGCGGTCCGACGAGCAGGCGCTGGAAGGCCGGCGCGAGCAGGTCGACGAGGTCGGGCGGTGGCATCGACGCGATCGGCTCGACGCCGACGACGTAGCGCGCGAACGCGAGCCCGACGATCTGGGTGCCGACGAGCACGGCTCGAGTCTCAGGCGCGTCGTCGTGAGAGCGCTGGTGAGGAAGCCGACGTCGCGTGACACGAGCTCGCGCACGAGCTCTGCGGCTTCCGGGTGCGATGCGGCCGAACGGATTCGTGCGAGAACGACCGGCCGCGTCTCGGGGTTCTCGAGCATCCCGACGACCGCTTCGGCGAACCGCCGGCCCACCTCCTCCCGTGGGCTCTCGGCGATCGACTTCATGACGCTCTCGAGTGCGCCGGGAAGCGCCGTTACCTCGCGGAACAGCCCCTCCTTCGACCCGAAGAAGTGGACGATCAGCGCCGGGTCCACCCCCGCGGCCGACGCGATCGAACGCATCGTCGCGCGGTCGTAGCCCGCGTTTGCGAACTCGGTTCGCGCTGCGGCGGCGATGGCATCGCGCGTCTGGGTCTCGCCGGGACGCCGGCCGCTGCGTCCTGTCCTTGACATGGCCACGCCAGAAGTCTACACTTGTTGAATTCAATGAGTGTTGAGTTCTAGTTGGGAGGCAGGACGATGAGACCGAAGATCACTTTCCGGAACGAGCGACACCAGCGCGGAGCGGTGCTTCGCGTGATGTCCCTCTCGCTGATGATGGTCGTGGCCGCCGTGGCCAGCCTCAACGTCGCGCTGCCCGCGCTCGCGCGGGACACGGGCGCGACGCAGACGCAGTTGCAGTGGATCGTCGACGGATACGCGCTCGCGTTCGCGGCGCTCCTCCTCCCCGCGGGAGCCATCGGCGACCGCTTCGGGCGCAAGCCCATACTCATGGCCGGGCTCGCGCTCTTCGGCGCTGCCTCGCTCGCGGCGGTCTTCTTCAACTCGCCGGGCGAGCTCATCGCGCTGCGCGTCGTGCTCGGCGTCGCGGCCGCATTCATCATGCCCGTGACCCTCTCGGTGATCACGACGATCTTCCCCAAGGAGGAGCGGGGCAAGGCCGTCGGAACGTGGGCCGGGATCGCAGCGGGTGGGGCCGTGCTGGGGCTGCTCGCCTCGGGGCTCCTGCTCGAGTTCTTCTCCTGGCCTTCGATCTTCGTCCTCAACGTCGTGCTCGCAACGCTCGCGCTGCTGGGCACGATCGCAGTCGTCCCGGCGACCCGCGAGTCGCGTCCGCCGAGGCTCGATCCCGTCGGCACGGTGCTATCCGTCGTCGGTCTCTCCGCGCTGATCTTCGGGATCATCGAGGGGCCGGAGCGCGGTTGGGGAACGCCTTCACGGTCGGCGCCCTCGCGACCGGCGTTGCCGGAATCGCGCTGTTCGTCCTCTGGGAGCTTCGACGCCGCGATCCCATGCTCGACCCGAGGAACTTCCTGCGCCGCGGCTTCGGCGCGGGCTCACTGTCGATCACGGTGCAGTTCTTCGCGGCGTTCGGATTCCTCTTCCTCGCGCTGCCGTACCTGCAGCTCGTGCTCGGGTTCTCGGCGCTCCAGGCATCTGCCGCGATCCTCCCGATGGCGCTCGTCGTGATCCCGCTCTCGCGGGTCGCTCCGGCGATCGCGGGGCGGGCGGGAACGCGAGTGACCGGTGCAGTCGGGCTCAGCCTGATGGCAACGGGCCTCCTGGTCGTCGCGACGATGGATGCGGGCTCGTCGTACTGGCACTTCCTCGCCGCGCTCATCCCGTTCGGCGCGGGCATGGCGCTCTCGGGAGCACCGGCGACCACCGCGATCGTCGCATCGCTGCCGCCCGAGAAGCAGGGCGTCGCGTCCGCGGTGAACGACGTCTCCCGCGAGCTGGGCGGTGCGCTCGGCATCGCGGTTCTCGGAAGCGTGCTGAACGACGCCTACCGCTCCAATGTCTCCGAGTCCACGGCCGGGCTTCCGCCCGAGACCGCGGAGCAGGCAACCTCGTCCCTCGCCGCCGCGATCCAGGTCGGCGAGGGCATGGGCGCGCAGGGAGCGCAGCTGATCGCGTCAGCCCAGTCCGCGTTCGTGGACGGGATGACGCTGAGCATGATGGTCGGAGCGGCCTTCCTCGCCATGGGTGCGGCCTTCGTCGCGCTCCGGGCACCCGGTCGCCGCGAGTCGAGAGCGAACGCCGGCGTCGCACGCGCCGAGCGCGCGCTCGAGGCTCTCTAGACCGATCCATCCGCCGACGGCGCGCCGCTACCTGGCGCGCCGTCGGCATTCGATCAGCGGCCGAGGCCAGCGACGACTTCGCCGAGCAGGCGGTTGAAGCCGGCCGGGTCCTCAAGCATCAGGAAGTGCGCCACGCCTGCCATGACGATCGGCTCGACGCCGTGGCTGCGGAGCGATTCGACGTCCGTCGGTCGATGGTCGGGGTTGATCGCGAAGAACGGCACGTCGAGCTCGCGCAGGCCGGACAGGATCGCGTCGTCGTTGGTGATCACGTGCCTCATCGCGTCCAGAGCGATCTCGCGCGGTGCCGACGACATGTCCGCGGCGATCCACTCGACGAGGTCGGCGTCCGTCGCGCCGTCGCACAGCCGCGTGTGCACGAAGTCTCGGGTAGCCGCTACGAAGTCGCGCACGAACGGCTCCATGAATTCGTCCGGGTCTCGGTCGGAGTCCCCAAGCTTCGAGTAGACGTCGACCCAGACGAGCGCCGCGACGCGGCTCCGAAGGCGAAGAGCCGCCTCGACGATCACGTCTCCCCCCATCGAGTGGCCGACCAGCACGACGCCATCCAGCCCCAGCTTCTCGACCACTGCAACGACGTCGTCGCCGAACGCCCGCATCGCCCAAGCCTCACGCCCGCTGCCGGACTCGCCGTGCCCCGCCAAGTCGAGCGTGACCACTCGGTGCTCTCGGGCGAAGTACTCCACCTGCTCACGCCAGTAGCTCCGGTCACACGACCAGCCGTGGACGAACACCAGCGGTCGCCCCTCCGCCCCATGGACCTCGTACGAGATCGAGATGCCGTCGCTCGAACGCACGCTGTCCCTCATGGACCGGCAAGTATTCCGGGCATGAGCTTCTTCGTCGCCGCCGACGCGTACGACCGGTTCATGGGGCGGTACTCGGAGCCGCTGGCACCGGTATTCGCGGACTTCGCCGGCGTCTCGAGCGGGCAGCGGGTTCTCGACGTCGGGTGCGGGCCGGGCGCGCTGACGGCCGAGCTCGTCGCGCGGCTCGGGGCGGATGCCGTTTCGGCAGTCGATCCGTCCCAGCCGTTCGTCGAAGCGATCCGAGAGCGGTATCCCGAGGTTACGGTGCAGCGCGCGCCCGCCGAGGAGTTGCCGTTCGCGACGGGCACCTTCGACGCTTCCCTCGCGCAGCTCGTCGTCCACTTCTTCAAGGACCCCGTCCTTGCGATTCGCGAGATAGCACGAGTGACTCGGCCCGGCGGCATCCTCGCGGCATGTGTCTGGGATCACGCCGGGGATCAGGGTCCGCTCAGCGTCTTCTGGGAAGCGGCGCGTGACCTGGTGGGCTCCGAGATCGATGACGAGTCGAACCTTCCCGGAACGCGAGAAGGTCATCTGGCGGAGCTCTTCGCAGCGTCCCAACTCCTAGAGGTTGAGGGCGGTGCGCTGATGATCAGCGTGGAGCACGCGACGTTCGACGACTGGTGGGAGCCGTACACGTTCGGCGCCGGCCCGGCCGGGGCGTTCGTCGCCGGCCTCGACCCGCAGCAGGTCGAGCAGCTCCGTGAGAGCTGCCGGAACCGGCTTCCCGAGCCGCCCTTCACACTCTCCGCCACCGCCTGGGCTGCGCGCGGCCGCGTCGACGACGACTGATTAGCTTCGTTCGGGCCGGTAGCGAAGCGCGACGGCGATCGTCGCCGCGGTCACGGTCACCGCGACGATGTTCGGGACGACGAGCACCAGGCTCGATGCAGCGATCCCGTACGCGAGCCAGAGCCCGAAGCCCACGAGCAGGATCACGAAGTATCCGACCGACACGCCGCGCGAGCTCTGGTGCTCGACGATCTTGCGGATCTGCAGGACGGGCCCGAGCGCCATGGCGATCGCCCAGGTGGCGGCGATGACTCCGAGTGTGGATTCCACGTGCATCTCCTCGCGTCGATGACAGAGACGCCCGAGGAGGCAAGCGTGCTCGGATCGTCGATCCGCGGGCACGAGCACGCCTCAGGATCGTACTCGGGCAGTCAACGAACCCCTGTCAGGTCTTTGCAGCGATCAGCTGATCCGCTTGCGAATCCACCACACGGAGAACGCGAGCAGCGCGAGAGCAGCGCCGGCGAAGATGCTCGCCTCGATCGTCTGGAAGAGCCAGAACCGATCGGCCGGGTGGTACGTGGCGAACGAGGTCTCCACGACGCCCAGCCTTTCGAGGCAGGCACCGTCGAGGGTCTTCGTCGACGGATCCACGAGGCAGGTGTTCACGACCGCGGGGTCCGGCCGCGGCCCGCCGGTGGCGATGAGCTCTCCGCCCGCGGAGAAGATCCAGGCGTCACGCGGCGCGACCTCGCGGTCGCCGCGCAATGTCTCGCGAATCGGGTCCTGGTAGTTCGGGCGAGCCCAGGCAGCGATCGCGATCCGGGCCGCGATGTACGCGACCAGCGCGAGGCCGATCGCGGCTGCCGTGCGCCGGAAGACGACGCCTAGCGCGATGACGAGTGCGGCCGCGAAGAGGGTGTAGGCCGAGGGAACGATGCCCTCGAGGTCGAAGCCGTCCGCCAGGCGGCTGCCGGCAGCGTCGAGCGGACGACGCCACCAGGTCATGAGAAGCGTGAGGACGGCCGAGGCTGCGACCGAGGCACCGACGATCAGTCCGATCCTCGTCGCAAGCCACCGGCCGCGCGAGATGCTCTGCGTCCAGGCCAGGCGAAACGTGCCGCGCTCGAACTCGAGCACGAAGGGAGCGGCAATCAGGGCGCCGAGCAGGCCGGGCACCAGGTTGAGCCAGCCGACGACATTCACGAGCGAATCCCAGCGCGCGAGAAACGAGTTGACCGCCCGGCTGCAGCTGACGGACGGATCCGCGAGGCAAGCGGCGATGCCCTCGTCGTCGTAGACGGAAGCCATGTGCAGACCGGTCGGGACGAGCAGGGCGGCAGCGAGCACCAGCAGGAGAGCTGCGATCAGCGTCTCGGTGCGTTGCTGGCGCCAGGTCAGCCAGATCACGACGCCAGCTCCAGCGGGCCCGGCTCGGGCGCACGTCGCACGGCGGCCTGGTGACCGAGGTAGGCGAGAACGATCTCTTCCAGTCCGACCTCGTCGACCTGCCACGAAGCGTCGTTACGTGACCGTTCAGCTTGACGAGCAGCGTCGTCTGCCGCTCGGTGTGGCTCTCCTGGATCACCGAGTGAACGCGGGCAACCTGAGCGGGATCGCGGCGGACACCCGTCAGAAGGCGATGCGAGCCGAGGATCTCGTCGATCTGCCCCGCGAGCTGAACGCCGCCCGCCGCGAGGATGACGAGGGAGTCACACACGCGCTCGAGCTCCGCGACGATGTGCGACGAGAGCACCACGGTGAGCCCCTCCTCGGCCACGGCCTCCATCAGCGACTGCAGGAACTCGCGGCGCGCAAGCGGATCGAGCGCGGCCACAGGCTCGTCGAGCACGAGCAGCTCGGGCCGTTTGGCCAGGGCGAGCGTGAGCGCGACCTGCGCCTGCTGGCCCCCGGAAAGCCGGCCGACCTTCTGACCGAGCGGGATGCCGAGCCCGGCCAGCCGCGTCCGCGCGAGGTCGTCGTCCCACCGGGGGTTCAGCTTCCGGCCCAGCTTGAGCATCTCCGCGAGCTTGAACCCGCGATAGAGCGGATGGTCCTGTGCGACGAATCCGACACGCGGGAGCACGAGCCTGTGGTTGAGCGCGCGGCGACCAACCGAGGACACGCGCCTCGCCGGCGCTCGGCTGGATGAGCCCGATGAGCATGTGGAGGAGCGTCGTCTTGCCGGCGCCGTTGGGCCCGACCAGCGCCACCACCGAGCCCGCGGGAATCGTCAACGAGCAGTCGTGGAGGGCCCAGAGCGACCGGTAGCGCTTTCCGAGCGCCTTCGTCTCGACGGCCGGCTGGCTCATGCGGCCTCCCGGGCGAAGGCGGAGTGCACGGCGGCAGCCAGAAGCGCAGAGACGTCGTCCTCGTCGAGCCCGGCTTCGCGAGCTTGCGTCATCCAGCGCAGCAGCGCCGACTGCAGCGCGGCGTACTCGGCCGGCGACGTCGGTGCGAGCGTGCGAGAGACGAAGGTCCCCTGGCCGCGCCGCCCCTCGACGAGCCCTTCGTGATCGAGCTCCCGGTACGCCTTCAGCACCGTGTTGGGGTTGATCGCCAGCGTTCCGACGACCTCCTTCACGGTGGGAAGCTGGTCGCCCGGCTGCAGCACGCCAAGCCGGACGGCCTGCCGGACCTGGTGCACCAACTGCAGATACGTCGGGACCCCGGAGCGCTCGTTGAGTCGAAACTCGATCACGTCTTCCTCGCTTTATCTAGGAAGATAGATAAATAGTTATATATGCGTAGACCCGCGTTCGTCAAGGGCGCCGGAGCACCTCGGCCAGCCACCGTTCCGCCTCGCGGACGAGCACGCGATTCGTCTCCAGCGTGTAGTACGAGAGCGCATTCACCGCCTGCGAGAGCGCCCAGCCGCGGCTCCGCGCCCAGGTCGCATCGTCGACCGCGAGCTCGGCGCGAAAGACCTCGCGGGCGTCCGCCGAGAACATCTTCCACGCGACGGCCACGTCGCACGCCGGGTCGCCCACGCCGAGACAACCCCAGTCGACGACGCCGCTGAGCCGCCCGCTTGCGACCAGCAGGTTGCGTGAGTCGAGATCTCCGTGGATCCAGACCGGTGCGTGCGGCCAGTCCGGCGCCGCGAGCGCTTCCTCCCACGCAGCGGTCGCTGCGCCGGCATCGACCCTGCCGGCCAGCGCCGCGATCGAAGCGCGGGCCGACTCGTCTCGCGTCGCCAGCGGGACGCCGCGGAACACGTTGTGCTCGCCGGGCGGCGGGCCGTCCGTGGCGTCGATCCGCTGCAAGGCGGCGATGAACCGCGCGAGCTCGATCGCCGCGCGGCTCTCATCGTCGATCCGCTCGGGGCTCGCGGTCTCGCCTTCGAGCCACGTGTACACCGACCACGCGAAGGGATAGCCGTCGCCTGGCTCGCCGAACGCGAGCGGAACCGGGATCGCGAGAGGCAGGTGCAGCGCGAGTCTCGGCAGCCACGCGATCTCCTTGTCGAGGGCGAGCGGTGGCCCGCGGGATCCGCGGCAGGCGTACGACCATGTCGGCGCCGAGCCGGTAGAGCGCGTTGTCGGTTCCCCAGTCGGGAACGAGCTCGATCGGGAGGTCGGCCCAGTGCGGGAGTTGCTCCGCGATCAAGCGGCCGACGAGCGCTCCGTCGACGTCGACCTCGTCGGCGTGCATCTTTCGCGCAGCGCCGGCCACGTCGAGAGCTAGTAGGCGACCGTGATGCGCCGGCCGGCGTGGCGTCCCGACTCGGCCTCGTCGACGATCGCGATCGCGTAGTCCTCCATCGAGATGCCGCTCTCGCCGTTGGCGTCGACGACGAGCTCGTCGTCGCCGAGGCGATACGAGCCCGTGCGCTCTCCGGGCGCGATTCGCCCGGGCGGGCTGACGTACGTCCAGGACACGTCCGAGACCGTCCGGTAGAAGTCGAGCGCCTCCTTCTGTCCGAGATGCTCGGGCCGGCGCTCCTCGGGGACTCGCTCGAGGAGGAGCTTCCCGGACTCGTCGAGCAGGCTGCCGACGCCGCCGACGACGATCAGCCAGGCGCAGCGTCGCCGAGCCCGCGCAACGCCTCGACGAGGTTCTCGGCGCAGCGCCGGTACATCGAGGAGTCAGGCTCGTCGGCGCGCGCCGTGCCGACCGCGCTGACGACGACCTCGTGGCCGTCGAGCTGCCTCGCGAGTTCGGGGTCGAGCGCGTCTCCGCGAACGACGGTCAGCCGTTCCGGAGCCTCGGACGCGGCGGGTGATCGCACGAGCGACGTCACGTAATGACCGCGGTCGAGCGCCTCCTGAACGATGCGACTCCCGATCATGCCGCCACCGCCGATGACGCCGATCCTCATCCCGTGAGCCTAGTCAGCGGCCGTCAAAGTTCCACTACCGCGGCAGGCTGGGGGTCGCAGGCTTTAGCCTGACCTCGGGTTTGAGGTTTGCGCGCGAACACCTAAGACCGGGGTCAGGCTGAAGCCTGACCCCCACCCTCACCGAGGCGCTCGGCGAGGAACCGCACGATCGGCCAGGCGCCGTCGGTCGTGTTCGAGACGACGGTGAACGTGAGGTCGGTTCGCGGGTCGTGTGTGGAGCGGAAGGACACGCCCGCGTCCATTCCCTCGAGGATCACCGCGTCGCTCGAGGCGTGGAGCCAGAAGCCGAGGCCGTAGCGCATCGACTCCTCCGGGACGTCGCTCCGCGGGCGCACCATCTCCTCGACCCACGACGGCGGCACGATGCGGCCGGCGAAGAACGCCGTCCAGAGTGCGCGGATGTCCGCGACGGTGGTGTAGATGCCGCCGTCGCCGCTGCCGCGTACGGGCAGGTGAAAGACGTTCGTCCGCCACTCGCCGCCGACCTCGAGGTAGCCGAGCGCAGTTCGCCCGGGGAGGTCGTCCGAGCGCAGGAACTCCGTGTCTTCCATGCCGGCCGGCTCGCACACGCGACGGGCGACGAGCTCGTGGTAGGAGATGCCGCTCGCCCGCTCCGCGAGCAGCGCCAGCACGACGAAGCCGCCGTTGCAGTACGCGAACTCGGTTCCGGCGGCGAACGCCGTCGGAAACCCGTCGAGGACCGCGAGGAAGTCCTCGGTCGTCGCGAGCTCGTGCACCGGGACGGGCATCAGGTACTCGCTGACGTCGAGGTCGGAGTTCTCGTCGAGGTAGTCGCCGATGCCGGAGCGGTGCGCGAGCAGGTGCTCGACGGTCACGTCGTCGCCGATGAGCGGCAGGTCATCGCGGAGCAGCGAGCGCGCGGTCGTCTCGAGCCCGAGCACGCCTTCCTCGACGAGGCTCACGACAGCGAGCGCGGTAAGCGCCTTCGTCGCGCTCGCGGTCGCGAACCGCGTGTCGACGTCGTTCGGGATCTCGTATCCGCGGTGCGCGAGGCCGTAGGCCTTCGCGAGCTCGACGCGGGCTCCGCGGTCGACGCGGACGACACCGGAGAACCCCGTCTCCGCCGCGATCGCGTCGATCTCACCCTCCAGCGCCGCCATCGTGCGGACGCTACCGCTTGATAGAACGCGAGCGTGGCCATGTTCCTCGTCCTGCGGCACCGATCCGGGCCCGAGTGGAAGACCGGGCTCCCGCTCGAGGAGCAGTCCGGATGGGACCAGCACGCGGCGATCATGGACGCGTGGGTCGAGTCCGGATTCATCGTCCTCGGCGGCCCACTCGCCGACGAGTTCCGCGTCGTGCTCGCGGTCGAGGCGGAGTCCGAGGAGGCCATCCACGCGACGCTCGCGCTCGACAACTGGACCGGGAGCCACCTCGAGACGCAGTCGGTCGATCCGTGGACGATCCGGCTCGACGCGAGGGCGGCATGAGCAAGTCGGAGGTTCGCGAGGCCGAGATCGAGCAGACCGACGACGGTCTCGTCGCGAAGGGCGACGGCTGGTTCGTGATGAACGCGCGCGACTCGGTCTGGCGCTACGTGGAGGGGCGCGGCGGGTTCGCCAACATCGAGGGCGAGCAGGAGTGGCAAGTCGGCGTCAACCTCTTCGTGCTCGAGCCCGGCAACCCGATGTCGATGTACCACTGGGAGGCCGACCAGGAGGACTTCCTCGTGATCGCGGGCGAGGCGCTGCTCATCGTCGAGGGCGAGGAGCGGCCGCTGCGGCAGTGGGACTTCGTGCACTGCCCTCCGGACACGAAGCACAACATCGTCGGCGCCGGAAGCGGGAGCTGCGTCGTGCTCGCCGTCGGAGCGCGCACGAAGGCGGACAGCCCCGACTGGGGCGGCTACACCGTCGACGAGGCGTCGGCGAAGTACGGCGGCAGCTCCGACGTGGAGACGAACGACGCCGAGGTCGCGTACGCGAAGGTGCCCTGGCGCACCAACACGCGGTACCGCGACGGCTGGCTGCCCGGCTGAGTTGCGCTGGGGTCAGGCTTCAGCCTGACCCCGTCAACCTGGGGGTGCGGCTCCGCGCACTTTCAGCGCGAGCACGCGCGCGGCCGACTCGCGCACGCGGGCTCGGAACGTCTCCGAGCGCTGCGCGACCGCGAGCAGGTGCGCGTAGACGGGCGCGTACGAGCCCTTGCCGGTCAGCAGCACGAGGTCGGCGCCCGCGCGAATCGCGCGCTCCGAGACCCGCGTGATGCTGCCGGTCGCGAGCGACGCAGCCGCCTCCATCGAGTCCGTCACGACGACGCCGCGGAAGCCGAGCTCGCCGCGGAGCAGATCGTCGACGATCGGACGTGACTGAGACGCGATGCGGTTCCGATCGAGCGCCGGGTAGCGGGCATGCCCGACCATGACCAGCGGCACGCCCGCGCGAATCGCGGCTTCGAACGGCGGCAGGTCGGTCGCCTCGAGCTGCGCGCGCGAGCGCCGGATCGTGACCGTGCCGTCGTCGGTGTTCACGCGCGCGGCCCCGAGCCCGGGGAAGTGCTTCGCGGTCGACGCGATGCCGCCCGCACGCCAACCGCGGACCGCCTCGCCCATCGCAGCGCTCACGTCGGCGACGCGTCGTGAGAACGAGCGCGGCGCGAGAGCGGCGCGAGGGACACTGGGAACGTCCCCGACCGGCGCGAGGCTGACCGTGATCCCGAGCGAGCGGAGCGCGCGCGCGGCGCGCCGCGGCGTCGGAGCGCACCGCTCCAGCCGCGTGCTGCTCCGGCGCCGACCGGGACGGCGGCGCCCACTCCACAACCCGGATGTCGCCTCCCTCCTGGTCGACCGCGACGATCGGCTTGCCTCCGGCGCGTCGCAGGCTCGACGTCAGCGCGCGCAGCTGATCGGGCCCGCGGACGTTGCCGCCGAACAGGATCACACCGGCCACACGCCGCTCGCGCAGCGCGTCGAGGACGTAGTCGGGCGCCGTCGTGCCGGGGAAGCTGAGGACGACGAGCTGGCCGACTTGCTGCGGGAGCGTGAGCTGATCGACGGCTGTCCCACCGGCGCCCGACGACCGAGGCACGACGAGCGCGAGAGCGACCAGCACCAGGAAAGCAACAGTGCGCAACGGGCTACGCGGCTAGAGGCTCGTACCGCAGCAGCGTGACTCCGGAGTCGTACGACTTCGACTCGAGCAGGCTCAACCGCGTCCGCCCGCCCTCGAACGGCCGTGTGCCCTCGCCCCACACCGCCGGATGCACCCAGATCCAGAGCTCGTCGACGACGCCGTTCGCGATCAGGTCCCGCGCGAGCTCGCCGCTGCCCGTCAGGAACAGGTCGCCGTCCAACTCATCCTTCAGCTTCCGTACTCCGTCCGCAGCATCTCCCTCGATCAGCGTCGCGTTCCACTCGAGCGGGCCCGAGAGCGTGCGCGAAGCGACGTACTTCGGCATCGGGTTGAGAAGAGTCGCCCACTCGTCCTCCAGCGGGGACCAGTAGGCGGCCAGGCCCTCGTACGTCTTGCGGCCCATCAGCATCGCGGCCGCGCCTCGAAGCAGCTCGAAAGCGACAGCGCTGTGCTCGCCGTCGGGGACGTACCACTCGCTGACGTCGATCAAGCCGTCGACGGTCATCGCCGTCGAGCTGATCACCTTGCTCATCGCTCCACCTTTCCTCGGGGCCGGGTATATCGTCGCACCAGCCGACAGGAGGTCCTTCTCAGGCGTGCTCGCTGGGCTGAGGAAGCTGCTCGCGCGTCGTTTGCCGTGGTGGCTGGTGCTTGTCATCGGGATCGCGTGCGTGGTCCTCGGTGGCTTCCTGATCGCGGATCCGTTCCGGTCGCTGACCGTGCTCACCTGGGTCGTCGGAGCAGCGCTGATCGTGTCGGGCGTCGGCGAGATCGCATCGGCGGCCACCGCGTCCCGGCAGTGGACCTCGTACCTCGTCGGCGTCGTCTGGATCGGAGCCGGTGTGCTCGCCGTCGCGTGGCCGGGGATCACGATCGGCGCCCTGGCGATCGCGGCCGGGGTCGCTCTCGTCGTCGGCGGCTTGGTCAAGATCCTGGCGGCGCTGCTCGGTGGAGGTGACGAGCGACTGATCCAGGGCGTGAGCGGGCTGACGAACGCGATCGTCGGCCTGCTCGCTCTCGCCTGGCCGGACGCGACCGTGCTCGTGCTCGCGGTGCTGTTCGGTATCGGAATCGCGGTATTCGGCTTCGGCCAGCTCGCGACCGCGATCAAGCTCCGACGCGACGCGGACGAGCCCTCGACGACCGAGAAGCGCTGGCCGCCATGGCTCCGCCTCACCGCCGCCGTCGCGGGGCTCGCTCTCGCACTCGGCGCGATGGCAATCAGCGTCGCGATCGACCGCGCTGCCCCCGACGAGCCCGGGGACTTCTATGCGGTCCCGTCGCCGCTGCCCGACGGCCCGCCGGGGACGATCGTCCGGACCGAGATCGTCGACGGCTACCAGCCGGAGGCGACGACCTACCGCGTCCTCTACACGTCGACGGGCTACGACGGAGAGCCGACCGCGGCCAGCGGGTTGATCCTCGTGCCGGACGGCGAGCCGCCCGCGGACGGCCGCCAGGTGGTCGCGTACACGCACGGGACGGTCGGCGTCACGAGCAGGTGTGCGCCGTCCCTCGCCCCGCCATCTCTCCACCCGCTCTTTCTCGAGGGCGGCGACGCGCTCCTCGACGCGGGCTACGTGATCGCCACGAGCGACTACCAGGGTCTCGGGACGCCCGACCCGCACCCGTATCTCGTCGGCGAGTCGGAGGCGATGAACACACTCGACTCGGTGCGCGCCGCGCGCAACCTCGCGGAGGCGGACGCCGGTGACGAGTTCGTGACCTGGGGCCACTCGCAGGGCGGTCACGCGTCGGTCTTCAGCGGGCAGCTCGCGGCCGGCTACGCGCCCGAACTCCGGCTCCGCGGCGTCGCCGCGGGGGCTCCGGTGCCGAATCTCGTCGACCTGTTCAAGGTCAACATCGAGACGAGGGTCGGCAAGATCCTGATCGCGATGGCGCTCCACTCGTGGGAGCAGGTGTACGACGACGCCGACCTCGACCAGATCGCGACGCCGGCTTCGCGCCCGTTCATCGCACGCATCGCCGAGAACTGCCTCTACAACCAGAAGCAGATCCTGGCCTCGGTGCCGAGCGCGCTCGTGCTCGGGCTGACCTTCCTGCACACGCCCGTGTGGGAGGTCGAGCCCTGGAAGACGATCGCCGAAGACAACACGCCGGGCGCTGCACCGACGGACGTGCCGATGCTCATCGTGCAGAGCCGCGACGACCACATCGTCGATCCGGCCGTCACCGAGCGCTTCGTCGACCGGCTCTGCGAGAGGGGAGAGACCGTAGAGCTCCGTCTCTACCCCGGAGGTCACTTGCTCACGGGGAACGTGGCCGCTCCCGACGTGGCGAGCTGGATCGCCGACCGCTTCGCCGGGAGGCCACCACCGAACACCTGCACCTAGGGTTGCTTCAAAGGCCGCTTCGGAACGAAGACGCTGTACTTAGTTCCAAGTTGTAACTAGCGCTCCAGCGCGACGAGCTCGCCGCCCCAGTCCGCCGGGTCGATGTCGGCGAGCGACTGGGAGAACGTCCAGCGGTGGCCGGCGATGTCCTCGGCGGTGTACTGGCGCTCGCCGTACTCGTAGTCGGCCGGCGGGCTGACGATGCTCGCGCCGGCCGCCGCTGCACGCTCACGATGGGCGTCGGCATCCTCGACCCGCACGAGGACGGAGTGCGTCGACGTGTCCCCCACCACTCCCTGGGCAGCGACGACGGCTCCGGCCCCGTAGACGAGCTGGATCCGGTGCGTGCCGATGCGCAGCCGCACCTCGAAGCCGAACGCCTCGCCGAGCCAGTCGGCGGCCTCGTTGACGTCCGGGTACGCGAGCACCGGGATCACCGACGCCTCCGGCATCGAGCGGTTCGCGATCACTACGACCCCTGCGGGACCAGCTGCTGCACGGCCCACGCGTTGCCGTCCGGGTCGTTGAAGAACACGAACCTCCCCCACGGGAAGTCCTGGACGTCGCTGACGTCGACGCCGCGACCAGCGAGCTCCGCATGCGCGGCCTCGATGTCGGACACGACCATCTGCATCCCCTTCACCGAGCCGGGAGGCGCGTCGGTGACGCCCTTGCCGATCGTGATCGAGCACGCCGAGCCGGGCGGCGTCAGCTGCACGAAGCGAATCTCGTCGCTCACGGCGTGGTCGTGGTCGGCGTTGAAGCCGGCCTGCTCGGTGTAGAACGCCTTCGCGCGATCGACGTCGGAGACCGGGATCGCGACCAGCTCGAGCTTCCAATCCATCGCTCAGTCCTTTCCTCGGGAGCCTGCGACCCACGCTACCGGCGTCATGCGGACCGGTGTTACGGTCAAGAGCAGGGCCAACGACGAGGAGGAGGAGATGCACGTTCGGATCGCCAAGTTCGAGGGCGTGGACAGCTCTCGGATCGACGAGGACTACGCGCAGTTCCGGAAGATGCTGCGCGCGAACGAGAAGCCGGAATTCATGTCGGACGAGGTGTTCGACACGCTGCGCGAGTGCGTGCGGCGCGTCATCTCGGTCGCCGACCGCGACACGGGCGTGACGTTCGATCTGACGTTCACGGACAACGCCGAGGACGCGAAGCGCGTCCACGAGGCGCTCGACAGCCTGACGCCGCCGGACGGCTCCGGCCGCCGCGCGAGTGTCCAGACGATGGAGCTCATGCTCGACGAGCAGCTGTAGGAGAGCGTGAAGAGGATCCCGGCGCAGGAGCTCGCCGAGCTCATCCCGTGCGGCCTCGAGAACATCCGCCGGCTCGAGCAGCTCGGCCTGCTCGACGCGGGCGAGGACGAGCTCTTCCCGTCCTCGGACGTCTACGTCGCGCGACTCATGGATGCGTTCGAGAGCGCCGGCATCCCGCTCGAGGCCGTCGCACGCGGTGTGAATTCGGGCGAGCTCACGTTCCCCCTCGGCCTCTTCATGCCCGAGCCGGTGGCGCTGTCGGAGACCTACGAGGAGCTTGGTACGCGGCTCGGCCGCTCGCCGGAGCTGATGCGGCGTCTGAGCGCCGAGCTCGGCCTGCCGCCGCCCGCCGACGACCGCGTGCGTGAGGAGGACGCGGAGATCCTCACGCTCCTCGTGACGAGGCTCGACCTCGCGGACGAGGACGACCTCTCGCGCTTCGCCCGGCTCTATGGAGGGACGATGCAGCGCCTGGTCGCCGCCGGGATCGAGTTCTTCGATCGGACTGTGCGCGCGCGTGTGGCGACGTGGGACGTGCCGCATGGCGAGCAGGACCGGATCACCTTCGAGAAGGGCGCCGGCTACACCCAGCTGGTGGCCGGCATCGTTCCCTGGCTCCAGCGCCGGCATCGCGAGCGCACCCTCATCGAGTACTTCGTCGGCGAGACCGAGGGATTCCTGGAGGAGAGCGGCCTGATCCCGTCGCATCCGAGGCAGCCACCGGCGATCGCGTTCCTCGACCTGACGGGGTACACGGAGATCACGGAGCAGCGCGGCGACGAGGCGGCGGCCGAAGTTGCGGCGGAGCTCGCGGCGATCGTGCAGGGCGCCGCGCTCGACCACGGTGGCCGGCCAGTGAAGTGGCTCGGCGACGGCGTCATGTTCCACTTCGATCACCCAGCCGGCGCCATCCTGAGCGCGCTCGACCTCGTCGAGCAGACGGACAAGGCGATCTCCGTGCCGGCGCGGATCGGGATCAACGCCGGCGCCGTCGTCGCGCAGGAGGGCGACTACTTCGGGCGGACCGTGAACATCGCGTCCCGGATCGCCGACCAGGCGAGACCGCATGAAGTGCTCGTGAGCGAGGAGGCGAGGCTCGGCGCTGGAGCCGTCGACGTCCAGTTCGAGCTCGTCGGCGACGTGCCGCTCAAGGGCATCACCCGCTCGGTTCGGCTCCACCGCGCGACCCGAGCCGGCGGCTGACCTTTACGCGAAGCGGTTCGACTCCTGGATGACCCAGGTGTTGCCGTCGGGATCGGCGAAGTCGGCGAACGAGTTGTAGTCGCTGCGGTCCGGATCCGGGCCCGGGCTGCCACTCGCCCTTCTCGCGGTCGAAGTGCCTGATCTCGCTGACCTCGATGCCGCGGCCGACGAGCTCCTCGCGCGCGGCCACGATGTCGGTGACGACGAGGTGCGTGCCGCGGTACGAGCCGGGCTCCGCGGTCGTGATCCCCTTGCCGATCGTGATCGAGCACGACGATCCGGGCGGCGTCAGCTGGACGATGCGGAACTCCGGCGTCGGCGAGGTGTCGACGTCGACGGCGAATCCGGCCTGCTCGTAGAACGCCTTCGCGCGATCGACGTCCGCGACCGGGATCAGGACGAGCTCGAGCTTGAAGTCCATGTCAGCGCCTCCTTGCGGGTCAGGCTTCCGCCTGACCTCGGTCTTAGGTTTGCTCGGCGAACACCCAACACCGGGGTCAGGCTAAAGCCTGACCCCAGAGTTCCATCACGCGGCCTCTGCCGCGGGCTCGCCGTGCAGGTCCATCGCCGGCGCCGCGCTCGGCTTGAGGAGGAGCGCTCCGATCACGGCCGCGGCCGCCGGCGAAGAGCGCGCCGACGAGGAACGCCGCGTGGTACCCGCCGGTGAGCGCGTCCAGCGAGCTCTCGCCCGAGTCGAGCAGGCTGTCCGTCCGCGACGCGGCGAGAGACGCCAGCACCGCGAGGCCGAGCGCGCCGCCCATCATGAACGAGGTGTTGACGACGCCCGACGCCAGGCCGGCGTCACTGCGGCTCGACGTCGCTCATCGCGGCGAGGAGCACCGGGTTGAACGCCATGCCCGCTCCGAGACCGAGCAGGATCATCGCCGGAAGGACGTCGACGACGAAGTTCCCGTCGACCGGCGCGCGCGCGAAGAGCAGGAGCCCGATCGCCGCGAGCCCGAGGCCGGCTGCGAGCGGCAGCCGGATCCCGAAGCGCATGACGAGCATCGCGGAGAGGCCGATCGACATCGCGCCCATGACCAGGTTCCCCGGCAGGAACGCCAGGCCGACCTCGAGCGGGCTGTACCCGAGCACGAGCTGCAGGTAGAGCGCGGAGAGGAAGAACCACGCGAACATCGCGCCCGCCCAGAGGACGCCGACGACGTTCGACACGACGATGTTCCGCAGCCGGAAGAGGCCGAGGGGCACGAGCGGCGAGCGGGCGCGCGACTCGATCACGAGGAACGTCGCGAGCAGCACAGCCGCCGCGCCGAGCAGGCCGAGCGTGCGAGCCGTCGATCCAGCCGACGTCGTTTCCGTTCACGATCGCGTAGACCGCGATCATCAGCGCAGCGGTCACCGTCACGGCGCCCGCGACGTCCAGGCGCTGTGCGCCGGTGGAGACGCGCGCGCCCGGAACGATCGCGAACGTGAGAACGACGACGAGGATCCCGACCGGAACGTTGACGAGGAAGATCCAGTGCCAGTTGAGGACGTCGGTGAGGACTCCGCCGAGAAGAACACCGAGCGAGCCTCCGCCGGAGGCGACGAAGCCGAAGATGCCCATCGCCTTCGCCCGCTCGGCAGGCTCGGTGAACAGCGTCATCATCAGCGAGAGAGCGACGGCCGAGACGACCGCGGCGCCGAGCCCCTGCACGGCGCGCGCGATGACGAGCATCTCCTGCGAGGTCGACAGACCGCAGACCGCCGAGGCGACGGTGAAGAGCGCGATGCCGGCGAGGAACAGGCGCCGATGCCCGAAGAGGTCGCCGAGCCTGCCGCCGAGGAGCAGGAACCCGCCGAACGTGATCAGGTACGCATTGACGACCCACGCCAGCCCTTCGTCCGAGAACCCGAGGTCCTCCTGGATCGACGGCAGAGCGACGCCGACGATGGTCACGTCGAGCACGATCATCAGGTCGCCCAGGCAGAGGACGAGGAGTGCGAGCCAGCGGGTTCGGGAGTCGGCGAAGGTCATGTGGTTTCGTTCCTTTCGCAGTTCCGTTGTCTGCTGTTGAGACGCCTGGGGGGCGCGAAACTCATCGGTCGCAGCCCGGAGGCGCGGCGGGCCCGAAGGCCGCCGGCCTGAGCCGCGTCTAAGGGTCAGGCTTCGCGCGGTTCGGGCTGCGGCGCAGGCACGCGCTCGCGCGCCCGCTCGCCGTCGTGCGGCGGCTCGATCGTGATGTTCGGGAGCAGCTTGTCGAGCCAGCGCGGCATGTACCAGGTCTTCTCGCCGAGCCAGGTGAAGAAGGCCGGCACGAGGGTCATCTTCACGACGAGCGCATCCGCGAGGATCGCGACCGCGAGCACGAGGCCGAACTCCTTGGAGATGCGGTCGGACGTGAGGATGAACGCCGCGAAGACCGTGCCCATGATGAGCGCGGCGGCGACGACGACGCGGCCGATGGCGGCCATGCCGTGCTCGACGGCCTCACGGGTGTTCAGGCCGTGCACGTGCTCCTCCCGGATCCGGCTCATGAGGAAGACCATGTAGTCCATGAAGAGGCCGAACAGGATCGCGAAGGCGATCGGCGGCACGAACGTCTCGATCGGGCCGGTCTGGTCGAGGCCCATGACGTCGAGCAGGTAGCCCTCCTGGAAGACGAGCGTGAGCACGCCGAACCCGACGAACGCCGACAGGATCGTCGTCACCGCGGCGGTCAGCGAGACCACGATCGACCGGAACGCCATCGCGAGCACGATGAACGTGACGCCGATGATGTAGAGCAGGAACAGCGGCAGCCGCTCCATGATCCGGTCGCCGATGTCGATGAACGCGGCGTTCAGGCCGGAGACGTACACGGCCGCGTCGCTGCCCTCGGTTGCGGCGGGCACGACCTCGCCGCGGAGCCGGTCGACGAGCTCCTCCGTCTCCACGTCCTGCGGCGCCGAGTCGGGTGTCACGAAGACGATCGCGACCGTCTCCTCGTCGTTGAACTGCGGCTCCCCCGCGGACGCGACGCCGTCGAGGTTCCGCACGCCCTCGTAGACGCGCTGCGGCGCCTCGGCGTCCCCGTTCACGTCGATGACGATCGGGATCGGCCCGTTGAAGCCGGGGCCGAAGCCCTCCGCCAGCAGGTCGTATGCGCGCCGCGCCGTCTGCTCGGTCGGCTGCGTGCCCTGGTCGGAGGCGCCGAGCCGGACGAGCGCCGACGTCGCCCGCGAGCACGATCAGCGACGAGCAGGACGACGACGAAGACCGGCTTGTGGTTCCTCGTCACGAACCGGCCCCAGCGTGCGATGAGCGTCCGCTCGCGCGCGGCTTCCGAGTCGTCGATCTGGCGCAGGAACGGCACCTTCAGGCGGTCGATGCCAGGCGCCGGCTGGGCGATGTCCGCGTCGTTGTCGAGGAAGCGGTTCATCGCCCGCTGGACCTTCCACGCACCAGACGAACGCCGGGACGATGAGGAGGCCGAACGGGAAGAGCCAGAGGCCCGTCCAGCCGCGTCAGTCGTGGTCTCCAACCCGGCCTGCTCGGTACATCCGCGCCGATCTCGCGACGGGATCGACGAAAGCGTTGATGGGATAGAACAGGATCCAGAGGACGAGGCCGAGGGGACCGCCCAGGCCCTGCCCAGTCCGCTCCTTGGTCGGTCTTGTGCGTCTTGTACGCCCAGTACGAGCCAGTAGAGACCGAGCGTGAGAATGCCGAACATGATGTGGAACGAATGACTTCCGTCGCCGCCTTGCGCCGAGCTTCGCGAGGACCGCGATGAGCAGCGAGTTCGCCATGAGGACGGTCGTCAGGACGCCGAGCGCCGAGCCGACGCCGAGCTTCGTGACGAAGTCGAGGCCGAAGAAGGCCAGGCCGCTGACGGAGATCGCGACCGTCAAGCCCGCGAAGATCGTGGCGCGGCCGGCGGACGCGCCGGCCTCCGCCGCGGCGTCGCGCGGCGACAGCCCTTCGTGCAGGAGTTGCCGGAAGCGCGTGACGATGAGGAGCGAGTAGTCGATGCCGACGCCGAGCCCGATCATCGAGACGAGCAGCGGCGTAATCGTGTTGATGTCGGTGAAGCCCGCGACGATGAAGAGGAGCAGGAATGCCGTCATCAACGCGACGAGTGCGAGCGCGATCGGGAATCAGTCCCGCGACGAGCGTGCGGAAGACGATCAGGAGCACGATCAGCGCCGCAAGCAGGCCAAGGACCTCCTGGATTCCCTGCTCGATCGGCGGGAACTCGGCGTCGCCGTTGAACTCGACGGCGACGCCGGCCGGCTCGACCGTCTCGCGCACGGCCTCCTGCACGGCCTCGACTTGCGGGCGGTCCTCCGTGTAGATGACGCGGTCGAACTGGGCCTCCGCGTACGCGATCCGCCCGTCGTCGGAGAACGTGTTGTCGTCGAAGGGATCGCCGACGCTCGTGATGCCGGCGTCGCCGTCCGGCGCCGTCGCCGGTCGGCGCGAACTCGTCGGTCTTCAGCTCGCGCGATCGCCTCCTCGATCGCCGCCTTGCGCTCGGGCGTGTCGAGGCGCTCGCCCCTCGGGGCGCCGCGAAGACGAGGTTCAGGACACCGCCCTGCTCCTCGACGAACTCCGCCTCGATGAGGTCGGTCGCCCGCTGCGTGTCGGAGCCGGGAATCGAGAACTCGTCCTTCAGGCTCCCCCCAAATGCTCCCGACCGCGACGATCAGGACTGCGATGATCGCGAGCCAGCTGACGACGACGCGCCAGGGGTGGGCCGCGAACGCACGCATCATGCCGGCGAGCGCTCCCGTCGAAAGGCGCTCGTGAGCCGCCCGTCTTTCGCCGTTCGAGGTCTGCTGCTCCGTCATCGGTCCTACCCCTCTCTCAGGTGAGCTTTCGCTTCAGACTGCGCACGGATTCCGAAACTCATCGGTGGAGACTTCGAGTCTGCGCCACGCGATGTGCCCTACGCAGTACGGCTAGCACGAGTTTTCCGTCCTGCGGTGGACTCCGGAGACCGTAGCGACGGCCGTACCGCTGCTGAGCGCCTGTCCTGTTTCGATCTTGTAACTCGGTCGTTCCGATCTGGATTGCGGACACGAAGCGAATCGCCGATGAGTTCCGCGCGACCGGGCGGTCTACGTGTTCGATGAGCGGCACACCGGTCAGGTCGGTGGCGTTCGCGATTCGCGGACGTGTCACGCGCGCGGACCTTCCCGCGCTGTGCGACCGTGCCTGCCGGCTGGTCGACGTGGCGGGAGCGGACACCGTGCTTTGCGACGTCCGCGACGCCGAGTGCGATGCCGTGACGGTGGACGCGCTCGCGCGCCTTCAGCTGGCCACGCGCCGCAGCGGCTGCCGGATGCAGCTTCGCGGCGCGTGTCCCGACTTGCTCGCGCTCCTCGACTTCATGGGCCTCCGTGACGTGCTGACCGAGTGACACGCACGAGACTCGATGCGAACGGCGTCGACCTCTGCGTCGAGACCTTCGGCGACTCGGCGGACGCCGCGATCCTGCTCATCTCCGGCGGCGCGAGCTCGATGGACTGGTGGGAGGACGACTTCTGCGAGCTGCTCGCCGCGGGCCCGCGATTCGTCGTCCGCTACGACCTGCGGGACACCGGGCAGTCGGTGAGCTACCCGCCGGGCGATCCCGGCTACACGGGCGCGGATCTCGTCGGCGACGCGATCGCGTTGCTGGACGAGCTCGGGATCCAGCGGGCACATCTCGTCGGGGTCTCGATGGGCGGCGGCATCGCCCAGCAGGCGGCGCGCGCGTATCCGGAGCGCATCGCGTCGCTTACGCTCATCGCGACGAGCAGCGCCGTGTCGGGCGGGCCCGACGCTACCGGGCTCCCGCCGCCGGAGCTCGCCGCGCGCTTCGCCGATCCTCCGCCGCCTCCCGACTGGTCGGACCGGGCCGCCGTGATCGACTACTTCCTCGACGACTTACGCGCGTACGAGGGCTCGATCCCGTCCGATGAGGGCGAGCTCCGCGGCACTCGTCTCGAGGGTCGTCGACCGGACGGTGAACATGGAGTCGAGCATGACCAACCACTTCGTGCTCGACGACGGGGGAGCCCGTCCAGGGACGGCTCAGCGACATCACGGCGCCGACGCTCGTGCTCCACGGGACCGAGGACCCGCTCTTCCCGATCGCCCACGGGGAAGCGCTCGCGGCCGAGATCCCGAACGCCCGGCTGCTAGCGCTCGAAGGAATGGGCCACCAGGTGCCGCCGCGCCCGCTCTGGGATCAGGTGGTCCCGGCGATCCTCGCCCACACGAGCCGCTGACCAGGGGGCCGGGGTCAGGCTTCAGCTTGACCCGGTGTTGGGTGTTCGCCGCGGAAACCTCAAACCGGGGTCAGGCTAAAGCCTGACCCCAGCGCTACGAAGCGCCTCGTCGTACTCGAGCGGGAGCCCGAAGAGCGGGAAGACCCTCTCGGTATCGAGGAAGAACGTGAGCTCGACGATCTTGCCGTTCTCGATCTCGATCACCTGCAGCGCCCACGGCTCGTAGCCCTCGCCGCCGGGCACCGGGCGCCACTGCCCGAACGCCGGAGCGCCGTTCGCGGCCACCGTCGGGATGACGCGCGAGTCGCGGCACGTGATACCGGGGCCGAACCACCACGTGAAGATGTCGTCGCGTCCTGAGAGCCAGAGCTCGTACGGCGGCATCGACTGGGTCGCGTCCTCGTGGATCAGAGACGTGAGCGCGTCCATGTCGTAGCTCTCGAACGCCTGCACGTACCGCGCGAGGAGCTCGGCGTCGGCGGCGTCCACGGACGGCGAGGCCGTCGAGGAGCTCACCTCGCTCGCCTCGAGCGTCGCGCGCGCCCGCTGCAGCGCGCTGTTGACCGAGGCGACGCTCGTCTCCAGGAGCTCCGCAACCTCCGACGCCTGCCAGCGGAGCACCTCGCAGAGGATGAGAACCGCGCGCTGCTTCGGCGGGAGGAGCTGGAGCGCAGCGACGAAGGCGATGCGGATCGACTCACGCGACTCCGCGACCGCGGCCGGGTCGCCCTCCGGGACGACGCGACCGTCGGGCATCGGCTCGATCCATGTCACCTCCGGGAGGATGCTCGCGTTCTCGACGACGGGCTCGCGAGACGGGCCGAGATCCATCGGCCTCGCGCGCCGCTTGCGGCTCTCGAGCATGTCCAGGCAGACGTTGGTCGCGATCTTGTAGAGCCACGAGCGAAGCGACGAGCGCCCCTCGAAGCTGTCGTACGCGCGCCAGGCGCGGATGAACGTCTCCTGTACGGCGTCCTCCGCGTCGACCGATCCGAGCATGCGGTAGCAGTACGCCGTGAGCTCGACGCGGTACTGCTCGATCTGCGCCTCGACCGCGAGGGTCGCGCTGCCTGCCGATCCCTGCACGCCGGTCATCCTAGGGAATCGGTGATCACATCCGACGTGACCCAGCCGCCGTAGAAACCGCCCGGCTGGGGCTCGACTCGCTCGTCGTCGACGAAGCAGTCGTCCATGAGCGCCGGGTAGAACGCGACCGCGTCCTTGATCGCCTCGAATCCCGGAATCGGCTCCCGATACGTCCAGGCGGCGCGCTCCGCCCGCTTGCCGCCGGCCGAGACGTCGAAGTACGACGCCGTCCCCTTCCATTCGCAGAAAGTCGTGCGGCCGCCGGAAGGCTCGAGCGCGCCGGGAGCCACGTCCTCCGCGGGCACGTAGTAGACGGGCGGGTGGCTCGTCTCGAGGACGCGGTGCGCGCGCCGTGTGTCGACGATCGTCTCGCCGCCGAGCACGACGCGGATCCGGCGATCCGTGAGCTCGACGCGCGGCGGGCGAGGGTAGTCCCAGACCGACTCGGCCATGAGCCGCATCCTGCCGAACTCTCTACGCCTGCCGTCGCAGAGCCGTTATCTGGGTCGCTAGATTGCCCGGCTCATGAGCGAGCTGGCCGCTCCCCGCCCGATGGCGCACGGCCACGGCGTCAACCCGTGGCTCGTCCTGGTGCTCGTGTGCATGGCGCAGTTCATGGTCATCCTCGACGCGACGATCGTGAACGTCGCGCTGCCGTCGATCCAGGCCGACCTCGAGATGTCGGACGCGGACCTCCAGTGGATCGTGAACGCGTACACGCTCGTCTTCGGCGGCTTCCTGCTGCTCGGCGGGCGCGCGGGCGACCTGATCGGCCGCAAGCGCGTCTTCCTCGTCGGCGTCGTGATCTTCTCGGTGGCGTCGCTCCTGAACGGGCTCGCGCCGAGCTCCGAGTTCCTCATCGTCGCGCGCGGCCTGCAGGGCCTCGGCGGCGCGCTGATCGCCCCGGCGGCGCTCTCGATCATCACGACGACCTTCGAGGAAGGCCCGGAGCGGAACAAGGCGATGAGCGTCTGGGCCGCGATCGCGGTCGGCGGCGCCGCCGCAGGGCTCCTGCTCGGCGGGATCCTCGTCGACGCGTTCTCCTGGCCCTGGATCTTCTTCGTCAACGTGCCCGTCGGGATCGCGGTGTTCGTCGCCGCGCTCCGGTACGTGCCCGAGTCGAAGGACGTGCGGGCGCACAAGGCGTTCGACGTCGCGGGCGCCGTGACGGTGACGAGCGGGCTCGTCATCCTCGTCTACGCGATCGTCAAGGCGCAGGAGAAGGGCTGGGCCTCCGCGCACACGATCGTCGTCGGCGGGATCTCGCTGCTGCTGCTCGCGGCGTTCATCCTCATCGAGCGCCGCTCGATCGAGCCGCTCGTGCGGCTCTCGATCTTCCGCGTGCGCACGATCCGCGCCGCGAACGTCGCGATGTTCTTCGTCGCAGCGGGGCTGTTCGCGATGTTCTTCTTCAACACGCTCTACCTCCAGCGCGTCCTCGGCTACTCGCCTCTCGAGGCCGGCCTCGCCTTCCTTCCCTTCACGGCCGGGGTCATCGTCGGCGCCGGGCTCTCGCAGGGGCTCGTGGCGAGGGTCGGCGCCCGCGAGCTGCCGCTGATCGGGATGGCGATGGCGATCGTCGGGATGCTGCTCTTCACTGCGGCTCCAGCCGGGCGGGTCGTACGTCACCGACCTCCTGCCGGGGATCATCCTCGCGTCGATCGGGATGGGGCTCACGTTCGTGCCGGTCACGCTCATCGCCACCAGCGGCATCCCGGGTGAGGACGCCGGCCTCGCGTCAGGGCTCTTCAACACGTCGCAGCAGATCGGCGGCGCGCTCGGGCTCGCGATCCTCTCCACGCTGGCGGTGAACGCGACCGAGGACACGCTGGCCGGCGTGGGCGCCGGCGAGCCGTCACTCGGACGAGCAGGCGCAGGCGCTCGTGGACGGATTCCACGTCGCGTACTTCGGCAGCGCCGTGCTCATCGCGGTCGCGGCCGTCCTGCTCTTCCTGCTCCTCAGCCGGCGCGACGTCGTCGCCATCGGCGAGGGCGAAGCCGCGACCGTCCCGGTCTGATCAGGCTTCCGCGGCGGGAGGCAGAGGGCCGCGAAGCACGAGCGCGTCGGGCATCGGCTCGTACGGATACCTCGCGTTGACCGCGCGAGCCGCAGTGTTGCGCTCCTCGTTCCCCGTTCGAAGCTCGGTGAGCCCGTGCTCGATCGCCCAGGCAATCTGCGCAGCCTTGAGGGCTCCGGCGACGCCGCGGCCCCGGAACGCCCGGCGGACGGCGAGCATGTCGTGGTCCGCGATGCCGCGCGCGCGGTCGTCCCACGCGAGCTGCGCAAAGCCGATCGCCTCGCCGTCGTGGAGCGCGACGAACGTGGCGTCCGGCATGTAGCGCGCCCCTTCCAGGGTGAGCGCCTGGTAGTCCTCGAAGCTCCCCGGATGCATCGGGACGTCGCTGTCGATCGGGATGTCCGGCATGGCCTCGGCCGCAACCTCCCAGACGCCGTGCGCGAGGTCCGGACGATCGGCCAGCGTCGTGATCGTGATGCCCTCGGGCGCTACGACCGCCGGAGGCGTCATGCCGGCCAGAGGAAGGCGAAGCCCGCGAATGCGGCTCACGCACGTGAAGCCTCGTCGCTCTGCAAAGCCGACACCGTCCGGATCGTCATCGAAAGCGACCACCTCGAGATCGGTCTTGCCGAGCGAGCGGGCGTGCGCGGTGATCTCCACGAACAGAGCCGTGCCGACACCTCGCCGCCGAGCCTCCGGGAGCACGCAGATCTCGCCGAACGCCGCCGAGCTCTCCTTCATGTCGGGCGGCTCGAGGCAGAATCCCTCGCCGACCGGCTCGCCGTCGACGAGAGCGAGCCAGTTGCGGAAGGACGGCATGTGGGCGCGGTACTGGTCTATCCGTTCCGGGAGCCTCGTCATCCACCGCGTCACGTCCGACGAGATCCGCGCGATCGTCTCCGAGTGCCCGACGCCGTCGACGACCTCGATCATGTGATCGACGCTACGACCTTCTCGCGGCCGCGTCAACGCCGCCCAGCCGAGTAGCCTCCCGCTGTGGCCGGCTGGGACGACGTTCGCGAGATCGTCTCCGCCTTCCCCGAGGTGGAGGAGTCGTCGCAGGGACGGGCGGCGTGGCGCGTGCGCGGCAAGCTCTTCGCGTGGGCGGCCCGCGAGCGCGACGGCGGCGGGCTCGCAGTCCGGGTCGACCGGGACGAGAAGCAGCTGTTCCTCGACGCGAACCCGGGCGTCTACTTCACGAGCCCGCACTACGCCGGCTATCCGGGTCTGCAGATCCGGTTGGAGGCGATCGAGCGGGACGAGCTCACGGAGCGGCTCGAGGACGCCTGGCTCATCCAGGCGCCGAAGCGCCTCGCGGCCGAGTACGTGAGCGAGAACGAGCTGGGTTAGGCGGGAATCGCCTCGGTCACGAACTTCTCGATCGCCTCCGAGAACGTGTGCCGGCTCGTCTCCCACGCGTAGAACATGTGGCCGCCGCCGAAGTGCCGAACGGTCAGCCGATCCGACATCTCGGGATCGAGCCGCATGAGGTTCCGGAGGCGGTCGCTCGCGTAGTACGGCGTGACGAGGTCGTACAGGCCGTGGGTGAGGAACGTGTGCATGTGCGGGTTCAGCGACATCCCGTAGCGCAGGTCGTCCGTGGCGCCGGGCGGCGGCTGGAACGCGTGGTGCTCCGTGTCGATCTTCCAGGCGTTGAACGCCTCGTAGCGAGAGCAGCGTGTACTCGCGGTCGGTCTCGACGCCGATCTCGGAGCGCAGCAGCCGGTTCACGGCCATCGTGTACGCCGGGCTCAGGCCGGAGAGCGTCGGGTCCGGGCCCTCGAAGGGATCGCGGTCCGGGAACGGGTCGGTCGCCGTGATCGTCGAGTCGTAGAGGCCGACGATCTTCCGCTGGTCGCGGAGGAGCTCGCGCGAGAAGACCCGGATCCCGATGCGGCCCTCGGAGCGCACGACGAGCTCGACCGGGAGCCCGATGAGATCGGCGAAACGCGTCAGGATGCGGTCCCGCTCGTCGGCCGGCATCGCCGCGCCGCGCGCGAGGAACGAGGCGTAGTCGCCGGTCGCGAACTCCTCGGCGTCGCTCAGCACCTCCTCGAGCGGGGCGCCTGCCGGGAAGGCGCGCGAGCGGCCGTGATGCACCGCGGCTGCAGCCATCGTGGGAACGCGGTCGACCCAGCCGACGATGTCGTAGTCCGTCCCGCCGAGCGCCGTGATCTCGAGCGCGGGTGAGATGAGGATGGCGCCGTTGAGGCCGATGCCGGTCGTCTCCTGGAGCATCCGCGCGAGCCGGCCGACCCGGTAACCGCCGTAGCTCTCGCCGGCGATGAAGACCGGTGAGCCCCAGCGCCGCCGGCCCGAGAGCCACCGGCTCATGAACTCGCACATCGACTCGAGGTCGCGCTTCTCGCCGAAGAACTCCTTGGGGTCGAGTCGCGTCCTCCTTCTTCTCCTTCTCGTCGCCCTTCTTCTCGTTCTCGATCACGCGGCTGAAGCCGGTGCCGACGGGATCGACGAACACGAGGTCGCTGAAGCCGAGCCACGAGGCCTCGTTCTGCACGAGCCGAGGCGGCATCGCGGGCAGCGTGCCGTCCGGCGGGAAGTCGACCCGCTTCGGGCCGACCGCGCCCATGTGCAGGAACGCGGACGACGCGCCCGGCCCTCCGTTGAAGACGAAGGTGACCGGCCGCTCGGCGTCGCCGTCGCCGTCGCGCTGGGCGACGTACGACACGGAGAAGATCTCGGCCGCAGGCTTCTCTTTCTTCCGGAGCACGAACCAGGCCGCGCTCGCCGTGTACTCGATCGGAGTCGGCCCGCCCGTCCAGGTTCCCGTCGTCTCCGCGCCCGCCGGCGGCTCGTGGTCGGGCTTCTTCGGCTTCTCCTCGTCGCGCTTCTCGTCGTCGCTCATGGCCGGGAAGCTACCTGGAGGCGGGAGTTCGGGCAGCCGCACTGGCGGCAGGGCGTAACGCCTGTGACAATGCGATCCGGGGATCATGGCTCAGGTGCTCGACTCACTCGCTGCGGCACGCGACGCCTCGGCCCGCCAGGCCTGGCGGGCGAGCTTCGAGGCGTTCTCGGGCGTCGAGCCGTCAGAGCTCGGTCCGGAGGACCACGAGCTCTACGGAGACGCGGCCTGGTGGAGCGGCAAGCTCGACGACGCGATCGCGCAGCGCGAGAAGGCGTTCGCCGGCTACTCGGCCGCCGGCGACAAGCTCGCAGCCGCCCGCGTCGCGCTCACGCTCTCGTGGGACTACGAAGGCCGCGCCGCGTACGCGGTCTCTCAGGGCTGGTTCGCGACGGCCACGCGGCTGCTCGAAGACCTGCCCGAGTCCGTCGAGCACGGCCGGATCATCCTCTACGGCGCCATGACCGCGCTCATGGCCGAGGGCGACCTCCCGAAGGCGATCGAGCTCTTCGACGAGACGTACGAGCTCGGCAAGCGCATCGGCGACCGCGACATCCAGATGCTCGCTCTCTCCGGCAAGGCGCGGGCGCTGCTCGTGAGCGGGGACGTCGAGCAGGGGCTGAAGCTCCACGACGAGACGAGCGCGGCAGCCGTATGCGGCGAGCTCAAGCCGTTCTCGACGGGGCTCATCTACTGCATGACGATCAGCTCGTGCCAGGACGTCGGCGACTTCCGCCGCGCCGCCGAGTGGACGGAGGCGGCGAACCGCTGGTGCGACCAGGCCGACGTCAGCGGCTTCCCGGGGACGTGCCGGCTCCACCGTGCCGAGGTCATGCGCCTGCGCGGCGACTGGCCCGCAGCCGAGCAGCAGGCGGTCGCAGCCTGCGAGGAGCTCCGCGACTTCGATCGCTACATCACCGCCGGCGGCTACTACGAGATCGGGGAGATCCGCCGTCGTCGCGGTGACTTCGCCGGCGCGGAAGAGGCCTACAGCACCGCGAACGAGTGGGGGAAGAACCCGCAGCCCGGCCTGGGCCTGCTCCGTCTCGCCGAGGGGAAGGTCGACGGCGCTCTGGCGGGGATCACGCACGCGCTCGAGGAGGTCGAGGCCCCGATCCACCGCGTTCGCGCGCTTCCCGCGCTGGTCGAGGTCGCGATCGCGGCCGGCGACCTGAAGACCGCTCGTGCCGCCGCCACCGAGCTCGAGGAAATCGTCGACTCGTACAAGATCGGCGAGCGCCGGGCGCCCGCGTTCGACGCGATCGTGCACGTCGCGCGTGGCCGCATCCAGCTCGCCGAGAAGGACTGGGACGGCGCCGTTCAGAGCCTGCGAAAGGCGCGCGACGAGTGGCAGAAGGTCGGCGCGCCGTACGAGACCGCGCAGGCGCGGATGCTGCTCGGAAACGCGCTCCGTCGGCGCGGCGACGAGCAGGCCGCGCTCGGCGAGCTCGACGGCGCGCTCGGGGCCTTCGCGCGGCTCGGCGCAAAGGTCGACGAGGCGCGAGCGAACGAGCTGCTCGGCCGGGTCGGGACGCGCCGCACGTTCCTCTTCACCGACATCGTGGACTCGACGAAGCTGCTCGAGACGCTCGGCGACGAGAAGTGGCGCAGGCTGCTCGAGCGCCACGACGCGCTCGTCCGCGAGCGGATCGTGGACAGCGGCGGCGAGGTCATCAAGAAGACGGGAGACGGCTTCTTCGCCTCCTTCGAGAGCCCGAAGGCCGCCGTCGAGGCGGCAATCGGGATCCAGCGCGCGCTCGCCGACGAGATCGTCGCTCCCGACGTGCGCATCGGCGCCCACGCGGGCGAGGCGTTCCGCACCGGCGCGGACGCGTCGGACTACGGCGGCCAGGGCGTCCATCTCGCCGCGCGCATCGGCGCCGCGGCGACGGCCGGCGAGATCCTCGTCAGCGCCGAGACGCTCGACGGCGCGGGCTCCTCGTTCCGGGTGTCGGAGCCGCGCGCGGAGACGGTGAAGGGCTTCGCGAAGCCCGTCGACGTCGTCTCCGTCGACTGGCGCTGAGCGCATGCCGCGCTCCGGGTTCCGCACCGGAGTCGCGTCGATCCTCGCGGGGGCGCTCTACTTCGCCGGTCAGGGCGGGGAGATCTTGTTCGGATCGCCGTCGCGTCTCGGCGTGTTGTGGATCGCCCTCGGGTGCGCAGCGATCGTGGCGATGGGAGTCACCATTCTCGGGTTGCGCGAACTGATCTCGGGGTCCCGGGCGGGCAGGATCGGCATCCGCGTTGCCCTCGGCGGGTTCGTGTCTCTCGGGCTGTTTGCGATCCAGCTCGGAGTCGAGCAGGTCCGGACGGGTGACCTGCCGAGCAACTGGATCCTGTTCGCGCTCGGCTTTGTCCTGCTCGTCGCCGGCCAGCTGCTCTACGCCCACGATCTTCGCGGGGCCATCGGGCGAGCATGGGTGCTTCCGCTCGTCGCAGTCGCCGGGATCGTCGTCGCGCTCGCAGGCGGCGAGCACGCCATCCACGACATCGGCCTCTTCGTGTTCGAGGGTGCCTGGGTCGCGCTCGGGCTCGCGATTCTGCGGGCCGTGCGTCAGGTGACGCCGGCGGCGGCGCCTGTGGCGATCTGACCGCTGCTCAACCGCAGCGGGCCGGTGAGCGCCCGAGAAAGCGCATCGTCCCGCGGCAGAGCCCGACGGCAGCTCGCTGCTGGTAACGCGCAGTCGCAAGCAGCCGGTCGTCGGTGCGGTTCGTCATGAAGCCCATCTCGACGAGGATCACCGGCACGTCCGACCAGTTGAACCCGGTGAAGTCGCTTCGCTCCTGGATGCCGCGGTCGGGGAAGCCGAGCGCGCGGACGAGATCGGCCTGGACGGTGTGCGCGGCGCGCTTGCTCGCGCCGTAGACGTCGTTCGTCCAGCCGCGGCGAAGCGCGGGATAGAGCGTGTGCGTCCCGCGCGAGCTCGGATCGCTCGAGCCGTCAGCGTGGATCCGCAGGAACAGCTTCGCGTCGGCGCGATTCGCAATCCGGGCGCGCGCGATGTTCCCCATGCTCGCGCCCGCGTTGCGTGTTCGCGTCATCACGACACGCACTCCCGCGCGCTCGAGCAGCGGCCTGAGCCGAAGCGAGACGCGCAGGTTGAGGTCGTGCTCCGCGAGCCCGGAGACGACACCGCGCGTCCCGCCTCCGTCCTTGATCTTGAGCGTCGACGACCCGGGCCCGATCGGCTCGGTGTCGGAGTTCGCCCGTAGGTCGTGGCCCGGGTCGATCACGACGACAGGCTCAGGCACCTGGCCCGCCGCGCCGAGCGGCACGGCAAGCGCCAGCACGAGCAGGGCTCCGGCGGCGACCCGCATCGGCTAGAGCGCGACGAACGAGACAGCGACGAACTGCGACACGGCGGCCGCCACGACGAGGACGTGGAAGACCTCGTGGAAGCCGAAGGTCGCGGGGAACGGGTCGGGCCAGTGGGTCGAGTACGCAAGCGCGCCGAGCGTGTAGAGGACGCCGCCGACGACGATGAGCACGGCAGACGCGATGTGGAGCTCGGTGAAGATCTGCGGCGCGGCGATGACGCCGACCCAGCCGACGAGCAGGTACACGGGGGCCGTCACCCACTTCGGTGCGTCGATCCAGCTCACGTTGAGGACGATCCCGAGCGCCGCGCCTCCCCACACGCAGGCGAGGACGACCGCCGGCACGACTCCCGTGAACGCGAGCAGCGCGAACGGCGTGTAGCTCCCGGCGATGAAGACGAAGATCATCGAGTGGTCGATCCGGCGCGCCCACGCCTGCGCCCGCATCGAGCGCCACGGCACGCGGTGGTATAGGGCGCTCGCACCGAACATCGCCGCCAGCGCCGCCGCATAGATCGCGCAGGCGATGCGCGCACGCGCATCCTCGGCGAGCGCGACGAGCGTGACCCCTGCCGCCGTGGCAGCGAAGAACGCGTACTGGTGGAAGAGGCCGCGAAGCCGAGGTGCTGCGGAAAGCTGCACGTTCATCGACATCACTCCGCCTGCCGGCTCAGCCGGGTGAGTTTCGCGAGCGGGCCGAGGAGGTTCGTGACGCGCGTGTCCGACGCCGGGAGCTCGAGCGCGAAGCGGTAGCGGCGGTTCGGGTGGTAGATCGGGCACGAATCCACTCGGCAAGGCTTCATCGAGAGCCTGCGCACGCGCTTCCCGTCGCGGTCGAAGAACACGATCGTGAGCGGAACGAGCGTGTTCTTCATCCAGAAGCCGCCGCTCGTGTCGTTCGGGAACACGAAGAGCATCCCGTCCCGCGGCGCCTTTCCTCGGTTCATGAGGCCGAGGCTTCGCTCCTCCGAGGTCATGGCGAGCTCGGGCCTGAACGGGACCCGGTCGAGCAGGAGGTTCGTGGTGATCGTGCTCGCGTCCCCCGACGCGGAGGCGGAGGTGGCGACGACACTGCCGAGGACGGCGAGCGCTGCGAGCGCGAGACGAAGATGCACGCCGAAACGATAGGTCAGATTCGTCAGACGAGCCGCCGACCGACCTGCTCTTGGACGCGCAGCGCCCGCTCGAGCACCTCGAGGGCCTGCTCGGACTCGCCCCGCTCCTTGAGGAGAGCTGCGAGCTCCTTGTATGCGGTGACGATGTAGCGCGACGCCGGTCGGTTCTCGAGGAGCTCGATCGCAAGCTCGTAGATCTCGACCGCCCGGGCCCCGTCACCCGAAGCTCTCAGGCTCTGTGCGAGCACGAGGTACGTGCGGCCGGCATCGACGGGATGCGAGTCGCCGAGCTGCTGCGTCAGCTCCATCGCGAGCGCGGCCGCCTCCTCGTGCTCACCGAGCGCCGCAAGCGCTCGGGCCTCCTCGATCCGGTACTGGGCGATCTCGAGCGGCGTTCCGACCGCGTCGATCTTCGCACGGCCCTCGCGCAAGAGCTCGAGCGCCTCTCCCGGACGCTCGAGGTCGAGCGTGATGTGAGCGAGCATCTGCAGGACGTGTGCGATCGCGTACTCGTCCTCGGTCGCGCGTAGCGTCTCGAGCGTCTTTCGCGCATAGCCCTCGGCCGCTTCGTGGCTTCCCTGCTCGTGGAGGAGGCGCGACTCCGACCAGTACAGACGAGCCCGCGTGTAGGGATCCGCGATCTCGCGCCCGCGCGCGAGGGCGCCGCCGATCACGCGTTCCGCCTCTGCGAAGTTGCCGCCGTCCGTGAATGCGGCGCCGAGCAGCACCGAGAAGCGGACGAACTGCACCGGGTCGTTCGCGAAGCGCTCGACGCACCGCTCGAGCACTGCGATCGCGGGAGCCAGCTCGCCGTTCGCGGCATGCGCGCGCGCAAGCATCTCGGCTAGCGAGGGCCGCTCTTCGGGCCGATCGTCGGTGGCTGCGAGCGCCTCCTCCGCGAGCGAGATCGCGCGGCGCGGGTTGCCAGTCCGGAACGCGATGTCGGCGAGGCCCTCGAGCGCGCGCGTGCGTCCGGCGGCGTCAGCCGCCTCGTCGAGCGCGCTCGAGAAGAGGCGGCGCGCCTCGTCCATGTCGTCGAGGCGAAGCGCGATCTCGGCATCGCGTAGCAGCGCGCCGACGAGGTTTTCCTTGCCGGTCGCGAGCCAGGATTCGCTCACTCCGAGTCGCGCGGCGAGCTCCGCGATCACCGCGGCAGAGGGGATCCGAGCGCCCGCTTCGACCCGCGAGACGTAGGCCGGAGAGCAGCCGTCGAACGCGAGCTTTCGCTGGCTCAGGCCGGCGCGCTCGCGGGCTTCCCTGAGCCGCAGGCCGACCGCGGCGGGGTCGTCGACGTGCGTTGACTTTTTCCTAGGCACTGTTTACTTTGTCACACTCCGAGCGCTCGGACTGTCCAGTAATGCGGAGAAGGGATGGTCCGAAATGAAGACTCGTGTTCTCGCGCTCCTCGCATCGCTTGGGGTCCTCGCCGCGTTCCTCGGTGACGGCGACCCCTGGCCCCACTAGCAGCTCCCAAGGTTCGAATGCCCTCCGCAGGCGGCGGGGAGTCGGCCGCTTCCCGCCGCGGCCTGGGCGCGATGCTAGCGCGTCGCAACTGTGTTGACAAAACCACTCATGAGACGGTGACCTGGACGCGCTGCACGGCGTTGTTCGCGTAACCGCCGACGTTCCACGGCGGCTCGAGCGGCTGCACGTTGCCCGCTTCGTCCCGCGCCCGGCAGCAGAGCTCGTACTCTCCCGGACCGGCTTGCCAGGAGAACCGCCAGCGCCGCCAGGCCCAGCGACCGAGCGCCGCCGGCTCGAGCTCGGCATCCGCCCAGGTGGAGCCGCCGTCGGTCGAGACCTCAACGCCCGACACATCGGCTTCGCCCGACCACGCCCGGCCTTCGAGCTCGACCTCGCCGGCCTGCACCGTTCGGGTCCGCGTGAGGAACTCGGGAATCCCGGGCGGCGCCATCAGCGCACGGACCTGGATGCGGTTGAGGGGCTCGCCCGCTTCGTCCTCCTCCTGACGCAGGCGGTACGAGTGACGCTGCTGGTAGCCGTCGAACGGCGTCTCGAGAACGTCGATCCGCGTGAGCCACTTCACGCTCGTCATCCCGTACCAGCCCGGAACGAGGAGCCGAAGCGGGTAGCCGTGCTGCGGCGGTAGTGGCACGCCGTTCACCTCGTACGCGAGGAGGACGTCGTCTCGGAGCGCCTCGGCGAGTGGGAGGCTGCGCGCGTACGACTGCTCTTCCTCGCCCTCGACGCCGCGGTCGAGCCCGGTGAAGAGGACCTCGACGGCGCCGTCGCCGACGCGCGCGTCCTCGAGAAGGCCCTTGAGCGGAGTGCCGCGCCAGCGCGCCGTCCCCACGGCCTCGAGCAGCCACGGCTGGCTCACGACATGCGGCTCGACATGCGCGCGCCCGTTGCCGGCGCACTCCATCGTCGAGACGAGCTCCACCGGGGGTCGCGCGCGGACGTCGTCGAGCGTCAGCTCGAGCGACTGGGCGACGGCGCCGCCGACCGTCGAGCCGCCAGGCCGCCGGATCCACGACCGGGATGTCGTAGTGCGTGAGGAGGTAGTGGAGCCCGATCGGCGTCACGTCGAAGCGAAGCGCCTCGAGCGGCATGCCGTGATTCCTCGCCGCGAGCTGCAGCTCCTCGACGCTGATCCCGATCCCCACGGGCGAGAACGTACTACGCGCCGGCAGGCCAGTGCTCGACCGTAAGCTCCTCGAACGGGAAGTGCCTCGGGTTCCCGGTTGCGAGTCAACCTACGCGATGCGACCCGGCATGCCGCTGGGCGACCACCCACCCCGCCGTATCCTCGTCCCAGTCATGCCCGTCCGGCTCGATCGCGCCGAGCGCCGAGCGGATCAGGGACCAGCGCTCCCGACCGTCGAGCGCTTGCCGGAGCGCCTCTTCGATGAATCTGCTTCGCCCCCGACGGCCCACATGCTCGTCGAGTCGGGCCACAAGCCGGTCATCGAGATGGATATGGATACGCATGCCGCGAACATAGCCCACCCCTCAACACCGGCACGCGCGTCGAGACATGTCTTGGCCGCTCACAAACGCGTTCTGGTTGGATCGGGCGATGGACGACCGCGCGCCTCGGCTGCTGACGCGGCCGTTCCTGCTCGCGGTGCTCGCCGAGCTCGGCGTCTGCATCACGATCGGGATGCTCCTCGGAACGCTTCCGCTGTACGCGAAGGGGCCGCTCGAATCGGGCGCTGTGGGAGTCGGGCTCGCGGTCGGGTCGCTGAGCGTGACCGCCGTCGTCTTCCAGCCGATCGCGGGCCGCGTGGGCGATCGGCGCGGCCGGAGGATCCTCGTCATCGCGGGCTCGCTCATCGTCGCGGGGTCGGTCGCGGCGTACACCCTCGCGGATGTCCTCGCGGTGCTCGTCGGTCTCCGCCTCGTCACCGGCATCGGCGAAGCGCTCATCTTCGTCGGGGCGGCGACCATCGTCACGGACATCGCACCCGAGGAGCGGCGCGGCGAGGCGATCAGCATCTACAGCCTCGGGCTCTGGAGCGGGCTCGCCCTCGGGCCGTTCCTCGGTGAGCTCGTGCTCGGTGACGGACGCTACGACGCAGTCTGGCTCACTGCCGCTGGGTTTGCGCTCGCTGCCGCGCTGCTCGGCTTCGCGCTCCCGGAGACGCGTCCGGCGCACACTGGGCCGAGGAACGAGCGCCTCCTCCATCCCGCGTCGCTGCGGCCGGGGCTCGTTCTCATCGCGTCGGTCTTCGGCTTCGCCGGATTCAGCGCCTTCGTAGCTCTCTACGCGCGCGAGCTCGGGCTCGACGGCGCCGCTCCGGCCTTCCTCCTCTTCTCGCTGGTCGTGGTCGCGATCCGCATTTTCGGAAGGCAGATCCCCGATCGGCTTGGGCCGAAGCGCGCTTCCGCGACGGCGCTCGCGCTCCTCGCGATCGGGCTGATGACGATCGGGCTGTGGAACGAGCCTGCCGGGCTCTACGCGGGCACGGTCGTCTTCGCCGCGGGGCAGGCGCTCGCGTTCCCCGCGCTCCTGCTGCTCGCGGTGGCCGGGACGCCGCCGTCGGAGAGGAGCTCGGTCGTCGGCACGTTCACCGCCTGCGCCGACACGGGCTTCGCGATCGGCGCGCTCGCACTCGGCGGTGTCGCCGCGGCCGCCGGCTACGACGGCGTGTTCCTTGCGGGTGCGCTCGCGTCGGTCGCGGGCGCGTTCCTGCTCGCACGCGTGCCGCGGCCCGTCCCGATTCGGCCGGCCGAGGCGTCGTAGGATCGCGCGCGTGGAGCGACAGGAGCTCGGTCGCAGCGGAGTCTCGGTCACGCGCGTGATCCTCGGCTGCGGCAACTTCGGCGGCGTGGGGTCGTCGCCCGCGTTCTTCGGGCAGGGCATTCCGCGCGAGGAAGCGTTCCGGATCATGGACGCCGCCTGGGAGCTCGGCATCACGACGTTCGACACGGCCGACGCCTACGGCGGCGGGCGGAGCGAGACGTGGATCGGCGAGTGGCTCGCGACGAAGGGCTCGGCGGTTCGCGACGCGATCGTGCTCGAGACGAAGACGTTCAACCCGAATGCGGAGGGCGAGGACCGCGGCCTCGCCGGGGCCCGGGTCCGGCGACAGATCGAGCGGAGTCTCGAGCGCCTCGGCGTCGAGCGGGTCGACCTCTACCTCGCGCACGAGTTCGATCCCGATGTCCCGCAGGAGGAGACGCTCGGCGCGTTCGACGAGCTCGTGCGCGCCGGGAGGGTCGGGCGCGGTGGGCGCGTCCAACTTCGACGCGCCGGAGCTCGCGGAGTCACTCGCGACCTCGGACGGGAATGGGCTGACGCGGTACGAGTGGGCTCAGCGCTCCTTTTCCCTGCTCGATCGAGACGACGAGGCCGCGGTCTTCCCGCTGTGTCGCGAGCACGGCCTGGGCTACGAGGCGTACGGGCCTCTCGCCGGTGGCTGGCTCACCGGGAAGTACCGTCGCGGCGAGACGTATCCCGAGGGCTCGCGCATGACGCAGCGTCCGGACTCGTACCTCGGGTATGCGCGGGACGACGTGTTCGACGCGCTCGAGGCGCTCGAGCGCGAGGCGCTCGCGCGCGGCGTGTCCATGGCCGGGCTCGCGACCGCGTGGCTTCTCGGAGTAGGTGACGTGACTGCGGTCGTGATCGGTCCGACGCGTGTCGAGCACCTGGGGCCGGTGCGTGAGGCGCTCGAGCTCGACCTGACCCCGGAGGACCACGAGCATCTGCGAGGCTTGTTCGCGTGACTCTCCTCGTCCTCTCCGATCACGACGTGCGGGAGCTCCTCGACATGGAGTCGTGCGTCGGGGCGATGGAGGAGGTGCTCACGTCGCTCGCGCGCGGCGAGCTCTTCCAGCCGCTCCGCTTCGTCGGTCGGCCCGAGGGCGCAAGCGGGCTCATGGGTCTGATGCCGGCCGCGCGGTCGGGAGCGAACGCGGCGTACTCGCTCAAGGAGATCGTGGTCACGCCCGGGAACCCGGCGCGCGGGCTCGACGCGCATCAGGGCGCTGTGCTCCTCCACGACGGCGAGACGGGGTTACTGGTTGCGGTGCTGAACGCATCGCCGGTGACGGAGATCCGCACGTCTGCCGTCTCGGGCGTCGCGACGCGCGCGCTCGCACGACGCGACGCTCGGCGCGTGGCGATTCTCGGCGCCGGCGTCCAGGCGCGCGGCCACGTCGAGGCGATGCGGGCGGTGCTCGACCGATCCCGAGATCCGGATCTGGTCGCGGAGGCCCGAGGCTGCGGAGGCGCTCGCGGCTGAGATGGGCGCGGAGACAGCTCCTTCGGCGAAGGCCGCGCTCGACGGGGCCGACGTCGTCTGCACGACGACGACCTCGCCCGACCCCGTGCTCGAGCTGGGCTGGCTCGCGCCCGGTGCGCACGTGAACGCAGTCGGGTCGAGCGTCCCGACCGCGCGCGAGCTCGATGCCGCGACCGTGGCCGCGTCATCCTTCTTCGTCGACCGCCGCGAGTCGACGCTGCACGAGTCCGGCGACTTCCTGATCGCTGAATCCGAGGGTGCCGTCGGCCGCGATCACATTCAGGCCGAGCTCGGTGAAGTTCTCGCGGGGATGCACCCTGGACGCACCGACGACAGCGAGCTCACGGTCTTCAAGTCTCTGGGGATCGCGGTCGAGGACCTGGCCGCCGCCGAGCTCGCTGTGAGCCGCGCTCGCGAACGCGGCGTCGGCGTCGAGGTCCCGTTCTGATCCCGCTCGAGGCCATCGAGCGCGCGCGCCTGCAGCTCGCGAGCACCGTCGTCAAGACGCCGCTGGTGCGGCTCTACGTCGAGGACGCGCCGGCCGAGATCTGGCTCAAGCTCGAGAGCATGCAGCCGATCGGCTCGTTCAAGCTGCGCGGCGCGGCGAACGCGATCCTCGAAGCGCCACGCGCGGAGCTCGCGGGCGGCGTCGTCACGACGAGCACCGGCAACATGGCGCAGGGCGTCGCGTTCATGGCGCGCCAGCTGGGCGTGCCCGCGACGATCGTCGTCCCCGACAACGCGTCGCAGGCGAAGCTCGCCGCGGTGGAGCGGATGGGCGGGCGGATCGTGAGCGTGCCGTGGGAGCGCTGGTGGGCCGCGGTCGAGGCCGGCTCGCCACGCGAGGCCGCGGACGACATCGAGGGGTTCTTCGTCCACCCCGTGCGCGACGAGCTGGTCATGGCGGGTAACGGCACGATCGGTCTCGAGCTCGTCGAGCAGCTCGAGGAGTTCGACACCGTGCTCATCCCGTGGGGTGGCGGCGGGCTGACGACCGGCGTCGCGAGCGCGCTGCGGGCTGTCGCGCCGGCCGCGCGTGTCTTCGTGTGCGAGCCGGAGACGGGGGCGCCCGTGAAGGCCGCGCTCGACGCCGGCGGGGTTGCCCAGTCGATTCCGTTCACGCCATCGTTCGTCGACGGGGCGGGGTCGGGCTCGTTGCTGCCGGAGATGTGGGAGCGCGCGAAGCCGCTCGTGTCGGGCTCGTTCGTCGTCTCGCTCGAGGACACGGCGGCCACGGTGAAGCTCCTGCTCGAGCGCGAGCGGATCGTGGCGGAGGGCGCTGCCGCGCTTCCGGTGGCAGCCGCTCTCTCGGGCGCCGCCGGCGACGGCCGGATCGTCTGCATCGTCTCCGGCGGGAACATCGACTCGGGTCGGTTGACCGAGATCCTGGCAGGACGCGTTCCCAACTAGAAGCGCGTGGTGCGATGAGGATCGTCTCCCCCGAGGAAGCACGCCGCATCGCCGTTCGTGCACAGCTCCTCGACGGCTCCGCGACGAGCCTCCTCGAGACGGTGCGCACGCTCGGGTTCCTGCAGATCGACCCCATCTCGACCGTCGCGCCTCCGCAGCACCTCGTCCCCTGGAGTCGCCTCGGGCCCTACGACCCGGCGGAGCTCGACCGCCTGCTCTGGGACGAGAAGAAGCTCTTCGAGTGGAACGCGTTCATCTGGCCGATCGAGGACCTGCCGATCGCGCAGGCGCGCATGCGTGCGCGACCGCGTGCCAACCACTACGCCTGGGAGCGCCGTGGCAACGAGTTCCTGAAGACGAACGCGCGCTTCAAGCGCTTCGTGCTGCGCGAGCTCGAGCAGAACGGGCCGATGCTCTCGCGCGAGCTCGAGGACGACTCGATCCGAACGTGGACGTCACACGGCTGGTACGGGAACCGCAACGTCGGCGTGATGCTCGAGCTCCTGCACGGGCGGGGCATCGTCGCGATCGTGGGCAGACGCAATGGGCAGCGGCTCTGGGATCTGGCCGAGCGCTGGTACCCCGAGGCCGAGCGAATCACCGCGCGCGAGGCCGAGAGGCGCCGCGCCGAGCGGCGGTGGCGCGCCCTCGGTGTGCGACTGACCCCGAAGGGCTGGGAGGCGCACCCGGACGTCTCCGCCGATCCTGTTCCCGACCGCGTGACGCTGCTCTCCCCTTTCGACCGCCTCGTCCACGACCGCGATCGGGCGCATGCGCTCTTCGACTTCTTCTACCGGCTCGAGATGTACGTCCCGAAGGCGAAGCGCGAGTACGGCTACTACGTGCTGCCGCTCCTCGTGGGCGACCGCATCGTCGGCCGCGCCGAGCCGCTCTTCGACCGCAAGGCGAAGAAGCTGACCCTGCTCGGCTCCTGGGGAGACACCTCGCGCCTGGACGAGGCGATGGACAGCCTCGCCGCCTTCCTCGGCGCTGAGCGTCGCTAGCGCCTCTAGTGCGCAAGACCGGAATCCCCGAGTGGGGATTCGCGGTGCGTCAGATCGCAATCGGCTAGCGCGGATTGCGATCGCGCCCAAGGCTGGCGCGCGGAAGAGCAAAGGACCTGAAGCGCGGCCGCTTCGCGGCCGCGGTCGTTCCGTTTCACATCGAGCCTCTAGGATCGCGCCGTGGAGTTCGAGACGAAGGCGATCCACGTCGGGCAGGAGCCGGACCCGGCGACCGGCGCGATCACGACTCCGATCTACCAGACCTCGACCTACGCGCAGGACGCCGTCGGCGTCCACAAGGGCTACGACTACGCGCGCGTCGCGAACCCAACCCGAACCGCGCTCCAGGAGTGCCTCGCGTCGCTCGAGAACGCAGCGCACGGGCACGCGTTCTCGTCGGGCCTCGGCGCGACGACGACGCTGATGCACCTCATCGACCCGGGCGACCACGTGATCACGGTCAACGACGTGTACGGCGGGATCTACCGCATGTTCACGCAGGTGTACGAGCCCAAGGGCTACCGCTTCACCTTCCTCTCGCCGGACGAGATCTCGGAGAACCTCGGCGAGCACGTCGAGGAGCGAACGCGGCTCGTATGGCTCGAGTCGCCGACGAACCCGCTCCTCAACCTCGTCGACATCCGCGCCGCATCCGACGTCGCGCACGACGCCGGCGCGAAGGTCGTCGTCGACAACACCTTCGCGACGCCCTACCTCCAGCAGCCGCTCTCGCTGGGTGCAGACATCGTCCTGCACTCGACGACGAAGTACCTCGGCGGGCACTCGGACGTCGTCGGGGGGTTCGTGGCGACGAACGACGACGCGATCTCCGAACGGCTCGCATTCCTGCAGAAGTCGCTCGGCGCGGTGCCCGGCCCGTTCGACGCGTGGCTGGTTCTCCGCGGCGTGAAGACACTCGCGGTGCGCATGGATCGCCACTGCGAGAACGCGTCCGCGATCGCGGCTTTCCTGGAGCGGCATCCGAAGGTCGAGCGCGTGCTCTACCCGGGGCTCGGCCGCCATCCGAAGCACGAGCTCGCGGCACGCCAGATGCGGAACTTCGGCGGGATGGTCTCGTTCCTCGTCGGGAGCGAGGAGGAAGCGATCGCGGTCGTCGGTCGCACGGAGATCTGGAAGCTGGCCGAGAGCCTCGGCGGCGTCGAGAGCCTGATCGAGCAGCCCGCGCGGATGACGCACGCGTCGACCGCCGAGGCGCCGTTCGCGGTGCCTCCGAACCTGATCCGCCTGTCGGTCGGCATCGAGTCGCCCGACGACCTCCTCACCGATCTCGAACAGGCGCTCGCGGGATGAGCGCTGGCCCGAGCACGGCCGTCGAGCCCATCGACCTTCATCACATCGACGAGCACGTGATCGGGTGCTACCTCCTCGACACGGTCGACGGGCCCGCGCTCTTCGACTGCGGCCCGACGACGTGCATCCCGCACCTGAAGGCGGGACTCGCGGAGCGCGGCCTCGACGTGACCGACCTCCGGCATCTACTCCTCTCGCACATCCATCTCGACCACGCGGGAGCCGCGGGCGTGCTCGTGCGCCAGAACCCGTGGCTGCAAGTGCACGTCTCCGAGGTGGGTGTGCCCCACCTCGTCGACCCGTCGAAGCTCGAGGCGAGCGCGCGCAGGCTCTACGGGACGGCGTTCGACTCGCTCTGGGGAGAGCTCGCGCCCGTCCCGGAGCGCAACGTCCACCCGGTCGGCGACCGCCTGCTCGGGCTCGAGGTCTTCCCGACGCCGGGCCACGCTTGGCACCACGTCTCCTACCTCGACTCGTCGGGGACGCTCTACGTCGGCGACGCAGCGGGTGTCCGCATCCCGCCGAGCACGTTCGTGCTGCCGCCCTGCCCGCCGCCCGAGATCGACCTCGAAGCGTGGGAACGGACGATCGAGGAGATCGAACGCCGCACGCCCGGCCGCCTCGCTCTCATCCACTTCGGGACGGTGGACGACGTCGAGCCGCATCTCGCCGCGCTCCGCGAGACGCTCCGCAGCTGGTCGTCGCGCGTCGAGAACGGGATGGACGAGGCGACCTTCATCGCCGCCGCGCGGTACGACGTCTCGCAGACGGATCCCGAGCTCGTCGATTCGTACGACACCGCCGCGCCGTACTGGCACCACTACCGCGGGCTCGAGCGCTACTGGCGGAAGCGGCGCGAGGGTCAGACGCAAGCCTGACCGTCGCGCAGGGTCAGGCTTTAGCCTGACCCAGGTGTTGGGTGTCGTCGCATTCGGAGGGCGAGCACAACCCAAGAACGGGGTCAGGCTGAAGCCTGACCCCGGGCAGCGGGTTACATGATCTATCTCTTCCTGGTCGCGGTCACGATCGGCGGCGCGGCCGTCGCCGGGCTCTGCCGGGCGCTCGGGTTGAACAGGCGACGGACGGCTGCATGTGTCCTCCTCGCCGCCGGCGGCACGGTGCTCGTTGGCGCGGCGATGCTCGTCACGGTCATCGGCGACTGCTGGACCGAGAGGTACGACGCCTTCCCGTGGTCGCCGCGGATCGAGATGTGCGAGGAGCCCGAGTCGGCCGCGGGCCTCGGCATCGCACTCGTGTTCCTCGTACCGCCCGCCGTCGGCGCGCTGACCGCGGTCTTGTGGGCGAAGGTCGGCGAGGGCGCGGGAGTGCTCGCGATCGCTCTCATCACCGGGGCGCTGTTCCTCCCGTACCTCTACGTCAACGCGCTGCCGATCTACCAGCACGACGACACGCCGATCCTTCACAACCCGTACCTGCGACGCGCCACCGAGACCCAGCTCGCACGCGCCTGCTACGCCTACGGCATCGTCGAGGGGCCGAACCTACAACGCCCGAGGCCGGACGATGAGCGGCGTTGCGTCGACCTCGAGCGGAGCCCCGCGTCGGTCGTGCTCACGGACGAGTACGACGAGGGGAACACGCCGTTCTCGCTCGAGTACCTCGGCTACGAGATGTCCGAGAACGGCATGGAACCGGGCGCTGCGGCGGAGGGACTCGTGGTCGCGCGCGTCTACCGGCTGCCCGGCGAGGAAGCGCGCCGCGACTCGGTCTTGATCCCGACCTGGCGGATCGGGCCGTAGATCGCGATCGGCGGCGCGAGGGGTCAGGCTTCAGCCTGACCCCGGTGTTAGGTGTTCGAAGCGCAAACCCAAAGACGGGTCAGGCTTAAGCCTGACCCCCAAACCCTCCATCCCCTCATTCAGCGAAGGCGTGCGCCTCGAGCTCTGCCATCGAGCAGAACTCGAGCGCCGATGCGTGCGTCGCGTCGAGCACCACCGGCGGCGCGACGCCGGCCTCGAGCGCCTGGTTCCAGCGCTCGGCGACCAAGCACCAGCGGTCGCCGGGCTGGAGGCCCGGGAACAGCCACTCCGGCCGCGGCGTCGAGAGGTCGTTCCCGACCGAGCGCGAGAACTCCAGGAACTCCTCGGTCATGACCGCGCAGATCGCGTGGAAGCCGGGATCGCTGCCAGTGCGGCAGTAGCCGTCACGGTGGAAGCCGGTCACCGGGTCGAAGGAGCACGGCTCGAGGTCGCCGCCGAGCACGTTCACGCGCCGAGCTTAGATCGCTGCGGCGGCTCGGGCGTCAAGGCGGCGTCAAGAGTCGACGTCTCGGCGTAGGTCTTCCGTCAGCGGCCATCCCCGGTGCCACACGCGCGCGATACGACACAGGCTGATGCGCGACCTCGTCTACGTCCTCGTAATCGTCGCGTTCTTCGCGCTCGCGACGATCTTCGTCGCCGCCTGCGGGCGGGTCCTCGGGCCTGCCGCGGAGGAGCGCGAGCGATGACCTTCGACGATGCGATCGGGCTGATTCTCGCCATCGCCATCCTCGGGTACCTCGTCTACGCGCTGTTGGCTCCGGAGAAGCTCTGAGCGCGACAATCCAGCTGCTCGCCCTAGTCGCGCTCGTCGCCGTCGTCACGCGCGTGCTCGGCGCGTACCTGGCCCGCGTCCTCGGTGACGGGCCTGCGCCGGGAGACCGCGTCTTCCTCCCGGTCGAGCGCCTCGTCTACCGAGTCTCGGGAGTCGACGCCTCGCGCGAGCAGCCCTGGACGATCTACGCGCTGTCGCTGCTCGCCTTCAGCGGCGTCTCGGTGCTCGGCCTCTTCCTGCTCCAGCGCGTGCAAGGCGCGCTCTTCCTGAATCCGACCGACGTCGCCGGAGTCCCACCCGCGCTGGCGTTCAACACCGCGGCGAGCTTCGTCACGAACACGAACTGGCAGAACTACGGCGGCGAGTCGACGATGGCCCACCTCACGCAAATGAGCGGGCTCACGGTGCAGAACTTCGTCTCGGCCGCGGTCGGGATCGCCGTCGCGGTCGCACTCGTTCGCGGGCTCACGCGCCGGCGCTCGGACACGATCGGAAACTTCTGGGCCGACCTCACGCGGACGACAGTGCGCCTTCTCGTTCCCGGCGCCGCTCTGGTCGCAATCGTGCTCGTCAGCCAGGGCGTCGTGCAGAACTTCGACGGCTTCACCCAGGCGAGCACCGTCGAGGGCGCGACCCAGTCCATCCCGGGCGGCCCGATCGCGAGCCAGGAGGCGATCAAGGAGCTGGGCACGAACGGCGGCGGCCCGTACAACGCGAACTCCGCGCACCCGTTCGAGAACCCGAACGGCTTCTCGAACCTCGTCGAGCTGCTGGCGCTCCTCGCGATCCCGTTCGCGCTGACGTACGCGTTCGGCCGTCTCGTCGGCGACCAGAGGCAGGGCTGGGCCGTTTTTGCGGCGATGTTCGTCCTCTGGATCGCCTCAGCGGGGCTCGCGATGGGCTTCGAGATCGACGGCAACTCGCGCGTTGAGGCGCTCGGGACGACGGACGCCGGTAACTACGAGGGCAAGGAAGTGCGCTTCGGGACTGCGGCGTCGGGTCTCTTCGCGGCGTCGACGACCGGAACCTCGACGGGCGCCGTCATCGCCGCACACGACAGCTTCACGCCGCTCGGCGGCGCGGTTCCGCTCGTGAACATGATGCTCGGGGAGGTCAGCCCGGGCGGCGTCGGCGCAGGGCTGTACGGGATGCTGATCTTCGCCCTGCTCGCCGTCTTCATCGCGGGCCTGATGGTCGGGCGGACGCCGGAGTACCTCGGCAAGAAGATCCAGGCGACGGAAATGAAGCTGGTGATGCTCTACCTGCTCGTCGTCCCCACGCTCATCCTCGTCTTCGCGTCCGTCTCCGTGCTCCTCGACGACGCCAAGGCCTCGATCCTCAACCCCGGCCCGCACGGCCTCTCGGAAGTCGTCTACGCGTTCACATCCGCAGCGAACAACAACGGCTCCGCGTTCGGCGGGCTCACCGGGAACACCGACTGGTACAACACCACGCTCGGCCTGGCGATGCTCGCCGGCCGCTTCCTCCCGATCGTCGTCGTGCTCGCGATCGCCGGGTCACTGGCGCGGAAACAGCCCGTGCCCGTGACCGCCGGGACGTTCCCGACCGGCACGCCGCTCTTCGCGGGGCTCCTCACCGGCATCGTGCTCATCGTCGTCGGGCTCACCTACTTCCCGGTCTTGGCGCTCGGACCGGTGCTCGAGCATCTGGGGCTCTGAGGATGGCGCGCCAGCCACGCTCCCTCCTCGACCCCGCGATTCTGCGGCGCGCCGTAGGGGAGAGCGTGCTCAAGCTCGACCCGCGGCGAATGATGCGGAACCCGGTCATGTTCGTGGTCGAGATCGGGAGCGTCCTCGTCACGTTCCTCTTCGTGAAGAACCTCGCCGACTCGTCGGCGCAGGAGAACGTCTTCGCCGGCCTCGTCGCGGCCTGGCTCTGGTTCACCGTCCTCTTCGCCAACTTCGCGGAGGCGGTCGCCGAGGGTCGCGGGAAGGCGCAGGCGGACGAGCTGCGCAAGACGCGGGCGGCGACCGTGGCGCATCGCCGCCACAATGACGGCCGGCTCGAGGACGTGGCCAGCAGCGCGCTCCGGCTCGGCGACGAGGTCTTCGTCTCGGCGGGCGAGGTGATCCCGGCCGACGGCGAGGTGATCGAGGGAATCGCGAGCGTCGACGAGTCGGCGATCACGGGCGAGTCCGCCCCGGTCATCCGCGAGTCCGGCGGCGACCGCTCCGCTGTCACCGGCGGGACGCGTGTGCTCTCGGACCAGATCGTCGTGCGCGTAACCGCCGTTCCCGGCGAGAGCTTCCTCGACCGCATGATCGCGCTCGTCGAGGGCGCCGAGCGCCAGAAGACGCCGAACGAGGTCGCGCTCGACATCCTCCTCGCCGGGCTCACGATCGTCTTCCTGCTCTCGGTCGTGACCCTGCAGCCGTTCGCGATCTACTCGAACGCGGAGCAGAGCGTGATCGTCCTCGTCGCTCTCCTCGTCTGCCTCATCCCCACCACGATCGGCGGTCTGCTCTCCGCGATCGGCATCGCCGGCATGGACCGCCTCGTCCGCCGGAACGTCCTCGCGCTGTCGGGACGAGCGGTCGAGGCGGCGGGCGATTGCTCGACGCTCCTCCTCGACAAGACCGGCACGATCACGCTCGGGAATCGGCAGGCGACCGCTTTCGTCCCGCTCCCCGGCGTGAGCGAGCTCGAGCTCGCCGACGCGGCCCAGCTCGCGAGCCTGGCCGACGAGACTCCCGAAGGGCGCTCGATCGTCGTCCTCGCCAAGGAACGTCACGGTCTCCGTGAGCGCGACGTCGCCGAGGGCTCGCTCGTCCCGTTCACGGCGCAGACCCGGATGAGCGGGATCGACCTCGACGGGCGTCCGGTCCGCAAGGGCGCGGCCGACGCGATCCGCGGGTGGATCGAGTCCCGTAACGGCTCCACGCCCCCCGAGCTCGACGAGATCGTGAACGGCATCGCCTCGTCGGGCGGAACGCCGCTCGTCGTTGCCGACGGTGGTCGCGCCCTCGGTGTCGTGCACCTCAAGGACGTCGTCAAGGAAGACCTCCGCGAGCGCTTCGCGCAGCTGCGCGCGATGGGGATCCGCACCGTGATGATCACCGGCGACAACCCCCTCACTGCGAAGGCGATCGCCGAGGAGGCGGGCGTCGACGACTTCCTCGCCGAAGCGACGCCCGAGGAGAAGATGGCGTTGATCCGGCGCGAGCAGGCGGGCGGGAACCTGGTCGCGATGACGGGCGACGGCACGAACGACGCCCCTGCCCTCGCCCAGGCCGACGTCGGGGTCGCGATGAACACCGGGACTCAGGCCGCGCGCGAGGCCGGGAACATGGTCGACCTCGACTCGAACCCCACCAAGCTCATCGAGATCGTCGAGATCGGAAAACAGCTTCTCATCACCCGCGGCTCGCTCACGACCTTCTCGATCGCAAACGACGTGGCGAAGTACTTCGCGATCATCCCGGCGATGTTCGCCGGCTCGTTCCCCGAGCTCGACCGGCTGAACGTCATGGCGCTCGAGAGCCCGCGCTCGGCGATCCTCTCCGCGGTCGTCTTCAACGCGCTGATCATCGTCGCGCTCATCCCGCTCGCCCTCCGCGGCGTCCGCTTCCGCGCGCGTGCGGCCGCTGCCGTGCTGCGCCGGAACCTTCTCGTCTACGGGCTCGGCGGCCTCGTCGTCCCCTTCGTCGGGATCAAGGCCATCGACCTCGTCGTCAGCGGCCTGGGGATGTCGTGATTCGCCGCCAGATCGCTCCCGCTCTCATCGTGTTTCTCGCGCTGACGCTGCTCACCGGCGTCGTCTATCCGCTCGTCTTGACCGGCGTCTCACAGGTCGTCTTCCCAGGCCGCGCCGACGGATCGTTGATCGAGCGCGACGGAGCCGTCGTCGGGTCGCGGCTCATCGGCCAGAGCTTCGCGGGCGAGCAGTACTTCCACCCGCGCCCGTCCGCAGCGGGCGACGGCTACGACGGCGCTTCCAGCTCGGCGTCCAGCCTCGGGCCGACGAACGAGGAGCTCCTCACGTCGATCGAGGAGCGCGTCGCCGCCTACCGGGAGACGAACCAGGTGCCGGAGGGGATCGACGTTCCCGTCGACGCCGTGACCGCTTCCGGCTCCGGCCTCGACCCGCACATCTCGCCCGAGAACGCACAGCTGCAGGCCGTGCGCGTCGCGCGGGTGCGCGGGCTCTCGCTCGAGGACATGGTCGCCCTCGTCGACGAGCACACCGCCTCGCGCTCGCTCGGGTTCCTCGGCGAGGACGGCGTGAACGTGCTCGAGCTCAACCTCGCGCTCGACGCCGAGTCGTCCTAGCGTCACGCTGTAGCCATGGCTCGAGGCACGCTCCGCATCTACCTCGGCGCGGCAGCGGGCGTCGGCAAGACGTTCGCGATGCTGAACGAGGGTCGCCGCCGGCGCGACTACGGCGAGGACGTCGTCGTCGGGTTCGTCGAGACGCATGGACGCCGGAAGACCGCCGACCAGGTCGGCGACCTCGAGGTCGTTCCACGAGCGCGGATCGACTACCGGGGCAGCACCTTCGAGGAGATGGACGTCGACGCCGTGCTCGCGCGCAGGCCGAAGGTGGCGCTCGTCGACGAGCTCGCGCACACGAACGTCCCCGGCTCGCGAAACGAGAAGCGCTGGCAGGACGTCGAGGAGCTGCTCGAGGCCGGGATCAACGTGATCTCGAGCATGAACGTCCAGCACCTCGAGTCCCTCAACGACGTCGTCGAGCAGATCACGGGCGTGACGCAGCGCGAGCGGATTCCGGACGACGTCGTGCGCCGCGCCGACGAGATCCAGCTCGTCGATCTCACGCCGCTCGCGCTGCGCAACCGCCTCGCCCGCGGCGACGTCTACCCGCCGGAGCGCATCGATACGGCGCTCGCCAACTACTTCCGGCCAGGGAACCTGACGGCGCTCCGAGAGCTTGCGCTCGCGTGGCTGGCCGATCGCGTGGACGAGGCGCTCGCGGAGTACCGCCTCAGCCACGGGATCGCCGAGCCGTGGGAGACCCGCGAGCGCATCCTCGTCGCGCTCACCGGGTCCGCCGACGGCGAGCGCCTCGTCCGCCGCGCCGCGCGGATCGCGCAGCGGGCGCGCGGCGATCTCGTCGGCGTCCACGTCATCCCACAGGACGGGCTCGCGGCCCCCTCGGCGGCGCTCCTCGCGCGTCAGCGCAAGCTCCTGGACGAGCTCGGCGGCACGTACCACGAGGTCGTGGGCGGCGATGTCGGCGAGGCGCTGCTCGAGGCGGCGCGCGCGGCGAACGTGACCCAGATCGTCATGGGCGCGAGCCGCCGCTCGCGCTGGCAGCGCCTGACGCGCGGCTCCGTCATCGGACGCGTGATCCGCGAGTCGGGCGTCGGGATCGACGTCCACGTCGTCAGCCATCCGAGCGGCCGGTCGGAGGAGGCCTTCGTGGTGCCGCGCACCCGTCGCCCCTCCACGCTGCCGAGGCGTCGTGTCCTCATCGGATCCGCCGTGGCTGTCGCCGGGCCGCTCCTGCTGACATGGCTCCTCGCCGCGCTCCGCGACGAGGTCGGGCTGCCGAGCGTGATGCTCCTTTTCATGCTGCTCGTCGTCCTGGTGTCTGCGATCGGCGGGCTCTGGCCGGCGCTGGCCGCGGCCGTCGGCGGGTTCCTACTCGTGAACTGGTACTTCGTCCCGCCGCTCTACACGTTCACGATCAGCGAGGGCGAGAACATCCTCGCGCTGTTCGTCTTCCTCGCCGTGGCCGTCACGGTGAGCGGGTTCGTGGCTCTGGCGTCGCGACGCGCGGCGGAAGGGGCGCGGGCGCGCGCGGAGGCCGATGCGCTCCTGCGGCTTGCAGGCTCGTCGCCGGCGACGACGGTGCTCGACAGCCTGTGCCGGGCGCTCGACCTCGACGGTGCCGCCGTGCTCCACCGCCGCGAGGGTGGCTGGAGCATCGAGTCGTCGAGCGGCGCGCAAGCGCCGCCGACGCCAGAGGCGGGCTCGACGACGATCGACCTCGACCCGGAGCACGTGCTCGTGCTCTCGGGCCAGCCCCTCCGCAGCGGCGACCAGCGCGTCCTGGAGGCGTTCGTCAAGGAGCTCGCGGCCTCGGTCGAGCTCGGGGAGCTCGAAGCCGAAGCGGAGACTGCGGGCGCGCTGGCGGCGGCGAACGAGCTGCGGGCGGCGCTGCTGTCGGCCGTCTCCCACGACCTCCGTACACCCATCGCCGCGGTGAAAGCATCCGTGACGAGCCTCCTGCAGCGCGACGTCGACTGGACCGAGGAGGCGCGGCTCGAGTTCCTTCGGACGATCGACGAGGAGACGGACCGCCTGAACACGCTCGTCGGCAACCTGCTCGACATGAGCCGACTGCAGGCAGGAGCACTCGAGATCTCCACGTCCCCCGTCGGGCTCGAGGAGGTGCTCCCGGCAGCGCTTCGAAGCCTTGGGGTGGACGACCACGCGGTCGTGCTCGACGTATCGGAGTCTCTCCCACGAGTCCACGCCGACCCAGGGCTGCTCGAGCGCGCGCTCGCCAACGTGATCTCGAACGCGATTCGGTTCTCCGCGCCCGACAGACCGACGCATGTCACGGCCGGAGCGATCGACGGAGTCGTCGATGTCCGCGTGGTCGACCGGGGACCCGGCGTGCCGCTCGAGGACCGCGAGCGCCTGTTCGTGCCGTTCCAGCGCCTCGGCGACGCGACCCTCGGGGACGGAATCGGGCTCGGGCTGGCGGTGGCAAAGGGATTCATCGAGGCGATGGGTGGCCAGATCGAGGTCGAGGACACCCCCGGAGGCGGGCTCACCGTCGTGCTCCGGCTGAGGGCCGCCGAGTGACGAGGGTTCTGGTCGTCGACGACGAGCCGCAGATCCTCCGCGCGCTTGGCACGAATCTGAAGGCCCGCGGCTACAGCGTGGACCTCGCGCCCACGGGCGAGGCTGCGCTCGCGCTGGCGGCACGCAAGCATCCCGATCTCGTCATCCTCGATCTCGGTCTCCCGGGGATCGACGGCGTCGAGGTCATCGCCGGCCTGCGCGGATGGACGTCGGTTCCGATCGTCGTCCTGTCTGTCCGCGAGGCCGAGTCGGCCAAGGTCGCGGCGCTCGACGCGGGCGCCGACGATTACGTGACGAAGCCGTTCGGAATGGACGAGCTCCTCGCGCGGCTTCGTGCAGCCCTTCGGCGGGCTGCTCCGGGTGAGGAGGAGGCTGTCGTCGAGACGGAGCACTTCACCGTAGATCTCACCGCGAAGCGCGTTACGAGGGACGGCGACGAGATCCGCCTCACGCCGACCGAGTGGCATCTCGTGGAAGCGCTCGTCCGGCGCCCCGGGAAGCTCGTCACCCAGCGGCAGCTCCTGCAGGAGGTGTGGGGGCCGCAGTACGGCAAGGAGTCGAACTACCTGCGCGTGTACTTCGCCCAGATCCGCAAGAAGCTCGAGCCCAACCCGGCCCGCCCTCGCTACTTCCTCACCGAAGCTCGGATGGGCTACCGGTTCATGCCGTAGACGCCTACGCCCAGCCGGTCACGAGCCAGCGGCCGCGTCTGAAGCGCGACAGCATCGCCGCGAGCCGCACGACGATCAGGACAACGAGCGCGGCCCAGACGCCGCGGATCCCCCAGTCCTGCTCGAGCGCCGCAAGCAGCACTACCGCACACGCGAGGAAGGCGCCGACCATCGAGAGCGCGAGGAACGGCCCGTCGCTCGCGCCGATGAGGATCCCGTCGAGCGCGAAGACCGCGCCCGCGAGCGGCTGGATGAGCGCGAAGAACGGCCACAGAAGCGCGGTCTCGTCGAGCACCGCGCCGTCGCTCGTGAAGATCCGCGGCAGGACGCCCGCGAACGCGAGCATCGCGACCGCGAACACGCCTCCCGCCGCGACCGACAGCCAGATCATGCGGGCGCCCGCGTCGTACGCGCGCTCCGCACGCCCGGCGCCCAATTCCCGGCCGACGATGATCTGACCCGCGATCGCGATCGAATCGAGCACCAACGCGAGGAAGATGAAGAGCTGGAACGCGATCTGGTGCGCGGCGATCGCCTCGTCGCCGAACCGCGTCGCAACGGCGCCCGCGAGCGTGAACGCGCTCACGAGCGCGGCGGTGCGAATGAATATCCACTTCCCGAGCGAGAGCACGCGACGCGCGAGGGCGAGCCGCGGGCGGGCGTCGCCGGCATGCAGCCCTCGCAGGACGGCGACGACGAAGGCAGCGCCCATCCCGAGCTGCGCGATCGCCGTCCCGGCCGCCGAGCCCGCGATTCCCCAGTCGAAGCCGTAGACGAAGAGCACCTCGAGGATCACGTTCGCGACGTTCCCCGCGATGACGATGACGAGCGGCGTCCGGAGATCCGAGATCCCGCGGAGGTAGCCCTGACCGCCGAGCGCCAGGAACGCCGCCGGGAAGCCGATCGCCGCGATGCGCAGGTACGTCACCGCCTCGTCCGCTGCCTCCCCCTCTCCGCCGACGAGCGACACGAGCTGCGGCGCGAACGCCGCGATGAGGGCCGACACCGCAATCCCGAACCCCAGCGAGAGCCAGATCGCCTGCGCGCCGAGCCGCCGCGCGGACTCGGACTCCCCCGCCCCGCCGGCGCGCGCGACCTGCGCCGTCGTCCCGTACTGGAGGAAGTTGAAGATCACGAACGCGCCGCCGAGGATCACCGAGGCGATCCCGAGCGCCGCCAGCTGCGGCCGCCCGAGATGGCCCACGATCGCGGTGTCGACGAGGAGGTAGAGCGGCTCGGCAGCAAGCGCGCCCAGCGCCGGAAGCGCGAGCCAGAGGATCTCGCGGTCGTACGGCGAGCGCAGCTTCACACGCGGCCCGAAGACGCCAAGTTACAAGTTGTAACTAGCGGGTTCTCGCGCTCGCGCCGCAACCAAAGTCCAGCGAATGCAGGCGCATATCGTCGATCGCCAGGCAATCGGAGGCTCGGACTCGCCAAGTTACAAGTTGTAACTTGGGCTCTCTCGGCCCTGGCCCCTGCGCCGGCGTTGCCGTCGCTCACGCGCCGTGGGCGGCGATCGTCGCCTCGTACGCGGCGACGTAGTTCGCGACCATGTGCTCGGGCGAGAAGCGCTCCTCGACTTCCTTGCGCAGCTCGGCCGGGTCGAGCGAGTCCGCCAGCTCGAGCACGGCGGGATCCTCCATGTCGCGGTAGCGGTCGACGATGACGCCGGTCCACCCGTGCTCGATGATCTCCGGGACGGCGCCGCGCCGGGTCGCGATGACCGGCGTCCCGCACGCCATCGCCTCGATGACGACGAGGCCGAAGGGCTCCTCCCAATCGATCGGGAAGATGAGCCCGCGCGCGCCCATGAGGAGCTCGACCTTGTCCGCATGCCCGACCTCGCCGACGTACTCGATCGTGTCGCCGAGGTGCGGCCGCACGAACTCGTCGAAGTAGCGGATCTCGAGCGGTTCGCGGCACTTGGCGGCGATCTTCAGCGGGATCCCGGTCTCGAGCGCGACGGCGAGCGCGCGATGCGCGCCCTTGTCCGGGCTCATCCGGCCGAGGAAGAGGAAGTACTCGCCGCCGGACTTGCGCCGGAACGGGTACACCGAGAGGTCGAGGGCGTTCGGGACGTTGGCGATCCACGGAAGCGCTTCCTTCGGCTTTCGCTGGTTCATCGAGATCGAGATGAGCTTGGCGCGGGGCGAGACCGAGACGACGTCCTCGTAGAAACGGCCCGGGTGGCCGTCGAGCGGCCCGTGCACGGTGTGACAGAACGGGACGTCGAGCAGACCGCCGAGCGCGAGACCGAGGAGGCCTGTGTGGTCGTGCAGCACGTCGAAGTCCCCGCTCCGCTTGATCGCATGCACGGCGTGCTGCATCTCCCAGTAGGTGTGGCCGATCCACTCGCTCGGCGCGGTCTGGAACACGGACTCGAGCCGAGCGCGCGTGTGCGAGTCGCCCGATGCGAAGAGCGTGACGTCGTGTCCGTCGTCGACGAGCCCGTCCGCGAGGAGTGCCACGACACGTTCAGTTCCCCCATACGCCTCCGGCGGCACCGGGAACCACACCGGACACATGAGTCCTACCCTCATCGGCGCAAGCGCGGAATCCGCTCACGCGGATTCCGCGCGCGCAAGATCCCTACAGGCGTCCGCTTCGCGGCCGCTGAGTTTGTCGCGTCCACATCGACCTCCGCGAGACCCTATACCCCTTCTTCGACCGTTACACGACCCCGATCGACGGCCGCCGTCCAGTTCCGCCCGAAGGCGCGGATCCCCTCGACGCGCAGCCCGTCGAGCCAGCTCGGGAGCTCGTCCGTGATCGTCGTGACGAGCCGCTGCCGCGCTCGATCCGGCTCGATTCCGAGCAGGATGCGGACGAGCAGGATGGGGGTCCCGGCCGCCCACGCCTGCGGCCGCGCCGCTGTCGGGTACGCGATCGGGAACGGCGTCTCGTCCCGCGCGTACCCCGCGAAGACCTCCGGCAGCGACCAGTCGAAGTGCCCGGCGGCCTCGATCAGCGCCCGCGCGATGCGACGTGCTCCCTCCGTGTAGCCGTGGCGCGCGAGACCCCATGCCGCCAGCGCTGTGTCGTGGGGCCAGACGGTGCCGTTGTGGTACCGAATCGGGTTGTACGCGGCCTCGTCGGAGCCCATGGTCCGGATCCCCCAGCCCGAGAAGAGCGGCTCGGCGAGGAGCTGATCGACGACCGTCGGCACTCGCTCCGGAAGGACGATGCCGCTCCACAGCAGGTGCCCCATGTTCGAGCAGCGCGAGTCGACCTTCTGCTTCTCGCCGTCGAGGGCGAGCGCGAAGAACCCGCCGCGGTCGTCGACCCAGAACGCCTCGTCGAACTTAGCCCGGAGCTCGTCCGCCTCCTGCTCGAGCCGCTCGGCGAGCCCGCGGTCTCGCCAGACCTCGCGCGCGATCTCGGCGAGACCGCGCTTCGCGTCATACACGTAGCCCTGGACCTCGACTGGCGCGATGGGTGCGTCGGCGAGGTGCCCGTCATGGAAGCGCTGCGAGTCGCCCGAGTCCTTCCACGATTGGTTGCGCAGGCCGCCGTCGGCGCGCCGGGCGTACTCCACGAAGCCGTCGCCGTCGATGTCGCCGTAGCGGTCGATCCACTCGAGCGCCAGCGTCGCCGGCTCGCGTAGCCGATTCGCCAGCACGGGGTCGTCGGTCCAGCGCCACGTCTCTGCGAGCAGCACGAGGAAGAGCGGCGTCGCATCGATCGAGCCGTAATAACGCGGAAACCAGAAGTGTGCTGCCCGCCCGTGCCGGACCTCGTGGACGATCTTCCCGGGCTCGGCGTCGATCGAGGCGTCTTCCTCCTTCGCCTGCAGCTCGGCGAGTGCGTCGAGCGCGCCGATCGCGACCTCGGGCCCGAGCATGAGCGTCTGCAGAGACGTGATCTCGGTGTCGCGGCCGAAGACAGCCATGAACCACGGCATCCCCGCCGCGAACAGCGGGCGCCGGGACTCGCCGGTGCGCATGCGCAGCGCTGCGAGATCTGAGATCGAGCGGTCGAACGCACGGCGCAGGCTCTCCCACCCGCCCCGGAGCTTCGGCACGCGGAGCGTCCACGCCGCGACCGCGTCGCCGAGGGTCTCGCGCTCCTCGTCGAGATGCTCCGCGATGTCCATCTCGTCCTCCTCGTGCAGCCCCGGTAGCACCTCGACGTTCAGCTCCCAGCGCTCGTGCGGATCGAGGTCGAGATCGAACAGGAGACGATTGCCGTCGACGCGGCCGATCGCCGAGAGGACGACGTGCGTTCGCAGGTCACTGACCGGGTCGTGGATGTGGATCGTGCGCTTGTCGATGTCCATGATCGACGGCGCGGGCGCGGGCAAATCGGGCGCGTGCTCCGGGTCGCCGAGCGCGAAGTCGTGGAGCTTGACCGAGATGATGTCCGCGAAGTCGGCGCAGAGCTCGAGCGAGAGCTCGAACTCGAGCCGCTTCATGGTCTCGTTGCGGACCGCGATCCGCTCCTGCATCCCGGTTCCCACGAATCGTTCGCGCGCGATCGACAGCGCGTCGTGCGGGAGACCGTTCGCGGTTGCGTTGCGGAGGTAGAAAGCCGCCGCGAAGTGGTGGACGCGGCCCGACGAGAGGAGCAGGGGACGCACCCCGTCCACCAGCAGCTCGAGCCGCGAGAGGAAGCGCGTGTCGTGAGCGAAGAAGCCGCTCGTCTCGGCGCCGATGTCGCCGCGGTCGTCACAGATGCAGAAGGTCGAGCCTTCGAGGATCGTGAGCATCAGCGCCTGATGATCCTGCCTCCGCTCGACTGCGCCAGCGCCTTGATCACGATCTCGTCGATGTTCATGTGCATGGGGCGGGTCACCGCGAAGAGCACGCACTCGGCGATGTCCTCCGGCGTCAGCGGGTCGACGCCCTCGTACACCGCCTTCGCCTTCTCTATGTCGCCCTTGAACCGGACCAGCGAGAACTCCGTCTCGGTCAGTCCCGGATCGACCGTCGTGATGTGGATAGGGCGGCCGAGCAGGTCTTCCCGCAGGCCGTACACGAACCCGCGCAGTCCGAACTTGGCGGCGACGTAGGAAGCGGCGTTCTCGTACGCCTGGCGCCCGGCGACCGAGCCCGTGAAGAGGATGTGCCCTCCGTCGCGGATGTGCGGCAGGCAGAGCCGCGTCAGGCGGATCGCGCCATCCACGTTGGTGTGCAGGACGGTCGCCTCGTCCTCCTCGATCGACTCCCAGAACGGGTAACGGCCGAGCGCGAGGCCGGCGTTGTTGTAGAGGATGTCGATCCCCCTCAGCTCAGCGACCGCGCGCCCGACGAACGCGGCCGAGCTCTCCTCGTCGGTGACGTCGAGCGGAAGCGCAATGTCCGCCTCGATCCGCTCGACGCGCCGCGCGCCGCCGACGACTCTTGCGCCGGCCTCGCGCAGCTTGCGTACGGTCGCGGCGCCGATGCCGCTCGAAGCGCCCGTGACGACCGCTGTCTTGTCCTGAAGATTCACGCGCGGCAGCCTAGATGCTGTGGGGTCAGGCTTTAGCCTGACCCCGGTCTGAGGTGTTCGCCGGGCAAACCCAACACCGGGGTCAGGCTGAAGCCTGACCCCAAGACTCAGCTCAACTCGATCGAGTCGATCGTGATGGGCTCGAGCGGACGGTCGCGGCCGTCCCGCTCGACCGTCGCGATCCGGTCGACGACGTCCTGCCCGGACGTGACCTTCCCGAACACCGTGTGCTTGCCGTCGAGCCACGGCGTCGCCTCTGCCGTGACGATGAAGAACTGCGACCCGTTCGTGTTCGGGCCCGCGTTCGCCATCGCCAAGGCACCGCGCTCGACCTTGTGCTGGTTGAACTCGTCCTCGAACGAGTAGCCGGGACCGCCTGAGCCGGTGCCCTGCGGACAGCCGCCCTGAATCATGAAATCCGGGATCACGCGGTGAAAGACGAGGCCGTCGTAGAAGCCCTCGCCGGCGAGCTTCGTGAAGTTCCCGACCGTCTTCGGCGCGTCGTCGGGGTACAGCTCGAGCTCGACGTCGCCTTCGCTCGTGTGCAGGACTGCGCGGGCCATCGCGGCCGACCCTAGCAAGACGCGGCTCTTACGAAACGCCAACAAACCGCGCGGTCCACCGTCCGATCCCTCACAGGGTGGCGACCGAGGCGACGAACATACGCGGCTTCCAGCAGAGCGAGCTCTCGGCCGAGCTCGCGGGGCAGTGGCGCCGCCTCACGCGCGCCGCGACGCTCGTCGCGGTAATCACCGCTCCTCCGGTCATCGTGTGGCTCAACCAGACGCAGGGCTGGGCGTGGTACTGGTCGATCCTCGCGGCGCTCCTTCTCGTCGTCGCCTTCCGCGGCGTCGTGGACCTCGGCTTCCACAAGCTCATCCCGCGGCCGAGCCTCTTCGGCCTCGAGAGCCAGCAGCTGCGCGAGGAGGACGTCGTCGCGCGGCGCCGCGTCTGGTTCTGGCGTTTCTGGGTGAAGACGGGGATCGCCGTCGGCCTCGTCGTCGCGCTGTTCTACCTCTTCGGGATCTCCGAGTACCTCGCGGGGATCCTCCCGCTTCTCGTGATCTTCCCCTTCTTCATGATCTTCAACTTCCTCATCCTCTTCGGCCCGCTGCTGCTCATGAACCTCTCGCAGATCCAGGCCTTCGAGCCGGGTGACGCGGAGTGGGGCGTGAAGCTCGCCGACGTGCGCGGGCAGGTGGAGGCGAAGGAGGAGGTGCGCCGCGTCGTCTCGATCTGGCAGTCGGGGGAGGCGTTCGAGCGCGCCGGGGGCAAGCGTGAGCGCGGGCTGCTGTTCCTCGGCGCGCCCGGCACCGGCAAGACGATGCTCGCGAAGGCGCTGGCGACCGGCTTCAACTCACCCTTCATCTCGATTCCCGGCTCCGGCTTCGCCGCGACCTTCATCGGGATCGACGCGATCGTCGTCCGCATCCTCGCGCGGCGCGCGAAGCGGCTCGCCCGCAAGTGGGGCGGCCAGTGCATCGTCTTCATCGACGAGATCGACGCCGTCGGCATGCGCCGCAACCTCAACCCGGGCCTCGGAGGCGCCGGCGGTGCGATGCGGCCGCAGGACGTCCACGACCTCCTCTGGTACGGGCCGTTCGGCGCGCTCAACCCCTCGGGCGACCTGATCCTCGAGAACGCCCAGTGGCGCGAGCGCCTGTTCGCGGAGCGCGCGCCTCAGTCGCAGAGCGCGTCGGCACTCGTCTCGCGCGCGAACGGCCTCCTCAACTTCATCTTCCCGGGCAGTGGGGGCGGCGGCGGCTCGCTCGCGCTCAACCAGCTCCTCGTCGTCATGGACGGCATCGACAACCCGCCGTTCTTCAAGAAGCTCCTGACGAACAAGATCAACACGTTCCTCGACGGGATCTACATCGTCCCGCGCCGGATGAATGGCAGATCGCTGCGGATCCCGGGCGCGAAGCCGCGCCGCGAGCAGATCTACTTCATCGGCGCGACGAACGTCCCCGTCGATCGCCTCGACCCGGCGCTCACGCGCCCGGGCCGGATGGGGCGGCACGTCTGGTTCCGGACGCCGACGAAGCAGGACCGGCTCGACGTCCTCGACCTCTACCTGGACAAGGTCGCGCACTCGCCGGAGCTCGACCAGACGCATCGCCGCGAGGAGATCGCCCGGGTCACCAACGGCTACTCGCCGGCGATGCTCGAGCAGGTCACCTCGATGGCGCTCACCATCGCCCACCACTCGCAACGTGAAGCCCTCGGCTGGGACGACCTCGTCGAGGCGATGACGACGCTCGAGGCCGGAACCGCGATCGGCGTCGAGTACGTACCGGAGGAGAGCCGTGCCGTAGCCATTCACGAGGCGGGGCACGCCGCCGCCGGCCACGTCTACCTGAAGGGTGCGGAATCGACGCGGCTCTCCATCCGGATGCGCGGTGGCGCGCTCGGCCACCACCAGGCCCTCGAGAAGGAGGAGCGCTTCAGCCGATTCCGCAGCGAGGAGTTCGCGCGGCTCGTCTGGGGCCTCGGGGCGATGGCGGCCGAGCGCGTCTTCTACGGCGAGAACTCGAACGGCGTCGGAGGGGACGTGCAGAGCGTCACCGCCCAGGCCGCATACATGGTGGGGGCCTCGGCCATGGGACCGCAGCCGTTCGAGATCTCGCCACGAGAGGACGAGACGCAGGAGGAGGCGTACGAGCGGATCCTCGGGCGCTTCGAGAAGATCGGCCTTCAGATCATGAACCGGACGAGCGGCGGCGGGCCCTTCGGCGAGAACCCCGTCCAGTCCGTGTTGGGCGACCGCGACAAGCGTGCGATCGCGGCGCAGCTGCTCGGCCAGGCGTACGTCGCGGCGCACAACCTCGTGCTCGCGAACCGGGACGCGGTGGAGAAGATCGCGGACACGCTGATCGCGCGCCGCGAGCTCTTCGGAGACGAGCTGCTCGCGCTCCTGGAAAGCGCCCAGCTTCAGATCCCGGACGTCGACCTCGCTGAGGAGAGCTCGTGGCCGACGATGTGATGCGCCGCTCGGCGGACGCGCACGCGGCGTCATCGTCCACCGCCAGCGCGCCGCTTCGCGCGCGGCCCGAGTCGCGCGCCGACCGAGCGCGACGACTCGTCTACCGCGGGCGCTTCGCGCTCCTCTACCTGCTTCTCGCGATGGCCGCGGGCGCGGCTATCGGCGCGTTCGTCGTCCTCGTCGAACGCGACAGCCCGGCGCCCGCGCCTCCCTGGTCGGAGTTCCAGCCGGTCGGGAGCGCTGAGCGGAGGGCGGCGCAGATCGGCGACCGCGTCAGCGATCCGTACCGGCTGCCGAGCGGGGACCCGCTCGCGCCGGTGACCTACGCCGGGACCTCCGACGATCGCGGGCCCGGACGGCTCGCCGCTGCAGGTGCGCGCGATCGCCGTGCAGTCCGAGGCGACGGCCGCCACCGTCGACGACGTGAACACGTACCCGGCGACGTCGAGCATCCAGTTCCTCCTCTGCGGCCTGGGGCCGTCGTGCTCCCTCGGCCTGAACCAGCCGACGGTCCAGCACCTGGCGCTGCTCCGCCGCGAGGCCCTCGAGCTCGCGCTCTACTCCTTCAGGTACATCGACGGCCTCGACACGGTGCTCGTGCTCCTGCCGGCGAGGCCCGACGGGCAGGGTGCGCTCGCGGTCTTCCTCGAGCGCGGGGACCTCAAGGCCGCGCTCGAGCAGCCGCTCGAGAAGACCCTCCCCGCGCCGTTCGTCCCCGGCGTCGGCGAGATGACCGCCGGCGAGGCGCGCACGGTCGACCGCCTGACGCAGTCGCACACGTTCGCGTACCGGCCGCTCCAGGCCCAGGACGGGAGCTTCGTCATGATTCTCGTTCCTGCCTTGAGCTAGCAGATTTGTGCGCAAGACTGAAATTCGCTCGCGCGAATTTCAGTCGCGCGAAGACCCCTAAAGGCGTCCGCTTCGCGGCCGCGGGCCGGCCGATGAGTTTGCCCGGCTCTCGAGCGAGCGAAAGCACGGCTCGACCGGCTGGACTACTACCCGGAGCCCGTCCGGCTCGACCGCGTGCGCGTCGTCGTCGCGCCGTGGTTCTTCCGGATCCCCGGCTTCCGCCGCTACTCGGGCTACGCGCTCTGGCGGACGATCCTGCTGAAGTCGCGCTCGGCCTCCGACGACCTCGTCACGCACGAGCTCTGCCACATCTGGCAGATGCAGCATCGCCCGTGGCATGGTGACCTTCAAGCACCTGACGACGCGCTACCGCCGGAACCCGTACGAGCTCGAGGCGCGGCGCGCGGTGAGAGAGACCGCCCCAGCGTTCGGAAGCCCGGATTCCGATCAAGCTTTCTGAGAGATTGGGTGCCGGTGGAAAGTCGCTTCGACATGGTGGTGATCGGCTCCGGGCCGGCCGGTGAGAAGGCGGCGGCGCAAGCCGCCTACTTCGGAAAGCGGGTTGCGGTCGTGGAGCGGTCCCCTTCGCCCGGCGGAGCGGACGTCAGAAATGCCGAGATCCCGAGCAAGACACTTCGCGAAACGGCCCTCTACATCACCGGCTTCCGGCGGCGCGAGGTGTACGGGTTGGGGCTCACGCTCGATCCGGAGGCCACTGTTGCCCAGCTCAGGACCCGAACGGCGCAGGTGATCGAGACCATGACGGACGCGGTGCGCCGAAACCTCGAGCGTCACGCCATCGAGTTCGTGTGTGGAAGAGCGAGGCTCGGCCTCGACCGAACTGTCCATGTGACTCTTGCTGACGGGCAGGAGCGTGTCCTCCGAGGTGACGTCGTACTGATCGCGACGGGATCGCGCCCCTTCCATCCGCCGAGCATCCCCTTCGACGACCCCGACGTCCACGACTCGGAGACGGTGCTCGACATCGACCGCCCGTTCGACAGCCTGGTCGTCGTGGGCGGGGGCGCTGTCGGGTGCGAGTACGCGTCGATATTCACCGCGCTCGGCGTCAAGGTGACGCTCGTCGACTCAGGGGAGCGCATCCTCTCCTTCCTCGACGCCGAGATCTCGCAACTCCTCGCGGAGGTCTTCTCCGGCATGGGGATGCGGCTCGTGCTCGGCAGTGGCCGGGCGGCCGTCAGACGCGATGACGCCGGGCTCACTTGCACGCTCGAGGACGGCGAGGAGATCAGGCCGGACAAAGTCTTGTTCGCGTCCGGTCGGGTCGGGAACACCGAGGGTCTCGGCCTCGAGGAGGCGGGGGTGCAGGTCGATGCTCGTAATCGCATCGTCGTCGACGAAAGGTTCCAGACGACGGCGGAGTCGATCTACGCCGCCGGGGACGTCATCGGACCGCCGGCGCTGGCCTCGGTGTCCATGGAGCAGGGGCGCGTCGCCGCCTGCTACGCACTGGGGATCCCCTTCAAGGACACCGTCGACCCGATGCCGCCGTTCGGCGTGTACTCCGTTCCCGAGGCCGCGATGGTCGGGCTCACCGAGGAAGGTGCCGCCGCGCAAGGGATCGACTACGAGGTCGGTCGGGGATGGTTTGCCGGCAACACACGGGCCAGGATCGCCGGCGCCGAAGAGGGACTCGTGAAGCTCATCTTCCAGCGGGAGGATCGGAAGCTCCTCGGAGTTCACGTGCTCGGCGACCACGCGGCCGAACTGGTCCATCAGGGCCAGGCAGTGCTCAACTACGGCGGGACCATCGACTACTTCATCCACAGCACCTTCAACGTGCCCACCGAGAGCGAGGCCTACAAGTACGCGGCTTACGACGGCCTCCAGCGGTTGCAGGCGCGCTGACGTTCGGCATGCGCGTGATCGTCGTCCGGGGGAGGGATCGCCGGACTGCGCGAGTGTGCGGGAATGTCCCTCGAGGCACGTGTCTTGCCCGCTCGTCGTGATGAGCAGATGATCCCGACGTGCGCCCCGAGCTTCCGACCGGGACCGTCACCTTGGTCTTCACCGATATCGCAGGCTCCACGCCGCTCCTGAATGAGCTTGGAACGGAGCGATACGCCGACGCGCTCGCCGCGCACCGGGCAGTGATCCGCGGGGCATGTGCCGACAACGGGGGCGTCGAGGTCGACACGCAGGGCGACGCCTTCTTCTTTGCGTTTCCCAGCGCGGCGGGCGCCCTCGCGGCCGCCTCGAACTTCACTGAGCGCCTCGCGGCGAGCGGCCCGATCCGAGTGCGCGTCGGCGTTCACACGGGGACGCCATTCGTAGGAGACGAGGGCTACGTCGGCCACGACGTCCATCGCGCGGCTCGCATCGCCGCGGCGGGGCACGGCGGGCAGGTGCTCGTCTCAGCCATGACCGCGTCGCTCGTCGACGCCGAACTCACCGATCTCGGCGAGCACCGGCTCAAGGATCTGTCCGAGCCGCAGCGGCTGTACCAGTTCGGCGCGGACGAGTTCGCGCCGTTGAAGACGCTGTACCAGACGAACTTGCCCGTTGCACCGACACAGCTCGTCGGGCGCGAGCGCGAGATCGAGGAACTGATCACGCTGCTCTCTCGAGACGATGTCTCCGTCGTGACGCTCACCGGGCCGGGCGGCAGTGGCAAGACGCGTCTCGTGATGCAAACCGCTGCAGACGCCGCAGACAACTACGTCGACGGGGTCTGGTTCATGCCGCTCGCAGGGCTGACCGATGTCGATCTCGTCCTGCCTGCAATTGCGCAGACGTTCGGGTTGCGGGAAGGGGGCGGCCGGACGTACCGCGAGGTGCTGGGCGACTACCTGCACTCGCGCCGCCTGCTGTTGGTGCTCGACAACCTCGAGCAGCTGCTCCCAGAGGTGGCGAGCGTCGTGGCCGACCTCGCGGCAACCTTCGCCGGCGTCGATTTCCTCGCGACCACCCGCGAGCCGCTTCGGATCCGCGCGGAGCACGAGTACTCCGTGCCGCCACTTGCAGCAGCGGAGGCCGTGACGTTGTTCGCCGAGCGGGCAAGCCTCGTGCTGGACGGCAACCGCGCGCACGTCGCCGCAATCTGCGCGCGGCTGGACGGGCTGCCGCTCGCGATCGAACTGGCCGCGGCGCGCGTCAACGTGCTCCCTCTCGAGAAGCTGCTGGAACGGCTCGAGCAGCGGCTGCCACTGCTAACAGCCGGCGCCCGCGACGCCCCTGAGCGGCAGCGAACCCTTCGCGCGACGATCGCCTGGAGTCACGACCTCCTCGACGAGCGCGAGCAGCAATTGTTCGCGCGTCTCGCGGTGTTCGCGGGCGGTTGCACCCTCGAGGCGGCAGAGGCCGTGTGCGACGCCGACATCGACGGGCTCGGCTCGCTGCTCGACAAGAATCTGCTCCGTCGCGAGGAGTCGCGCTACGCGATGCTGGAGACGATCCGCGAGTTCGCGCTCGAACGGCTCGACGAAGCGGTCGACGCCGACGAGATCCGCCGCCGTTACGCGGAGCACTTCCTTGCCTTCGCGCTCGAAGCGCAGCCGGAGCTCGTGCGCCGTCATCAGCGTCAGTTCCTCGACCGGCTCGAGGCCGAGCACGACAACCTCCGCGCCGCGCTTTCGCGCCTGCTCGAGGTCGATCCCGAAAGCGCGCTCATACTCGCACACGCGCTCGTCGTCTTCTGGTACACGCGCGGGCACGTTCGTGAGGGGCGCGACTGGCTCGTATCGGCGCTCGAACGGGCATCGCCGACGCCTAGTGCCACCAGAGCGGGAGCGCTCGACTGGGCGGGGTACCTCTGCAACGAGATCGGCGAGGAGGGTGGTGCGTTCTGGGAGCAGGCGGTCGCATGCGCCCGCGAGGCTGACGCTCCGGCCGCGCTCGCGCTGGCGCTCAGCCACGTTTCGCTCCCCTCGGGGGGCGATCAGGTCGACGCGAGCATCGCCGTGCTGGAAGAGGCACGGGCGATCGCCGAGGAGGCGGGGGATCCCGTCAGTCTCGGCACCGTCTTGAACAACCTCGGAGCGTGGACCGCCCTGCGAGGCGAGTCCGAGCGGGCGCGCCACTTGTTCGAGGAGAGCTACCGCGTCCGTGCCGAGATGGGCGATCTGTCGCGGATGGCCCTCTCTTTGAGCAACCTTGGAGCGAACCTTCTCGAGGGCGGAGACTTGAGCCAGGCGCGCGACTGCGAGACCCAGGCGCTCACACTCGCGCGGGAGGTCGGCGACCGGCGCCACATCCACGCGGCGCTCGACACCCTCGGCTGGATCGCGCTCGCGGAAGACCGCGTCGGCGAGGCACGCCGGCTGTTCAAGGAGGCGCTCGCGATCGCGCAGGAGATCGCCTCGCCTCTCGCGCGCGACACAGTGCTGGGCCTCGCGGTCGTCGCCGCCGCGAATGGAGATGGGCGCCTTGCCGCGCGGCTGGCGGCGGCCGTCGAACATGACGCTCGAGAGGGTGGTACGTACGCAGACGCGGCGACGAGAGCCGAGATCGAGCGGCATCTTGCTGCCGTCCGCGGACAGACCGATGACGCCGAGTGGGAAAGAGCATGGGCCGCCGGCGCTGCCATGACAATTGAGCAAGCGGCGGCCGAGGCCCTCGAGAGTTGACTGAAACACGCCCCGTCCGCTCGGTCTCACCCCAGGCCGGGGGTCGCATCCGCGCGGCAGGTCGCCGGGGTGAGCCGCGATCACCCCGCCAGACCCGCGAGGTGCTCGTGATCAGGGAGCGAGGAGGACGAGTAGGACGGACGCGGCTCCAACCGCTATCCCGACCGCGGCGAGCGCAAGTATGAACCCCTCACCGGTGTGCGGTTCCCGGTCCTCCCGCAGCGCGGCCTGCAGCTCCCGGTAGTGCACGACCCCGTACACCATGGCCGCCAGCCCGCAGGCCGTCAGCCCGGTTCCCAGTGCGACGTACGGCCAGTTCGTGCCGCCGACGACCTCGGGCAGGACACGCCCGATTGCGAATCCCGCCGCGATCCCGGCCAGACCGGTACGCCACCACGCGAGATAGGTGCGCTCGTGCGCGAGCTGCGTCCGGTGGACTTCGCCGCTCGCCATCTCAGGACGCTACCTGCCACCGACTCCAGTCATCGTGAGACGACTCGCTCCGACGAGTGGGCGACAGTCAGGCTGAAGCCCTGACCCCATTGCCCGGCGCCTCCCCCGATCGAGGGACGCTGCTATCCCTTCTCGGGTGCCGACAGTCATCGCATGCGGCGCCGTCTCTTTCTGCTGCTCATGCTTGCCTTTCCGGCGCTTGCCGCCCTGGCCACGACCGGCGCCAACGCCTCCCGCTCGCCGAATCCCGAGATCGTCTCCGTCGAGCCGGGATCGTTCTCCACGGTCGTGCGCTGGCGGGTTCCCGAGCAGGCGCGCGTCATCCTCGAGGTCGGAATCGACGACCGCTACGGGATCTGGTCGCCCACCTCGCCCGCGAAGGCCGGTGAGGTCGGCAGGACGACGCTTACGGGCCTCGAGCCGGCGACGACGTACCGCTTCCGGGTGACCGCGCGGCTCCGAACGGGGATGCGGACCGAGGATCGCGGCACCTTCCGCACCGATCCCTGGCCGACGGCGATCGCCGCATCGGCCGCGCCCACGCCTGCCGACAGCACCTCGGGCGGCTCGACGAACCCCTTCATCCTCCCGCCCGCCGCACCGCCCTGGCGGCGCTGCGCCTGGTGGCCCCTCGAGCGGCAGCGGTATCCCGCCCGGAACACCGAAGGTCGAATCGACCGCCCCGCTCCGCGTGAACGGCGCAGCGATCTTCCCGCGCATGGTCTGGCGCCAGTGCCCGACGTACTACCCGGCCAGCCTCGCCGCAGGCATCAACACATTCCTCGGCGTGAGCTGCGACGCGCCCGAGGAGCAGTTCACGCGACTCGCCGGCCGCGCGCTCTCCACCGTCGACTCCGCGACGCCGGGCATCTCGGGCCCGGGCGTTGTCGGCTGGCACTTGCCGGACGAGGCCGACGTGAGCGTCGGCGACATCAACAAGATCTCACGCCCGAAGGCGGACGGGCGCGTCACGTTCCTGACGCTGACCGACAAGTTCTCCCAGCATGCCGCAGCAGGCCCGCACGGGAAGGCGATCTATCCCGACTTCTTCGCGAGCGCGGACGTCATCGGCTTCGACACGTACCCAGTCGAGGTGCGCTGCGCGATCGAGCAGATCGACAACGTCTACTGGATGCAGCGCGAGCTCATCTCGCTCACGGGCGGCAAGCCCACCTTCCAGTGGATCGAAGCGGGGCCGATGGAGCACTGCACGTGGAACCAGGATCCGACCCCTGCCGTCGTGCGCGCCGAGACCTGGCTGGCGATCGCGGGCGGCGCGAAGGGGATCGGCTACTTCCCGGACTACTGGGAGGAGGAGATCCGCAACGAGGTGCGCCTGACGAACCGCGAGATCCTCGCGCTCGCGCCTGCGCTGCTCGCGCCCGCGACGAAGGCGACCTGGTCGATCCAGAGCCCCGTGCGCATCGCGGCACGCCGGTACAACGGCGCGACCTACATCGTCGCGATCAACACCTCGACCGCTCCGGCGACTGCGTCGTTCGGCGTCCCGGGGATCGGGGGCCGCAAGCTCCGCGTCTTCCGCGAAGGCCGCGTCGTCTCCCCGATGGGAGACCTCGTCACCGATCGCCTCGCCGGTCTCGGGGTCGCGATCTACATCGTTCCGCCGCCGGGCTGGTAACCGCAGCGATTGCTACGGTCCGAGGCGATGGCGGATCCTCCCTGGACGCCACCGCCGAGCGGACATCGCGCGCTCGCGGATCGTCTCGCGGGCGCTGAGGTCGACCCGGACTCCGAGACGGTGATCCATCGCCGGCCCGCGCCGCCTGCGCGATCGCGCGGCAGCTCACGCGGCTGGCTGCTCGCCGCTGCGATCGCGGTTGCGGTCGCGGCCCTCCTCGTCGCCGCAGGCGCCGCCTACGTCGCCTACGACAACAAGGACCGCGCCGCCGACTGGGAGGCGCGCGCGTTCCGGCTCGAGCGGAACACCGAGCAGCTGAACGGGCTGCTCGTCGAGCGCTCGACGCAGCTCAACGAGCGCACGAGCGAGCTGAACGCGATCGCGTCCAAGGTGACACGGCAGCAGAACGCGCTCGCGCGCTCGGAGTCCGACGTCGAGACGCTGAGCGACCGCCAGCGCGAGCTCGCCGCCGAGAAGGCCGCGGTCGAGGACAGCCGCGCGTCGCTCGCGGTTCAGTCCGCGGCCCTCGAGGACGTGGCCTCGTCGCTCCTCGCGTGCAACTCGGGCCTCCTCGAGCTCTTCGGCTACGTCGTCAACGGCGACCAGGGCTCTGCGGACACGATCGTGGACACGGTCTCGGCCGACTGCGAGCTCGCCGAGTCGCAGTTCGCCGACTACCGCGCCCGCTACGGCTGAGCGCTTGCGAATCCTCGTCGCAGCTGTCGCCGCCGTCGTCGTCGCAAGCTTTGCGACGGCCTGCGGAGTGCGGGCGTCGGACCCGCCCGAGGAGGAGCCGACGTTCGCTGTTCCGGAGCTGGTTCCGGTCGCCGACGACGTCCCGGAGGCGGTTCGCGTCCAGATTCCGCGGCTTGCGAAGGACTCCGCCGAACGGCGCGCGAACCGGCTCACCGTCCGCGTCCGCAACGTCTCCTGCCTGGGCGTCGGCGTCGGCTCGGGCTTCGCGATCGCTCGCGACGTGCTCATCACGAACCGCCACGTCCTCGCGGGCGCGGAGTCGGTCGAGGTGTCCACCTGGGACGGTCGCACGCTCTCGGCGAGGACGGCAGAGGTGGGAGTGCTCGGCGATCTCGGCGTCGCGTACGTCGAGGGCTCGCTCCCGCAGGTCGGCAAGTACGGCACGGCGCCGAAGGCCGGCGACGCGGTGACCGTCGTCGGCTACCCCGGCGGCGAGGAGCTGACGCTCTCGCCGGGGACCGTCATCGACCTCCGCGCGGGCGGGCGGTACGGGATCCCAGGCGGCCGGATCATGCGACTCACCTCGCGCGTCATCCCCGGCAACTCGGGCGGCCCCGTCCTCGACCGGAGCGGGAAGATCGCGGGCGTCGTGTACGCCTACGAGCTCGCGACCGGATTCGGCCTCGCGATCCCGGTCGACACCGTCCGCCGCCTGGTGCGCGAGGGCGGCTACGAGCCCGTCCCGCCCTGCGGCTCGGGCTGAGCGGGCTCTAGGCGGCGGCGAGCCCGGCGGCCGCTTCGAACCGAGCGAGGTAGACCGGCCGCCGCGAGCGCAGGTAGTCCACGACCGCGACCTCTTCGCCGTGGGTCGGCAGCAGCGTCTTCCAGCCGAAGAGGTGCTCGCGGCGGTGGAAGTCGCCCGACGCCACCGACGGGAGGCCGGCTTCCGCGACCCAGCCGTACAGCTGCGTCCGGTTGAAGAGCTCGAAGCGATGGGCGAGCTCGCGGAACGCTTCGTCGCAGGCCCATCGCTTCGTGAGCCGCGGGTGCGGATCCGCGGACTCCGCTCCGTACGGGTGCGCCGCGATGATCGCGGCGCCGGCCGTGGAGGCCGAACTGATCGCGCGCTCGATCCCGTGGTCGACCGGGACGAAGCTGCGCAGCCCGATCGCGACGGCGTGCGCCGCCTGCGTCGGGTCGGAGTCGTTGAAGGTGAGCTCGAGGCCGGGGATCACGAGCATCCCGTAGGTCTCGCGGGCACGCTCCGCCTCCTCCTCCACCTCGGCGAGGTACGCCCCGAAGCAGCCCTCGTCGACGGATGGCCCTGCGCCGTTGCGCCGACGCTCGTCGCGGCGGACGACGTGGTCGGTGACGCAGAGGACGTCGAATCCGTTGCGCCCGTGGAGATCCACGAGCTCGGCCACCGAGAGCTCGCCGTCGCTCCACCGCGTGTGGGCGTGGAGCTCGCAGAGCAGCGGGCCGAGGCTGCGTCGCATCTACCCGAATCGTGAACGCGGCTACGTCGCCGCGGGAGGAAAAGTGGTGCATTTCCAGCCAAAAAGCTGCGCCTTGACAGAGCGACTCGTATCCGCTTTACTTAGCCAGTATGCTAATTAGTAAGAAGGCTAAATGAAGACCGACCCGCTGAGCATCACGTTCGCCGCTCTCGCCGACCCGACGCGGCGAGCCATCCTCAGCCGCCTGATGGAGGGCGAGGCGACCGTCAACGAGCTCGCCGCACCACACGCGATGAGCTTGCCGTCGGTCTCACGCCATCTCAAGGTGCTCGAGCGGGCCGGACTGGTCGTCAAGGGGCGGTCGGCGCAGTGGCGCCCGTGCCACCTCGACGCGGCCCCCCTCGCCGAGGCGGACGCCTGGATGGCGCCCTACCGCGAATTCTTCGAGGCACGCTTCGCCCGCCTCGAGCAGCAGCTCGCCAACGAACGGAAACAGGAGGAGTCATGACGAACACCGACAGCCCACAGCGCGAGTTCACCCTCACCTGGACGCTCGATGCGCCTCCCCCAGATGTCTTTCGCGCTTGGACGGACCCGGAGCACATGCAGTGGTTCTACAACCCCGACGCACCCGCACCGACCGAGCCGCTGCAGGTCGACCTCCGCGTCGGCGGCGCCTGGCGCCAGCACATGGTGATCGACGCGACCACGGACTACGTCACCGGCGGCGTCTACCGCGAGATCGTGCCGGACGAGAAGCTCGTGTTCACGTGGGGGGCGACGGGCGGCTGGCCCGAGCTCGATCCCGACCGGCTGGACGACAGCCCGCTCGTGACCGTGACGCTCACGGGATCCAGCGAGCGCACCGAGATGAGCGTTCGCGTCGAGCTGCCTGCCGGCCTCTCCGAGGACGGCGTGCGCGAGTGGTTGTCGATGGGTATTCGCGACGGCTGGCGCGACACGGTCGACCGGCTCGCTGCCGTGTTCGCGAAGACGTCGACGACTGCCTAGCGCAGCGCGTCGATCGAAGCGGTCGCGACGACGTCCGCGGCGGTCCGCGCCAGCTCCGCGTCCAGCGTGACGAACGCGTCTGCCTGAAGCAACGTGAGCGCGACGTACTCCGCGTCGTAGGTCGACGCCCACCCCAACCGATCCGCGACGTCCCACGCCTTGCGCCGGAGGACGGCGTCGCCGAGAAGCCTGATCGGCATCCGGTTGACCCGTGTGAGGCGCTCGCGCGCGACGTCGGCCGGCATCTCGCCCCGCTGGACGGCCTCGTGCAGAGCCGACAGCGCTTGCGAACGCAGGAGCGTCGGCGCCAGGAGCTCGTGCTCGGGCGGAACTTCGTAGTCCTCACTCGCCAGCTGGAGGACGACGCCGCAGTCGACGACGAACCTGGTCACGCCGCAACGCTAGCGCTCTGCTGCCGCCCCGACGGGCCGGCAGGAGTCGCGCCCGGGGGCGGCAGGCGGGAGGACACGACTCAGTCCGGCGTCTCGCCGATCAGGCCGGCGAACAGCAGCAGGTACTGGTCCGCGGAGGCGCCGTCCGGATCCGCGATGTCGTGCGACTGGGCGAGAACGTCGGAGTCTGTCGGGCCGCGCCAGAACGGCCTGATCCGGCCGAGCCCGTCCTGCGCGACGAGGTCGTGCACGAGGTCGAAGGCACCCGCAGGCGATGCCAGGCGGATTGCGTCCGCCGACGAGACGTCGTCCAAGGGCACCTGCAGGAGAGAGCCGAGAAACGCGCGCCGGAAGGTCCGGATCCGCCGCGACGCGCCGCGATCGTCCAGATCGCGGTCGATCGTGACGACGTCGACGCCCTCGTCGAACGTCATCCCGCGCCGGCGCCAGTGGCTCGTGCCGACGAGAGCCCACACGTCGTCCACGACGACGGCGGTCGTCCGGATCGGCGCCGGGCGTCCCGGGAACCCGATCGGGTGGAACACCGTCACGCGGTCTGGATCGACCGCCACGAGATCGTCAACCGCCTCGTTGCGCGCGGAGAACGCCTCGCGGATCCAGCCGCCGTACGCCGGCGCCGCGTCGGGCCAGAGTGGAACCGCGATCACGACCCGAAGGTTCGGATGCGCAGTCATGCGGTCGGCGAGCTGCTCGACAAGGTCGACCTCGTGCGGCTGTGGAGTCGCATCCGACCGCGCGGTTCGCGCGAACTGGGGCGACGCGACGAAGACGAGGTCACGCGCCTGGCCGACTGCGCGCCGTAGCGCCCAGAGCGCGTCGCGGCGACCCGAGCGGGTCACGTGGAACTCCTCGCGGAGCTCGTCCCGCATGACGTCCTCGTTCGCGATCGTGACGGTCGGTGCGGGCGAGACCCCGAGCGCGCTCGCGAGATCGTCGATGACGTCCTGCACGCTCGCCGTCGGCCCGGGGATGGGGATGACGTCGGGTAGCAGCTCCGGCGTCTCGACCCCGACGGCGACGGTTCTCAGCACCGCGGCCGCGCACGTCGAGGGGGGCTGCGCGGGGGCGGGAGGCGCGTCGGTGGGAGGCTCCGCCGGTGGCACCCAGCCGCCACTGCCGACGACCGCGAGCCAGAATAGGCCGCCGAGCGGCACCGCCGGCATCGCCCGACGCATCGCGAACCGGGCTGCATCGAAGGCCGCCGCGCCGCCCACGCGCACGCCCGCGACGTGCACGTCTGCGCCCGGCGGGGTTTCCCGGGTCGCCGAGGTGGTGGAGCGCGGATCGGGTCTCGCGCGCCCAGCGGCCGCCCGTGACGAGCGGCATCCCAGGCCATCGGTGCAGCGGTCGGCCCCGTTCCGACCGCCAGGATCGTCGGGAACCGCGCCATCGTCGGCAGCCGCGGGGCGCTCCGCGGGGTGGTCTCACCCGTGAGACGCCGGATCAGGTCGACCACACTCGTCGGAGTGCCTCCGCCGGGCGCCGGCCCGGTACGGGGGATGCCGAACGTGGGCGAGGGCGCGACCCCCTGCACGTTCGCCGGCACCGACGCCATCGGGTCCGGAGCGGCGAAGGGGTCGGGTGGCACCGGCGCGGCGCCGCTGCCGATCGGCACCACGACGGCGCCGAACGTCCTGCGGACCGGGCGTCGGTCGGTGACTACGAGGTCGAAGACGAGGAGCGAGTCCGCCGGCTGGCTCACGCCGTCGGCGAGGTCGAGCGGGTTCTCGAGCAGCAGCGAGAAGGGCCCTGTCGCAGGGACGACCGTCGCAGTACCGTCGCCGCGCAGAAACGACGGCTCGGGACCGATCGACGAGATCACCTGGAAGACCTGCGGGTACACGTGCATGGCCGCGCCGACCGGGATCGTCCCGCCGGGGAAGGTCACCACGACGTCGTGGGGCCCGCTCCAGACGGCGGTGATGCCGGAGGCGGGCGAGCCGGAGACGGGCGGCGGCGGCCCGGCCGGCGCCGGTGGAAACTGCGGCCAGTGAGCGCCCGGCCCTGGCGCCGGCGGCACCCCGACGGCCGTCTCGATCGTCGGCGACGCGGCGAAGACGAGCCCCACGAAGCCGGGTGCCAACGCACCGAGGACGTTCCCGCCTGCGGCCACGACATCCACCCCGTCGGCGAGCAGGTCGACCGGCACGCGGTCGCGGACGACCGGATGGAACTCCGCCGGCAGCGCCTCGTCGTCTCCTTCGATTCCTTGGACATCCGCGTTCGTGCGGTTGCCGAGCAGATGCCAGGGCAGATCGACCGCGCAGGCTCGGAGGAACTCGGCGCCGAGGGTGACGCCGCCCGGCAGCGCCGGCGGGAAGACGGGCGTGCGGCCGAGCACGCCGCCACGCGCCCAGCCGACGCGCAAGCGCGTCGCGCCGGCGGGCGGCCCGACGCCCTGACCGGCGGCGAGCTCGACGAGCCCGGACGCCGGGATCGCCCCCGCGGGCGCCCCGCCGCCGTCGACGATCGTCGGCGACTCGCCCGCGGGGGCGGCAAAGGTGGCGCCGTGCGGATCGACGACGTGCACGAGGATGCCGGTCCGCTCGTCGGCGACATCGCCGACACTGCCCGCCGTGCCGGCCGCCGCGGGGAAGCCGTCCTCCGCGAAGACGGGAAAAGCGGTGGCCAGCTCCTGAACCAGCGCCGCGAACGCGACCGGATCCACGATCAACCCGCGCTCGTCGTGGAAGCTGAAGGTGGCTCCGCCCGGGTGGACGTCGCTTCCGGCGGCGAACCACTGGTCGACCGTGGTGCCCGCAACGCCGCGCAGGATCATCGTCTGCGGCACTGGACGGATCGCTCCCGCCGCGGCACCGAGCCGGCTGAGCACGATCCGCTGCAGCCTCACGTGCGCCTGCGGATGCATGTGAAACGCCGCGGCCGGACCCACCAGCGCGGTCCCGGCCACGTCTGACGCATACGTCGGCTCACCTGCGTCGAGGAAGTGGCGCATTCCGAGGAACGGTGCGCGCACGGTGCCGGTGGTCGTGAGGGTCAAGGCGGTGCCGTCGTAGGTGACGGCCGCGTTCGCCCAAGTCGACGCGAACCGGATGACCGCGAGCCCGAGCGCACCGAGGCCGTCGTCGGCGAGCCGCTGCCGGGCGTCCTCCTGCGTGAGTAGCGGCGGAAGCGCGACCACTCTCAGACGCTCCTGCTCTCGGTGGCCGCACGTCCATCGGGCGAGGTCAGGCGCAGCTCGAAGCGCGCGACCTGGAAGCGTGCGATCGCGCCGTACGCGTGGCGCGGGCCTGTGCCGGGAGCGCGACCCAGCGCGAGCGGCGGGCCGATCGGGGGCAGGCCGCTCAGCACCGGAACGTCGGGGAGGCCCTCTTCCACGACCGCCGGGCGTCGAGGCCGGATCGGGCCGAAGGGCCCTCCGGGGAGGCCGACGCCGCCTCCAGGGGCAGGACGTGGCCGCACGGGCCCGACCTCGAAGACCTCCTCGCCGAGAAACGGGAACGGATTGCGCGGGAACGCCGCGACGCGCACGACGTACGGTCCCGCGTCGCCGGCGATGAGCGGCGAGTCGCTCGTGAACGTCAGGATCGTCAAGGCCCCGACGGTGACGACCTCCACGTCCGCGAGGTCGGGCGCCGGCAGGACGGGACCAGCCGGCACGTCGACGCGCTGCTGCGTCGCGCGTCCGAGCGGATCGACGATCCGGATCGTGGCCGAGAGCGGATGGTCCTCCGAGGTGCGGCGAATCACGGCGCGGTAGGCCTGCGGCGCGGTCCCGTCCACGCGCCAGACACTGTTTCCGGTCGGATCCGCGATCGCGGGCAGGCGGTCGAGCTCGGAGTCGACGCTGAGCACGACGGTGCGGGCCGGCGGTGGCGCCGGGTCGTGCTCCAGGACCTGCACCTGGAGCTGATGCGGGCCGAGCGCCGTCCGCCAGACCGGGGCGAGGCTCGTCCAGTCGAGCTGGACGTCCGCGATCCCGCCGCCGGGCCACGACACGACGACGGGCGAGAGGTCGGGCGGCTCGTCGGGCGGGATCACGACGGAGAAGGGGTTCGAGGGCACGGACTTGCCCCGGACGACGCCGCGGAGCGGATCCGCTCCACCCCACGCGACGGCCCGGTACCAGACGCGTCGCCACGACAGCCCCGGGGAGTCGGTGCCCGAGAGCGTGTGCCGGCCGTCCGGCCCGGTCGCCACCGTCCAGCCGCCGCCGCTCGCCGAGACCGAGGCGATCGGCGGCCCCATGGTCTCGAACGACCGCGCGGCGTCGTCCACGCGCGTGCGGTGGAGATCGACCTTCTCGAGCGTCTGGCCGGAGCCGGTCGTGAGCCGGACGGAGACGGTCCCTGCGGGAGCCGCCTGGGCGACGAGCTCGGGAGGCGGCAGCGCGGCCACGCGCGGTGCCGCGAGCCCGCGGAGCGAGTCGCGCGCGCCCGGCCCCGCGATCGGCCACGGCCCTTCCGCCGCGCCCGGGCTCAGGGTGACCACGACGTAGGTGTGGATCGCGCGCGATCCCTTCGTCAGCAGCACCTCGAGGCTCGAGTCGACGACCGGCTCGGGCGTCAGCCGCGTGAAGACGCGGCGGTCGGGGTCGGCCTCGAAGGCGTCGAGGACCGTGTCGAAGCGGTCCGAGAGGCTCGCGTCCGGGCTCGGCTCCGGGAGCCCGTAGTGGCTGAGCATCGTGAACTCGTCGGAGCTGTACACGAGGTATCCGGCGGCGCCCGCGACGGCGGGCCACGAGAGCAGGCCGTGGCTCCGCCCCTCCGCGTCCGGAAGGCTCCCGAGCGGCACGATCGGCGGCGGCATCTCCGGCGCGACGGGGTCGGACGCGAAGGTCGTCGTCGGCCCGACGGTGGCGCTCTGGTGGCCGGGTGCGAGCCGCTCGATGCCGGTGATCCAGAGCGCGAGCCCGGCATGCGGGGTCGCACCGAAGTCGACCAGGAAGCCCGGGATCGTGAGCCGGTACCGGCGCACCGTGTCGCCCTGTGCGGCGCCCGGGGCGACCGCCTGGTCGCCCGCGAGGTTGAGGTACTCGATCGTCGCGCCGGGCGCGCCTGTCACGGTCGCCGCGTCGCCGGCGAACACGAGCTCCACCGCCGGCTCGCCGCCTCCGAAAGTGCGGTCGAGACCGAGCGGAAGCGCGCCCGGCGGCGGAGCGCCTCGCGTGGGCGCTGCGTAGAGGCGACCGACGAGCGTGATCGAATCGGGCCGTCGGTCGGTCCAGTCCCACGTCAGGTCGACGACGGCCGCTCCGGGGCAGACCTTGCCGGCCGGCGGGGCAACGACCTGCAGCGTCGCGGCGACGATGCGCGGCGGAAGCGGCGCGGGCTGGTCGACGGAGTGGCCCGTAACCCGCCACGGGCTCCAGATCCCGAACAGGCTCTGGGTGCTGACGCCATAGCGGACGGCTCGCGCCCCCGGATCGTTCGGGATCACCAGCTGCCGGTCGGTGAGATGGCAGTGCGCGGGATCCGGATCGTGCGTCGCCGATCCGGGCGCGATCGGCCGATGGCCGCCGCTGTCGCGTTCCTCCATCAGCGGCCTCGGCGGCCGTGGCGCCGGGATCGTGGCGCGTCCCCCCGTAGCTCGCCACGCGGAACACGGTCGTCTTCGGCGGGCGGTGCCACGTCACGTCGACGCTCGCGCCCCACGGCTGGTCGACGGCGTCCGGGCTCAGGTGCGCCCTGTGTGTGGCGGCGAGCGCCGCAGGCACGGGTGGAAGCGACGCGCGCACCGGGCGCGGCGCGTACGCCACGAGCTCGAGCGGGTCGGACTCGCCGTCGAGCCCACGGGCGTACGGGGCCGTGACCATGTAGTCGAAGGTCGAGCCGTCGTGGAACGGCTTCACGTGGGCTCGGTCCGGCTCGGCGATGTTCGTGCCATAGCCGAGAGCCAGGCTGAGGAACGGATCGGTGCCGACGCCGGCCTGGAGCACCGCCACGGGCGAGATGTGCGCGGTCGAGTCGGCAGCCGGCATCGGGGTTCCGTCGAGCGTGCTCGGCGGAGGCATCGTGGTCGCGAACCGATGGCCGGCCTGTGCCATCTGCTCGAGGGCGAGCACGTCGCGCAAGGGCATGAGCAGGTCGTCGTGGAGCTCGTCGATCAGCGTCGGGCCGTCGGGCGCCTGCCACGGCGGAGCAGCCACGCCGGCCTCCACGTTCGCGTCCCAGCCGAACGGCGGCGCGCCGCGCGCGAGGCGCGAGAGCGCCGCGTCTACCGGCGGGCCGAGGGCTCCGACGAGCCCCTGATCCGCCGCGTGGTCGCCGACGCCGGCCCACTCGCCGGGATCGACCGGCAGACCGACGATCTCGACCGGCTCCCATTCGTCTGCGCCGTGAAAGACGGACGACGCCACGCCGTGCACTCCGAGCAGGTCGATGTCGTCGACGAAGAGCGCGCCCGCGAGGTCGGCTCCGTGGATCTCGATGGAGCTGTTCCCGGACGGCACCTGCGAGCGCGTGACGATCGAGAGCGGCTTCGCCGGGTTCGCGAGCCCGAACACCGTGCCCGCCACCGCGCTGTCGAGCTGCAGGCGCGCCATGGCGAGGCGCCGTCCGAACCGGGCGACCCGGATCCCGCCGGGGAAGTTGACGACGTCGAAGTCGACGTCGTCCTCGAGCTCGGTCCGGAACGACGGCCGGCGCCAGACGGTGAAGGGGCCGGTCGGAAGGCCGATGCCGCGATCGCGGCCCTCACCGTCGAGGTTGCCCCTCCCGGCGTTGAGGTGCCAGCGGAGCGCGACGGTGAGGCGGTCGCCGCGGAAGGCGCCGGTCGGCTGATGGATCGTCATCGCCCTCGCCAGGTGCCCCGGGTCGAGCTGGTGGCGCTGGCGGAGCACGATCAGCCAGTCGATGTACGCGGCCTCGAGCGCGAGCCAGCGGCTGTCGACGATGCGCGTTACCGCCACCACGCCCTCCTCACGGCGTCTCCTCCCACGGCGCGCGGACGAAGGACACGTCGACGATGCTCTCGACCTGATCCGTGGCGGCGGCGCCCGTCCAGGTACGGCTCGGTGAACGCGCGCCGGCGCAGCACCAGCTGGAGCCGCCGGCCGCGGTTGCCGCCGGCGAGGACGACGAGCCCGCGCTGGCCTCCCGGCGCCTGCACGATGCGGCTCACCGTCGCGTCGGACTCCGGGCCGCCGGCGGCCTCCACGACGACCCACGGCTCGAGCCGGTAGGTGTAGTGCGAGAGGTCGGTGCCGGCGATCAGGTGCTTCTCGGGACGTTCGCGCGAGCGCCAGAGCGGCTCGGGGCTGTCGATGAGAACGGCGGTCGGTTGCGGCAAGGCGTCGCCCTCCCAGAACACGATGACCTGCGGCATGTCCGGAACCGGCATCCGCTCGAGGCCCTGTCCCTCGAAGGCGACTTCGAGCTCGTCGCCCTGCGGGGGAGCCGCGGCGAACTGCGCTCCGATCGCCGCCATCGCCCCGGCCGGCGCGTAGCGGTGCACCACCCGTGTGCCCTGGAAGAAGGCCACCAGATCGCCGAGCGTCGGGAAGCGCGACGTTGTGAACGAGCGGCGGAAGACGCGGTCGCCGCGCGTTCCCTCGGGTGCGGTCGCCGGCACGCGCTCGATGTCCAGCAGGTAGTCCGTCGCCGTGTTGAGCGGGATCGGGATCGACTGCGTCTGGTGGCGGACGCGCTCGCCGTCGACGTTGACGCAGCTCCCGTCGACCAGCGCGACGACGGCCTCCTCCCAGGGCGAGAGCACGGACGCGACGACGTTGGCCAGCGTCGCCGGCTCGATGACGAGCGGGTGCGGGACGCCCGAATCCGCGGGGTCCGGATGCCGGCCCGACGCCGCCTCCAGCCGGATCTCGAGCCGGAACCCGTACTCGGCGAAGAGCTGCTGGATGTTGTTCGTGCCGAAGGTGATCTGCAGGGGCTCCGCCCCGAACACGTGGCGCTCGCCTTCGTAGGGCGAGGTCGCGAGAACCCACGGGTCGAGCCGCGAGGGCGCCTCGGACGCGGTCCGGAACCAGAAGCGCTGCGTCTGGGTCGGGAGGTCGGCCGTGTCGCCGCTCGAGTTCTCGGCATGCGCGCGCCAGCCGACGACGACCTGGTACTCCGTGCCGGGCTCGAGCAGGGCCACGTTCGCGCTCTCCGGGCCGAGCGCCGCGTCGAGCACGCTCCGGTTGCGCTCGACGGTCTGCTCGTCGTAGTCGGAGCGCGCGGTCTCGGCGCCGGTCAGCGCCTCGAAGGCGGCGACGTAGTACCCCGGGCCCCGGAGAGGATCGGCGAGCTCCTGCTCCGGCCGGACGCCGACGACCACGCGGTCGGCTTTCGCGCCGCCCTTCACCGTGACGAGGATCGCGACGTACTCCTTGCGTGGCAGCGTCATCAGGTGCTGCATGACGAGCTGGATGTCGTCGTCCCACGGGCCTGCGACGTCCGTCCAGGTCGAGGGCAGCGTCGCCCACGACACCATGTCGGAGCCCTCGGCCACGTGCTCGTCAACGATCGTCCCATCCTCGGCGACCGCCCGCACGAACAGGCGGCGCCGCAGGAGCCGCCGCTCCACGAACAGGAGCACCGAGGCATCCTCGAACGGGCCCGGACGAAGGACGACCGCGTCCGCGAGGTCGCCGGGCTCGAACCCGCGGCCCGCCCAGCGGGCGAGGACTTCCGCCTCGCTGTCCGCGTCCCAGGGCGGCACCGGCTGCAGGCGATCGAAGCGCGGGGCTGGCCAGGATCCGGCTCGGGCACTTCCGCGGCGAAACGAATGCCGCCGCGCGCGTCACGCCGCCATCGATCGACGTCGTGGGCAGGAGCGCGGACCGAGGGAGATCGTGACCGAGGTCGAGCCGCCGGAAGAGCTCGGTCGGAGAGACCAGCGGCTCGTCGATCGTCTCGACCTGCCGCGCGAGCACGGCGGCGCCGGCGCTCGTCGGGGCGAGGACGACATCCCTGACGTCCAGCCGCCCGTTCTTCTTCTGCGGGCAGCCGACCTGCGCTCCCACGACCTCGGCCAGCGCGATCCCGCGCAGGTCGTCGGCTACCGGGTCGCCGCAGCGCCAGCGCTCGGTCACGTCCAGCTCGGTCGGCGCGGGCGAGGAGCGGACGGTTTCCGGCGGATCGGGCCAGGGCTCGCCGACGAGCCCCCAGCCGGAGTCGGACGGTCCGAGTGGCTCGAACCGGAAGGTCCAGAGCACGCGCGTCGGCGGAGCGGCGGTCCAGCACACCGTTCCCCACCGGTCCTTGACCGTCTCCTCCAGCGTCTCCGAGCTCTGCAGCGCCTTCGGCGTCGGGTTAGGCACCCACGAGAGCAGCGCCAGCTGTGCCGACTCGTTGGCCTCCGTCGGCGGCCGGAGCGTCCACCACGTCGCGGGCATGTTCCCGGCGGTCACCGGGCCGACCAGCTCGACCGACTCGAGGTCGTACGTGAGGTGGTCGTCGCTGCGCTGCACCTCGCGACCGCCCGACGCACCCCCGAGCGCGTCCCCGCGGAAGGTGACGTCGGGACGGCCGGTGTCGGCGGGATGCGGCCCGTCGAACGGCGGCGCCGTGCACATGACGACCGGGATAGCGTCGATCGGGACCTCGGCCGCACGGCGTGCGTCGCCCGTGAGCGTGCCCCAGTTGGGCGCGCTCGCTCCCTCGATCGCCTCCGCCAGCGCCGCGTCGATGGGCTGGTCGCTGCCGCTCCCGTGCACGAGCGCGGGCGAGCGGGAGATGAGGCTGAGGCCGCTGACGAGCGTCGGGATCGAGATCGGCGGCGGCGCGTCGTCCTCGAGCGTGAGCTCGACGCAGCCCTCGATCTCGAAGAAGAAGAAGTCCACCGAGCCGCAGACCTCGCCGTGGACGCGGTAGCCGTTGTCGTCCGTGCCGGGCAGCTCGCCGAGCCGCACGTCGAGGTCCGCGCGCGCCGAGAGCGAGACGATGAAGAGCCGGAGCTCGCCGCGCGCGTAGATCTTGCCCGCGACGAGGATCGGCGAGAAGCCGAGGATCGCGTCGAACCCGGCCGCGAGCTCGGCGTAGAGCCGCGCCGGCCGGCTCCCCCACAGCATCGAGACGTGCAGCCCCGTGGCGATCGCGAAGCCGGCGGGCTTCGGCAGGTTGGTGGGCAGATCGGGGTTCCCCGTGCCCTCGCCGACGAGCATCAGGTACGCCGTGCCGGTGAAGACGAAGAGGACTCGCGCGCGCACCGGGTCGGCGTACTTGCCGACGTAGATGTGCCACAGCTCCGGATCGTCCGTGTCGTAGAACGCCTCGACCGGGATCCGGATGTGCAGGATCGGGTCGATCTCGTAGTCGACGACGATCCCGATGGTCAGCGTGTTCGCGACCATGTCGAGGTCGACGACGGCGAGCAGCGTCCCCTCCGCGTCCCCCTTCAGGTCGGGCATCGGGACGAGGAGGTTGGCCTTCATCATGAGCAGCAGGCGCGGGCCCGGCAGCTCGAGCAGGACGATGCCCTTCATGTTGAAGACGACCGAGCTGCCCATCGTCCCGACGATCGCGCCGACCCCGAACGCCCACGCGTCGACGTCGGCCTTCCACAGCGAGGGATCCTCGATTCGGGTCGGGTCGCCTTCCGCGCGTCTGAGCCAGGAGAGCGCCTTCGTCGTCGAGGCCGCGTCGAGCGCCTCGTTCCGCGAGAAGTGCATCGCGAAGAGGCCGATCAGGCCGTAGATGCCGAGGCCGGAGTTGGCGAGCGGGATCGCGACCGGGAACTCGACCTCGAGGGCGACGGCGACGCCCGTGGCCGGCCCGCCCGCCGCCGCCGGGATGTTCTCGACGCGGATCGCCGCCGCGACGCGGAGGTCGAGCGGCACCACCGTGAGGTCGACGCGCCCCGCGAAGCCGGCCTGGTCGATGCGGAAGTAGCCGGCCCCCTCGAGCGCGCCGGGGATGTTGACGCTCGCGCCGAGTGCCGTCAGCTCCACGGAGGGCGGCGAGCCGTCGAGCGTGACGCGCACGCCGCAGCGGTCGAGCGCCACGACGCCGAGGTCGACCGCGCCGCCGAGCTCGACCTCCAGCATGACCGGGTTGCTGCGCGAGATCCTTGCTCCGACGATCCGCAGGATGTTGCCGAGCGGCTCCCGGACCTCCAGCGACTCGGGGGCTATGTCCAGCGTGTAGCCGCGAGAGGAGTCGAAGATCGGGTGCAGGATGAGCGCGCCCGCCGGGCTCGAGCCGAAGCGGAAGCCGACCGCCTTGTAGCGCGCCTTGAGCGGACGCTCGCGGGCGATCGTGATCAGCGGCTCCCCGCCGAAGTCGATCGAGGCGGAGACGCCGACCTCGACGTCGAGCAGGACCGCCGTCGACCACGCGCCGTCGCGCTGGAGCGTCCGAAGCTCGGCGCCGTACCAGACCCAGCGCTCGACGATGAACCAGCCGGTTCCGGCGAGCGCGAGCGGCAGCGCCGCCAGCGCGCCGGTGAGGACGAGGTCGGCCGTCTCGCCGTCGGCGGGCGTCTCCGGAGCGGCCTCCGCGATGAGCGGGAGGAACAGCGTGTACAGGCCGAGCACATCCCTGCCCACCGACCGCGGCACGGTGGATCCGGCGGGCGCGCCGGTCATCGCGAGGCCGTCGACGTCGGCCGGGTTCGCTCCGAACATGAGCATCAACGCCCATTCGTCGTCGCTCGGGTTGCGTGTGAAGACACCGCGGTAGGCGACGATGCCGTCCGCCGGGTTGCTGCTCAACGCGCGGAACTGCGGCGTGTCGTCTGCCGGTGCCCGGTCGCGGAGCGCCTCCTCGGCTGCGGTGTCGATGTCGATCTCGCCGTGCAGCTCGAACGCGATGAACTCGCCTCGGATGAAGCGCACCTTGACGCCGATCGACCGGAAGAACGGAGGCTTGTCCGGGCGTTCGACGGGCGGGTCCACCCTGCGGTCCGGCTCGTCGTCCGGCGGCGGGCGCTCCACGATGCCGGTCGTGATCGCCCCGGGAACCGTGACGGCGCTCGCCAGCTCGGCCCTCCACCACTCGCGTCGAGGGCTTCCGGCATCCTGGGCGGGCCGCGCAAAGGTGGAGCCGTGCCCGACGATGTTGAAGGTGACGGTGGGGAGCGCGGGGAGATCGGGATCCTTGCGAAGCGACTCGTAGACGGCGGCGGCGACTTTGGCGCGCCGCTCGGAGAGCCTGTCGTTGTAGTCCGCCGCCGTCCTCTCCTCGAAGCTCGCATGGCCGACGACGCCGATGGTGCTGCCGGCGATGGAGCGCAGAGCCTCTTTGTGCAGTGAGGAATCCCGGACGTCGCTGCCTCCCGGCAGCCAGTTCGGATCGTTCCCCTCGTCGAGGGCCGGCGTCGTGTGGGTGTTGTGAGCGTTCGCTGCGTACGTGACGAGCTGCTTGTCGGTCGCGTTGTCGGGATCGTCGAAGTGGAGGTACACGGGCGCCGTCGTGGTCGTGCCGGCGCCTGTCGCCTGGATGCTCTTGGGGTCGCCCGGCGGTAGTTCGATCGTGATCAGGCGAGTCGACGCGCCCCCGTCGGCGGCGGCGCCATCGACCGTCCAGGTCGCAAGAGAGCGGTCTTCGAGCCGAAGCGTGACCTGCTGCTGGGTCTGGGAGTCGATCACGAGCCTCGGGCCGTCGACCGCGACGCCGCCGCGGGTCGTGCTGCTCGCCGTAACCGTCGCGGGCTCGCCGGGAGCACCGGGCGGCGCGACGAGGGCCGCGCCGGCCGAGCGCGGACGGGCGGTGATCGTGAGGGTCGCCGTCGTCCCGTCCGCCGACGCGGTGATCACGATCGTGCGCTCGCCGGCGTCCATCGTGAGGTCGATCACGCGGTCGCCCGTCGCAGCACCGCCGTCGATCGTCGTCGAGGTGACGTACGGCGGTCGCCGGCCGCTGACGTCCACGATCATCCGCGTGCGCGGCGGGAGCATCGCCTCGGCCCGACCGTCTGCGAGGCGGGTGATCCCGATGGCGGAGCCGTCCGGGGTGTAGAAGCGCGCACCCAGCTTCAGGTCGCCGCTTCCCTGGTTGATGACGTCGGCCTCGAAGTCGCCCGTGATTCCCGCGTGGTCCCCGAGGCCGACCAGGAGGTTGCGCACGCCGACGTCGACGGCGAGCCCCTCGGCACCCTGCGGCGCAACGAACAGCCGAATCTCGGGGAAGTAGACGCCCGTCCAGCTCTCGTCGAACCCGAACTGCGAGAGCACGTCGGGCGGCGTGGCGCCGTCCGAGAGGTCGAGGACGGCCGAGCGGAAGCCGAAGCCGAGCGAGCGGCCGGAGCCGATGAACGCATACGGCGGGTCCATCGTCGCGAGTTGTGCGACCCGGAGGTCGCCCGGGTCGTCGAGGCCGGAGGCGCCGAGCGAGAGCAGCGTCAGCGTCGGCTGCGGGTCGACGACGGAGGTCTGCGCCAGCCGCAGCTTGATCTTCGGCAGCGTGATCGCGACGGACGTGAACGTGGGGTCGGGCTCGAGCAGTCCGTCGGCCCGAAGCTTCGCCGGATACAGCCCGGGCGGGCGGAGCACGGCGGACGTGAGCACGAGGTCGAGCACGAACTCGGAGCTCGGGTAGTCGGACGGCGGCGGGTCGGCGAGGTCGCCGTCCAGCGCCGCGAGGGCGTCCGCCAGCGGCGCCGCCGGCGGCACCGCCGCGAGCGCCGCCTGCACGGTCGCGGCCTGGACGCGAGGCGCGACGAGATGGAAGTCGACCGTCGTGTCGCGAAGATCGAGCCACGGATCTCGCTGGGTCGGATCGTCGCGCGGCCCGCCTTCGGTGTTTCCGGCGGTTACCCCCAAGCTCATGCGCTGGAGGTCGACCCAGGGACGAACGCTCCCGTGGAACCGCGCTCGCCCACGCACCACGACGCCGGAGAAGTCCTCCGCCGACTCCCACTCCTCCGCCCGCAGCACGGCGAGCGCGGCATGGACGTCGGTGAGCTCCTCGCCGAGGAGGAAGTAGGGCGCGACGAGATCCCAGACGGCGATGTCGGGCATCAGGCCCTCGCCACCCCGCAGCACTCATCGCCGGGCCGCCGCGCTCGGCCGCCTCGCCGGTACGCGTGCCCCGCCCGCGGAGCGCTGATTCGATCGCAGCGATCGATCGTTAGTGGCCCTTTCCTCGCCTTGCACGAAAGAGCCGCAGAGCGCCGACGCTACTACTCGGCCGACCGTTCGTCAATCCTGCAAACGGCGACTGACCGCGCGCAGACGAGGGAGCGATTAGTCACGGTTGTGGCCGGCACCGTAGCCACATGTCTCGTGACTTCCCTATGGGCGGTGCAGGGTCGAAACTGCGACCACCTGTGTGTGAATCGAGCGAATGCTGAGGATATGAGTGCTACCCGGCACGGACGCGGCCGGCTAGCGCCAGATCGCGCCGATTCGGGTGCGATGTCCCTCGGGCAGGGGTTGTGCTTCTCCGGACGCGAACCGAGCCGCGCTCCACGCGGCAACCGCAGCGTCGAGCACATCGTCCGTCGGATAAGGCAAGTCGGGCAGGTCGATGCCCGCCCGGGCGAGTGCCATTCGGCGTTCCGCAGCACCTGCGGCCGTGCTCTTCGGCGCGAGGGTCCGCCCCAACAACTCCCTGAACGAAACCTCGGGGTGAACCTCGAACACACGCTCGTCCCGTGCTGCCAGAGGCGCGATCTCCAGGATGCGTCGCCTCATTCCGAAGCTCTGGACGCTTGGTTTCGGCCAACCACGCGTGGTGCAGTACGCCTTAGCCTCCTCATAGCTCACGGCTTCCAGTACCGCGGAGGGGAAAGTCGGAAAGACGCTGGAACGGCGCTGACCAACAAACTCACGTGCCGCACGGTCAGCCTCCCGCCCGGGTGCTTCGGGCAGCCCGATTGGGATGTCGACACCGACGGCCGCCGCTTGAGGCCATCGCTCAATGAGTTCGCTCGCGTCAGCCGCTAGAGCGGTTCCGGCGAAGCTGCCGTTCTCGAGTACAAGTGCCAGCCACTTCCCGCGACAGGCGTCTAGTCCGATGACTTGCACCGCGCTGATGCTATGCACTTCTCCACATGCGATTACAGGATCGGAGGCGACGCCCGCCTCGCCTCCCGCGCGCACGATTAGAGAAGTGCCGAGCCCCCGCCCTGTCGGTTGGACGCCTCTCAAGCGGTCGCACGTCGAACCGGCATGACGTGAGGCGCTGACTGGCCACGCGGTCAGCGTTTGGTCAGTCGTGAATACGTGATCACCCTGTCCCCATGTCGGGACGCGTCAGCCCGGTAGGCGTGCGCCGATATTGAGCGCCCGAGGTCTCGGATGCTCGAATCCGGACAGTTGGAAACCCGACAGGCAAGCCCGGGTACCCCGCCGCCGGGCATTCAAGCTTGGGTCCCTCCGTCCCTCCCGGTCGAGCTCACGCCGTTGCCATCGGGATCCGGCGAGGACTTATCCGATGAGCCGTGCTCGTCCTCCAACCGAGCTATCTTGAACGGCGATGGCCAAGGCCGCTAAGGATTCACCGAAACCCTCCAAGTCTCCGAAGCCTCCTAAGCCCAAGAAGCCAGCGACACCGACGCGCCGGGTTTCTAAGACGAGGAAGGCGAAGACAGGATGACTGAGAAGCAGCCTTCTCCTGAACCACCCCCGCCCAAGAAACCTGCAGCGCCTACCTACCTGGTGCGGGGCGACGACAAGCCCGTCCACGTCTGGCTAACTGAGGGTGGTGATTAGGACCGCCCCGATAGCGGCAGCCTCGATCAGCAGCGCAACGAGGACAACTCGTAAGGCACGATGCTTGTCCGTCAGGTGGCGCTCGTTCTCCTCGTAGCCGCTTGCGAGGTCATCTAGAAAGGCGTGGAGCACAGAGTCGGGCTCCTCGTTCCAGTAACTCTCCCAGAGCTGCTGTGAGCTAATGGGCACGCGGTAGCGGCGACTCCACAGCGCCCAGATTGCAGCGGCTGCGAGCACCAAGAACGCTGCGACCGCCCAGGAGACAAGGACCGTTACGAGAGAACTCTCCTCGATGTCACCTGCGCCAACCAAGCCGATGATGATGCTTCCGGCCGCGAAAGACTGAAACAGCTTCGAATCCACGGCGTCATTGGCCTGGATTTGAGCCTCCGGCGTACCTCGAGCTAGCTCGAGAAGAAGCCTGAGCGTTTCGGGCTTCGGAGCCTCTGAGGACGAACCCTCGTTATGACTTGGGCCTTCGTCCACGCCGGGCCTGCTTTTGCCCCTTGCTGGCGAGGTCTTCTACCTCGGAAGCATTGACATCAAGAACAACGATTCCGCGTCGAGCATCGGCGTATTTGATCGTCAACGTTGCAGCATCGTTCTCGTTGATCTCCTGACCGCTCAGGTCAGAAACGAAGATCGTCTTACGAGCCATCTCTCCTCCGTTGGGTCTGAGAAAAAAAACGCTAACACGAAAGGCACGACGCGATGAGCGTATGGATTGTCGCTCTCGACCGCCCGCCAGGTGAGTGACCGACATCAGACGATGTCCCTGCTGACCAAGGCCGCTGACCACATGGACTGTTGGGTTCCTCAGACCGAAGCGGTCTTGGCTTCGTTGTGCGACGGGCGGTGCAGGACTCGAACCTGCGACCACCTGCGTGTAAAGCGTGGCGGATACTTCTCTGGGCGCGACTTGGTGTGACGGCACCGCATGAACTCAGGCTCGACATTCCTGGGCACCACCCGGTGCAACTAGAAGAGTTGACCAACCAGTTGACCAGGTCGTCGCCAGGCTGGCTACGCACAAGTCCCGTCAGCAGGCCCCCCCGTACGAGCACGTCGCGAGGGGGAGGGTGGGGAGCTAGACGCGAGCTCCCCCGCGGCGGATGATCACGTCGGTGCGAAGCGATCTCCCGACCGGCACCGTCACCTTCCTATTCACGGACGTTGAGGGATCGACGAGGCTCCTGCGCGAGCTCGGCGCAGAGGCATACGCGGACGCGCTCGCCGAGCATCGCCGGGTCGTCCGCGAGGCGTGCGCTGCCAGAGGGCGGCGTCGAAGTAGACACGCAGGGAGACGCCTTCTTCGTTGCGTTCCCATCCGCTCCGGGAGCCGCGAGTGCCGCCCTAGCGATCACGGAAGCTCTCGCCCCTGGCCCGATCAGCTTGCGCATCGGCCTGCACACGGGCACCCCGCTCGTTACCGACGAGGGCTACGTCGGAGACGACGTGCACTTCGCGGCCCGTGTCGCAGCCTCGGGCCACGGTGGTCAAGTCCTGCTCTCGAAGTCGGCCCGCGAGCTCGTCGAGCGGGCTCTCGGTCACTGACCTCGGGGAACACCGACTGAAGGACATCGAGGGCGCGGTCGCGATCCATCAGCTCGGCGAGAAGACCTTCCCTCCGCTCAAGACGATCTCGAACACGAACCTTCCTCGGCCAGCGAGCTCGTTCATCGGTCGCGAGCGAGAGCGGGATGAGGTTGTGCGCGAGCTCCGTGACGGCGCACGCCTACTCACGCTCACGGGGCCAGGCGGCTCCGGCAAGACTCGCCTCGCTCTGGAAGCCGCCTCCGAGCTCGTCCCGGCGTACAAGGCGGGTGTGTTCTGGGTCGGACTCGCCGCCCTCCGTGAACCCTCGCTCGTGACGGACACCATCGCGCAGACGCTCGGAGCTCGGGACGGACTCGCCGGGCACATCGGAGATCGGGAGATGCTCCTCCTTCTCGACAACCTGGAGCAGGTGATCGAGGCTGCGCCTGAGCTTTCTGCGCTCGTCTGCCGCATGTCCCAACCTCGCCCTGCTGGTGACGAGCCGCGAGCTCCTGCGCGTGCAGGGCGAAGTGGAGTACTCCGTGCTTCCGCTCGCCTCCTCGGAGGCCGTCTCGCTCTTCTGCGAGCGCTCTCGGCTCGAGCAACGGCAGAGATCGCCGAGCTCTGCTCGCGGCTCGACGATCTCCCACTCGCCGTCGAGCTCGCCGCCGCCCGCACGAAGGCCCTTTCGCCGCGCCAGATCGTTGAGCGCCTCTCCGAGCGACTCGACCTGCTGAAGGGTGGCAGAGACGCCGACGCCCGACAGCAGACGCTGCGCGCGACCATCGAGTGGAGCTACGACCTGCTAAGCGGGGAGGAGCAACAGCTCTTCGCCCGCCTGTCTGTCTTCCAGGGCGGGTGCACGCTTGAGGCAGCCGAAGGAGTCATCGCGGCCGACATCGACGGCTTGCAGTCCCTCGTAGAGAAGAGTCTCGTCCGCAGAAGCGACGGCCGGTTCTGGATGCTGGAGACGATTCGGGATCTGGCTCGTGAACGCTTCGACGCCTCAGGCGAGGCTGAAGCGCTCGGGCGGGATCATGCGGAGTGGTTTCTGGCGGTCGCCGAACGTGCCGAGTCGTTCTTGAAGAGTGCCGAGCAGGAGGATTGGCTGCAGCGTCTGGAGGATGACCACGACAATCTCCGCCAGAGCCTGGACTGGCTCCTCGCCCACGACGAAGCCGTGCTCGCGGGGAGGCTCGCCGCGGCGCTGTGGCTCTTCTGGTGGATGCACGGCCACTTCAGCGAGGCGCGCCGCTGGCTCCGGCGAGCGCTCGAGGCTGGGTCGGATGAGCCTTCGGAGACGCGCGCGAAGCTCCTGGACGGAGCCGGATACCTCGCCTTCGAGCAGTACGACGACGAGGCGGTCGGCCTCCTCGAGGCGAGCCTGTCTTGCGCGAAAGAGGTCGGCGCGACCTCGACAGCAGCGATCGCCGCTGCGCACGTCTGCGCTGTCCTAGCCTGGGCCCGAAGCGGTCAATCCGACCGCCAGGCGGCGCTTGCAGCGGGCGGTGAGGCGGTGCACTTCGCTCGCCAGGCAGGCGACGACTACGCGCTCGCCGTCGCGCTCAACAATCTCGGTGCGACCCACGACTTGCTCGGAGACACGGAGCGAGCAGCCGCGTACGCCCAGGAGAGCCTTGAGCTGCGCCGTCGCCTCGGCGACATTTCGGGCATCGCCCTGTCGCTGCTGAACCTGGCAGGCCATGCCCTCGGTAAGGGTGATGCCAACCGCGCGGCGGCCCTCTGCTCCGAGGCAGCTGACATCGCAAGCGCAATCGGCGACAAGCGGCACCTCTGCTTCGCGCACGGAGGGCTCGCCTTGGTCGCATCCCGGGAACGGTGCTGGGAAGACGCGGAGACGCACGCACGCGCGAGCCTGCGCCTCGCGAAAGAGCTCGGCGACAAGCTAGCCATGGTGGAGGCGGTCTTCTGCCTCGGAGGGATCGCCGCGGCCACGGGAGACCCAGCACGAGCAGCGCGACTTGCCGCCGCAGCCGAGCTCCACCACCCGCAACTTGCGCCGGAAGGGATGACCCTCGACGACGAAGTCCGAGCGAGCATCGAGACCGCGAAGGCCGCCTCCGACCCGGGAATCTGGCAAGAGGCTTGGACGGCAGGCAGCGCGATGAGTCTCGACGAGGCCGCGGACTACGCCCAGCTCGGCGAGACGTAACGCCGCACCTCGACTCCGGGCCCGCGGATCTGGATCTCGTGTAGAGGGAGTGGGGTTGTTCCCGCCGAGCAGGCCCCATCTCGCTAACGACGTCCGAGGGGGTGGGGATACCCCCACACCTTTCTATTACGCGTGTGCGCGCGTGCGCGCGAAGGAAAGTGGCGCGAGCTCCCGAGCGCCCGAGAACAGGCCCCACCGCCCGAGCACGTCGCGAAGGGGAGGGATGCCCGCCAGCGGCGATGACCGCCTACTTCGTGAGTAGGGGGTCAGCGCGAATACAGCATGAACACTGGGATCACGGGTGCTGGTCAACCGTTGGTCAACCTCAGGAGGCGATCTTCACCTCGTCCAGCGCCTCGCGTCCATCGGGTTCGGCGTGCGACCAAGTTGACCAAACGTTGACCAACGACGCTTGAAGGGCACCTACGGCGTCTCCCTCGACAACGGAAGCCCCGTCTACGCAGGGCTTTCTCAGATGGGCGGTGCAGGACTCGAACCTGCGGCCACCTGCGTGTAAAGCAGGCGCTCTACCAGCTGAGCTAACCGCCCTCACGGCCTCGGCGCCGCAGAGTAGCGTTCCGCCAAGTGGCCGCGCCACGGATCGAGGAGCTACTCCGCTCCTGGGACGGCGAGGAGGTCGCCGTCCACTACGACCACCCCAGTGAGACGTGGATGTTCGTCTGCATCCACTCGACGAAGCGCGGGCCGGCGGGCGGCGGGACGCGGATGAAGTCGTACCCGACTCCGGCGGACGGGCTCGAGGACGCGATGCGTCTCTCGTCGGGCATGACGATGAAGATGGCTGCGACGGACATCCCGTTCGGCGGGGCGAAGGCGGTGCTCGCGGTTCGCGAGCTGCCGCAGGGCGACGAGCGACGGCGCCTGCTCCTTCGCTACGGCGACCTCGCCGCATCGCTCGGCGCGAACTTCCAGACGGGCCCGGACATGAACACGACGATCGCGGACATGGACGTCATCGCCGAGCGGCACACGCACGTCTTCTGCCGGAGCGAGGCGAACGGCGGCTCGGGTGACCCCGGGCCGTACACGGCACGCGGCGTCTTCCACGGGATTCGTGCGAGCGTCGCGCACGCGTTCGGCTCTCCCGAGCTCGAGGGGCGGAGCGTGCTCGTGCAGGGCGTCGGCGACGTCGGCGAGCGGCTGGCGGAACAGCTCGCGGAGGCGGGTGCGCGCGTCCTCGTGAGCGACATCGCGGGCGATCGAGCCGAGGCGCTGGCAACGCGCATCGGCGCCGAGGTCGTCGCTCCGACGACCGCGCTCGAGCTCGAGTGCGACGTGTACGCGCCGTGCGCGGTGGGCGGGACGCTCAACGCGGAGTCGATCCCGCGGCTCCGGTGTCGCGTCGTCGCGGGTTGCGCAAACAACCAGCTCGCGACGTCGGACGACGCCGAACGCCTGGCTGAGGCCGGGATCCTCTACGCGCCCGACTACGTCATCAACGCCGGCGGCGTCATCCACGCGTGGGGCACCGAGTCGCTCGGCTGGGATCCCGCGATGGTCGAGGCACGACTCGCCGGAATCGGCGACGGCCTGGCCCAGATCTTCGCGCGCGCCGAGGCGGAGGGCGTAACCACGGAAGCCGCGGCAGAGCGCCTCGCCCGGTCGCGTCTCGACGGAGCCTAGGATGGCTGCGTCGAGAGGCTGACGCGACCTCTCGAGAGCCGCTCACGGGCTAGAGGGCGTCGAGTTCGAGGCGGCGCACGCCGCGGTTCCCTACGATATCCGACGCGGTCACGACGATCACGTCCCCGGGTGCACGCTGCGCCCCAGCGAGTCGGAAGAGGTAGCGACCCTTCAGGCCCTGTTGCTTGCTGCCGTCGAAGACCGGCCAGTTCTGGTGCGTGCCGCGGGCGTACGTGGCCCAGAACCGATCGTTCTTCAGGACGGTCCGGCGGACGTCGCGGGCGACCCGTGGACCCGCGACGACGCGGCCGCTCGCCGACTCCATGCGCCACGTTACGAGGGCGGGCGTCACCGGGAAGCCGCGCCAGCGGCCGGGGACGGGCAGGGAAGGCATGTCGATCGCCTCGGCGACGAAAACGCCGCCCACGATCGTGATCGCGAGCACGCGAGGCTTCGTCGTGTCTCGGTACGGCGTGAGCCGCCCGGGAGCCAGCGGGTTGACCGCCCGGCCGCGCTCGAGGTGCGTCAGGTGCACGTGCTCGCGCTTCTCCTGCACGAAGCCGAGCAGCGTCCGCCCGGCGACTGCGCGCTGGCCGACGCGCACGGCAGGTTCGATGTGCCAGTACTGGAACTTGCGCCCGTTGCCGCAATCGACGGTCACGCGATCGCCGCGAGCCCGCACCACAGTGCCCGAGGAGACGGAGAAGACGGGAGAGCCGTCCGGGGCGGAGATGTCGAGCCCCTGATGGAAGGAGAAGGTGCCGTCGCCCTCGAGCACGGTCTTCTCCGAGCGTCGCCCCGCGAAGACGGTCCGGGGGTCGCCGAACCCACCGCGGATCGGGTGCGCACGGTTGAAGGGCTTCACCGGCCAGCCGTACGCACCGACGCAGCCAGCTCCCACCTAGTCCGCCCGTGTCGCCGAGTCGTGCACCGGCGCAACCGTAACGCCGATTCCCGGAGCGATCCAGGCGCGCCGACGTTCATGCGGCTGGGAGAGGCGGTGCAGGAATTTCCGGTGATGCCCCCAGCGGGAGATTCAAGCTCCCTGCAAACTGGCACTTTTGCGCCGCCGAAGTCTGCACCAGGGGCTGCACAGCGTCGCACGAATCGGTCCTCCCCGCGCTAAGCGCTACGGGGTGCCACCAGGTGCTGACCAGTCCGCGCGAAGCGACGCGACCACGGCGAAGGCGACCGCGGTCACGGGCACAGCGAGATACGCACCGACGATGCCGAACAGGGAAGCGCCCGCCGCGACCGCGAGCAGGATCACGGCCGGGTGCAGGTCGACCGTACGGCTCTGGATGATCGGCTGGAGGAAGTTCCCCTCGAGGAACTGCACGGCCGCCACGAGAACCAGGGCCGCGAGCCCGATCTTCCAGCCGCCGTCGGCGAACGCGACCAGGACGGCGACGAGGCCGGTGATGAACGCGCCGACGAACGGTATGAACGAGCCGATGAAGACCAGCACGGCGAGGGCGAACGCCACCGGCACCCCGAGAAGCCAGAGCCCGATCCCGATCAGCGCCGCGTCGACGAAGGCGATGAGCGCCGTTCCCCGGATGAACCCGGCCAGCTCGTGCCACGCATGCTGCCCGGCGCGGTCGATCGCCGGCCGGCTCTCCTGCGCGAACCGCTGCAGGATCCACTCCCACAACACCGGCCCGTCGCGAAGGATGAAGTAGAGGACGGCCACGGCCAGGATCACGCCGCCGACGACCGCGATGCCCGCCTGCACCCCCGCGACGGCGTACCCGAAAGCTTCGTCCGAGAAGTCCGCGAGCGACGACCTGATGTCCTCGGTCCCCTCAAGTGAGAGGTTGAACGGCTCGCCTTCGAGGATCTCGACGATGTCGTCCACGGCCTCCGTCAGCGAGTCCACGAGCTCGTCGTACTGCGCGAGCACCGAGATCGCCACCAGCGCGATCAGCCCGGCGACGACCGCGAGCCCGAACAGGAGCGCGACGGCGGCAGCCGGGCGCCCGAGCCGCCTGCGGAGCATTCCCGCGACCGGAGTCAGGGCCGGTGCGATCGTCAGCGCGAACATCACCGGCAGCACGATGACGCTCAGGTAGCGGAGCACGATGAGCACCGAGAGTGCGGCGGCGGCGCACACGAGCAATCGCCACGACCAGCTCGCGGCGCGTTCCAGGCTTGCGGGTACCGGCGGAAGGTTCACGTTCCGCCGGGGAGTTTCGCGAACGCCCGCCTCGATCGCTATGCGGGCGGGCTCGCCTGCGTCCTCGAGCGGGCCGCGGCGGCGAGCTCTCCGGCAAGGGTCGCCTGGGATCGCCTGACGCCGGCAGCCGCGTAGGCGTCGTCCTCGTCCAGCGTCTCGTGCTCGAGCAGCGCGCTCGCGACCGCGTCGAGCCGCGCCCGATTCTCCTTCAGGAGCATGACGACCTCGTCGTGCGCCTCGGCGACGATGCGACGCACCTCGTCGTCGAGGAGCGTCTGGGTCTCGGGTGACACCTCCGCGGCACCGGGGAGGAACGGCCCCGACCCGTCGCGGGGGATCACGGAGATCGGCCCGAGCGCGTCGCTCATCCCCCAGCGCCCGACCATCTGCCGAGCGAGTCCCGTCAGCTGCTCGATGTCGGACTCCGCGCCCGTGCTCACCTCGCCGAAGACGATCTCCTCCGCGACCCGGCCGCCGAGGGCGACCTTGATCTTCGCGAGTATCTCCGGCTCGAGATAGTTGTAGCGGTCGGCGTCGGGTGCCGAGAAGGTCACGCCGAGAGCCATCCCGCGCGGGATGATCGAGACCTTGCGCACGGGATCCGCGCCGGGTGTCAGCATCCCGACGAGTGCGTGCCCACCCTCGTGGTAGGCCGTCCGCCGACGATCCTCGACGCTCATCAGCACCTGGCGCTCCGCACCGAGCACGATCCGCTCGAGCGCATCGGTGAAGTCGGCTTCCTCGACCACGTCGTGCTCGCGCCGGGCGGCGGTGAGGGCCGCCTCGTTCACGAGGTTGGCGAGGTCGGCTCCGACCATCCCCGGCGTCGTCGCGGCGATGCGTGCGAGGTCGACGTCGGGGCCGAGTGGGACGCCCCGCGTGTGCACCCGAAGGATCGCCTCGCGCCCGTCACGGTCCGGCGGCTGGACTGCGACCCTGCGGTCAAACCGCCCTGGCCGAAGGAGCGCCCGGTCGAGCACGTCAGGGCGGTTCGTCGCGCCGAGGACGATCACGCTCGTCGCCGAGTCGAACCCGTCCATCTCCGTCAGGATCTGGTTGAGCGTCTGCTCTCGCTCGTCGTTGCCGCCGCTGAACCCGGATACGCCGCTCGTGCGTGAGCGGCCGATTGCGTCCAGCTCGTCGATGAAGACGATCGCCGGCGCACTCTCCTTCGCCACCTTGAAGAGATCGCGCACGCGGGAGGCGCCGACTCCCACGAAAGTCTCGACGAACTCGGACGCTGCGATCGAGAAGAACGGAACGTCCGCCTCTCCGGCGACTGCACGTGCGAGCAGCGTCTTTCCGGTACCGGGTAGGCCGGAGAGCAGGACGCCGTGCGGGATCCGGCCGCCGAGCTTGCGGTACTTGTCCGGATTGCGCAGGAAGTCGACGACCTCGGTCAGCTCGTCCTTGGCCTCCTCGATGCCGGCCACGTCCGCGAATGTGACCTTGTCGCCCGACGGCTCGTACCGGCGGGCACGTGACCGTCCGAACGCACCGAGGGCGTTCTGCACGTTGCCCGCGCGCCGAGCCAGGAAGACGAACAGAGCCACGAGCAGGAGCACCGGCCCGAAGGCAAAGAGGAGCGTCTGCCACCACGGTGCGCCGGTGTCGAGCGGCTTGGCGTTGACGACGACGTCGCTTTGCTGGAGGTCCTGGGCGAGCTCGTCGGTGTTAGCGAACGCGGGAATCTCCGTGCGGAAGCGCGTCGTCGGGTCCGAGTCCTCGAAGGTCACCTCTTTCTCGAACGTGCCCTGAAGGTCGGTCCCCTTGGACGTGATCTCCTCGACGTTGCCCGCGTTCACCTGTTGCAGGAAGAACGGGCTGTACGGGACCCGCACGCGCGATTCGGGCCCCATCGCCCGGGTGGTGAAGAACAGGTTGAGTGCGAACAGCGCCAGGAAGAAGACGATCCAGCGACGCGAAAGCGCGAACCACGGACGCGGAGGCGGGGTCGGCGACGATCCACGCGACGCGGGCGGCGGCGTCTCGGGTGCGCGGTCTTCGGCCTGCTGGGCCATCGCTCTAGGCTACTCCGCCCTCGCTACGCGGGCGCGGCTGCCCGGACTCGGCTCTCAGAGCGTCGTGGAGCGCTTTGCGTGAGCTGACCCCCAACTTGTCGAACACCTTGTGCAGGTGCACAAGCCACGCGGCGTCGCCGCGCGGGCATGATGGTCGTCCGAGACGCGCAGGCTAGACGGTGACTTGCAGCGTGCGGACTCCCACGAAGCCGAACCACACGCGTGTGCCGTCTTTGACGATCGTCACGAGGGCGTTGTCGCAGTGCGGGCAGCGCATGACGATGCCGGCGCCTCGAAAGACGTGGAGCGCGCCGACGGCGTCGGTCGCGCCGCACGCGTTGCACGTCCCGATCGCGGTGGTCATCTCCACCGCGAACACCTCTTGGAGAAGACCGGCGACGGCGTTGCCGTCCAGCATCAGTGCGTCCATCTCAGCCTCCTGTCGGTCCGAAGCGCTCGGTCTTCACGGAATGCGGCTCGTGGCCGAGCTGCACGAGCGCCTCGGCGGCGGCTTCGACGAACGGCGTCGGGCCGCAGACGTAGACGCGCGGCCGCTCGTCCGGGCTCGGGCCGACCTCGGCGAGCATCTCGGCGTCCACGCGCCGCGCGTAGCCGGTCCAGCCCGGCGGCTGCGACCGCGTCAGCGCGTGCACGACCGTGAGGCCGGCGCCGTTCAGGCGCTCGAGCTCGTCGCGGTAGATGACGTCGTCCCAGCCGCGCGACGAGAAGCAGGAGCCGCGTCTCGGCGTCGCTGCCGGCGGCGTCGCGGGCGCGGATCATCGCCATCAGCGGCACGACGCCGGAGCCGCCGGCGACGAGCAGCAGCGGCCCGTCCTGTGACGGTTCCCAGACGAAGTAGCCGCCGACGGGGCCGCGGAGCTCGATCCGGTCGCCCGGCCGAAGCTCGTCGGTCAGGTAGGGGGAGACCTCGCCGTCGTCGAGGCGTTCGACGGTGAGCTCGACGCGGGTCCCGTCGGGCGCCGACGCAATCGAGTAGCTGCGCTGCGCCTGGTAGCCGTCCTCGGCGGTGAGGCGCACGTCGACGTGCTGGCCGGCCCGATGTCCGGGCCATCCGGGCACGTCGAAGGCGATCGTCTTGACGCGAGGCGTTTCGGTGAGGACGTCGACGACCTCCGCGACCAGCCAGGTCAGTCGCCCGAGTACCGCTGCTCTTGCCACGGATCGCCGTAGTTGTGGTAGCCGTTGACCTCCCAGAAGCCCGGCTCGTCGTCTGCCGTCAGGCGCAGCCCGCGCACCCACTTGGCGCTCTTCCAGAAGTAGAGGTGGGGCACGAGCATGCGCGCGGGGCCGCCGTGCTCCGGCTCCAGCGGCTCGCCGTCGTAGGCGAACGCGACCCAGGCCTTGCCGCCGGTGACGTCCTCGAGCGGCAGGTTGGTCGTGTAGCCGCCGTCGCTGAACTGGACGACGTACTCCGCCGCGGTGTCGAGCCCGTCGAGCAGCGTGTCCACCGAGACGCCCTGCCAGACGGTGTCCAGCTTCGACCACTTGGTCACGCAGTGGATGTCGACGCTGACCTCTTCGCTCGGCAGCGCACGGAACTCGTCCCAGGTCCAGCGGCGCTGCTCGTCGACTTCGCCGACGATCGAGAAGTCCCAGCGGTCGAGCGGCGTGTGTGGCGTCGGACCGGCGGAGAGCACGGGGAAGTCGTCGGTGAGGTACTGGCCCGGAGGAATCCGCGCTGCATCGGCGTCCGACTCCCTTCGGCGTCCGCGAAAGCCGCGAGAGACGAAGCTCATCTCCCACCTCCTATGTGCCCGCGTGCCAGCTCATGGGGACCCTTCGGCGCGATCTCGCCGATGATAGGAGCGATGGCGACCTCTGCTCGCACGTGCTCGACGTCCTCGTACGCCTCGAGCTCGCTCGGGAAGCCTGCGGTGTGCATGCCGACGACCGTGCCGGACGCGTCGTAGAGGTACCACCTGTGCCTGGCGTCACGGTCTCTCTTGATCAGGAACCGAAACGGCTCGAGATGCAGGGCCGGGACTGTCATCTCGCGGTCAGCTCGAGGGGGGCGCCGATGTTCATCCTGACTCTCCTTTTCCGGGGGATCTAGCCGAACGTGAGGACGTACGCCTCGACCCCGGGCTCGAGGAACGTGATCTCGAAGGTGTGCTCGCCGACCTCTCCGGGTTGGCGAACGAGCTGAAAGAGGCGCCGATCGATCGCGGTGCCTTCGCCGTGCTCATCGACGTCGACGCCGCGTGCCGCGCCAGGCTCGTCTCCGTCGACCCGAACGCGGAATCGAACCGGCTGTCCGCCTTCTGCCGGCCCCATGACGAGGTTGACGTCGCGGGCGAGAAAACGGTACGCGAGCGATCCGCCGGCCTCGTTCAGGTGCGCCTCCTTCCGGCCGAGCGTCCATTCACCCGAGAGGGCCCACTGGTTGAGCCGCAACGGGGAGGGCGTGCTGTAGCTCCGGCGCTCCTCCCAGGCTGCTCCGCCCGGCGAGGCGAAGCGCTCGCCCCGTTCCGCGCCGAGGTAGGTCTCGGGAGACTGCAAGGTCTGCCAATCGGCGGGCGCTTCGACTCCTTCTGTCTCGACGACGACGGGGTCGGTCCGGGGCACGCCGAGGAGCTCCTGGATGGCTCGCTCCGACTCCTCGTAGCCCTCCTCGCCGAAGCGGTGGAAACGAATCGCTCCCTCGGCGTCGGCGACGTAGAGCGCAGGCCAATAGTTGTTCGCGAAGGCGGTCCAGATCGCGTAGTCGCTGTCGACGGCGACGGGATATGCGATTCGCATCTCCTCGATGTGCGCGCGGATGCTGTCGACGTCCCGCTCGAACGGGAACTCGGGCGTGTGGACGCCGATCACGATCAGGCCCTGATCGCGGTACTTCTCGTACCAGGCGCGCCGGTAGGGCGCGGTCCGGATCCAGTTGATGCAGGTGAAGGTCCAGAAATCGAATGCGACGACATGTCCGCGGAGGTCGGCCGGCGTCAAGGGCTCCGAGTTGAGCCACTCGGTTGCGCCGTCCAGAGCCGGCACGTTGCCCTCGGATGAGAGGCGAAGCTTGTCGAGGATGCCCATGAGAGTCGTCTCCCGTGTTCGTGGTTGTGACTGGGGCGGCGCGTTCACCGCCCCAGCCGACGTCGATTGCAACTACCGCAGCGCCTTGAACGCGGCGCGCACTTCCTCGGAGAACAGCTGCGGCTCTTCCCAGGCGGCGAAGTGGCCGCCCCTGTCGACCTCGTTGAAGTAGGCGAGGCCGGGGTAGACCGCCTCGACCCAGCTGCGCGGAGACGCCCAGATCTCGCCCGGGAACGTCGTGAAGCCGACTGGCACGGTGACCGCCGGAGGAGGCTGGCCGCTCGCAAGCGCTGCGGCCAGCGCTCGTCCGTCCTCCCAGTACGACCGGGCCGCCGACGCTGCGGTGCCCGTCAGCCAGTACAGCGTGATGTTGTCGACGATGGTGTCTCGGGTGAGATTGCCCACGGGCTCCCCGTCGACAAACGCGCGGGAGATCTTGTAGTAGCTGTCCGTGTCGTGGTCGAGCAGCCAGGCCGCCAGCCCGACGGGTGAATCCAGCAGGGAGTAGCTGATCGTCTGCGGCCGCGTTGCCATCTCGAGGAAGTAGCCGAAGCCGTCTTGCCTGAACGACGCGACCGCCTCGGCCGCTGCGCGTTCCTGTTCGGATTCCTTCGGCAGTTGATCGCCGATTGCGAGCACCGCCGTGAGCAGGTTCAGGTGGTAGCCGACCAAACCCTCGACCGCCTGGCGACCCATCAGGTCCGTGACGAGGGCACCCACGTCGCCGCCCTGGGCGACGTAGCGGGTGTAGCCGAGGCGGCGCATCAGCTCCGCCCACGCGCGTCCGGTGCGGGCGGCGTCCCAGCCGAGCTCGGTCGGCTCGCCCGAGAAGCCGTAGCCAGGCAAGGACGGCAGCACCAGATGGAACGCGTCCTCGGCCCGTCCGCCGTGCGCGGTCGGGTCCGTGAGCGGACCGATCGTGTCCAGCAGCTCGATGACCGAGCCGGGCCAGCCGTGCGTCATGATCAGCGGCAACGCGTCCTCGTGCTGGGAGCGCACGTGGATGAAGTGGATGTCCACCCCGTCGATCTCGGTCGTGAACTGCGGGAGCGCGTTCAGCTGCGCCTCGATCCGGCCGAAGTCGTACTCGGTCGTCCAGTAGCGGGCGAGCTTCTGAATCGTCGCGAGCTGGACGCCCTGCGACCGATCCTCGACGAGCTCCTTGCTGGGCAAGCGCGTCGCGGCGATGCGTCGCCGCAGATCATCGATCTTCTCCTGCGGAACCTCGATGTGGAAGGTGCGGATCTCGGTTGCTGTCTCGACGGTAGTGCTCATGACAACCTCCCCTTCTCGCGCAGCGATGTGAACGCCGCGCGGATCTCCCGAGCGAAGAGCTCGGGCTGTTCCCAGGCGGCGAAGTGGCCGCCCTGGTCGACTTGGTTGAAGTAGATGAGGTTGGGATACGCCCGCTCTGTCCAGCTCTGGGGCGCCTGGTATTGCTCACCGGGAAAGACGCTCACCGCCACCGGAATCTCGACGCCCTTCGCGTTGAAGAAGCCGCCCCTGTACTCCCAGTAGAGACGAGACGCGGAGACCCCGGTGTTGGTCAGCCAGTAGAGCGTGATGTTGTCGAGGACCTCGTCACGCGTCAGCTCGCCCGTGTCGCTCGTCGTCCGGTCGAGCGCAGCGACGACCGCCGCGGCCGGCTGGCCGTCGGCGTCGTTGTGGTCCAGCAGCCAGGCGGCGAGGCCCACAGGAGAGTCCGCGATGCCGTACAGAGTTTGCGGGCGCGAGGCCATCATCCTCGCGTACTCGACCTGCTCGTACGTCCTGAGCAGCTGCTCGTAGGCGCGTCGCTCCTCGGCCGACATACCCGACGGCGGCGGCTCGCCGGCCAGCGAGGCCTTATCGACGTCGGCTGGAACGGTCGCCGGCATGTTGGTGTGGATCGCGAGCAATCCCTCCGGTGCCTGCAAACCCATCTGGTCGACTACGAACGCACCCCAGTCGCCCCCTTGGGCGACGTACCGCGTGTAGCCGAGGCGCTGCATCAGCTCGTCCCAGGCTCGGCCCATGCGCTCAGGGCCCCAGCCGGTGGTCGCCGGCTTGCCCGAGAACCCGTAGCCCGGCATCGACGGAACCACCACGTGAAAGGCGTCCGCTGCGTTCGCGCCGTGTGCCGTGGGATCGGTCAGTCGGTGGATGATCTTCAGCTGCTCGATGATCGAGCCGGGCCAGCCGTGATTGACGATCAGCGGAAGCGCGTCTTCGTGCTGCGAACGAACGTGGATGAAGTGGATGTCCAGCCCGTCGATCTCGGTGATGAACTGCGGCAGCGCGTTCAGCTGCGCCTCGACCGTGCGCCAGTCGTAGTCGGTCATCCAGTAGCGCGCGAGCTTCTCGATCATGCCCAGCGGCACGCCCTGAGACTGATCCGCGACGGTCTCCCTCTCGGGCCACCGCGTCGCCTGCAGGCGCCGCCGAAGCTCGTCGAGCTCCTCCTGCGGAACTTCGATGCGGAACGGACGGATCGCCGCGCCTTCGACCACCTCGGTCGGCGACTCGTTCGAGGTCGAAACAGCCATGAGCGTCTCCTAACGCTGCGGGAAGTGACCTCGTCAGGGTTGCGCTTCCGCCAAGGTGTCGCGCCCGTGGGAGTCCCTGGTTCATGCCCTGGTAGGGCTGGGCGTCGCTTGGTTCTATGCTCGTGGCAGATGTCTGTGCAGGCCGATGCGCGCGTGCCGCTGCGCGGTCGCGCGAGCGAGTGTGCGGCGCTCGACGAGCTCCTGACGGCGGTGCGCGCCGGCCAGAGCGGAGCGCTCGTCCTGCGAGGGGAAGCGGGGATCGGGAAGACAGCTCTCCTGGACTACGCGGCCGCGGGCGGGGATGGCAGCCGCGTCGTTCGCTCGGTCGGCGTCGAATCGGAAATGGAGCTCACGTTCGCGGCCCTGCACCAGCTCTGCCTGCAGCTACTCGATGGCCTCGAGCGGCTGCCGCCGCCGCAGCGCGATGCCCTCGGAACCGCCTTCGGCATGAGCTCGGGGCGGCCGCCCGATCGCTTTCTGGTCGGGCTCGCGGTGTTGAGCCTGTTGTCGGACGCGGCCGAGGCACAGCCGCTCATCTGCCTGGTTGACGACGCCCAATGGCTGGATGGGTCCTCTGCCCAGGTGCTTTCGTTCGTCGCCCGGCGCCTCCAGGCGGAGTCGGTGCTCATCCTGTTCGCGGATCGTGACCAGGATGAGCCGGCCGAGCTGGCAGGGCTGCCGGAGCTGCGACTGGAAGGCCTGTCTGCCGCGGACGCCCGCAAGCTCCTGTCGTCGTCGAGCCTTGGACCGCTCGACGAGCAGGTGCTCGATCGGATAGTCGCGGAGACGCGCGGGAATCCGCTCGCGCTGCTCGAGTTGCCGCGCGGCGTCTCCTCCGCAAGCCTGGCAGGCGGGTTTGCCCTGCCGGACGCCTTACCGCTCGCGAGCCGCATCGAACTGAGCTTTCGCCGCCAGGTCCACCGCCTGCCCGACGAGACGCAGCGACTGCTGCTCGTTGGGGCTGCCGAGCCGATCGGCGATCCCACGCTGCTCTGGCGTGCGGCGGCCGAGCTCGGTATCTCGATGGATGCGGCCGCTCCGGCAGAAGCGGCCGAACTGATCGCGATCGCTACGCGAGTCACCTTTCGGCACCCGCTCCTTCGCTCGTCGATCTACGGTGCCGCGTCCCCCGAGGACCGGCGCAGCGTGCATCGGGCACTCGCCGAGGCCACCGATCCGGAGACCGACCCCGATCGCCGCGCTTGGCACCGCGCACACGCGGCGCGCGCGCCGGACGAAGACGTCGCGGCCGCGCTCGAACAGTCCGCCGACCGCGCACAGGCCCGTGGAGGCTTCGCTGCGGCGGCCGCCTTTCTCGAACGGTCCGCAGCCCTTACGCCCGAGTCGGCACGACGGGCCGGGCGCGCGCTGGCCGCGGCGGAGGTAAAGCACGAGGCCGGGGCGTTCGATGCCGCGGAGCGCTTGGTTCTCGCGGCGGAGTCTGGACCACTGGACGAGCTGCAGCGCGCCCGCGCCGAGCGGCTACGCGCCCAGATCGCCTCTGCCGTGAACCGCGGAGGCGATGCTCCGCCGCTGCTCCTCTCCGCAGCAAAGCGCCTCGAATCGCTCGACGGCCGGCTGGCGCGGGAGACCTACCTCGAAGCGCTCTCGGCGGCAGTCTCCGCAGGCCGCCGCGACGCGCTTCTCGAGGTCGCACAGGCCCTGCCAGCCGCGACGCCGTCGGAGCCGCAACGCGCCGCCGAGCTCCTACTGACCGGCTGGGCGCGGCTGATCATCGAGGGGTACCCGGCGGGAGCGGATCTCATGAAGCGGGCGCTGAGCGAGTTCAGGACCGAGCGTCTCTCAGGGGAGGAGGAGATTCGCTGGCTCTGGTTCGCATGCCGGGTCGCGTTCGCCAATTGGGACGACGAGAGCGCGCATGCCCTCTCCGCACGCTACGTCCAACTCGCCCGCGACGCGGGCGCACTCACCGCGCTCCCACATGCGCTCGAGATGCTCGCCCAGAGCCGTGCGGACGCCGGCGAGTTCGCCGCCGCGGAGGCACTGACGCTGGAGGCAGACGTGATCACCGAGGCGATCGGCAGCCAGCCTCTCGGGCACATTTCGCTCTTGCTTACCGCCTGGCGCGACCCCGAGGAGGTGGCACACGACCGGATCGACGCCTTCATCCAGGACGCACGGGACAAGGGCCAGGAGACCTCGATCAACTATGCCGAGTACGCGGCCGCGGTGCTCTACAACGGTCTCCGCGGCTACCGGGCCGCGCTCGATGCCGCTGAGCGGTCACGCGAACATCACCCCGCAGGAGGATTCGGCACTGTTGTTGAGCGAGCTGGTCGAGGCGGCAATTCGCAGCGACGAGCCGGAGCTTGCCGAGGCCGTGCGCGCAGAGCTCTCCCAACGCACCCGATTCGGGGGCACTGACTGGGGACTGGGGATCCAGGCGCGGGCGGACGCGCTTCTGAGCCAAGGTCACGCAGCCGAAGCTCTCTACACGGAGGCGATCGCGCGGCTCGGCCGCACCAGAGTGCGTACGGAGCTCGCACGCGCGCATCTGGTCTATGGCGAATGGCTGCGGCGCGAGAACCGCCGCGTGGATGCCCGCGAACAGCTGCGTTCGGCACATGAGCTGTTCTCGGCGATGGGTGCGGGCGCATTCGCCGAGCGAGCGCGGCGCGAGTTGCTCGCAACCGGCGAGACGGTGCGCAGGCGCACGGACGAAACGCGAGACCTGCTGACGGCGCAGGAGGCGCAGATCGCCAGGCTCGCCGCCGACGGTCATACGAACCCGGAGATCGGCGCACAGCTCTTCCTCAGCCCGCGTACGGTCGAGTGGCACCTGCACAAGGTGTTCATGAAGCTCGGAGTCGGCTCCCGCAGGGACCTCCGCGGGGTCGAGGCCCTGCGATGACGAGACCGGCCCGAATCGCCGTCGTCTATTACAGCGCGACCGGCAACGTGCACCGCCTCGCGCACGAGCTTGCCGAGGGAGCCGGAGGTGAAGGGGCCGAGGTGCGCCTCCGCCACGTCGAGGAGCTCTTCTCGGAGCTGGTCATCTCCCAGAACCAGTACTGGGGAAGGCACCGCTCCGAGGTGGAGGACGAGCCGGTCGCAAGCCTCGACGACCTGGAGTGGGCGGACGGCGTCGCCTTCGGCACCCCGACGCGGTTCGGCAACGTGGCGGCACAGCTGAAGCAGTTCATGGACCAGGCGGGACGGCTCTGGCAGGAGGGCAAGCTCGCCGACAAGGTGGGGACCACCTTCACCGCCTCGATGACGACGCACGGCGGGCAGGAGTCGACGATCCTCGCCCTCAACAACACCCTCTACCACTGGGGCATGCTCATTCTCCCGCTCGGCTACACGGCGAGCGAGGTGTTCAACGCCGGCGGCAACCCGTATGGCACCTCGTACACGAGCGGCAGGAGGATCGAGGGCCCCGACGAGAAAGCGCTCGCGGTCGCCCGCTACCAGGGCCGGCGTCTCGCCCGCTACGCCGCGGTCGTCGCCGTCGCCCGCGAGGCGGATGCCTTCCGGGTCGAGCGGCCGAGGCCCGAGGACTTCCAGGCCGCCGCGTTGGACTGAGTCCGCTGGCAGCGAAACCAGTGGGTCGACCAGGGCATCCGACGGAGGCGAAGGCTCATCCCGCACGCGGCGCTCCTTTCGACAGACGCGGAAAGGAGGAGAGACCGATGCCCAAGCTGTCGACACACACGGGGACGGAGCTCGGAAGCGGCGGAGTGCGTGATCGACGGCGGGCGCGTCAAGACGTCGTGAGGGCATGAGCCACCGTCAGCGGCTCACACTGCTCGCCGCGATCCTGGGCTCGGCTCTGGCGACGATCGACGGGTCGATCGTGAGCGTGGCCCTGCCGGCGATCGAGCAGGATCTCGGCGGGGGCCTCTCGGCGCAGCAGTGGGTCACCAACGCGTACCTGTTAGCGCTGGGGTCGCTGATCCTGATCGGCGGCTCGCTCGGCGACATCTACGGGGAGCGCCGCGTGTTCGCGATCGGCGTGACGGCGTTCGGCGTCACGTCGGTCGCCTGCGCGCTCTCCCCGACGATCGAGGTGCTCATCGGCGCCCGCGCCTTGCAGGGCGCTGCGGGCGCGCTCGTGGTGCCGAGCTCGCTCGCGATCATCGTCGCCGCCTTCGGACCGAGCGAGCGAGGCGCGGCGATCGGATCGTGGACCGCGTGGGGCGGAATCGCGGCGATCGTGGGACCGCTCGCGGGAGGGTTGATCGTCGACCAGGTCTCCTGGCGCTGGATCTTCGCGCTCAACGTCCCGCTGGTCGCTCGGAACGCTCGCGCTGATCTTGGTCGCGGTGCCGAGGACGACGCGCGTGACGCGTCGGCGGGTCGACTTCCTCGGGGCCGGGTCTGTGCGCGCTCGGCCTGGGTGGGATCGTGTTCGCGCTGATCGAGCAGCCGAACCACGGCTGGAGCAGCCCGGTGATCCTCGGGCCCCTCGTCGGCGGTGTGCTCGCGCTTCGCGGCGTTCCTCGCGTTACGAGCGCCGCGCGGCCGAGCCCATGCTGAAGCTCGAGCTCTTCTCCCGCCGCAACTTCGCGATCGGGAACCTCGAGACGCTCGCAATGTACGGCGGGCTCGGCGATCCTCTTCTTCTTCCTCGTCATCTACCTGCAGCAGGTCGCGGGCTACAGCGCGCTCGAGAGCGGGCTCACGACTCTGCCGGTGACGATCGTGATGTTTGCGCTCTCGCGCCGCTTCGGCGCGCTCGCCGACCGCTACGGGCCGCGTGTCTTCATGGGAGCCGGGCCGCTCATCTCGGCCGGCGGCATCCTGCTCCTCCTCAGGGTCGGGATGGATCCCTCGTACGTCGTGGATCTGCTACCCGCGCTGCTCGTCTTCGCGCTCGGCCTGGCGCTCACCGTCGCACCGCTCACGGCCACCGTTCTCGCCGACGCCGACGAGCACGACGCGGGCATCGCCTCGGCGATCAACAACGCCGTCGCGCGCGTCGCCGGGCTCGTGGGGGTGTCGGTCGTCGGCGTCGTCGTCGCCGGCACGCTCGTCGGCGACACCTTCGCCGCGAACACCGAGTCGGTGCGAGCGTTCCACCAAGTCGTCGTGATCTGCGGAGTCCTCGTCGCCGCGGGCGGGGTCGCCGGCGCGATCGGGATCGTCAACCCGCGACGAACAGTCGAAGCGGAAAGATGTCCTGGTGGTCAGCTCGTCGGAGCGCCGCAACCCGCCGTGGATCCCACGCCGCTAGCGTCGCGAGCAGTCGTCAACCCAGCACCGCAGGAGGCGTGATCGAGGAATGGATACGACGCTGACCGTCGTCGGGCTCGGCGGCTCGCTCGCCAGGAACTCGAGAAGCCGAGCCGCGTTGCAGGTCGCCCTCGAAGGAGCCGCGAACGCCGGTGCGCGGACGCAGCTCCTCGACCTGCGAGAGCTGCACCTGCCGATGTTCAGCCCGGAGGACGAGCCGACGCAGGCCGTCGACGAGCTGATCGAGACCTGTCACGCGTCGGATGGGATGCTCTGGAGCAGTCCGCTCTATCAGGGGTCGATCTCGGGCGCCTTGAAGAACGCGCTCGACTGGCTGCGCCTGCTCCAGGGTCGGGAGCCGCCGTTCCTCCACGACAAGGTCGTCGGTCTCATCAGCGCCGCGGGCGGAACGCAGGGGCTCCAAGCCATCAACACGATGGAGTTCGTTACTCGTGCACTGCGGGCGTGGGCGGTCCCGTACGTCGTTCCTGTCGCGTCAGCCGCGCGTGTCTTCAACGAGGCCGGACAGATCCAGGATCGGTCGGTTGAGTCGCAGCTGAAGATGCTCGGGAGTGAGGTCGTGCGGGTTGCCGAGCGGTTCTCGACCGACCATTCGCTCCATCGTGCCACCGAGTGCCAGCAAGCAGCGGAGCGGGTCGCCGCGGTCGCGTAGCCCGACTCACTCTCGAGGGCGAGCGCACTCGCCCGGGTCGTCGGTCAGTGGACGACCGCCTGGACGTTGTTTCATCGGGCAAGATCTCGAGACAGCACCGGTACAGCACGGCTTCGCATATCCAGGGTTTCCTCGCACGTCCCACCCCCGGATTCATGCGGACTGCCGCATTGGAGCTACCCGCGAAGTGCCCCCAGCGGGATTCGGACGACCCCGGAAACGGTCTGCTAATCGGCAGGTTGCCGAGCAGCTTTCCGTACTGAGGTCAGGACCAAGGTCAGGACCAACCGTGCGTGCCGCGACTCAGCTGACTCGTCTTAGCGGCAAGTGCGCGAGGCGACCGACGCCTACAACCGCCGCCTCGCGGCCACAGCCGCGCTCAAGTCGCCGGGAGGTAGGTGAGGAGGACCACTCCGGAGTCGAATCGCTTCACGTCGTCGAGCTCCATTCGGACGGTTCCCCTGTCGCCGAGCACGTGGACGTTTCCCTTGCCCCAGACGAGCGGGTTCAGGTAGACCTCGTACTCGTCGATCAGGCCCTTCTCGGCGAGGGCGTACGCGAACTCGCCGCTCCCGTGCATGAACAGGTCACCGTCGACCTCGCCCTTCAGCTTCGGGATCGATTCCTCGAGGTCTCCCTCGAGCAGGGTCGCGTTCCACTCGAGATCGCCGGACAGGGTGTTGGAGCCGACGTACTTCGGCATCGGGTTGACCATGTCCGCCCATCTGCCCGACGCGCTCGGCCAATATCCCGCCAGCCCCTCGTAGGTCTTGCGGCCCAACACCAGCCCGCTGGATCTCGCCTGACGCTCGAACGAGTAGTCGCCGTGGTCTCCGTCCGGCTGCACCCACTCGCCGACCGGGTCTATGACTCCGTCCAGGGTGGCCTGCGTTGTCGCGATCAGCTTTCCCATCTCGATTCTCCTTCGGTCACGGGGAGTTCCCTCTGAGCCCCTCTACCAATGAGACTGGGCGGAACCGGCGAATTCATCTACCCCACCCCGCGAATGCGTTCGTCGGGCCGGGGCCTGCCAAGGGGGTGCTACGTCGAGCACGCCTCGACAGGGCTTCAGCCTCTATCCCAACGGCCGGTCGCCGATCCAGTAGCGGGGACCGGGGCCGAGCCGAGCTGCGCGGTCTTCAGGATTGGCGAGCTGGCAGCGATCGAGCGAGAGGCAGCCGCAGCCGATGCACTCGGTGAGCCCGAGCTTGAGGCGCTCGAGCTCGGCGATGCGCTCGTCGATCCTCGACGCCCACGTGGCCGATAGACGGGACCAGTCGCGGCGGGTGGGCGCCTGGTGGGGAGGAAGCTTCGCGAGCTCTCCACCGATCTCCTCGAGCGTCAACCCAATCCGCTGCGCGAAGACGATGAAGGCGATCCGCCGGAGCACCGGCCGCGGGAAGCGACGATGCCCCGAACCGGCCCGCTCGGAGCTGATCATTCCTCGCTCCTCGTAGTAGCGAAGGGCAGAAGACGCGACTCCGCTGCGGCGTGCGACCTCGCCGATCGTGAGCAAGTTGGACACGGCTAGAGATGAAAGCACGTTTGGGACTTGACTTCAAGTTCACTTGAACTTGTAGTCTAGTTCGATCGCCATGCGAGGAATTGTCACCGGAGCGTCCCGCGGCCTCGGGCTCGCGCTAACCCGCGCTCTGTCCGAGCGGGGGTGGCGGCTCGCCGTCGACGCGCGCGGAGCGGAGGCGCTCGAGAAGGCGGTCGCCGGGCTGACCGGCGTGGCCGCGATCGTGGGCGATGTCGCCGATTCCGACCATCGCCGCCGGCTCGTGGAATCAGCCGGCAGGCCGATCGACCTCCTCGTCAACAACGCCAGCCTGCTCGGCCCGAGCCCGCTGCCGCTCTTGACCCGATACTCCCTCGAGGACTTGCGAAGCGTGTACGAGGCGAACGTGTTCGCGCCGCTGGCGCTCGTCCAGCTCTCCCTGCCGCGTTTCGCCCCGCATGCGCGGATCATCAATCTCGTCTCCGACGCGGCCTTCGAGGCGTACGAGACCTGGGGCGGGTACGGCTCGTCGAAGGCCGCTCTCGCCCAGGTCACCGCGGTGCTCGGTGCCGAGCATCCGGGCCTCCGCATCTATGCCGTCGACCCCGGCGACATGAACACGCAGATGCAACAGGATGCCTTCCCCGGTGAGGACGTCTCGGATCGGCCTCCGCCCGAGGAGAGCGTTCCCGGCCTCCTGACGCTCATCGAGGGCGACCTGCCGAGCGGGCTCTATCGAGCGCGTGAGCTGGTGCGGGCATCGGCATGAGCGCGCTCGCGGAGCCCGCCCGCCTCGAGGCCCACGAGCCACCGGAAGCGCGCGGCCTGCCCCGCGACGGCGTCCGCCTGCTCGTCTCCTCGCGGGGGAAGGGCAGCATCGCCCACGGCCGCTTTCACGAGCTGCCGCGGTTCCTCGCTCCGGGTGATCTCCTCGTCGTCAATACGTCGGCGACCCTTCCCGCGGCCGTACCGGCGATGCGCGCCGACGGATCAGAGCTCGAGCTCCGGTTCTCCACCTCGGCGCCCGGCCGCGACCCCGACACCGCACTGGATCGTGGAGCTACGCCGAGGCGACGATCCTTTCGGGGCCGTCGAGGTCGGTGAAGACCTTGTGCTCCCGGCCGCCGGGAGGGCGCGGATCCTCGCCCCGTATGCCGCTCGGCGGCTCTGGCTCGCGCACGTCGATCTACCCGAGGCACTCGAGAGCTACCTCACCGAGCATGGGCACCCGATTCGGTACGGCTACGTGCCGCAGCGCTGGCCGCTCTCCGCGTACCAGAACGTTTACGCGACTGAGGCCGGGAGCGCTGAGATGCCCAGCGCGGGGCGACCCTTCACACCTGAGCTGATCACCAGACTCGTTGCGATCGGCGTGGTCGTCGCGCCGATCACGCTGCACACCGGAGTCTCCTCGCAGGAGCGCCACGAGCCTCCCTACCCGGAACGGTTCCGCGTCCCGCGGCAGACGGCGAGCCTGGTGAACGCGGTCCACGAATGGGGCGGGCGTGTGATCGCCGTCGGAACTACCGTCGTGCGCGCCCTCGAGACCGTCTCCCAGCCGGATGGCACGGTCGCCCCCGGCGACGGCTGGACGAACCTAGTCGTGACCACGGACCGGGGTCTGTGGGCGATTGACGGCTTACTCACCGGCCTGCACGAGCCGCAGTCGTCGCACCTCGAGATGCTCCGGGCGGCCGCCGGGGAAGCACTGCTCGAGCGCAGCTATGAGGCCGCACTCGAGCGCGGCTACCTCTGGCACGAGTTCGGCGACAGCCACCTCATCCTTCCGTGAACGAGCTGACTGATTTGCCTGAAAGGAGCGACTCAATGACCGCTACGCGAAGACCAGTCGATGAGGCCCGCGCGTCCGCCCGCATCAGCGCCAGCGTCGGATCCTGGCCCGACGTCGAGGTCGGCGTCAACCGCTTCGGTGTCGAGTTTCACCTCGGCAGGCGCGAGCTCGGGCACCTGCACGGCGACAGCCACGCAGACATCGCCTTCCCACGCAAGGTTCGCGATGAGCTCGTGGCGGCCGGGCGTGCACTCCCTCACCGTGCGATCCCCGACTCGGGGTGGATCTCGGTGCCCACCAACGATGAGGAAGGCGTCGAGCGCGCAGTCGAGCTCTTGCGGATGGCATACGACCGGGCACGGGCTGCCAGAGCCCGGGTGGAAAGCGCCTGACGATCACGCACGCCAACACACGGCAACGAGCGAGGCGTTAAGCGTGCACACGATCACACCTCACATCGTCGTCCGCAACGCCCCGCGCGCCGTCGATTGGTACTCGTCTGTACTCGGTGCCGAAGAGCGGTTGCGGATCCCGGTTCCGGACGGCAGGTTGATGTCGGTCGAGCTTCGGTTCGGCGACTCGACGGTCATGCTGGCCGACGAATTCCCGGAGCTGGGAATTGTCTCGCCGCAGACGCTCGGCGGCACCTACATGGCGCTGCATCTAGTGGTCGACGACGTCGAAAGGGTCTGGCAGCGGGCGCTCGACGCGGGCGCGGAAGTGTTCCGCCCGCTCCAGGACAGCTTCTGGGGCGAGCTGCACGGCCAGGTCATCGACCCGTTCGGGCACCGCTGGGGCCTTGCCCAGCACCTGCGCGATGTCTCGCCCGAGGAACTGGTACGCGCAGCCCAGGAGATGTTGGCGACCCGGCGCAAAGACTCATGAGCGCGTCGCCCCAAATCTGGCCACAGGCTTGCGGCGCGGCCCGTCGGTCAGAGCGGTGGATCTCCCCCCGGCGCACGCGAGGAGGTGCCCCGCCGGAGGCCCAGCTCGGCCGCGAACCCGGATCCTCCCGCGCACGCGCACGCGCGCGCACGCGCACGCGTAATGGAAGGTGTGAGGCGACCCCCCACCCCGGCGACAGACTTCGTTGCGCTGGGGCCCGCTGCCGGGGCGCTGCAGCGACGCAAGCATGCACAAGAGCCAGCGGAAGCTCAGCCGGTCCAACAATCATCAACTCTTCCACCGGCGCGCGCTTTCGTGTCCCTGCTAGACGTGTGCCGGCTGCGACTCCGGCTCCTCTACCTCCTCGATCGCCTCTGCGGCTCCCTTGTCAATGTCGAAGGTGAGCTGGACGTCGTCGTAGTCGACGCGAACGCGATCGTCCGGCTGCAGAGCCCCGCTCAGCAGCAGCCGCGAGACCTCGTTCTCGAGCTCGCGCTGAATCGCACGACGCAGCGGCCGCGCGCCGAACTCCGGGTCGAAGCCGATCTCGGCCAGGTGCTCGACGGCCTCGTCCGAGAACTCGACCTCGATGTGCTGCGCGCGCAGGCGCCTCGCGGCGCGGTCGAGCATCAGCCGCGTGATCTGCTTGAGCTGCTCCATCGTGAGCGCCTGGAAGACGATGATCTCGTCGATCCGGTTGATGAACTCCGGCCGGAAGCTGTGCCGGAGCACCTCCATCAGGTCCTCCTTCAGCTCGTCGAATGAGCCGCTCTCCTTCCGTGCGAAGGCCTGGATGCGATCGGCGCCGAGGTTCGAGGTCATGATCAGGATCGTGTTCTTGAAATCGACCGTCCGGCCCTGCGAATCGGTGAGCCGGCCGTCGTCCAGGATCTGGAGCAGGATGTTGAAGACGTCTGCGTGCGCCTTCTCGATCTCGTCGAACAGGAGCACCGCATACGGCTTGCGGCGGACCGCCTCGGTCAGCTGTCCGGCCTCCTCGTGGCCGACGTAGCCGGGTGGCGCGCCGACGAGCCGGCTGACTGTGTGCCGCTCCTGGTACTCGCTCATGTCGAGGCGGACCATCACGTCCTCGCTGCCGAAGAGCGCCTCCGCGAGTGTCCGCGCGAGCTCCGTCTTGCCGACGCCGGTGGGTCCCAGGAACAGGAAGCTGCCGTCGGGACGGCTGGGGTCGGCGAGCCCGGCGCGGGCGCGGCGAACCGCCTCCGCGACGGCCTCGACGGCCTCGTCCTGACCGACGACGCGCTCATGCAGGCGTTCCTCGAGCTTCAGGAGCCGGTCGCGCTCCTCCTGGGTCAGCTGTGACACCGGGATGCCCGTGCGCCGCGACACGATGTCGGCGATGTCCTCGACCGTGACCTCGGGCGCCCGCGAGCGGGCCTCCTTCCGCCCCTCCTGCTGGGCGCGGCGCTCGTCGATCTGCGCCTTCAGCTCGTCCGCCCGCTTGTAGTCCTCGGCCGAGATCGCCTGGTCGCGCTCGCGCCCCATGTGGCGGAGCTCCTCCTCGGCTGCCCGCGTGTCCTCGGGCTTCGCCTTCGACCGGAGCCGGACGCGGGCGCCTGCTTGGTCGATCAGGTCGATCGCCTTGTCGGGCAGGAAGCGGTCGCGGATGTAGCGATCGGACAGCTCCGCCGCTGCAACGATCGCCTCCTCCGTGATGCGCACGCGATGGAACGCCTCATAGCGGTCCTTGAGGCCGGTGAGGATCTCGATCGTCTCCTCGACGGTCGGCTCGGAGACCAGCACGGGCTGGAGACGCCGCTCGAGCGCGGGATCCTTCTCGATGTTCTTCCGGTACTCGTCGAGCGTGGTCGCGCCGATCATGTGCAGCTCGCCGCGCGCGAGCGCGGGTTTGAGCATGTTCCCCGCATCCATCGCCCCTTCGGCCGCGCCCGCGCCGACGACGGTGTGGATCTCGTCGATGAAGACGATCAGGCTGTCCGCGTTCTCGGTGATCTCGTCGATCACGCCCTTCAGGCGTTCCTCGAACTCGCCCCGGTACTTCGTGCCGGCGATCATCCCCGCCATGTCGAGCGCCACCAGGCGCTTGCCGGTGAGCGTCTCGGGCACGTCGTCGTTGACGATCCGCTGGGCGATGCCCTCCACGATCGCGGTCTTGCCGACGCCGGGGTCGCCGAGCAGCACCGGGTTGTTCTTCGTGCGGCGCGAGAGGATCTCGATCGTCTGCTCGATCTGATCGGCCCGGCCGATCACGGGATCGAGCTTCCCCTGGCGGGCCTCCTCCGTGAGATCTCGGCCGTACTCGTCGAGCGTCTTTGTCGTGCTCGCCGGGCGCCCACCCGCCTCGCCGCTCTCGACGCCGCGGATGACCGCGCCGCGCAGGTTCGTGTGCCTGATCGCGAATCGCTCGAGCAGCTCACCCGCCTCGGTCTCGGTGTCCTTGGCCAGGGCGAGCAGCACGTGCTCAGGCCCCACGTACGACGCGCCGATCTGACGCGACTCGTCGTAGGCGGCCAAGAGGGCGGCCTTCGCGTCCGGCGACAGCGACGGCGCAACGTCCGTGCGCTCCTTGACGTCTGCTTCCTCCTCGATCTGCGCCGCGATCGCGGCGGGGTCGGCGCCGACCTGCTGCAGCACGTGCCGGACGACCTCGTCGTGCGTCGCGGCCCAGAGCAAGTGTGTCGAGTCGACGTCCAGGCTTCCCCATTCCATCGCCTTCTGCGCGGCATGCTGGAGCAGTTGGCGGGTGGCGTCGCTGAAGTACTGCGTGACGTCGATCTGCTCGGCCGGGCGGCGAGGGCGCGTCGTGGTCGTGCCACCGGCGGCGCCGGGCGTGCGGCTGCCGAGGCCGCTGTCGCCGAAGAAGTCGGAGACGAACTCGTCGAAGAGGCTCCTGCCGCCGAACGGCGACCGGCCTGCCCCGCGGCTCTGACCCTGAAGCTCCCGAAGGTGCTCTTCACAGACGGCGATCGTCCGCTCCTCGCCGTTCTGCCTGATCCGCACGGTTGCGACGGCGGGCCGACGCCCGTCGATCTCGCACATCGTGGTGGCCATGAAAACCTCCTCGCAGCGGGCGCTTCGGCGCGCGAGGGGTTGGCGCACGGAGCGCCCGCCTAGGTGAAAAAACGCGTCCCCGGTAGTGTGCTCCGCTTTGTAGCTGCTGAAACTTTCCGGACACACACCGAACAGCCACGCTGCGGGGACGGAGTCGGATGCCTCCGCCTCGCGCGCACGCGCGCGCGGGAATAGATAAGGCGTGACGCCCCACCCCACCTCGTCGAGGTATTCGGCAGGCTTGCGGCGGGGGGCCCAGGAACTCTCTGGGCCGAGCGACCGGAAGGTACCGTCTGCGCCGTGTCCCGAAACGACGAGCCGGAGCGCTACCGAGCAGCCCTCCGGCGACGGCTCATCACTGAGTTCGTCGAGCGATGGGGAGTCTGCGAGCGGGGCCACGTCCTGACGGATCTGAACCGCGACAGGCAAGGACGCTGCTGGTGCTGCACACGCGCACACGAGCGAGCGTTCGAGACTCATGACCCTGGTGTGGTCAGGGAGTCTGGGTTAGTCGCGGCCCGGGCGCGTGGCCTCCCATCGGGCGCGCACGCGTAATCGAAGGTGTCACACTTCACCCATTAGAACGACGACTCCGCAGTGCGCCGCAAGGCTTCGTGACGGCAGCACCTGTCGGTCTGTGCCGGCCCGCGGAGACCTTTGCGAGCATCACACGCGCCTCGCGGCCGAACTTGGACGGGATGCGGTCGTGAACGGCGATCATGCGAAGAGGCGAAACGCCCGCCAGCGGGTGCCCGTAGACGCTGAGTCCGAGCCGCTCGAGCTCAGAGCACACGCCTCCGATCGCCCGTCCGCTGTCCGGCCCGCGCTCGCGCTCACCGCCGCGGAGGAGGTCGAGACGATCCGTCGCATCCTTCTCGAGGCTGCGACCAGCACGAGACGGCAGTCATGGGCGACGTGCACCTGTCCCGAGTGCGGGAAGGGCTTCCGTCAGGAGATTTCCGTTCCGGATCACGGTGCCAGGATCAAGGCGGTGGAGACCCTGCTTCGCGAGGGTCTCGGTCGAGTCGGCGAGGCGGAGGTTGCCGAGCCGCGGATGCCTCGCTCCGTGGCGGAGGTGAATGCCCTGAGCTGGGACGAGATGAAGTTCATCTTCGCGATCTCGTACGCGCAGGCGGTCAGAGCGTTCGTCGATCAGGGTGAGGAGGCGCTGCGCTCGGAAGTCGAGCAGTGGGAGCCGGAGGCTCGTGTGACTGTGGCACGAGCACTCGCCGAAGTAGCTTGAACGATCGCCCAGATCTGCTGGATCCGGAAGATCACGAACTTCGCCGGCGTGACGGACGCGACTCCGACTGCGCACATGAGCCGGCCGTTGTCGATGTCGTTCGGCGTCATCGCCGAGCGGGTGCCGTCGAAGAACGCCTCCTACGGGTTCGCCAACGCACCTTCGGCCGCTACTGGGTGAACGGGCCGGATACCTCCCGACACACGCATGCCGAGAGCGGCTTGTACTTCGGCTCAAGGACGACCCACTAGGTACCCGCGTCGATCAACTCCTTGATCATCGGGAAGAGCCAGCGGACGTTGACGTACCGCCATGCCGGTCGGAGGTGAGCCGCGGCGCTCTGCGCACGGCCGCGACTCCCGCGACGGTCGACAAGCACTCGCCGAGGTCGCCTGAAGGATCTCGCGGATCTGACATCCGTCTGACGCGGGCCGAAAATCGCTGTGCTCATCGGCGATTCCAAGCGACCTCCGACCATGCGTGCCGGAGGTCGCCGGAGGTCGGCCACCCTCCCCCTCCGACGCTCGAGTTACTTTGGGACCCCGCTTCGGGCTTGCCGGGTCCACCCGATGGTCACGGTGATAGCGTCGCTCAGTGACGCGCCCCGGCATCAATCTCCGGACGACGACCCTCGATGAGATCGCCGCCCGTGGTGTGCCGGTGCCTCGCTACGACCGCTCGAGGCTACGCCCGCGCATACTCCATCTCGGTGTAGGCGGCTTCCACCGGGCGCACCTTGCGGTCTTCGTACACGAGCTCGCCGAGGCGGGGAGCGACTGGGGAATCCGCGGCCTCGGCGTTCTCGACGCCGATCGGCGAATGGAGGGCGTCCTTCGCTCGCAGGACTACCTCTACACGCTCGTCGCGAAAGGCGACGGAGAGCCGCAGCCGCAGGTGATCGGGAGCATCGTCGCCTACGTGCTCGCGGTGGACGACCCGACGGCCGTGGCTGCGCAGATCGGCGATCCCGAGACCGCGATCCTCTCGCTCACGATCACCGAGAGCGGGTACTCGCTCGAGAGACCGAACCCGACGATCGAGTCGATCGCGGCTGGGCTCGCGCGTCGGCGGGCGGAATCTGCCGCTCCGCTCACGATCCTCAGCTGCGACAACATCGCCGGCAACGGCAAGGTCGCGCAGGCCGTAGTGCTTCGCGTCTGCGAGGAGCGAGACGCGGAGCTCGCTCGCTGGGTCGAGATCGATTGCAGCTTTCCGAACTCGATGGTCGACCGCATCACGCCGCAGACCACGGACGCCGACAGAGCCTGGCTGCACGACAACCTCGGGATCGACGACGGCTGGCCCGTCGTCGCGGAGCCGTTCCGGCAATGGGTGATCGAGGATTCGTTCGCCGCCGGCCGGCCGCGGTTCGAGGATGTCGGCGTGCTCTTCAGCGACCGCGTGCACGACTGGGAGCTCTACAAGCTCCGGATGCTCAACGCGACGCACTCGTGCATGGCGTATCTCTCAGCTCTCGCCGGCATCACCTACGTCGACGAAGCGCTGGCGACGCCGCCGCTCCGGAAGTTCCTCGAGCGCTTCTTGTGGCAAGAGGCGATCCCGACCCTGGACGAGATCCCCGGGCATCCGCGTGAGAATTACGCGGCCACGGTGCTCGACCGCTTCGCAAGCACGGGAGTGCGCGACCAGATCGCGCGGCTCTGCATCGACGGGACGGCGAAGTTCTCGGTGTTCCTGATTCCGACGATCGAACGCCAGCTCGAGCGCGACGGCCCGGTCGAGTGCGCCGCGCTCGCGCTCGCGGGTTGGGCCCGCTATCTCGCGACGACGCCGGCCGCCGAGCGCGCCGCAGACCCCAGCGCGGACCAGTCGGCGAGCTACGCGACCCAGGCGATCGACGATCCGGTCGCATTCCTGGAGCTCGAGGCGGTGTTCCCGCCGGCGCTACGCGACAGCGACCGGTTTCGCGAGGCATTCGCCGCGTCAGCGGGAAGCCTGGCCTCCCGCGGCCCGATCGGCGCCGTCGAGGCTCTGCTCGGTTGACGCCGTAACGGTCCCGAGCCGCGCCCCGCCAGGCTCGAACACGTGCATTGTCCCACTCAAGCCCAGTGACACGTTGTCGCCGATGTGCCCGCCGAACGGCGTCGGCGTCTTGGCGACGAGCGTCGCGGGCTCGAACTCGTGCTCGACCATCGCGTGCACGAAGACCTCCGAGCCGAGATCCTCGACGGCGCGGATGCGACCTGGGATCGGGCCGGCGCCGACACGAAGCGCCTCCGGACGGAACCCGACGACCAGCCGATCGCCCACAACTCCGTTCAGCTGCTCGCGAACATGCACCTCCGCCCCGGCGATCCGCAACGGCATGCTCGCGGCGACCGACAGCTGGTTCATCGCCGGCGAGCCGATGAACCCTGCGACGAACAGGTTCGCCGGTGCGCGGTAGAGCGTGCTCGGCGTGTCGCACTGCTGCAGCTCACCGTCGCGGAGCACCGCTACGCGGTGACCCATCGTCATCGCCTCGACCTGGTCGTGCGTGACGTAGACGGTGGTTACGGCGAGGCGCGTCTGCAGCTCGGCAAGCTCGGTGCGCGTCTGCACGCGCAGCTTCGCGTCGAGGTTGGAGAGGGGCTCATCCATGAGGTAGACCTGGGGCCGACGCACGATCGCGCGCCCCATGGCCACCCGCTGGCGCTGTCCGCCGGAGAGGTTCTTCGGCTTGCGTTCGAGGAAGGGCTCGAGGTCGAGCATCTTCGCCACCTCTCGCACGCGCTCCATCCGCTCGGCCCTCGGGACACCTCGCTGCTTTAGCGCAAAGCCCATGTTCTGAGCGACGTCGAGCTGCGGGTAGAGGGCATAGTTCTGGAAGACCATGGCGATGTCGCGGTCGCGAGGATGGATCTCGGTCACGTCGCGTTCCCCGATCCACACTCGCCCGGTGTCGAGCGGCTCGAGGCCGGCCAGCATCCGCAGCGCCGTCGTCTTGCCGGAGCCGGACGGGCCGACCAGGACGAGCAGCTCCCCATCCTCGGTCTCGAGGTCGAGCTCGTTCACCGCAGGCCTGGGCGTACCGGGGTAGAAGCGCGTCGCAGTCTCGTAACGGACGGAGGCCACGGTCTACTTCAGCGCTCCCATCGAGAGGCCGCGGATCATGCGTTTCTGAGCAAGCCAGCCGGCAATGACGACGGGGATGACCGCGAGAACCGACGCCGCCGACAGCTTCGCGAGGAAGTTGCCGCGGGTGCTGATGTTGGTCGTCACCCACTGCGGCACCGTCGATCCGGCGGCCGGGTTGAGCTGAACGGCGTAGAAGTACTCGTTCCAGGCGAAGATGACGCAGAGGAGCGCCGTGGCCGCGATGCCCGGTGCGGCGATCGGGAGAATGATCGACGTCAGCTGCCCGCGCAGCTTCGCCCCGTCGATCTCGGCGGCCTCGATCAGCTCGCGCGGGATCTCCATGAAGAAGGAGCGCAGCATCCAGATCGCCAGCGGGAGGTTGATCGACGTGTAGAGCACGACCAGCACGGTCCGCGTGTTGAGCTTGTCGAAGTGATTCGCGAGCACCCAGATGGGCAGGATCGAGGCGACGATCGGCAGGAACTTCGTGGAGATGAAGAAGAACAGCACGTCGCGCCACTTCGGGATCGGTCGAATTGCGAGCGCGTAGGCAGCGGGCAGCGCGAGCGCGAGCACGATCACCGTGCTGCCGAGGACGACGATCGCGGAGTTGGTGGCGGCTTCGGAGAACGCGAGAATGCCCTCGGGATTGCTTGTCACCTCCCGGTAGCGGTCGAGCGTCGGCGAGAAGAAGAGCTTCGGGCTGGTATTAGCGTCCTGCTCCTCCTTGAACGAGGACAGGACCATCCAGAAGACCGGGAAGAAGAAGACGAGCCCGGCGAGCCAGGCAGTCAGGCCGAGTGCGACGTGCGTGGAGCGGCGCTCGCCGACGCCGAGCCGCGTCCCGACGCGCCGACGCATCAGGCCCTCTCCTCGTCTCGGAGCAGGCTCGAGAGCACGCGCAGCGCGATCGTCGCGACGACGATGGAGACGACGACCACCACGATGCTGTACGCCGACGCGAGCCCGAAGTCCCAGCCTCCACCGATCGAGCGCTGGTACACGAAGTACGGGATGTTCGTGGAGTCGGGCCCGCCGCCCGTCATCACGTCGACGTGATCGAAGACCTGGACCACGTAGATCGTCCCGAGCAGGGCGCAGAGCTCCATGTACCGGCGCAGGTGGGGAAGCGTGAGCTGACGGAACGTGCCGAAGGCGCTCGCTCCGTCGACCTTCGCGGCCTCGAGAACGTCGGAGGGCTGGCTCTGGAGGCCAGCGAGCATGATCAGCATCATGAACGGCGTCCACTGCCACACGAGCACGGTCACGATCGAGAACAGCGGGTACGCCGAGACGAACTCGACGCTGTCGAAGCCGAGCCGCTCGAGCACCCAGTTGAGAACGCCGTAGAGCCCGCTGAACATCTGGTTCTTCCAGATCAGGCCGGCGACGACGGGCATGATCAGGAACGGGGTGATCAGCAGGGTGCGGACGATCCCCTGCCCGAAGAAGTGCCGATCGAGGAGCACCGCGAGCAGCGTCCCGAGCGCGAGCGAGATCAGCACCGTGGAAACCGTCATCAGCACGCTCGTCCAGGCGGCTTCTCTGAAGAACGAGTTGTTGACGAGCGTTTCGTAGTTGTCGAGCCCGATGAAGCGACGCTCGGTAGGCGGGCTGATCGACCAGTCCGTGAGGCTGTAGTAAACGCTCAGCACGAACGGGATCTGCGTGACGACGATCGCGAAGAGGAGCGCCGGAAGCAGTGGCAGCCGGCGGCGCCACGGCCGGGAGAATGGATCTGCGGAGGGCTGTCTCCCGACCGTGGCGCTCGTCACGAGGCCGATTGTCCTACTGGATCGCCTGTGACGCGATCTCCTGGCAGGCCTCGAGGGCATCGTCGATCGACGATCGTCCTGCGATGACGCTCGAGAACTGCTCGGTGCATTGGTTGCCGACGTCCTGGAACTCGGGAATGCCGACGTACTGCACGCCGGGCACACCGGGGCGCTTCGTCGTACCCGGGTTCTTGATCGGTGCCGCTTTCATCGCGGCCAGCGTGATCGCAGCGAACGCCTTCGCGGCCTTTTTGTACTGCGGGATCTTGTAGGTCGAGAGCCGGGTGCCCGGAGGGATCGCCGCCCAGCCGCCAGGGATTCTCGAACCTGCAGCCTTGAGGTACGCAGGGCCTGTCGCCCAGGAGATGTACCTCCAAGCCGTGGCTGGGTCAGGCGATTCCCTCGGGATCGCCAGCGCCCACGTCCACAGCCAACCCGAGGCCTTCGTCTTCTTGACCGGTGCGAGCGCGTATCCGTTCTTGCCTCTGACCGCGCTGTTGCTCGCTTCCAGGATGCCCGCCGCGACGGTCGCGTCGTACCACATCGCGACCCGACCGTCCTGGTACTGGGCGAGACACTCGTTGAAGCTCGCGTTGGCGGCGTCCGTCTCGCCTGCGTCCTTGAGCAGGTTGACGTAGAACGTCAGCGCCTCTTTGAACGCGGGCTTGTCGACTTGGGCCTTGTCGGGCTTGCCGTCCGACTTCGCCGACCACCAGGTGCCGCCGAACGTGTTCAGCACGGTCGTGAATGACGCCCCGAGGTCGCCCCATCCGGGCTTGCCGCGCAGGCAGATGCCGGCCATCCGGTTGGTGTCGATCTTGCGGGCGATCCTTGCGATCTGATCCCATGTCGGCCGCGCCGGGATGGTTACGTTGTTCTGCCTCATGACGTCCTTGCGGTACATCACGAAGGACGACTCCGCATAGAACGGCGAGGCGTACATCTTCCCGTTCGCCGAGAGCGCGTTTCGGACTGCGGGGATGACGTCGTTGTACTTGTAGGAAGCGTCGCGCTTGGCGAAGGACGAAAGGTTCCTGAGCAGACCGCTCGCTCCAAACTGCGGCGCCTCGTAGGGCCCGATCATGACAACGTCGAACTGCCTGCCGCCCGAGCCGACATCTCGGGTGACGATCTCTCGGAGCTTGCCCTCCTCGAGGATGGAGTACCGGACCTTGATGCCGGTCCTGTTCGTGAAGAGCGACGGCGTCAGCTTCGCGATGTCCTCCATCTGCGGATTGCCGACGATCGCGACCCTGATCGTCTTACTCTGCGCCGGCGAGCTCGACGCACTGGTTGCGAGCGCCGCGATCAGCGTTCCTACGACGAGAAGCGCGACGGCCAGACGCCCTGCTTGAGGTCGTGCTCGAATCATTGGACTCCTCCTTCTCGTTGCGTCCGAGTCGAGTGCCCTGGGAGCGCGCGCCGGGACGGCGCGGCGAGTGAGAGCCGGAACGAAAGGTCACAGCGGTCACTCAGCTTGCGAGCGTCAGTGGCCGGCGAGTCAACTGCATCGCACCCTTCAGGACGCAATCGTGCTCCTTTGTGATATCGCTACCACTCGCGCGCGTCACTAATAACACGGTCCAGGCGTTGATGTCAAGGTGGTAACGCCGTACGATTGTCCGCATGAGGTGGTATCAATAACACGCGTGCGTGTGTTAGAAGGTGTCCGGTGAGGGTCACGCTTCGAGACGTCGCGGCGCGGGCAGGCGTCTCCTCCATGACCGTCTCGCGCGTGATCAACAACAGCCCGCGCGTGCGGGCCGACACACGCCGGCGGGTGGAAGCGGCGATCGCCGAGCTGCACTACGTCCCGAACCGGCTCGCCCGCGGACTCAGCCGCCGGAAGACGGGGACGCTCGCCCTCCTCGTCCCCGATCTGGCGAACCCATTCTTCACCCTCATCGTCCAGGCAGCGGAGGACGTCGCCTGGCGCGCGGGGTACCACGTGATCCTGTGCGACACGCGGGCTGAGCTCGAACGCGAGCGGGAGTACCTCGAGGACATGGTCGAGTTCCAGGTCGAGGGCGTGCTCATCGCTCCGGTGTCCGACCGCTCGCGATCGCACCTGCGCATCCTCGCGCGGAACAACATCCCCTACGTCCTCATCGACCGCTCGATCGCCGGCTTCGAAGCTGACCTCGTCCAAGGCGACAGCGTCGCCGGTGCGCGACGCCTCGTCGAGCATCTCATTGCACTCTCCCACCGGAGGATCGCGATGATCAGCGAGGCGCTCGACGTCTCGACCTCCCGAGAGCGGCTCCAGGGGTACCGGGAAGCGCTCGACGCCGCCGGGATCGAGCAGCGGGCGGAGTACGAGGTCGAGGCGAGCGCGGTCGACGCGCGCGGCGGCTACGAGGCCGCCCTGCGCCTCGTCGATCTCGAGCAGCCGCCGACGGCGATCTTCGCCGTGAACAACATCGTCGCGGTCGGCGTCGTCGAGGCCGCACGCGAGCGAGAGGTAGACGTGCCGGAAGCGCTCGCGCTCGTGTGCTTCGACGACATCGAGCACGTCTCGCGCCTCTACCCGTTCCTCACGGTGATGGCTCAGCCGGCAGAGACATTCGGCACGCTTGCGACGCAGCTGCTCCTCGACCGCATCGCAGGACGCGTGCGCGAGCGCCGGCGCGTGGTCGTTCTCCCGCCCGATCTCGTCGTCCGTCGCTCGTCGGGGGCCGGCCAGGAGTCGGCTCTGCTCGGTTGAGCTCCGCACGGCTCTTCGGCGGCATCGAGGCTGGCGGCTCGAAGTGGGTCTGCGCGGTCGGGAACGGCCCCAGCGACCTACGCGAGACGACGACGTTCCCGACCACCACGCCCGACGAGACGATCGCGCGCGCGGTGAAGTTCTTCGCGCGAAACGGATCGCTCGCGGCGATCGGCATCGGCTCCTTTGGGCCGATCGACTCGCGCCGCTCCTCGCAGAGCTTCGGCTTCATCACGACTACGCCGAAGCCGGGCTGGGCGCAGACAAATGTCGCCGGCCGGCTCGAGGAGCTGCTGGAAGTTCCCGTCGCGTTCGACACCGACGTTAATGCCGCCGCTCTCGGGGAGCAGCGCTGGGGAGCGGCGATCGGTCTCGACAGCTTCTGCTACGTCACAATCGGGACCGGCATCGGCGGAGGCGTCGTCGCGAACGGCCGGCTCGTACACGGTCTCATACATCCCGAGGTCGGGCACATGCGCATCCCCCACGACCGCGTCGCAGATCCGTTCCCCGGCTGCTGCCCCTACCACGGCGACTGCTTCGAAGGGCTCGCATCCGGGGAGGCGATGCGCCAACGCTGGGGACAGGGCGCGCAGGAGCTCGACGACGAAGCGCCCTGGCAGCTCGAGGCGGAGTACGTCGCTCTCGGTCTCGTCAATGTCGTCTGCGCGCTGTCGCCTGAGCGGATCATCCTCGGAGGCGGCGTGATGAAGCAGCCGTCCTTGCTGTCACGCGTGCACGAACGGTTGCGGGAGCTGCTGGCCGGCTACTTCGACGTCCCGGAGCTGAAGGACTCGATCGCCGGCTTCGTCGTCCGGCCGGGTCTCGGCGATCGCGCGGGAGTGCTCGGCGCCATCGCGCTCGCGCAGGAGGCCGGCTCCGGATAGACGCTCGCTCGGCCGCTCAACCCTTCACCGCTCCCCCGAGCCCGGCTCCGCGGATGAACGAGCGATAGAAGAGCAGGAAGGCGACGTCACGAGGCAGGTGATGAACATGGCTGCGAGAACGACTCCGAGCTCGGTCTGCGCCTGGATCGCCGGCAGTCGCACCGAGGGGGCTGCTTGTCGGGGTTCGTGAGGACGAGCAGCGGCCAGAGGAAGTCCTTCCACGACGCGAGCACCGCAAAGACTTGAGACGACGGCGCGGATCGGCCGCGACATCGGCAACGCGATGTACAGCAAGAGCCTGACCGGCCCTGCGCCGTCGACCTTCGCCGCCCCGAAGACCTCGCGCGGGGGGCGTCAAAAGCGCAGGGTCAGCTCTCGCGCACGCGGATAGAAAGCGTTGGGTTGCCTACCCACCCCCGCGAATGCGTTCGTCGGGCGGAGCCTGCTCGCCGGGCCCCGTAGTCCTACGGGCGGGATGCGCTGAGAGGAGCGGTGCGCCTGGCTCGGGCGGCAGCGCCCCTGCCAGCTTGGTGCGCGAGTTGATGCCGAGCTTGGCGAAGACCTTGCGGAGGTGGTACTCCACGGTGTGCTTGCTGATGTAGAGGCGCGCGCCGATTTCCGCGTTCGAGAGGCCGTCGCGGGCGAGGCGGGCGATCTGCGCCTCTTGGGAGGTGAGGTCGTCCCTCGTCTCGTGGGTGCGTTTGCGGGCGTGCTCGCCGGTCGCTTCCAATTCGACGCGTGCGCGCTCGGCGAACGCCTCCATCCCGAAGTCGGAGAAGAGGTCGTGCGCCGTCCGCAATTGCTTGCGTGCATCAAGGCGTCGGCGTTCACGTCTCAGCCACTCGCCGTAGAGGAGGTGAGCGCGCGCCAGATCGGCCCTGATTCGTGTTCTACCGAGCCGCTCGATCGCGTACACATAGAGTTCCTCGGCTCGCTGATCTTCCACCAAGAGCGCCTCCGAGCGCGCCGCGAGGCCGAGGGCCCAGTCCGTCCCGCTCACCCTGGTCATGTCCACAAGGCGTCGCTGCGTGTGCGCCGCCAGCTCGGGTGTTCCAGCACGGACGGCGGCCTCGATCACCTCCGGCATCACCCACGTCGAGGGGTTGAGGTCCTGGTGGTCGACGACCCGCAGCGCCGCGGAGCGGGCGTCCTCGTAGCGGGCGAGGCCGTTGTACAGCACCGCCTCGGCCCAATCGACGACCGAGACTCCGATTCCTTCGCCGCGCCGCGTTACCTCGGTACGAGTGCGGCCGATGAGGTCGACGGCCTCAACCTCGCGGCCGCGCAGCGCAGCAAGTCCCACCTTGCCGTAGGGGGCTAGGGTGCTACCGATTGCGTCGGTTGCCGCTTCGATCTCGTCGACGAGCGACGCCGCTGCCGTCAATTCGCCCGCAAGGAGATGCATGTACACCCGCTGGGTGAGGGCTAGCGGGAGGTCGCTAAGCGCTCCTGTCCGACGGGCGAGTCGAACGTGCCGCTCCGACAGCGTCTCCCATGCGGTGTCGTCCCACAGCTGGACTGACGCGATGGTCGCCAGCCATAGCCAACGCAGCTGTTCGATCGCGGACTCGTCGGTACTGAATGCGGCCTGCGCTCGCCGCAGGATCGGCACGGCAGACTCGTAGGTGTCGCTGAACAACGTGGCCAGAGCGTCGAGCAGAAGGTCGGACCCGCGCGGCGCGTTCGGCGGTGGCGCCGCGCTCGCGGCTTGGGCTACCTCCGGCGCGCTTCCCCTGGTCCAGCGAATCGCCCCGCGAACATCGCCGCAGACAGTGCGTCCAGATAGGTCTCGCGGGCAAGGGTCGGATCGAGCGTCGCCAGCCGTCGCGCTGCTTCGAGCAGCAGCGGTGGCGCATTGCTTCCGCGCGTGGCGACGAATGCTGTCTGCGCGCGCAGCAACGCGACACGTGCACGCTCCAGGTCGCTGAGGGCGCCTGTCTCTGCCATGGCGAGCAGGCTGAGCGCGTCATCGAGCGCACCTGCTTCGAATTTCGTCTGCGCTGCGGCTAGGGCGCGTCGCGCGCGTCGCGACGGTTCGCGGGTCAGCGACACGGCGCCCTCAAGGAAAGCCGCAGCAGCGGCGAGCCCGCCCCGCGCTTGCGCCCGCCCCGCGGAGCGCTCGAGTTCGCCGGCCAGCTCTTCGTCCGGCACGGACGCCGCCTGCGCACGGTGCCACGCGCGGCGATCCGGGTCGAGCTGCGGATCGGTTGCGTCCGCCAGCGCGCGGTGAGCCTCGCGCCGCTCGTTCGGTTCGGCCGCGCCGTACACCGCCGAACGCACGAGCGGATGCCGGAAGACCACCGCACCGTCCAACGTCAACAAGCCTTCCGCCTCCATGGCGCGCGCGGCGGTCTCGGGGATCCCAATCTGCTGCGCTGCACGCCACAGAAGCGCGAGGTCGCCGACCGGTTCTGCCGCCGCCAGGAGCAGTAATCGCCGCGCGTCGCGCGGGAGCCGCGCCAGCCGCCGCGTGAAGCTCTGCTCGATCCCAGTGGACAGAGGCAGCGCCGCAGGCAGCCCGAAACCGCCGGCGAGCTGGGCGGGCGTCAGCCCGCGCGGGAGCTCCAGGAGCGCGAGCGGATTCCCGCCTGTCTCGGCGACGATCCGCTCGAGCACGGACTCGTCCAGCCGCGCCGCAAGGACGGACTCCAACAGCGCCCGTGCATCCCGGCGGCCCAACGGCTCCACGCGGAGCTGCGGGAAGCTGGCCCACCCACTGCCCACGTCACGCGTCGCGAACGCGAGCGCGACCCGCTCCGCCAGCAGACGCCGCGCCACGAACGCGAGCGCTCGGGCCGAGGCGTCGTCGAGCCACTGCGCGTCGTCGACGACGCACAGCAGCGGCTGCTGCTCGGCAGCTTCGGAGAGGAGGCCGAGAACCGCGAGCCCGACAAGAAACGGGCTCGGCGCTGGCCCGGCGCTGAGCCCGAAGGCGACGCCGAGCGCGTCACGCTGCGGATCAGGGAGACGCTCGCTGAACTCGAGGAGCGGCGAACAGAACTGCTGCAGCGCCGCGTAATCGAGCTCCATCTCGCCCTCGACGCCCGCAGTCCGAGCGACGCGAAAGTCCTGGCCCACGTCGACCGCGTACTCGAGCAGTGCGGTCTTGCCGACGCCCGGGTCTCCGTGCACCACGAGGACGGCGCCATGACCGTCGCGCGCGGTATCCAACAGCCGCTCGAGCACCGCGCGCTCGCGCTGCCTGCCGAGCAACCGCCCCGCCTGCGCGCTGACGACCATCCCGGCAGCATGCCACCAGGGTCACGGACTACGGACTTCGGGGATTCGATCGCGGGCAGCGGCGGCCACGATCCGCGCATGAGCGAAACAGCCACAGAGAACCTCCCGGATTACGCGCCGGTGCCGAAGTCCGCACTCGGCCCCGCCCTGAACGAGCAGGGCTACTACGTCGGTCGCGTCGAGCGGAACCTGTACTGGATCACCGACGGCACCTACCAGTCGGCGTTCCTGACCACCTCGGACGGCGTCGTCCTTCTCGACGCGCCCCCGACGATCGGCCACAACATCCAGCGGGCTGTCGACGAGATCGCCGCTGCCAACGGCGTGAGCAACAAGGTGACCCACCTCATCTACTCCCACCACCACGCCGACCATGCCGGTGCATCCTCGCTGTTCGACAAGAACGTCGTCCGCATCGGGCACGAGGAGACGCGACGGCTGCTGCTGCGCGACGACGACCCGGCCAGGCCCCCGAACGAGGAGACCTTCCAGGACCGGCGCACGCTCGAGATCGGCGGCGAGCGAATCGACCTGGCCTGGCATGGCGCCAACCACTCGCCCGACAACATCCTCATCCACCTGCCGGATCACGACACGTTGATGCTGATCGACATCGTCAACCCGGGCTGGGCGCCGGTCTACATCGCGAACCTGACGGAGGACATCCCCGGCTACATCGAGGCTCCGGCCAACGCGCTCGCCTACGCGTGGAAGCACTTCATCGGCGGCCACCTCGGCCGGCTTGGCACCCGCGACGACGTGATGTTGCACCAGCAGTACATGGCCGACATCTCCGAGAGCTCGAGGAAGGCGATCGACACCGTCGACCCGACGCGGTACTTCATGAAGTACGGCGAGAACACATGGGCGGCGGTGAAGGGCTACCTCGACGAGGTCACGGCGGTCGCAGCCGCACCCGTGATCGAGAAGTACACCGGCGTGCTCGCGGCGGCCGACGTCTTCACCGAGAGCACGACGTTCTGGGTGATGGAATCGATCCGGCTCGACCTCGGCTACGGCTCCCAGGTGCATCCCTGATGGCCAGCACCCAACCGAAGGGAGATGCTCCGTGAGCACCGAGCAGCGAGAGAACCTCGATGCAATCCTGCGACAGTCAGCCTTCCCCGTCGACAGCGATGTCAACGAGCAACGGCGGCTGCTCCGAGAGTTGCTATCCGCGCAGCCGCTGCCCGCCGACGTGACCGTGACCGCAGCCGCACTGGGCGGCGTCCCAACCGCCGAGATCACAGTCGACGGAATCGAACCTCGCCACCTTGTTCTTTACTTCCACGGCGGCGTGTACGTGATGGGGGACGCCTTCCTCGCCGCTGACCTGGCCTCGCAGGTCGGCCGGCGGACGCAGGCCAAGGTCATCTCCGTCGACTACCGGCTCGCCCCCGAGCACCCGTATCCGGCAGCGGTTGACGACGCTCTTGCGGCCTATGAAGCCCTCCTGCACGACGGCATCGCCCCTTCGGACATCGCCTTCGCGGGAGAGTCCGCCGGCGGCGGCCTCGCCGTCACCACCCTGGTCAACGCCCGCGATCACGGGCTGCCCCTGCCAGCCGCAGCCTTCGTCATGTCACCGTATGCCGACCTCACCCTGGCCGGGACGACCATGGAAACCAAGCGCGAAGTCGACCCGCTGATGAGCCGAGAAGCCCTCCAGGCCCGAGTCACCGACTATACGTCGGGACAAGACCCCGCTCTTGGCCTCATCAGCCCCGTATTCGCCGACCTGTCCGGCCTGCCGCCCCTGATCATCCAGGCCGGAAGTCACGAAGTTCTCCTCGACGACGCAGTCCGCCTCGCGCAACAAGCCTCCACCGCCGACGTCGAGGTCACGCTCGACATCACCCCTCGGGTGCCCCACGTCTTCCAGGCCTACTACCCGATCCTTGACGAAGCGGCCGCAGCGCTGGACAGAGCCGGACAGCTCCTGACGGCGCAGCTCGCCGCTGCAGAACGCGTCACCTCCCAGGTGCATCACTGATGGCCGGCGCACCGATCCGCGATCCGCTGGCCGACCACCTGCTCACGCCGGAAAACGCGGCGCTCGTCGTGATCGACTACCAGCCGTCGCAGTTCGCAGCGGTCCGCTCGATCGATCCAGACCTGCTGCTCGAGAACATCGCCTCGACCGTGAAGACGGCGAAGGCGTTCGGCGTTCCAATCGTCCACTCGACGGTAAACGTCGCTTCGGGACGCCAAGAGCCGACCGTGCCGGAGCTCGCCGAGCTGCTCGAAGACAACCCTCCGATCGACCGGACGACTCTCAACTCGTGGGAGGACGCCGACTTCCTCGCCGCGGTGCGCGCCACCGGGCGGCGCAAGCTGATCCTGTGCGCGCTCTGGACCGAGATCTGCATGGTATTTCCCGCCCTCGACGCGATGCGGGAGGGCTACGACGTCTATTCCGTAGTCGACGCGATCGGGGGGACCTCCGAGGAGGCCCACCGAGCTGGCCTCGAGCGGGTCGTGCAGGCTGGAGGTCAACCGATCAGCTGGGTCGCGCTCGCATGCGAGCTCCAGCGCGACTGGGCGCGCGAGGAGACGGTGGCCGACATCGTCGAGATCGTGCTCACCGAACGATTGCTACGGGCATGAGCGTGGACGCCCCACCCGGCAAGCGAGCCGCGATTGCCGATCCCGAGGCGCGCGAGCTCCTCCGGAACGCGTATCCGATCCTCGAGCGTGTGACCGATGCGCATCCGGACTTTCCGTCCGCGTGCGTGGATCGACGAGCTTCCCGGACTCGATGCGGCGTCGAGCCAGCCAGAAGACGCCTCTCTCGGGCGCGCTACTCGGTGGCGGGGAGGTGTTCCTCCGCCCAGCGGGTGATCTGTTCGAGCGCGGGTAGCAGCGCCCGGCCCGCGTCGGTGAGCTCGTAGGCGACGGAGATGGGCGGCCGGTCGTCGACCGTGCGGGTAGCGAGCCCGACGTTGCAGAGCTCGGTGAGTCGGTCGGAGAGCACCGAATCGCTGATGCCGTCGACAGCGCGCGAGATGGCACGGAAGCCTGCTGGGCCGCCGCTCAGGGTGCCCAGTAGAACCCCGGTCCAGCGCCTGCCGAGGAGGTCGAACGCGCGCACGAGCGCGGCGTCGGCGCGAACGCAGGCTTCGGCGTCGACGGGCGGCTGGCGTTCAGGCGCAGCTTCCACGGAATACCACTAGCACCATCGCCGTTACTCCATTTCTAATAGTCGCTACGTTCTTACTAGTCCGAGGAGATCATGACCATCGAAGCTCCATCGCCGCCGCTGACCGAGAGTCTGGACTACGGGCATTCGCTCGAGTTTGGCTACTTCCCCGTCCCCGACGCCGGCGCCGACGCGCTCGAGGCGCTCGCAGGGCATCTAGACGCGCACCTCAAGCACGAGGAGCGAAGTATCGCCGCCACGGCTCGGCGGCTGCCCGACGTCCAGCCGTCGAAGGTCGCCGACGGCGACCTTCCCACCGAGGAGGATCAACAGTGAGTACCACGCATGCACCCGCCCGCTTCACGACGCTCCCGGACGAGCAGACGCTCGCGGACACCGTCGTCGCCCTCGAAGAGCACGGATTCAGTGTCGAGGTCGTCGATGACCTGGACGCCGCGCGCGAGGCCGTCCTCGCGCGCATCCCCGAAGGCTCCTCGGTGATGACCAACACATCGGTCACGCTGCAGGACACCGGGATCGCGGACGCGATCGACGGCGGCGGGCCGTACGAGTCGGCGCGCAACAAGATGATGGCGCTCGACTTCGCGACCCAGCTGCAGGAGATGAAGGCGATCGCCGGGCAGCCCGACTATGGGCTCGGCAGCGTGCACGCCGTCACCCGCGAAGGAACCCTTGTCATCGCGTCGGCCTCGGGCAGCCAGCTCGCCTCCTACGCCTGGGGTGCCACCAACGTCATCTTCGTCGTCGGCGCGCAGAAGCTGGTATCCGGCCTGGACGCCGCCCACCAACGCATCCGCGAGCACAGCCTGAAGCTCGAGGACGCCCGCGCCTATGCCGCCTACGGACAGAACAGCCGCGTGGGCAAGATCCTCGAAATCCACCAGGAAGATCCCGGCCGCATCCACATCGTCCTCATCCGGCAGCAGGTCGGGTTCTGAGGCGGAGAGGCGATGCCGGAGAACCGCCAGCCAACGATGGAGCCGCTCGAGGAGGAGGTCGATCACGTGCGTGGCCCCTCGGCCGCTCGTGTCCTCGTCGAGTACGGCGGCACCCGCAACGGACACCGACCAGTCGATCGTCGGCCCACCCGACCACTGGGTCGAAGTTCCCACCCACTTCTCGCTCGACCTCGGGTTCGGTACGTTCGTGCTCGTCGCCTCGCCCGACCCCCACGCGCTCACCACCTTCATCGAGGACGTCGCCCCGACGGTGCGCGAACGGGTCGGCGAGCAGCGAGCCGCATAGGAGGACCCAGGCGCATGACAGTGCCCGTCTTCGAAGACCGTCCGGAAACCGTCCGCGGGCGCATGCTGTACCAGAGCCTGCTCGCGGTCCATGCGCTGGTTCGCCGCGACCTCACCACAGTTGAGGGCCTCGCAGCCGCTATCCAGGACGGCCTTCCTGCAGAGGACGTGCACGAGAAGCTCGGGGAGCTGAAGAGGAACGGCATGCTCTGGCAGTTCCAGGTGAGCTGCTTGAGCTACTGCGGGTTCGTCCACATGCACCACAACGCCGAGGACAGGGAGTTCTTCGACGAGCTCGAGGAGACCAACCCGGCGATCCGGCCGGTCGTCCAGCGGCTGAGGGCCGAGCACCGCAACGTTTCCGACCACCTCGACGCTGTCGAAGCCGCAGCCAGAGAACTGAGCGAGGACGAGAGCCAACCCGCCCGACGTGCCGTCGCAGATGCCCTCGAGGTGCTCGAGGGAGACCTGCTCGCCCACCTCGAGTACGAAGAGCTGAACATCGCCGGCACGGCTCGACGGCTGCCAGACCGCCCCTGGATGGGTCCCGCCTCGGGATGAGTGTGCTCGCGCCTCCGTTCGACGCCGCTCGCGATCACTGGCGCGGCGGTGCGAGCGTCGTAATCCTGGAGTACGGCGACTACGAGTGCCCCTACTCGCGCCAGGCGTTTCGCAACATCGAGCAGCTGCAGGTGGAAGACCCGTCGCTGCGCTTCGCTTTCCGACACTTCCCGCTGACGGAGATCCACCCGCACGCGCTTGCCGCGGCGGGCCTCGCCGAGGCGGCCGCAGGGCAGGGCCTCTTCTGGGCGATGCACGACCTGCTCTTCCACCGCCAGAAGGCACTCGGCGAGGACGACCTGTTCGCGTACGCGCGTGAGGTCGGGCTCGACGAGGCGCGTCTGCGCGACGACCTCGAGCGGGACGAGCTTTGGAAGCGGGTGCGGGACGACGCCGCCTCCGCGCTCGCGTCCGGTGCGCAGGGGACACCGACGCTCTTCCTCGACGGCCGGCTGCACTCGGGCGGCTATGACGGTGCCACCCTGCGCGCAGCCCTCGATTCGCCGGAGGCGATCGCGCGATGAGCGGCGTTGCCCCCAACGCTCGAGTAGCTCTCGGTTCCAGATCAAGAGGTACCGCGACGGCAGGCACAGGTAGTACGCGTTCAACGGCTACGGCACGATGGTCGGCAGGCATCTCGAGGGATTTGCGACCGAGCGCGAGGCACGGCTCGACGCGGAGCAACTCCGAGAACAAGTCGCGAGCGCTCCAATCGTCGGCGAGCACGAGGAAGGGGCACGCGTTGTCTGATGGCAGTCTGTAGCCACCTCGACCAGATCCGGGTGACGGCGCTGCCCGCGGCGATCGAGGGCTGCGAGGAGTGCCTGAAGATCGGCAGCCCTGGGTGCATCTGCGGATGTGCATGACCTGCGGAAAGATCGGCTGCTGCGACTCCTCCCCGAACCGGCACGCGAGCCGGCACGCCCGCGACGTCGGCCACCCGATCGTGCGCTCCGCCGAACCGGGCGAGGAGTGGAGCTGGTGCTTCATCGACGAGGTGGGCTTCATCGTCGAGACGAGCGGAGTCTCCTCGAGCCCTCACGAGGACGCGCGCCCGTGAGCACGACGGAGAGGACGCGTTGGGAGCTACCCGAGCTTCCGCTGACGGGGTGGGAGGCGACGAAGCAGACGTTGCACCTGTGGGCGCAGATCGTCGGCAAGGTGCGTATGGCCTCCACCGCTCCGCGGAACCACTGGTGGCACGTCCCCCTGTACGTCGACGTGCGCGGGCTGACGACGCGTCGCATGCATGCGCAGAAGCGGCGTCGCCTTCGAGATCGACTTCGACTTCGTCGATCACCGCCTCGTCATCTCGACGAACAGAGGGGAGGTGGAGTCGTTCGAGCTCGCCGACGGGCTCTCCGTCGCCGCGTTCGACGAGAAGCTGCACGCGACTCTCGCAGGCCTGGGGATCGACGTCGCGATCCGCGAAGCAGCCGTACCGCGTACCGACGACGACACCGTTCCCGGAAGACCGCGAGCACGCCTCGTACGACCGAGATGCGGTCGAGCGCTTCTGGCACGTCCTCGAGTGGACGGACGAGGTGCTCGAGGAGTTCGCGGGCTGGTACTGCGGAAAGACCAGTCCTGTTCACCTCTTCTGGCACTCGTTCGATCTCGCGCTCACCCGCTTCGGCGGCGAGCGCGCGCCGGCGCTGCCCGACGCAAACCCCGTCGACCAGGAGACGTACTCGCACGAGGTGGTCTCGTTCGGCTTCTGGGCGGGGGATGCGAACGTGCGAGAGCCGACCTACTACTCGTACACCGCTCCGGAGCCCGCCGGCCTTCGTCAGCAGCCGCTGCACCCCAGGGAGGCATCCTGGACCGACTACGGGAGCGGCTCGCTCGCGCTCCTGCCCTACGACGCGGTTCGGAGGGCCTCGGACCCGAGAGCTGCGCTCCTTGCGTTCCTGGAGAGCGCGTACCGGGCGGGGGCAGGTCTCTCCGGCTGGGATCAGGCGGCGCTCGACTCGTCCTGGTGTCCGAGCCCACCGGAGCTGAGCACTATCCTTGCGAGGCTCGAACCGACACCACGACCAGCGGAGGAGTGATGGACGACTCGCAGGTGCACGGGACGATCGAGCAGCTCGGTGGCCGAGGAGCACGAGCTCTGGGAGCGTGAGTCCGCAGGGAACGCGAGCGAGTCCGATCGGCAGCGCCTGCAGCAGGTCAAGGTCTCGCTCGACCAATGCTGGGACCTGCTGCGCCAGCGCCGCGCCCTGCGGGAAGCCGGGCGTGACCCGGACGATGCCGACGTCAGGCGGCCGGAGGTCGTCGAGAACTACGAGCAGTAGCGCCGCCCGGCGACACCGTGGCTACCGAGTCCCAGGCCCCACCGTTCTCGGGACGGACGGCGTGGGCGCGAAGTGTGCAAACGCCGCTGCGGGAGTTTCTGCGCACCGAGACGGGCGGCGCGGCAGTCCTGCTGGCTGCGGCGGTCGCGGCACTGGTGTGGGTGAACGTCGACGCTTCGTCGTACGAGTCGTTCTGGGGGACGACTCTGGCGATCGACCTCGGCGGGTCGGGCGTCGAGCTGGAGCTGCGCGAGTGGGTGAACAGCGGCCTGATGACGTTCTTCTTCTTCGTCCTCGGGCTCGAGGCGCGTCGCGAGTGGGATCTCGGAGATCTGCGGGAACGGCGACGGTTTGCCTTGCCGCTGCTCGCCGGGATCGGCGGGATGGCGGTGGCGGTCGCCATCTATCTCGCCTTCAACGCCGGCCGCTCCTCCGCGCAGGGCTGGGGAATCGCAATGTCAACCGACACCGCCTTCGCGCTCGGTCTGCTGGCGCTCGTCGGGCCGCGTTTCCCCGACCGGCTGCGGGCGTTCATGCTCACGGTCGTCGTCGTCGACGACATCCTCGCGCTCGTCGTCATCGCCACCGTCTACACGGAGCAGGTCAGCGTCCCGGCGCTCCTTGCGGCATTCGGGTTGTTCGGCGCCGTGCTCGTGGCGCGGGCGCTGGGTGTGCGGGTCGGGCTCGTCTACTTCGCGCTCGGAGTGGCGATCTGGGTGGCGCTGCTCGAGTCCGGGGTCGAGCCGGTGGTGGTCGGGCTCGCGATGGGGCTCCTGGCCTACGCGTACCCGGCCGCGCGCTCCGAGCTCGAACGGGCAACCGAGCGCTTCCGCGAGTTCCGCGAGCAGCCGACCCCGCAGCTCGCCCGCTCGGTCGGCATCGGCCTCAGGGCGGCGGTCTCGCCCAACGAGCGGCTCCAGCAGCTCTACCACCCCTGGACGAGCTACCTCATCGTGCCCCTGTTCGCGCTCGCGAACGCAGGCATCGCGATCGACGGCGGGTTCCTCGCCGAGGCCTTCACCTCGCCCATCACACTCGGAATCCTCTTCGGCTACGTCATCGGCAAGCCCGTCGGCATTCTCGGCTGCTCGTGGCTGCTCACACGGCTCAGCCGCGGTCGGCTGCGGCCTCCGGTCGGCTGGGTGGCTGTCGCCGGCGGCGGCACGATCGCGGGGATCGGGTTCACCGTCGCGCTGCTCGTCGCCGCACTTGCGTTCGAGGGGCAGCAGCTCGAGGAGGCAAAGCTCGGCATCCTCAGCGCGGCGGTCGGCGCGGCGCTCGTCACCTGGCTGCTGTTTCGCGCGACGGCGCTGCTGCCACGGAGCATGAGGATCCGCGGCCTGCTCGGAACCGCGGAGCCGCTCGCCGACCTCTACATCGAGGTCGACTCCGAGCGCGACCACATTCGAGGTCCGATCGACGCTCCGGTCACGGTCGTCGAGTACGGCGACTTCCAGTGCCCCTACTGCGGGCTGGCGGAGCCGGTCGTCCGTGAGCTCCTGCGTGAGTTCGGCGACGTGCGCTACGTCTGGCGGCACCTGCCGCTGAACGACGTCCACCCCGACACCCAGCTTGCCGCGGAGGCCGCCGAGGCCGCTGCCGACCAGGGCGCCTTCTGGGAGATGCACGACCTCTTGCTCGAGCATCAAGACGCGCTTCGCCCGAACGACCTGATCGGCTACGCCGAGCAGCTCGGGCTCGACGTCGAACGCTTCACCGACCATCTTCGCGAGCACGCCGGCGCCGCCCGCATCGCGGACGATGTCGACAGCGCCGACCTCAGCAGCGTCTCGGGCACGCCGACCTTCTTCATCAACGGCCGACGCCACTACGGCGCCTACGACATCGCCACCCTCTCGGCGGCTGTGCGCGCCGCCGGCGCGCAGGCGACGCTGGCGACGTCGTGACCGGCTGAGAGAAATCAATTCGCTGCCTCACCTCATTCGTCCGCTCCACGAGTGCCGCAATACGATGCGCACCTCCTCGCGTTGGCCAGTGTCAAAGGAGGAACCGAATGGCACGTAAGACAATTCGGGTCTCTGATATGTCCGGTGCAGAGATCCCCGACGGTAAGGGCGCCACCGTCCGCATCACGTTCGCTGACGCGCGCAAGGGCGTCCGCGAACTCGATCTAACCGATGCCGAGGCGGAGGGTCTCGGAGGCCGTCCCGTTGCTCGTCGCGGCCGCAAGCCAAAGGCGCAGGGCTAGACGCGTCGACTGTCATCCACCGAACCCGACGGGTCTCAGCCGTCTAGTTGAATCGACGCGATCGCGGACCGGAGCCCGGTGACGAGCTCACCGCGGCGTCGCCCGCGCCGGTCGCTCGGCCGCAGCGAGGACCAGCAGGCCCAGAACGACCACGAGGAGCGACCAGCTGACCGCCGCGCCGTGCACCGCGCCGACGGCAGCGGCGACGGCGGCCAGGATCAGCAAGCGCTTACGTGCCAGCGGGTAGCCGCCCCGGCGAAGCACGGCAGCCGTGCTGCCCACGGAGAGGACGACGCCGCCGGCGAGGGCGAGGCTCGCGCCGACCGGCAGAGGCTCATGCGCCCTCGACCCGTAGACAATGCTGCCAGCTACTCCGAACTGGCGATGATGGGGTGTCGCCTCGCCTTCTCGAGGTCACGCCCTCGGGCCGAGGGCAAGCGTCGCCCCCGGCCCATGGAGTGCTACGAGCTACGCCGGACTTCGCCGCCTAGCTCGAAACGCCGGCCGCGGCAGGGATCGTCGCGTTGACTGCCGTCTGGATGAGTTCGGCAACGGCTGCAGGCTTCGAGACGTAGATGGCGTGGCTGCCCGCGACCTCGATGACGGTCGAACCTGCCCGCGCGGACATCTCGCGCTGGGCAGATGGAGGGATCATCCGGTCTTCGGTCGTGACGAGGTACCAGCTTGGCTTGCTCTGCCACGCAGGCTCGCTGATTGTTCCGCCCAGGGCGTCAACGCCCCACGGCACTTGCGAGTCGGCCATGAACGCGGCGTCTTCGGCGCTCACGTCGCCCGCGAATGATGCATGGAACTTTTCCCGGTCGAGGAAGAGAAATCCGTCCCGCGGCGGCAGAATCGGCGGCTGCGGGCCATCGGTCGGGAAACCCGCGATGAGGGTGTTCACCGACTCGCCCTTGTCCGGCACGAAGCCTGCGATGTAAACGAGCGCCGCAACGTTGGGATGGGTACCCGCCTCGGTGATCACCGCGCCGCCGTACGAATGGCCGACGAGTATCACTGGTTTGCTCTGCGCGTCGAGGATCAGATTCGTTGCGGCGGCATCGCCTTCGAGCGAAATCGTCGGGTTCTGGACGATGGCGACGTTGTGGCCGTCCTTCTTCAGGTGCTCGTAGACTCCCTGCCAGCCAGAGCCGTCCACGAAACCGCCGTGGACAAGGACGACAGTCGGAGTGTCGGACTCGGTCATGAGCAGCTCCTCTCTCTGGGGATGTTTGTTCTGTGTGGTGTCGCCTGGGTTGGCTCGGCGAAGTTCCTCCCAGCTCCGCGACTCGAGCCCGACTCCCTGATGCAGCATCAGCGGAGTTCGGTTGGTGGGGGCGGCTCCACGGCGTGACCGTACGGTCGCAGCTCCAACCAGGTTACTCCTGTCGCGCAACAGGCCAAAGGCTGGTGAACCACTCCGTTACAGGCGGCTGGACCATCCGGCCTGTCACGCGCATGACTCACGCCGGGCTCTACAAAATCAGCGCTCGCCTGTGCGAGCGTTCAGGCATGTCGCTCGAGGACGGACGGTCAGTCAACCACGGTCAAACAGGAGGGTCGCCGGTTCGCCTTCGGGTATCCCACGAGTCCCCGATGTCCGTACGTCCCGTTCGCCGGCGTTGGTCAGTCGGGTTATGAGGCAGGCACTCGGAGCGCGCGCGTTTGTGCGCGGGCTTCGCGCCACCAGATGATTTCGTACGCGTGAAGTCCGACCCAGACAGTCGCCACCAGCGTGAGCGCGACGAGTGCCGGCACGATGACGGCAACCGGCCAGAGCAAAGCGAAAGCAACGGCGGCGATCAGACGTCCGCCCCGGAGCGTGCGTGACACGCGTACGCGCAGCGCCACGAACGCGAACAGGAACAGGGCAGGACCGCCGCAGAGTCCGAGCGCGGGGATGGTGGCAAGCTCGCCGTCGACCTCCGCGAGCGTCGTCTTCATCGCGTAGGCAAAGAGGACGATCCCGGCCACCATCGGAAAGTGCAGGTACGAGTAGACATCGCGAGCGAGCGCGGCGCGCTCGGCGCCGCTTCGGTCGGCCAGCAGCCGGTGGGCGCGAACCGTGAAGAAGTCGAAGTACGCCAGCCAGAACGAGGTCGTGACCGCAAAGCCGAGCACGGCGGCGACGATCACCTCGGTGCTGAGTCCGCTGACTGCCTCACCGAGGCCGATGGCGATCAAGGACTCGCCGATCGCGATGATCACGATCAGCCCGTGACGCTCGGCGAAGTGCGCCGGTTGCACGCGCCAGCCGCTGATCCCAAGAAGGAGTGGTGCGACGAAGACAACGGCGAGCGCGGTCAGCCAGAGGATCGGCTTGAGGCCGCCATCGACGAATCCGGCCAGGATGATCAGCAAAGCGCCAACGAGGGTGGAGGGAGCGATGCGCAGAATCGCCGCCAGCAGGTCCGGGTCATGACGTGCTGAAAGCCCGTACAGCGTGAGATACATGACGGTCACGATCAGGAAGGCCACCCCGAACAGGACGCCGTGACTGCCGAACGCGTCGGGGACGGCGAGCGCGGCGACGAACATCGCCGCCATCGCAGCCACCATCGCGGCCGACACCGCCCCGAGACCGGGATCGACGGTGTTCGTCAACCAGGCGTAGGTGGCCCACGCCCACCAGAGCACGCCGAGAATCAGGAGAGCGTGCCCAAGGCCACTCCACGTCGGATTGTCCGATAGCACCGTTGTGACCTGGGTGAACGCGAACACGAACACGAGATCGAAAAAGAGCTCGAGCGGCGTTACGCGCTGCTCACGTTCAGCGTGCAGCTCACCCACAGACCGACGCTAACGCGAACCCGTTGTGCCCGCACTCCGACCACGTCTGGTGGGGCTACCTGGGTTGGGCGAGTGTTCCGGAATGACGCCAGAGCGACGGCTTCTACGCACGGCGGTAGCGGAGGTAAGACGACGCGGTTGCTGAATGTGCGCGTCTCGAGGAGCTCGAGGTTGACACGAGTGTGGTCTGCGAAGAAGGGTTTGCCTCCGCCGAGGGCGACGGGGTAGACGAACAAGTGGTACTCGTCGATGAACTGGTGCGCTGTGAGAGTCGCGGCTAGGTCTGCGCCGCCCACGGCGATCGGCCCACCGTCCTCTTCCTTGAGCGCTTGAACCGTCTGCACAGGATCGGCACGGGAGAGGCGCGCGTTTCCCTCGACTGCCTCGAGCGACTTCGAGAAGACCAGCTTCGGTAGCTGCTTCCAGATCCGCGCGAACTCGAGCTGGGCTACGTCGAGCTCGGAAACGCTCGCGGGCGCGGAGGGGTTGCGTTCTTCTGCGGTCTCCCAGAAGGCCATTACCTCGTAGAGGCGTCGTCCGAGTAGATGGAGGCCGAGCTCGCTTGTCTGCTGGTTGTGGAAGCGGTGCAGCTCGGCATCAGGGGCCCGCCCAGTCGTTTCCGTCAGGTGCCGCGATGTAGCAGTCGAGCGAGACGCCCATCGAGTAGATCACCGTCCTCACGCCATTGTCTCCTTGTGTAGTCGGAATCCCGGAACGGACTCGGCTCCGAGCGAGAGGTAGTAGCTGCCGCTGCGGCTCAGGACGTCAATACGGAGACCGCCGGCGCGCGCGAGCGCTTCCCGCACCAGTGCCCGCCCGAGTCCGCATCGCCGCCACTGGGCGCCGATGATGAGAGCGGAAAGGTGAGCCTGGATTTCGCCGTCAGACTGGAGCTGTACCAGCCCCGCCACAACGCCTTTGTCAATTGCGACCAGCGTTGTGGCGCCAGGAGCAGTCAGAGCGCGATACGTCCGCTCGGGATCGGCGGCGTAGGTCTGCCACCGTTCGGCAGCAAACAGCATCAGGGCACCTTCAAGGTGCTCACGCACAAAGCCAGTCAGCTCGATCGAACTCGCCTCGCGCTCGATTGATCCTCTCGACTGTGTCACTCAACCCGGTTTGACTCGCCAAGAGGCCAGAAATGATCGGTGGAGCCGGAAACCTCCGCTCGGGTGCCCGAGTGTGCGGGAATGTCTCTTGAGCGGTCTGTCGCCGCCTAGGCCACGACGCGCCGAAATCCGCCGCTGACCCAATCGACAACCAGGCGGCCGTATTCCTCAGCTGCTTGCTCCCACGCGAAGTGACCCGCGTCGAGAGGATGGATCTCGCTGTTCGGAAGAAGGTCGTCGAGGTACTGACTGTTCGACCACGGCACGAGGTCATCGTCGCGCCCGGCCACGACCTGGGTCGGTGTGGTGATCGTCGGCAACAGATCGCGCAACACCGGGTTCTGTTCGGGGTAATGCCGCACGAACCTGGCTGACTCCGCGAACCGACCGAGGTCGTAGGCGCTGACATAGTCCTCGTGGACTTCGGGCTCGTTCTCGCTCCCGGCAGCGGCCTCGACGGCGTAGCCGATGTTGGTTCTGGCGTCCAGCCCGCGCACGACGTCCAGACTCGGTGCTTCGATGATGTCCTTGAGCGCGCCGCCTGCCTCGATCGGGAAGCGGACTGCGCCGCCGCCGACGGTCAAGGTCATAACGCGCTCCGGCGCCTTCGCGGCAAGGAAGAGCGCTGCGGCCGTGCCGACGTCCGGGCCGACAACGTGCGGAGCCCCCAGGCCCCACTCGTCGATCAGGCCAGCCAGGAACGCTCCCGAGGCGTCTGGGGCGATCAGTTCCGGGCGACCATCGGAGTGGCCGAATCCCGGCATGTCGATGGCGACCGCACGCCCGACTGCCGAGACGCGGTGCCAGATGCGTCGGAAGGCCCAAAGGCTTTCGGGCCACGGCGCCAGTAGCAGCACGGTGATGTCGGAGTCGGCCTTGTTGTCGGCGAACCTCACCCGCACCCCGTCGCTGACTCGGAAGTAGGTGGTGATCGCCGAAACCGTCTCTGCGCTCATCTGCGTGTCTCCTCCTTCAGTCTCACTTGGCTCTCTCGCCAGTCGACGTTCGCGATTCTGCGTCCGATGACGATCGTCATCGGAACGACACCCTAACAGAAGCGATGACGGTCGTCATCTAGATGACCTACCCTGACGCCATGGCTACGAAGAACGAAACGAAGGACACAGCCGCCGGTCGCACGCGATCTCCAGCTCGTGCGCGCATGGTGCAGAGCGCCGCGACGCTCATCCGTGAGCGTGGCATCCACGGCACCGGACTCCGCGAGGTCGTCGCCCACTCCGGCGGTCCCCGCGGCTCGCTCGGCCGCTTCTTCCCGAGCGGCAAGACGCAGCTCGTGACCGAAGCGATCGATGTCGCGCTCGTTGACCTCTTCGGCGATCTCGAGCAGAAGCTCGGCGACGCCGAGACGCTCCCCGAAGCGATCAGCGCGATCGTGACCCCATGGCGGCGCTTGCTCGTCGATCACGACTTCGCCCTGGGCTGCCCACTGGCCGCGACCATTTGCGACGCCGCCGACAACGACGGCCTCCGCACCCATGTCCGCGACGCGTTCGCAGGGTGGCGAGCGCCAGTCGTCGACGCCTACGCCAGGTTTGGGGCGTCGCCGGCGGAAGCCGAAGCGCACGCGACGGTGCTCATGGCTGCGCTCGAAGGTGCCCTCATTCTCGCTCGCGCTCAACGCAGCATCGAGCCGCTCGACACAGTCGAGCGCTTCTTCGCGTCACGCGCTCCAGACCCACGGCGAGCATAGGAAGGCGCGAGAGCGGCGAGCGCGGCGGCTCCGTGGGGAGGAATGCCCGGTGACGGATCCCTCGCGTGTGCGAGCGTCCTCTCGCTTGAGCGGCGCCTTCGTGTCAGATTTGTGTCAGATCAGACCGACCATCGTCGACCACTCCCGGACACCAGTGAGTCGCAAACCCCGCATCGGCCGCGTCCCGACATGCGCTGACCGCGCCTGATCCGCGCCAGACAGAACTGTCACGCCGGACGTCACCCCCTCCCAGTGGCAGCCGCCGTGGCCGGGTTGCTCGGTGACCGAGCAAACGCCTGCCAAGTCCGTTGCAGAGGCGAGATCTAAGGACAGCACCAGGGACAGGACGTGTTGAGCGGATCCAGCCAACCCTGCGTACATGACCTACTGTTCGAGCCAAAGTAGGACAGCGGCTTGGTACAAAATGCCCCCAGCGGGATTCGAACCCGCGCTACAGCCTTGAAAGGGCTGTGACCTGGGCCGCTAGTCGATGGGGGCCCGCACGGAGTGTAGAGCGGCTTCCGTCGGCTACGGTGAGGCCGTGACGAACGCCACCGCGACCCCAGCCCGCGTCCTCGGCCGGCTTGCCGACGAGGACCGGTTGCGCGTGCTCGGCGCAGTCGCGCTCGGGGCGACGACCGTACGCGACATCGCTGAACGCGCTGGGCTCTCCGATGCGGCGACGGCGCGCGCGCTCGGTCAGCTCATCCGGGCCGGCATCGTCTCGCAGGAGAGCGCCGGCCTCCAGGTCGACCTGGGCGCGTTCGCGCGGGCGGCGCGCGAGGCGTCGCCGGAGCGGCAGCGTCCGAGTCTCGACGACGCGACGCCCGAGCAGGCAGCCGTGCTCCGAAACTTCGTCGACGCGGACGGCCGGATCCGCGAGCTCCCCGCTCGGGCTGCGAAGCGCGACCTCGTGCTCGAATACGTCGCAGGGCGTATCGACGCCGATCGCCAGTACTCGGAGCGAGAGGTCAACGAGTTGCTCGTCGCGATCTACGACGACCACGTCACGCTCCGCCGCTACCTCGTCGACGCAGGCCTGCTCGAGCGCAAAGCCGGCGTCTACAGCCGCGCGCGCTAGCTCCGCGCCGACGCTTCTACACTGACCCGCGCGGGCCGGTAGCTCAGTTGGCAGAGCAGGGGACTTTTAATCCCAAGGTCGTTGGTTCGATTCCAACCCGGCCCACACTTAATTCCAGCAGACGGGCTATTTCGCTTCTTGTCTCGCCTCGCCGGAGTCCGCAATGTAGGACTCGGACGCGGGTTCACCTACGAAGTGACGACGACGTCCGCGAACTCGCCCGTCTGCTCGTCCTTCAGGATCAGCTTCCGCCGACCGTCGGGCATCTTCTCCTCCTTGATCACGAGCTTGCCGTCGTGCGTCCGGCGCGACCTCGCGATCGGCTCGACTCCGGCTCCGCGCCAGTCCGCGAGGTCGACGGGCTCCCAGGCGTGGCTCTTCGCCGACCGGTAGCAGGCGTCCATGACCGCGTTGACGACGTACCCGTCGTAGAACGTCTCGACGGGCTGTCGCCCGCCGTCGAGGGCGTCGAACATGTCCTTGAACATGTCGACGTATCCGAGCTCGGACACCTCGTCGCCGACCGGGAACAGCCAGCCGCTGGCCGTCTCCGCCTTCTCGGCGACGTAGCCGCCGCCCTCGCCCGAGGAGAACATCTCGAACCCGGTGCGCAGGAAGTGGTTCGTCCAGATCGTTCCTTCCGTGCCCGCCACCTCGTCCCGGAGGTCCATCCCGCCGCGAAACGTCCAGCTCACCTCGAACTGGCCGATCGCACCGCTCTCGAAACGGATCAGCGCGATCGCGTTGTCCTCCGCCTCGATCGGATGCACGAGCGTGTCCGCCCAGCACACGACCTCGAGCGGGCGGTTCTCCTTCCCGACGAAGTTGCGGATGATCTCGACGCAGTGGCAGCCGAGGTCGACGATCGCCCCGCCGCCCGCCTGCTCGGCATCCCAGAACCAGGCGCTGTGCGGCCCCGGGTGCGTCTCGCGCGAGCGTGCCCAGGTCACCTGCCCGATCTGGCCGGCTTGCACAGCGGCGACCGCCTTCAGTGTCTTCGGCGTGTACACGAGGTCCTCGAGGTAGCCGGCGAAGAGCCCGGCGCTCTCGACCGTGTCGAGGATGCGCTTCGCCTCCTCCGCGCTTCGCGCAAGTGGCTTCGTGCAGAGGACAGCCTTCCCGTGTCTCGCGGCCAGGGCGATCGCCTCCTCGTGGAGGTGGTTCGGGAGGCCCACGACGACGACGTCGGTCTCGGCGTGCGCCACAGCCTCCTCGAGGTCGGTCGTGTGCACGGGGATGTCCCAGTCCGCCGCGAAGCTGCGTCCTCGCTCCTCCGAGCGCGAGTAGGCGACGTGCACCCGGTCCCGGCCCCGCTGACCGTGCAGCGTCATCGTGTAGAAGAGGCCGATCAGGCCCGTCCCCAGCATGGTCACCTTGTGCCCCGTCACCGTCGCCTCCTTGTCCTGAGGAGTCTCACCGAGCGGTCCACCCACCGTCCACGACGAGGACGGTGCCCGTGACGAACGCGGCCTGCGCGAGGTAGAGAGCCGCCCCGGCGACGTCCTCGGGACGCCCGAGATCTCCGGTCAGGGGCTGGAGCTCGCGGAGGCGGGCTCGGATGCGCGGATCGTCCTGCGCCCGCTGGCTCATCCCCGTGCCGATGAGCCCGGGCGCGACGACGTTCGCGCGAACGCCGTCCGCCGCGTAGCGGACGGCGATCGCCCGCGTCAGCCCCACGATCCCGGCCTTGCTCGCCGCGTACGCGTGGGTGTCGAAGTCTTCGTCGCCACCAACGAGGCCGAGCACCGAACCGAGCGTGACGATCGCGCCGCCGCCGGCCTCGACAGCCGCGGCACCGCGTGCTTGCAGACGAGGAACGTCGAGCGAAGGTTCCCGTCGAGCACGGCGTCCCAGCCCTCCTCGGTGCAGTCCGCCACGGGCCCGTCGCCGAGGTCACGGCCGCTGATCCCGTGGGCGAGGAAGACGGCCTTCAGGTGGCCGCGCTCCGCTGCGGGCTCGACGGCGCTCCGCGCTCCCTCCGAAGTCGCCACGTCGGCCGTCACCTCCGCGCCCGGCCGGCGGTCAGCGCCGACGACCTCGAAGCCCGCCTGCCGAAATGCGGACACGGCCGCCTCGCCGATCCCTCCGAGAGCGCCCGTGATGAGCGCAACCCGCGCTTCCGTCATTCATCCTCCGCCGAGCATGGGCACGACCGAGGGCGAGCTTAACGCCGTCGACCGCATCCGGGAGGAGCGGCTCGTCGTCCTGCTGCGTTCCCTCCGCGCCGGCGCCGTTGCGGTCGCAGCAGGCTCCGCCGTCACCGCCGCCGACGATCCGCTCCGCGGCGGCGCGTGCGCTCGTCGAGGCCGTCCGCGCACCCGAACCTGCTTGACGGATAAGTTCCATCCGGTGAACCGGACAGCAGCGGGTAGCTGGTTCGAGGCGGCGCGCGATCTCCTCGAGACGATCGAGGAGACGCAGTCGCAGTCAGTGGAGGCTGCGAGTGCGCTGTGCGCGGACGCGATCGGCGGCGGCGGGCTCGTCCATCTCTTCGGGACCGGGCACTCGCGGATCCCGGTCGAGGAGATGTTCCCCCGCTACGGCTCGTACCCGGGATTCAACCCCATGGTCGAGCTCTCGATGACGTACCACACGCAGGTCGTGGGCTCGAACGGGCAGCGCCAGGCCATGTTCATCGAGCGCACGGAGGGTCTGGCCGAGGTGATCCTCTCGAACTTCGAGCTGCGGCCGACGGACGCGATGATGGTCTTCAGCGCCAACGGGCTGACGGCGGTGCCGATCGAGATCGCGGCTGGAGCGCGGGCGCGCGGGCTGCCCGTCGTGGCCGTCACGTCCCGCAACCAGTCGCTCGCCGGCGAGCCCCAGCACTCGTCGGGAACCCGGTTGCTCGACCACGCGGACGTCGTGCTCGACCTCTGCACGCCTGCGGCGGACGCGCTGACGACGCTCGAGGGCGTCCGGACACCGGTCGGGCCCGGGTCGACCCTTGCGGCGGTCGCGCTCGTCAACGCGGTCAAGGTGCGGACGGCCGAGCTCCTCGCGGGGCGGGGCGCGCTCCCGCCGGTGATCACCAGCCCGGCGGTCGTCGGAGCCGACGAGTCACGTCGCCTCTTCGACTCCGCGTACGAGGAGCACGCGCGACGCGTGACACGCGTGTTGCGAGGTGCAGGCGTTGTGTAGGAACATGCCCTTTCGGGGGGCAGAGGGAAAGGAGGGCGTTCGACGAGTGGACCCTCGGAGTCATCGCTCGGGATCGGGATCTCAACTCAACAGGAGGGACATATCGATGCGTAGGAACGAACGAGGCCGTGGAGCATGGCGGTTCGGCATCCTGTTGGCCGTCGTGGTAGCCGTCGTCGCGGTCGGGGCGACGGCGGGCCAGGCCAGCAAGAGCCAGGACGGCTATACGCTCGGCCTCTCGAACACACTGGTCGGCAACGGCTGGCGCGAGGGGCAGCTCTGCGCGTTCAAGGCGCAGGCACTCGCGAGTGGCAAGGTCGACTCGCTCCGGATCGCCCACAGGGCGACGGACACTGCGGGTCAGATCTCCGACGTCCGCGCGATGATCTCGGCGGGCGTCGATGCGATCGTCATCAACCCGTCGAGTGCGACGGCGTTGAAGCCCGTGGCAGCTCAGGCTCGGGCACGCGGGATCGAGGTCGTCTTCATCGACCAGTACGTCAACGCGCCGGGTGTCTACAACGCGAGCAACGACCAGGTGGCATACGGCCGGCTCGGCGCGCTGTGGCTCTTCCAGAAGATGGGGGGCAGGGGCAACGTCGTCGAGATGCGCGGAATCGCCGGTGTCCCGGCCGACACCGATCGCCACAAGGGCTTCCAGCAGGCGCTGGGGCGCTATCCGAACATCAAGGTCGTGAAGTCGGTCTTCACCGGGTGGCAGTTCGCGCCGGGCGCGAGGCAGATACTCGACATCCTCAACTCCGGCACGCAGGTGGACGGCGTCTGGACGTCGGGGATCGACTACACGGTCGTGGACGCCTTCAGGACGGCCGGCAAGCCGTACGTGCCGATCGTCGGTGCCGACAACTACGGGTTCGTGCGGCAGCTCAAGAGCCGCTTCCCGAGGTTCCAAGGTGCCGCGGTAACGAACCCGTCGTCGATCGGCGGCGTCGGAGCCGCTCAGGCGATCCGTCTGCTCGACAACCAGCGAGTTCCGAAGTGGATCAAGCTGAGCCCGGACGTGTGGACGTGGCCGCAGGACAAGGCATCGATCAACAAGTACGCCCGTGCAGGGGCCCCGGCGGACGCGAGCGCGCAGCTGCAGATCGCACCGTGGACCACCTACACGCTCAAGCAGTACGCGGCGTGCAAGGGGCCGTAGGCCCGGCGTTCGTTTCGCGGAGGGGGCGGGCATCCGCCCCCTCCGCCTCGTTGTGACTCCCGTGAACGGCGACCCGACACCGCTGCTCGAGGCTCGCGCGATCGCCAAGCAGTACGGGCCGGTCGTCGCCCTTCGCTCCGCCGACCTCTCCATCGCCCGGGGAGAAGTTCACGCGCTGCTCGGCGCCAACGGCGCGGGCAAGAGCACGCTCGTCAAGGCGCTCTCGGGCGTCATCCGGCCCGACAGCGGCACCATCACCGTCTCGGGGAAGGCCGTGCGTCCGAGCTCCCCCCGGCAGGCGGCGCGCCTGGGGCTCTCACCGGTGTTCCAGGACCCCGCTCTCGTGCCCGATCTCTCGGTCGCCCAGAACCTGCGCCTCACCGGGACTCCGGTCGACGCGGTGCGCTCGAACCTCGCCTCGATGGGCCTGGAGCTCGATCTCCACCAGCTCGTGGACGACCTCCCGCTCCCGCTGCTCCGGATGATCGATCTCGCGCGCGCCCTCGCACAGGACCCGCAACTCCTCATCCTCGACGAGATCACTGCGGCGCTGCCCTCGGATCTCGCCGAGCTGGTGTTCACCGTGATGCGCGACTGGCGCGAGCGTGGTCGGAGCGTGCTCTTCATCACGCATCGCCTGCGCGAGGTGATCGACACGTGCGACCGGGCAACGATCCTCCGCGACGGCGTGAACGTGGCAACCGTGGTGCCTCAGGAGGGCGGAGAGGCTCGGATCGTCGAGATCATGCTCGGGCCGGAGGCAGCGCGGGCGGAGGAGCGGGCGGCCGAGCTCTCTGACGACGAGGCCCGGGTCCCGGCAGCCGTCGCGGCCGTGGCGTCGGCCGAGGCCGTCCTCGAGGCCGACGACCTGCGTCTGGGCTCAGTGCAGGGGATCTCGTTCGCGCTCCGTCCCGGGGAGGTCCTCGGAATCGCTGCGCTCGAGGGCCAGGGCCAGGACGAGCTGTTCGAAGCTCTCGCCGGACAGCGAAAGCCGGAGGGTGGCGAGATCCGACTCCGCGGGAAGGCATTCCAGGCCAGGCATCCGTACGACGCGATCCGCCGCGGCATGGTGCTCGTGCCGCCCGACCGGCTGCTGGCGCTCCTCCCGCAGCGATCGGTCCGCGAGAACGTCGCGGCACCCCGCTACAACTCGCCGCTTCGCTGGGGCCCGATCAACATGCGGGACGAGGGGCGAAAGGTGCGCGGAGCCGTGGAAGCGCTGCAGATCGACGTACGCGCCGGGCGCCAGGTACGGCGCCTGTCGGGCGGGAACCAGCAGAAGGTCACGATCGCACGCTGGCTCGCCTCGGGCTTCACGGTGCTCCTGTGCAACGACCCGACCCGTGGGATCGACGTCGGCACGAAGCGACAGGTGTACAGGCTCCTGCGCGAGCTGGCGGAGAACGGCGCAGCGATCCTCTTCTTCAGCTCGGAGCTGACCGAGCTCCCGCTCGTCTCCGATCGCGTGCTCACGATCTACGCGGGCCGCGTGACCGCTGAGCTCCCGGGTCAGGCCGCGGACGAGGCCACGCTTCTGCAGTCGATGCACGGACTCGTGCTCGAAGGCTCGGCGGCGTGACCGAGGCCGCGACAGTCGCCGCGCACGAGTACCGCGGGGTCCCGGCCTGGCGGAGGAACCTCCGCCTGCACGGCTGGACGATCGGTGTCTGGCTCGTCCTGCTCGCGATGGTCCCGTACTGGCGATCCCTCTCGCAGCAGTCGTTCTCGTTCGACATCCAGGCGCTCGCGATCGACGCGCTGCCGCTGTGCTTCGCCGCGATGGCGCAGGCGGTCGTCGTGATCTCCGGCGGCATCGACCTCTCGGTCGGATCGCTGATGGGTCTCATGAACGTCCTGTCTGCGAAGCACATGGCGGGGATGAGCTTCCGCGACGCGCTCCTCTTCTCGCTCCTCGTCCTCCTGCTCTCGGCGCTCGCCGGCGGCTTCACGGGACTCGTCATCACCGTCACGCGAATTCCCGACATCGTCGTCACCCTGGGCATGCTCTTCGTCTGGTACGGCGTCGGGCTGTGGGTGATGGAGATCCCGGGGGGCGGCGCTCCGCAGCAGTTCTACGACCTCGCCCTCGGCAAGCTCTGGGTGATACCGGGACCGATCGTGGCCGTCCTCGTCGCGTTGGCAGTTCTCTGGCTGCCGCTGCGCTGGCTTCGTCCCGGACTGTCCATCTACGCCGTCGGATCGAACCGGAACGCCGCGTACCTGAGCGGGATCAGCGTGGCGCGAACGCGGGTCGGCGCCTACATGCTCGGCGGCGTCTTCGCCGGGCTCGGCGGGCTTGCGCTCACGGCGAGCTCAGGGATCGGCGACCCGAACTCGGGGTCGATCTACACGCTGAACAGCGTCGCGGCCGTCGTGCTCGGGGGTGTCTCGCTGCTGGGGGGCGTCGGCGGGCTGATCGGCCCAATCGCCGCGGCGTACATCCTCACGCTCTCGAAGACGATCCTCCTCATCCGCGGCACGGACCCGAACTACGCCGCGGTCTATCAGGGGCTCCTGATCATCCTCGTCGTCGTGATCGGCGGGCTCCTGAGCAGGAAGACGCACCGATGACGGCCGCGCCCGAGACGCTGCACCAGCCGAGCCGCATCCGCGAGGTCCAGCGGTTCCTCACGGACAACCCGGTCGTCATCCTGGTGCTCGTCCTCGTCGCGCTCTTCGCCGTCACCGAGCTCGTCAACCGCCACCAGGTCGGCGAGCCGTTCGTGACGTGGAACCAGATCTCCACGACGCTGCTCGTCGCAGCGCCCCTGGGGATGATCGCGGGAGGTCAGACGCTCGTGATGCTGACGGGTGGCGTCGATCTCTCGGTCGCGTACACGGCTACAGCGGCGGCTTTTGCGATCTCGTGGCAGGGGACGAACGGCACGTTCGAGGGCATCCTCGCCGGCGTGCTCGTCGGCGTCGGGATCGGCCTGGCGAACGGCGTCGGAGTCGGGATCTTCCGGGTCAACCCGCTCGTTATGACGCTCGGCACGTCGTCGGTGATCTTCGGGCTCCTCTCGATCTACGCGGGCAGGGCGTTCGAGAAGGTCGTTCCGGACGTGGTCACCACTCTCGGACGCGAGCGGTTCCTCGACTACCTGCCGGCGAACACGTTGCTCTGGATCGGCGTCGCCGCAGTCCTCGTCCTGGGGCTGAGCTACACCGGATACGGACGGATGCTCTACGCCGTCGGGGACAATCCGGTCGCCTCGCGTCTCGCCGGGGTTCGCGTCTGGCAGGTGCTCGTCGTCGCCTACGCGCTCTGCGGGCTGCTCGCGGCGCTCGGCGGGCTCCTCCTGCTCGGCTTCACGAACAACCCCGATCTCAGCCTCGCGACTCCGTACCTTCTGCCGTCGGTCGCCGCGGTCGTGATCGGAGGCACCTCGATCCTCGGCGGCTGGGGCGGATACGGCGGAACGATCCTGGGTGTCCTCATCCTCACTGTGCTCGGCTCACTCCTGACACTCCTCGACGCCGAAGAGTGGGAACGCCAGGTGATCTACGGCTCGATCATCATCGTGCTCACCGCGATCTACGCACGCGCCACGAGAAGTGACTAGAGCGCTTATGCGCGGAACCGAAGCTTGAGGAGACGCCAGTAACCAGCACGGCCGCGAAGCGGCCGTGCTTTAGGTCCTTTGCCCTTTCTTGCGCACAAGTCAGGTAGAGCTCGGATGTGACGGCGCGATCGCGGTCGCGAAGCGGCCGCGCTTTAGGTCCTTTGCACTTCGCGCGACTGGAATCCCCACTCGGGGATTCCGGTCTTGCGCACAAGTCAGGTAGAGCTCGGATGTGACAGCGCGATCGCGGTCGCGAAGCGGCCGCGCTTTAGGTCCTTTGCACTTTGCGCGACCGGAGTCCCCACTCGGGGATTCCGGTCTTGCGCACAACTAGTGCAGATAGGGGCGGAGCACGTCGCGGGCGATGAGGAATCCCCGCTTGACCAGCTCCTCCGTCCCCTCGAACGTCCGGTCCTCGTGCTCGATGGAGACGACGTGGTCGTATCCGGCGGCGTACAGCGCCGCGAGGAAGCGATCCCAGCGCACCTCGCCAAGCCCCGGCAGGCGCGGTACCTGCCAGCCGATCCCTCCCGACAGCGTGCCGTGGCGGTAGAGGCCGTCGCGATCGATCTCGAGGTCCTTCGCGTGGACGTGAACGATGCGCGACCCGTAGTCCCGCACGACCCGCTCGTAGTCGATTTGGAGCCAGACGAGGTGTGATGGATCGAGGTTGAGCCCGAAGCTCTCGGACGGGACGATGGAGAACATCTCGTCCCAAATGGCAGGCGAGTAGGCCAGGTTGTTCCCGCCCGGCCACTCGTCGTCGCTGAAGATCATCGGGCAGTTCTCGATCGCGATCGTCACACCGCGCTCGCCCGCGTAGTCGACGAGCGGCGGCCAGACCTTTTTGAACTCCTCGAGGTTCTCTGCGATCGTCCGGGTCTTGTCCCGGCCGACGAAGGTGCCGACGATTGCAACGCCGAGCGCCTGCGCGGCATCGACGACCATCCGTAGGTGCTCGTTCGCCGCCTCGCGCGCCTCGGGATCGGGGTCGAGGTTGTTCGGGTAGTAGGCCAGCGCCGAGATCCCGAGGCCCGCGCGCTCGAAGAGCGTGTGGATCGCATCGGCGTCGACGCTCTCGACGTCGATGTGGCTTACGCCGGCGTAGCGCCGCCTCTCGCCGCCGGAGAACGGCCAACAGGCGACCTCGAGCATCTCGAACCCTTCCGAAGACGCCCAGGCGGCGACCTCGTCGAGCGTGAGATCGGGGAGCGCGGCGGTCAACAAGCCGAGCTTCACGGTGTCACCTCCACCCAAATCGTGCGAACGACGCGCTCGGGCACCGCGGGAGGTTACCCCGGCTCCTCGCGCCCCCCACTAGTCGGGCGGAGTCCGGAGTACCGATTGGAGTACCGCACTGTCTCCGCACGCTGCAGCTGGCTGCACTACGTTGCACCCTCGATTCGCGCGCGTTGCAGTCCCTTGCGGCCGTATCCTCTCGCCGCGTCTCCGCAAGACTCTTAATCCCAAGGTCGTTGGTTCGATTCCAAACCGGCCCACTAGCAATCTTCAGGGCCCTAGCGTCTAGGCCAGGTGCCGCCAGGTCAGAACGCGCGCCCCCGTGAGCGCGATCCAGACGAGCCAGAGGCCGAGCGCGAGCCGCAGCGTCACCACGGACGCAAGATCCGAGAAGCCCGCGACCTCGGCCGCCAAAGCTGCAATTCCAAGCACGAGGGTGAGTCGCCGGTGGTTCGCCCAGCGGTCGTCGCGGCGAAACGCCGCCGCAAGCACGAGCGGCGCTGCGAGCCTCGTCGGCAGCCCGAGGAGGAAGCCGATCCCGTGAATCAGTCCGTGCGTCGTCGTGTCTGCTCCTTCGGGGTCGATGTTGCCCGCGCCAAGGAGGACCCACGCGACCGCCGCGAGCGAGAGCAGGACGATTCCGAGGACGGCGGCCCTCGAATGCGACAGAGATCTGTGGAGGACGAACGCGAGCGCGCCGATGCCCGCGGCGCCCGAGAAGAAGGCCACGTTCATCAGCCACCCGAAGTCGCCCAACGCGTACTCGCTGACCGCGTCGCTGTCGTTGATCTCTGGCTCGAGTACGTGGAGGAGTGCGACAAGGGTGATACACAGCAGCGGCCCGGCCACCGCGAGACGAGCCGCCCAGATGAGCGGGTGGGGCTCCCGGGCCGCAGCGCCAAGCATCCGGGCGAGTCTAGAGATGCATCGCCGCTGGTCCGCGTGACCCTCCGGCCGCGGTCGTGCTTCCCGGCCGCGACGCGCGTTGACAAAGCCTTCGTCCGTCTACCGCGCTGATCTGTGTACGAACGTAACTCTCAGAGCTCTCAGCCTGCAAACCAGCGGGCTCGACGGCTCGCACCAAAGTGCCGCTTCTCGGCGACCAGCTGCGGAGACGGCTCCTGGAACGTGCCCGTTGGCTTCGGCCCGGAGAGAAAGTCCACGTCGACGCGGCCGACCTCGCCTGCACCGAACTCGACGTAGCACGAACCGCGCCCGTCAAACCCGTCCGGTAGCTCGCCTCCCTGACGTCGTGCGATGAGCGACGCCGCAACAACCCGCGCCGCGCCCTCAGAGAACACGCCCGCCTTGGGCACACCGACGGTCGCGACGTCACCAACGGCATACACACCCGGGAAGCGAGTCTCGAGCGTGTGCGAGTCCACGGGGATGTATCCATCCTCGGCCATTCCGCTCTCGAGGACGACATCAGGCGCACGATGCTTCGGCACGCCGAGGAAGAGGTCATACGGCAACTCCGAGCCGTCGTCGAGCACCGCAGCGCTGCGCGCCTTGTCGAGTGAAGCCACGCGCCGGCCCGAGACGAACTCGATGCCGCGCTCGGCGAATGCTTCGAGTAGCGCAGCAGAGGTGTCGGGGGACGGTGGAACCGGCGTCCCGAACGGCATCACGAGGGTGATCTCGCACGCGTTACGGATGCCTCGCTCGGACAGGTAGTCGTGCAGGAGAAGTGCGGCCTCGCTCGGCGCAGGCGGGCACTTGAATGGTGCCCCGCACACACCGACAATCGCGCGACCGCGGCTGAAGGTCGGAAGCACCTCGCGTACCCGCTCGGCTCCGCCCATGGAGTAGAACTCGTTCCCGGCCTCGGCGAGTCCAGGCGTAGCGTCGAAGTCGTAGTCCGCGCCGAGGGCTACGACCAGGACCTCCGCGTCATGGACGCCGGCATCGGTGGTCACCCGCCGCGCATTTGGGTCGATCGCAGTGATCGTCTCTGCGAGGAGGCGGATACCGGGCTTGGCGAAGTCAGAGTAGGGAAGGCGGACATCTTCGGGCGCCGTGTGCCCGAACATCACATCGAGCTTCGAGTATCCGAAGACGAACGCCTCGCCGCCTTCGATCAGGGTCACGCCTGCGTCATCTCCAAGTGCTTCCGACAACACGGTCGCAAGCTCGAGTCCACCGAAGCCCGCGCCGAGCACAAGGATGCGATCGCTCACGAGGCGAGCCTAGCCACCCTGAGTGTGACGCCAGACCCGTCGACTCGGCGAGATCACAGACTGCGATCGCGCCCTGCCGCAAGACACGCCTCACGCCGCTCGGCGGCGAGTGCCTGCCGTGACGATCACGCGATGCGATTCGACTGGCCGTGGACGCCGACGTCTCCCCGTACGGCACCGGATCGCATCGGATCGTCATTGGCAGCGATGCGGGGCCTGCACCCACCTTGCCGGCGCGGCGGTATTGCGTCGTACCGAGGAACCATGCTATAGTGAACCTAATGGTTCAGTATACGACGACCGTCGACCGCGCATTTGCAGCCCTCGGCGACCCGACTCGGCGTGCCGTACTCGAACGGCTCGGCGTCGGCAGCGCGACGATCAGCGAGCTCGCCGAGCCCTTCGGCATGTCGCTGACCGGGATGAAGAAGCACATCCGGCTGCTCGAGGAGGCGGAGCTCGTCACGACGGAGAAGGTTGGCCGTGCCCGCAGGTGCGCACTCGTGCCCTATGCCTTCGAGGGCATCAGCACGTGGCTGCAGCGGCTCGACCGCTTTGCGCAGGTCGTCGAACGCACGAAAGGAGCACGATGAGCACCCCAAAGAAAGGCGCGCAGCAGGCTGCCAAGAGCAGCAAGGAGACAAAAGGATTCACAGCCGAGGAAAAGGCCGCGATGAAAGCGCGCGCTCGAGAGTTGAAGGCGGCCGAGGATGGGGAAAGCGCGGTGCGCGCCGCGCTCGCCGCGATGTCGGCACACGATCGCGCCATCGGAGAGCGGCTCCACGAGATCATCACAGCCAGCGCACCGGACCTCTCGCCGAAGACCTACTACGGGATGCCCGCGTACGCCAAGGACGGCAAGGTCGTCTGTTTCTTCCGCAACGCGGGGAAGTTCAAGGAGAGGTACGCCATGTTCGGCTTCAACGACAGCGCGAACCTCGACGAAGGCGCCATGTGGCCGGTCGCCTACGCACTGAAGGAGCTGACCGCGGCCGACGAGGCCAAGATCCTCGCGCTCGTGAAGAGAGCGGTGAGCTGAGGGCTGCAGCGGCTCGACCGCTTCGCGCAGCTCATCGAACGGACGAAAGGAGCACGATGAACGAGACCACCGTTACCACCCCGAACGAGCTCGAGATCCGGGTCGAGCGCGTCTTCGACGCGCCGCCCGCGCACGTCTTCTCCGTCTGGACGGATCCGCAGCTGATCCCCGAATGGTGGGGCGACGGCACGGTCGTCGAGGAGATGGACGTCCGCCCGGGCGGCACCTACCGGTTCCGAACGCCCTTCGGCGTCGTCGAGGGCGAGTACCGCGAGGTCGAGGCGCCGGAGCGGCTCGTGCAGACGTTCCAGAATCACCTGCAGACGCTCGAGTTCGAGGATCTCGGTGAGCAGACGAAGCTGACCCAGACGATGCATTTCGCCACGTCTGAGGAGCGAGACACCACCATGCAGTACGGGGTCGAGGAGGGCGCAAAAGGGGGTTTCGCGCGGATCGACGCGTTGCTGGAGAAGATCGCGGCGTGAGGCCGGTGCCGCGGTCGCCTGCGCAGCGTTACGTGTGCGCGTCCCCACGCGTGCGCGGGAGGGATATGTGCCTCGCCCGCCCCGCAAGAATGCTTGAGAGGAGACGACCATGATCGTCGAGTACATCCGTTACACGATCGACCCAGGTCGCACCGGCGAGTTCGACCATGCCTACCAACGCGCCGGCGCACTACTCGATGCGTCACCCCACTGCCTGCGCTGGGAGGCTGCTCGTCGTGCCGACGAGCCCGGAAAGCAGATCGTCCGCATCGAGTGGGACTCGGCTGAAGGACATATGCAGGGCTTCCGGCAGAGCGTGGACTTCAAGCCTTTCGTTGAAGCCACGAAGCCGTTCTTCGGCGACATCGAGGAGATGACCCACTACGAGGTTACGGCCCGCGGTCCCGGTGACATCGAGCGCACAACCTCGTCGAAGTAGTCCTCCTGCGGATCGACGCCGCCCTACACGGACGGCGTGAGCGGGCTCGGATGTCTCGGCTCGTACAGGCCGAGCTCGCCGCCGCCCGGCAGGACGATCGCAGTCAACAGACCGAACGCCTCGTCGCGCACCGGATGCGCCAGCTCGACGCCCTTGGCCTTCAGCTCCTCGACGGTCGTGTGCACGTCGGCACACATGAGGTAGAGCTCGTGGTGATCGGGACCCTCGGTCGGATGGGCGGCGAGCTCCGCCGGCGGCAACCCGAAGATCAGCCAACCGTCACCGGCATCGACTGACGGGAACCCGAGCACGTCCCGGAAAAGCTTGCGCACGCCCTCCGCGTCCGTGCTGTAGACGATTGCGTGAACCCCGGTGATCATGCCCGGCCCCCTTCAGTCTCGTCTCGAATCAGCTTCGCCACTCCAAGAACGATCGACAGATCGCGAAATCGACACGGTCGAGCGTCGGAGCGCTGTGGATGGCCGAGGACGCGGCTCGCGAACTCCCGAACCTGACGCTTGAGGATGCACTGCAGCTCGTCGAGCTCTAAGCGGCCGGCGCTCTCCTCGCCTCCCACTCGGCCACGACGATGAAGAGGGCACCGCCGGCGATGGCCAGGGCTCCCCACGAGCGCCCCTCAGCGCCCGGGTGATCGGGGAAGGCGATCGACGCGAGCCCGAATACGACCGCCGCCGAGCCCGCACTCCAGGCCGGGGTCCGCCATCCCCGCGTCCGGAGCGCGGCGAGTAGGCCGGTAAGCAGGATGGCGATCGCCATCGCGGCCATCGTGGACAGGCGCTGGACGTGGTGCGGAGGGCCCGTCAACTCCCGGGCGTCGGCCGCCATGTCCAACGCGTACGCGATCAGCGGAACCCCGCCCACGGCAGCGACGAGCAGGAGTGCTGGGCTGGACGAAGCGCCTCGCCGGAGGAACTCTCTGCGGGCTGGATGGAGGGCGAGGAGGATCCCGAGTGCCGGCAGCAGGATCAGTGCTGGTATCAGATTCTGAGCGTCGCGCGCGATCGCCGATGCGACGAGGAGGGCCGGGATCACGAGGGCGGCCTGCTGTAGCCCCGCGATCTTGCGCTCGGGAGCACGAAGCTGCACGAGCAATCCCAGCGTGAGGATGATGCCAACGAGAGCGCCGTAACCAACTTCGGTCACAGGCCCTGCCACGCCCTCGAGCGGCTGGAACCAGGCGAGGACGAGCGAGGTGAGTCCGAAGAGACCGACCCCGAACACGCCGACGAGGACCACGGCCCAGGCCGTGAAGGCCACCCGTCTGACGGTGTGAGCCGGCCTCCGAGAGATCACGCTTGCTTCCATCCCCAGATCTCCTGTCATTCGTATTGGAGTGCTTCGAGGACGTTGAGGCGCGCCGCCCGCCGGGCGGGTAGGACCGCCGCCAGGATGCCGGCGAGGGCGGCCACGGTCGCAAACGCGATGAGCTGGATGAGCGGGACCGAGAACTGCACGTCGAACTGAGAGAGCGCAGCCGTGACCAGCGCGGCGAGGGAAACGCCGAGCGGGAGCCCGACAGCGGCGCCGATGAGGGCCGTGATCACGCTCTCGTGCCGCACCATGCGGCGGGTCTGACGGCGGGTCATCCCGACGGCGCGGAGCATCCCGAGCTCGCGCGTCCGCTCGTGCATGGAGAGGACGAGCGTGTTCACCATGCCGAAGAGGCTGACGACGACCGAGAGGCCCAACAAGACGTAGAGGATCTGGAGGAACTCGTCGAAATCCGCGCCCTGCGCCGCGATCCACTCGCTGCGGGTCTGTACTTTCGTGTCGGGAAACCCAGCGAGCGCGGACTCGAGGGATCTCCTCGTCCCGTCACTGGGGTCGGCCGGCACGTTCACGAAGGTGAACAGGTTGTGCGGGCGCTCGAAGACGGAGTCGAACGTCGCCCGGGCGATGCTGACGCTCCCGAGAAGCGGATAGAAGGGAGGAGGCTCGTAAATCGCCTTCACCTCCAGCTCGAGACGCTTTCCGGACGACGTCAGCAAGGGAAAGGCGTCTCCGAGGCGGAGGTCTTTCTGCTCCGCGAAGCCGTCGTCGATCACCGCGCCGTTCCGGCCGAGCCTCGTTAGCACGGCGTCGGAGCCGTCCTTCCACTGGAAGCGGTACGCCTGGGCGATCGTGCCGGGTTCGATGCCGGTCACGTACTCGCCGGAGCCGGCGACCTTGCCGAGCTCGGAGCGGACGCTGGTGACGAGTTGCGCCTGCGGAGCGCTGCCTACCGCGTCCCCGGCCGCGGCGACGAAGGGCGAGTAGCCGTCCTGGGAGGTGACGACGTAGTCCGCCGCCACCTGCCGCTCGATAGCCGCCCCGTTCGAGGCCTTCATCCCGGTCGCGAGCACCGCGACGAACGTGACGAGCGCGACGCCGATCATGAGCGCCGCCGCGGTCGCGGCCGTGCGGCCAGGGTTGCGCTGCGCGTTCGACTGTGCGAGCTTCCCCGCCGCTCCGCCCAACCTGCGGGCCGGCCAACCGACGCGCGGTCGCGAGCGGCCGTACGAGCCGCGCCGAGAGCAGCGCGACGCCCAGGAAGAGGGCGATGCACCCACCGGCGAGGGAGAGCAGCCGCCTGGCCGTCCCCATGTCGTCGACGAAGAGCGAGTAGCCGAGGAGTGCGACCGCGAGCGCGACGATGGCCGCGCCGGCGTACGGCGTGAGGAACGCGAGCCGCGACTTCGGCAGCTCCGCTCCCTCACGCACCGCCGCGATCGGCGGTACGCGCGTCGCTCGGATCGCCGGCAGCAGGCCCGCGAGGAGCGTCACGACGACGCCGATCAGGAGCGAGACGATCACCGTCCGGGGCGCGAGGACGAGCCCGACCTCCGGGAGCTCGGCGCCGAAGGCGGCGAAGAGCACCTTCAGGCCGTAGGCCAGCCCGATCCCGAGCCCGAGCCCGATCAGGGCGGAGACGAAGCCGATCACGAGCGCCTCGAGCATCACCGAGCCGAGCACCTGGCGTCGGGACGCCCCGATCGTCCTCAGCGTCGCGAACTCGCGCGTCCGCTGGGCGACCGTGATCGACAGCGTGTTGAAGATGACGAAGGAGCCGACGAAGAGCGCAAGGCCGGCAAATCCGAGCAGGAAGTACCGGATGATGTCCGTGAACGCCGAGATCTCCTCGGTCTCCTCCTGGGCCGACTCGGTGCCGGTCAGCACCTCGACCGAGCTCGGCAGGGACGCCCTGATCTCGCGAACGAGCTGTTCGGGTGAGACGCCGTTCTTCGCGGCGACGAAGATCTCGTCGAGCTCGCCCTCCTTCTCGAGCAGCGCCTGCGCCGTTTCGACGTCGAAGACTGCGAAGGTCGCGTTCCCGATCGAGTCGACGCCGCCGTACTGCGCGATGCCCACGATCTCGAAGTCGCGGACCGGGCCGACGGCGGACACGCCGATCATCTCGCCGACGCGATAGCCCTCGCGGTCGGCCGTGCCGGCGTCGATCACGGTCTCGCTCGGCCCGGACGGCCACCGACCGGTCACGAGGTTGGTCGGGTTGAACCGGTCGAGCTCGGGGCTCGATGTCCAGGCCGAAGCGCGAAGGTCGGGCATCCCCACTGCGTCGCCTTCCCCGCCTTGTCGAGCAGCAGCGTCTCCTCGTCGACGATGGTTCCGCCCGCGACCGCGACGCTGGGCAGCGCTCGCACGTCCTCGAGCATGGTCTCCGGGACACCCGGCGTCGCGGCCGACTCGAACTGGAAGTCGATGTCAACCGCCTTGCCCGTGATGCGGGCGTCCGTCTCGGCGTAGGTCTCGCCGATGAGGTTCGAGAAGGCCTTGTCGATGGTGTCCGTGAGCACGTAGGTGCCGCTCACCATCGCGACGCCGAGGACGATCGCGAACGCGGTCAGGACGGCGCGGAGCTTGCGGCCGGCGAGGCCTCTGAGCGCAACGCCGATCATGTCCGGCTCACCTCCTCCATCGCCTCGAGGATCTCGTGCGCGCTCGAGGAGCCGAGCTCCAGGACGATCTCTCCGTCGGCGAGGAAGAAGATTCGGTCGGCGATCGTGGCCGCCTGCGGCTCGTGGGTCACCATCACCGTCGTCTGGCCGTAGCCGGAGGCTGCTCTCGCGAAGGAGGGCGAGGATCTCCGCGCTCGTCTGCGAGTCGAGGTTGCCGGTCGGCTCGTCGGCGAAGACCACGCTCGGCCTCGATACGAGTGCCCGGGCGATCGCGACCCGCTGCTGCTGGCCGCCCGAGAGCTCGGAGGGCCGATGCCGGCGTCGCTCGTCGAGACCGACGTCGGCGATCAGCTCGTCCACCCACTCGCGGTCGGGCTTGTCGCCGGCGAGCTGGAGCGGAAGGAGGATGTTCTCCTCGGCGGTGAGCATCGGCAGCAGGTTGAAGAACTGGAACACGAAGCCGATGTGACGCCGGCGGAGCTTCGTCAGCTGGGTGTCGCCGAGCTTCGCGATCGCCTCGCTGCCGATCCAGACCTCGCCCGACGTCGGGCGGTCGAGGCCGGCCAGGATGTGCATGAGCGTGGACTTGCCCGAGCCCGAGGACCCCATGACGGCGACGAGCTCGCCCTCCTCGACCGCGACCGAGACACCGCGGAGCGCGTCGACGGCCCAGTCGCCCTCGCCGTAGCGGCGCGTCACGTCGCGCGCGGTGACGAGGATCGGCGGTGTGGCGGCGAGCGAAGGGGCCCGAGGCCTCTCGTCCGTCAGAACCGTGCTGAGTACTCCGTGCATGCCTGCCTCTCTTCGTTGTCGTGGTCGTTGCTCGACTCCTGACGCTAGAGAGGGGCAGGAAGAAAATCGTCGGCCGGCGCTCTGAATCGCCCTCGCCGCGAGGTTGATCCTTCGCGGCGAATCTCAGACCTAGGGTGCAGGCAGCGTCGTCGTAGCGATTGATGCGAGACGCGAGGTTGCGAGCTACGTTGGAGCGATGGGGATCGAGCCGTTCCTCCGGCGCTACGCGGTGGATGGGCTCGTGGTCCTTCTCGCCGTCCTGTGGCAGGCGTTGATCTGGATCGACGGCGCGACGGTCGCAGTCGTCGCTGCGGGACTCCTCGGGACGCTGCCGTTGCTCTTGCGACGGCGCTTTCCGTTCGGCGCCCCCGTCCTGGTCTTCACCGGCCTGGCAGGCGCTTCCCTCGCCGACCCCGAGGCCGCCGCCCTGGGTGAGCATCCTGAACCCCGTCTCGGGCCTGATGCTCGCCCTCGCATTCTGGTTCGCGGGCGGGCATGAGAAGAGCGAGCAGGCGGTCGCGGCCACGGCGATCGGACTGGCAAGCGTCGTCGCGCTCGCTTGGAGCGACGGGCAGGAGTTCGTGGTTACCGGGGCGGACACCGAGCTCAGCCCCTCCTCGTCGTCGGGATCGGGCTCGCGTCGGCCTCGTTCGCGCTCCGGCGGCGAGCGCAGGGCGCAGTCCGGCTCGAGGAGCAGGCTGCGCGGCTCGAGCGCGAGCGGGACGAGCGGGCACGCGCCGCGGTGGTCGCGGAGCGCGCTCGCATCGCCGGCGACCTCCACGACGTCATCGCCCACAGCGTGAGCGTCATGACCGTGCAAGCCGGGGCCGCCAGGCTCCTGCTCGGCGAAGAGCCGGAGCGTGCACGGGAGCCCCTCCTCTCGATCGAGGAGACCGGACGGCAGGCGCTTGCCGACATGCGCCGGCTGCTGGGTCTCCTGCGCGTGGACGAGCACGACGCCGGACCCGTTCCCGAGCCATGACCTTCGGATACCCGCTCAGGCGCCACGTCTTCGACGCGCTCGTCGTGCTCCTCGCTGTGATCGCCGAGGTCAAGGTCTGGGTCGCCCCGGGCTCGGGACCGAAGGCCGTCTTCATCGTCGGCTCGCTCCTCTGGACGTTGCCGCTTCTCTTCCGGCGGCGCCTCCCCTTTGCGGCGCCCGTCCTCTGCTTCGCCGCGCAGGCCGCCTCGGCCTTCGCAGACCCGACCATCGGGGCCGAGACCACCGGCCTCGCCGCGTTTCTCCTCGCCTTCTGGGTCGTGGGCGCATACAACGACCGGACCCAGGCGATCGCGGGCACGGCAATCGGCTTCGCCTGCATGGCGGTCCTCGTCCGGGTCGACGAGCGACTCGGGCTGGAGGAAGCCGTCTGGGGGATTCTCGGCGGGGGCGCCGTGGCTTTCGTTGCCTACGCGCTACAGCAGCGAGCGAAGCACGCCACGGAGCTCGAGGAGCGGGCGGCCGGCCTCGAGCGCGAGCGCGAGAGGACGGAGGGCGCGGCGATCGCAGAGGAACGGCGCCGGATCGCCCGTGAGCTGCACGACGTGATCGCCCATTCGGTCACGCTCATGACCGTGCAGGCCGGGGCCGCCCGCGTTCTCCTCGACGAGGATCCGAGGCGTGCCGTGGAGCCCGTGTCCTCCGTCGAGGAGACTGGTCGGCACGCGCTCGCCGAGCTGCGCCGCCTGCTCGGAGTCCTGCAGCCCGGCGAGGGCGAGGTGTCGCTCGTGCCTCAGCCGGGTCTCGCCCGTATCGATGACCTCCTGACGGGCGCGCGGCGTGCCGGGCTCCCCGTCGAGCTCGTGGTCGCGGGCGAGCAGCGGACTCCTCCCGCCGGGGATCGACCTCACGGCGTACCGAATCGTCCAGGAAGCGCTCACGAACGCGCACAAGCACGGGGGCCCAGACCCGCGCCTACGTGTTCCTTCGTTACGGGACGGACGCGCTCGAGCTCGAGGTGGCGACCGCTGGAGGAACCGCGCCCAACGGCGGCGACGGAAGCGGGCACGGACTGGTCGGCATGCGCGAGCGCGTCGCGCTCTACGACGGCACGTTCGAGGCAGGTCCACGGGCGGAGGGCGGCTACGCCGTACGGGCGCTGCTTCCCGTGGAGGTGGGCGAGCGTTGATCCGCGTCCTCGTCGCCGACGACCAGGCGCTCGTGCGAGGCGGCTTCCGCATGATCCTGGAGTCCCAGAAGGACATCGAGGTCGTCGGCGAGGCGGCGGACGGCCGTGAGGCGCTCGAGCAGGCGCGGACGCTCGAGCCCGATGTCGTGCTCATGGACATCCGCATGCCCGAGCTCGACGGGCTCGAGGCGACACGGCAGCTCGCCGCCGTCGACGGTGCGCCGCGCGTGCTCATCCTGACGACGTTCGACCTCGACGAGTACGTCTACGAGGCGATGAAGGCGGGCGCGAGCGGCTTTCTGCTCAAGGAGGTCCGGCCCGAGCAGCTCGCCGACGCCGTCCGCGTCATCGCGGCGGGAGAGACGCTCGTCTCCCCGGCGATCACGCGCCGCCTGATCGAGGAGTTCGTACGGCGGCGCCCGCCGGGCTCCGGCACGCCGGCCGAGATCGCCGAGCTGACAGACCGTGAGCTCGAGGTCCTCAAGCTCGTCGCGCGAGGGCTCTCGAACGGCGAGATCGCCGCCGAGCTCTTCCTGAGCGAGGCCACTATCAAGACGCACATCACGCATGTCTTGGCCAAGCTCGGGCTCCGCGATCGCGTGCAGGCGGTCGTGCTCGCCTACGAGTCCGGGCTGGTCCTCCCAGGGGCCGAGTAGCGCTCCCGGCAGGGACGGTCCTGAGCCTCTTAGTACCGGACGAATGACGCCTGGACTTCGCCCGAGCCGACTTGGCTCAGTAGAGCGGCTTTCCGAACTCGCGCGAGAGCCCACGAAGCCGACGGCATCCACTTTCAATCCCAAGGTCGCAGGTTCGATCCCTGCCCGGCCCATCTCTCTCGAGTCCAGCATTGGCACAGAGCTCGGGCAGGTGATGCTCGGGGTTTCCACGCGCGGTCGCTCACTCGGGTGATCGGCAGGCGGCTGGCTGCGACTACGACGGGGTGCCTCCGGCGCGGTCGGCGCGGTCGGCGCGGTCGGCGCGCTCGACCGTCTGCGCGACGGCGACGCGCGACGAGACGTCGAGCTTGCGGAAGATGTTGCGCAGGTGGGTCTCGACCGTCTTCTTGCTGAGGAACAGCTCAGCCGCGATCTCCGGATTCGTCTTGCGGTCGGCGACGAGCCGCGCTACCTGGAGCTCGCGCTCGGTCAACGACTCGAGTCCGCCGCCGTCGGTCGTACCCGGGCGCGTGCGCCGGTGGATGCGCTGGCCGAGCTTTCTCAGCTCGCGCTCCGCCTCGTCGCGGTAACCGCAGGGCGCCGCAGCGCTCGAGCGCCGCGGCGGCGCGTTGGAGCTCCGCGGCCGCGCGGTCGCGCTCGCCGGCTCCGGCGAGCGCGCGGCCGGCGAGCGTGCGCGACAGCGCTGCCTCCATCGGGGCCCCGACCTCGTCGGCCGCAGCGGCCGCCGCGAGCGCCTGCTCGGCTGCGCGCGGCGGCGTCGCCGGCGTGCAGGCTCGACGGCCGCAGCCGCGCGATCGGCCCAGGCGGCGGCCATCGGGAGCTGCACCGACGCGGGCCCAGGCGCTGCCGCCGCGGCAGCGCGTTCCGCCTCCGGGCGGCGGTCGAGCGCTAGCCAGCACCGGGTGAGGAGCTCGAGGGCGTGCGCCCTCCCGCTGCCCGGCGATCAGCGCCAGCTCCTCGCCCCCGGCCGAGCCGACGAGCAGCTCGACGCCGGCTTGCGGCTGTCCCGTGTCGAGGAGGGCCGGCGCGAGGCTCGACCCCCGCCTCGATCGAGTGGAAGCTTGTCTCGAGCTCGCGCGCTGAGGTCGACGGCCTCCTGCGCGGTGGCGAGCGCGAGCTCGAGGTCGCCGGTGGCGTGCGCGGGGCGGAGCGGCCGAGAGGGTCCAGACCAGCGCCTGGGTGTTGCCGAACAGGCGCGCGGCCTCGATCCCGCCGTCGCGCAGCTCCGCGGCCTCGGCGAGCTTGCCGCGCATGCGCCACGCGCGCCGAGGATCTGGACGAGGACGAGGAAGAGCTCCCCCTGGCCGGTGGCACGCGCCAGGGCAGTGCGCGGTGCGCATGCGCGTCGGCCTCGGCGTACCGGTCGAGATAGAGCTCTGCGCCGGCGAGCCAGGCAGCGGCGTCGAGGCGACGTGCGAGCTCGTCGTCCGTCAGGGAATCGACCAGTGCCGCCGCCTCCAGACGGTCGGCCTCGGCTCGCTCCGCCGCCCCCGTCGTCGAGTCCGCCAGCTGCGAGCACGGCGAGGGCCGCCGCGGTCAGAGGCGCGTCCCCGAGCCGTCGTGCAGCGCGTGACCGCGCGCTCGGCCGACTCGTGCATCGCGTCGAACCTCGCGCGCCAGAGCCGGTTGATGGCGAGCTCGATCATGAGCGCGACCGCCTCGGGCGAGTCCTGGTCAGGAAGGGCCTCGAGGGCGCTCGCGAGGCGGCCCCGCGCCTGCTCGTGGAGCCCGAGGTTGCTCTCCACCCCGGCACAGGCACGGACGAGCTCTGGCGCGTAGCGCATGCGAGCCGTCGGGCACCATCGCGAGGGCGTCGAGCAGAGCGCTCGTGGCTGTCCGCGAAATGACCGGTCGCCGTCAGCGCCCCCGACCGTACGACGAGGAGCTCGATGCGCTCCTCCGCCCGTGCGGTGTGCGGGAGCAGGCGCAGCGCGTCCCCGAACCAGCGCGCGGCGCTCGCCGGCGCGAGCCGCACGGCGGCCTCGCCCGCCTCGCGCAGGACGGCGACGGCGCCGGCGTCGCCCTCGCGCGCCGAGCGCTGGACGTGGTGGGCGCGCGCCGCCGCCGGAGCTCCCCGCGCGGCGAGAGCCTCGGCGCACCGCTCGTGCGCGCCCAGCCGCCAGCCGCCGGCCGTGGCCTCGTAAACCGCGCGCCGGACGAGCGGATGCCGGAAGCGGAAGCGGCGGGGAACCTCGGTGTCGCGAACGAGGTCGAGCCTCGAGGAGCTCGTCGATCGCGTCCATCGCGGTGGCCTCGGAAGTCCCGGCAGCGGCCGCCGCCAGCTCAGGCTCGAAGGGGTCGCCCGCCACCGCCGCGCCCTCGAGCACGAGACGACCGTCCTCCGTCAGCAGGGCGAGCTCCTCGCTGAGCGAGGCGGCGACCCCGGACGGGACCGCGATGCCGGCGAGCGGGATGCTCGGAAGCGGGAGCGCCGCCGCCTGCCCGGTCGAGCGACCGCGCGAGCTGCTCGACGTAGAACGGATTGCCGCCGCTTTCCCCATGAAGGGCGGTTGCGTCGACGGCTCCGACGGTCTCGCCGAGGAGCTCCCGCGTCTCGGCCGGCGTCAGCGCGCCGAGCTCGATGCGGGTCAGCACGGCCGCGCGATGTGCGCGCTCGAGAGCGCCAAGGAGACGCTCCGGCAGCTGGCGGGGGCGGAACGGCGAGCGCCGATGAGCACGGCTGCGGCCGGCGGGCGGCGGAGCAGCGCGCCCGAGCAGCTCTATTGATGCCGAGTCGGCCCAGTGGAGGTCGTCGAGCAGCAGGACGAGCGGCCTCGCCCGCGCGAGGCTGCTCGAGCAGCTCGCGGACCGCACGGTGAGTGCGATAGCGCTCGTGCTGGGGAGCCACGTCGCCCGCCGTCGCGAGGCCCGAGAGGGACGGGAAGACGTGCGCCAGCTCCGTTCGCACGTCCTCGTCCAGGCCGGCAAGGAGACCTCCATCGAGCCCGCGCAGGTACTCGTCCAGAGCGTCCACGAACACGGAGAACGGCAAGTCGCGCTCGAGCTCCGACGCGGAGCCCGAGAGGGCGAGATGCCCGCGGGCGTCCGCCCGCGCGCCCAACTCCGCGAGCAGCCGGGTCTTGCCAATCCCGGGCTCGCCGACGATCTCGAGCGTGGCGGCGCCGTGCCCGTCGAGCCCGTCGAGCATCAGCTCGAGCAGCCCCAGCTCATCGGCGCGCCCCACGAGGTGATCGGCTAGCACGGCCACTTTCGGGCCAGGATAGATCAGGGGTCGCGGGATTCCGAAATCAGGGTGCGAGCTCAGGGTGGCGCCCGATGTCGCAAGGGGCGATGCGGCGCAAGCTCGACGCATGGCCCGTTACCTGCTCCACCACAGTCACGAGCCGCACGAGTGCGGCGTCGTCTTCGTCTCTTTCAAGGGGCACGACAGCCCGCTTCGCCACCAGTCGACCTTCGCGTCGTGCCGCTCCGGCGGGCACGCGATCTGGTGGACGGTGGAGGCGGCGACCGAGGAGGACGCGCTCCGGCTGCTGCCGTCCTACGTCGCCGACCGCACCACCGCCACGCGCGTGAGCGAGGTCGACATCCCATGACCGCAAGAGAAGGAGGAGCCATGAGCCCTGCCACCCCGCACACCCGCGAGCTCGCCGCCCGCGACAGCGACGGCATCCACGTCCGTCCTGCTCTGGAACCCGGACGAGAACGCGCTCACCGTCTCGGTCGACGACACGCGTGTCGGCGACCGCTTCCAGCTCGCGGTCGCGCCCGACCGCGCCCTCGACGCCTTCTACCACCCCTACGCCTACGCGGCCTGAGCCGCCACCACCAAAGGAGGATTCAGATGGACGTTTCGTACCCACTCACCGAAGCAATCCCGTCCCGCGCCGACGCCGCGGTCGAGATTCCGCAGCTCGCGCGGCGGACCATCTTCAAGATCTGGGCGGCCGCGGCCCTGCCGATGGCGGCCCTCGCCTGGCTCGTCGCGCCCTTCCTCGCGGATCGGTTCGCAGGCGACGGGCACGTGCCGATGGCGAAGGCGCTGATCGTGGCTCTCACGATCGGCCTCGTCTGGCAGGTCGTCCTCGTCGCCATCCTCGTCGGGCGCGAGCAGCGGACGCTCCGCTGGTCGGCGGTCCGCAAGGCGCTCTGGCTCCGCTCGCCGCGTAGCCCGCGCAGCGGCCGCGTCGGCGGCCGGATCTGGCTCGTCCTGATCCCGCTGATCCTGCTCTTCGCAGCGGCGCCCGAGTTGCTCTCGACCATCGCCGGTCCGGAGGACCGGGAGCTTCGCCACGATCGTCGAGTCGGACGCCGGCAAGGCGTTCCTGGACGGGGCCTTCGGCTGGTACGGCGTGCTCCTCGCGATGTTCCTGTTATACCGTCCTCGGCGAGGAGTTCCTGTTCCGCGGGTTCCTCCTTCCGCGCATGAACGGCGCCTTCGGACGCGGAGACTGGGTCGCGAACGGCCTCCTCTTCGCCGCCTACCACCTGCACGTGCCGTGGGCGATACCCGCGACGCTCGTCGACACCCTCGTCATCGCCTACCCGACGAAGCGCTACCGGAGCGCGTTGATCGGCATCGCCGTGCACAGCGTCCCAGAGCGTGTTCTTCGCCCTCCTCGTCCTCACGCTCGTCATCTGAAAGGAGCACTTCGATCCCAACCCGGCCCACAAGGAGAGCCCCGCAAGTCGGGGCTTTCCTCTCACATGTGGTGAATCCACGCCGCCGACGGGGGCGGGCTCATGTGCTCCAAGCCACCTCGATGCCCCGGTCGATGCCTGGAAGCGGTCAGGTCGCCCTCGGCGGGCGTGGCGCCGAGGAGATCGTCGACGCGCAGCCGACGACCGGCGCCGAGTCGGACATCCAGCAGTTGACCGAGATCGCACGCGCAATGGTCGGGCGCTGGGGAATGAGCGTGTCGGTCACGCTCGGGCGCTCGGGTTGGTTTCACGCATCAGCCGGGTATCAGAAATTGACTCAACGCACCCATCGAAGGAGGACACATGGCCGGCAAGACGGACTTCACCGAGGACGAATGGAAGGATCTCCTACAGGGCGTCACGGGCGCGGGCATGCTTGTCTCCACGGCCCATCGCGATTTCACCGACAGCTTCGGTGAGGCAAGCGCCGTCGCGAAGCAAATCGCCGCGCATCGGGAGAGCGAGAGCCAGCTCGTCCGCGAGCTTTCGGGGAGACACGGCACCGGCTTCGGCCTGGTCGCGTCACCGAAGGAGGTCGTGGAGGGCACGATCAACGCCCTGGGCGCAGCAGTGGCAGTGCTCGGCGCCAAGGCCCCGGACGAGCTCGAGGCCTATCGTGGCTTCGTGCTCGACGTCGCGACGGCGGCAGCGGAGGCCAAGGGCGGGCTAAAGGACGAAGAGACGGCGGCGATCGAGAAGATCACGGCCGCGCTCGGGACCGGCTAGCACGACTTCCCGCTGGACGATGGACGAGCGCGAAGCGCGCGATTACGCAGCGGAGCAGCTCGCGGCCGCCGGGGTCGTGCTGACGGAGGGCGAGCGCGGTGCGATCGAAGTCGCCGACTTCGGGCTCGGCCGCTTGCACGAAGTCGGCCTCCAGCTCCTCGTTTACGTGAACACCGACCGCTACTGCGCGAAGGAGCTCGTGCTCTTGCCCGGACAAACGTGCCCCGAGCATCGTCATCCGCCGTTCGAGGGGACACCCGGCAAGGAGGAGACCTTCCGCTGCCGCCGCGGCCTCGTCTACCTCTACGTCGAAGGCGACCCGGTCTCCGAGCCGACGTGCGACTACGCCGGCCCGCACACCGCTGCACACGAGATAGTCCTCCGGCCGGGTGAGCAGCACACGATCCCGCCGAACACGCTGCATTGGTTCCAGGCCGGTCCGGAGGGCGCAGTCGTGTCGGAGTTCTCGTCGACGAGCCGCGACGACCTCGACGTCTTCACCGATCCCGAGATCCGGCGCGGTTGAGCTCCGACTCTCGACGCGCGGCAGGGAAGATGACGGCGTGGAGTGGAACCCCGACATCTACCTCGAGGCGATGCTCGCGGAGGTTCCGTCCTACCACGAGCTGCAGGAGCAGGTAGCCGAGGCGAGCCGCGGTATCCGCGCCACGTCCATCCTCGAGCTCGGGATCGGCACCGGCGAGACGACTCGTCGCGTTCTCGAGCACCACCCGGCGGCGCAGCTGACGGCGATCGACTCGAGCGCGGCAATGCTGGAGCGCGCGAGATCGGTGTACGCGGACGCCGACCTACGTCTGAGCGCGCTCGAGGAACCGCTCCCGGAAGGGCCGTTCGACCTCGTCTTCTCCGCGCTCGCCGTTCACCATCTGGACGGGAGCGCGAAGCGCGATCTCTTCCGGCGCATCGCCGACGTCCTCGTGCCGAACGGCCGATTCGTGCTCGGCGACGTCGTCGTGCCGGAGCGTGAGGAGGACGCGCAGATCCCGATCGACTGGGAGTACGACCTTCCCGACCGTGTCGACGACCAGCTCGAGTGGCTGCGCGAGGCGAGCTTCGACGCCGAGGTCGTGTGGACATTCAAGGACCTCGCCGTCATTTCGGCGCTCCGGCGCTGATCGGACGGGCCTACTGGTGGCTGACGAGATCTTCGAGCATCCGCGCCTGGCGGCGATCTACGACGCACTCGATTCCGACCGAAGCGATCTCGACGTCTACGTCGCCGTCGCCGAGAAGCTCGGAGCCCGCCGGGTGCTCGATGTCGGCTGCGGGACGGGCACGTTCGCGCTACTTGCTGGCCGACCGCGGCCTGGAGGTGACGGGCGTCGACCCGGCGAAGGCGTCGCTCGACGTCGCTCGATCCAAGCCCGGAGCTGAGCGCGTGCGCTGGATTCACACCGACGCGACGAGCCTGCCTCCGCTGGAGGTCGATCTGGCCACGATGACGGCCAACGTCGCTCAGGCGATCGTCGAGCCGACGGATTGGGAAGGAACGCTGCGCGGCGTGTACGAGGCGTTGCGCCCGGGCGGGTACCTCGTCTTCGAGACGCGCAACCCTGCCTACAAGGCGTGGCAGGAGTGGAACCGCGCGGCGTCTTACAGCGTCACCGCGATCGACGGCGTCGGCCCAGTCGAGAGCTGGTACGACCTGACCGACGTGAGCCTGCCGTTGGTGAGCTTCCGTGGGACGGTGGTGTTCCCCGACGGAGAGGTCCTGACTTCGGACTCGACGCTGCGCTTCCGCGAGCTCGACGAGGTTCTCGCCTCGCTGGCGGCGGCCGGCTACGCCGTGGAGGAGGTCCGCGACGCTCCCGACCGGCCCGGCCGGGAGCTCGTCTTCTTCGCACGGCGTCCGGACTGACTTGCGTCAGGCCGGCGCGATGTTCTGGTTTAGCCGGAAGAGATTGGTCGGGTCGTAGCGGCGCTTGATCGCCGCCAGCCGGTCCCACGTCGCGCCCGGGTACGCGTCGCGCACGCGAGCGTCGCCCTCCTCGCCGAGGAAGTTGACGTACGCGCCGGCGTCGGACTGGCGAAGCAGCGCCATGCCCTCGTCCGCCCACGCCTTGTGGGTCGGGGCCTCGTCCGCCGTCGCGTACAGCGCGCCGAGGGCCACCATGATCCGGCGCCCGCGGTGCGCGAATGCGGTCGCGTCCGTCGGCACGCGGGCCATCGCGCCGCCGAGCACGCGGAGCTGAACGGCCGCCAGCTGCGCGCTCGAGGTGCGGATGTGCTCGAGGGCTGCCTCGGCCACATCCCGGTCGAAGGTGTCCCGGAACAGCGTGCGGCCGATCGCATGCGGCCGGAACTCGCCTTCCTCGGCCTGGAACATCTCGCGGTACGGCATCGGCTTGACCATGTCGGCGATTGGAGTCGCAAGCGCCCGGAACGGCGCGAACGCCCGCTCTCCCTCCTCGAGCGGTCCGGAGTGGACCATCATCGCGAGCAAGATCACCTCTCCGACGAGCTCCTCGGGGAGGAACGGCATGGGAGGCGCGGTCATGACGTTCGCGATCGCCGAGAGCTCCTCGGGAGCCGCGTCGGCCGCTTCGACGAACGACGCCAAGACCTCGGGCGTCGCGGGCAGCACGAGCATGCCGCCGGTGACCGTGTCGATCGGATGCAGCCGGTAGTGGAAGCGCGTCGCGACGCCGAAGTTCCCGCCGCCGCCGCGAATGGCCCAGAACAGATCCGGGTTCTGTTCCTCGTCGGCGCGGACGAGCTCGCCGTCGGCGGTGACGACATCCGCCGCGAGCAGGTCGTCGATCGTGAGCCCGTGCTTGCGCACGAGGTAGCCGACGCCGCCGCCCAGGGTCAGCCCGCCGATCCCGACCGAGCCGGTGTCGCCGAACCCGAGCGCGAGGCCGTGAGCGGCGAAGGCGTCGGTCGCCTCGCCGGCCGTGAGCCCGGTCTCGACCCATGCCGTACGCTCGGCCGGGTCGATCTCGGCTCCCTTCATGAGCGAGAGGTCGAGCACGATGCCGCCGTCGCTGACGCCGTGGCCGGCGCCCGAATGCCCGCCGCTGCGGACGGCGAGCTCGAGCCCGCTCTCACGGGCGAGCGACACGACGTACGCAACGTCGCGCGAGTCGCGCGGGCGGACGATCACCGCCGGGTGCCGCTCGTCGAACTTCGCGTAGAAGACGAGACGGGCGTTCTCGTACTCGGCGTCCTTGGGGCCGATCACCTGGCCCGAGAGGTCTGTTCGAAGCTTCTCGATCTCGATGGTCGTCTGTGGTGTGGTGGTCACGAGGATCCTCCTCGGTTCAAATCCCGATTTGGCTCTAGGTAGACGAACTGCATCAGCTGTCTTGGACATGACCGTCCGGCGACGAGGAACTCATCGGGCCGCACGGGTGTGAAACAGGACCAACGGCCGCGCGGCGACGAGCCTTCCCGCGGCCGCTTACGATGCGGCCGTGCGAGCTGCTCAGGTCGCCGAGCTCGGCTCACCACCCGACGTCGTCGACGCGACAGGCGCGGGAGCGATCGAGATCGCCGCGGTCGCCCTCAACCCGCTCGATCTTGCCGTCGCGGCGGGGCGCTTCTACGGCGGTCACCCGCCTCTGCCGTACGTCCCCGGCTGCGAGGCGGTCGGACGGCTCGACGGAAGACGCGTGTACCTGTTCGGCGACGGGTTCGGGACTCGTCGGGACGGCTTCCTCGTCGAGCGCACCGACTTCCCGGAAGCGCTCGCCGTCCCCGTGCCGGACGGGCTCGACGACGGCGTCGCGGCCGCCTGCGGGATCGCCGGCATCGCCGGCTGGGTTCCCGTGGCCGAGCGAGCGCCGGTCCGCTCCGACGACCGCGTCCTGGTCCTGGGCGCGACCGGAACCGCCGGCTCGGTCGCCGTGCAGGCGGCACGCATGCTGGGCGCGGAGCGAGTCGTCGCGGCCGGCCGAGATCCGGAGCGGCTCGAGCGGGCGCGCGAGCTCGGCGCCGATGCGACCGTCTCGCTCGAGGGAGAGAACCTCGCCGAGCGGCTGCGCGACGCGTCGGCAGGCGACGGCCCGACGCTCGTCGTCGACCTGCTCTGGGGTGAGCCGCTGCGGGCGGCCGTCGAGGCGGCGGCTCCGAACGCGCGGATCGTCCACGTCGGGCAGTCGGCCGGCCCGGAGACCACGCTTGCGTCAGCGGCCGTGCGCGGGAAGCGGCTCGCGATCCTCGGCCACTCGAACTTCGGGATGACGGCGGCCGAACGCGAGCAGTCCTATCGCGGCCTTGCCGAGCACGTCGCCGCCGGACGCATCCGGATCGACATCGAGACCTTCGACCTCGACCGCGTCGCCGATGCCTGGGCCGCGCAGGGCAGCGGAGCGAAAGCGGTCGTCACCCTCTAAAGCCTCGCAACGCCGAGGGCCCCGACGGCGGGGCCCTCGGATCCTCTATTCGGAGAGCCGCGCTAGACCAGCCCCTGGCCTCTCCACTTGCGCCAGATGGTCTGCGCCTTGCGATCGAAGTTCCGGACCGCTTCAGCCGGGCTGCTCTTCCCCTGCGCGACCTCCGCGAACATCTGGGGAATGAGGAACGTGTTGTAGAGCTCGTCCATCACGGGCGTGCTGTTCCCCGGAAAGCCGGGGTTCGTCGTGTACTTCTCGGCAATCGTCGTCAGGACCGTGTACTTGCCCCTCGGCTTGTGCGCGTCCTGCTTCGTCAGCGCACGGATGGTCTTGAACCCGCCCCTGATCGAGCCGTTCCAGGGCGGGAAGTTGTAGAACCCGCTGCGAATGAAGTGCTCGCGGTAGCCGAGCTGCTGGTCGATGAGGTACTTCCTCGCCGCCTCCTTGTTGCGAGCGAACTTCCAGATCACGAACACGCCCATGACGTGCTCGTTGCCCATGCGCATGACCGGGCCCCTCGGAATCGAGGCGAGCCACGTGTCGTCCGACAGCGCGGTGTTGCCGGAGAGCTCCGCCGAGCGGACGATGGAGATGGCGTTCAGCGCCACCGAGAGCCGGCCGGCGAGGAACGCCTGGTTGTTCGACGCGGCCGTCCAGGCGAAGACCTCGTCGGTCATGCCGGTCCGGAAGATCTCCCGCATGACCTGCAGCGCCTCGATGGCGCCCCTGCGGTTCGAGCCCTGACCGATGACGATCCGGTTCTCCTCGTTCTGAATGAAGCCGCCATAGCAGTAGAGGAGCGAGGTGAGCAGCATGTTGGAGTCGATCTCGTTCGACATGCCGAGACCCACTGGATGCCCAATCTGCTTGAGCTTCGCAGCGCCCTTGCGCAGATCCTCCCACGTGTTGAGGCTGACGCCGGCTTCCTGCAGGTAGCTCCTGCGGTACTGCACCGGGTCGGGCGCGTACGTCTCGGGGAAGCCGTAGAACGTCTTCGTCCTCGGGTTGTACGTGCTCTTCCGGGCCACCTTCGTCATCGGCCCGAGCTTCCTCGAGACCTCCTGGACGAGGTCGTTGACGGGGACGGTCTGCTTCTGGAACGACGCCGGCGGCGAGATGAACCAGAACAGATCGTGACCGCTCTGCGCCGCGACCTCCGACGATCCGGTGCCGTAGAGCAGCGCGTTGTTGATGTGGTCGACCTTGACCTCGACGTCGTTCTCCTCGCCCCACCGCTTGACGTACGTGCCGTCGAGCCACGTGTCGTAGGCCGGGACGAAGTGGGCCCACGTCATGATCCGCAGGTCGCCGGCGAGCTGCTTGTCCTTGAACTTCAGCGGACCGTAGAACCCCAGGGCCTTGTCCGAGAGGCCGCCGAACATGCCGACGGCGAAGGCCGCTGCTGCTCCCCGCTTGAGCAGCGCTTCCCGGGTCAGAGCGGAGCTCGAAAGGTCGAGCTCATCCGCTACGTCTGCCACGGATATCCCTCCTTTCGCCACAAGTCTTTCATCTGAACGCGCCGCCTGTAAAGCCTTTGATGAAGCGGTCGAGGAACGCGTTGTAGAGCAGCGCGAGAATGATGCTCGGGATCAGGGTCGCCGCCATCAGCGACTGCCAGAAGAAGACGTCCCCGCGAATGAGCTCGTTCGGGACGCCCGCCGAGATCGTCCGGTTCTCGGTCGAGGAGATGAAGGTGAACGCGTAGATGAACTCGTTCACGCACAGCGAGAAGGCGAAGATGACCACGGTCAGGATCCCGGGCAGCGAGATCGGGAAGACGATCCGCGTGAGCGCCTTCAGCCGCGAGCAGCCGTCCACCAGGGCTGCGTCCTCGAGCTCCTGCGGGATGGTCTTGAAGAATCCCATGAGGAGCCAGGTCGAGAACGGGATCGTGATCGACGGGTAGACGAGGATCAGGGAGAGCAGCGAGTCCTGCAGCCCGAGCCGCGCGACGAGCGGCGACAGCGGGAGGAAGAGCAGGGTCGGCGGGATGAGATAGACGAGGAAGATCCCGATGCCCGCCGTCTGGCCCCAGCTGCCGGAGAGGCGCGCGAGCGCGTAGCCGGCCGGAAGCGAGATGACGAGCGTGATCAAGACGACGACCGCGCCGACGATCGCGGTGTTGAGGAGCCAGTCCGGGTAGCTCGTGTCTTGGAAGAGGAACTCGACGTGCTTCGTGGTCGCCGACTCCCAGAACTTCCACTGCACCGGGTTGTAGACGTAGGGGACGTTCTCGGCGTTGTAGAGGTCGAGATCCTCCTTGAACATCGTCACGAGCATCCAGTAGAACGGGAACGCGAGCAGGATCGCGAAGGGCCCGACAACCAGATACGTGCCGATGTTCCTCGGAGCGCGCGCATCAGGACACCTGCGCCCTGTGGCTGTGCGCAAGACCGGAATCCGCGAGCGCGGATTCCGGTCGCGCCAAAACCCCTGAAGGCGTCCGCTTCGCGGCCGCTGGGTCTGTGGAGTTCGCATCGAGCATCTACGACACCTGCGCTCGCTTCGCGAAGAAGAGCATCGCGACGCTGACCGCCGCGAGCAGCGGGAAGAGGTAGAGCGAGATCGCGGCTCCCTGGCCGAGGTCGCCCGAGTTGATCCCGATCGCGAACGACCACGTCGTGAGCATCTGCGTGGAGTTGAACGGCCCACCCGCGGTGAGGATGTAGACGACGGCGAAGTCGGCGGCCGTGAAGACGATCCCGAAGAGCAGGGCGACGAGCGCGATCGGCAGCTGCAGCGGGAGCGTCACGTACAGCAGCTTCTTGATGCCCGTGGCGCCGTCGATCTTCGCCGCGTCGTCGACCTCGGACGGGATCGAGGCCAGCCCGGCGATGAAGATGATCACGGCGAAGGGCAGGATGCGCCAGGCGTGCACGATGATCACGGAGAGCAGCGCGAGGTTGGGCCGGCCGAGCCACTGGGGCGGGTCGGCCGGGTCGACGACGCCGAAGCCGTGGCCGAGCGTCCAGTTGATGACGCTGAAGAGCGAGTCGAAGATCCAGAGCCACCCGATCGTGCCGAGGGCGACCGGCGCCGCCCAGGGCAGGATGATCAGGAACCGGATGAACCACTTGCCGCGGAAGTCCCGGACGAGGTAGTGCGAGCAGACGGCCGCACCAACGAGCACGATCGCGTTCGACGCCAACGTGAAGATGAGCGTGTTGCGGAGCGCCCTTCTGAAGTTGTCGTCCTCCCAGACGCTCGTGAAGTTGTCGAGCCCGACCCAGCTTCCCCTCAACGAGCCGCCGATTGCGTCGGTCAGGCTGAGGTAGATCGCCCACGCGAACGGCACGCCGACGACGAGGACGATGTAGATGATCGCCGGAGCGATGAGGAGAGGCGCGAGCACGCGGCGATCCTCCAGCGCACGCCGCCACCGACGCGTGCGGGGTCTCAACCGCGGGGCGGCCTCGGCCTCCATCGGACCGGTTCGATCCTAGTAGATTCGTGGTGAACGACGCCGCCGCTGGAGGCAACGTTGGCCGAGATCGCCCTGGACAACCTGACGAAGGTCTACCCGGACGGAACGGAGGCCGTGACGGGCCTCGACCTCGAGATCGGGGACGGGGAGTTCGTCGTGTTCGTCGGCCCATCCGGTTGCGGGAAGACGACTGCCCTGCGGATGATCGCGGGACTCGAGACGATCACCGACGGGACGGTGAAGATCGAGGGCGAGGTCGTGAACGACCTGCCGCCGAAGGACCGGGACATCGCGATGGTGTTCCAGAACTACGCCCTCTACCCGCACATGAACGCCGGCGCGAACATGGGCTTCGCGCTGAAGATGCGCGGCCTCCCGAAGGGCGAGGTCGAGAAGCGCGTGCGGGAGGCGGCGCACATCCTCGGGCTGACCGATGCCCTGAACAAGAAGCCGCGGACGCTCTCGGGCGGGCAGCGCCAGCGGGTGGCGATGGGACGCGCGATCGTCCGCCAGCCGCAGGCGTTCCTCATGGACGAGCCGCTCTCGAACCTGGACGCGAAGCTACGCGTCGAGATGCGAGCCGAGATCGCGCGCATCCAGCGTGACCTCCACGTCACCACCGTCTACGTCACTCACGATCAGACCGAGGCCATGACGATGGGCGACCGGGTCGCGGTCATGCGAAACGGGCTGCTCCAGCAGGTCGACGGGCCCCAGGTCCTCTACGAGCGGCCACGGAACCTCTTCGTCGCCGAGTTCATCGGCTCGCCGGCCATGAACCTCATCCAGGCGGACCTCTCGCGCTCGGACGGCGCCGTCTGGGTGCAGTTCGCGGACCACCGCCTGCGGCTCGATTCCTCGACCCTCGAGAAGCGCCCCGCGCTCTCTCGCTTCGAGGGCCGCCGAGTCGTCGCCGGGATCAGGCCCGAGGACGTGGAGGACGCAGCCATCGTCGGCGGCTCGGACGAGGACAGCCGGATGTCCGTCGTGTGCGATATCAGGGAGGACATGGGCTCCGAGGTGTACGTCCACTTCAACGTGGCCGGTGAGGCCGTGACCGCGCCGGAGGTCGTCGAGGCGCTGGTGGTCGACGCTCCCGAGGACGCGGAGACGCGGCAGGCGGCGGAGCGCGCACGTGGCGTCGGTGTCTCGTTCGTGGGCCGCCTCGACCGCAACACGCGGGCCCGCGAGCGCGAACGGCTCGACCTCGTGGTGGACGTCGCGCGGCTTCACTTCTTCGACCCCGAGACCGGTCTCGCAATCGACTCCGCATAGCGGAGTGGGCGCCTCGCGCCCGAGGCGGGCCTGGGTCGAGAGCCACGCTCGGGCGATCACGGTCGTCGCACTGGCGTTCCTCTGGCTCGGCGTGAGCATCGTGCTCGCCGTCTGGTTCTCCGGGCAGATCCACGACTGGTCGGTGATGACCGACGAACTGCTCTACGCGAAGCTTGCGACGTCGATCGCGGAGACGCTCTCGCCGCTGCCGACCGTCCACGGCATCTCGATCGGCGTCTACAGCCAGCTGTACCCGCTCCTCATCGCGCCGCTCTTCGGGACGATGTCGCCGCCCGACGCGTTCCGGGCGGCCCACTGGCTCAACGCATTCGTGATGGCGAGCGCGGCCTTCCCGGCCTACCTGCTCGCGCGGCAGGTCGTCGGACGTGCGTGGTCCTTGGCGGTCGCGGCGCTGTCGATCCTCGTGCCCTGGATGATCCTCACGGGGTTCCTCATGACCGAGAGCGCCGCCTATCCGGCGTTTCTCTGGGCGTTTCTCGGCCTCCAGCTCGCGGTCGCGGAGCCGAGCCGGCGGCGCGATCTCCTCGCGGCCGGAGCCCTCGTGCTCGCCGCGCTCGCGCGGACGCAGTTCGTCGCGCTCGCGCTGATCCTCCCGCTCGCCGTCGCCGCCGTCGAGATCTCGGAGGCACGGAACCTGCGCCGCGGGCTGCGGGCGGCCTTCGAGAAGCACCGGCTCCTCGCCGCGCTCTACGGCGTCGCGCTCGTGGGCGCCGCGATCGTCGCGGCCGTCGACTCTGCGGGAGGCGTGCTCGGCGTCTACGCCGTCACCGTCGAGGAGGGATCGCTCGCGCCGTCCGGGATCTGGGGTGCGGCCGCGCGGCACGTCGACGCGGTCGCAATCGGTTGCGGGCTCGTGCCGTTCGTGCTCGGCGGCGGCTGGATCCTCGCGACGGTGGCTCGCCCGCGCGACCGCCGGGAGCGCTCGCTCGCCTGGCTCTCGCTCGCGACCGTCGTCGTTTTCACCTTCGTGGTCGCGTCGTTCGGCGTGCGCTTCGGCGCGGAGGTCGTTCGCGACCGCTATCTGTTCTACGTCGTGCCGCTCCTGCTCGTCGCGACCGCGGCGGCGCTCTCGTCCGGCGAAGCGCGCAAGCGAGTCGCGATCGGCGCCGGTCTCGTCACGCTCTTCTTCGCCGCGACCGCGGCGAGCCTGCCGTTCACGATCTACCCGGCGATCTGGGTCGACTCGCCCGCGAGCGTGCTCAACGAGCTCCTCATCGAGCAGTCCGGCGGGCTCAGCACCGGCACGTTCGTCGCGCTGCTCGGGCTCTTCACCGGTCTCGTGCTCATCCTCGCGCTGCTGCTCGCGCCGCGCCCGCTGCTCGCGACGGCGGTCGTCGGGACGCTCGTGGTCTTCTCCGTGCTCACGCTGCGAAGCGAGGTCGACCGGATCCTCTCGAGCACCGGGCCTGAGCGGGCGGCCGCTCGACGAGCCGCCCGGAGTCGTCCTCGACTGGGTGGACTCCGTGGTGCCGGAGGGCGAGGAGGCCGCGCTCGTCGCCTTCCCCGTGTCGACCGCATGGGACACGACCGCGATCCGCTGGTGGGACGTCGAGCTCTGGAACCGGCGAGCGGCGCGCGCGTTCCTCGACACCGACGCGATGTTCGCGTACACCCCGTTCCCGCACGAGACGATCGCGATCGACTGGGAGACGGGAGCGGTGTCGGGCATCGACGGACGCGCCGGACTACCTCGTCGGCGCTCCCCGCGACGTCGCGCTTCCAGCTCGCCGGCCGCGAGATCGCGGAGAACGTCGGCCTCGTCGTGCGCTCGGTCGAGCAGCCGCCGCGCGCGCTCTGGGCGACGAGCGGCCTCGAGCCGGACGGCTGGACGCGACCGGGCGAGCCGGCGCGTCTCCGCGTCTACGGCCCAGGTCGCGTTAGCGTCACCCTCCGCGCTCCCGACGACGCGCCGGCGCAGTACCGAGATCGCGCGTCGGCGACGACGCGCAGCACGGCCCAGCTCGAGGCCGGGGCCGAGCGCCGCGAGCAGTTCGTCCTCTGCGAGCCGTTCCGACGTCGTCCTCTCCGGCACGAGCAGCGCGCGGATCCCGGACGTCCAGCTCTCGCCGACGGTCGAGGGAACCCGCGCGGTGGGCGTCCTCGTCGGCCCGATCGCGGTCCTGCACGCTTGGCAACGCGCGGTGCTAGCGTGAGCCCTCGTGCAGCGCTGGCATCTCCCGTCGATCGAAGCGAACGGCAGGCGAGAGCCGCGGGTGCTGTTCTCGCGACCCGGAGTGCCGATCCGTCCTGATCGACCTCACAGCCGGCGACGAGATGGGAGAGCACCGCACGCACGAGGTGGCCATGCTCGCGGTCGTCTCCGGCCGCGTCGCGCTGACCTCGGCGGGCAGACGCGTCGAGTGCGAGACCGGCACCCTCGTCTCGTTCGAGCCGGGCGAGGTGCGGAGCATGGAGGCGCTCGAGCAGTCGCGCATCCTCCTCGTCCTCGCGCCCTGGCCGGGCGAGGGCCACTTCATGGAGGGCGAGGCCGCCGACCCGTTGCACATGCCTGCCCAGGCATCGGTTCCGCCGCTCCCTTAGGGTCCGCGCATGTCCGACTACACGATCGTTCGGCTCGAGGAGGTCACAGACGTCCTCGGCGACTACCCCGGCGAGATGCGGATGATGACCGGCGACCTCGAGTCCGAGCAGGTCGCGTTCACCTACCGGCGGATGCCGCAGCACACCGGCGGCAAGGGCTCCTACGGCCACCGGCACAAGATCCAGGAGGAGGTCTACTTCGTCGTCTCCGGGACGCTTCAGTTCAAGCTCGGCGACGAGGTGCTCGACGTCGGCGCAGGGGACGGCGGTGCGCGTCGCGCCCGAGACCTGGCGCTCGGTGTGGAACGACGAGCCCGAGGACGCGGAGCTGATCATCGTCTCGAAGTACGTCCCAGGCGGCTCGGCGGACGACGCCGAGTACATCGAGAACTTCTGGCCCGATTGACGCCCGTGGGGTCAGGCTTCAGCCTGACCCCGTTCTTGGGTTTCCGCCGGGCGAGAGCAAACACCTCAACGACCGCGGGTCAGGCTGAAGCCTGACCCCCAACGTGGGCGACACCTACCCGCGCGGCCAGCCGAGCACGTCGGCGACCGGCCGCCGCCACTGCTCGTGGAACGCGGGCCCGACAGGGCCGTTCCCGTACCGAGCCGGCTCGCTCGGCGGCACGCGGATGTAGGCGTCCTCGCCCCACGACCCGGCGAACGACATCCACGACGGTGACGTCGCCGTCACGGTCACCAGGCGCGGACGGATCACGCGTCCCTTGCCGGTCCGGTCGACCGGGCGGAGTCCCTTCTGCTGGATGACCGAGATGATCACCGGCTCGACGATGCGGGGGTCGAACCGGTGCGCGCCGGAGGTGAAGTAGTTCGCGTGCGAGCCGAGCGCGACGTAGACCCGCGGACGCGAGCCCACCTTCTGCACCTTCGACCACTCGCGCCGCTGGCCCTCGCTGTGCTGCGAGTAACCCGCGAGGAGCGGCTTGCCGCCCGCGTCGAGGATCACCGACACCGACTCCCAGTCGCCCTCGTGCACCTGCCAGAGCTCGCCGGGCGGAACGGTCGGGCTGTAGACGTTCCACGGGTACCAGATCCAGTACTGGAGCGCGATCCGGCGTCCCTCGCGGAAGGCGGCGCCGTAGACGACCGGAGCCGTGCCGTGCGCCGCCTGCGCGGTGACGTAGCACGAAGTCGCGGCGACGCCCTCGATCGCGCGGCAGGAGCGCTGGTCGAGCCGGAGGTCGGCTCCGCCGGCGGGAAGCGGACCGCCGACGTTCTCCCACCCTGCCCCCACCCGCCGCTGGAGATCGGAATCCGCGAGGAAGCCCTCGACCGGAACCGGCCTGACGCGCTCCGCCGGGTGCAGGACGAGCACCGGAACGTGCCGGGCGAGGAGCGTTCCGAGCGCGGGCGCCTGCTGGGACGAGCCGCCGGCGGCCGGCACGAGCACGAGGGCAGCAAGGAGCGCGAGCGCTCTCACGGACGGAAGGTTAGAGCTCTAGGCGACGAGCGCTCGCGCGAGGAGGCCGTCGATCTGGCGCGGCCGGCACGGGCGGCGAGAAGTAGAAGCCCTGCCCGTAGCGGCAGCGCAGCCGGCGGAGCCGCTCGAGCTGGCGCGGCTCCTCGATCCCCTCGGCGACGGTGTCGAGCCCGAGCGTCGCGCCGAGCCGCAGGATCGCCGACGCGAGGCGCTCCTGGTCGGGGCTCGTGCCGATCCCCTCGACGAACGGCTTCGCGATCTTCAGCGTGTCGACCGGGAAGCGGCGCAGGTAGTTGAGCGAGGAGTAGCCGGTGCCGAAGTCGTCGATCGCGATCTGCACGCCGAGCTCCTTCAGGTCCTCGAGCCGCTCGATCACGGCCTGGCTGTCGAGCAGCACGCTCTCGGTGATCTCGAGCGTGAGCGCGGAGGGCTCGAGCGACGACTCGGCGAGCGCGGCCGCAACCTCCGCCGGCAGCGTCGGGCTCGCGAGCTGCTTCGCGGAGATGTTGACGCTGATGCCGAGGTGGCCGAAGCCGAGGCTCGCGCCAGCGCCGCACCTCGCGGCACGCGCCGTGGAGGACGAAGCGGCCGAGCGGCAGGATGAGCCCGGTCTCCTCGGCCAGCGGCACGAACTCGTCCGGCTCGACGAGCCCGCGCTGCGGATGCTGCCAGCGGACGAGCGCCTCGACGCCGACGATCGCGGCGGTCTGGAGCGCGACGATCGGCTGGTAGTGGATCTCGAACTCCTCGGCGACGACGGAGCGCTGGAGGTCGGCCTTCAACGCGAGCCGCTCGAGCACGCGCTCGTGCATCGACGGCTCGTAGACCGCGAAGCGCGACTTCCCGTCCGCCTTCGCGCGGTACATCGCGAGGTCGGCGCTCCGCAGCACGTCGCTTGCCGACTCCGCACCGGTGCCGAGCGCGATGCCGATGCTCGCCTGCACCGAGACCTCGGACCCGAGCACCTTCGGCGGCACGGCGACGGCGGCGAGGATCCTCTGCGCGACGACAACGGCCGCGTCGGGATCGGCGATGTTCTCGATCATGATCGCGAACTCGTCGCCGCCGAGCCGCGCGCACGTGTCCTCCGGCCGGAGGCAGCTCTCGAGCCGGCGCGCGACCTCGACGAGCAGCTCGTCGCCGGCCGCATGGCCGAGGCTGTCGTTCACGGTCTTGAAGTCGTCGAGGTCGATGAAGAGCACGGCGAAGAGGTTCTGCCGCCGGACCCCGCGGTCGAGCGCGTGGGCGACGCGATCGGCGAAGAGCGCGCGGTTCGCGAGGCCGGTCAGCGAGTCGTGGAACGCCTGGTGCGAGAGCTCCGCCTCGAGTCGGCGCCGTTCGGTGACGTCGCGGGCGGTGACGACCACGCCGGCGACGTTCGGATCGTCGAGCAGGTTGTTGAAGACGCTCTCGAGCTGGCAGGTCGTGCCGTCCTTGCGGCGGAGCAGGAGGTCGCGGTGCGTCGGCGCGCCCGGCATCTCGCGGATCTCGGCGAAGAACACGCGCAGCCCCTCGCGGTCCTGCGCGCCGAGCAGTCCGGTGAGTCGCGAACCGACGAGCTCGTCCTCCGCGTAGCCGAGCACCCGCTCGACCGACGGCGTGTGGTACCGGATCGTCATGTCCGACTCGAGCAGCGCGATCACGTCGCTCGAGCTCTGGACGAGCGAGCGGAAGCGCTCCGCGCTCTGGCGCTCGTGGAGATCTTCCGCGAGCGAGGCGCCTTCGAGCGCGAGCGCGACCTGCGAGGCGAGGGTCTCCAGGCCCTCGCGTGCGCTCCGGCCGAGCTTCTCGCGCGTGTGGACGACGAGCTCGGCGTGCCGCTCTCCGTGCACGAAGAGCTCGACCGACGTGACCTCGCGCGTGTCCCCGCGATCGCCGGCGGCGCGACGACCGTCTCCTCTCCGTCGGCGACGAGCACGAGCTCGACCTCCGTGCCGTCGTCGCCGACGATCTCGTGCGCGGCGTCTACCGCAACGCGATGGATGTCTTCGCGCGTCCAGGCCACGACGAGCGCCGCAGCCGCTCCGGCGAGGGCGCGTTCGCGTCGCTCGGCACGCTCGTGGCGGGCGACGAGCCCGGCCAGGCGCACGATCACGAGCGCAGTGAGGGTCGTCGCCGCCCCGACGATGACGAGCAGCTCGCCCGATCCCTCGCGCATCGCCGCCACGGCGAGCATGGCGGGAGCCATCAGCGTCGCCGCCGAGAGGAGCGCGAGCCTCCGGCGGCTGAGCCGCCGCTCGGGATCGGTGTTCGGCTCGGTGAGCTCGACCATCGACGGGTGCAGCGCAGCGGTTCCCCAGAGCAGCGCGGAACCGACGAAGAGGAGGTCGAGCGAGTCGCCCGTCTGGTACCAGCCGTGGAGCGACCCGAACCCGTACATCGCATCGCCGACGAGCTGGAAGAGGAGCGCGACCATGACCAACGCGAACGCGGGCGACCGGAGACCGTTGCCGAGCACCATGCGCGCCGCCAGGGAGACGAGGAGCACGCCCATCACGGGGAACGCAAGCGCGACCACGGTCTCGAGCCCGTCGGACTCGGGCGAGATCCGCGGCTGCATGACGAACGTCCAGGCGACGATCGCGACGCCGACCGTGACGATGCCCGCGTCGACGAGGCTTGCCCAGTCCCGGCCCGGAACCTGCTTGCGGATCATCAGGAGGAGCGCGGCTGCGAGGACGACGTACGAGCAGAGCGCGAGGTAGTCCGCCTGGGACGGGAACGGGACCGTGCCGTAGCGGTCGAGGTTGACGATGTAGACGGCGTCTGCGCAGATCGCGCACAGGCCGCTGATCGCGACGAGGTACCACGGCGCCCGCGAGCGCGGGCGATTGAGCGTCACTCCGATCAGCGTCGCCGCGACGGCGGCAATCGGGAAAAGCTGGTACCAGCGGCCGTAGAGCGCACTGTCGTGGGGCAGCGAGACGTAGGCCAGAGCGCTGGCCGCAGGCAATGAGAAAGAACGCCCGGTGGGGGCGCGCGAGCGTCACCCCGTGCGTATCGGCACGGGTGACCCTGTTATTGAGTGCGATCCTGCGCTGTAGCGCGGAGGTCGCGGCGGGAGCGGGCAGGCGACGAAACGGCGTCCGGTCAGCAAGTGGCCCAGCTTGTACGCCTCGCAGCCGGCGCAGAATCCGGTCGCGGCGGCGAGCAGGGCGAGTGCGGCGACGAGCGAGCCCGAGCGTGCGCCCGACCGTCGCGGCTCCGAACGCGTAGGCGAGGGCGGCGGCGGTCAGGAACGCCGCTCCGACCATGTTCGCGAAGCGGGGCGGGCGAGCGTCCTCCAGCGGCCCTTCGCCGAAGCGCGGCTGGACGAGCTCGAAGTACGCGAGACACGGCAGGCAGTACCTCCGACCGAGGGTGAGGCCGACCACGAGCTGGGCCGCGAGCAGAGCGAGCAGCCACCACCACCCCGTGAACACCGCGAGCGCCGAGAGGAGCCCGATGACGGTCTGGTTGAACCGCGGCGCGCGCGAGTCGATGACGTCGGTGTCGCGGTACGGGTCGGCGAGCCGCTTCATTCCGGAAAGTATTACCTGATGTTGGGGGTCAGGCTTCAGCCTGACCCCGGTGTGAGGTGTTCACCCCGCAAACCCAAGACCGGGGTCAGGCTAAAGCCTGACCCCGCGCAGTTAAGCCCGAGCCCAGAGCGCGAGCGCGTCCAGCAGCGCCCCGAGCGCCCGCCCTTCGCTCGTCAGGACGTACTCGACACGCGGCGGCCGCGCATCGGTCACCTCGCGCCGGAGCACGCCCGCCTTCTCCAGCTCGACGAGCCGCTGCGCCAGCGTTCCGGGAGGGATCGCGCCGAGCGCGTGGCGGAACTCGGTGAAGCGGGTGCAGCCCTGGTGCGAGGCGTACAGGATCGAGACGGCGTAGCGACGCTCGAGGAGGTCCGCCGCGCGGCGGACCTCCTCGGGAACCAGTGCTGTGTCCTTACAGCGCCACACTCGACTCCACCGGCTTCGACTCCAGGGCGAGGTTGAGCACCTCGCCGATGGACATGACCGGGTGGAACGTGACGTCCTCCTTGACGCGGTCCGGGACCTCCGTCAGATCGGCACGATTTCTTTCGGGGATGATGATGTCCGTGATCCCGGCGGCGTGGGCCGCGAGCACCTTCTGCTTGAGGCCGCCGATCGGGAGCACGCGTCCCTGCAGCGTGATCTCGCCGGTCATGCCGACCGTGTGCTTCACCGGCCGCTCGGTCAGGAGCGAGGCGATCGCGGTCGCCATCGTGATCCCGGCGCTCGGGCCGTCCTTCGGGATCGCACCCGCGGGCACGTGGACGTGGAAGGCGCGGTTCTCGAACGCGTCCTCCTCGATCCCGAGCTGCGGCGCGAGCGCCCGCACGGTCGAGATCGCGATCTGCGCCGACTCCTTCATCACGTCGCCGAGCTGTCCGGTCAGGACGAGCTTGTCGCCGTTCTTGTGCGAGGTCGCCTCGATGAAGAGGACGTCGCCGCCGGTGGCCGTCGCGGCCAGACCGGTCGCGACCCCCGGAACCGCCGTCCGCTCCGCGACCTCGCGGTAGAACTTCTGCCGGCCGAGCGCCTCGCGCACGACCTCGCTGTCGATCTCGACCGGGGGCTTCACCTCGTCCGAGGCGATCCTGGTCGCGGTCTTGCGGAGCACCGTCCCGAGCTCCCGCTCGAGCTGGCGGACGCCCGCCTCGCGCGTGTACTCGGTGACGACGAGCTCGAGCGCCTCGTCGGTCATCGAGACCTCGTCCTCGCGCAGACCCTGCCGCTCGCGCTGGCGCGGCCACAGGTAGCCGCGGGCGATCGCGACCTTCTCCTCGCTCGTGTACCCGTCGAAGCGGATGACCTCCATGCGGTCGAGGAGCGGGCCGGGGATCGTCTCGGCCATGTTCCCGGTCGCGAGGAAGAGCACCTGCGAGAGGTCGAGCTCGACGTCGAGGTAGTGGTCGCGGAACGAGTGGTTCTGCGCCGGGTCGAGCACCTCGAGCAGCGCGGACGACGGATCGCCGCGCCAGTCGGCGCCGACCTTGTCGACCTCGTCGAGCATGATCACCGGGTTCATCGTCCCGGCGTCGCGCAGGGCGCGGACGAGCCGGCCCGGCAGCGCGCCGATGTAGGTGCGACGGTGACCGCGGATCTCCGCCTCGTCGCGGATGCCGCCGAGCGACATGCGCACGAACTCGCGCCCGGTCGCGCGGGCGATCGACTCGCCGATCGAGGTCTTGCCGGTGCCGGGCGGGCCGATGAGCGTGAGGATCGCGCCCGAGCGCTTGTCCGCCTCGATGCCGCGCTCCTCGCGCAGCTTCGCGACCGCGATGTACTCGACGATCCGGTCCTTCACGTCGTCGAGGCCCGCGTGGTCCTTGTCCAGCACCTCGCGCGTGTAGATCGGATCGAGCCGCTCCTCGGAGCGCTTGCCCCAGGGCACGGCGAGCAGCCAGTCGAGGTAGGTGCGGATGACCGACGCCTCGGGCGACTGGTCGCCCATGCGCTCGAGCCGGCCGAGCTCCCGCTCCGCCTGCTCGAGGACGTTCTCGGGCATGTCGGCCTCGGCGAGCTTCGTGCGGTACTCCTCCACGACGGAGCCCTCGTCTTCGCCGAGCTCCTTGCGGATCGACTCCATCTGGCGGCGCAGGATGTACTCGCGCTGCTGCTTCTCGACACCCGACTCGACGTCCTCCTGGATGCGCCGGCGCACCTGCATGAGGGCGAGGCGCTCGCGCTGCATCTCGAGGGAGAGCTCGAGGCGCTCACGGACTTCGACCGCCTCGAGCAGCTGCACCTTCTGCTCGAAGGTCAGATCGGGGGAGTAGCCGGCGGTGTCGGCGAGCGCGCCGGGCTCGGAGATCGAGCGGACGAACGCCGCGATGCGGCCGTCGTCGCCGCGCAGCTCGAGGATCTCCTCGACGACCGCGCGGTACTCGCGCTCGAGCTCGCGGATGCGGCCGTCGGCGGTGTCCTCGTCGGGGCGCTCCTCGACCTCGACATAGAGCCGGCCCTGGCTGTCGGTTCCGGCCGCACCTGCGATGGCGCGATGGAGGCCGTTGAGCGCGACAGCGCGGCCGCCGCCGGGAAGGCGCATGCGGTCGGTGACCTCGGCGACGGTGCCGACCTTCGCGTACTCGCCCTCGTGCACGGGCACGAGCAGCACGCGATCCTCGTCGCCGACGTCGACGGTGAGGGTGACGTTCATGTTGGGGAAGACCACGAGGTCTTCCAGGGGGACGAGCAACAGTCGAGTCTGCTCAGGAGTGCTCACAGGCGTCTCTCTTTCGTTCGTCTCCAGTAGTTAGTCCGAAAAGTGTAGCGACCTCGTGCCGCCGTCCGGCGTTGCGGACAGGTTCAGCGGGAGAGGTGCCGGAAGCGCTGGAGAGCGACGTCGGCGACCCGTCCGGCAAGTCGATCCGACCACGGCCCGGCGCCGGCGGAGCTCCACGTCATCACGCTCACGACGAAGACGCCGCCGCGCCAGAACACGAGGCCGGTGTCGTGGCGCGCTGCGTTGATCCAGCCCGCCTTGTGCAGCACGTGCACGTCGCGCTGCCGGCCGATCGCGCCGTCGAGCTTCGGCGTGTCGCGGACGTGGGCGAGCAGCCAGAGGAGGTGGCGCGCGTCGGCGGCGGTGAAGCCCGGCTCGCTGCGACGAAGCGGCCCGCGGTTGGCCAGATGCGAGCCAGATCGCGCGGTGCAGCGTGGCCATGTCCGCCGCGGTCGTGTACTTCCCGAACCCGAACGCGGGCGCCTCGTCAACCCGCACGGGGATCGGCGCGGCCGACAGCGACCGCACCTCGTAACCCCCGTACATGATCGAGTCGGTCATCCCGATCGAGCGCATGAGCCCGTTCACGACGTGCGATCCGGCGCTCGTCGACCCGGCGAGCCAGACCTCCATCGCGTTGGCCGCAGCGTCGTCGGAAGGGATGATCATCTCGCGCAGGAGACCGCCGACGTACGAGCCCGAGCTCGGGACACCGTCGTGCTTCGCGAGTACCGCGGCGGCGATCGCAAGCTTGAGCGTGGAGGCGGCGGGGAAGCGCGCTTTCGCGTTCCACGCCGCACCGCGGCCAGTCGTGAGGCTCTGGACGTAGAAGCCCGTGGTTCCACGCTCTGCGCGAACGAGCCGCCGAAGCCTGTCGCCGAGCAGCGGGTCGTTCCGCGCACGTCGGAAACGCGGCGAGGCGGCTGCGGGAAGCGCGTACACGTTCCGCACGACGCGCGCGGCGCCTCGCCCTTTCGCGTCCTGGTTCGTGACGCGGACGGTGACGTCGCCGGCGGGCAGCTCGACCCGCAGCGAGAAGCGCCGCCCACGCAGGGGCTTCGAGGCGAGGATTCGGCCGTTCGCGGCGACGACGATGCGTCGCGTCCCGGGCGCGGCGCGCCCCGTGACGAGCCCGTACGACACCTGGTACGGCGCCGGTTGCTCGATCGCGGGCGGCGGCAGCGGGGGAGCATCCACGTCGCCAACGATACGCCCGGTTCTGCCGTTGGGGTCAGGCTTTAGCCTGACCCCGGTTTGAGGTGTTCCTCTCGCGAACCCAAGACCGGGGTCAGGCTGAAGCCTGACCCCCGCACGCTCTCATGCCTCCCATAATCGCCCACCTCGACCTCGACGCGTTCTTCGCGGCCGTCGAGGAGCTCGAGGACCCGACGCTGCGCGAGAAGCCGCTCGTCGTCGGCGGCGACCCGCACGGGCGCGGCGTCGTGTCCACCGCGAACTACGCCGCGCGCAAGTTCGGGATCCACTCCGCGATGTCGTCGGCCGAGGCGCTGCGGCGCTGCCCGCACGCGGTCTTCCTCCGGCCGCGTCACGCGCTCTATCGCCAGTACTCGCGCGCGGTCTGGGACACGATCGGCGAGCTCGTGCCGCGCATCGAGCGGACGGGAATGGACGAGGGCTACCTCGACCTCGCCACGGTCGCGCGCGACTTCGTCGAGGCGCGCGCGGTCGCATCGGCGATCCAGACCTCGGTGCGCGCAACGACGCGGCTCACGTGCTCGCTCGGTGTCTCGACCTCGAAGGTGGTGAGCAAGATCGCTTCGGACCGCAGGAAGCCCGGCGGCATCACGCTCGTGCCGCCGGGAACGGAGGCGCGCTTCCTCGCGCCGCTGCCCGTGCGCCTGCTTCCGGGGGTCGGCCCGCGCGCCGAGGAGCGGCTGCGCGCCGCGGGGATCGACACCATCGGCGGGCTCGCCTCGCTCTCGGACGGCGAGCTGAAGGCCGTGCTCCACGGCTCGATCGGCCCGCTGTTACGCGATCGCGCACTCGGGATCGACCCACGCGACCTCGACCTCGAGGTCGAGCAGGTCTCCGTGTCCGCGGAGGACACGTTCGCGCGAGACGTGTCCGAGAAGGAGGTGCTGCACAACGAAGTCCGCCGCCTCGCCGTGCTCGTGTCGGAGCGGCTCAGGAACTCCGGCCTCTCCGGACGCACGGTCACGACGAAGCTCCGCTACGGCGACTTCTCGATCCGCACCCGCTCGACCACGCTTCCCGCCGCCGTCGACGAGGCCGAGCTGATCGGGGATGTCGCGTGCGGGCTCCTCGACCGCGGCCTGCAGGACCGGCCCGGCGCGCTGCGCCTCGTAGGCGTCGGCGTCTCGAGCCTTTCGACCTACCGCCAGCTCACGCTGGACGGCTGAGAGCGTCACGTAGACCGGTCGAGCGAGCGGGCGCGTGAGGCACGTCGGCCCGCCGTCGCCCTTCCGCGAGATCTCGTCACCGCGGTAGACGACGACGTCGACCCCGGCTCGCTCCATGCGTCGCCGCGTCTCCGGGTTGCCGTCGAGAGCGAGCGCCCGCCGCGGACCGAGCGCGAGCACGTTCGTCCCCTGCGAGTCGAACTCCTCGTCCGGCACCTCCACCACGCTCACGCCCCACTCCCCGAGGAGCCGCAGGAGACGAACAGGGGCAAGGCGCGGATAGACCACCGCGAGATCGCTGTCGAGCGGCGAGATGAACGAGAGCAGGTGCATGACCTCGCCCGCTCCGTTCCAGTGCGGGAGGTCGAACGTGACGACGTCGACGCCCGGAAACGCGGCCTCGAGCGCGGCCACGGACTCCTCGTTCGTCCGGTAGCCGATCCCGACGAGGAGCGTGCGCTCGTCGAGCCAGAGCGTGTCGCCTCCCTCCGCGACGGCGGGAGCGTCGAGCTCGGCCGCGACGGGTACTCCGGCCGCCTCGAGCGCCGGCCGCATCCCGTCCGGCTCGCCGCGCCGGCCCTCCTTCCCGGGCCGGAGCAGCACCGCGCCGTCGCTCCCGACGAGCACCGGGTCGTAGGTGTAGATCGCGTCCGGGTTGCCCGGATCGTGTCGCGAGACGACGACTTCCGCGCCGGCCTCCTCGAGCAGACCGCAGAACACGTCGTGCTCGGCCGCCGCCGCAGCCGGGTCGGGCGCGGCCCGCCAGCCGTACTCGCGCCAGCGAGCCGCGTCCTCCGCCAGCGGCGGTCGCACGAGGACGCGCGCGAGCGTCGCCGGTCATGGACGCGGCGCCGAAACCCGCGTCGCTCACTCGAGAACGCGAGGCCGGTGCGAGGACGAGTAGACGTCCTTGCGCGCGATGAGCCCGTCCTCGAACGGGAACACGTCGATCCCGTCCCACTCGAGCCGCCGCCCGTCGGAGGCGGTCGCAGCTTGCCGTCCACTCGCTCACGACCAGCCCCTCGCGCGCGTAGAGCCTCCGCCCGCGGAACGTCAGGTCGGGCCAGTTCTCGAAGATCCGCGCGATGTGCGGCCCGACCTCGCCGCCCTCGACACGCTCGCCGGCGGTGTGGTTCTCGAACACCATCCCGGGCGCGTGCAGCGCCAGGATCGCGTCGAGATCCTGCGCGTTCCAGGCGTCGTTGTAGCGCTCGATCAGCCGCTCGAGATCGGCCGCGGAGTCCACGCGGCGAGTATCGCAGGACATGCTCGCGGCGAAGACATTGACAAACGTCGATGTCTCACATACGCTCTTCCATCGATGAACGTCGATCCCTTGCCGCTCCTCGCCTCCGCCTACTGCTGCCGGCCGCTCGACGACGGCGACCTGACCGACGCGGAGGCCGACGCGACCGCCGCGCTCTTCAAGGCGCTCGGCGACCCGACCCGCGTGCGGATCGTCAGCATGCTCGCCGGCGAGTCGGAGTCGGTGTGCGTCTGCGACCTGACCGTTGCGGTCGGGCTCTCGCAGCCGACGGTGAGCCACCACCTCAAGAAGCTCGTCCAGGCCGGTCTGCTCCAGCGCGAGCAGCACGGCGTCTGGGCCTTCTACAGCCTCGACCGCGAAGGCGCTCGCGCGCGCGGCGAGCGTCCTCGACCTGAAAGGAGTCGCGGTATGAGCACGGATCTGAGAGAGCAGGTGCGCGAGCGCTACGCCGAGGCCGCACTCGGCCTCGAGGCCGGCACCGGCTGCGGGTGCGACTGCGAAAGCATCGGCTGCTGTGGCGAGGAGGCGACCACGCTCTTCGGCCAGGGCCTCTACGAGACCGACGACCGCTCGAGCATTCCTGCCGACGCCGTCACCGCCAGCCTCGGGTGCGGCAACCCCGTCGCCGTCGCCGACCTCCACCCCGGCGAGACGGTGCTCGACCTCGGCTCGGGCGGAGGCATCGACGTCCTCCTCTCCGGCAAGCGCGTCGGCCCGACGGGAACCGTCTACGGGCTCGACATGACCGACGAGATGCTCGCGCTCGCACAACGCAACGCGGCGAAGGCGGGCGCGACGAACGTCCACTTCCTCAAGGGGCTCATCGAGGACATCCCGCTGCCCGCAGCGAGCGTCGACGTCGTGATCTCGAACTGCGTCGTCAACCTCTCGACCGACAAGCCGGCCGTTCTCTCCGAGATCGCGCGCGTGCTCAAGCCCGGCGGCCGCGTCGGCATCTCCGACGTCGTCTCGGAGGACAGCCTGACGAGCGAGGAGCGCGCGGAGCGCGGGAGCTACGTCGGCTGCGTCGCCGGCGCACTCTCCGAGAGCGAGTACCGCGCCGGGCTCGAAGAGGCCGGGCTCGTGGACGTCGAGGTTCGTTTCACCCACCGCGTCGCCGACCGGATGCACGGCGCGATCGTGCGCGCAACCAAGGCTTAGGCTTCCACCTCCTGCTCGACGTCGGTGCGCGGAGGCCCGAGCCGGTCGCTCAGCCGCTGGAGGAAGAAACCGCCGACGAGCAGGAGCCCGCCGACGAAGATGAACGAGAAGGCACGCGCAACCGAGTCCAGCTCGGCGAGGTCGTAGAGGAAGATCTTCGCCAGGCTGAGCCCGAAGAGCGCGAGACCGCCGTAGCGCAGGAACGCCGAGCCGCGCAGGAGCCCGGCGATCAGGAGACCCAGGCCGAGGAGCGCCCAGAAGCCGCTGACCGCCGTGTGGCCGCGCTCGAAGTCGGTCTCGACGGACGCCCCCGAGATGCGCTCGGCGATCTCGAGGATCCCGAGCGAGGCGGCATAGAGCGCGACGATCCCGGCCGCGGCGGCGAGCGGAAGCCGCGCGCTCTCCCACTCCGTGGGCACCGTCGCTGCCGTCACCACCAGCGCCGCGACACAGGCGATCAGGACCCAGAGCGCCTCGCCCGGCGACTCCGACGCGCGGAAGAAGTTGTCCGGCGATGTGAGCGCGGCCAGCGTGACGGCGGTCGCGATGCTCGCGATCAGAACGCCCGCGAGCCACAGGCGCGGCTCGCCACTCGGCGCGGCCACGAGCGCGATGACCCCTGCCGTGAGCGCGACGACGAAGATGGTCGAAGGCCAGTCGCCGACCGCGAGCCGCTCGGCCGCGAGCAGTGCGACGATCCCGGTCGCCCACACGACCGTGTTCAGGTCGCGCCAGGCTGTGCCATCTGACCCGGCATCCCGCCAGCGCAGCGCTGCAAGCGCAAACGCGGTCAGCGCGCACGCGGCGGCGACGAAGGCGTAGTCCCGGTCGAGCTCCGCTTCGTCGAGCCACGGCTTGACCTGGAACGCGAGCGCGACCGCTGTCGTCCCGACGACGAGACCCGAGCCGGCGAGCCACAGGCGCTCTTCGCGCAGCGGCCCCGCGATGAAGCCGACCGCGAGCGCAGTCGTCGCGATGAGGACCGAGCGCGCGTCGCTGTCCTCGATGAGCGCGATCTCGGCGCCGACGATCCCGGCGAGGGCGAGGAGCCAGAGGGTCGTCGAGAAGTCGCGGAGCCCGTCGCGGCGGAACACGCCTGCCGTCAGCGCCGTGAGAATGCTCGCGGCGGCAAGCCAGCCGAGCCCGGTCGCCGTGCGGTCGTCTGCGAGCCAGGGGACTCCGATCCCGGCACCCGTCAGCGCCGCGATCGCGACCGCGACTCCGCAAACGAGGTCGAGCACACGCCGGTCCGCCTGGACCACTCTGAGTGCGTACGAGCCGGCCAGCAGCCCCGCCGAGGCGCCGATGATCGACCAGCCGCCGGTCGACGTGTCCCCGACCTCGAACTCCGGCCCGTCGTAGGCGAGCGCCTCGGTGAGGACGACGCCCAGCCAGACGTAGGCGGCGATGCCCAGCCAGTCGGAGCGGATGAGCCCGGCGACCGCCAGGATCGCGCCGCCCACGGAAGCCGCGACCGCGCTCGAGGCGACGTGGCCCCACTCGTAGTCGAACGAGATGAAGAGGAACGACGCGCCGAGCGTGGACAAGCGCCGCTGCGGCGTAGAGCAGCGCTTCGCGCAACCCGTCCGCGTGCTGCTCCATCCACTGTCCGCACCTCGGCCATGACGGCGAGGAGCCCTGTCTCGGTTCGCGGGCGGTACGCCGCGGGAGCGAGCAACCCGGCGCCGGCGGCCGCGGCGGCGGCCGACGCGTACGGCAGGACGGCGTCGAGGTGATCCGCGCGCTCGTCGAAGAGGAACTCGAGCCGTCCGACGGTGACGAGACCGCTCAGCGTCGCGAGTGCGGCGTAGGCGATCGCGAAGAGCCGCGTGCGCGCGTCGGCCAGCCGACGGGCGACCACCGCGAGGACGAGCGCCTCGGCGGACCACGCGATCGTGAGCGCCGCGTCCGAGAGCAGGTACGCGGTTCCCACCGCGCCGAGGCCGAGCGCGGAGGCCCCGATCACGAAGGCGAGATCGGCCTGCTTCCGGAGATGTACCGCGACCGCGATCACGGCCCACACGCCTGCCGCGGCAAGCAGCGTCGCACCGCGCTCGCCGCGCTCGTCGAAGATCTGGATCGCGAAGATCAGCGCGATCGCGAACGCCGCGAGCGCGTAGCCGAGCGCGAGCGCGTCGACCTCGTCCGTCGCGGCGACGAGCTGCCGCGCGACGGCGATTCCGAGCAGCGTGAGCGACGAACACGCCCGTGACCGCGACCGTCCCGGCAATCGCGGACGCACCCGGGTCGGCTGCGAGCCACTCGACCTGCCCGCCCACGAGCACCGACCCGGCGATCAGCAGCTCGCGCCATCCGCGCGGGACGGTGACGACCGCGATCGCGACGAGGATGAGCACCGCGAATGCGACCGACTCCCAGGTCAGCTCGCTGATCGAGTGCCTGGAGCGCCGGCGCGAGCGCGGCGCCGAGCAGGCCGATGGTCGCGATCAGCTGCGAGCCCCACGCGATCGCCACGGCGGTCGCGACGGCCGCGATCACGCCCGCGAGCGGCAACGCGAGCCAGTCGGGCACGAGGTCGAAGCGCGCCGCCGCGGCTGCGAGCGTCGCGTAGGCGCCCGCAATGCCGGCGGCGACCGCGCCGAGCGCCGACCAGTACGGCCCGTAGCGGCCCTTGATGAACACGCCCGCGCCGAAGGCGAGAGCGCGACGCGATCGCGCCCATGGCGACCCGCGCGCCCGGCCCGATCCACCCGCGGTTCGTCGCGAGCACGAAGAAGAAGCCGATCCCGAGCGCCATCACCGCGCCTCCCGCAATCGCGAAGCCGCGCGGGCCGGTCAGATCCCAGTCTCGCGCGAGCTCGCCGATCGTCTTGCGCGGAGGCCGCGGGGAGGCGGAGGCTTGGGCGGAGGCGCGGGCGGCGGGATGTAGACGACTTCCACCGGCTGGGGCGCGACGACCACCGGCTCGGGCGGAGGAGCGGGCGGCGGAGTCGGTGTCGGAGGCACGACCGGCGGCGGCTGCACGGGAGGAGCGGGCTCAGGCGGCGCCGGAGCCGCCGGCGCCCCGGTCGTGTCCCAGACGTGGCGCCGGATCTCCGCCAGCTCTTCCGCAAGCCGCATCAGCTCACGCTCGAGCCGGTCGAGGCGAGCCGCAACCCGTACGAGCGAGGTCGCTCCTCATCTGCCATGCGAGTAAGCATCTTGCATCCACAGGCTGTGTCAAAGGGGGCGCACCCCGGGTTGTCGTCGGGGCGTGCCCCGAGATTTCGCGTCAGGCGAGGAGCGCGCGGTGCGACGCCAGCGCGTCGAGGACGCGCGTGACGTCGTCCTCGACGTTGTAGAGGTGGAGCGAGATGCGCAGGTTCAGGTCGCGCTCGGAGGTGACGATGCGCTCGGCCTGGAGTGCGTCCACGAGCGCGCGCGGGTCGGTCGACGCGACGCAGACGAGCGGCCCGCGCTCGCCGTCGCCTCTCGGCGTCGCCACCTTCGCGCCGAGCTCGTCGAGACCCGCGAGGAGCAGGTCGACGAGACCGCGCACGTGCGCCTCGATCGCGGGCACGCCGACCTCCTCGACGATCCCGATACCGGCGAGCCCGGCGTAGATGTTCGGCACGGGAGGCGTCCCGGAGTCGAAGCGGCGCGCGTCGGCTGCGGGCGAGTAGTCCGAGATGTCCATCCGGAAGATGTCCTCGTCGGCGAACCACCCGGTCTGCGTCGGGAGCAGCCGCTCGTGCAGGCCCTCGCGCACGTACATGAACGCGAGGCCGGCGGACGCGAGCAGGTACTTCACCGTCCCCGCGGTGAGGAAGTCGACGCCGAGGGCACGGACGTCGAGCGGGACCGCTCCCGCCGCCTGGTAGCTGTCGGCGAGAACCGAGCGCGCCTCGCTCGTGCGCGAGGCGCGCGACCTCGGCCACGTCGAGCCGGTAGCCCGTGCGGTACGAGATCGCCGTGCAGCAGACGAGCGCCGTCCGCTCGTCGATCGCCTCGGCGAAGCGCTCGAGCGGGATGCGGCCGTCGGGCTCGGGCGTCACGTGCACCACCTCGGCGCCCCGAAGCTCCTGCGCGTGTGCGATCTGCCCTACGGTCGGGAACTCGAACTCGGAGATCACGATCCGGTTCCGCCCGCGCTCGAGCGGCAGCGCGCTGACGAGCCCGCTCACGGCCTGCGAGACCGAGGTCGTGACGGCGATCTCGCCCGGGTCGGCGTTCACGAGCCGCGCGAACGCCCCGCGCGCCGCCTCCGCGCGCTCGACCCAGTGCTCCCACTCGGCGCCGTGCTCGTTCCAGCCGGCGAGGTACTCCTCGTACGCCTGCCGCACGTCGAGCGAGAGCGCCCCCTGCGAGCACGAGTTCGCGTAGGTCGTGTGCTCGAAGATCGGGAAGCGCGAGCGGATCCCGGCTCCAACCCCTTGTGACACTGTGTCACCAGGCGTCATCGCCCGAGGTATGCCTTCCGGAGCTCGTCGTGCTGGATGAGCTCGGACGCCTTGCCGTGGAGGACGATGCGGCCGGTCGAGAGCACGTAGCCGCGGTCGGCGATCGAGAGCGACACGTTCGCGTTCTGCTCGACGACGAGGAGCGCGACACCGGCGCTGTGCACCTGCTGGATGATCTCGAAGCTCCGCTCGACGAGGATCGGGCGCGAGGCCCATCGAGGGCTCGTCCATGAGCAGGAGCTTCGGGCGGGCCATCAGCGCGCGCCCCATCGCCACCATCTGCTGCTCGCCGCCGGAGAGCGTGCCCGCGAGCTGCTTGCGGCGCTCCGCGAGCTGCGGGAAGAGCTCGTAGACGCGGTCGAGGTCCTCCTTGAGGTCGGCGCGCGGGCGGAGGTACGCGCCCATCTCGAGGTTCTCGAGCACCGTCATCGGCGCGAACAGACGGCGGTTCTCCGGCACGATCGCCATCCCGCGCTCGATGCGGCGCGAGGTCGGGAACCGGGTCACGTCTTCGCCGCCGAGCACGACCGAGCCCGACCGCGGCGGGACGATGCCGAGGATCGTCTTCAGCGTCGTCGACTTGCCCGACGCGTTGCCGCCGAGGAGGCAGACGAGCTCGCCCTCCCCGATCTCCAGGTTCACGTCCTGGAGGATGTGCATCTGCCCGTAGTAGGTGTTGATGCCCTCGAGCTTGAGCAGCGTGGCGGGGCCGTTGGTGCTCATCCTGCTCACTTGCGCTCCGTCGCCGAGGTGCCGAGGTAGGCCTCGACCACGCGCGGGTCGGTCGCGACCTGCTCGAACGAGCCCTCCGCGATCTTGACCCCGTGGTCGAGAGCGACGACGCGGTCGGAGATCCCCTCCACGACGTGCATGTCGTGCTCGATGACGAGGATCGTGTAGCCGCCTTCCTCGCGCAGCCGCCCGATCAGCTCCGTCATCTCGTGCGTCTCGACCGGGTTCATCCCTGCGGCCGGCTCGTCGAGCAGGAGGAGCCGCGGCTGCGCAGCGGTCGCCCGCGCGATCTCGAGCCGGCGGCGGTTCGCGTAGGAGAGGCTGTACGCGGGCTGCTTCCAGCGGTAGCCGACGAGCCGGTCGCCGAAGAAAGCGAGCCGCTCCTCGGCGAGGCGCTCGATCTCGCGCTCCTCGCGGCGCATCCCCGGCGTGCGGAGAACCGAGCGCAGGACGCCCGCCTTCGTGTGACCGAACGCGGCGGCCATCACGTTCTCCTTCACCGTCATGTTCAGGAACAGCCGCAGCGTCTGGAACGTCCGCGCGATGCCGCGCCGCGCGATCTGGTGCGGATCGAGGCCGACGATCGACTTCCCCTCGAACGTGATCTCGCCCGAGTCGGGCGGGTACACGCCGGTGATCAGGTTGAACAACGTCGTCTTCCCCGCGCCGTTCGGCCCGATGACGCTCACGATCTCGCCCTCGCGCACCTCGAGGTCGAGCTTGTCCAGGCAGGCGAGGCCGCCGAACGCGACCGAGAGGCCCTTGACGTCGAGCAGCGGCTCGGCGGCGCTCATACGATCTCCACGCGTTGCTTCCCGAAGAGGCCCTGCGGACGGACGGCCATGAGCCCGACGAGCAGCGCGCCGATCAGGAGGTAACGGGCGACGGCCGGCTGGGGGAGCAGGAGGTTCTCCCACACCATCGCCGCGAGGTAGAGCACCGGCACGAGCGCGACGGCGCGCCAGACCCAGCTCCTGATCAGCGTGAGCGCGAGCACCGCCGCGATGAGCCCGATGTACAGCAGCCGCCCCCCGGCGCCGGTCGGGAGTCCGTCGGCGGTGACGATGTTCTCCGGGAGGAGCACCCACGAGTCGACGAGCTCGTCGATGCGGGCCTGCCCGACCGGGATCCCCTCGACGAGCGACGGGCGCACCTGCTCGGCGACCTCGTGCACGACGGCCCCGAAAACGACGGTCGACCCGAGCACGGCGAGCGAGAGCCACCACGGCCGAACGAGAACGAGCAGGGTCGCGACGAGCGCTCCGTAGAAGAGCCAGCTCGCGTCGGAGGGGTCGCGGAGGATCTCGAGCGACGCGTTGATCACGACCGCACCGACGATCACGCCGAAGATGCTTCCCGCGCCGCCGAGGACGACCATCGCGTAGACGGTGATCAGGATGACGATGTCGAAGTTCGTCGGGAAGACGGCTCCCTGGTTCGAGGCGTAGAGCGCCCCGGCGGTGCCGGCGATCCCTGCGCCGACGGCGAAGGCCATCAGCTTGAGCCGGTTCACCGGCATCGTCATCAACTCGGCCGCGAGCTCGTCCTCGCGCAGCGCGCGCCAGGCGCGCCCCGTCCGCGACCGGTTGAGGAGGTAGAGGAACGCGACGACGACGACGAGCACGGCGAGGGTGACGAAGTAGAGGCCGTCGAGCGACGTCACCTGGCGGCCGAAGAACTCGAGCGGGAAGATGTTCGAGATCCCGTTCGGCCCGCGCGTGAACGACGCGTTGAGCAGCACGACGAGCCAGATCTGGAGGAAGAACAGCGTCACGATCGCGAGGTAGTCGCCGACGAGCCGCCTCGACGGCAGGCCGACGAGGAAGCCCACGACGGCGACGGCGATTGCGATGGCGATGAGCGCGACGGTCGCCTCCCAGTGCCGGCCCGCATACTCGGAGGCGACGCCGGCGTACAGGTAGGCGCCGAGCCCGGCAAAGGCGACGAAGCCGAGGTCGAGGAGCCCGACCCAGCCGACGACGACGTTCAGGCCGAGGGCGAGCAGGACGAAGATCAGGGTGTCGAGCCCGACCTGCATCAGGTAGCCGGAGTCGGTGAGAAGCGGGTAGACCGCGAAGGGCAAGACGAGGAGCCCGAGCTTGACCACGGCCGGAGTCCGCTCCGAGACGGCCTCGACCCGCCCGGCCAGGCTCGTCGCGCGGCGCTCCTCGGCGCTCGCGACCCACTCGTCGACGCCGATCCGCGGCTGTCCGGACGATTCGCTCAAACCTTCTTCACATCCGGCTTGCCGAAGATCCCCTGCGGGCGGAGGAGCATGAAGAGGACGAGGATCACGAAGACGACGAGATCGCTGAATGCGCTCCCCAGCCGGCCGCGCGTGAAGTCCTCGATGTACCCGACCGAGAGCGCCTCGGCGAGGCCGATGAAGAGGCCTCCGAACATCGCGCCCGGTATCGACCCGATGCCGCCGACGACCGCTGCGGTGAACCCCTTGAGCCCGTAGCCGAAGCCCATGAAGTGGTTGATCTGGCCGAAGACGAGCCCGACGAGCACCCCGGCCGCGCCGGCCAGCGCCGAGCCGATGAAGAACGTCTTGACGATCACCTTGTCGACGTCGATGCCCATCATCGCCGCGGCCTCGCGGTCGACCGCGGTCGCCCGCATCGCCTTGCCCAGCTTCGTCCGCGTGACGACGAGCCAGAGCCCGATCATCATCGCGAGCGCCGCACCCATCACGACGAGCCGGATGATCCAGACCCGTAACGGGCCGAACTCGATCCCGACTTCGACGTCGACGAGGTCGAAGGCGTCGTAGCTCCTGAAGTCTGCGCCGAACAGGAGCAGCACGGAGTTCTGGATGAAGAACGAGACCCCGAGCGCGCTGATCAGCGGCGCGATACGCGGCGCGCGTCGAAGCGGCCGGTAGGCGAAGCGCTCGATCACGACCCCGAGCACGCCGCAGCCGGCCATCGCAGCGAGGAGCATCAGGACGATCAGGATCCAGACCGCGACGCTCGGATCCTGCGCGCCCCCGAGCCAGCCGAGGACGCCCCAGCCGATGAAGGCGCCGACCATGAGCACGTCTCCGTGCGCGAGGTTCAGGAGCTTGAGGATCCCGTAGACCATCGAGAACCCCAGCGCGATGAGCGCGTAGACGCTCCCGAGCGTCAGGCCGTTGACCAGCAGCTGGACGAGCTTGTCCCAGTCCACGGGCGAGTTATCTCAGACGGGCAGCCCACCCGTAAGGGGGTGGGCTGCCACGTCCGAGGATCGAGCTGTCAGCCGACGAGCGAGTACTTCCCGCTCTGGACCCGGAAGATGTAGAACTTCGCGCCGCGAACGTCGCCGCGCCGCGTGAACTGCACGCGACCGCCGAGGATCGACGGGGTACTGGTCCTCTTCATCTGGGTCGAGACCTCGGCGCGGGTCAGCGAACCGTCAGAGCACGCCCGGTCGATGGCGCCCATCGCCACCCACGCGGCCATGTACGACGGCGGGCCGAACGTCCCGAAGGCCTTGTTGTTCGAGAAGCGGTTGTACTCCCGCACGAGCGACCGCGCGCTTCGGAGGAAGCGAAGGTCGTTCGCGAACGAGGACACGTATCCGTTCCTCGGCTTGTACTGCGTCGGCGAGTACGCGCCGTCCGTCCCGAACACGATCGCGTCCTTGCCCTGCTCGCGCAGCTGCTGCGAGAGCGTCTGGGCGGCGGAAGCGGTCTGCGTTGCGAAGACCACGACATCGACGTCGTCGTCGACGTTGGCCACGATCGACGAGAAGTCCGTCTCGTCGGCTGCGACCGACTCGCGATCCACGTCGACGTTCCGACCGCGGAGACCACGCGCGACCGCCTGCGAGAGCGGCACCGAGTAGTCGTCCTGCGAGTCGAGCACGACGACCTGCCGCGCACGGAGCTTCCCGGCGATGAAGGCGACCATGTTCGGCGCCTGAATGCCGTCGTGCGGCACGACGCGGAAGAACGTCGAGAACTGGCCGCTCGTCAGGTCGACGCGAGTCGCCGAGCCGGACACCGAGGCGAGCCCGACCCGCTCGAAGAGGCCGGCACTCGAGATGACCGACTGGCTCGTCGAGCCTCCGATAACGGCCATGATGTTCGCGTTCGAGACGAACCGCCGTCCGACGGTGCGTGCGAGCGACGCCGACAGCTGCGAGTCGCCGAGCACGACCTTGAACTCCGTGTCGTTCGCCTGGTTGTACTTCGAGACCGCGAACCTCACCCAGGAGAGCTGCTCCTGGCCGAGGAACGCCGCAGGGCCGGTCAGCGGCGCGAGCACGCCCGAGCGAGACGTTGGTGCATCCCGCCTGCGCGGATGCCTCGGGGCCTGCCGTCTTCGCTACAGCAGCGGAGACGATCGCGGCTGAGGCCAGCACCGCCAGCGCGGCGGCGATCAATCCTTTCCTCATCTGCCCTCCTGTACGTTCGTTGTTCCGAGTTGGACGTAGGCGATGCGTGCGTTGTTGCCGTCCGCGCCCGCTCCTACCGTTCTCAGCCGTGCATCACACCGCTTCGGCCGCTTCGTGTCAATGTCGTGCGAGCTGCCGGGCGGCGCTCAGAAGTAGTACTGACGCCACGCCTCGAGCCAGGTGTCGGCCCGGGAGACGATCGTGCGATCGTCGACGCGCTCGACGCCCGGCCGGAAGCGGAGCCTGTCGGGCTCGAGCGTGTTCTTGAACTCGGCTCGCACCTCACACGGGCTGCCCGGGTTCCACGGCCGGACGGCCGTGAGGTCGGACAGCGCCCGCTTCGCCCCTTCCTCGATCGCCTCGCGGGCGTGCGCGGGCGTCATCATCCGTGCGGACGCGGAGCTGAAGCCGGACTTGACGGCGACCGTCGTGAGGCCCTCGCCGAGGAGCTCCTTGCCCTCCGCGCAGGTCGCCTCGTCGCCGGTGACGAGGAGGACGGGGCAGTTCCACGTGCCGCAGAGCGCCGCGTTGATCCCGGTCTCGCCCACGAGGACGTCGTTGAACCAGAGGTTCTGGTAGTCGCGGCCCGAGATCGTGTGGTTCATGACGCCGAGGCGCGTGCCCGCGCGGGCGTGCATCCCGACGAAGAGTGCGGCGTCGCAGCCCTGCTCGAGGAAGTCGGTGTACTCCGTCCACTCGTGCTGGACGACGTACTCGCATGCCGGGTCGAGGTCCTCGGGGAGCAGTGAGTTGAACGTCCAGCCCTTGCCCGCGCCGTGGCAGTCCATCACGACGATCTCGGTCGCGCCCGGCCGCTTTCGCGCCGCGCACGGCCGCGTTGATCTCCTGCGTGTAGAGCCGGCGGCCCTCCTCGTACAGCGACTCGCCGCCCGCGGTCTGCTCCCACTTCACGATCCCGGCGACGCCCTCCATGTCGCTGATGACGTGGACGCGCATGCGAGTAGCGTACGCCGCCTGGACACGGGGCTCTCCGGGAAGGGTGTCGTCGTCACCGGCGCGTCAGGCGGGATCGGCGCGGCTTGCGTGCGGGCGCTGGCGGGCGAGGGCGCACGCGTGCTCGTGCACTACCACCGCGGTGAGGAGCGGGCGCGGGCGTTGGCGGAGGAGGTCGGCGGCGCGGTCGTCGCGCAGGCGGATCTCTGCGTGGAGAGCGAGGTCGAGCGGCTGTTCGCGGAGGCGACGTCTGCTCTGGGCGCGGTCGACGTCTGCGTCCAGGTGCAGGGCGTGTGGCCGAGCGAGGACGTTCCGGTCTGGGAGCTCCCGCTCGAGCGCTGGGAGGACACGCTGCGCGTGAACCTGACGTCGACCTTCCTCGTCGCGCGCGCGTTCCTGCGCGAGGTCGAGCGCACGGGACACGGCTCGCTCGTCCTCGTCGGCTCGACGGCGGGAGTCTTCGGCGAGGCCGGCCACGCGGACTACGCGGCCGCGAAGTCGGCCGTCACGGGCGGGCTGCTGCTGTCGCTGAAGAACGAGATCGCGCGCATCGCGCCGCGCGGCCGCGTGAACGCCGTCGCGCCGGGTTGGACGGAGTCGCCGATGACGCGCGGCTTCGTCGCGCCGGAGCAGGTCGCGAGGCTGTCGCGGACGATGGCGCTGCGGAAGGTCGCGCAGCCCGAGGACGTGGCGGCGCAGGTCGTCGTCCTCGCCTCAGACGTCCTTTCCGGCCACGTCACGGGACAGCTCGTCATCGTCGCGGGCGGCATGGAAGGCCGAGTCGTCCACGACGACTGAACGGGCCAGGTCCGATCGGCGATCGACGGCGCCAGGAGCAGCAAAAACGGCCGCGGGAGACATGTCCAGGGTCTGACCCTGGACATGTCCGCAACCGACGGTCGAACGTGTGCCGAGAGCGTGCCAATCCGTCCACAGGCGGCGGAACGGACTAGTGAGAAAGGGCGGCGTCGTCCGCCGCCCCTTTCTCGGAAGCTCCAAAGCCGGTTCTGATTGCCGTCAGTCCCCAGCCGGGAGTCCTTCTCGCTATCGGCAGGCTCTCGTCGAGACTTGAGCGCGCCGGATCGCGCGATCAGGATCCCCGCCCCGGGATCCTGATCTTCTGCAGAGAGAGGAAGGGCGGGGTAGCCGCCAAGCCCCCGCCCGTTCCCGGCAGGTCCCTCGTAGAGGAACCGCTATCCCCACCCCCCGTCAGATGGCCCACTCGCGCGGCCGCCGCATCGTCGCGCGCTGTGGGTGAACCGCACCGTAAGGATTCCCCCACCGCGGGCGTCACCCCGACGGGCTTGATCGATCACTCCTGCTGGGTTCACGACCCTGCTTCACCGCCGCGTGAGAGCTTCCAGCACCCTCACTAGAGTGGCCCCGTGGCGGATCGCTTCCTCGAACGGCTCCATGACGGGCCGCCGATCGTCGGCGATGGGGGCATGGGCGCCCTCGTGTCGAGCGCGGTCTCACGCCTGCGCTGCCCCGAGGAGGCGAACCTCCGCGCGCCGGAGAGCGTCGTCTCGCTGCACCTCAACTTCATCCGTGCCGGCGCGGATCTGATCGAGACCAACACGTTCGGCGCGAACCGCAGCAAGTTGCGCGCTCAGTACCTCGAGGACGAGGTGCGCGCGATCAACGAGGCCGCCGTCAAGCTCGCCCGCGACGCGCGAGACGTTTCCGGCCGCGACGTCTTCATCGCGGGCTCGATCGGCCCGCTCGGCGACGCGCATGACGAGACCGACGACAGAGCCGACGTCTTCGCCGAGCAAGCGCAGCTTCTCGAAGGCCGCGGCGTCGATCTCCTCCTCGTCGAGACTTTCTACGAGCTCGACGAGCTGCTCACCGCGATCGCCGCCGTACGAGCCGTGTCCGCGCTCCCGATCGTCGCACTGCTCACGTTCGACGAGGACGCGTTCACGATCGGAGGCTTGACCGCCTCCCGCGCGGCCGAAGCGCTCGTTGGAGAGGACGTGGCCGCGATCGGCGCAAACCACGGCGCGGGCCCCCAGGCTGCCCTTCGCGCGATCGAGCAGATGCGTGAGAGCGGAAAGCCGCTTGCGGCGATGCCGAACGTCGGTCTCGCGAGCCTCGCCGGCCGCCGGATCGTCTTCCCCCACGCTACGCCGGCCTACTTCGCCGACTTCGCCGCGCATGCCCAGGAGCTCGGCGCGCGCATCGTCGGCGGTTGCTGCGGGACGACGCCGACCGAGATCGCCGCGATCCGCGCCGCCGTGGACGAGCAGCGCCGGCCGCGCGCCCCGCTCGTCGTCCGCGAGCTCGAGCTCGTGATCTCGCCCCCGCAGCCCGAGCACGAGACGCTGCTCCAGAAGAAGCTGAACGCGGGCGAGTTCGCCGTCTCCGTCGAGATCGACCCGCCGCGCGGCGGGAACGCCCACGCAATGCTCGAGCTTGCACGCACGCTGAAGGACTCGGGCCACGTCGACGTCGTCGACGTCAACGACAACCCGCGCGCCCGCGCACGCATGAGCGGGCTCATGGCCTCGGCGACGATCGAGCGCGTCGTCGGCATCGAGACGATCCCCCACCTGACCCCGCGCGATATGTCGATCGCCGGGCTCGAGTCGGCGTTGCTCGGCGCTCACGCGGAGGGGATCCGGAACGTGCTCGCCGTGACCGGCGACCCGCCCGAGGGCGGCGACTACCCGGGCGCGCGCGGCGTGTACGAGGTCGACTCGATCGGCCTCTCGCGGATGATCGCGCGCATGAACGCAGGGGAGGACTTCAACGGCCGCGAGATCGACGCGCCCACGTCCTTCTACCTCGGCGTCGCGGTCAACCCGGCCGCGGACGACCTCGACTACGAGCTCGAGCGCTTCGAGCAGAAGCTCGAGGCGGGCGCGCAGTTTGCGATGACGCAGGTGCTCTTCGACATGTCCTACCTCGACGAGTTCATGCGCCGGCTCGGCGGCAGCTGCCCGATCCCGCTGCTCATCGGGATCTTCTACGTCCGGAGCTACCAGCTCGCGCTGCGGCTCCACAACGAGGTGCCGGGAATCGTGGTGCCGGATCACGTCCAGGCGCGGTTGCGTGATGCGGGAGCGAACGCGGGCGACGTCGGGCTCGCCATCGCGCGCGAGCTCCTCGACGAGTGCCGCGAGCGCACTGCCGGCGTCTACGTCATCCCGCCGTTCCGGCAGCCGCTGGCCGCGCTCGACCTGTTTTAGGTCGCGCAGTCGGTGCTCAGCGCCGGACCGGTTCCCTCCGCGCGGGCGAGGGCGTCGCGAACGAGGTCGGACGGGATCCCGTAGCCGCCGCGCTCCGTCGCCCTGCGTGCGAAGACCGTCGTGCGCACCCGCCCTCGTCCGTCGACGCCAGGCCCGCCCGACAGCCCCGGCCGAACCAATCCCCGGATCGCCGTGACCGTGCGCGTCACCGGCCCCTGCCCGTACGCATCGCGGCTGATGAACGGGGTCGTGCCGCCGAGCCGCGCCGGGATCTTCGTCAGCGGGCCGTTCCCCGGGTAGCCGATCAGCACCATCGCGACGCCGCGCTCGGGATCGGCGAGCGGGAGCGGCCGGCCGCGCAGACCGGGCACACGCAGGACGGCCAGGTCGTTCTTCGCGTCGAACGCGACGACAGCGGAGGTGAGATCGCCGCCGTTCCCGCGATCGACGGTCGGCCGTCGGATCCCCGCGACGACGTGCGCATTGGTGACGACCGTCTCAGGCGCCGCGATCCAACCGGAGCCCTCGATGCCGAGGCCGCACGCGATCCCCGTGATCCGGACGACGCTCTTCGACGCCCTGGCGACGTCGGGGTCGCGGGCGAGCTTCGAGTTCGGTGGGCCGACGATGACGGGCGGCCCCACCAACACGCCGAGCGGGTCGACGCGCTCGAGCGTCTCGAGCAGCCGCTCCGGCGGAAACTCGGAGTTGATCCGGGAGAGGATCGTCGAGTCCTGGACGGCACGACGCAGGTCGGACTGGCCCGGGAGATAGAGGAACGCGGCCCCGATCGCCCAGCAGAGGACGAGTCCGGTTGACGCGCCGAGCAGCGCGCCCGCGCCGGTGTCGATCGCCCGCAAGCCCGGGATCACGCCCATCGTCGAGCGCAGCGTGACGCCGAGCATCTCCGCGACGCCTGACATGAGCGTGCCCCCGAAGAGCGCGCCGCCGAGCGCGACGAGGGGCGCGTACGGCGACCCGTCGCTCAGCACCGTCGGCGCGATGCGGGCTCCGACGTACGCGCCGAGCGCGAACCCGGCGAGCGAGAGGAGGCCGCGAACGAGACCGCGCGAGAACCCGTAGACGCCGGCGAGCGCGACGATGCCGAGGACGAACCAGTCCGCGCTCTCCACCGGGGAAGCGTACGTTGCCCGCTTCCCGATCCCTGCCGCGGCGCGGCTACACTGTCCTGCCCTCGGGGGCGTAGTTCAGTTGGTTAGAACGCCGGCCTGTCACGCCGGAGGTCGCGGGTTCGAGTCCCGTCGCTCCCGTAGAAATCCCTGCAAAAGGCATATTGTGTTGTCGACTTAGACGCCAGATCGGGGCCGACTACACACACTTTCTCTCAGGGCGACCCGAAAGCGATCAAACCGGGTCGGCAACCCATTTCAAGCCGATCCTGGCCGAGTACAGGCCCGCCAAGAAGACGGCGTGCCACTACACGAAACGACCGGAGCTCAAGGCGGCGGGAAGGAGGCGGGCTGCCCGCTTGCGCTCGAGATCGGCCAGCCGCTTGCGGAAGTGGTTGCGCCACCCTTCGGGAAGCACGTCGAGCTTGACTGCGCGTTGCAAGCCCCTTGTGTCGTCGCGGTCGTGGGCGTAGAGACGCGCGACCTCGGTTACCCTGAAGCCGCGTGGGTCGCGGCTCAGCGCGACGATCGGATCGCCCGCTTCGACCTCTCGTTCGCGCGCGACGGCGAAGTAGAAGCCGAGCAGCCCGCGCTCGAGGAACTCCGTCACGAACTCGTCGCGGCGCATCTTGATCCCGAGCTTGAAGCAGGGAAGCCGCGGCTGGGTGACGATTAGCTCGGCCGTTCCGACCCGGAAACGGTCGCCGACGCTGACGTCGCCGTCGATGAGGCCCTCGGTGGTCAAGTTCTCACCGAACTGCCCCAAGGGGAAGTCGAGCTCCGGCCGCTCCCTCCGCCAGAGCTCGTAGAACTCCGACGCGTACGCGTAGACCGCCTTGTCCCAACCCCCGTGCACGCGCAGGTCGGCCTGGCGATCGCCGTCGAGGTTCAGAGTTCGGATGCGGACAGGGCCGTCGACGGGCTCCTTGTAGATCCCAGTCGTGACCGGCTTCCCCTTCCAAGCGACTTTACGGGGAAGGCCGGCGTTGACCGAGAGCACCCGCATCGGGTGCTCCCGGTCCGGTTGAGCGCGGTCAGGCACGGGAGCCATTGACCTTGTCGTCGTAGAAGCGCTTGATGTGTGCCGTGATCTGCTCGAGGGAGTCCTCGACGGCGAAGTGGCCGCTGTCGAGCATGTGCAGCTCGGCCTCGGGAAGATCGCGCAGGTAGGCCTCGCCACCTTCGGGTGTGAAGAAGATGTCTCCCTGGCCCCAGAAGATCAGCGTCAGCGGCTGGCGCTCGCGCAGCGACGCCTGCCAGGCGGGGTAGAGCTCGGCGTTGGTGCGGTAGTCGTAGAAGAGGTCCAGCTGCACCTGGTGCGCGTTCGGTCGCGCCAGGAAGAACAGATCCATGTTCCAGTTGTCGGGGCTGATCTTGCTGGGGTCGGGGTGGCCTGTCGTGTAGACCGCCTTGACGGTGTCGGGCTGAAGGAACGCCTCCAGTGGCCCCTCGGTCTCGGGTTTGCGGTCGGCCCACAGCGCGTGTCGGATGCCGTCCCACACGTCGGTGAAGCCCTCCTCGTAGCTGTTGGCGTTCTGGATGACCTGCCACTGCAGCCAGTCGGGATGGCGCGTGATGAGGCGGTTGCCGATCGGTCCGCCGTAGTCCTGCATGTAGATCCCCATCGGACCGGTGAAGCCGACCTCGTGCAGCAGTCCGTCGACGACGTCGGTGAGGTGGTCGAACGTGTAGTCCCACTCGGCTGGGTCGGGCATGTCGGTATTGCCGAACCCGGGGTAGTCGGGCGAGAGCACATGGAAGCGGTCGGCCAGCGCGGGGATCAGGTTCCGGAACTGGTGCGAGGAGGCGGGAAAGCCGCCGAGCAGGAGCAGCTTGGGGCTCGCCGGATCGCCGGCCTCGCGGTAGAAAACGGAAAGTCCGTCGACCTGGGCTGTGTGAGTGGTGACCATGGTGCTCCTTTCGGTGGGCGTTGCGGCGGATGTCTGTGGGTCACAGGCGATATGCGTCCGGGCAGGCGCGGTTCTTACGTCGGGTTCCGCCTCGGGCCGCTTGGCGCCGGCCGAGCCCCTCGCATCTCATGGTCGTCGTGACTCCACCGCCCGGCCCGGAGCTCGTAAGAAGCACCTTCGAACTGACGCGGACAAGGCGTGACCGTCGCGATCGCGATCCGCTTCGACCCTGGCCGTATCGCCGAAACGTCCGACGATGGCCGCGATACGCTCTTGTCGGTGGAAAAGGAGCGAACGCAGGTCGCCTCTCGCTTGGCGCCGGGGCAGGTCGACCTCGAATCGCGCGCCTGGATCGAGGCTCTCCGGGCGACGGGAGTCGAGCGCGCCCAAGCGCTCGAGCGCCTGCACGATCTCCTGCTTCGAGCCGCCCACAGCGAGGCGCGGCGCCGCCGGCACCTCTACCCGGAGATCGGCGGTTCCGAGCTCGATGATCTCTGCCAGCAGGCTGCCGACGACGCGCTCGTCGCGCTGATCGGAAAGCTGAACGGCTATCGCGGCGCCAGCAGCTTCACGACCTGGGCGTACGCGTTTGCGGTCTTCGAGGTCTCGGTGAAGCTCCGGCGACACGCCTGGCGCGGACGAAGCATTCCGACCGCCGACGACGACGCCACTTGGGATCGGCTGGCCGAGGGCGCGAGCGGCGCACAGGCGCGGCTGGAGTCCGTGGAGCTTCTGCGCGCCCTGCGCCGGGCGGTGGCAGAGGAGCTGACATCGCGCCAGCGCGAGGTGTTCGTCGCGGTGGCGCTGAACGACGTGCAGATCGACGTGCTCGCCGAGCAGCTGCAGTCGACCCGAGGCGCAATCTACAAGGTGCTCCACGACGCACGGCGGAAGCTCCGTCTGCGCCTCGAGCGCGAAGGGCATCTGGAGCAGGCGGAGGCGAAATGAACGAACGCGATCTGTTGACGCGGTTGCTCGGGACTCGGGGCGATGACGCCGGCTGCGAGGAAACCTTGGCGCTCCTCGCCGAGTACGTGGAGGGCGAGCTCGAGGGGCGGAACGTCCGCGGGTTCCTCCCGGCCGTCGCCGAGCACCTGAGCAACTGCCGGGCGTGCGCGGAGGACTACGAGGGCCTGGTCGCGCTCGCCCGCGAGCAACGCACCGCCTAGCTCACGCCCGTTCAGCCACCCGGCGTTCGCGGCCGCGTAAGACTCGTGTGTATCTCGCGAACGGGTTGCCTGATTCGACACCAGCACGACTCCACACGTACTACACAGGCTCTACCGGGTGGTAGCCGGTCGTAGCCCGTCACAGCCGGTTCAAGCGAACACGAAATGCCTGCTCAAGCCGGTAATTCCGGGTGGGAGCCGGCTGTATCGGTTGAGCCCGTACCGGCCTGTCACGCCGGAGGTCGCGGGTTCGAGTCCCGTCGCTCCCGTCCACGAAGCCCCCGCACGCAGGGGGCTTTCGTGTCGAAGGAGTGGGACGCAGGCGGACCTCGTGCCCTACTAGTGGCCTAGACCTCCGACGAGCCCGCCAGGATCACCGCCGATGACCGAGCCGAGGAAGCCCCGCAAGGCGTCCTGGCGCGAGCTGCCGCCTGTCGAGATGGCCGCTCACCTGCTCGCCACTCCCACGATCGCCGACGGCGTCTGGACGTCGGAGCCGCGCCTGCCGCGCGAGACGCGCTCGGACTTCGTGCGCCGCGTTCTGCTCGGCGAGAAGTCGGAGTCCGAGCCAGAGACGCCTGGTGAGGCCGACGGGCGCAGAGATGGCCGCCATGAATTACGGGTACTACCTTCTCAACACTGATGGGGGCAACTTGCGACGCCGCCCCGGAGAGCCGTTGAGCCACGCGGCGATTGGTGCGCTCCTGCGAACGCGCCGTCTAGTCAACGTGGCTCAGATCTCGAAGGCGATCGGTCCTGCCACCCACAACGTGGCGGAGTACCAAGCGTTGATCGAGGGATTGAGGCTTGCCCGCGCTCACGGAGTCGAGCGAATCAGGGTCTACACGGACTCTGAGCTCGTGGTGGACCAAGTAAACGGTGATTCCGCGGTGAGACAAGCACATCTCCATGAGCTGCACGAAGTTGCGAACGGTCTCCGCGCTGGGTTCAGGAGCTTCCGCATCAGTTGGGTGCCTCGGGAGTGGAACCTCGAGGCGGATCAACTCGTGCGGGATGCTCTTGCGTAGTGCCCTAGACCTCCCGCGTGCCCGTCGCCCGAGCGAGCTCGGCTTCGAGCGCATCAAGTCGGGTCACGAGGCCCGCGTGAGCGCCTTCGAGCAGCGCCCCGTAGTGCTTCTCGATCATCCGCACCGAGGTCCCCATCAGGCGGGCCAGCTCGAACACGGTGACGCCGCCCGCGAGAGCGTTCGAGGCGAAGGTCGAGCGCAGGTCGTAGATGCGGGCGGGCGTCGCGATCCCCGACGCCTCGATCGCCGGCGACCACTCACGGCGATGGAAGTTGTCGAGGTCGAGGAGCTCCCCGGTTGGCGATGGGAACAGTCGAGCGCGCGCACCCCGCCAGTGAGCCTGCCCCACTCATGATGCCGTGGGGCCCGCCAAGATCGACTGATCAAGCAAAGGAGGACTGTCATGTCCGAGATCCCCGGCCTGCCGCAGCCGGACCCTGCACTGAGGCGCCTGGACCGCCTCGTCGGCACGTGGAGCATGGAAGGCAACCTGGTCGGCTCCGACGAGAAGAACATCAAAGGCGAGACGACGTTTCGCTGGCTGTCGCGCGGCTTCTTCCTCGAACAGCGGGTGCGCATCGACTTCATGGGCATGCAGATCGACGCCCTGGAGCTGATCGGCTACGACCCGGAGACCGACACCTTCCCCTCGACCGTGTTCTCGGGCTTCTCGCCGACGCCGTTGCCGTACCGGTGGGACGTCCAGGGCGACAGCGTGACCATCGAGGTGGCGTACGGGCCGCTCGACGCGACGTTCACCGGCGAGTGGCGCGAGGACGGCACCTTCTCGGGCGGCTGGCGCCCCAACCCCGGCGCCGACGAGACCGTGAACGTCCCCTACGACATCGGTGGGCACCGTCTCGAGTAATCCGGCGGGCGTCCTGCGGAGTCCCGCGCACATCCCATCGATGTCGCCGGCAATGATCTACTCCCCGCGTGAAGATCTACGACATCTCCGTCCCCGTCCGGCCCGGGATGGTCATCTACGACGGCAACCCCGAGGTAGCCCTCGAGCGCGTGCAGTCGATCGGCGACGGTGCGCATGCGAACGTGAGCCGGCTCGAGCTCGGCGTCCACACCGGTACGCATGTGGACGCGGCGCTCCACTTCCTCGACGGGGCGCCGGGCTCGGAGGCGATCGCCCTCGAGCCGTTGATCGGACCGGCGGTGGTCGTCGATGCGACGTCGCTGGACCGCGACCCTGACTGGGACGCGCTCGCCGCGCTCGACGTTCCTGCAGGCGCCGAGCGGGTGCTCCTGAAGACGCGGAACAGCCGGCTGTGGGAGCGCGACGAGTTCACCCGAGACTTCATCCGGCTCACCGGAGGCGGCGCGCGCTTCGTGATCGACCGCGGCATTCGCGTGATCGGAATCGACTATCTCTCGATCGGGGACGAGGAGGCGCACCGCGAGCTCCTCGGCGCGGGCGTGATTCCGATCGAGGGGCTCGACCTACGTGCCGTCGAGCCTGGCTCCTACCGCCTCGTCTGTCTCCCTCTTCGACTCGAGGGCTCCGACGGGGCTCCAGCGCGGGCCGTGCTGATCGAGGAGTAGTGTCGGCCGCTGACTGCGGTTAGCCTGCCGCTGTGGACGAGGCTGGTGTGGCACGGTGGCTCAGGGACTACGTCGAGGCGTGGAGGTCGTACGACCCAGACGCAATCGCGAAGCTCTTCAGCGAGGACGCGGTGTACCGGTACCAACCGTGGGACGAGCCGACACCGAATCACGTTCGGGGGCGGGACGCGATCGTCGCGAGCTGGCTCGAACACCAGGACCCCCCTGGATCCTGGTCTGCCGAGTACCACCCGTGGGTCGTACACGACGATCGCGCGGTCGCCGTCGGCGTGTCGCGTTACCTCGCGGCCGACGGCAGCACTGTCGAGAGCGAGTTCCGGAATGTCTTCCTGCTCGACTTCGACGACGATGGCCGGTGCCGCGAGTTCGCCGACCTGTACATGAAGCGTCCCGACTGATCGTCAGAGACCGAACCGGTCTGGATCAACTCGCCGTTCGCCTCCGGCCGGTCCGTGCCGGCCTCTTGAGTGCCTGCAGGCGCTCGAGGCTCGCGGCCGGCCAGAGCTTGTTCGTGTCGTAGTAGACGTTGAACGCCGGCACCGACTCCGGGATCTCGACCCACGCCAGCTTCGACCGCGTGAAGATGTGGACGTCCGGCGCGACCGATGCTGGATCGTCGAGCGTTCCGGCGCGAACGTAGCGCACGGACGCGCGGGTGTACTGGCTGTAGACCGCGACCTGGCAGGTCGGGCAGCGCCAGATCTTCTGCTTCTTCCCGCCGCTGCGAGGGACGGAGACCGGCTGAGGGTCGCCCGCGAGGAGCTCGACCCGGTCGGACTCGATCAACACGTTGATGACGAACGCGCTCCCGGTCTGTCGCTGACAGTTCAGGCAGTGGCAGCAGTGGACGAAGAGCGGATCGGACGTCAGCCGGTAGCGAACCTCCCCACAGGCGCAGCCGCCCTCACGTGTGTCGCTCATGAAGTACCGGACTGTACTGCGTCCTTGCGCGAGCTGAGAATACTCAGTATACTACTCAGTATGACGACGAAGAGGAGCCGGCCGTGAGCGTTCCCCATGCCCTTCTCGCACTCTTGACCGAGAGCCCGAAGTACGGCCTGCGGCTGCAGAACGAGTTCGAGTCGCGGACGGGCGAGGTCTGGCCGCTCAACGTCGGGCAGGTCTACACGACGCTCCAGCGCCTCGAACGCGACGGGCTCGTCGAGTCCGACGACGGGGAAGGCGAGCGATCGCAGAAGCGGTACCGGATCACGACCGCGGGTGAGCGCGCATTGGCTGACTGGCTTCGCACCCCGCCCGAGCTCGTGCCTCCTCCGCGCGACGAGCTCGTGATCAAGGTCCTCGTCGCCCTCCAGGTCCCCGGGACCGATGTCCACGAGATCCTGCAGGTGCACCGGCGGCACGTGATCGAGGTGATGCAGGGCTACACGCAGATCAAGGCGGCGGCCGGCGAGGAGGACGTCGCGCTGGCGCTCGTCGCCGACGCGGAGCTCTTCCGGCTGGAAGCGATCGTCCGCTGGCTCGACGCTGCCGACGTCCGCTTGAAGCAGCGGCTGCCCGTGGCGCCTCCCGCCGCGGCCGACATCCCTATCGAACCGACTCGCACGATGGAGGTCTCGCAATGACCAGCGCGCTCGAACTGCAGCAGGTTTCAAAGGTCTACGGCTCCGGGCCGGCGGAGGTGCGCGCGCTGCGCGACGTCGATCTCTCGGTCGAGCGGGGCGAGCTCGTGGCGATCATGGGGCCAAGCGGCTCCGGCAAGAGCACGCTCTTGACGATTGCCGGCAGCCTCGAGGAGCCGACCAGCGGCCACGTCATCGTCGACGGCGTCGACCTGGCGTCCGTTTCGCGCTCGGATCGGGCCAAGATGCGCCGCCGGTCGATCGGCTACGTCTTCCAGGACTTCAACCTGCTTCCGGCCCTGACCGCGGTCGAGAACGTGGCCCTGCCTCTCGAGCTCGACGGCGTCCGCGCCCGAGCCGCACGCACGACGGGCCTCGAGGCCATGGAGGAGCTCGACGTCGCCGCTCACGCGGATCGCTACCCGGACGAGCTCTCAGGCGGCGAGCGCCAGCGCGTCGCGATCGCCCGGGCGATCGTGGGCGAGCGGGACTTGCTGCTCGCCGACGAGCCGACTGGCGCGCTCGACTCCGTGAACGGCGAGGCGGTCATGCGCCTGCTGCGCGCCGCTACTCAGCGGGGCGTCGCCGGTGTCGTCGTGACCCACGAGGCGCACCTGGCCTCGTGGGCCGACCGCGTCGTCTTCCTCCGCGACGGCCACGTCGTCGACCAGACGAACGCGCCGCCCGGCCCTGAGTCGCTGCTCGCGGCTGCTGATCGGCGATGACGACGGTCGCTCACTCGGAGCTGCGAGGCCCAAGGAACGGCGGCGTTGCCGCCCGCCGCGCGGTCGTCCGCTGGGCGTGGCGCATGTTCCGTCGCGAGTGGCGCCAGCAGATCCTGGTGACCGCGCTCCTCACCGTCGCGGTCACGGCCGCGATCGGAAGCGTCACGGTCGCCTACAACTCGGCGCCCGCCGAGGAGGCCGAGTTCGGCTCAGCCGATCACCTGTTCCGGTTCGACGGCGGCGATCCCCGCCTGCTGGCGTCGGGTGTCGCAGCCGCCAAGGAGCGGTTCGGGACGATCGACGTCATCGGCCACCGCTCACTGACCGTTCCCGGCGGCGTCGACAGGGTCGAGTTCCGTGCCCAGGACCCGCGCGGGGCGTACGGTGGCGCGCGCCTGGCGCTCAGCCGAGGGAGCTACCCGAACGGAGCCGACGAAGCTGCCGTCACCGACGGCGTCGCCACGCTGCTGGGGCTCGAGATCGGGCAGACGCTTACCCTCGACGGCGGTCGCCGGACGGTCGTCGGCATCGTCGAGAACCCACGTGACCTCAGCGACGAGTTCGCCCTTGTCTCCACCTCGTCCGCGGGACGACCGGATCACGTCACGGTCCTCGTCGACGCCGACGCCGGCTCGGTGGACGCCTTCGTGGAGGAGCTGGGAAACCGGTCCGCGTTGGTGGGGTCCACGGCTTCGCGCGTCAACCGGGGGGCGGACGCGCTGGCGATGTTCTCCGTGGCCACGGTCTTCTTGCTGCTGGCCACGCTCGTCGCCGCCGCCGGCTTCGCCGTCATCGCTCAACGACGGCTCCGCCAGCTGGGCATGCTCGCTGCGATCGGTGCGACCGGGAAGCACCTCCGGCTCGTGCTTCTCACGAACGGCGCCGTCGTCGGCGCGATCGGTGCGCTGCTCGGGACGATCGCGGGTCTCGCGCTCTGGGTCGCGCTCGTCCCGACGCTCGAGCCGGCGTTCGGCCATCGCATCGACCCGCTCGGCCTGCCGTGGGCGCTGCTCGCGATGGTCGTCCTCGTTGCCGTGCTCGGGGCGACCGGCGCAGCCTGGTGGCCCGGGCGAGCGGTGGCGCGCGTCCCGGTCACGCTCGCACTCTCGGCGCGACCCCCCAGGCCGAAGCCGGCACACCGCTCGGCGCTCGTCGCCGCTGTCTTGATCCCGGCGGGAATCGCCAGCCTCGCGCTCGCCAACCGGAGCAGCCCGCCGCTCATCATCGCCGGAATCCTGGCGACGATCCTCGGCACGCTTCTGCTGGGGCCGCTGGCGATTCGCCTCGTCGCCCGGGCGGCCGGACGCTTCCCGATCGCCGTGCGCCTCGCGCTGCGGGACCTCGCCCGCTACCAGGCCCGATCGGGCTCAGCCCTCGCCGCGATCACCCTCGCACTTGGGATCGCGGCGGCGGTCGTCGTCGTCGCCGCGGCAGAGGAGGGGAAGTCGGCCGGCGAGCCGCCCAACCTCTCCACGCGACAGATCCGCGTGCACACGGGTCCGCCCTCGGAGCCGGACTTCGTGGCAGTCTTGACGGCTGCCGAGCGGGAGCGCATGGCGGTCGGCGTCCGCCGGCTCGCGGCGGATCTCGACGATGCGGCGGTCATACCGCTGCACAGAGCCCACCAGCCCGGCCACCAGCCCGGCACGATCGACGGCGTTCGGGTCTACGACACGCATGGTGTCTACCGTTACATCGGCGATCCCGACAGCGGGAGCTGGTCGAGGAGAGCCTTCCTCTGCATGAGTGAGACGGACTGCTGGCTCCTCGAGTCGCGCCTCTACGTCGCGACGCCCGCGCTGCTTCGGTACATCGGGATCGACCCCGCCTCGGTCGATCCGGGCACGGACTTCCTCGCCGACCCGAGCGTCGACACCGGCGAGCTCGTCGTGCCCGTCGCGAAGCGGACGAAGCGGTTCGAGATTGCCGAGCTCCCCGTCACCAACGTCCAGAGGATCGACAACCGGAAGCTCTTCGGGTTTCCGAGGGGGGAGGGCGGCCTCCTGCCGGCCTCGTTCATCACCCTCGACGGTCTGCGCCGCCTGGGCTTCCGACAGGTCTCGTCCGGCTGGATCGTCGAGTCGGGCCGGCCCTTGACGAGCCAGCAGGTCGCCGATGCCCGCGCGCTCGCGGCCGACAACGGCTTGGCGATCGAGACCCGGCGAGAGAGCACCTCTTTCGCAACGACCATGGCCATCGCGATCGCGGCCGGCGCCCTTCTCGCGCTTGCGATCCTCGCCATGACCGTCGGCCTGATCCGCAGCGAGAGCGCCGGCGACCTGCGCACTCTGACCGCGGCCGGCGCGACGAGCAGGATCCGCCGCACGCTGACCGCTGCGACCGCCGGCGCGCTCGCCCTCCTCGGCGCGCTCCTCGGCGTGGCCGGCGCCTATCTCGCGCTCGCCGCGACGTACTCCGACGACCTCGGCTATCTGGGTCGGATCCCGGTCCTCCCGCTCGTGCTCATCGTCGTCGGCCTCCCTCTGACGGCTGCCGCGGCCGGCTGGCTCCTCGCCGGTCGCCAGCCACCCGCCATCGCCCGGCCTGCCATCGACTGATTCGGCTGCCGCACTGATGCGGCAGTTCGTCGCGCGAACCCTCTAATGCGGCGTCACGACGCCCTGACGGCCGACCCAGACGCTCCTGTCACCGACCGCGATCGGGCCCACGTCGCGTCCAACGCGGATCGTGGCGACGACACGATTCGAATCGGGGTCGATCCTCGACACGGTGCCGCTGTTGCGACTCGCGACCCACACCGACCCGAAGCCGATCGCGATCCCCGAGGGTCGCTCTCCGACGGGGATCGTGCGCGTCGCTCGCCCCGTCGCCGCGTCGATCCTCCAAGCCACGTCCTCGACCGAATCGGTCGCCCACACAGCGTCCGCGCCTACGGCGAGATCGGAAAGAAACGTTCCGACACGTGTTGTCGCCACAGGCCGTCGCGTCGCCTCGTCGACGCGCACGACACGACCGTCGTCGCAGCCGATCCAGACCGTGCCCGCGGCGATGCCGCTCCCGACCGGATTGCAGCCGGCGGGAAGCACGTCGAGCCGATGGATCGCGCCGCCCGGGCTCAGAACGAACGTGTCGGGCTCCGCGAACAGGCTCGCCCAGAGACCACTCGAGCCGCTCGTCAGCACGGGAATCAGCTCTCCCGGGCCCTTCTCGAGCTCCACGACGTGCGCTGCGGACTCGTTCGGGACGCCCGTCAGGCGCACGATCGACGTCGGCTGGTCGAAGTGGGTCATCGCGATCCAGACGACGCCACGGCTGACATTCAACGCCACCGGTGCTCCCGTGAGACCTTTCGTGGTGGTCACTTGCCCGGTGCGGCTCTCGATCTGCGACACGGTGTGGTCGCCGGCATTTGCGACCCAGACCGATCCGTCGTCGACCGCGAGGTGCAAGGGGTACTCGCCAACGGGCGTCGACTGCACCAGTTTGTTCGACGCCGGATCGATCGCGCCGACCCCGTTGAGGCGCACGCGGTCGACCGGCGGCGCCTCGTCGCCGACGCATGGCGCCGAGGGCCAGCACCCCGAGCAGGCTGAGGGCGAGTCCTGCGAAGGCGAACGCAAGGCGAGCGCGTGTGGAACGGAGTCGTCTCGCGCGTGGCGGCGGGCGCGGCGTCCCGAGCTCCGGGTCCTGAAGCAGTATCCGCCGCTCCAGCTCACGCAGCGCGGGCCCCGGTGCGATTCCGAGCTCTTCGTCGAGCAACCGGCTCGCGTCGCGATACGTCTCCAGCGCGTCCGCCTGCCGGCCGGCCCCGTAGAGCGCAACCATGAGCTGCCCGCGAAGACGCTCGCGCAGTGGATGACGGGCGACGAGGGCTTCCAGCTCCGGAACGAGCAGCGCGTGGCGCCCGAGAGCGAGGTCGGCGTCGATCCGCTCCTCGACCGCCGAGAGCCATTCCTCGTCGAGGCGATCGATCTCGGAACGGTCGGCGATCGTGAACGCGATGTCCGCGAGGGCCGGGCCGCGCCACAGGGCCAGGGCTTCGCGTAGCAGGTCTGCCGAGAGCGCGGCGTCTCCCTCGTCGAGCGCGGTCTTTCCTTCGGCGGCAAGGCGCTCGAAGCGGTAACGGTCGACCGCCTCCGGACCCGCGGCGAAGACGTAGCCCGGGGCCTGAGTCCGGATGAGTTGATACGGCGCGCCGTTGGGCTCGAGGACCTTCCGTAGCCGCGAGACCGACCCGTGCACGGCAGTCGCAGCGGTATCCGGTGGCCGCTCGCCCCAGATGCCGTCGATCAGCCGGTCGAGAGCGACCACCTCGTTCGCCTGCAGAAGCAGCAGTGCCAGAACTGCCCGCTGCTTCGCTCCGCCAAGCTCGAGGACACGTCCGTTGTCGCGCACCTCGAGCGGTCCGAGGATTCGAAATTCCACGCCGCTCTCCTCTCTTAGCGAAACGTTAGGCGATTTCAGCCGGCTTTTAGAGCCGATCGCCCACGATTGGCGCTCCCCATCGCCCAAGGAGGCCCACGTGAAACTCGTTCTCGTTCTCGTTCTCGCGCTCGCCCTGATCTCACTTGCTACGGCGACCGCCGCCTACTCGGACGGCCCGCGAACCTCTCGAGCGGACGCCGAGGCAACGGCGACGGAGAACGCCTCCTCGTCGCCGAGAGCGTCGTCGCAGAGCGCGCGCTCCCGCCCGGTTCGATTCTCCGCCAAGGACGGTGTCGAGCTGGTCGGGCGACTTTCGGGGACCGGCAACGTCGGCGTGATCCTCGCCCATGGGTACAGCCAGGGGATCGGACAAGACGGCTGGCTGCGGTTCGTCCCCGCCCTCGTCAGCCGGGGGTACACGGTCCTGACCTTCAACTTCCGGGGGTTCTGCGACAGCAAGCGCGCCTGCTCCGAAGGCCTCATCCAGTTCGGAAACGTCTGGCGGGATGCGGTGGCCGCGGTTGCATTCATGAAGACGCGAGGCGCGAAGAAGATCTTCCTCATCGGAGCAAGCATGGGTGGGATGGCCGCCTTGCACGCGGCACGCATCCCTGGAGTGGATCTTTCGGGTTTGGTGTCGCTCTCGACTCCGCAGTTTCCCGCGAAGTACTACGTCGGGGTACCGCAAGCAAACGACGCCACGCCGGCACGGCTCAGGCAGATCGACGAGCCGAAGCTGTTCGTCGCGGGCGCGAAGGAGGTTCAGCCGCACGAGCCCGGGCTATTTCGGCCCGGCGTCAAGAGTGTCCGGTTCGCCGTGGAGGCGCGAAGGATGTTCGATGCCGCCGAGGAGCCCAAAGAGCTGGTGCTCATCGACTCCAGCTTCCACGGCTCCGACCTCCTCACGTTCGCACCGGCGGACATCCGCAGGCAAACCAGCGACGCTGTCTTCCGCTTCCTGAGCGAGAACAGCCGAACGTGACCATCCCGTCGCGAACGCATGCCGTAGGTGACACGGCCGCGCTTCGCGATCCCCGGCCGCTCCGAGAGTCGGGTACCACTCCCAGCTACCTCGCCGGCTTCGACCGCAACGCGGGCAGGAGGTGCGCCAAGGGGTCTTGTCAGCTCGCCTTGTTCGTGATGCCAAACCGGCTTGACATGCCTTCCGCAGTGTGAGAGCGTCCGCGGACTCGGATGGCGCGTAGCCACCCGATGAGGGCAGGCAAGGAAGGGGCGGAATATGAAGAAGCTTCTCGTGCTGGCCGCGCTCGTTGCCGCGGCGGCAAGCGTCATGGTCGTTCCGACGACGGCGGGCGCTGAGCCCGGCGGCGGGGCCGACGTGGTCAACCAGATCGGATGCGGTTTCTTGTCACCGACGACGGGCAAGTTCTATGTGGAAGGGGCTGGCGTAATCGTCACCAGCCCGAGTGGCCAGACCAAGACGGCTTGCAAGGCTGATCTTGTCGCTGGGCAAACCGCCGTGACCGAGACGACCCACACCACGTACGCGTTTGGCACCCTGGAGTGCGACGCGGTCGAAACCAAGAGCGGCAACGTGAGCGTCTCCTGCCACGGGGAGCTGCCGTAAAGGCGGCTATCTCGAACGGCCCAACGAATCTCAGGAGAGCCGCCTTCGGGCGGCTCTCCGTCTTTCCGACAGTCGCCCGGTCGGGCGCCCGCCAACTTGGTTTGCGAGTGCCCAGCTCTGGAAAACGGAGTAGCCTGCTCCTATGGCCGAAGGCTCCCGCAATCGAGACCCGGTCTACTCGCTGCACTTCAGCCAGGCAGCGGCCGAGGCCTCGTACCTGTTGAGGGTCACGAGTGAACCACTGGTTGCGATCCGCGCGCTGTCGACCATCGAGGTCGAGGCGAAGAAGGTGCTGGCCGAGATGGTCGAGGAGGCGCGGAAAGCCAACCACACGTGGGCTCAAATCGCAGAGGCCCTGGGTGTCACCCGTCAGGCGGCGCAGGCCCGATTCGGTGGAGCTGATGGCGTCGACGCCGTAGGCGCGTCCAAACGATCAAAGCCCGGCGGGTAGCCGAGACTCGGCCGCACTACGCGGCCACGCCGGTCATGCAAGGGGTCCTGCGTTGACTTTCCGCACAGCCAGGCGGCAGTTCGGTGTTTGCGGCAGCAGTGGCTACTGACAATCGCCAGCGCCCACTGCGAGTGGCGAGCAAATGATCTTGCGTTGATTTTCTGCCTCAGGCACGCAGAGAATGCTGCCGCTTCGCAAACATCAACAGAAAAGGGGATCGGGATGCGGAAGCTCGTTGTACTTCTTGCCACCTCCGTGGCACTGATCGGCACGGTCGTCGGAGTCGCAGTCGCTGACCCCGGCTTGGAACCGTCGGCGGCGTTTACGCCACACAAGCACTTTCTCGTGAAGGAGAACGGAAGTCTCGTGGAGGTCGGCCCCAAGGTATGCGTCGACGGGGACCAGTCATCCAACTGGGGCGCTTTCCTGCAGTACCACGCCAATCACCACACGCACGGCGGCCTACTGAATCCTCCGGGGATTGGTGGACCGCAAGGACCGGTGGCTCCCGGGCTTCACCAGGGCAAGGGTCCGGTTCTCGAGTCGCGCTCCTGCCTCTTCAATCCGTAGTCGCTTAGACGTGTCGAGGGAGCCGCGCCGGGCGGCTCCCTCGCTCTTTCCAAGAGCGACGACCATGCACCCATGCGACTGACCTCGATCGGGATTCTCGGGATGACCATCGCTTCGGCGCTTGCCCTGCTCGCGTGCGGAGCCTCGCTCTCGGGCCCGGCAACCGCCGGCGCCGCTTCGGCGATCGTGGCAGGGACGCCCGCGCGCGCCGCGTTCCTCGTCGCCGGAGGACGCGTTCGAATCGAGGTCCGCTTCCGCACCTCGACGGTCGGCACCTTCACGATCGTCGGCGCACTCTCGGACGCGGGATCGGTCCGCGCCAGTCGCAAACTCGCGAAAGGTCGGCTGCAGCTCACGGAGGCGCTCGCCGGCCGGCAGGGCACGATCCGGATCCGAGACGTGCGTCCGTGCTCGCGCGGTCGCGGAACGTGGCAGGTCCTTTCGGGTTCCGGGGCGTACGAGGGGATGACCGGTAGCGGCGTCTCACGCGCAGGCCCGCGTTGCGCGCCGATCGCGTACCCGGTCGTCGCCGTCTACACGGGAACCGTTCGAACGCCTGCGCCGCCTTCCCCTCCGCCGCTGGCGCAGTCGGGCCCATTCGGTGGCGGCACGTCGCAGCGCAAGGAGGTCCTTCTCACCGTGGACGCGGGCGGCCGCACGTTCAGCGGTCTGCGGTTCGACGTCGACGCTCCCTGTACCGGCCCCACACCACTCTCGACGGCGCGAGCGAGGTTGTCGTTCCCCGAGCCTCAAGCGATCGGTGCGGATGGGCGCTTCTCGCTCACGTCAACCGTCGGCGCATCTACACGCACAGTCGCGGGCCGGTTCTCGAAAACGTCGGTCCAGGGGACGGCGACGGTCTCGACGAGCGTCGTGACCGCGCAGGGAACCTACCCCTGCACAGCTGGCGTCACCTGGTCGGCATCACAGCCACCGCCTGCAGGGGTCCCGGGAAGGTACTGCGGATTCACGCTCCAGGGCCCGGGCGTCTGCTTCGACGTGTCGGCGAGCGGGCGGGAGGTCACGCACTTCGAGTCCGCGGTCGTAGTCCGCTGCTTCCCCGGCGGGGCTCCCCCTTCGGAGATCGAGGTATCGCTGACATACACGGGCTCGGTCCGGATCGGAGGACATCTCGGCTTTGGGTCGAGCCGACTTCCCGTGGAGGGACTCATCTCGGGCACGGCCAGCGTCTCGGGGCTCCTGGACCCCTCCGGCGTGACAGCGTCCGGGACGGTCAGCCTCGGCCCGTCCACCCTCGAGTACGAGGGAATGCGCTACAACTGCTTCCCGGCCACCGGCAGGTGGGAGGCGAGACGGTAGGCGTCGAGGTGGTCGGGCGTCACGCGGCGGTGTCGTACGCGTCGTGGTAGTTCCACCACTGGTAGGGCGGCGTCTGCGGAGAGCCCTCGGGCGAGTCCTCCCACTCCTCCTGACGGCCGAGCGCCGTGATGTCGAGGTAGCTCCATGTGCTCCCCATCGCCTCGTCGCCCCGACTGTCGACGAAGTAGGTGCGGAAGATCCGCTCGCCGTCGCGGAGGAAGGCATTGGTGCCGTGCCACTCGTCCACGCCGAAGTCGGCGTCGAAGTCGTCAGTGATCGTGTACCAGGGGATCTCCCAGCCCATGCGCTCCTTCAAGCCGTCGATCTCGGCCTGAGGGGCGCGCGAGACGAACGCGAGCGTCGTGTCCCGCGCGTTCAGGTGTGCAGGGTGCGCGACCTGGTCGGCGAGGAAGGAGCAGCCGACGCACGCCCGCTCCGGGTACGTGCCGCCCACCGTCGTCGTCACATCCGGACCGTAGAAAAAGCGGTAGACGATCAGCTGACGGCGCCCCTCGAACAGATCGAGCAGGCTCGCCGAGCCCTGCGGACCCTCGAACCGGTACTCCTTCTCGACGGCCATCCTCGGCATCCGGCGGCGCTCGGCGGCGAGCGCGTCGCGGGCGCGGGTCAGCTCCTTCTCCTTGACCAGCAGTTCCTCGCGGGCGTCCTCCCATTCTTGCGGCGAGACGACGGGTGGCGTGTTCAATCGTGGCCTCCTCCTCATTTGACAACGCGGTACTTGACGTGGGTGACTCCAGGCGCCTCGACGGCGCGAGTTTGCTCGAGCTGGAGATCGGGTCCGAGCCCGTCGAAGAGCCGAGCCCCACCGCCGAGTAGCAGCGGGACGATGTGGAGCTCGAACTCGTCGACGAGCCCCGCCGCCAGGTACTGGTTGATGATGTCGGCGCCACCTCCGATGAAGACGTCCTTTCCGGCCGCGGCTGAGCGAGCCTGGTGGAGGGCCGACTCGATCCCGTCCGTCACGAAGGTGAACGTCGTGTCCGCGAGTGTCAGTGGCTCCCGCTCGTAGTGCGTAACGACGAAGACAGGCATGTGGAACGGGGGCACGTCACCCCACCACCCTGGCCACGGATCGTCGGCCCAGGGTCCGGGCCCGCCCCCGAACTTCCCACGGCCCATGATCTCGGCTCCGACTTTCGCCAGTGACTCCTCCATGACGGGCGTGCTCGCGTTCACTTCGCCCCCATCCAGGCCGTGGGGCTCGCGCCATGCTCTCAGCCCGATTACCCACTCATGCAGGCTTTCGCCGCCCGCGCCGAGGGGTTGCTCGAGGGTCGGGTTGGGGCCGGCGACGTAGCCGTCCGCCGACACCGAGATGTGAGTTCTCACTTTGCTCATGACCTAGAGACTGCGGCCCGCAACGAATCTCATCGCGCGGACGCCGAGAACCGAAACATCGAGACTACGCGTCGTGCGCGGCTAGGTCGCGACGTGGGTGCCGAACCAGGCCAGCATCCGGCGATAGGCCGCCGTTGCCGCTTCGCGGTTGTAACGAGATCCCGTCGGGTTGAAGAACGCGTGGTCGACATCGGGGTACGTGACGATCTGGTGCCGTAGTCCCGCCCTGCGTAGAGCAGCGCGTGCAGCGGAGCGAGTTGCGTTGACCCTCGAATCGAGCTCGGCGTAGATCCCGAGCACCGCCGCCCTGGAGCCGGCGAGATTCCCGTTCTCCGGGAACGGGCCGTAGAAGGGGACTGCAGCCGCGAGCCGAGCTTCCTTCGACGCCAGCAGGAGCCACGTCATGCCGCCGCCGAAGCAGAAGCCCGTCGCAGCGACCTTCTTGCCCGGGAGCCGGCGGCGAAGCTCCGTCACGCCCGCCTTCATGTCCGCGACGAAGCGGGACGGAGGAGCGGCGCCGAGCGCAGCCATGGCCTCGAATTCGTCGGCAAACGATCCCGTCCCGCCCTCCTCGGACAGCAAGTCGATCGCCAACGCCGAGTAGCCGCTTGCCGCGAGGCGTCCCGCTATCGCACGGATCGAGTCGTTGAGCCCGCGGTTCTCGTGGATCACGAGTACGCCGCCGCGCGCCCGGCGTGCCGGCGCCCACGCGCCCATCAGCCGTCGGCCGCCCGGACCACGAAACGTGATCTCGCGGGTCTGAAGCGCTGCGGCCTCGACCTCCTTCTCCTGCGGTTCACGAGCCGATGCTGCGCCCGCCGATCCGGCCGCGAACGCCTTGGCCTGCTCCACCACGACTCCCGCGAGCAAGGACGCAGCCGCCGCTCCGCTCAAGCCGAGCAGCCCCAGCCGGCGCAGCGCCTCGCGCCGGGAGACCAGGCCATCCGCATGGTCCTCCGCGATCTCTTCCGCCAGATACCGCTGGATCTCCGTCATTCGGCTGCTCCTCGAGGACGTACGGCGGGACGGAGGAAGTGGATTCCGACGGTGCCCTCCTAGAGGAGGTGCCGCCCGAAGTCGCGCTCGAAGTCGCGCCAGACGCTGTGGATGTGGGTGCCGCTGTTCCGCGAGTTGTCGAACTCGAGCACGAAGGTCGGGCCCTGGAGCCGGTAGTAGTGCGGCACCCCGGGTCGCGTGCTGCCGGCCCAGCCGAAGCGGATGCGCTCGAACCCCGCCCGCTCGACCCGGGCTAGCGCCTTGCGCTCCATCACCGCCGGATGGTTCGCGAGGTACGTGCGCACGATCTCGCGCACCCGCCGCTGTGCACCGGACGGGAGGTCGCCGGCGAGGACGCCCACACGTTCGAGCGGGCTCACCTGGACGGCGTTCTGCGTGAGGTGGTCGGTCAGCGACTCCTGCGAGAACACGACCCGCCTCCGGAGCGCGCCGTCGAGCAAGAGAACGATCTCCCGCGCGGCATCTTCCTCGCGCGGCATCGTCCGATCACCCTTCGCGACCGAGCGAAACGCGCTTCCCGCCCGCGTGGGCCATGCGCCGAGGAAGAACGGCTCGGCGACGACGGTGTTCCCGACGACGGTGAAATGCCTGGAGAGGTGGTGTCCCTCGAACCGCCAGCCCCACGTCCGGGCGCCAGGCGTGCCGAAGACCGAGACGTAGAACAGATCGGGATCGAAGGGATCGCTGATGCCGGTGTTCATGCGCCGCAGCACGCCCTGGAGCGCCATGATGTCGAGCGCTTTTCGGTACCCGACCGCCGAGGTGCTGGCGCGCAACATGGCCAGCGCAAGCCGTCGCTGCTCGTCCGACATCGCACCCATGGGAAGACCATTCCGCGGCACGGACGAGGGCACGGTCCAGTGCCAGCGAGTGCGCTCGTCGCCCGCGAACGCGAAGGTCGCTCGGTCGCGGTCGACGGGTGAGAGCGACGCGAGGAAGGCGCGTGCAGCTGCTTCGACGGCTGCTCCGTCGGTCACGGCGGCTGTTGCGGAGCGGACGCCGAGCGCGAGCCCCGCTGCGCCGGCGGCCGCGAGCCGGAGCGCGTTGGCGCGCGTAAGTCGTCGCTCGAGCCGGTCTTCGTCCACGTCGAGCCCCCTTCGACGCGACGGTAGCAGCAGCGATCGCTCGGAAGTCAGCTCTGGGTCACGCTTCGCGCGGCGGGCGTGCAGCCCGCCGCGCTCACAGTGGTGTTGCTACGTCGTCGGCGTCGCGTCGACGGACTTGCGGTAGCTGTAGCCGCCCGCCTGTTTCGTCGTGAGGCCGAGGAAGATCGCGGCCAGGCCGACGACGACGTGCGGGACCCAGACGTTCGCTGACTCGTCCGCGAAGCCGAAGATCCACGGCGACGCCACGAGCACCGCCCCCGCCGCGATGTCGATGAGGTTGTGGATGCTCATCGGGAACACACGCCAGACGCCGAGCTCGTAGTCGGTGAACAGGCTGTAGAGGATCAGCCCGATGCCGAGCACGATCGGAACCACGGTGGCTGCGGTGTGCTCGGAGAACTGGAAGATCCAGGGAGCTGCGATGAGCGCGACCCCGACGATGTAGTCGAGCGGCGCATGCAGCTTGGTTGGAATGAAGCGCATCGAAAGGCTCCTTGTGAGAACGGGTTTCTGCTTTCCGGGCTCATTCGCAGGACGAGTCGCCGCGGTTCGATCACGCGCCCGCGGCCCGCGTCAGCCGGTCGGCAAGCGCGCGGACGTGCTCGGCCAGCTCGGGCGGCTCGTGGATCTCGAAGTCGACGCCGAGCATCGCGATTCGCCGCGCAAGCCATCCGAGGTCGTCGTCACCCGCTCGGAACTCACATGTGCGTGCGTCCTTTACCTCGATCGTCCCCCAGTACGACGGGACATGACCGGCGAAATGCTCGGCGGGGGCGTGGAGCGTGACTCTGGCCTCGTAGCGGGTCGGCGCTCCTGTGATGTTCTGCTCGACGAAGGCGGCGGCATCCGCGGCCGGCAGCGGGCGCGGCGTGAAACGGACGCCGCTCGGCGCCGGACGCGCGAGCCGGTCGACACGGAAGGTGCGCCAGTCCTCGCGGCCGCGGTCCCAGGCGACGAGGTACCAGCGACGGCCGAGGTTGACGAGCGAGTGCGGCTCGACCTCGCGGCGGGTGTCAGCGCCTTCGCGGCTTCGGTAGGCAAAACGAAGGCGCTCCGTGTCGCGGCACGCGGCCGCGATCACCGTCAGGTGCTGCGGATCGACGGTCGGCCCCTCCACCGTAGGCGCGATGGTCGCCGCGCTCAGTGCCCGGACGCGGCCGCGAAGGTGCGTCGGCAGAACCTGCTCGAGCTTGACGAGCGCCCGCACGGCGGTCTCCTCGATCCCTGTCACGGACGCTCGGGCGGCGGTGCGAAGCCCGACCGCGATCGCGATCGCCTCGTCGTCGTCGAGGAGCAGCGGCGGCATTGCCGTCCCCGCGCGAAGCCGATAGCCGCCGGCTGGACCGGTGAGCGACTCGACCGGGTAGCCCAGCTCGCGCAGCCGCTCGACGTCGCGCCGAATCGTCCTGCGCGAAACCTCGAGCCGGCCGGCGAGCTCCGGCCCCGACCATTCGCGGCGGGCCTGGAGTAGAGAGAGGAGCTCCAGGAGTCGGCTCGAGGTCGTGGTCACAGCGCTTTCATCCTCGCGGACATCGAGGACAGATTCTGACCTAAACAGAGGATAGGGTCGGAGCCGACTGTCAACGACGGAAGGGAGCAATCGATGCCCGAGCGCGACCGATACATCCCCGGCGTCCCCTGCTGGGTGGACACGAACCAACCGGACCCCGAGGCCGCCGTCGACTTCTACAGCGGCGTGTTCGGCTGGGAGTTCGAGGACGTGATGCCGCCGGGATCCGACGCGAAGTACTTCCTCGGGCGGCTGCGCGGCCGCGAGGTTGCCGCGGTCGGGTCGAACCCCGCGTCGACGCCGGCGGCGGCGACGTGGGACACCTACATCCGGGTTGAGAGCGCCGACGAGACGGCGTCCAAGGTGCGCGCTGCCGGCGGAGACGTCGTGAGGGAGCCTTTCGACGTCCCGGGCGCCGGCCGCTCGGCCATCGTCGCCGATCCCGAGGGCGCGGCCTTCTGCGTCTGGCAGGCGGGGCAGTTCAAGGGCGCGCGCGTCGTCAACGAGCCGGGCTCACTCAACTTCAACGACCTCAACACTCGCGACGTGGAAGGCGCGAAGTCGTTCTACGGCGCCGTGTTCGGCTGGGAGACGATGGAGTCGGGTGGCGGGTTCGGCATGTGGACGCTGCCCGGGTACGGCGACCACCTAGAGCGCGGCGACCCCGACCTTCGCAAGCGCCTCGCCGATTTCGGCGGCCCCGTCGGGTTCGAGGACGTCGTGGCGAGCCTCGTCCCGATCCCGGACGACCAGCCCGATATGCCGGCGCACTGGGGCGTCACATTCGCGGTCGACGACGCGGACGCGACCGCCAAGAAGGCGACCGAGCTCGGCGGCACGGTCGTCGTCCCGCCCTTCGATGCTCCCTGGGTCCGGATGACCGTCCTCACCGATCCGCAAGGCGCGACCTTCGTCGCGAGCAAGTTCGTACTCGAGAACAAGGACCTCGGAGCCCAGGCGAACGCCGGCGTGGCGGCCGCGTAAGCCAGAGCCGCGAACGGCCGCTCTCATCAAGAGGGCGGCCGTTCGTGTCGTTCGTGGCGGCTAGCCGCGGACGCCGTAGAGCGTCCACTCGCCCGGCACGCCCTTGAGCGCGCGGGCGCCGAGGTCCTCGAACTCGATCTCCGAGCCCGCGACGAGGTCCTTCACCGTGCTCGAGACGAGCACCTCGCCAGCTCCGGCCTCCGCGGCCACGCGCGCGCCAACGCTGACGGCGATTCCGGCGAGCTTGCCGTCGTGCAGCTCGCACTCGCCGGTGTGCAGCCCGGCGCGCAGCTCGAGACCGAGCTCGCCGACGTTGGCGAGGATCGCCTGAGCGCAGCGGATCGCCCGCGCAGGCCCGTCGAAGGTCGCGAAGAACCCGTCGCCGGCGGTGTCCAGCTCCCGCCCGCGGAAGCGGGAGAGCTCGCGTCGCACAGAGGCGTGATGCTGCGCAAGGAGGTCGCGCCACGCGCGGTCGCCGAGCGCGGCTGCGCGCTCCGTCGAGCCGACGATGTCGGTGAAGAGGACGGTCGTGAGGACGGTATCCGGCACGGGCAGCTCCTCCCGCCCGCCGATGAAACCCTCCACCGCGTTCGCGACCTCGTCGTCGACCCAAGCGGCCGTGTCCTCGCCGGCGAGCTGGACGATCCTCGACCCGGGAATCAGCGCCGCTGTCTGTAGCGCCGCATCGAGGCGCGCCGCCCGGTGAAGGACGAGCGTCGGGACCCGGATCGTGGGCAGGACGTCGGAGATGTCGGTGTCGCTCAGCATCCTGAAGAACTCCGCGGCGGCACCGGGGCTCGCTGCGAACCGCAGATAGTCGGCCTGCCACCGCAGGAACCCATCGTCGCCTGCGAACGATGGGAAGATCGCTCGTGCCGTCTCCTCGGCGAGCTCTCGCGTGCCCCAGCGCTCGCGAGCCTCGTCGGCCGACCGCGGCGGCGCCCGGAGGTCGGCCGGTGTGTTGTACGGGTGGTAAAGGATGAGCGCCCGCGTTCGCTCGGGGTAGGTCGCCGCGAAGAGCGAGCAGAGCTGGCTTCCCTGGACGGCGCCGAGCAGCACCGCGCGCTGCGAACCGACCGCGTCGAGCACGGCGCGGATGTCGTCCATCTGCGTCTCGAGCGTCAGCGTGCGCGGCCGATCGGAGAGGCCGGTGCCGCGCTTGTCGAAGAGGACCAGCCGCGAGAACGACGCGAGCCGCTCGAAGAAGCGAGCGTAGAGCGGGTGCTCCCACGCGAAGCGGACGTTGCCGAAGAACGGCACGAACACGAGGTCGACGGGGCCGTCGCCGAGCACCTGATACGCGATCGCCACGTCGCCGCTGCGCGCATATCGGATCTCGGGGATCTCGTTCATCGGCCTGGATTGTCCCCGAGAAGCTCGGGTTCGGCACCATCCAGCACATGAGCCCCGATCTGGAAGGCAAGGTCGCGCTGGTCACAGGCGCCTCGCGCGGAGCCGGGCGAGGCACCGCAGTCGCGCTCGGAGAGGCAGGCGCGATCGTCTACTGCACAGGCCGCACGACACACCAGCAGCGCTCCGAGTACGACCGCCCGGAGACGATCGAGGAGACCTCCGAGCTCGTCGATGCCGCGGGCGGCAAGGGGATCGCGGTTCAGGTCGACCATCTCGAGTCCGACCAGGTCGCGGCGCTCGTCCGTCGCATCGACTCCGACGAGGGCCGCCTCGACATCCTGGTCAACGACATCTGGGGCGGCGAGAAGCTCACGGAGTGGAACGCCAAGGTCTGGGAGCACGACCTCGCGAACGGGCTGCGGCTGCTGCGCCTCGCAATCGATACCCACCTCATCACGAGCCACCACGTCTTGCCGCTTCTCATCCGGCAGCCCGGCGGCCTGCTCGTGGAGATGACCGACGGCACCGCCGAGTACAACGCCACGAACTTCCGGCTCTCCGTCTTCTACGACCTCGCAAAGGCGTCGATCCTTCGGATCGCGTGGAGCCAGGCGCAGGAGCTCGCCGAGTTCGGCTGCACCGCGGTCGCGCTCACGCCGGGCTGGCTGCGGTCGGAGATGATGCTCGAGCACTACGGCGTCACCGAGGCCAACTGGCGCGAGGCGACGGTCGGAAGCCCGCACTTCGTCGCCATCTCGGAGAGCCCGCTCTTCGTGGGTCGCGCCGTCGCCGCGCTCGGCGCCGACCCGGACGTCCACAGCCGGAACGGCGGCTCGTTCTCGTCCGGCGGGCTCGCGCGCGAGTACGGGTTCACCGACGCCGACGGCTCGCAGCCCGACGCCTGGCGGTACATCGTCGAAGTCCAGGGCAAGGGCCTGCCGCCGGACCCGACCGGCTACCGCTGAGGGACGCTAGGCGGGCTCGCCCTGCAGGTAGGTGAGGACAGCGAGCACGCGACGGTGGTCGCTCTCCGAGGGCGGGAGGTCGAGCTTGCCGAGGATGCTGGCGACGTGCTTCTCGACGGCGCCGACGGTGACGACGAGGGCCTGCGCGATGCCGGCGTTGGAACGGCCCTCGGCCATGAGCGCGAGGACCTCGAGCTCGCGCGGCGTCAGGGCCTCGAGCGGACCGTGCTGTCGGCGTGAGAAGAGCTGCGCGACGACCTCGGGGTCGAGCGCGGTCCCGCCCTCGGCGACGCGACGGACGGCGTCGACGAAGTCGGCGATGTCCATGATCCGATCCTTGAGCAGGTAGCCGACACCGCCGCGCCCGTCCGCGAGCAGCTCGGCAGCGTAGGTCTGCTCGACGTACTGCGAGACCACGAGGATCGCGGTCTCGGGAGCCCGCCGGCGAGCCTCGAGCGCCGCCTTGACGCCCTCGTCCCGGAACGTCGGCGGCAGCCGGATGTCGACGATCGCGATGTCGGGCTTCTCGGTCACGATGACGCGGAGGAGCGTGTCGGCGTCCTCGACCGCGGCGACGATCTCGAAGTCGTTGTCCCGGAGCAGGCGGGTGAGCCCGTCGCGGAGGAGCGCGAGGTCCTCCGCGATGACTACTCGCACGGAAGCTCCGCTCGCACGACGGTCGGGCCTCCGTCCGGGCTGGCCACGCGCAGGGTCCCGTCGAGCGCGGCGAGCCGCTGCCTCAGTCCCGCCAATCCGTTCCCGGACGTGTCGGCACCGCCTCGACCGTCGTCGATCACCTCGATGACGAGCGAGTCCTCGACCCGCTTCACACGGATGTCCACCTGCGTGGCCCCGGAGTGCTTGATCGCATTGGTGAGTGCCTCGGCCGCGACGAAGTAGGCCGCGGTTTCGGTTGCCGCATTGTGGCGGCCCGGATCGCCGAAGGAGAGGTCCACCGGAATCGGACTGCGCACGGCGAGCGACGCGATCGCGGCCTCGAGACCGCGATCCGTGAGGATCGGCGGCCGGATCCCGCGCGCGAGGTCGCGGAGCTCCTCGAGCGCCTCCTTGGCGCCGCTTCGGGCCTCGGCGAGCAGGGCGATGGCACCCTCGGGATCGCTGCGAACCTTCTCCTCCGCCATCCCCAGGCTCATGCCGAGCGCGACGAGCCGGGCCTGCGCGCCGTCGTGGAGGTCGCGCTCGATCCTCTGGAGCTCCGTCTCCTGCACCTCGACCGCAGCCGCGCGGCTCTCCTCGAGCTGCTCGACCCGATGCGCGCGCCGGCCGTAGACCACCGCGGCGTGGGCGACAGCGAGGAGCGCGAGACAGAGCGCAGGCCAGATCGGCCAGAAGTATCCGCCGGTCGTGATCGCCCAGACGGCGACGAGGAAGCCGACGAGCACTGCCGAGACGCCGATCTGGATGGCAAGGGCACGGCTGCCGAGGGCGATCCGGGGGATGTCGTCGTTCTCGAAGACCGCAACGATCCAGCCCGGAATCCCGACCACGAGCGACAGAGCGAGGAGCGGCCAGATCGGCCAGAAGTACCCGCCTCCGGTGAGCGCCCAGATGACGACGAGCATCACGACGATGGCGGTGGAGATGAGTGACACAATCGTGAGCCCGCGCAGGCGGAGAGCTCGCAGCTCGGCGGGCGTTCGCACCCGGCCAGGATCGCCGCTCAGAAGGCGCGACGCCAGCCACGACGTGAGCCGTGTGTACGGCCCGAGGAGGTTCGCCGCCACGACCAGGAGCACGAGCCCCAGACCCGCGACGGGGAGGGCCTCCGCGACCGAGTCGACCTCGATGAAGCCGAAGACGTCGCCGCTGTCGAGCCACTGGTACCAGCCCGGGAGCGTCAGCAGCTCGAATCCCCACCAGACGACGGTCAGCGGGATGAGTGCCTTCGGCCAGGCCAGGAGGAGATGCGCCTGCTGCTTCCAGAACGCCCGGTCGCGGAGGACGTTGAAGCCACGGCTCCAGAAGCCGGTGCCCGCGGTCGAGATCGGCGCACTGACGGAGACTCCGAGCAGCGAGCGGGCAAGCTCCGCCTCGGCCCGGGCGAGCGCGCCGACCGCGAATCTGAGCCCGATCAGGAGCGGCACGACGAGCGGCGTGATCGCAAGACAGATCGTGACGATCCAGCCCGCGAGGAGCACGGCGAAGGCGACCGTCCCGATCACGAGCTCGGCGACGTAGAACGCCACGGCCTTGTAGGTGTCCGAGCTCACCAGGGGTCTCAGGATCCGGCTCATCGCCGACCAAGTGTTCCAGCGCGTCGATCGCCGGCCAATGGAGCCGACCGCACTCCGAGCGGCAGTTCTCCGGCGTGCGGGCGTTGGAGTTATCCCCAGGACGGCCGACAAGGTGCGGCCGACCGAACCGGAAGACGCCTGCTGGCCGAAGTGCGTAAGGAATCGAGTGGTGGGAGGTTGTAGGTCATGACGGCGAAAGGCCACTCGACGGAGAAAGGAACCGACATGTACGCCGCAGCCGAAACACACGCAGTGCGGGAGCTCGACCACCGGGAGACGGACGGCCTCGAGGTGACGTTGCTCTGGTACGAGCGGGAGGACTACGCGAGCGTCGCGGTCGTGGACTCGAAGACCGGCGAGGCATTCGAGCTGGTGCTCGGCGCCGGAGACTCCGCGCTCGACGTCTTCCATCATCCGTTCGCGTACGCCGCCCACCGCGGGCTCGAGTACGGGTCGCGTGTGAACGAGCACGAGCTCGCCCTGACCTCCTGACGGCTCGCCGCGCGCGGGAACCGCTGCCCGCGCGCGGGCGTATGAGCCGCGTGACCGCCCGCGCTCTCGCCACGCTCGCGCTCGTCCTTCTGGTTGCAGCCGGGGGCGCAAGCGCCAAGCCCGGCCCACTTCCTGCACTCGCCTATGCGAGCGACGCGCACGGCAGCCTCGACGTCCACGTCCTGACCGCCGGCGCCACGCAGGCGAAGCGCCTGACGTCTTCGCCGCGGGACGAGTTCTCACCCTCGTGGTCGCCGAACGGCAGCTTCATCGCGTACCGCGTCAACCCGCGGCGGGGCGACGAAGGCGACATCTGGGTAATGCGCGCGGACGGGACGCGGAAGATCAACCTCACACGCAGCCCTCGTGTCGCGGACTGGTCGCCGTCGTGGTCGCCCGACGGTCGTCGGATCGCCTACTACTCGAGCGCGGGCGGAGGCAGCGATGTCTGGGTCATGCGGCCGGACGGACGCGGCAAGCGCAACATCACGCGGAACGGGCGGCTGAACGAGTACCCGACCTGGGCGCCCGACGGACGCCGGTTCGCCTTCAACTCGCTTCGGGACGGGCAATTCGAGATCTACGCGACCGGCCTCGACGGGTCGCGCCACGTAAATCTCACCCGGAACCCGGCCGAGGATCAGTGGCCCGCGTGGTCTCCGGACGGAAAGCGGATCGCATTCGAGTCCGAACGTGACGGGAGCCCGGATGTGTACGTGATGAACGCCGACGGCACCGGAGCACGGAACGTGACACGCACCCCGGTGCTCGAGGAGTCGCATCCGGCCTGGATGCCCGACGGGCGGCTGACGTTCACGCGCCACGGCGAGACCGGTCCCATCGAGCTCTGGGTAGTGAGCGCGGCCGGCGGCGCCGCAGCCCGGCTGCCGACGACTGTGGGGCCGGTGTTCGTCTTCGCCTGGAAGCCGAAGCCCTAGGGGACTCCCCCCAACGAGGGGCAGCCGCCTCACCCTTCCGGGGGAGGGTCATTTCTCGGCTTCAGTCCTACGTTTCGAGAGGCGGAATCACTCTGACAAGGGTCATGACTGCGGCGTCTCGACACCACTCTTCTTCGCGCTCCCAAGGGCGTCTCTCGCTCAGCCGGCGCTTCGAGCGAATGCTGCTCGTCTTCGTCGTCTGCGTGCCGGTTCCGGCGCTCGCGCTGAGCGGGCTCGCGATCCCGCTGCCGGGCGTCGTCGAGCGAATCGGCGCGGCGCTCGTTCCGTGGGCGAACGCGGCCACGCTCGACGACGCCTCGCTCGCGGCGTCGACGACCCGCGGCAAGATCGTCCTCGCGCCCGGCTCGACGAGCACCGTCGACGCGCCCGAGGTCGACGCCGTCGAACCGGTCCGAACGCGGCCGGCAGCAGCGCAGCCACGACCGAGCAGGACAGCGCCGAGCGTGGCTACGATTCCGATCCCGCCGTGGCGACGGACACCGTCGAGCTGGACACGAGCCCGCCCGCGCCGGAGGAGCCGGCGCCCGCTCCCGCTCCGGAGCCCGCTCCCGAGCCCCGGTCCCGCCGCGCCGAGCGCGCCTCCGGCAGATCCGGCCCCGGACCCGCCGACCAACACCGACCCGCCGACCGTCGATCCGGCGCCCGACCGCGAGCCGACCAAGCCCGACGTGAAGCCGGAGCCGGTCGATCCGGACGTGAAGCCGACGCCGACGTTCGAGACCGACGTCATGCCGCCCGGAGCCCGACCGGGAGCCGACTCCGGGCCCACCGACGAGACCCGCGAGCCGGAACGCAAGCCGGACCTCACGCCGATCGACGAGCTCGCGGACCCGGCGCGCGACACGCCTTAGCGGCGCCATGAGCCACACGCCGCCCTTCGACGCGAGCCGCGACGCGCCCCCGCGCCTCGTCCTGCGTTTCGCCATCGCGACCTGCATCGGACTGGCGCTCGCGGCGTGCGCGATCCTCCTCGTCGTCAGGCACTTCAGCACCGTGCAGGCCGAGCGGGCGGCGACCGTGCAGGCGCGCGTGATGGCGAGCTCGGTGCTGCGCGGGACGCTGCTCGAGCGCGACTTCGCCGCGCCGGCCGCGGACAGCCGTCTCGACGCGCTCGACGAGCTCTTCGCGACGCACGTGCTCGACGAGGGCGTGCTTCTCGCGAACCTCTACGCGTCCGACGGGACCGTCACCTACAGCACGGACCACCGGCTCATCGGGACCCGCTCGACCGACCTCGCGCACCTGCGCGAAGCCCGCGCCGGGACGATCCGCGGCGATGTGACCACGACCGCCGATCCAGGCGGCGCCGGCTCGCGGAAGGCGCTCCGCGTGTACGCGCCGGTCGCAGTGCCCGGCGGCACCGGCGTCGTCGAGCTCTTCCAGGACTACGCGCCGATCGCCGAGGCGGCGCAGGCGGCGTTCCTCCCGGTGGCCGGAATCTTCCAGCTCGTACTCCTCGTGCTGCTGATCGCGCTGGCGCCGATCCTCCGGCGCGTGACCCGCCGCATCCAGCGGCAGATGGACGAGATCGAGTACCGGGCACTGTACGACGAGCTCACCGGACTGCCGAACCGGACGCTCTTCCGCGACCGGATCCAGCAGGCGCTACTCAGCGCCAAGCGAGACCGCCAGCCGGCGACGGTCCTGCTCCTCGACGTCGACCGCTTCCGCGAGATCAACGACACGCTCGGCCACGAGGCCGGCGACGTGCTCTTGATCGAGGTCGGCAACCGCCTGCGCGATCTCCTCCGCGAAAGCGACACGTTCGCCCGGCTCGGCGGCGACGAGTTCGGGATCCTCCTTCCGGCCGCGTCCGTGGAGGAGGCCTCGCTTCTCGCCGAACGCGTGCACGAGTCGCTCGAAGAGCCGTTCTCGGTGCAAGGGCTCCCGATCGAGGTCGGTGCGAGCATCGGCGTCACGTCGTACCCCGAGCACGGCGAGGACGTCGACACGCTGCTCCAGCGCGCCGACGTGGCTATGTACCTCGCGAAGGACGCACACGCGGGGACGGCAACGTACGACGTCGCGCAGGACACGAACGACGCCGCGCGCCTCGCCCTCGCCGGCGAGCTCCGCCGCGCGATCGAGCGCGACGAGCTCGTCGTCCACTACCAGCCGAAGGCCTCGCTCGAGAGCGGCCGGATCGTCGGGGTGGAGGCGCTGGTGCGCTGGGCGCATCCCGAGCGCGGGCTCGTCCCGCCGAACGAGTTCGTCCCGATCGCGGAGCGGACGGGCCTGATCAAGCCGCTGACACGCTCGGTGCTCGCGAAGGCGCTCGCGCAGTGCGCAGCCTGGAGCGCGGCCGGCCACGACCTGCACGTCGCGGTGAACCTCACGATTCCCGATCTCCTCGACCTCGAGCTCCCGGACCGGATCGCCGAGCTGCTCGCGGAGACCGGTGTCGCACCCGAGCGTCTCGAGCTCGAGATCACCGAGTCGACGATCCTCGCAGACCCGTTCCGCGTGCGACCGGTGCTCTCGCGCCTGAACGAGATGGGTCTCCGCCTCGCCGTCGATGACTTCGGGACCGGCTACTCGTCGCTCGCGTATCTGAAGCGGCTCCCGGTCCAGACGCTCAAGATCGACCGCTCGTTCGTCTCCGGCATGTGCGAGGACCCGAGCGACGCGACGATCGTCCGCTCCACCATCGACCTGGGCCAGAGCCTGGGCCTGGCCGTCGTGGCCGAGGGAGTCGAGTCGCTCGAAGTGTGGAGCTCGCTCCGCGCGCTCGGCTGCTCGCTCGCCCAGGGCTACCTGATCGGGGCGCCGATGCCGGCCGACGAGATCCCGCGACTCCTGAGCAGATCGGTCGTCGAGGACGCGAACGAAGGCCCGGCGGCGGCGGCGAACTAGGTCGGCTGCTGGCGCGGTGCGCCGGCGACGGTCGCGGTCGCGCCCATCAGCATCCAGAAGAGCCACGAGCCGGTGAGGTCGGGCGAGAGAAAGAAGTCGGTGACGAGGTGTCCGGCCGCCGCCGCGAGCACGCCGACGAGCAGGAGCCGGAGGCGCACGCTCGCCGCACTCAGCGCGGTGACCGCCGCATAGCCGAAAGCGCCGATCACGGCCAGGTACGCCGCCAGCGCCGGAAGCCCCGCGCCCGCGGCCACTCCGAGGAAGACGTTGTGCGGGCTCTCGACCCGATACGCGTCCAGGAACTCCGCGCGGTCGGCCGGCAGCACGTCGCGGCTGTAGCCGGGGAAGTGGTCGGGGAACGTCTCCTGCCCGGTTCCGAGCAGCGGATGGTCGAGCGCGATGTGCATCGCGACGGTCCAGAAGTCGAGGTGCTGGCGGATCGAGCTGTCCGCATCGAGCTGGAAGCTCGAGGAGAAGCGCTGGGGCTGCGCGATCGCGAGCGCGGCGATCCCGCCGAGGAACGCCGCGACCAGACCGATCGCGACCAGGCGACGGGTGCGCACGCCGAGCAGCTCCCGCGCGCCGATGAGCAGGACGGCGAGCGACACGAGGAAGCCGAGATATCCGCCGCGGCTGTACGTGAAGAGGAGCGCTGCCGTCATCCCGGCCGACGCGACGAGGAGCACGCCGCGAATCGGGCCGCTCGTGACGAGCATCAACGCAAGCGCGAGCGGGATCACGAGCACGAGGTAGGCCGCGAGCGCGTTCGGTTGCCCGATCGACGCGAAGACGCGGCCGCTCGGCAGGAACCCCTCCCAGATCGGGTCGAGCCCCACCTTCTGCACGAGCGCATAGCCGGCCACGAACGTCCCACCCGCAGTGATCGCCGCGAAGAGCAGCGTCAGGTCTCGTGTGCTCGCGAACGTGACGCGCGCGAGCGCGTAGAAGGCGAGGTACAGCACGAGCGCGAGCACCCCCTGGTGCTGGAGCCGCTCGCCGTACAGGCTCTGCTCCTGATCGGTCGACGCGAGCCACGCGGCGAGATTGAGGAGGGCGAAGCACGCGACCGCGGCGTCGATCGGGCGGAGGCGAACGAGCCGGCCACGAGAGGGGACGAAGAGCACGCCGGCCGCGATCACGGCCCACACGAGGGCGAGCAGCGCCCACAAGGCAACGAGCTTCGGTACGAGGAAGACCTCGTCGACCCTGGTCGTGAAGACACACGGGACGACGACACAGCCCGCGAGCAGGAGAGCCCGGACGGCCGCCGGCCAGCTGATCAGCGCCGGGCGGCCCCCGGCGGCCTCGGGCGCTATCGCGTCAGCGACCAGAGCAGCCGCCTCAGAGCTCGGCGCACTGGCCCTGCTTCTTGCGTGCGATGTTGAATCCACCAACTGGCGGCGGCTCGTTCTTCTCGCACTGGAGATTGCCGTCGATGACGTTGCCGAGCGATCTCGGTCGGGAAGGTACCCGTGTTCTCGACGACCTGCACGTTGCCGCCGATCTCGTTGTTGAGGAGCCTGTGCTCGCCGCTCTTCACGATCTGGACGTTCCCGCCGATCGTGCTCGACCCGGCGATGAGCCCGAAGCCTGTCCCCAGCTCGAACTTCAGACTGCCTTCGATCGAGGAGCCGCTGACGAAGAAGAGGAAGACGCTGCCCGTGCTCTCGACGATCTCGAGGCCCCCACCGATGCTGCTCCCGAAGATGAATGTCCCGTCGGGTGCCTCGTCGATCTTCACGTTCCCGCCGACCGGGGTGAAGATCAGCCGTTCGAGCACGCAGCCCTCGCATGTGATGTTCCCGCCGATCGACGCCTGATCCGTGCGCACGCGCGCTCCGGCCCGCGCGTCGACGTTGCCGCGCACGCGCGCGAATGCTGAGATCGAGCTCCGCGCCCGCCTGCACGACGACGCCACCGCGCACCTCGGTTCCGAGCAGAGAGCACGACGTGCCGCTCGCTACGGTCACGTTCCCGACGGGAAACGCGCCGATGGTTCCTGAGCACGTCACGTTCCCCTGCGGCGGCGGTGGGACGGGTGGGCTCACTGGCGGCGAGACCGGTGGGCTCACCGGGGGCGAGACGGGCGGGCTGACAGGTGGGCTCACGGGTGGGCTGACAGGCGGCGAGACAGGGGGCGACACCGGCGGCGAGACAGGCGGGCTCACCGGGGGCGAGACAGGAGGCGAGACAGCGGCGGGCTCACCGGCGGCGAAACGGGTGGGCTGACCGGGCCGCTGACCGGCGGGCTCGTGGGCGGGCTGACCGGCGGTGGGCAGACGGGCGCGCTCGCCGGCGGGCTCGCCGGCTCGCAGGTCGGATCGGCGCTGTGCGCGATTCCTACGCCGACGCTCGCGAAGAGGGCGACGACGGCCAGCGCGGCGAGCAGCGCCAGCGACGCGCTCGCGGCGAGGCGTCGTCCCACGTGACGCGACTCGTGGTTGTCTCCGCCCCGCAACCTGCTTCGTGCGTCAGTCACTGCTCGATCCTCCATGTCGCTGAGTCGTCCGTGCGAGTCGTGCTCAGTCGAGCCGAGCGCGCTCAAGAGACGCTCAAGGGAAGAATCACCCCCTCAGGCGGGCCGGCTGTAACGGACCACAGGAACGGCAAGCAATGCCCACTTGCCCGTAGCGGCAATCATCTGGAGTCCTTCGTGCGTCTAATCGGACAATGCGCGCACTCGTGGCCACGTTCGTCGCGTTTCTCGCTGTGCTCGCTCCGGTTGCTAGCGAGGCGCGGAGCGAGTCCGCCGCCGCGCCACTACACGTCCTCTTCGTCGGGAACAGCCTCACGACGACGAACGATCTCCCTGCGATGGTCACGGCCCTCGCGCAGGCGGGCAGGCGTGAGCTCGAGGTCGGAACGGTGACCTTCGACGGCTTCAGCCTCGAGGATCACTGGAACCACGGCGCGGTGCGGCAGGCATTCGCCTCTCGCTCGTGGGACGTCGCGGTCATGCAGCAGGGGCCGTCGGCGCTGCCGGAAAGCCAGGTCAACCTTCGCGACTACGCGACCAGGCTCGCCGAGGAAGCACGGGCCGCAGGTGTCCGGCCCGCGCTCCTCACCGTCTGGCCCGAGTCGTACCGCCGCACAGCGCTGAGTGACGTCATCGTCTCCTACCGCGGCGCGGCTCAGGCCTCGGGCAGCGAGCTCTTTCCGGCAGGCGAGGCCTGGCACGTTGCGTGGCAGTGCAACTCGCGGTTCGGGCTGTACGGGCCGGACGGCTTCCATCCGAGCCGCGTCGGAACGTACACCGCCGCGCTCGTCGTCTACGGGCGGCTGTTCAAGGCGCCGCTCGTGGCGCCCGCGCTGCGGCCGTCGTGGATGTCGGCCGGGGTCGCGCGTCTCGCGCAGGCCTCGTCGGCGCGGGCGCTGGGAAGGCGCGTTCCCGCCGCGAAGCGCTGCGGTTAGTGACAACTTGTAACTTGCCGAGCTCGGTGCGATGAGACCGGCTCCACGCCACGGTTCGCAGCGGAGTAAGGCGACATAGTTACAACTTGTAACTTGGCCGTGTTTGCGACGACCTAATCGTCGCCGCCCCCGCGTCCGCGGCCTCGACCCTGGCCGTGACCGCGCCCTCTGCCTGACGAGCGTTTCATCTACCAGCCGCCCGGTACCCATCGCCGTCGAGGTAGCGTGGACGCGTGAGCGCTGCATGCACGCACCTCGACGCGGTGGAGGTCCTCGAGCTCCCGGAGCCGCTCGAAGGCTGCGAGGAGTGCCTGAAGAGCGGCGACCGCTGGCTCCACCTGCGCATGTGCCTGACGTGCGGAAAGGTCGGATGCTGCGACAGCTCCCCGAACAAGCACGCGAGCGCGCATTACCGCGAGGAGGGCCATCCGCTCGTCCGCTCGGCCGAGCCCGGCGAGGACTGGTCGTGGTGCTACGCGGACGAGGTGACGCTCTTCTTGACCCCCGACTGAACCGACCCCCGCTGGCACGACGGGCACCAGTAGATGGTGCGATTTGCGTCGCCCTGGCCCTTCGAGCGGATGGGCGTGCCGCACCGCCGGCACGGGCGCGCCCGCCAGCCGATACGCGCGCCGCGGCGACCGTGACCCGGCCAAAGCCGCCGACATGAGCCGATGCGCCTCGCCCAGCGCGCGCTCGAGCTCCTCGTCCTCGACGTCTGCGACCCGGAGCCAGGGCGAGAGCCGTGCCGCCCAGAGCGCCTCCGCGGCCCACATGTTCCCGATCCCCGACACGAGCTCTTGCCGCTGAAGGGCCTCGCCGAGCGGGAGCTCGGGAGCGCGGCGAAGCCGTTTGGCAAGCGCGGGGAATTCGACGGGAGCGGCCAGGATGTCGGGCCCGAGACGTCGGACGACGTCGTCGCCGAGCTCGAGCACGGGCCCATTCCACTGCACCGCCTCGAGCTCGCTCCCGCGCAGAACGAGCCACGGCTTGCCGCGCATCCCCGTCCCACGCGGCTGGACGCGCCAGCGGCCCTTCATCCGAAGATGGCTTCGCAGCACGACGCCGCCCTCGAAGCGGAGAAGCACGTTCTTCCCGACGGCGTCGACGCGCTCGAGCACGAGGCCGTTGAGCCGCGGGGCGATCCCGAGAACCTCGCCGCGCGGGTGCGGCGACTCGGCCTCGACACGCTCGCCCACGAGTGCCCGCAGCGCGAGCGCGGCGCGATGGATGCTGTCGCCCTCGGGCATCGCCGACCAGGCTAGAGGGTGGTCTAGCTCCGGGGAAGCCGCTACAAACCCCGTGTGACGGCGCCCACCTGGTTCGACACCGTCGGAAAGATCTTCCGGCACATCCCCGACCTCGCGGCGCCCGTGGAGGTGCAGAGCTCGCTGCGCGAGATCCTCGGCGACCCGACGGTCGAGCTCTTCTGGTGGGACTGGGAGCGCCAGTGCTACGTCGACGTGCACGACGAGGCGGTCGCGGGCCACGTCCCCGGCCAGGTCGTGACGCTCGTCGAGTACGAGACGCGGAAGGTCGGCGTCATCGCGCATGACCCGCGGCTGCTCGAGGAGCCGCACTTCCTCGAGTCGTTCCTCCCGACGATGCGCATCGCGATGGAGCGCGACCGGCTCCACCGCGACCTCATCAAGAAGCTCGGCGAGCTCAGGGCCTCCCGCGCCCGCCTCGTCAAGATCGCCGACGACGAGCGGCGCCGGCTCGAGCGCAATCTCCACGACGGCGCCCAGCAGCGCCTGACTGCCGTCCTCCTCGCGCTCCGCCGCCTCGAGCAGCGCCTGGCCGACGACGAGGAGCTGTCGCCGATCGTGGCCTCGGCGCGCACCGAGCTCCAGGAGGCGATCGTCGACCTGCGGGAGCTCGCCCGCGGCCTGCACCCGCCGAGGCTCGCGCAGTACGGGCTCGCCGCGGCCGTCCGCGCGGCCTCGCTCCGCTCGACGATCCCGATCGAGCTGAAGCTCGAGTTCGAAGACGACGACGTGCCGGACGAGATCGCCGTGGGCGCGTACTACGTCTGCGCCGAGGCGGTCACGAACACGGTCAAGCACGCTGGGGCAAGCAAAGTGTGGATCACCATCGTCCAGGACGACTTCATGCTTACGGTGGACGTGCGTGACGACGGGATCGGCGGCGCCTCCACGAGCGAGGATCTCGAGTCCACCGGCCTCCGCGGCCTCATCGACCGCGTGGAGGCGCTCGATGGGTCGGTTTCGGTCGTGAGCCCGGCGGGTGAAGGGACGCAGATCGTGGCGAGGTTCCCGTTCGACGGGGGCGCGTTCACCCGCTGAGATACTTCAGGCGTTGAGCGCACCCGAGCGAGCCGAGACGTCGAGCTGGCAGCGAAAGCTCGTCGTCACCGCGATCGCGATCGGCGTCGTGCTCCTGCTCGGGCTGATCGCGTCCGCCACGATCCCGCGCTGGTGGGCACAGCAGATCGGCGACCAGGTCGACGGAAGCATCGTCTCCGGGACGCTGGTCGGGCTCTTCTACGGCTTCGTCTTCAGCTTGCTCCCGCTGCTCGTCCTGGGCGCGGTGCTGCTCTGGAAGCCGACCTGGCGCGCGATCGTGATGGCGCTGGCGTTCGCGGTGCTCCTGGCGATCCCGAACCTGCTGACGCTCGGGATCGTCCTCGGCGCCGGTAACGCAGCGCACGCGGGCGATCGCATCCTCGACGTCGAGGCGCCCGCGTTTCGCGGAGCCTCCCTCGGCGGCGCGCTGCTCGCGTTGGCACTCGTCGGACTGATCGCGTACCTCGTCGTCTCGCGCCGGAGAGCGCGACGCGGTTCCGAGCCGTTAGAGGCGACCTGAGAACGTGTCGCAGGAGTTCGGGCTCCCGCCCTGAATCCCGCGGTCGAGCCAACTCTGGCGCTGCTCTGCCGAGCCGTGCGTCCAGTTCTCGGGCGTGACGCGACCCTGCGTGGTCTCCTGGATACGGTCGTCGCCGATCGCCTCGGCAGCGCCGAGCGCCTCGTTGATGTCCGTCGCGCGTGAGATCCACGATCAGCCCGGTGCGCAGCGCATTCGCAATCCACGTGCCTGCGTAGCAATCGGCCTGGAGCTCGACGCGCACCGCGCCGCTCTGCGGGCCCGTGTCGCCGCTCTGTGCGCGCCGGAGCGCGCCGGTGAGGTTCTGGACGTGGTGCCCGTACTCGTGTGCGAGGACGTACGCCTGAGCGAGGTCGCCTGAAGCCCCGAACCGCGACGAGAGCTCCTCGAAGAAGGCGAGGTCGATGTAGATCTTGCGGTCGCGCGGGCAGTAGAACGGGCCCACCGCGGAGCTCGCGGTCCCACACGCGGTGGACACGGCGTCTCGGAAGATGATGGTCTGGGCCGGCTCGTAGCCGCGCAGGGTGTTCGTCCAGTGCTCCTGGACGCTGTTGACGATCGGTGAGGACCCAGCAGTCCGCGTTCTCCTGTGCGTCGTCGGCGGTCTGGCAATGGTCGAGCGTGGCCGCCGGCTCCTGCGTGCCGATGGACTGGCCGGCGAGGTCGCCGAGCCCGCCGGTGCCGCCGCCGAGCGGGTTGCCGCCGAGCAGGATGATCGCGACGACGATGATCAGCGTGACGAGGCCGCCGCCGCCTCCGAGCGCGATCGGTCCGCCCCCGACACGGCGACCGCGTACGTCTCCGACCTGCGAGCGGTCGAGCTTGGCTCCCTTGCGGAATCGCACGGAATCAACGTACCCCGCTGCCGGGCGCCGGTAACAGCTAGAACCTCGTTGTGCCGTCGATCGTCCCCGCGCTCGCGGATTCTGCGCTTGCGCTCTCGACGCACTCGCTCGCGGGCGAGGAAGTCGAGCTGCGCGAGGCCGCGCTCGACTCCCTGCTCTACGTGGTGGACGGGTCGGGCACCCTCGCCGTCGACGGGGAGACGATCGAGCTCGCGGCGGGGACCGCCGCGCTCGTGCTCGCGGGTGAGGAGGCGACGATCGCGGGCGAGCTCGAGGTCATCCATGCAACCGTCGGCCCCGACGTGGACGTCCACGCGTCTCTGGGCGAGCGGGAGCGCATCGTCCGCGTCGATCGCGATCTCGACCGGGGCGCCGTCGGGAAGCGCGGCTTCCAGGTGCTCTTCGGCGCCGCACAACGGATCGAGCCGCGCCACGCTCTTCGTCGGCTACGTCCCGCCGGGCCGTGCGCCGTGGCACTTCCACCTCTACGACGAGATCGTCTTCATCCCCAACGGGCCCGGCCGGCTCCATCGTGCGAGCACGGAGGAGCCCGAGCCGCTGGAGGCCGGCGCCGCGTTCCGGCTCCGCCCGCGCGAGGTGCACATCGTCGAGAACGCCAGCTCCGACCGCGAGCTGACGGTCCTCGGGCTCTTCACGCCCGCCGGGAGCCCGTCGGCCGCGTACGTGGTCGCCCGATGACTCCGTTCGCTCGGATAGCGGGCATCGCGCCGCAGGAGATCTGGGAAGGCGTGACCGGCCGCGCGGTGCACGGCGAGCGCCTGAGCATCGCGTTGATCGAGCTCGAGCCCGGTGCGGTCGTCCCCGAGCACGCGCACGACAACGAGCAGGCGGGAATCATGGTCGAGGGCTCGTTCGAGATGCGCATCGCCGACGAGACGCGGGAGATGGTTCGCGGCGACACATGGTGTATCCCGCCGGACGTCCCGCACGCGGTCCGCGTCGGGCCGGAGGGCGCCGTCGTCGTCGAGGTGTGGGTTCCGGCGCGCGACGACTGGCAGGGGATCCCAGCGGGCGAGCCGAGAGCTCCGCGAGGGTTCGGCCTCTAGCCGAAGTCGACCGCGGGCGCGACCGCGCGGGCGAGCGACTCGACCGAGAGCGGGGAGCCCGACGCCTGCTCGACGAGCTGGTCCCAGCGAACCGACTCACCCGGGCCGTAGAGCTTCTCCCGCAGCATCGTCCCGGCGGCCGGGCGATCGACGATGCCCGCCGACGGCCGCGCTCAGCGCGTCGCGCAGCTGCAGCGCGACGATCGAGCCGTAGAGGTAGGTGTGGTAGTAGACCGGCGCGACGGCGATGTGGAGCTTCGAGGCCCAGTCGGGCGCCTCCCGCCCGTCAGGCGGCGTCAGCAGCTGGTAGCGGGAGGCGAGCTCCCACCAGACCGAGTCGAGGTCGGACTCGGGGTCGCTGTAGAGGACGCGCTCGAACCCCGTCATCACGAGCACCCAGCGCGTGAAGACGAGGAGCTCCGCGGCGCGCGCCATGCGCAGCTTTGCCTCGAGCTCCTCCGCCTCGCGGCCGTCGATCCCGAGGATCCGCTCGAGCCACTCGCGCTGGCCCGCCAGCGCTCCGAAGAGGAGCGCAGAGGCCTCCGTCGTCACGAGGTGCGTCGTCCGCAGCAGCCAGGGCAGGCCGTCCTCGAACCCGAGGTCGTAGACGCCGTGGCCGAGCTCGTGGAGCATCGTGTCCGTCCAGCTCTGGTTGTCGATGACGTTGGCGAGGACGCGGACGTCGCCCTGGCGGTCGACGTCGATGCAGAACGCGTGCTGGTTCTTGCCCGCGCGCGGGAAGAGGTCGCTGCGCTCGAGGATCCCCGCGACCTCGAGCTCGATCCCTTCGAACGTCCGGCGCGCGAGGCCGATGACGTCCTTGCCCTTGAAGAGCGGATCGAGGTCGACGGCGCCCGCCGGCGGGGCCTCCTGGAAGAAGGGGTCGGCGTAGTGCCACGGACGTAGCTCCGTCGGGTCGCAGCCGAAGCGGTGCGCAAGCCGCGAGTCGAGGGCGCTCTTCCAGCGCGCGAAGGGCTCGGCGGTCGCGGCGTCGCAGGCGCCGAGCGTCTCCCAGAGCTTGTCCTCGTCCATCTCGTCGACGGAGAGCGAGAGCGCGAACCAGTCGCGGTACCCGAGCGAGCGCGCTGCCTCGTTGCGGAGGCGTGCGAGCTCGCGCACGTCGTCGGCGACGTCTGTGCCGACGGTCTTCGACGCCTCCCAGGCCTCACGCCGCTCGTCGGCGTCGTCGCTCTCGCGGAGTATCTGCTTGATCTCGTTGTCGTCGACCTCGCGCCCGCGCAGAACGCCGCGGTGGCGCGAGAAGCGCGACTCGACCTCGGACTTGAGCTCGACGATCCGGGATCGGAGCGAGTCGGCGATCTGGTGCGGCAGCATCATCGCGCGCAGGAGCTCGAGGCTGCGGCCGCCGCCGTTCGTCTCGGCCTGCGCGGCCTCGACCTCGGCGAAGAGCTCGCGGTCGGCGAGCGCGTCGGAGTAGGCGAGCTCGGCCTCGGCGCGGCGGCGCGCGTTCTCGTCGTTCGCTTCGACGTTCGAGTCCCACCAAGCGACGTTTCGGGCAAACGTCAGCGGCCGGAGCCTGTCTTCCGCAGCGCCGACCAGAGCCACGGCGCGAGCATACCCCGATCGGGTCAGACCGAACCAGTCACAAGAGCGTGCCGATTCGTCAACGCCGGTCTTTACAGGGTCTGACCCTGTAAGCGTGACAAGAGCGTGCCAATCGATCCCCAGGCTAGGGTTGTCGCGTGGCCACGGTGGGGACGAACCGGACGCTGCCGTGGAGCTGGTACACGGACGAAGCCGCTCTCGGCCTCGAGCGCGAGCGCATCTTCCGCCGCTCGTGGCAGTACGTCGGCCGCACGGACGAGGTCGCGGAACCCGGCTCGTTCGCGACCACCCGAGCGGGACACGTCCCCGTCGTCCTCGTTCGCGACGAGGAGAGCACGCTGCGCGCGTTCCTCAACGTCTGCCGCCACCGCGGCTCGCTGGTCTGCGAGGGATCGGGGAAGCGCTCGACGCTGCAGTGCCCGTACCACGCGTGGACGTACGGGCTCGACGGACGCCTCGTCTCGGCGCCCCGCGCGAACCGCGAGGGCGGCATCGAGACGGACGAGCTCGGCCTCGTCCAGCTCCGCGTCGAGACCTGGGGCCCGTTCGTCTTCGTCAACCCGGACCCCGACGCCGGCCCGCTCGCAGAGCTGCTCGACGACATCCCCGACCGCATCGCCGCGGCAGGAATCGACGTCGATGCGCTTCGCTTCCTCCAGCGCCCCGAGTCCGAGCTCGAGGCGAACTGGAAGATCTGCGTCGAGAACTTCCTCGAGTGCTACCACTGCGCGGTCGCGCACCCGGGGTTCTCGGCCGTCGTCGACGTCTCGCCCGACTCGTACCTGCTGGAGACCGACGGCCTGCGCATGTCGCAGTTCGGCGCCGCCGCGGCCCGAACCGCGCGGTGTCGTACGACCCTGACGGCGAGGTCGAGCGCGGCCAGTTCCACCTGCTCTTCCCGAACACCGTGATCAACGTGATGCCGGGCCGCCCCAACCTCTCGATCGGCCCGATCGTCCCGCTGACGCCGTCACGGACCGCCCGCTTCCTCGACTACTTCGTCGCGCCGGACGCTGACGATGCCTGGATCGAGGAGATGCTCGCGTTCGACGCGCAGGTCGGCGAGGAGGACACGAGGCTCGTCGAGCGCGTCCAGCGCGGTGTCGCGAGCGGTCTGCTCGACCAGGGCCGCCTGCTGCCCGAATCCGAGCGCCTCGTCGCTCACTTTCAGGCGCTCGTCGTCGACGCGCTCGCGTGAGCGGGGAATTTCCCGCTCTCAGCGGGGTATTCACCGGACCGTAACCCCCGCCTCGAAACCGCCGATACATAGTCTGTCGTCATGGCCACGAAGCATCCGCACCGACCCGCAGGAGCGGCTCCTCAATCGCGAGCTGTCGCTGCTCGACTTCCACGCCCGCGTGCTCGAGCTGGCCGGTGACGAGACCGTCCCGCTGCTCGAGCGGGTCAAGTTCAGCTCGATCTTCGCCTCGAACCTCGACGAGTTCTTCCAGGTGCGGGTCGCCGGTCTCCTCGGCCAGGCAGAGCTCGGCTTCGGCACGCGCTCGCCGGACGGCCTCACGCCGCAACAGGCGCTCGCGCGCATTCGCGAGCGGGTCCTCGACCTGATCGCGACAGCAGTCGAGGATCTGGAAGAAGCAGCTCCGGCCGGCGCTCGCTCACGAGGGCATCGTCGTCGGCGGCATCGAGGACGTGGAGGAGAAGGAGCTGAAGCGGCTCGAGAAGGACTTCGAGCGCGAGATCTACCCGGTGCTCACGCCCCTCGCCGTCGGCCCCGGACAGCCGTTCCCGTACATCTCCGGCCTCTCGCTCTCCCTTGCCGTCTTCGCGGCGGATCCTGATACCGGCGAGGAGCGCTTCGCCCGGGTGAAGATCCCCGAGGGCCTTCCGCGCTTCGTCGAGATCGGGGATCGCGGCCTCTTCGTCTCGATGGAGCAGGTCATCGCGCACTTCCTGCCGACGCTCTTCCCGGGTGCCTCGATCCTCGAGCGCGCGGCCTTCCGCGTCACGCGCGACGCCGACTTCGAGGTGTCCGACGACGCGGCCGACCTCCTCGAGGCCGTAGAGAGCCAGCTGCGCAAGCGCCGCTTCGGCGACGTCGTGCGCGTCGAGGTGAGCGCATCTGCATCCGACGAGATGGTGGAACGGCTCGCGCTCGGGCTCGGCGTCGAGGAGAGCCAGATCTACCGCATCGAGAGCCCGCTCGACCTCGCCGACCTGATGGAGCTCGCGCGGGTCGAACGACCCGACCTCAAGTACGAGCCCTGGGTGCCGGTCCTGCCGCCCCGCCTCACCATCGCGCAGGGAGAGACGCCACGCATCTTCGGTGAGATCCGGCGTGCGCGACGTCGCCGTCCACCAGCCGTACGAATCGTTCCGCGGCAGCTTCGAGGTCTTCGCGCAGGCCGCGGTCGACGACCCGAACGTGATCGCGATGAAGACCTCCGTGTACCGCACGAGCGACGACAGCGCCCTCGTCGGCGCGCTCATCCAGTGCGCCGAGGACGGCAAGCAGGCGGTCTGCCTCGTCGAGCTCAAGGCCCGCTTCGACGAGCGCCGCAACATCGAGTGGTCGCGAGCGCTCGAGCAGGCTGGCGTCCACGTCGTCTACGGCTTCCCCGATCTCAAGATCCACGCGAAGATGACGCTGATCGTGCGGCGCGAGGGCGGCGGGCTACGCCGTTACGCGCACATCGGCACCGGCAACTACCACGCGGCGACGGCGCGCCTGTACGAGGACGTCGGGATCTTCACCGCCGACGAGGACATCGCCGCGGACGTCGCCGACCTCTTCAACTACATCACCGGCTTCGGCAAGCCGCGCACCTTCCGCAAGCTCCTCGTCGCACCGTTCACGCTGCGGAGCGGCCTCGTGGACGAGATCCGCAACGTCGCCGCGGCGGCGGCGAAGGGCAAGCACGCGCGGATCCGGCTCAAGGTCAATCACCTCGTGGACGCCGCGATCGTCGACGAGCTGTACGCGGCGTCCGCCGCCGGCGCGTCCATCGACGTCATCGCGCGCACGACCTGCAGCCTGCGCCCGGGCGTCGAGCCGGCCTGTCGGAGAACATCCGCGTCCGCTCGATCGTCGGGAGGTTCCTCGAGCACAGCCGCATCTTCTCCTTCGAGGCCGGCGACGAGGCGAAGACGTACATCGGGAGCCCCGACCTCATGTCCCGGAACCTCGATCACCGCATCGAGGTGCTCGTCCCGGTCGAGAACGCGCGCGTGCGCCAGGACATCCACGCGATCCTCGACAGCGCGCTGGCCGACGACACGAACTCGTGGCTGCTCGATCCGGACGGAACGTGGACGCGCGCGACGCCTGGACCGAAGCCGCACAGCCATCACGCGACGATGATGCGCCGCGCGCAGACGAAGGCTCGGCGCAAGGCGCGCGAACGCCGTGGCGTCTAGCGCCTCTCCGTCCTCCGACCCGGACACGACACTACGCCCGATGGACGTCGCGATCGTCGACATCGGCTCGAACACCGCGCGCCTGCTCGTCGCCTACGTGGACGCGACGGGCGGGGTCACGCAGCGCCGGCGCGAGCGCCACTACCTCCGGCTCGGAGACGACGTGCACGCGCTCGGCCGCATCGGGCCGGAGAAGCTCGCCGAGGCGGCCAAGGTCGCGCGCCGCTTCGCGCGCATCGCGCGTCGCGAAGGCGTCGAGCGTCTCGAGACGATCGTGACCGCACCAGGGCGTCAGGCGGCGAACGGCGACGAGCTCGTGCGTGTGCTCGCGGAAGAGACGGACGCGCCCGTGGTCGTGCTGACCGGCGACGACGAGGGCCGGCTCGCCTGGGAGGGCGCGGTCGCGCGGATGGAGGACCCGCCTGCGGTCGTCGCCGTGGTCGACCTCGGGGGCGGCTCGTGCGAGGTCGCCGTGGGAACACCCACGCTGGGCCCGGCCTGGATCCGCTCCTTCGATCTCGGGGCGCTCCGGGTCACGCGCACGTATCTCGGCGGAGATCCACCGCCGTCCGAGCGGATCGAGCACGCTCGTCGCGAGATCGCGGAGGCCGTCTCGGGTGTCGAGCCGCCGTGCCCCGACGCAACCCTCGTCGTCGGCGGGACCGCCCGCGCGATCGGACGCATCGTCGGCCGGCGCTACGGTCGCGAGGAGCTCGACGAGCTCGTCGCAACCCTCTCGCGTGCGCCGGCGGAGTCGGTCACCGAGTCCCACGGCATCACTCCCGAGCGCGCCCACACGCTGCTCGGCGGCACGCTCGTGCTGGACGAGCTCGCCGACAGGCTCGGGACGAGCCTCGAGGTCGGGAGAGGCGGGCTTCGCGAAGGCGCAGCGCTCGCGCTCGCCCGCGCCGAGCTCGTCGCCGCGTAAGCGGCCGGATCTAGAGCCGAGATCGACGCGCGCGTGTTGGCGCGGGTCGAGGAGCTCGCGTCGGAGGCTTGACCTCCTGTGGCGCCGGCACGAGGTTCGACGCCGGCGGCAGGTACGCGACGGCGACCGGAACACGCCGTCGACCCTTTCGCTCGGTGATCCAGGTCCCGCCCTTCTCGCAGGTCACCTTGCCGCGGAAGACCCGCTCGAAGACCTCCCGGTGCGTGCACACGAGCGTGGTCTCCGACAGCTCGTCGAACATGGCGAGGATCTCCTTGCGGGACGCGTCCGGCCCGAGCTCCTCACGGCACTCGATCTCTATCCCCCGGCGGCGCGCGAGCGAGAGAACCGTGGCCACGCAGCGCGCCGTGGGGCTCGTCACGATCCGGTCGATCTCGATCTCGGCGAAAGCGGCGTGGAGCGCGCGAGCATCGGCCCGCCCTGCGGCATCGAGCACGCGGGTCTGATCCTGGACGGGTGATCCGAGTCGTTCACCCGCGCTTGCGTGTCGCATGAGCAACATTGGGGGCCCCCACCTCCCGACGACTGGCCCGCGATTCTCCAACGCGAGGCGCTTTTCGTCAAGGCGTCGCTCAGACGGCGTCGAGCACGCGTAGGTCGCGCGCGTACGACAGAAGGCGAGTGACGTCCTCGCGCGGGAGCCACGTCGCGCGATCGACCTCGTGAGCGAAGTGAAGCTCGCCCTCGACCGGGCGCATGAGCCAGTAGCGAACGCGCTTCTGCCGCCCGTGCGCATCTGCATAGCTCGTCGAGGGAAGCTCGCGGTCGAGCTCGCAGCGAAGCCCTGTTTCCTCCTCGACTTCGCGCAGCGCGCACTCCTCGTCCGACTCGCCCGGCTCGGCTTTGCCCTTCGGAAACGTCCAGTCGTCGTAGCGAGGGCGGTGCACGACGAGGATCTCTCGGCCGCCCTCCCCGTCCCGGACGACGACTCCCCCGGCGGCGCGGACCACTACCTGGCTTTCTCTGCCCGCTTCTCGAGCGTCTTCCAGGCGCGGGGCCACTCCTTGCGCGCCTTCCGCCGGCGCTCGCTCTCGCGCTCGAGCAGCAGCGCCGCGGCATTCGCGCCCGCAGACGTGCCTTCGACCCATGCGTTGATTTGCTCCTCGGCAACCGCCGCGTCCTGGTGCTCGCCGAGGACGTCCTGCAGATCCTTCGCCGCGTCCACGAACGACTCACCCGGCTCCCCGAGCTCGCGCTCGGCGAGCTCGGCGGCGTAGCGCGCGCGCTTGACGAGGATGCGTGCCGCGTGCAGCTCCTCGTCGCTCGAGTCGGAGTCGAGCTTGCGGAAAGCCTTCCTGCGTGCGCTTGAACTGACGCCACCACAGCTCTGCGAGCGTGTCGACCGCGTCCTCGACGGCGACGGGATCGGCGCCCTCCAGGCGATCGAGGAGCGCGAAGTACCGCGGGTCGGAGAGAGCCGCGACCGCAGCCGCACGAGCCGCCTCGCGCTCCTTCTCGAGCGCCTCGAGGAGCGGCGCAAGCGGCTTGCCGTCTGCACCAAGACCCTCGACCTCCTCCCGCACGTGCTCGAGGAGCACGTCGAGATCCCGCGCGGCCCCGAGCTCCGACCCGAGCCAGCCGAGCTCGTCGCGGAGCGCCTTCGTCCACTCCTCGTCCAGCAGTGGCCTGGCGCCGCGCAGGAACGCCCGCGCCCGCCGCGTGGCGACGCGCATCTGGTGGAGGTCCTCCGGATCCGTGCCGAGTCGTGTCCCCGGGTCGTGCGCGAGGAGCTTGCCGTACTGCTCGGCGATCGCCGCCAGCAGCACCTCGAGGGCAGAGGCACTCTCGGGAAGCTCGGGCTTCGCCTCCGGCGGATAGGAGAGGTCGAGCACGCGGTACAGCTTCGGCGTGAAGTCGCCCGCCACCGCGCCGGCCTCCCGGAGGGCGCTCTCGAGGCGGCGAAGAACCTCGTCGTTACCTTCGAGGAGCTCGACCTCCAGCTCGCGGAAGCGTGCCGTGACGCGCTGGCCGTCGAGCACCGCGACCGAGTCGTCGACGATCTCGGCCCCGTCGGCGATCTGCGTCTGCCGCCGCGTGCGGAGGCGCGCGACGCGAACGAGCTTCTGCCCACGGAGATATGCGGGCAGCAGGTCGAGCAGCCTGCGCGGAGGCCGTGCCGGCGGTCCCGCCTCCTCGAGCTCCAGCCGATGCTCGCCCTGCGGGATCTTCAGCTGCCAGAGGCCTGTGCCGTCCTCGACCCGGTGGCGAAACGTGACGGCGTGCCGAGCGAGGCGCAGGTCCGGCGTGTCGAGATACGTCGAGACGAAGTCGCGGTCGGGCTGCGGCAGGCCGAGCGTCGGGAGCTGGAACCCCTCCCCCGGAACGAGCTTCACCTCTCGCTCCAAGCTGTCAGTCATCGCTGCTCAGAGTAGAAGAGGGGCGGCATGCGCGCCGCCCCTCGTCATCTCCACTCGTTTTCGCCTAGCTTCAGCTGCCGCCGCGGGTCGCTGCGACCGCGAGGTGGAAGTTCGTCCTCGCGCGCTTCAGCTGGACCTTCGTGAGAGGGACGAACCGCGCGCGCTGCGCGATCCGGATCTCGTTGTCGAAGATGTAGTCCACGAACGCCTGCACCTCACGCCGCTGGAACGACGAGCCCTTCACGTAGATGAAGAGCGGGCGGGAGAGCGGCTTGTACGCGCCGGAGTGCACGGTCTCCACCCCCGGCGTGACGCACTGGTCGGTCTTCGGGTTGCGGACCTGCACGGCGTTGAGCCGGGTCCGGTTCTCGGTGTAGTACGAGTAGCCGAAGTAGCCCAGGCCGCCCCGTTCGCCCGAGACGCCCTGCACGAGCACGTTGTCGTCCTCGGAGGCCTGGTAGTCCGAGCGGCTGGCCCGCGCGCGCCCGTTGATCGCCTCGGTGAAGTACTCGAACGTGCCCGAGTCCGTGCCGGGGCCGAAGAGCTTCAGCGGGACATCCGGGAACGACGACCGCACGTCCTTCCAGTTGTCGATCTTCGAGCCGGGCTCCCAGATCTTCTTGAGCTCGGCGACCGACAGGCACTGCGCCCAGTTGTTCTGCTGGTTGCTGACGACCGTCAGGGCGTCGTTGGCGACGGTGAACGCCCGCCACGCCCCGACATTGTTCGTCTTGCACGACGCCGCCTCCGTCTGCCGCATCGGCCGCGACGCGTCGGCGACGTCGATCTCGTTGCGGCAGAAGCGCTGGAAGCCGCCGCCCGTGCCGGAGATGCCGACCGTGACCCGGACCTTCGACGCGCCCGCCCTGCTGAAGAGCTCGGCGGCAGCCGTCGTATACGGCCCCACGGTGGACGAGCCATCGGCCGAGATCGAGCCCGAGAGTGCCTTCAGGTTGTACGTCGGGTTCCGGACCGACGCCGCGCCCACCGCAACGGATGCGAGCATGAGGCAGGCCGCTACGCCCACTGCGATGGCCGCACCGTTTCGCCCACGCCGACGCCCGAATGAAAGCTTCATCGTGTTCGCAACTCCCTCCCGTCGATTTGACGATTCGCCGCGATGGTCGCGGCGCGGGAGTCCGCAATGGGCTTCGAGCAAGTGAACGTACGGTGGCGATTTGGTAAACGCTGCGCGGTGGGGTCAGGCTTCAGACTGACCCCGGTGTGAGGTCTTCGATCGCACACCCAGGACCGAGGTCTGACTGAAGTCAGACCCCACGACCGGCTCGCTAGCTGAGCGGCCGCGGGTCGTGCGAGGCGTCCGTGAACTCGGCGAACTCGCCGGTCACGAGGAACGCGGTCTGCTCGCCGATGTCGACCGCGTTGTCGCCGATCCGCTCGAAGCACCGGGCGACGGTGATCTGCCGCATTCCCCACTCGAGCGCCTCCGCGTCGTGCACGTAGCCGAGCACCTCGTGGAACACCTGCCGGTTCGCGTTGTCGACGAGCTCGTCCAGTTGATGGAGGGCACGCGCCTGCTCGACGTCGCGGGAGGCAAACGCCCTCAACCCGACCTTGACCATCTCGGCGCAGCGCTCACCCATGTCCACGAGCCCCTCGACGACGGCCTGCTGCGTCCCGAGATGGCTCGAGAGCTTCGTCAGCTTCGCGATCGTGACGCACTGGTCGCCCATGCGCTCGACGTGCAGCGACGAGTGCAGGATGGCGAGGACGAGCCGCAGGTCGCTCGCAACCGGAGTCTGACGGGCGAGTGTCATCTCGACCTGCCGCTCGAGCGCGAGATAGCGATCGTCGACCTCGTCGTCGAACGCGATGACCTCGTCGCAGAGCTCGACATCCTGCGTGCGGAGTGCGTCGATGACCCCACGGATCGAGCGGAGGACGATCTCGCCCATCTCCTGGAACCCCGCTTCGAGAGAGTCCAGCTCCGCCTGTAGCTCGATTCTCATCCGAACCGTCCCGTCACGTAGTCCTCGGTTCTCTTGTCGGAGGGCGTGGTGAAGATCTTGGCCGTCGTGTCGTACTCGACGAGGATGCCACGGCGGGCGCTCCCGTCCTCCGCGACGACGACGCTGAAGAACGCCGTCATGTCCGCCACGCGCGCGGCCTGCTGCATGTTGTGCGTGACGATGACGATCGTGAACTCGCGCTTGAGGTCGTGCATGAGATCCTCGATGCGCGTCGTCGAGATCGGGTCGAGCGCCGACGCGGGCTCGTCCATGAGGATCACGTCCGGCTCGACCGCGAGAGCGCGCGCGATGCAAAGGCGCTGCTGCTGGCCGCCGGAGAGACCGAGAGCGCCGTCCTTCAGGCGGTCCTTGACCTCGTCCCAGAGCGCCGCGTGCCGGAGCGCGCCCTCGACGCGCTCGTCGAGGCTCCCCTTCAGCCCGAGCACCCGCGGCCCGAAGGCGATGTTGTCGTAGATCGACTTCGGGAACGGGTTCGGCTTCTGGAACACCATGCCGATGCGTCGCCGGATCTCGACCGGATCCACGTCGCGGCTGTACAGGTCGGCGCCGTGGTAGAGGACGTTGCCCTCGACCTTGGCGCCCGGGATGAGGTCGTTCATCCGGTTGAAGCAGCGGATGAACGTGCTCTTACCGCACCCGGACGGGCCGATGAACGCCGTCACCGTGTTCCGATGGACGGCGAGCGACACGTCCTGGATCGCCACCTTGCCGCTATACGAGACGGCGAGGTCGGACACCGAGAACACTTTCTCGCGGCTCTCGATCTCGGCGCGATCGAGCCCGCGAGAAACCTCGGCGATGCGCGTGCTGTCGATCTGCGGGGTCTCCATCTGCGTCATTTCACCATTGCTTCCGGTAGCGGTTACGAAGGAAGATTGCCACGGCGTTCATGCTGAGCACGATCACGAGGAGCACGATCGCTCCCGCCGCAGCGAGAGTCTGGAACTCCGGGTCCGGCTGCCTCGTCCAGTTGTAGATCTGTACGGGCAGCGCGGTGTACGGCCCGAAGAGCTCGGGATTGAACGCGACGTACGTGATCGCGCCGACCATGATCAGCGGCGCGGTCTCGCCGACCGCACGCGAGAGCGCGAGGATGGAGCCGGTGGCCATGCCCGGGATCGCGGCCGGGAGCACCTGCCGCCAGACCACCTGCCACTTCGTCGCTCCGAGCGCGAAGGCGCCCTGGCGGATCGAGTCCGGGACCGAGCGGATGGCCTCACGCGAGGCCACGACGACGGTGGGAAGAACGACCAGCGTCAGGATGAGGCCGCCGGCGAACACCACACGGCCGACGCCGATCCCGCGGACGATGAACGCGAGCCCGAGGATGCCGTAGACGATCGACGGCACCGCTGCGAGGTTCTGGATGTTCACCTCGATGACGCGGTTCCACCAGCGGTCGCGGTTCGCGTACTCCTCGAGGTAGACCGCGGTCAGGATGCCGATGGGAACCGAGAGGAACAGCACGATCAGGCCGAGGTAGAGCGTGGCGAGGATCGCGGGTCGCGCGCCCGCTTCCTCGGGCAACGTCGACGGCACGTCGCTGAACAGCTTCCACTCGATCGCCGGCCAGCCGGTGATGATCGTGTCGATGAGCAGCACGGCCAGCGTGCCGAACGCGACGAGCATCGAGAAGAGCATCGCGGCCTTGAAGAGCCGGTTCTTCCAAACGCGATTCCCGCGAGCCGCTTCCTCGGGCGCCGGCTCGTAGTCGCGCTCGACGTGCGGGACGAGGTCGCTCATCGAGCGGTCTCCGATCGATGAGCGGGGAGGGGTGTGGGAAACCGGGAGGTTCCCGACGTTCTCGAGAAGAAGGGGGCACCCTCGCCTTTCGCCAGACAGGAATCCGCTCCCGCGGATTCCTGTCGCGGCAAAGCGTGCGGAAACATGGTTTCCCCCGCGACCGCGAACCGAAGGTGAGCGGTGCTCATTCGTAGATCTCCCGGTACTTCCGCACGAGCCTGATCGAGATCAGGTTCATGATCAGCGTCATCACGAACAGCGTCAGCCCGACCGCGAAGATCGTCTTGTACTCGATCGACCCGGTGGGAACGTCGCCGTTGCCGGTGGCACCGATGAAGGCGGTCATCGTCTCGATCGTCTCGCGCGGATCGAAGGTGATCTGCGCGAGCTGCCCCGCGGCGAGGAGGACGATCATCGTCTCGCCCACAGCGCGCGAGAAGGCGAGGACGAACGACGCGATGATCCCGGAGATCGCCGCCGGCACCACGATCCGGGTCGACACCTGGAGCTTGTCCGCCCCGAGCGCGTAGCCGCCGTCTCGCAGATCGCGCGGAACTGCAGCCATCGCGTCCTCGGAGAGCGACGCGATGGTCGGGATGAGCATGACGCCGAGCACGAGGCTGGCAGCGAGGGCGTTGAAGATCTCGACCTGGAGCCCGATGTCCCGGAGCAGCGGCGTCACGAAGGTCAGGGCGAAGTACCCGAGGACGACCGTCGGGATGGCCGCGAGGATCTCCAGGACCGGCTTGAGGAAGCCTGCGACGCGGGACCGCGCGTACTCGCTGAGGTAGATCGCCACACCGAGCCCGAGCGGGAAGGCGACGAGCGCCGACCAGAACGAGATCATGAACGTCCCGACGACGAGCGGCACCACTCCGAAGCTGCCGGGCTCGAAGAGCGGCGCCCAGGTCGTCCCGGTCAAGAACTCCCACGGGCCGATCTCGCGGAAGAAGTCGATCGCGGGCAGGAGCAGCGAGAGCACGATGCCGAGCGTGGTCAGCACCGACACCGCGGCCGCCAGGAAGAGGATCGCGTGGACGAGCTTCTCGCCCCAGCGGATCTTCTTCTTGGGCAGGGCCAGCGTGGGCTGGCCGACCGCGACGTCGTGCGTCGTCACGCGCCCGCGGCTTCCTCGTGCTTCGCCTGCTCCTCGGCGAGCTGATCGGCGCTCAGCGGCACGAACTGGGCCGCCTCGGCGATTGACGTGTTGTTGTCGAGCATGAACTTGATGAAGTTGCGGACATCCTCGTTCTCGTCGAACGCCGTCCGGCTGGCGTAGACGAAGAGCGGCCGTGAGAGCGGCGTGTAGCTCCCGTCCTGCGCCGTCTCCGAGCTCGGAGCCACGCATCCGGAGCCGCCGTCGACCTCGAGCGCCTTCAGGTTCCCCTGGTTCTGCTCGTAGTACGAGAAGCCGAAGTACCCGAGCCCGCCTTCGTCGCCGGTGACACCCTGCACGATCACGTTGTCGTCCTCGCTCGGCGAGTAGTCGGTGCGGCTCGCGCCCTCCTCGCCGTTGATCACGTCGGTGAAGTAGTCGAACGTGCCGGAGTCCGTCCCCGGGCCGAAGAGCGAGAGCTCGACGTCGGGGAACGACGGATCGACCTGGTTCCAGTTGGAGACCTTCGACCCGGGCCCCCAGATGCTCTTGAGCTGGTCGACGGTGAGACACGTCGCCCAGTCGTTCCCGCTGTTCACGACGTTCGTGAGCGCATCCGTCGCGACGCGAAACTCGAGGTACTCGACACCGCCCTCCTCGCAGAGCGCGACCTCCTCCTCGTCGATCGTCCGCGAGGCGTTCGAGAGGTCGGTCTCGCCTGCGCAGAAGCGCTCGAAGCCGCCGCCCGTGCCCGAGATCCCGACCGTGACGTCGACGTCCTCGGCCGCTTTGAAGTCCTCGGCGGCCTTCGTCACGAAGGGGCCGAGCGTGCTCGAGCCGTCCGCCGTGATGACGCCGCCACCACCGTCATCGTCCCCTCCGCCGCAGCCGGCGCCGACGAGGACCAGTATCGCAAGCGCTCCTACGAGCGCAGTGAGAATTCGCTGAGTCATGCCGCCAGTCTCCCCGCCTCGTCAGCGCAGTCGGGCGCACGGCTGGTGAAGTTCTGGTGAAAGTCTGGTAAGCGAAGCTAGCTGATCGCGGTGACGAACTTCCGCATCTGGCGTGCGGACTCCGCTTCGCTCAGGGGCACGAACAGCGCCTCGTCGGCAATGGTCCCGGCGTTCTCGAGGATGTAGCGGACGAAGCTCCGCAGCTCCCGCTGTTCGTCGAGCGTGTCCTGGCTGACGTAGATGAAGAGCCGTCGCCCGAGCGGCTCGTACGACCCGTCGTGGACGGTCTGCGGGGAGGGTGCGACGCAGCCGTTGCCGCCGTCGATCTCGAGCGCGGAGAGCCGATCACGATTCGCCTGGTAGTACGAGAATCCGAAGTAGCCGAGCGCGCCTCGCTCGCCGGCGACCTCCTCGACGGTATCGCTGTGGTCGTCCGTCGCCGCGTAGTCGGTGCGACTCGCGTCGGGATCTCCGTTGACGACGCGGTTGAAGTACCTGAAGGTGCCGGAGTCCGGGTTCGCGAACAGCGTCAGCGGCACGTTGGGAAAGGACGCGTCGACCTCCCGCCAGTTGTTGACGGTGGAGCCTGGCTCCCAGATGTTCCTCAGCTGGTCGATGCTGAGACAGGTGACCCAGTCGTGGAGGATCGGCCGGTAGATCGCGACAGTCAGCGCATCGCTCGCCACCTGGAAGCCGACATAGTCGATTCCCGACTCACGACACTCGGCCGCTTCGTCCTCGTCGATCGGGCGCGACGCGTTCGCAATGTCGATCTCGCCGGCGCAGAACCGCTCCAAGCCGCGGCCGGACCGCGAGAGGCTGACGTCGATGTCAACCCCGTTCGTCGCCCTGAAGCGCTCGGCGGCGCGCTGCATGAATGGGCCGACCGTGCTCGAGCCGTCGGCGGTGATCGTAGGGGCCGAGCCGTTGCCTTCGCCGCAGCCGGCAGCGGCGGCCGTAGCCGCGAGCACTATCGCGATCAGTCCCGAGCGGATCCGCATCCCCGTCCCTTCCTCATTGTGCTGGTTCGATCGGGTTAAGGAAAGGAGCAGCGGATCTCGAGCCCGCCTGAGGGTCCGCGTCTCGCCTCGACGCTCCCGCCCGCCTGCGTGACGACGTGCTTCACGATCGCGAGCCCGAGCCCGGTGCCGCGCGAAGCCCGCGCTCGATCCGAGCGGTAGAAGCGCTCGAAGAGACGCGGTAGCTCCGCCTCCGCGACCCCGACTCCGTCGTCGGCGCCGGTGAGCAGGACCGAGCCGCCGGCGCCGCGCTCTGCCGTCAGGGTGAACGTCGAGTCGAGCCCGGCGTAGCGAATCGCGTTCTCGGCGAGATTCCGCGCGACGACGCGGAGCATGCGAGGGCGGATCGCAAGCTCGATGCTGTCGTCCCCCTCTACGCGCAGCGTCACCCCCGCTCGCGCCGCGCGCTCGGCGAGCTCCTCGAGCGCCTCTTCGAAGACCGGCTGGACGAGGGTCGCGCCGAGGGACACAACCCGCGCGCCCGACTCGAGCTCGCTCAAGAAGAGCACTTCGTCGATGAGCTCGGTGATCTGCTCGACCTCTCCCACTGCCTGCGCGACGAGCTCGTCCGAGTCCTCGCCCGGAAGCCGAGCGGTCTCGAGAAGCGTCAGGAGGCGCGCGAGCGGCGTGCGCAGCTCGTGCGAGACCGCGGCGGTGAAACCGGAACGGAGCTCCTCGTAGGCCGCAAGGTCTCCCGCGCGGGAGAGGTAGACGAGGCGCTCCCGGCGGCCCTCGACCTCGTACGGCACGAAGAGCGGAACGACGCCGGCTTCGCCCGACAGGAGCTCCTGCGGGAGCGGCTCGCCTTCGCGGATCCCGTCCATCGCCTGGCGGGCCCGCCGGCTCGCGAGGAGGACGCGGTCACTCGTCGTCCAGCACGACGACGGCCTCCCGGCTCTCCTCGACGAGCGTGCGTCCGCGAACGGCGTCCGAGTCCATCTGGGGCTCTTCTAACAGAACGCTTGCGGAACCCTTGCGTCAGGCACACGCCGCCCAAACTCACATGTCCGTCAATCGGTCCGTCCCCCTACGAAGGAGAGACGGCGATGAGACTCAGGTCATTCGCGCTTGCGTCGATCGTGGCGCTCGCGCTCGTCGCTGCCGCGTCGGCGGCAGTCATCGTGGGCACACCGGGCGACGACGTCCTGCGCGGCACCGACGAGGCCGACCGGATCAGCGCTCTGGCCGGCAACGACCACGTCTTCGCCCGCGACGGCGGCGACGACGTGCGCGCCGGAGGCGGCGACGACGGCGTGCGCGCCGGCGACGGTGGCGATCTCGTGTACGGAGGCCGCGGCCGGGACACGATCGCGGGCGGGAACGGTCCCGACCGGCTGTACGGCGGCTCCGACTCCGACCAGGTCCTCGGCGGCGACGGGCCTGACCGCGCAGCGGGGAACCGCGGCGACGACACGGTCTCCGGAAACGACGGCAGCGACTCGCTCTTCGGCGGCTGGGGCGCGGACCGCGCCTTCGGCGGCGCGGGAAGCGACGAGCTGCACGCGCTCGCCCCGGACGAGCAGCCCGACCTGCTCAACTGCGGTCCCGGCCACGACGTCGCGATCGTGCTCCGATCCGAGCGGCCGCGGACAGCGCTCGTCGGCTGCGAGGTAGTCGTGGTCGTCGACGCCCCGACTGCAGATCAGGACGAGGGCGAGAACAGCGACGCCGATACCGAGGCGGACAACTAGGACGCCTAGGGGCCAAGTTACAACTTGTCACTTGGCGTTCCTCCGCTCGGACGCTCAAGAACCGCAAGTGACAACTTGTAACTAGCTCAGGATGGCCGATCTTCGTTCACCACCCGCTCACCATCCGGTAACCGCTCAGCGGCCCCCGTCGACGGCGGGGGCCGCGACTATCGTGTTGCCAGATGGCGAAGGTATTGATCATCGAGGACGACGACGTCATCGCCCGCGGCATGGCGCGGCACCTCGAGAGCGCCGGCTTCGACGCGGTGGGGGTCGCCAATGGGGAGACGGGGCTCGCCCGACTTCGCTACGAGCGCCCGGACGTCTGCGTGCTCGACCTCATGCTCCCCGGCATCGACGGCTGGAGCGTGATCGAGCAGGCCCGCTCGGAGGGCATCGGGACGCCGATCCTCGTCGTCTCCGCGCGCGGCACCGAGCACGACCGCGTGCACGCGCTCGAGATCGGCGCGGACGACTACCTCGTGAAGCCGTTCTCTCTGAAGGAGCTCACGGCGCGGGTACGGGCCGCCGCCCGCCGCGGCGTTCGTGACGCGGAGCCGCGGCGCGGCGACGCAATCGTCATCGAGGAGCTCAGACTCGACCCGGACAACGTCCAGGCCTATGTCGACGGCGAGAGCGCCGACCTCACGCCCACCGAGTTCCGCCTGGTCTACACCCTCGCTCGTGAGCAGGGGCGCGTGTTGACGCGCGACGAGCTCCTCCAGCGGGTCTGGGGCCGTCGAGCGACGCACCGCGACCGGACTGTCGACGTCTTCGTCCGCAAGCTGCGCGAGAAGATCGACCGCCGCGCGTCGCATCACGCGTTCATTCACACGCGCTACGGCGTCGGCTACAAGCTCGAAGCGCTGCCGAAGTCGTAGCGGACCGACCCGCCCGTTCGAGACAGGGACAGGTCCAGGGTCTGACCCTGGGACACGTCCTGCGCGGACAGGTCGAGTGCAACGAATGCGTGCCGATCGTTCCACACAGAGACATGTCGGTATAGTTCACATGGCTAATGATTCGTGAGGTTACGCTTAGCGCCGAGCTCGTCGCCGACGATCTGAGACCTGTCCTTCTCCGCCTCGCGCGGGAGCTCCGCAAGGAGACGGAGCAGCTTGGGGTGACGGCGCGCCAGGCTACGCTCCTCTGGCTCGTCAAGCGGAGCCCTGGACTCTCGCTCGCGGAGCTCGCGGCGGAGGAGGGGATATCGCCCCCTGCCCTCTCCGGCTACGTCGACCGCCTCGAGCGCGCGGGCTTCCTCGAGCGCGTGCGCTCCACCCAAGACCGGCGCCGCGTCGGACTGCGGCTGACGGACGAGGGGACGAAGCTCATGCGCCGCATCCGAGCCCGGCGCACGACCTGGCTCGCGGAGCGGCTGCAGGGCCTCGAGCCTGCCGACCTCGAAGCGATCGAGGCCGCCGCTCCCGCCCTCCGCCGCCTGCTCCGGGACGCGTCGTGAACGCCATCGCGATCGCGCTCCGCACGCGCACCTTCCGCAGCCTCAGAAGGCACCGCAACTACCGGATCTTCTTCGCCGGCCAGCTGGTGTCGCTCGCGGGAAGCTGGATGCAGAACATCGCGCTCGCGTGGCTCGTCCTCGAGCTCTCGGGATCGCCGCTCGCGATCGGCGCGCTCGCCTTCGCGCGCTTCCTGCCGTTCACGGTCTTCGGCCTCGTGGCGGGAGTCGTCGCCGACCGTGTCGACTCGCGGCGCCTCGTGATGGCGACGCAGGCCTCGGCCCTGCTGGTGTCGGTCGCCCTCGCGATCGTCACCTTGACCGGAACCGCGACGCTTCCGCTCGTCTACGTGCTGGCAGCGCTCGGCGGGCTGACGCTCGCATTCGATGCGCCGGGCAGGCAGTCGCTGACGTATCAGATGGTGGGGCCCAACTCGCTGCCTAACGCGGTCGCGCTCAACGCGAGCCTCTTCAACGGCTCGCGCGTGATCGGCCCTGCGATCGCAGGTGTCGTCATCGCGGCGTTCGGCACCGGTGTCTGCTTCGTGATCAACGCTTTCAGCTTCCTCGCCGTCCTCGCCGCGCTCGCGAGCCTGCGCACGGACGAGCTGCACGACGGTCGAGCGCGACACGTCGGCGCGCGTCTTCGGCGGCTTGCGCCGCGCCTTCGCCTACGTCCGCCACGACTCGCAGCTCCGCACGATCCTCGGAGTGGTCACGGTCGTGAGCACCGTCGGGTTCAACTTCCACGTCCTCGTGCCGCTTCTCGCCTCTGACCAGCTGCACGTCGGCCCGGAGGGCTTCGGACTGCTCTCGGCGTCGTTCGGCCTGGGAGCGCTGGCAGGCGCGCTCACCACTGCGACGTTCCGCCAGGCGAGCTGGCGGCTGTTCGCGACGGGCGCGACCGGCTTCGGCGTGCTGGCAATCGCACTCGCGCCGGTGACGCACGCGCTGCTCGCCGGCGTGCTGCTATTCGCAGTCGGCATCTCTTTCACCCTCTTCACCGCGAACGCGAACGCGCTCGTCCAGCTCGGCTCGCCCGACAAGCTCCGCGGCCGGATGGTCGCGCTCTACCTCTTCGCGTTCGTCGGCACCGCGCCGCTCGGCGGCCTCATCACGGGCTGGCTTGCCGATCTCGGCGGCACGGAGCTCGCCTTCGCGGTCGCGGGTGTGACGTCCCTCGCGACGATCGGGCTCGCGAGCGTGCACCGCTCGCGCACCTACACGCCCGTCGCGGCGCGCACCTGATCCGCGAGTGGACGCCTACCGCACTCCCGACGAGCAGTTCGAAGACCTCCCCGGCTGGAGCTTCCAGCCGCGCTACGTCGAGCAGGACGGCCTCCGGATGCACTACGTCGACGAGGGCTCGGGCGACCCGATCCTGCTCCTCCACGGCGAGCCGACTTGGAGCTTCCTCTACCGGAAGATGATCCCGCAGCTCTCCGAGGTCGCGCGCGTGGTCGCGCCCGACTACTTCGGCTTCGGCCGCTCCGACAAGCCGACGCGGATCGAGGACTACTCGTACGACTTCCACTCCGCGTCGCTCGAGCGCCTCGTCGACCAGCTCGGGCTGCGCGACACGACGCTCGTCGTCCAGGACTGGGGCGGCCCGCTCGGCTTCCGGCTCGCGGTCGAGCGGCCCGACGCGGTCGCGCGGCTCGTCATCCTGAACACCGGGATCGGCGCGCGGGCGCCGTCCGAGGAATGGCTCCGGTTCCGCGACTTCATGCGCCGGGTGGGAACCGATCTGATCCCGGGCCAGCTCATCCGGATCACCTGCGTGACGGAGCTCGACGACGCGGTCCTCGACGCGTACAACGCGCCGTTCCCGACGCCGGAATCGAAGGCAGGCGTGCTCGCCTTCCCCGAGCTCGTGCCGACCGACAGCGACCACCCGAGCGCCGCGAAGATGCTCGAGGTCCGCGCCGGGCTCGAGCGCTGGGAGAAACCCGCGCTCGTCCTCTTCTCCGACTCCGACCCGATCTTCACGCCCGCAGCAGCGGAGCGTCTCGCCTCACGGATCCCCGGCGCCGGCCCAGCCGAGATCGTCCACGGCGCTGGTCACTTTCTGCAGGAGGAGAAGGGCGAGGAGATCGCGGAGCGTCTCGTCCGCTTCCTCACCAACTCCGCCTCTGGGGTCTGACTTCAGTCAGACCCCGGTGTTGGGTGTTCGCGGCGGAAACCTCAGACCGGGGTCAGGCTGAAGCCTGACCCCGCCGGCTACGTAACCGTCCACGTATCGCCCGAGTGGAGGAGCGCGTGCAGATCACCCTCGCCCCTCGCCTCGCGCGCTGCCTCGAGCTGCTCGCTCATGAGGTCGTCGTAGACCGGGCGCTGGACGCTGCGGAAGACGCCGAGCGGCACCGCGCCGTGCGTCTCGAACGTGATCCGCGAGAGCGCGAACGCCAGGCTCGCCTGGTCGTGCCCGGCGTCGTGGACGAGCAGCGAGTTCTCGCCCGCCTCGGCGACGTCGACGACACGCAGCGATCCGTCCGGGTACTGCTGGACGCCCTTCTCGTCCTCGAGCCCGAAGCGGATTCGCTCGCCGCTCTGCAGGTAGATGCGGTTCCCCTTCTCCTCGCGCACGAAGTCGAAGGCGCCGTCGTTGTAGATGTTGCAGTTCTGGAGGATCTCGACGAACGCCGAGCCGCGATGACGCGCCGCGGCGCCGAGCACCTCGGTCAGCCCCTTCTTGTCGGTGTCGATCGCGCGCGCGACGAACGAGGCCTCGGCGCCGATCGCTATCGACAGAGGGTTGAAGGGGTAGTCGATAGACCCCATCGGCGTCGACTTCGTGACCTTGCCCGGCTCAGAGGTCGGCGAGTACTGGCCCTTCGTGAGCCCGTAGATCTTGTTGTTGAAGAGCAGGATCTTGAGGTTCACGTTCCGGCGGAGAGAGTGGATCAGGTGGTTGCCGCCGATCGAGAGCGCGTCCCCGTCCCCGGTCACGACCCAGACGGACAGGTCCGGGCGAGTCGTGGCCAGCCCGGTCGCGATCGCCGGCGCGCGGCCGTGGATCGAGTGCATGCCGTACGTCTGCATGTAGTACGGGAAGCGCGCGGCACAGCCGATCCCCGAGACGAAGACGATCCGCTCACGCGAGAGCCCGAGCTCCGGCATGAAGCCCTGGATCACGTTGAGGATCGCGTAGTCCCCGCAGCCCGGGCACCAGCGCACCTCCTGGTCGGACTTGAAGTCCTTCGCCGTCAGCTGGACGAGGTGGCCGTTGCCGCCTTCGTTCATTGGTCCACCAGCGCGCCGATCGCGTCCTCGAGCTCGGCCGCTCGGAACGGACGGCCGCGCACCTTGTTGTAGCCGACCGCGTCGACGAGGAACTCGGCGCGCAGCAGCATGCGCAGCTGGCCGAGGTTGATCTCCGGCACGAGCACCTTCTCGTAGCGGCGCACGACCTCGCCCGTGTTCCGCGGGAACGGGTTCAGGTGGTGGAGATGCGCGGTCGCGACGTTGCGACCGCTCGCGCGAACGCGCCGCGCCGCCGCCCCGATCGCGCCGTACGTCGAGCCCCAGCCGAGGACGAGCGTGTCCGCCTCGCCACTCGGGTCGTCGACCTCGAGCTCGGGGATGTCGGAGGCGATACCGGCGACCTTCGCCGCGCGCAGCCGAACCATCAGGTCGTGGTTCTCCGGGTCGTAGGAGACGTTGCCCGTCTCGTCCTGCTTCTCGAGCCCGCCGATGCGGTGCTCGAGGCCCGGCGTGCCCGGGATCGCCCACGGCCGCGCGAGCGTCTCGGCGTCACGCTTGTACGGGAGGAAGCCGCCTTCGACGTCGTTCGGCTCGGTGGCGAACGTCGTCGAGATGTCGGGCAGCGAGTCGACGTCCGGGATCAGCCACGGCTCGGAGCCGTTCGCGAGGTACGCGTCCGAGAGCAGGAAGACCGGTGTGCGGTACTTGATCGCGATCCGCGCCGCCTCGATCGCGGCGTCGAAGCAGCCGGACGGCGTCGAAGCGGCCACGACGGGTACCGGCGACTCCGAGTTCCGACCGAACATGACCATGAGCAGGTCCGCCTGCTCAGGCTTGGTCGGCATGCCCGTCGAGGGCCCCGCCCGCTGGACGTCCACGATCACTAGCGGGAGCTCGAGCGTGACCGCGAGCCCGACCGTCTCCGACTTCAGCACCACGCCCGGCCCGGCCGAGGTCGACACTCCCAGCGCACCGCCGAACGCCGCCCCGAGCGCGGCGCCCGAGGCCGCAATCTCGTCCTCCGCCTGGAACGTTCGCACGCCGAACTGCTTCAGCTGCGCGAGCTGCTCGAGAACGTCCGAAGCCGGCGTGATCGGGTACGCGCCGAGGAAGAGCGGCAGCCCGGAGAGCTTGCTCGCCGCGATGAGGCCATACGTCAGCGCGGTGTTCCCGGACACCTGGCGATAGGTGCCCGGCCGCAGCTTCGCGGGCGCGACCTCGTACGAGATCGCGAAGTCCTCGGAGGTCTCGCCGTAGTTCCAGCCCGCGCGGAACGCCCGCGTGTTCGCGTCCGCGATCTCCGGCCGCTTCGCGAACTTCGTCTCGATGAACGCGAGCGTCCCCTCGATCGGCCGGTGATAGAGCCACGACATGAGCCCGAGCGCGAAGAAGTTCTTCGAGCGCTCGGCCTCGCGTGACGTGATCCCCTCGACCTCCTTCAGCGCCTCGATCGTCATCGACGAGAGCGCGACCTCGTGCACGTGGAAATCGGCAAGCGTCCCGTCCCCGAGCGGGCTCTCCTCGTAGCCCGCCTTCTGCAGGTTGCGCTCCGAGAACGCGTCGGTGTTGACGATGACCGTGCCGCCCTTGGCGAGGTCGCCGATGTTGACCTTGAGCGCCGCGGGGTTCATCGCGACCAGCACGTTCGGCTGGTCGCCGGGCGTGAGGATGTCGTGGTCGGCGAAGTGGACCTGGAAGCCGGAGACGCCGGGCAGCGAGCCGGCCGGCGCCCGGATCTCGGCCGGGAAGTCGGGCAACGTCGCGAGATCGTTCCCGAAGACGGCCGTCTCGCTCGTGAAGCGGTCTCCGGTGAGCTGCATGCCGTCCCCGGAGTCGCCCGCGAAGCGGATGACGACCCGCTCGAGCTGCTCGACAGGCTTGCTAACCGCGATACCCGAGGTATAGCGAACTCCGCGGACCTGCGGCAGGGGCGCTGGGGTCAGGCTTCAGCCTGACCCCGGTTTGAGACGTTCGCTCTCATCAGGCGAACACCTAACGACCGGGGTCAGGCTAAAGCCTGACCCCTGGGCACTGGGTTCCCCCGCGCGAAAAGTCCCGCCCCCACGGCGGAAGGGGCGGGACTCTCGCTGTGCCGGAGGGTGTGGCACGCGTAAACGTCAACGCTGCTCGCGCAGCGGTGCTGCTATGCCCTGGCCTGCCAGGAGGAGATGTTCCAGAACGTCCCTTCCTGCGTCGGGTTGACGACAGGCCCGTTCACCCCGTTCGCACGGATGACGTAGATCGGCCGCGCGTACATCGGGATCGAGGGCACCTGCTTGGCCATCGTCGCCTCGGCGTCGTTCAGCAGCTTCTCGCGCTGAGCGGCGTCGAGGGTGATCGCGGCCTTGTTCAACAGAGCCGACACCTTGCGGTCGCAGTAGTTCCCGTAGTTCTGGGAGCCGCCGCATCCGTAGGTGTCGTTGGAGATGTTCTTCGAGGTCGGGTCCTGAACGAACGTGAACATGATCAGGTCCCAGTCACCTGACGGCAGCGTCGTCCCGAACAGCGTCCCGCCCACCTGGAAGCGAGGCTGGAGCTCGATGCCGACGCTCTTGAGCTGGCGCTGGACGATCTCGAAGGTCAGCGCCCGGAGCTGGTTCCCGGTCGTGGTGAAGAACCGGAACGACAGCTTGCCGACGTTCGGGCACGAGAACACGTCGTCGTTGCTCGCGCTCGGACGATCCGGCCCGCCCGTGCAGCCCTTGCCCTTCAGCAGCGAGATCACCTTCTGCTGGTTGAAGGGGTGCTGCGCGAACGGCGACTTGTAGTTCTTCTCGAAGGGCTTGAAGATCAGGCTGTCGAGCCTGGGCAGGCCCGGAGCGATCTCCTTGTACAGCGTTCCGGCGACCTGCGTTCGGTTCATGCCCGTGATGAGTGCCTGCCGGACGTACGGCAGCTTCAGGGCAGGATGACCCTGCGGGCCGTACTGCAGGTCGATGTGCTCGTACGCGAACCCGATCTTGCGGTCGACCTTGAAGTTCGAGTCCTTCATGAACTCCGCGATCTGGAGCTGCGGCTGCGGCTCCATGACCTGGCCCTCACCCGACTTGAGCGACTGGAAGCGCGCGTTCGTGTCGAGGATGTAGCGGAAGACCAGCCGGTCGAGCTTCATGGCCGGGCCCGCCTTGTAGCGGGCGTTCTTCGTGACCGTGAGCTGGACGCCCTTCTGCCAGCTCTGGAACTTCCACGGCCCCGCTGAGACCGGGATCGAGTTCTGGAACGCCTCGTTCATGTTGATACCGCGGACCACGTGGGCCGGCCAGACTCCGCCGGAGACCAGCGTGTCCCACGAGGAGTACGGCCGCTTGAAGACGATCGTCGCCTTCTGGCCCTTGGCCGTTATCGAGCGGATGTCCTCCCAGCCGGCGCGGCTGATGACGTTGTTCGCCGGGTTGATGTAGATCTGCCAGGTTGCCCGGAGATCCGCGCCGACGACGGGCTTGCCGTCGCTCCACACGGCTTCCTTCTTGTACTCGATCTGGACCGTGAGCGGGTTGGTCTTCACGAGCTTTGGCGCACTCTTGAAGAGCCGCAAGGACCAGTTCGAGTTTCCGTCGCGAATCTGGCCGCCGAGCCAGATGTTGTTCACGACGAGGCTCGTCGCGTAGAGGCCGTTACCGACGAACCCCTGGTTCAGGTTCGGCGGCTCCTGGTCGTGGATGAAGACGACCGTGCCGGCAGCAGCGCTCTCGTTGCCGGCGGACGCGGCGGGCCCGACGACGAGTGCGATGCAGACGAGTAGTGCCGCTACGAGGACCGTAATCGGACCTGTGCGCATTTCTCCCTCCATTCGATCGATTCGGCTCCCCTCGCGCCACGTCCGCCGCACGCGGGACGGGGGCGGAGCCCTATGACCCTCCGACGGGCACGCTAGGCGGGACCGCCGCTCGCGTCTTGCACGGGACTGACGCGTCGTTGCCCGAGACGAGCACGGGCTCGAGTCCGCGAAAGCCCTGCTCAGGAGGCTTTTCGGCGCAGCTCTCGGTACCGAGCGGGCGACGAGCCCGTGTACGCCTTGAACGCCCGCGTGAAGTGGCTCTGGTGCGCGAAGCCGGCCTTCGCCGCGATATCGCGGATCGCGAGGTCGCCCTCCACGAGCGCGCCCATCGCCCAGTCGAGCCGTAGGCGTCGGATCCTGTGCCCGATCGTCTCACCGTGGTGCGCGCGGAAGACACGCGCGAGGTGCGCCGGGTGGACGTGCACGAGCGCGGCGATCTCGGCAATCCGCAGCGGGCGGAAGAAGCTCTCGAGCAGGTACTCGTCGACGGTGCCGAGCCAGGCAGGCGCCATCGGCCTGGAGCCGTTGCCCTCGACGCTCCGCGTCGCGGCGACGAGCAGCTCGAGGCTGAGGCCCTCGACGGCTATCGCGCGCAGGTCGTCGCCGGACTGGAGCTCGAGCGAGATCTGACGGGCGATCGTCGCGAGCGTGGGCCCGCGGAGCCGGCGAACGCGTGCGAGGAGGCCGGAGCAGGGACCCCACATCTCGGTTCCCAGCTCGAGCTCGAGGGTCAGCAGCCGCACGCCGACCGGGTACTCGTCGATGTGCGGGATACCGGCGGGCATGACGTAGACGCCCGCGGTGCCGACGCTGAAGCTCAGCCGGCCGAAGGTCTTCGCGAACCCGCCGTCGAGGACGACGCCGACGAACGGGAGCTCGTGCTCGTGCACCGGCGAGCACCGGCTCGCGGCGAAGGTCATGTCGGAGACGAGGAGGTCGCTCGTCTGCAGCACCCTCGCGTCACACGGCAGCGGCTTCATGCCAGTAAGACGACGCGGGACGCTTTCCAGTTTGAAGCGGCCCCGCACCGCGGCGTAGCGCTCGAAGCTTGATGTGAAAATAGGAGCCGCCGCGTCCGCGAAGCGGACGCGCTTTAGGTCCTTTGCTCTTCCGCGCGCCAAGCCTTGGGCGCGATCGCAATCCGCGCTAGCGAATTGCGATCTGACGCCACGAGCGAATCCCCGCTAGGGGATTCCGGTCTTGCGCACTACTCGTCCAGCAGCGCGCTCAGGTCGAGCGGGCGCGAATACATCTCGACCTGGCTGCCGTCGGCCGTCATCGGCCAGTCCTCGCGCGGGCGGTCGCGGTAGAGCTCGACGCCGTTCCCGTCGGGATCGCGGAGGTAGATCGCCTCGCTCACGCCGTGATCGGACGCGCCCTCGAGCGGGATGCCCGCGGCGAGGACTCGGCGGACGGCGTCGGCGAGCGTCGCCCGGTCCGGGTAGCGGACGGCGACGTGGTAGAGCCCGGTCGTCCCGGCCGGCGGCGGCGAGCCGCCCTTCGACTCCCAGGTGTTGAGCCCGATGTGGTGGTGGTAGCCGCCGGCGGAGATGAACGCTGCGTGATCGCCGAGCTTCGCCTGCTCCTCGAACCCGAGGACGTCGCGCCAGAAGCCGAGCGCGCGGTCGAGATTGGCGACCTTCAGGTGGACGTGCCCGATGCCGACGCGAGGGTCGATCGAGCTCTCGGCCGCCATGGCCCAGCCTAGATCAGACGTCTAGCCCGTGGGCTCGGGTTGGGCGGTCGGCGGGACGGGCTCGCCTGGCGCCGCGGGCGCAGATGGGGGCGCAGGCTCCGGCACCGACTCGACGGCGGCCGGCGCGGGTTGCGGTCGCGACGCCACGATGCCCGCCGCCGCCCAGGCCGAGACGGCGAGCCAGTGGATTCCGATGACGTCGGTCTGCAGGCCGAGCAGAAGCACGGTCGTGAACGCGGCGGCGACCCACGCCTCGCGCCGGAACAGCAGCAGCAAGAGCGCGATGCTCCACGCGACGAACAGCGCGAGCCCGACGATGCCGATGTCCACTCCGAGCTCGGTGTACGTCGACTCGCCGGCTTTGATGTCGACGCCGGTCCGCTTCGCGACGACGCCAGCGTTCCCGAGCCCGTAGCCCGCGGGGTCTTCGAGCACAGCCTCGATCCCGTCGCGGAGGTTCCGCAAGTGGCTCGACGCCGAGGACTCGCCGGGCGAGAAGGGATCGGAGCCGGTTCCCGGATCCTGCTCGGCGTTCTCGCGCAGGAACTCGAGCTCCTCCGGCGTGTAGCGCGTCGAAGGCCCGATGTCCGGGTACACGGCGAGGAAAGCGGCCGCGACCACGACCGACGCGACGCCGAGCACCGCGGGCGCGAGCCGACGCTGCAGGGCCGCGAGGAGTACGAGCCCGACGACGAGCGCCGCGAACGCGGCTCGCGTGTGGGTGTAGAGGAGCCCGACGTAGAGGAGAGCCGCAACGAGCGCCCACCACCACCGCAGCGACCGGCTCGCGACGTAGATGAGCGCCACGACCAACGCGTACGCGCTCGCGAGCGGCGAGAGGAAGGTGGAGACCAGCCGCCGGATCGGGTTCTGCTCGTCCCCGGTGTTGTAGACCCAGTTCTCCGGCAGCCCGGAGAGGCCGAGGTAGTCGAGCCCGAGCTGCTCGCCGTACCAGCTCGGCACGCCGGAGTCGCGCCACGCCTGCAGGCTGATGACGGCGAGATCGAGCAGCCCGAGGAAGGCGACTCCGGCGGCGACGAGCACGACGGCTCCGCCGAGCCACGCCGTGTCCCGCCGGAACGTGCCGAGCAACCGACCGAGGACGTAGCCGCCGACGGGAAGCAGGTGATGTCGAAGCGCCAGGAGCTCGCCGCGCGTCGTCGCCTCACCGTCGAGCCAACCCTGTGGAACGACCGCGTAGACCAGCAACGTGACGGTGTACGCCGCCGCGAGCAGGTCGACCGTCGTCAGGCTCAGCCGGCTGCGGAGGCTCCAGCCGAGGACGACGACGGCGACCAGGAGGAGCACTTCCTTCCAGGCCGCGAACACGTCGAGCTGGTCCCCGCGAATGCCGAGGTCCCACAGCTGCGCCATCGCCGCGTTGTGCAGCGCGAGCCCCACGATCAGCACGACGAGCGCGATACGACCAATCCGCTCAGTCAACGATCGCCACCAGGTCAGCCCGAGGTTCACGATCCGCACCCGGCCGGGGAAGAGCGACTCGAACGAGCCGGACGAGAGGAGCCGGATCTCCTTCGCGAACCCCTTTCCGAGCGCGTCGTATGCGCGGTGGGACAGCGCATCCGGCAGCCAGTGGACGAGCGGAAGGCGCGTGTGCACCTCGATCGGGAAGCGGCGGTTCGGGGTCGTGAGGAAGACGCGCCGTCCCACCCGAAGCGCCTCCGACACGAGCTGCCGCTGGCGGTCGCGGGCACCCACGTGCTCGATCACGGCGTTCGAGAAGACGATGTCGAACTCGCCGTCGGCGAAGGGGAGCGCGCACGCGTCGCCCTGGACGTAGCGGATCTGCGGGTAGCGCTCGCGGAAGCCTGAGCCGTCCTGCAGGCCGAGAGCCGTGACCCGCTCGGGCCACGGGTAGAGCTCCTCGAAGAAGTTCAGCGTCCCGCAGCCGTCGCCCTCGCCGAAGGCGAGCTCGTCCGCGCCGACGTCGAGGACGGTCGTCTCCGCGGTCGGCTGGAGCTCGTCCAGGAAGAGCTGGAGCTTGCGTTTGCGCGAGCGAAGGGACACTGCATCGGCGAGCGGCACGCGGATAAGTATGAGAACAGCGTCGGTGCCAGGCTTCAGCCTGGGCATCCGACTCCGTTTCCACGGGCGAGTAGGGTGGCGCTGTGGTTGAGGCGGCGCTCCGGCCGACCGGTCCCTACTCGCTGCGACTCTCGACGTGGACGAGCTCGTGGCGCGGCGCGCTGCCGGAAGGACGCTGGGCGGCGGCCCGCCAGCGACCGGATGGCACGGTTGTCGTCGTCGCGTCGTGCGAGCAAGCGATCGACGAGGCGCGGTTCGTGCTGGCGCTCGACGACGACACCAGCGAGTTCCATCGCCGCTTCTCGAACGACCCGCTGCTCGGGCGGACCGTGCGGACGCTCCGCGGGCTGCGGCCGAGACGCACCGCGACCGTCACGCAGGCGACGCTGCGAGCGGTGTGCGGACAGCTGATCCAGTCGCGTGCGGCGCGCGATCTCGAGCGGCACATCACGCGCGCCTGCGGGGAGGATCCGCCGACGCGGCCTTCGCTCGCCCGCCTCTCCCCGGCCAAGCTCTGCAGCCTCGGGCTCGCTACGTCGCGCGCGGCGACGCTCACGCGGCTCGTCCGTACGATCGACCTCGAAGCGCTCCGAACGGCTCCGCCCGCTCATGCGCCGGCGCGGCTGCTCCGCGAACGCGGCTTCGGGCCGTGGAGCCTCGGAGTGGTCGCGCTCCAGGGACTCGGGCGCTACGACCTCGGCCTCGTGTCGGACCTCGGGCTCGTGAAGCTCTTCGCCTCGGTCCGCGGGTACTGGCCGGAGCGGCCGGACGAGACCGCCGAGCTCATCGAGCCGTACGGCGAGTGGCAGGGGCTCGCGAGCATCTTCTTCCTCGCGGGCTTCGCGCGCGGGCTGATTCCGGGCGCGAGCGCCGACCGCGCGCGGCTCGTGCGAGCACAGCGCCGTCGCGCCGCGTGAGTGGCGTTGCACCTGACGGCAGTCCGGTCGCGCTCTACGCACAGCTGCCGTCGCTCGGCGAGCCGGAGCTGATTCACTCCGCCGTCTCCGCGGGCGCGGAGATCCTCGAGCTCGGCGCGGGAGCCGGCCGCGTGACGCACCCGCTGATCGCACTCGGCCACCCCGTGGTCGCCGTCGACAACTCCGAGGAGATGCTCGCGCTCGATCGACGGCGCCGAGAAGGTGCGCGCCGACATCGAGACGCTCGATCTCGGCCGGCGCTTCCCGGTCGTCGTGCTCGCGAGCAACTTCATCAACCATCCAGACGACGCGGAGCGGCGCGCGTTCCTCGAATCCTGCGCGCGCCACGTCCTGCCCGATGGCCAGGTCCTTCTCCAGGGCTTCCCGCGCGACTGGACGCCGAGCACGCAGTGGGCGCAGCACGGCGACGTCCGCGTCCGGCTTCGGCGCTTCACGCTCGACGAGGGTCTGGTGTCCGGCGAGATGGAGTACGTCGTCGGGGAGCGGCGTGTCTTCCACGCGTTCGAGTCGCGGCTGCTCACGGCCGCGGAGCTCGACGCGGATCTCGAGTCGGTCGGGCTCCGGCGCGTCCGCGAGCTGGACGACCGCGGATCCTGGATAGAAGCCGCGCCGCTTCGCTCGTAGACTCCGACGATGGCCGACTCGCGCAAGATCGCGATCCTCGGCGCCGGCCGGATCGGCGAGGCGCTCATCTCCGGGCTGCTCTCGTCGGAGTGGCGGAAGCCGTCCGAGATCGCGGCCACGGCGCGGCGGGCCGAGCGCGTCGCGGAGCTCCGCGAGCGTTACGGCGTCGAGGCGACGCTCTCGAATCACGACGCCGCAGCGGGCGCCGCGCTCGTCGTCATCGCGGTCAAGCCGCAGGACATCGAGAGCCTGCTCGGCGAGATCGGCGGACTGCTCAGCCCCGATCAGACGGTGCTCTCGGTCGCCGCCGCGATCCAGACCTCGCGCATCGAGAACCGGCTCGCCGACGGCGTGCCGGTCGTCCGCGCGATGCCGAACACGCCCTCGACGGTGCACGAGGGCATCGCCGGCCTCGCCGCCGGCGCGCACGCGGGGGACGAGCACCTCGACCTGGCGGAGGAGGCGCTGTCGCACCTCGGCGCTGTCGTCCGTGTCCCCGAGAGCGCGATGGACGCGATAACGGCTGTCTCCGGCTCCGGCCCGGCGTACTTCGCGCTCCTCGCGGAGGCGATGATCGAGGCGGGGATCCTGCTCGGCCTCTCGCGCGAGATCTCGACTCAGCTCGTCGTGCAGACGATGCTCGGAACGGCGAAGCAGCTCCGCGACGAGAAGATGCACCCGGTCGAGCTGCGCGAGATGGTCACCTCGCCCGGAGGGACGACGATCGCGGCGATCCGCGAGCTCGAGATGGCCGGCGTGCGGGCCGCGTTCCTGAACGCGATCCAGGCCGCGATGGTGCGCGCCCAGGAGTTGGCCAAGGAAGACTCGTAGGCGAGGCTCCCGCCTACAGGGCGGTCCGCTCGACGGCGAACAGACGCCATTCGCCTGGCACGCCCTTCAGCTCCGCCGTGCCGCGATCCCGGAACTCGATCCCCGAGCCCGCCACGAGGTCCTTCACCGTGCTCGAGACGAGCACCTCGCTCGGCCCCGCCTCCGCCGCCACGCGCGCCCCGATGTTGACGGCGATCCCGCCGACCTTGCGATCGATCCGCTCGCACTCGCCCGTGTGCAGCCCGGCGCGTATCTCGATTCCGAGCTCGCGCACGCCCTCGGTGATCGCCTGGGCGCAACGGATCGCTCGAGCAGGGCCGTCGAACGAGGCGAAGAAGCCGTCGCCCGCGGTGTCGATCTCGGTCCCGCGAAAACGGACCAGCTGCCGGCGGATGACCCCGTGGTGCGCCTGGATCAGCTCCCGCCAGCCCGCGTCGCCGAGCTCGGCGGCCCGCGCGGTCGAGCCGACGATGTCCGTGAAGAGCACGGTTGCGAGAACGCGCTCGTGCTCGGCGTCCTCCCACGCCCGCTGCTCCCAGACCTCGGCGAGAAACGCCTCGATCTCTCGGAGCGGTGGCTCGGGATCTCCCGCGTGAAGTGCGTGGTCCGAGCCCGGCAGCTCGACCAGCCTTGCGCCGGCGATTCGGTCGGCGAGATAGCGCGAGCCGCCGACGACGTTCGGAGCATCGCCGGCGCGGTAGAGCACGAGCGTGGGAACCCGGATCGCGTCGAGGACATGCCGGACGTCGATCTCCACGTTCATCCGCGCATAGGCCGCTGCCGACCCGGGGCTCGTGCTCTGACGCATCAGCGTGGCCAGCGCGCGCTTGCCCTCGTCGTCCGCGCTCGGCGCCAGGTGCTGCGCCGCCCGCTCAAAGTACTCGGCCTTGCCCCACTCGCGGTCGACCTGGTCGATGTACGCGCGATAGTCCTCTTCCCGATGTCCCCGTCGGATAGTCGGGCGCCCAGAGCACGCGGGCGTACGAGCCCGCGAGGACGAGCGCCCAGACGCGCTCGGGGTAGGTCGCAGCGAAGAGGGCGCTCATCGGGCCGCCCTCCGAGTGCCCGAGCAGCGCCGCGCGCTCGGATCCCACCGCATCCATGACCGCCCGCACGTCGTCCATCCGCGTCTCGAGCGACGCGCCGCCGCTCACGCGATCCGACATTCCCTGCCCGCGCTTGTCGAAGAGGATCAGGCGAGAGAAGGAGGCGAGCCCACCGAAGAACGTGGCCATGCCCGGCACCTGCCACGCCAGCTCGACGTGCGAGACGAACGGCGGGACGTGGACGACGTCGAACGGGCCTTCGCCCGTCACCTGGTACGCGATCGAGACGTCGCCGCTTCGCGCGTAACGGGTCTCGGGCGGCACCCGCGGATTGTCCCTCACGGCGGGAGAAGCGGCGACTCGAGCTCGACGGCGAGCCCGCGCTCCTGGGCGAGGACCTGGAGCGCGAGCACGGTGTCCGCGACCGCGGTGTCCTCGAGGAACTCGTCGCGCGCCTCGAAGTCGGCGACGAGCGCGCGGATCGCGGTCTCGTACGCGGCGGCGTCTCTCGCCGCGAGCGCCGCGAGCGCGTCCGCCACCGGCGCCGGGAAGTCGTCGCGGCCGACAAGAGCGCGCCGCTTCCTCGAGCGGCCTCCGCATCGGCGCCGAGCACGAGCCGCGCGAGCGCCGCCGCGTAGCGCCCGATCGGGCTCTCCGACTCCGCCGCGCCTGCCTCGAGCGCCCAGAGCGCGTCGCCGTCCGCGCCCGCGCGGTCGCGCGCGATCAGGCGCGACTTCATCGCGCCGATGGGCCTTCCCCAGCTCCCGGGCGGCGCGAGCGGCCAGCTCTCCCGGTAGCGCTCGGCCGCCCGAACGAGCCAGGCGGCGCTCTCGTCCCGCCGCCCGAGCATGAGGAACGAGAGCCCGGCCGCCCACGCCGCGTTCCCCATCCGCGTCAGCTGCCGCTGGCGCTCGTCGCCGTCCTCGGGCAGCCGCGCGGCGCCGTCGTCGTGACGCTCGATCGCGCGCGCGGCGCGTTCCTCCCAGCCGGCTCACGACAAGGGAAGTATCGTCTCCGGCGATGGCCCGCACCATGCGCGAGGTGGTCTACGTCGACGGCGTCCGCACGCCGTTCGGCCGCGCGGGCGAGAGCGGCTACTTCTGGAAGACGCGCGCCGACGACATGGGCGTGAAGGTCGTACGCGAGCTCCTGCGCCGAAATCCGAGCCTGCCGCCGGAGGAGATCGACGACGTCGTCTACGCCGCGACCGCGCAGGTCGGCGACCAGGGCCTGACGCTCGGACGCGACGTCGCGCTTCTCGCGGGCCTCCCGAAGTCCGTCCCCGGCTTCGCCGTCGACCGCATGTGCGCCGGCGCGCTCACCGCGACGACCGCCGGCGCGGGTGAGATCGCGATGGGTGCCGCCGACGTCGTCCTCGTCGGCGGCGTCGAGCACATGGGCCACCACCCGATGGGCGAGGACGTCGATTTCAACCCGCGGTTCATCTCGGAGCGCATCGTCGACGAGTCGGCCGCGGTCATGGGCCAGACCGCCGAGAACCTGCACGACGCGTTCCCGCAGCTCACGCGCGAGGACGCGGACGCCTTCGCGCTCGCCTCCCAGCAGAAGGCGGCGAAGGCGTGGGACGAGGGCGTCATGGACGAGATCGTCGTGCCGATGTCGGTCTTCACCGACGAGGGCTGGACGGTCGCGCAGCGGGATCAGTTCCTGCGCCCGGACACGACGCTCGAAGGGCTCGCGACGCTGCGGACGCCGTTCCGCGCCGGTGGCCGCGTCACCGCCGGGAACTCGGCCGGGCTCACGGACGGAGCGACCGCCGGGCTCATCGCCTCCGAGGAGGCCGCGGCCGAGCACGGCCTCGAGCCGAAGATGCGGCTCGTCGGCTTCGCCTACGCGGGCGTCGAGCCGGAGCTGATGGGCCTCGGGCCCGTTCCTGCCACGCGCAAGGTGCTCGAGCAGACCGGGATCTCGCTCGACGACATCGGGCTCTTCGAGCTCAACGAGCCCTTCGCGGTGCAGGTGCTGAGCTGGTGCGACGGCATGGGCGTCGAGCCGGACGACCCGCGCCTGAACCCGTACGGCGGCGCGATCGCCTGCGGGCACCCGCTCGCGGCGACCGGCGTTCGGCTCATGGCCCAGCTTGCGCGCGGCTTCCGCGACCGGCCGGACGTGCGCTACGGGCTCACCGCGCTCTGCATCGGGCTCGGCATGGGCGCCGCCGTGCTCTGGGAGAACGACGCAAAACGGTGGCTAGCGCGCCGACCCAGTTCAAGCTCCAGCGCCTCGAGACCCGCGTCGGCCCGGTCGCGCTCGTGACGATGGACAACGGCGAGGACTGGCGGAAGCCGAACACCTTCGGCGAGGACGGCGCTGCGCTCGCTCGAGGAGACGCTCGGGAAGCTGCGGACGCGCGACTGGCGCGGGATGCTCCTCACCGGGAAGCCGTTCGTCTTCGCGGTCGGCGCCGACATCGGCGAGTTCGGCGAGATCTCGCCCGAGCGGGCGCGCGAGGGCGGCGAGGCCGGCCACGAGCTCTTCGGCCGCATCCGCGACCTTCCCTTCCAGACGCTCGCCGCGATCAACGGCGCCGCGCTCGGCGGCGGGGTCGAGATCGCGCTCCACTGCGACTGGCGCACGATCTCCTCGGACGTCCGCCATTTCGCGTGCCCCGAGGTTCTGCTCGGCCTGATCCCCGGCTGGGGCGGAACGCAGCTCGTCCCGCAGCTCGTCGGCGCGGAGGAGGCCGTGAAGTTCATCGTCGAGAACCCGCTCCGCCAGAACCGGATGCTGAACGCGCAGCAGGCGTTCGAGGCGGGGTTCGCGGACGCGCTCTTCGAGCCGGTCGAGTTCCTCGACGAATCGCTCGCGCTCTTGCTCGAGAAGATCGAGGAGGGACCCGGCAAGCGACGGCCTGCCGCCGACCTGAGCGACATGCCCGAGGTCATCCGCAAGGCGCGCTCCCGCGTCGACGGCCAGGTGCACGGCGCAGCGCCGGCGCCGTACCGCGCGCTCGACCTCATCGAAGGCGCCGCGACGTGGACGCTCGAGGAGGGCTATCGCGCCGAGGAGGACGCGCTCTCCGAGCTCCTCCCCGGCCCGCAGGCGCAGGCATCGGTCTATGCGTTCAACCTGATCGAGCGCCGCGCCAAGCGTGGGGTCGGGATCCCGGAGGTCGAGCCGCGGCGCATCCAGCGAGTCGGCATCGTCGGCGCAGGCCTGATGGCGCGCCAGCTCGCGCTTCTCGCGCTCCGCCGGCTGGAGGTGCCGGTCGTCCTCCGCGATCTCACCCAGGAGCAGGTCGACGAAGCGATCGAATGGATCCGCGGAGAGCTCGACGAGCTCGTCCGCAAGGGTCGCCTCGGCGAGGGGAAGGCGCGCTTCCTCGGCTCGCTCGTCTCGGGCGGCACCGGCTGGGAGGTCTTCGCCGGCTGCGACCTCGTGCTCGAGGCCGTGTTCGAGGAGATGGCAGTGAAGAAGGAGGTGTTCGCCGAGCTCGAGAAGGTCGTCGCGCCCGAGGCGATCCTTGCGACGAACACGTCGTCGCTCTCCGTGACCGAGATGGGCGCGGATCTCGAGCACCCGGAGCGCGTCGTCGGCATGCACTTCTTCAACCCGGTTGCCGTCCTCCCGCTCGTCGAGCTGGTGCGGACGCCGGAGACGAACGACGAGTCCCTCGCAACGGCGTGGGACGTCACGAAGAAGCTGCGCAAGACCGGCGTGCTCGTGCGCGATGCGCCCGCGTTCGTCGTCAACCGCCTCCTCGGCAGGCAGGGATCGGTCGTCACCGACGCGCTCGATCACGGGAACACCGTCGACGAGACGGACGAGGCCGTGCTTCGCCTCGGGCTGCCGATGGCGCCGTCGGTGCTTCTCCAGCTCGTCGGCCCCAAGGTCGCGAACCACGTTCGCCACACGCTCCACGGGGCCTGGCCCGACCGGTTCCCGCTCTCGGCGACGCTCGAGAGTCTCGCCGAGGGAGGCGACGAGCCGGTCGTCGTCGAGCACGCCCCGCGCACCGTCGACGAGATCCACGAGGCGGTGCTCGAGGCGCTCGCAGACGAGGCGCGCCACATTCTCGAGGAGGGCGTCGTCGCCGAGGCGGCGGACATCGACACGTGCCTGATCCTCGGCGCCGGTTTTCCGTTCTGGCTCGGCGGGATCACGAAGCACCTCGATCAGACGGGCGTTTCCGAGCGCGTGATCGGCCGGCAGTTGGCCGAAGTGGGCGCCGCGACGACTGCATAGCCGTTTGCAACGCCGCCGGCTGAGGTATGCTGCGGCGGTACGGCTCGCCGGGCTAAAGGCGAGCGTCAACTCTTCGGAAGGAGCGGCACGCAGTCACGTGCTGCGCATATGCACGAAGCGACGACTACCCCGACGCTGACGTCGGACAGACCTGACGACTTGATCGCTGCGGCCCGCAAGGCCGAGGCCTGGTTCGGCGAGCCCTTCCTCCATCCCGACGAGGAGCCGGAGGTCGCGCTCGCTCCCGGCACCGGGCGCCGCGTGGCGCTCGAAGACGCGCTAGCGGAGATAGACGCGGGCAGGGACACGCCCTCCTCGCGCTGGAAGGTGCGCTACGGCCTCATGCTGGGGCTCGAGCGCGTGCTGACCGAGAACACTCCCCGCACCGCAACCGGGACCGAGCTGCGTCGCCATCAGGTCGACGCGCTCGCGGGAATGCTCACCGAGCTCATCGCCTCGACCCAGCGCCAGGCCGAGGAGAACGGCAACGGGCAGGCGCCGGACAACGGGAGCGGGAACGGCGCCGTCGCCGAGGCCGAGATCGACGAGGAGGCAGACGACGACTTCGACGCCGGATTCGTCGAGGAGAAGGACCTCGAGCCCGAGTTCCACGGCGCCGACCCGGGCGCGGAACGCCGCTACCGGTTCCGCCACCCGACCGCTTCCGGAAAGACGATTGCGGCAGCCGGTTTCGTCGAAGCCGCGCGCCATCTCGGCATCCTCATCCTCACCCACCGCCGACTCCTCGTCTCCCAGTTCACGCGCGACCTGACCACCGAGGGGTACGGCGACCGCTTCATCGCGGCGGTGCTGAAGGGCACGCGCGCGCCGCGCGAGAGCCCGATCACGATCCAGACGTACGCCTGGTTCGCGCGCCACGGGTCGACCCTCGATCGCGACACCTACCACCTCGTCGTCTGCGACGAGGCGCACACGGCTCTCGGCGAGAAGACGAGCGCGGCCATCCGCGCCTTCCACGAGCCGCTCTACATCGGCATGACCGCGACCGAGCAGCTCGATCGCGAAGCAGGTCTCGGACGTCTTCCCCGCCTCGGTCGACGACCTTCCGCTCGGCGACGCCGCGCGGCGTGGCCTCATCGCCCCGCTTCGCTGCATGCGCGTCCCGCCTGCGGCGGCGATCAACTCGGTGCCGATCGTCGGCGGCGACTTCGAGGAGCGCGCGCTCGCCGCAGCCCTCGACCACGAGGCGCTGAACCAGGCCGCCGCCAGCCTCTACCGCGACCGCTTCGGCTCGACCCCGGGCATCGTCTACGCGGCCGGCGTCGACCACGCGTACAACCTCGCGCAGGAGTTCCGCGCCACCGGCCTCAAGGCAGAGGCGGTCTCCGGCCGCACGCCTCCGGCGCGCCTCGCCGAGACCCTGGCCGCGTACGAGCGAGGCGAGATCAACGTCCTCATCAACGCGCAGCTCCTCGCCGAGGGCTGGAACTCGCCGCGCGCGACCGTCTGCATGCACCTCGCGCCGACCGCCTCGCGCCGCGTGTACCAGCAGCGCATCGGCCGGATCATGCGCATGCACCCGCGCAAGGAAGCCGGCATCGTCGTCGACTTCGTGCCCAAGGCATCGACGCACAACGATCGCGTCGTCTCGCTGCACGCGCTCCTGAACGCCGACTTCTACCGCGAGGGAGCACGGGTCACACCGGCCCCGCGAAGGCGCCAGCAGCGCCGCGCGCGCCGCAAGCTCTCGCCCGTCCCGTGGCTGGTCCCAGTCACGCCCGACGTCGCGCGGCGCCTCAGCGTCATCCAGCGCGAGTGGCAGCGGATCGACCCGAAGTACCTGGACGAGGACGAGCAGCGCTTCTGGGCGACGATCGCCGGCCGCCAGATCCGCTTCGACCAGCGCGCCGAGTTCGCGAAGAAGTTCGCCGAAGGGCGCGCGAGCAAGGCCGCGCTCGAGACGTTCCTCTCCACCTGCGCCGCCGAGAACCCGAACCGCCGGCTTCGCATCACCGCCCTCCTCGATCGCGTCGCGACGCCGGTCGAGCGCGCGGACTTCGACGACCTCGTCACGCTCGTCACGCAGGCGCCGCCGTGGGAGAAGGACCGCTCGGCCGGCGTCCGCGTGCTGCTCCGCGCGGTCGGCGAGGGCAAGGCCGCCGCGCCGGACCAGATCCTTGCGCGCTGGACGTGGCGCCTCGCGCGCGCGACGCGCAAGGTGCAGGACCGCCGCGTCTCGACGGAGTTTCCGGAGGCGAAGCGCCTGCTCGGCGCCGCAGCCAACTCGCGCGGTTACCGCCACGAAGAGAACGTCAACCGCCTCGTGCAGGTCGCGACCTCGATGCCGCTCTCGGTGGGCGCGGCGCTGCTCGCATCGGCCGACGGCTATACGCCGCGCGCGAACGCCGCGCTCGACAAGGCCCGCGAGGAGATCGGGACGATCGACGAGATCGCGAACGCGCTCGCCGACAACCTCCCCGCACCCAAGCTCACAGCACGGAAGTCACGCCGCCGCCGCCGCAAGCGCAAGGGCCCGCCGCAGGCGGCCGCGCCGACGCCCGAGGCGTCGACCGACGGTGACAGCGCCGCACCGGTCGAGGAGCCTCCGGCCGTGCTCGTCCCGGACGAGACGCCGGAGCCGACTTCGGCTTCCGAGCCGGCCGAAGACGCCGCCTAGCTAGTCGAGTACTGGAACGTCGACGGCGTCCTCGGGGCCGATCTCCCGAGCCACCTTCGCCGGCACACCTACCGCGACGACGCCCGGCGGCAGATCGCGGGTCACGACCGCTCCCGCCCCGACGACGGTGTCGTCGCCGATGGTCACTCCCGGACAGACGATCGCGCCGCCGCCGAGCCAGACGTTGTCGCCGATCGTGATCGGCTGGCCCAGCTCCCAGCCGACGCGGCGAGCCTCGGGATCTATCGGATGCGTGGCAGCGAGGAGCTGCACACGCGACGCGAGCTGGCAGGCGGCACCGATGCGAATCGGAGCGACGTCGAGCATCACGCAGTCGAAGTTCACGAAGGTGCCGGCGCCGATCGCGATGTTGCTCCCGTAGTCGCAGAAGAAGGGCGGCCTGATGGTGACCTCCTCGCCGACCTCCGCGAGCAGCTCGCGAAGCAGCCGATCGCGCAGGTCCCGCTCGGCGTGCAGCGTCGCGTTGTAGCGCTCGAGCAGGGCTTGCGCGCGCGCCACGTCCGCCTTGAGCTCGCCGTCGACGAGGTAGAGCTCGCCGCGGAGCATCCGCTGCTTCATCGACGGATCAGGAGCCGCTGCTGCCGCCGTTCGCGTCGCGCTCGCGGAGGAAGCGCGCGATCTCCTGGGCCAGCGCCTCGCCCGAGGGGAGGCCGCCCGCCTCCTCGAGCCAGTCGAGCGAGTCGGCGCGCTGCTCGAGCTCCTCGACGTAGGCGGCGGTCTCGGAGTCGCTCGCGACCGCCTCGGAAACCTGCTCGACGTACGACTCTTCCGCCTCGGCCAGCTCTGCGGTGTCGACCGGCACTCCGAGCACGCCCGAGAGCCGGTCGCAGAGCGCACGCGCGGCGCGCGGGCTCGGCGCGAGGGAGACGTAGTGCGGCACCGCCGCCCACAGGCTCACCGACGGGATCGAGGCGCGGCGGCAGGCGTCGAGCAGGACGCCGACGATCCCCGTCGGGCCCTCGTACCGCGAGAGCTGCAGCCCGAGCTCGTCGACGAGCTTCTGGTCGGTGGCCGCTCCGGTGACCGGCGCCGGGCGCGTGTGCGGCACGTCCGCGAGCAGTGCGCCGAGCGAGACGGCGAGCTCGATCTGCAGATCGACTGCGAGGCCCGCGACGAGATCGCTGAAGGTGCGCCAGCGGTAGTTGGGCTCGACCCCTACGAGGAGCACCGCGTCGCGGTCGGTTCCGGGGATGCGCGCGCGGTAGAAGGTGTTCTCGGGCCACTCGATCCGCCGCGTCTGACCGTCGTCGAGCGAGACCATCGGGCGCGTCGCCTGGAAGTCGACGAAGAGCTCCGGGTCGATGTCCGCGAACTTGCGCGCGCCCCAGAGCCGCGCGAGGTACCCGGCGGCGAGCGTCGCGGCCTGCCCGCCGTCGTTCCAGCCGCGAAACGCGCTGATGAGGACGGGCCGCTCGAGCGTCGGCCGCTCGTAGATCCGGAGCTCTTCCCCCATGAAAGGAGCTTACTGACGGGGTGGCCGCCAGAGCGCGTACGCGAGCGCCACGCTCACTGCCCAGATCGCGGCGGCGAGGAACACGTGCGCGAGCACGAGTCCCCACGGCAGCGCGGTTCGGTACTGGATCTCGCCGACGATCGCCTGCGCGACGAGGACGGCGAGGAGCGCCCACCACAGCATGAGCAGCTGCGGGTAGCGGTCGCGCATCCGCCACAGGAACCAGCCGATGAAGAGGACGCCGAGACCGAAGGCGGCCGCGACGCGCACGTGGACGTAGACGGTGTCGGCGATCTCGAGGCCGAGGCGCTTCACGTCCTCGTCGGCGCCCGGATGAGGCCCGGACGCCGTCGCCACCGCGCCGGTCACGACGAGCGCTGCGCACGCGGGGATTCCCGCCCAGGCGACGAGCTTCCGGAACCAGCTCGGTCCGGCCGGCGGAGCTCCGCCCACGACCAGGCGCCACGCCTCGATGGCGACGACGACCGCCAGCGCGAGCACGACCATCGCGAGCAGGAAGTGCGTCATCACCGCGAGCGGGTGGAGGTCGACCGCGATCGTGATCGCGCCCATCGGAATCTGGGCGACGGTGACGAGGAACGCGCCGAGTGCAGCCAGTCGAGCCCGGCGCGGCAGCCCGGGCACCCGCGTCGAACCGAGCCAGGCGAGCAGCGTCAGCGCGAGCCCGACGAGCGCGACGATCCGGTTCCCGAACTCGACGAACGCGTGGAATCCCTGCTCCGGGTACGGCTTGTCGCCGCAGCGCGGCCAGTTCTCGCACCCGAGCCCGGACCCGGTGAGCCGCACGAACGCGCCCGAGGTCACGACGAGGAAGAGCGCGAAGCACGACGCGAGCGAGAGCTTGAGGAACCCTGCTGGCGAGAGCGTCCGGATCCGGGCGAGCGTCGCTTCCACTAGCCGAGCACGACCCCGGAACCGGGCTCGACCCGCCCGATGCGAGCAAGCAGCTGGCCCGCAGCCGCGAACGTCGCCTCGAGCACGACGGCCCGGTCCTCGGGAATCGAGATGAGCAGGCCACCGGCGGTCTGCGGGTCGTAGGCGAGCGCTTCGAGCGCCTCGTCGGCAGAGCTCTCGACGTGGGTGCTCGCGTAGTCGCGGTTCCGGCCGTCGCCACCCGTGCGCACGCCGCCGAGAGCGAGCTCGAGCGCCTCCGGAAGGAGCGGCAGCGCGTCGGCGTCCAACAGCGCCCGCACGCCGCTCCGCGACGCGAGCTCGTGGACATGGCCGAGGAGCCCGAACCCCGTGACGTCGGTGACCGCGTTCGGCATGAACGGCCGCAGCGTGTCCGCGGCTGCCCGGTTCAGCTCGGTCATCGACTCGACCGCCGCATCGAGCGCCTCGACAGAGGCCCGCCCCTCACGCTGCGCCTGGAGGACGATCCCCGTTCCCAGTCGCTTCGTCAGGAAGAGGACGTCACCGGGCTTAGCGCCCGCCTTGGGCCAGAGCGCGTCCGGGCGAACCGTGCCGACAACGGCGAGCCCGTACTTGGGCTCGTCGTCGCGAATCGTGTGGCCGCCGGCGAGGATCGCCCCCGCCGCGCGAACGCGCTCGTCGGCGCCGGCGAGCACCTCGCCCAGCACCTCGGTCGGCAGCTCCTCCGGGAACGCCGCGACGGAGAGCGCGAGCAGCGGCGAGCCGCCCATCGCGAACACGTCGTTCAGCGCGTTGGTGGCGGCGATCGCGCCGAACGTTCGCGGGTCGTCGACGAGCGGCGGGAAGAAGTCGACGGTGAAGACGATTGCGCGGTCGTCGTCGAGCCGGTACACCGCGGCGTCGTCCGCGGGGTCGAGCCCCACGAGGAGGTCCTCGCTCTCCGCCGGGACGAGCCCCGCGAGGAGGCCCTCGAGCCGCGCGGCCGCGTACTTGGCCGCGCAGCCGCCCGCGCGGGCCAACGACGTCAGCGGAACGGTCTCCACGAGCGTAAACAGTAGGTGGAAGGAGTGCCGAGGGCCGGGTCGAACAGAGGGCGCGGAGAGACTTCTTCCCTTCTCCTCTCCCTCGTAAGATGCGGCCGCGGCCCCCTCCGCGGCCGCTATTTCTTTGCGGTCAATAGACTCGCGCGCGATGAAGTCGGCGCTCATCACCGGCGGCTCGGCGGGAATCGGCCTCGCGCTCGCGCGCATGCTGCGCGACGAGGGCTACGAGCTCACGCTCGCCGCCCGCCGGCCGGAGCCGCTCGAGGCCGCAGCGGAGGAGCTCGGCGCGTCGGCCGTGGCAGCGAATCTGGGCGACGCCGACGAGTGCGTCCGCGTCGTCGCGGCCCACGTCGAGCGCTTCGGCGGCATGGACGTCCTCGTCAACTCGGCTGGGATCGGCATCGGAGGCCAGTTCGCGGACCAGGACACGAAGAAGATCGGGCTCCAGCTCGACGTCAACCTGCGCGCCACGCTCGTGGTCACGCGCGAGTCGCTGCCGCATCTGCGCAAGAACGCGGGGCACGTGATCAACCTCGCATCCATCGCGGGGACGATCCCGACGCCGGGCCTCACCGTCTACGGGGCGACCAAGGCCGCCGTCATCTCGTTCACGAACTCACTGAACCGCGAGGAGGCCGAGCACGGCATTCGCGCGAGCGCGATCTGTCCCGCCTTCGTCGCGACGAAGATGACGGACTGGACCGGGATCCCGGGCGAGGAGATGATCCAGGTCGAGGACGTCGCCGAGCTCGTGCGCTGCATCCTGCGGCTCAGCCCTCGCGCCCGCGTGCCGGAGGTCGTGATCGAGCGCGTCGGCGACGTCGTGTAGGGGCGAGGCTTGCCTCGCCCTCACTCCGGAACGAGTGCCTCGAGCGCTTCCTCGAGCTCTCCGACCGACACCGGCCCCTCGTAGCTCTCGACGATCCGCCCGTCCTCCCCGACGACGAACGTCCACGGCTCCGTCTCGAGGTCCCACTCGCGCATCCAGCGGTTGAAGCCCTTCGCGGGGTCGTTGTCCTCGTACACCTCGACGTGGATGAAACGCACGTCGCGGTCCTCGAAGCGCCGCGCGACCTCCTCGACGACGTCGACCGTCGGGCCGCACGTTCGGCTCGTGCAGTACTTCGGCGTCGAGAACGTGACCACGAACGGGATCCCGTTCCGTACCGACTCCGCGACCGTGTGCTCGAGCAGGATCTCGTCGGGCGGCGTACGCGTGGTGATGCGTGACGCGACGCCCCCGACGCTCGCAAGCGTCGGATTCGCCGAAGGCGGCGCCGGATCGCCGGGGCCGGGCTCGGGGTCGTCGGTGGAGACGACGACGTTTCCGAGCGCCTGGACAGGGTCCTTTCCGCCCTCAGGCTCGGCCATGAACCAGTACGTGCCGGGCTCGCGGAGAGGGACTCGCGCCACGTAGATGTGGGTCGAGTCCGCCTCCGCGCCACCCGGAATGCCGATTCGCTCGAGCTTGGCTGACGACTCGAGGAAGGGCTTCGCCTCGAGCTCCCGCGCGACCCACAGCTTCGCGGTCGGGAGCGTGACTACTCGGCCTTCGGCGTCGAGTACGAGAAACGAGAACCGCACCTCCGGTCCCGGCTCGTGGTTGGCGGTTCCCGCCACGACCGCGACGTCGTCCCCGGGAGCGCGCCAGAGCTGCTCGAGCGTCTGTCCGTCCCCGGGCACCGTCTCGGATGCCTCGGTTTCGCCCGAGCCCCCGCATGCCACGCCGCAGAGAGCGACACACGCAACCGCGACACATGACATCGCAGCGCGCATCCGGCCAGTCTAGAGACGCAGAGATCTACACAGACCGCAGACGCCGCCCGTCAGGCCGCCGATGACGCCACCTTCATGCCGCAAGCCGCAGTTGGCTTAGTAGTGCCCGTCGGGCCATGAGTTGGGGAAGAAGTTCCCCGCCCATGCCGCCAGCAGGGCCAGGCTCACGGAGAGCGTGATGAGCTTCACCTTCATTGGCGACCTCCTTTCTAGAAGCGGATTTCCTGGAGCGCCTCAGCGGCGTTCCGGTACAGGCGTGCGGATTCGCGGTCGTCACCACGACGAGCCGCGAGATCCCCGAGTGCAACCCACGCCTCCGCCCGGTGGCTGATCGACGCCAGCTGCTCAGCAGCCGCGTCAGCCGCCCGGAAGCAGTGTTCCGCCTCCTCGAGCTGCCCGCGCTCCATCAACGCTCGTCCCAGTACGAGCTGCGACGGACAGACCTCGTGAAGGAAGTCCTCCCTACCCTCGAGCAGGGAGAGCGCCTTGCGCGCGAGCTCCTCTGCCTGTTCGTACTCGCCCCGCTGCAGGTGCACCCGGGCGATGCCCTGGAGCGCCTGAGCGGCGTCCGGCGACGATTCGCTGTCGACGGCCCTCGAGAAGGACGCCTTCAGGTGTTCCACGGCCTGGTCCTCGTCCCCCAGGAGCAAGGTCAGGCCACCGAGCGCGAGCAGGAGCCGGCCGACATTGCGCTCGTCGTTCAGCTCCTCGTAGAGCTCCCGCGCCCGCTGTGCGTAGTTGCGCGACAGGATCCAGTGGCCCTGCCGCTGTGCGATGAGCGAAGCCTGGAAGTAGGTGTTGGCGATCGCGCGCCGGTCGCCGACGTCCTGTGCGAGCTCGAGCGCGCGCTCGACGTCCTCGTGCGCGGCGACGTAGTCGCGCTGGCGGCGCCGGCAGCGAGAGCGCCAGCCGAGGATCTCGGCGCGTAGCAGATCGCAGGGAAGCCCAGATCGTTCAGCGAGCGCAAGGGCCTCGTCGAAGAGCCCGACCGCGGTCGAGATGCTCGAGAGCTTGTAGCGGCACACCGCGAGCCGGAAGACGACGTCCGCGCGCTCGACGTCCGAGAACTCCGGGCCCTCCGCGAGCTCGCGGGCGCGCTGGAGGAGCTGGATCGCGGGCTGGATCTCGCCGTTCTGCTGCATCGCCCACGCCTCGCCGGCGAGGATGCGCAGCTCGAGCGTCGGCGTGTGCGTCTCCTTCAGCGCGGAGCTTGCGTCGCGGAATGCCCCGACCGCGTCCGGATAGTGATGAGCACCCGAGAGCGCCTCGGCGCGTGCAATCAGCGCCTCGACCTTCGTCCGCGCCTCGGTCGAGACGCCGGACGTGAGGAACGACGGGTCTACGCCCAGCTTCTCGGCCAGCCACGCGATCGTGGCCTCGGTCGGACGCGTCTTGCCGCGCTCGATCTGGCTGATGTACTCCTTCGAGAACCGCCCCTCGGCGAGCTGGCCCTGCGTCATGCCCGAGGCGACACGGAGCGCGCGCAGGCGGTCGCCAAGACGTGCGCCGCCCGGCGCACGGGGCGGCTCTCGTGGCGGTCTCGTCCATGCCCATCGGAGTCAAGCCCGGATCCGGACGATACGCGCTCCCCCGTCCGGGGGACGTGGATCCGCCGCTCCGAGTCAAGTAACCCTATCCGAAATCACTTGACGGGGCTACTTGACTTTTCTGGACATGGCTCCTATAGTCAGCCGCACACCGCACCGACCGGACGCCAGGTCGGTAGCGCGGGCGCCACCGCCGGATCCGCCGGCGAGCGCAGGCAGAGCGTGGCTGGGCCGCAGAGCCACGATTCTCCGGCTCGCCGCCCCGGGAAGGGGTCGCCTCGAACGGAGAACGCCCCCGGAGCCGCAGCCGGGGGCGTTTTCATAGGGCGGGGGAAAACCTACGGTTTTCCCCCGCCGTCCCCCTTTCCCTTGCCGCACGGCACGCCTTGCTCGTAGCTGGGCCTCCCGGGCGAGCAAGTCGCCCTCCGGCCATGGAACCGCGCTTCATGGCACAGGCGCCGAGAGCCGCCCGCGGGGTCAGGCTTCAGCCTGACCCCGGTGTTGGGTGTTCGCGGGCTACGCCTCGCCGGTCAGCCAGCGGAGGCGTTCGCGCTTGATCGCCTCGAAGTCCTCTGCGCTGAGCGGGCCGCCGAGGCGGTCGGCGATGGAGACGAGCAGGATGCCGGCGACGAAGATCCACGCCTCCACCTCCGGATCGCGATCCGCGTCGATGCCGCCCTCGGCCTGGACGCGTCGAAGGACATCGGCGAAGTAGTCGTGCGCCTCCCCCATGTGACGGCGGACGTAGTCACGGAGCTCGGCGTCCTCCCCCGCCTCCGTGATCGCCTGCATCCAGAGGCTCGGGACCACGACCTTCATCTCTCGCAGCGTCGCGGGCCCGACGGCGCGCCACCCCTCCGCCGCCCCACGGTGCTCGATCTCGGCCTCGATGCGCGTGCGGATGCGCTGCCACGCCTCGTCGAGGCACGCGATGTAGAGGTTCTGCTTGGAGGCGAAGTGGCGGTACAGGATCGGTTCCGAGACGCCGGCCTGGCGCGCGATCTGCGCCGTCGTCGCGCCCGCGTAGCTGCGCTCGGCGAACACCATGAGCGCGGCGTTGAGAATCGCTGCTCGGCGCTCCGCGGCCGGCAGGCGGGCGCCGGGCTGGACGCTCACAGCGCCGGCTCCGTGACCTCGCCGGACGCGGCGCGTCCGCCCGCACCCGCGCCCTCGTGCGGCCGCACGAGGGCGAACGCGACGAACGCGCCCACAGCCGCGATCGCTGCCGCAACGAGCAGCGCGCTCTGGAACCCGTCGATGAAAGCCTCCGGCGTCTGCTCCCCGCCGGCCTCGTGAGCCACGATCGCGCCCATGATCGCGATGCCGAGCGAGCCTCCGACCTGACGTGACGCGTTCAGCACCGCCGCGCCCACGCCTGCCTTGTCGACCGAGACGTTTCGGGTCGCCGCGGCGGCGGAGGGCGTCATCGTCAGCGCCATGCCGACGCCACCGACGAGGAACGCGGGGAGAATCGACCAGTACGTCGCGTCGAGCCCGAGCCGCGAGAAGTACGCGAGCTGCGCGGCGATCAGGACCATCCCGGCGGTCATCAGCCCGCGCGAGCCGATGCGGTCGCTCGTCTTCCCCGCGATCGGCGCGACGAGGATGATCAGGATCGTCAGCGGCAGGAACGCGGCGCCCGTCTGCACCGCCGAGTAGCCGAGGACGTTCTGCATGTACAGCGACATGAAGAAGAAGACGCCGAACATCGCGAGCGCGACGAGCAGCACGACGAGGTTCGCTCCGGTGTAGGTGCCGTTCCGGAAGAGCTCGAGCGGGAGCATCGGGTCGCGCTGATGGCGCTCGAGGAGCACGAACGCCAGCAGCATCACCGCGGCGACCGCGAAGGAGCCGAGGATGCGCGTCGAGCCCCAGCCGTACGTGTTCGCCTCGATCAGCCCATAGGTGAGCGCGAAGAGCCCGACCCCGGAGGTCGCGAGCCCGGGTAAGTCGAGCCGCGTGTGGGTCTGGTCCCGCGACTCGTCGATGAAGAGGAAGCTGGCGCCGATCGCCAGGATCCCGACCGGCACGTTGATGAAGAAGATCCAGCTCCAGTCGACGTGCTGCGTGATGAGACCGCCGACGAGCGGGCCGATCGCGAGCGCGAGTCCCGAGACGCCCGCCCAGATCCCGATCGCCATCCCGCGCTGGTGCGACGGGAAGGTTGCGGCGATGATCGACAGGGTCGCCGGATTCATCAGCGCCGCGCCGGCACCCTGGAGGACACGCGCCGCGATGAGCTCGTCGCTCGTGTCCGCGAGGCCACACCAAAGCGAGGCGGACGTGAAGATCGCGATCCCGATGACGAAGATCAGCCGGCGCCCGAAGGCATCGGCCACCTTGCCGCCGATGAGCATGAGCGCGGCGAACGTCAGCGCGTAGCCGGTGACGACCCACTGCAGCTCGGAGAGATCCGCGCCGAGGTCCTGCTGGATCGCAGGCAGCGCGACGTTCACGACCGTGTTGTCGAGCATGATCATGAACAGGCCGAAGGAGACGGCGGCAAGCGTGAACCACTTGCGAGTCTCCTCTGCGAAGATCCGAGCGCGAATGACGGCAACCTTCCCTCGACGTTAGTGACCGCTAACCTAGCAAGCGCTAACTTGGACGCGCAAAGCTATGCATGGGCCCCGAGCGCCGAGCAGCTCGAGGCGGCCAACGTCACTCGGCTCGCCCGCGCGCTCGGCTGCGACGACTACGCGGCTCTCCACCGCGTGTCGGTGGAGGAGCCCGAGCGCTTCTGGCCCGCCGTGCGCGACGACCTCGGCATCCCGCTCTCGCGCGACTGGGACGCCGTGCTCGACGACTCGCGCGGGATCGAGTGGACGACCTGGTTCACGGGGGCTCGACTCAACCTCGCAAGCGCGTGCGTCCACCGCTGGGCCGACGAGCGACCGACCGAGGAGGCCGCGGTCTGGCAGGCGGAGGACGGGACACGCACGTCGCTGTCGTGGGCCGAGCTCTCGCACGAGGTGGTTCGCTTCGCCGAAGGCCTCGTGAGGCTCGGCGTGCGTGAAGGTGACGCCGTCGCCATGTACCTGCCGATGTCGCCGCAGGCCGCCATCGCGTCACACGCGTGCGCGCACATCGGCGCGATCCAGGTCCCGATCTTCTCGGGCTTCGCCGCGCCGGCGATCGCCGCGCGTCTCGTCGATGCGGAGGCGAAGGTGCTCGTGACCGCCGACGGGACGCTCCGGCGCGGGGCCACGGTCGGGCTGAAGGAGATCGCGGACGAGGCGCTCGTGGCCGCGCCCTCGGTCGAGAGCGTCGTCGTCTGGCGACGGCTCGGAGCCGACGCCCCGATGACCGACGGCCGCGACCACGACTGGGACGACGTCGTCGCCGAATCGCCCGGGGAGCTGCCGCCGCTCGAGGTCGAGAGCGAGGCTCCCTATCTCCTCGCCTACACCTCGGGGACTACCGGGCGGCCGAAGGGCGCGCTCCACGTCCAGGGCGGCTTCCTGCTCTCGATCGCGCGCGAGGCCGCGTACCAGGCCGACCTGCGCGCCGGCGACCGCGTGCTCTTCGCCACCGACATGGGCTGGATCATGGGCCCGTGGACGGTCGTCGGCGCCGGAGCGCTCGGCGCGACGGTCGTGTACATGGAGGGCGCGCCGGACTGGCCGGCAGACCGCATCTGGAAGCTCGTCGAGTCCGAGCGCGTGACGATGCTCGGGATCTCGCCGACGCTCGTCCGCGCGCTGATCCCGAAGGGCGAGCCCGCGACCGATCTCACCTCGCTGCGCGCGGTGACGACGACCGGCGAGCCCTGGAACCGCGGGCCGTACGACTGGCTGAACGAGCACGTCTGCGGAGGCGGGCGGATCCCGATCGTGAACATCTCCGGCGGCACCGAGGTGGGCGCCTGCTTCCTCTCGGTGAGCCTGATGGCGCCGACGAAGCCGTGCTCGCTGGGCTTCCCCGCGCTCGGGCAGGACATGGACGTCTTCGACGCCGAAGGACAGTCGCTCCGCGGTGAGGTCGGCGAGCTCGTGTGCCAAGGCGCGTGGCCGGGGATGACCCGCGGGATCTGGCGCGACCCGGAGCGCTACCTCGAGACGTACTGGCGGCGGTTCCCGGGCGTCTGGACGCACGGCAGACTGGGCGTCGGTGGACGAGGACGGCTACTGGTTCCTGCACGGGCGCTCCGACGACACCCTCAACGTCGCGGGGAAGCGCATCGGGCCGGCGGAGCTCGAATCGGCGGCGGTGAACCATCCGGCGGTCTCGGAGGCGGCGGCGATCGGGGTTCCGCACGAGGTGAAGGGCGAGGTGCCGTGGCTCTTCTGCGTGCTGCGCCCGGGCGGCGGAGGCGAGCGTGGACGACGTCGCGCGCGCGGTGACGGACGAGCTCGGCAAGGCGTTCAAGCCGGACCGGGTGCTGTTCGTGTCGGCGCTCCCGAAGACGCGCAGCGCGAAGATCGTGCGCCGCGCGGTGCGAGCGACGGCTCTCGGGCAGGATGCCGGGGACCTGTCCACGCTCGAGAACCCGGAGTCGCTCGAGGAGATCGCACGTGCCGTCTGATCAGCTGTCAGGGTGTCGCGCTCGTAACGGGCGGCGGCCGCGGGATCGGCGCGTCGATCGCGCGCGAGCTGACCGACGCCGGGATGCGGGTCGCCGTGAGCGGGCGGACCGCCGAGCAGGTCGAGGCCGTCGCGGAGGAGATCGGCGGGCTCGCGCTCGTCGGCGACGTCTCCCGCCGCGAGGACGTCGAGCGCTGGGTCGAGCGAGACGGAGAACGAGCTCGGGCCGATCGCGCTGCTGGTCAACTGCGCCGGCATCGGTGGCACGCGGAAGCCGTTCTTCGAGGTCGCGCCGGAGGAGTGGTGGCGCGTCTTCGAGATCAACGTGCTCGGGCGCGTTCCACGCGACGCAGGTCGCCGGGTCGCGAATGGCCGAGCGCGGCGGCGGCCGGATCGTGAACATCGGCAGCGGCGGCTCCTACCTCCCGGTCGGGAACGCGACCATCTCGTCGGACACCGCCTACGGCGCGAGCAAGGCCGCACTCGGTCGCTTCAGCGAGGTGCTCGCGCAGGTGCTCGCACCGGTCGGGATCCATGTGTTCCTGATCAGCCCGGGGCTCGTGAAGACGGACATGACCGCGCCGAACTTCCCGGACGACGCGCCGTGGACGCCGCCCGAGCTGGCTCCGCGCCTCGTCCGCGTGCTGGCGTCCGGCCGCGCAGATGCGCTCGCGGGCCGCTACCTGCACGCGGAGCACGACGACGTCGAGGATCTGATCCGACGCGCAGACGAGGTCGTCGAGAACGATCTGAACGCGATCTCGGCTCCAGCGTTAACCGGCATCGAACCGGCTCGTCTCTACGATGCCGCGGTGCCGTACTTCATCTGCCCCAACTGCCGCCGCCGCTCCATCGACCTCGACGGCCGGGAGGGCTTCTCGAACCAGGCCGTGCAGTGCCGGAGCTGCGGGTTCGGCTTCCTCTTCCAGCTGCTCGACGACTACTACCCGGCGCCCGAGACCGGGTTCGTCGTGTGCGACCGCGAGGCGCGCGTGCTCGCGGTGGGGCGAGGCGTCTTCGAGCTGACGGGCTACCGCGACGGCGACCTGATCGGCCGCGACGTGACGGAGGCGCTCGCGCTCTCGGACACGGGGCCGATGGAGATCGTGCGCGAGTGGGGCGTGCGCAAGATGGGCCAGCAACTCGCGATCCGCACGAGCGCCGGACGCGAGAAGGACGTCACCGTCGACTTCTTCCCCGCGTACGACGAGGACGGCGGGCTCCTCGTCGCGCTGACTCCACGTTAGCCGCGGCACGTCGACGACCCCGCGCTTCCCGAGCCGATCAGCGCCCGGTGTCGAAGGGCTCGGAGGACGAGCGCGGCTTGGGTGCGTCGTGCTTCGTGAGCTCTGCTCCTCGCAGGCCGCGCCCGCGTCCTCGACCTCGATCGTCACCGCCGGTAGAGCGCCGGAGGAGCCGTCCGTCCGTGGAGTCGATGAGAGCACCCTGAACGCAACGGTGCCGAGGTTCGCTCCCTTCAGGCTGGCGTTGAGCGGGCCGTAGTTGAGCTCCGATGTCGCCGTCCCACACGATCGCACAGACGCTCTTCCCGACAAGGCCGGCCAGGCCGGTCGCACGCAGCGGCACGACGTCGCGCCACCTTGTCGAGCCGTCGACTCGCGGTCTCCCTTCGCGTCACGCGAGCCGAGCCCGGGACCGACGCCATGCGGGTACGGGTCGCGCGGGTGTCCGACGAGGCTGCTCGCGTCGGCCGTGCTGTCCCCGCGCGTCATCTGATCGTCCGAGGCGGCGCGAACCAGGCTTCGTCGCCGACGTCGCCGGTGTGGAGCGTGTAGAGCGCACCGATGTTGGCGCCGTCGAAGGCCGGCAGCGGCGTACGCAGGCCAACCTTCGCGATGTGGTCGTTGACCGCCCGTGCGGCAAAGCCATTCGGCTGCTTGCCGTTGTCGATCGAGTCCTCGTCGATGAACAGCAGGACACGATCCGCCGGCACGGTCACCGTCGGCACCGTGACCTCGATCGCCTGGGTGAATGCGGCTCCCGCGTCCGCGCCGTCGATCAGGAACTTCGCCGCGCAAGTGTACGTGCCACCCGGCGTGCCCGCGGCGACGCCGATCGTCTCGGTGAACGTCGTCGTCGCACCCGGCGCAACCGTCCTGCTCGACGGGTCGAACGTCACGGTGATTCCGGGATCGGAGCACGTCACAGTCGGCGTCACCGCCACCTGCAGGGTCGTGATCAGGCCGAGAATCGTGTTGGCGACTTCCTCGGGCGGAACGCCGATGAGAGCGGCGCCACCTGTTGCTCCCGCGATCCGCGTCGCCTGCCCGGGCGTGCCGCCCTCGAAGCCGCAGTCTGCGAGGTAGTCGCCGCCGTCCACCGCCGGGTCGTCGTCCAGGCCGGCAGGGCAAGCCCGTCGTCGTGCTGACCGCAACGACCTTGATCCCGGCCTCCGCCAGCTCCTCGGTGACGGACGCCTCCGTGATATCGCCGTGAGCGTCGCCGGAGATCGCCTGGCACACGGGGTCGTGCCCGGGGGCATCCCCGAACCATGCGATGACCTTCGTCGACCCGGGCCGATAGCCGACTCCTGCTTCGCCCGTTGCGATCCGGTGGAGAGCGTAGAACTGGCCCTCCGGTCGGTCGTCGCCACCAAAAGCGGACCAGTCGGCGATGCAGGCCTGCGCGGCCGTGCCGCCGTCGGCCGTGACGCCGACGCAGTTCTGGAGCGCGTACGAGTCGAAGGGGAAGTCCTTGTAGTCGCCCGCGCCGAAAGCCGTCCCGGGCCTCGCGGCCTCGATGGCCGCGACGATCGCGCTGGCTCCCGCCTCCACACCGTCGAGCGCCGGCGTCATGCTGCCGGTCGTGTCGGCCAGGAAGTAGACGTCGAGTGCCGCGGGGGACTGCGGAGGTGCCTCGACGGTCTTCGTGACCACGGCACTCTCGCCCGCATCGAGCGTGACCTCGACCGACGAAGGTTGCACGCCGGGCGCCGCGAGAGATCCCGCGGTGAAGGCCGCGCCAACCACAGCAGCGCAGACGAGGACGATCGAGTAGAGCCGTGGCATACGTCGAGCCGGTGTCATCACTTCTCCTGGTCGGTCATGGGCAACAGGTTCACTCTTGCGAGGAACGCCCGACCAGCGCGCCGCAGGAGGGCCAGTGCTCGGCTCCCCCGAACCGTTCGTCACGGATCTCGCAGACGTACGCCCGCCCGCGCACGGATGACCTGCGACTACAGGTTCGAGTCAGGTGTTCAGTCGCAGGCTAATAGCAGCCTCCGGGATCTGCAATGGGTCGGACTCAGCGTCAACCGGGCGCGGCGCTATCCAGGTCTGGCGCGCGATCGCGAGCAGCTCGCCGTCCTCGGCACGAAGCGCGGTCCCCGCGTAGAGCTTCCGGCCGTCCTCGCCGAGCGGCCACGACACGACGACGCAGCGCTCGCCGACCTCGGGCACGCGGAGGACGCGCGCGGTCATGCGGCCGAGGACGACCTCGCCCCGTCCTTCGGCGCCGACTGCGTATGCACCCGGGCAGTCGATGGCAGCCCAGACGATCTGCGGCTCCGACTCGCCTTCGTCCACCACCCACGGCGCCGCGTGCAACGGCTCGCGCCCGGCGACCGCACCCGCGTAGATCTCGAGCCCGTCGTGCTCGTGTCGCACTCCGCACGTGAAGCACTCGCGGAAGACCTCGCTCCCGATCTGCACGTAGCGCGTGCGCGCATCCTCGGCCTCTGCGAACGAGACGGGCTCCGGAGGCTCGGCGTCGACAGGCGCGGGTCGCGCCTCGGCCACGACGACATCGCCGTCGAGGAGCACAGCCCCGCCGTCGGCTTGCTGCACCTGAAGCGGACGCTCGAGCGGGGGCGGCAGACGCAGCGTCACCTCGACCTCGTCCGCGTCGACGAAGGCCGCGAGGCTTCCTGCGGCATAGCCGCCGTTGGCGGAAGTCAACGGACCGCGGTACCGCCGGGGAAACACGATCTCCATGTCGGACAGTAGGATAGGTTTATGCCTATGAGGCGAAAACCTTGAGGATCGCTCTCGCCCAGCTCAACGTCGTCGTCGGAGACCTCGACGGCAACCGCGAGAAGATCGTCGCGGCGCTGGCCGACTCGCGCGACGCAGGCGCCGACCTCGTCGTCTTCCCCGAGCTCGCGATAAGCGGATATCCGCCCGAAGACCTGCTCCTTCGCCCCGGGTTCCTGCGGGCGGCGCGCGCTTCCCTCGAGGAGGTGGCGTCGCAGGCCGATGGGATCGTCGCGCTCGTCGGCACACCCTGGCTCGACCGCGATCTCGCAAACGCCTGCGCAGTCTGCGCCGACGGTGCCGTGCGAGCCGTCTATCGCAAGCACTTCCTGCCGAACTACGGCGTGTTCGACGAGCATCGCTACTTCGCCGAGGGCCGCGACCTCGTGCTGCTCCGGCTCGGCGAGGCCTACGCGGGCCTCACCATCTGCGAGGACCTGTGGCAGCCGGGCCCTCCCGCGACAGACCTGGCTCTGGCGGGAGCGCAGCTCCTCGTCAACCTCTCGGCCTCGCCGTTCCACGTCGGCAAGGCCGAGGATCGCGAGGAGATGCTCGTCACCCGCGCGCGGGACACCAGCTCGTACCTCGCGTTCTGCAACCTCGTCGGCGGGCAGGACGAGCTCGTGTTCGACGGCCACTCGGTCGTCCTCGACGACGAGGGCGAGGTGGTCGCGCGGGCTCCGGGCTTCGAGGAGCACCTGCTCGTCGTCGACATCGAGCCCGAGCTCGCCGTCGGTCGGCGACTGCGCGACGTGCGCAGGCGCGAGCTCGACCGCTCGCGCGAGACCGTGCCTCCGGTGGAGATCGTCGAGCTGAACGCGCCGCCGGAACGGACGGAGACGGTCGTCGGCGTCATCACGCCCTTCGCCCCCGAGCTCGAGCAGATGCGCATGGGACTCGTCCTCGGGCTGCGCGACTACGTCGGGAAGAGCGGCTTCTCGGAGGTGGTGGTCGGCGTGTCGGGCGGGATCGACTCGGCCGTCACCGCGGCGCTCTGCGTCGACGCGCTCGGTCCCGAGCGCGTCCATTGCGTTTCGATGCCGTCCAGGTTCTCGTCCGAGGGGACGCGAGCCGACGCAGCCGCGCTTGCGTCGAACCTCGGAGTCCACTTCCTCGAGGTTCCGATCGAGGGCGCGGTCGAGGCGTTTCACCAGGCGCTCGCAGAGCCAGCGGGCGGAGCGCTCGAGGGCCTCGCGGCGGAGAACCTGCAGGCCCGCGTCCGCGGCGTCTTCCTGATGGCGCTATCGAACACATTCGGCTGGCTGGTCGTCTCGACCGGGAACAAGTCGGAGCTCGCGGTCGGCTACTCGACGCTGTACGGCGACATGGTCGGCGGGTTCTCGCTCCTGAAGGACGTCTACAAGACCGACGTGTTCAGGCTCGCGCGACATCTGAACGAGCGGGCCGGGCGCGAGCTCGTGCCGGCGACGACGATCGAGCGCGCCCCGAGCGCCGAGCTCCGCGCCGACCAGCGCGACGCCGACTCGATCCCGCCCTACGACGTCCTCGATCCTGTGCTCGAGGCGTACGTCGAGCTCGACCGCGCACGCGAGGAGCTGCTCGAGGAGTTCGACCCGGCTGTCGTCGAGCAGGTGATAGCGCTCGTCGACCGTGCCGAATACAAGCGCCGCCAGGCACCGCCGGGTGTGAAGCTGCGCCCGAAGGCATTCGGCCGCGACCGCCGGACGCCGATCATCAACCGCTGGAGGGGTTGATCTGCTCATCCGTAAGTGGTAACTTACGGTAAGTGGAGACTAACGGACACCCGCTCGACGCCCTCGGCGACCCGACCCGGCGCCTGGTGTTCGAGCTCCTCCGCGAGGGACCGCGCTCGGTCGGCGAGCTTGCCGCCGAGCTGCCGGTGAGCCGGCCTGCGGTCTCGCAGCACCTCCGCGTCCTCCAGTCCGCCGGGCTCGTGAGCTACCGGCGCAACGGGACGCGGAACGTCTACGAGCTGGACGCGCACGGGGTGCTCACGCTCCGCACCTGGGTCGACGCGTTCTGGGATGAGGCTCTCGACCGCTTCAAGGAGGCGGTCGAGCGGAAAGGAGAGACGCCATGAGCGATGCACTCGTCATCGAAGCTGTGCGCAAGACCGTCACCGTGGACTGCACCGTCGAGGAGGCGTTTCGCGTCTTCACGGCGGACGCCAGGAGCTGGTGGCCGACCGCCACGCACTCGATAAACGGCAGGGACGTGAAGGACGTGGTCTTCGAAGGTCACGAGGGCGGCGAGGTCTACGAGGTCACCGCGGACGGGGAGAAGGGCCACTGGGCTTCCGTGATCGCCTGGGAGCCGCCCGGACGGATCGTGCTCGCGTGGAACATCCTCGAGCGGGAGGCCGTCCCGACCGAGGTCGAGGTCAGGTTCTCACCCGAGGGCGACATGACGCGAGTCGACCTCGAGCACCGCGGCTGGGAGACGATTGCCGAGGAGGCCGAAGCGAAGCGGACGAGCTACGACACCGGTTGGGGTCAGGTACTCGGAGTCTTCGAAGGCCGCGTCAGCGGCTAGAGGCCGACATCGATGGGCTCGGCGGGCGGTCCGTGCAGGAGGAGCTCGCGCACGAGAGCTGGGAGGCGGCTGGGCAGCAGGATCGCGTCGGTCGCCTCCAGCTCGTCAAGGTCCCACCAACGGACCGCGACCATGCCCTCTGCGCGGAGCGCCTCCGAGCTCAGGCGCGGCGCCGGCTCAAATCCCGCGGACCGGACGAGGTAGAAGGACTCCGCCTGGCCGTCCCACTCTCCGAACGGCTCGGGGTGCGTGCGCGTCCACACGATCGGCCCGAGGTCCGCGCCGTCCAAGCCCGTCTCCTCGAGCAGCTCGCGGCGAGCCGCCTGCTCGAGGGACTCGCCATCGTCGACGCCGCCGCCAGGCGTCTCCCAGAGCATCGAGCCATGCCAGTCGAAGCCGACGAGAAGGATGCGATCGTCGGGATCGAGCACGATCGCGCGGGCCGCCTGGCGAAGCCGAAGCTCGCTCATCGAACGAGCTCGCGGAACGCGCGGAACCAGCGGAGACGCTCGTCCCACGGCACGGCCGCGTTCGCCGGCGACGTCGACGGCAGCACGAAGAGCGCGGTGTCCTCGAGCCTCCGCTCCTGCAGCCCGAGCTCGGCACGGCCGCCGAACGGCCCCGTGTACGCGACCTTGCCGACGAACCCGATCGCGACCGGCCGGATCGTGCGCGCGATCTCCTCGAGCCGCTCGGCGGCGCCCTCGAAATCGGCCTTGCGAAGGTCGCCCGAGCCGCGCGTTGTCCGGCGTGCAGCGTTCGTCAGCCCGAGCCCGAGCGGCACGAGCTCGGCGGCCTCGTGCGGCTCGAGCAGCCGAGGCGTGAAGCCGGCGCCGTGGAGCAGCCGCCAGAAGTCGTTCCGCGGGTTCGCGAACGGCGCCCCGGCCCGCGCGCTCCACTCTCCCGGGTTGATGCCGCAGAAGACGACGCGGGACTCGGAACCGAGGTAGTCGGGAACCGCGCTCTCGACCGCCTGCGTCACGGGACGAGCTCGAGCACCTGCGGGATCGACGTGATCCTGAGCCCGTCCCAGTCGCGCACCGCTCTCCCAGTAGGGCTGCTCGCCGTCGCGGTGGATGAGCACCGGCGTCATCCCGACGTCGCGCGGCGCCTCGCAGCTCGTCGTTCGCGCCGTCGCCGACGAAGAGGCACTCCGACGGCTCGACGCCGAGCTGCCCGGCGGCAAGCCGGTAGACCGCGGGATCGGGCTTCGCCAGCCCGGCCGTCGCCGAGAAGACCGCAGCGTCGAAGAGATGGGCAAAGCTCGTCTCCGGCCACACGTCGGCAACCTCCTCGGTGCAGTTCGAGATGAGACCGACGCGAAGTCCGCGCTCGCGCAGCTCGATCAGGGTCTCGGCGAGGCCGTCGCGCCCAACGAGCGCGCGCCGCGTCAGATCGCGACGCCAGCCGACGAGCTCGTCGACGTCCGCCTCGACGCCCAGGGTCGCGAAGGCGGCGCTGAAGCACTCGCGCGAGCGGGCCCGTGTTGCGGCGCCGCATGAGCTCCTCCGTCAGCCAGACCTCCTGGAAGCGCTCGTACGGGACGCCGAGCCGGTCGGCGATCCGCCGGTGGTGCGCGTCGCCCTCGTCGGGCACCCACTCGACGATCGTGTCCCAGAGGTCGAAGACGACGGCGCGAACGGGCACGCCGAGATCCTGCCTGGGTTGGCCGTCAGGCCGCTTCGGCCTCGCGCTCGTCGATGCGGAGCTCGAGGAGGTGGCGCAGCCGCTCGCCGCGCTCGGATGCCTCGCCGCGAAGGTCCGACTCCTGCTCACGGACGAAGCTGGACGGCAACACCTTGACCGAGTCGTCCTCCCAACGCCACCCGTAGCAACGCGCGTAGCACTCGGCCTCGCTGAGCGTACGCAAGCGCTCTTCCATTCCGGAATCTGAGCCTAGGCCAGGGCTCGGACGGCGCGCGCCGACGCGGCGGTAGGCTGCCGCGCGATGGCGACGAGGCCCCGCGTGCTGGAGTTCGACGTCTCGGTCGACCGGGACGGAACGGCGCGGAGCGGGCTCGGCGGCGCGCGCGATCCCGAGCGACGAGATGTGGTGGGCGGAGCACCTCGTGCTCGCGGGACTCGTACGCTGCACGCTCACGAGCCTGGCCTACGCGGCACGGAAGTCCGATCTCGAGGTCGCTGCGGAAGGTCGCGCCCACGGGACGGTCACGAAGCGCCAGGCCGACGGCCTGTACGCGTTCGTGGAGATCGACTCGAGCTACGTGGTCGAGCTGACCCCGGCTCCCGACCGCGAGTCCATGACCGAAGTGATCGCGCTGGCCGAGCGCGGCTGCTTCGTCGGCAACTCGCTCGTCGCCCGGCCGAGTTACCGCTGGACCGTCAATGGCGAGGAGCTCGCGTGAGCACGACGGCACTCGACGTCGCGGCCGTTCGCGCGCGGTTCTCGGCGCTCGACCGGCCGCTCGCGTTCTTCGACGGGCCAGGCGGAACGCAGTGCCCCGACGAGGTCATCGATGCGATCGCGGCGTACCTCCGCGAGTCGAACGCGAACACGGACGCACCGTACGAGACGTCGCGGAGGACGAACGAGCTCATCGCGCAAGCACGGGATCGCGCAGCCTCCTTCCTCGGCTGCTCGGCGGCCGAGGTGGCATTCGGGCCGAGCATGACGGCGCTGAACTTCCTGCTCACGCGAGCGTTCGCGCGGACTCTGCGCTCCGGTGACGAGGTCGTCGTCACCGCCCTCGACCACGACGGCAACGTCGCGCCATGGCTCGAGCTCGCACACGACATCGGTATCGAGGTGCGGGTGGCGGGGCTGACCGAGGACCTGGAGGTGGACTACGACGACCTCGAGGCGAAGCTCTGCGAGCGGACGCGCGTCGTCGCGTTTCCGGTCGCGGCGAACTCAGTGGGCACGGCGCCGGACGTCGGCCGGATCGTCTCGCTCGCGCACGAGGCCGGCGCGCTGGCTTGGGCGGACGCCGTGCACTACGCGCCGCACGGCCCGATCGACGTGGTCGAGTGGGACGTCGACGTGCTCATCTGCTCGCCGTACAAGTTCTTCGGGCCGCACCTCGGGCTCGCGTACGGGCGCGCGGAGCTACTCGGGTCGTGGCGTCCGTACAAGGTGCGGCCGTCGCCGAACGAGCCGGTCGGCCGGCGCTTCGAGCTGGGAACGCTGCAGCACGAGCTGCTCGCCGGGTTCGTGGCCGCCGTCGAGTACCTCGACTCGCTCGGCTGGGACGCGATCGTCGCCCGCGAGCGCGCTCTCGGCGAGCGCTTCCTCGCCGGCCTGCCCGAATCGGTCGAGCTGTACGGGCTGCGGACGATGGAGGGGCGCGTGCCGACGTTCTGCTTCAACCTGCCCGACCGACGGCCGCAGGCGGTTGCGACAGCGCTCGCCGAACGCGACCTCGCCGTGTGGCACGGCGACTACTACGCGCTGGAGACGATGCGCTACCTCGGCCTTGACGACGGCGCCGTGCGCGCGGGCATCGTCCACTACAACACGGAGGACGAGGTCGACCGGCTGCTCGCGGCGCTCAGCGAGCTCGTTGGCTAGCAAGGACTACTCCGGAACGCCGCTCTCGCAGAAGCTGGGCGCGAAGCCCGGCACAAGCGTCGTCGTCTTCTTCACGACGAGCCGGGACGACCTCGAGCGGCGCTTTCCCGAGCTGAAGGCGACGCTCGACCCCGCCGACGGGCTCTGGATCGCATGGCCGAAGAAGGCCGCGAAGATCGACGGCGACCTGACGTTCGAGGCGGTGCAGGAGATCGGCCTCGCGAACGGGCTCGTCGACAACAAGTCGGCGTCGATCGACGAGCGCTGGCAGGGGCTTCGCTTCGTCTACCGGCTCCAAGACCGGCCCTGACCCTGTCCCCACGGGCAGCCGCTTGTGGGCGGATTGTCACACTCTTGTCAGCTTTACAGGGTCAGACCCTGGGACGTGTCCGCCAGGGACAGTGGGCTCGAGGGAGCAATCGGCGACGCTGAGCCAACGGCTCACCTTCGGCGGCCCGTCGCCGGACCTGTCCAACGGTGACCGCCGGACCCGTTTCTGCGCGCGTTTTGTGACCTAGGAGTACGCCTTTCGGGCCCGGTCCCACGCGGGCTCGTCCCAGCGGATCAGGTCCGGATCGACCCCGCGCGCGTCGGCGAGGTCGACCGTCAGCCGCTGGAAACGGACGATGTCGACGACCGGATGTGAGGTCGGAACGAGGGTCGTGTCGCAGCCGAGCTCGCCCAGCGCCGCGACGACGTCGCGCGCACGTTCCGCGGCGCGTCCCTGACCCTCCAGCACGAAGCACCGGACGGAGGCGTCGATGGCAGCGAAGTGGCCGTGGAGGATCTGCTCGGTGTGATGCGCCTCCGCGGCGACGTGAACGCCCTCGCGAAGCTTGAGCACCGCCTCGAGCGCGGTCCCGAGGTCACCGCCGGCGCCAGCGACCACGAGGCGCTCGTGATCCGAGACGGGGAACGGCGGGTCCGCGGCCAGCTCCGCCTCCACCGCTGACGCGAGCCCGCTCACGTCCTCCCCGAGCAGCGCCCGCCCCGCGGCCACCGCGGCCGTGTAGCTCGCGGTGTGGCAGTAGCTCTTCTCGATCTCAGGCGTGATCACGACGACGCGGTCGACGAGTCGCGCGAGCGGGCTGTCCGCAGCGCCGGTCACGAGCCACGTCTCGCCCGCGAACGACTCCACCGCCTCCGTCGTCAGCCGCGTCCCGCCTTCATGGCTGATCGCGACCAGCACGTCCGACTCGGGCGCCCGGCCGAGCACGACCTCCAGCGCCTGCGCCGCGGGAGCACCGGTCGCGAGGGCAGCGTGATACGACGTCCCGCACCCGGTGAACAGCACGCGCGCGCCCGCGGCAAGCCGAGCGTCGCCCACGCGATCGGCCACGTCTCGCAGCCACTCCGGCTGCGCCGCGATCGCCGCTCGGGTCAGCTGTCCGCCCACAAAACGCTGTCTATACCATCGACGCCATGCCCGTCTTCGAGAAGTCGCAGCTCGCGAACGGCATCCGCGTCGTGACGGCGTCGATGCCGCAGGTGGGATCCGTGTCCTGCTTCGTGATGCTCTCGGCGGGCTCGCGGTACGAGACGCCCGACGCCAAGGGGATCGCGCACTTCTCGGAGCACATGTTCTTCAAGGGCACCGAGCGGCGGCCGACCGCCCGCTCGATCTCGACCGAGATCGACGCGATCGGCGGCGAGTTCAACGCCTTCACGGGGAAGGAGCTCACCGGCTACTACGTGCGCACGGGCTCGGAGACGCGCGACATCGCCTTCGACGTCCTCACCGACATGCTCCTCAACTCGCGCTTCGACACCGAGGAGATCGAGAAGGAGAAGGGCGTGATCCTCGAGGAGATGAACGTCTACCTCGACACGCCGCAGCGCTATGTCGGGAGCATCTACGACCGGCTCCTGTTCGACGATCAGCCGCTCGGCTGGGACATCCTCGGCACGAAGGAGACGATCGAGGGCGTAACGCGGGACACCTTCACGTCGTACCTCGACGCCTGGTACCGGCCCGAGCGCATCGTCGTCGGAGTCGGCGGGCGGATCGGGGACGACCTGCACGAGCGGCTCGAGGAGCTGCTCGGCCACATAGAGCCTCGCCCGACCGGAACGCCCGCGCCGGCGACGCTCCCCGAGGACGGGTCGCCGGTCTACCTGCACACGAAGTCGTCCGAGCAGGCGCACCTGATCCTCGGCGTACGCGGCTACCCGATCGGACACCCCGACCGCTACGCGCTCCAGCTCCTCGCCGTCGTGCTCGGCGGCGGGATGTCGTCGCGTTTCTTCACAGAGGTGCGCGAGAAGCGCGGGCTCGCTTACTACGTGCATGCGGCGAACAGCGCGTACACGGACGCGGGCACGTTCTATGCCGGCGCGGGGGTCGATGTCTCGCGCATCGACGAGGCGATCACGACGATCCTGGCCGAGCTCCGCAAGATCGCCGACGAGCCGGTCCCGGCCGACGAGCTCGAGAAGGCGCGCGGCTACGCCAAGGGTCGCTTCGTGCTTCGGCTCGAGAGCCCGCAAGGGACGATCCAGTTCGGGTTGCGGCGGGAGGTGCTCGAGGGATTGATCGAGGAGCCCGACGACCTGCTCGCGGAGCTCGACAAGGTCACCGTCGAGGACGTCCAACGCGTCGCGCGCGATCTCTTCGACGGAAAGCGCCTCTATCTCGCGCTCGTCGGGCCGTTCGACGACGCGGAGCGCTTCGAAAAACTCCTGCAACCGGCGTAGTCCCGGCGCTAGTCAGCCCTTGACACCATTCGGGGGAGGCCTATCCTCCAAAAGAGGGAGGTCTGGGGCGTGGGGGCACGGCTCGACGGGTTCAACCGCAGCACGCGGATGGGTGGGAAAGAGGACGGCAATGTGCTCGTCCTCTTCTCGCTCCTGCTCACGCTCTTCCTCCTCTGCACGGCGATCGTGATCGACGCCGGCTACTGGTGGGCTATAGGCAAGAAGGCGCAAATCGCTGCGGACGCGTGCGCACTCGCCGCCGCGCAAGAGCTGCCGCGGACGTACGCCGACACCGAGCACTGCGTCATCATCGCCGGCCAGGACGACTACGTGCTGACCAACGTGCCGGACCAGTCGATTGCCGATCCGGATCCGCTGCTCCTGAGCACGCGGGTCAGATCGCCGTACGAAGGGGACTCGAACATGGTCGAAGCGACCGTGCGGATGCGCGTCGGCACCTTCTTCGGGAGGATCGTCGGGCTCGAGTGGGTCGATGTCGAGCGGCGCGCGGTCGCCGAGCGCGAGATTGGCGACACGAAGCTCGCGATCTTCGCGGGCAGCACGGACTGCAGCGGCGGCAAGGGGCTCCGCATCGACGGCGACGCGATCAACATCACGGGACACGCCCACAGCAACGGCGAGTTCACGATCAACGGGGCAGCGCCGCCCGAACAGGTCAGCGTCACGCAGGGGACGATCGCGAAGGAGAACTGCGTCGCGGACACGAACCCCGACGGCCCGCCGCCCTCGAACGCGGGCGCGCAGTTCGGAGGCGGCCCGGACTGGCTCCCGCAGGACGGTCCCGAGCTCCAGTGGCCGGACTGGTGGTACCCGGCCGACTTCGGCTGGTACCTCCCCGAGGGCTCAGGACCAAGCAGGTGCACGTACAAGGGCGAGCACATCCAGATCGACGCGACCCATCTCAAGATCAGCGGCCGGCCCGACCAGGCGCTGGCAGCGGATCCCGACAAGCCGGGATGGAAGAGGATCCCGACCGGGACCTACTGCGCGACCGGGTCGTTCCAGATCGGCGGGAACGACCACACGGGCGAGATCACGGTGCTCTCGCCGAACCTCGTCATCGACGGGAACGGCCAGGAGTACACACCGCACGTCGGCAACATGCTCTTCTTCACCGTCCCCAACAGCAACACGAACACAGGGGATGACGCGCCGTTCACGCTCGGCAACTTCAGCCCTCCGAACATCCCGCCATACCCGCCGTGCTTGCCGTCTCCGGCCACCGACAGCAACCTGAACGGCGAGAACTACACCTGGGCGGGGATCATCTTCAATCCCTGCGGGAAGGTGAAGATCAACAACAAGACGAGCTCGATCGGGACCCCGCAGCTCGTCGGAACGATCTACGGCTTCCAGGTCGAGGTCAACGGCGACGACTTCAACATGCAAGGGACCGAGGACATCGAGCAGAACCTGTCGATCGCGCTCGTCGAGTAGCTCGCGGTCAGCGCGCGGCGTTTCGGAGGAGTCAAGGGCCCCGTACATAGACTCGGGCGCGTGAGCGAGCGGGAGCTGCTGCGCCGCACGGCCGAGATCGCCGCCGACTTCATCGAGTCGCTCGAGCAACGGCCGGTGTGGCCCGATGCGACGTCAGAAGAGCTTCGGCGCGCGCTCGGTGGAGAGCTCCAGGACGAGCCGCGCGACCCGCTCGTCGTGATCGAGGAGCTCGCCGCAGCGGCCGATCCGGGCGTCGTTGCGATCCCGGGCGGGCGTTACTTCGGCTTCGTCATCGGTGGAGCCGTCCCCGCCTCGCTTGCGGCGGACTGGTTGACCTCGACGTGGGACCAGAACAGCGGTCTCGTCGTCGCGGGACCTTCCGCGGCGATCGCGGAGGACGTGGCCGGATCCTGGCTGAAGGAGTTGCTCGGCATCCCGGCGCATGCGTCCTTCGCCTTCGTCACGGGCTGCCAGCTCGCTCACGTCACCTGCCTCGCCGCCGCTCGGCACGCGGTTCTCGAGCGCGTCGCGCTGGGACGTCGAACGGGACGGGCTCGCCGGCTCCCCGCCGATCCGGGTCTTCCTCGGCGGCAAGCGTCACGTCACGATCGATCGCGCGCTTCGGTTGCTCGGGCTCGGCAGCGACGCCGCCACGCGGCTGGAGGCCGACGGGCAGGGCCGGATGCGGGTCGACGCTCTCGCCGAGGCGCTGCGCGGTGTCGAAGGCCCGGCGATCGTGTGCGCGCAGGTCGGCGAGGTCAACACCGGCGCCGTCGATCCGCTTCCCGAGATCGCCGACCTCTGCGCCAATGCGGGCGCCTGGCTGCCACCTCGACGGCGCGTTCGGGCTCTGGGCTTCGGCGTCGCCGACCCTACGACCGCTCGTCGCAGGCGTCGAGCGGGCCGACTCGTGGGCGACCGACGCGCACAAGTGGCTCAACGTGCCATACGACTGCGGGCTCGCGTTCGTCGCGCACCCGGAGGCGCACCGGGCCGCGATGCGCCTCACTGCCGAGTACATCGTCATGGACGAACGGGAGACGCGCAACCCGATGGACTGGACGCCCGAGTTCTCGCGCCGAGGGCGCGGCTTCGCGGTGTACGCGGCGCTCCGCTCGCTCGGGCGGGTGGGAGTGGCGGAGCTGGTCGATCGGTGCTGCCGACATGCCCGCAGCTTCGGCGAGGAGCTCGCGCGGCTACCCGGCTGCGAGATCCTGAACGAGATCGTGCTCAACCAGGTCCTGTTCCGCTTCGCCGATGACGAGACGACAAGCGCCGTGCTGGCTCATGTGCAGTCGAGCGGCGAGGCGTGGATGAGCGGGACGACGTGGGACGGGCGCGCCGCGATCCGGATCTCGGTCTCGAACTGGCGAACGAGCGACGAGGACGTGGCGCGGACGCTCGCGGCGTTCCGTAACGCGCTGGCGGAGCGCTAGCCTTCGTCCATGGAAGGGTCGCCGACCGAGACCCTGCGACACGAGTCCGAGCTCGGTACGTGGGAGCTCGTTCACGGGAAACCGGACCCGCGGCTTCGGGGCGTGGTGACGCGATACGAAGGCTTCGTCGAGTCGGGCTCGCCGACGCCCGTCGTCCGGCAGGAGGCGCCCGTCCCGCGGGTGCCGCTGATCGTCAACTTCGGCGCTCGCTGGCAGGTCGCCGGCGGACGTGGCTTGGCTCCGGAGCGTCACGACAGCTTCGTCGCCGGGCTCTCCGACACATCGGCATTCGTCGCGGCCGAAGGAGCGGCGCACTGCGTCCAGGTGGACTTCACACCGATCGGCGCGCGGATGTTCCTCGGCGTCCCGATGCACGAGCTCACGAATCGCGTCGTCTCGGTCGACGACGTGCTCGAGCGCGACAGCAACATCGCCGCCCGGCTCGAAGCGGCGCCGACGTGGGAGGCGCGCTTCGCGCTCCTCGACGAGCTGATCACGGCGCGGGTAGCCGACGCGCCGCGGCCGGCGCCCGAGATTCTCTGGGCGTGGCGTGCGCTCGAGCGCACGAACGGCTCGGTACCGGTCGGGCACCTCGCAGAGCACATCGGCCGAAGCCGCCGTCACCTGACGGCCCGCTTCCGCGAGCAGGTCGGGCTCGGGCCGAAGACGTTCGCGCGCGTCCTCCGGTTCAGCCGCGCCGTCGCGCTCCTGCAGGGCGGGCAGCGCGACTCGTTCGCCGAGCTTGCCTACGAGTGCGGCTACTTCGACCAGTCCCACTTGATCCGCGACTTCCGCGCGTTCGCCGGAACGACGCCGGCCGAGTTCGCCCGGCGGCTGATCCCCGGCGGCGGCGTCAGCGGCGCCTGACGGCGGTCACATTCGTCCAATACATCCGGCCGACCTCCCTCCTACGCTGGCCGCGAGAGCTACGCGACGAGGAGGAGACATGAACGCGATTGCCTTCCTGAGCTACAAGGACGCCGCCGGGGCGCTCGACTGGCTGACCGAGGCGTTCGGCTTCGAGAGGACGGAGGTGCACGAGGGCGGGAACGGGAAGATCGCGCACGCCGAGATGCGCGTCGGCGACAGCATGGTCATGCTCGGCTCGGGCGAGCCGAACGATCTAGGGATGAAGACGCCGCACGAGCTGGGCGCCGTCACGGCAGGGGTGTACGTCATCGTCGACGACGGCATCGACGCACACTACGAGCGCGCCGTCGCGGCGGGCGCCGAGGTCGTGCGTGCGCTCCACGACACCGACTACGGCTCGCGCGACTACATCGTCCGGGATCCGGAGGGCAACCTCTGGAGCTTCGGCACCTACCGGCCGGAATGACGGGCACGCGCGTTTGGGCACTGAGACCAAGAGAAGGGAGGTCACCCCGTGACGCAGAGGATCTACCCGATGATCGCGTACGAGGACACGGCCGCCGCGCTCGATTGGCTGACCGAGGCGTTCGGGTTCAGCGAGCGAGGCAAGCGCTACGTGAAGGACGACGGGACCATCGGTCACGCAGAGCTCGAAGTCGGAGAGGGCCAGGTCGTCATGCTCGCGACACCGACCCGCGAATACCAGAGCCCGCGAACTCATCGCGACCGCTGCGAGGCGGCTGCGCGCTGGCTCGACAACCCCTGGGTCGTCGACGGCCTCCTTGTCCTCATCGACGACCTCGAAGCGCATCACGCACGGGCGGTCGCTGCGGGTGCGAGCGTGATTCGTCAACCCGAGGAAGGCCCCGACGGCCGCCTGTACACCGCGGAGGATCTCGAAGGGCACCGCTGGATGTTCCAGCAGGCCTGACGGGCGGCTGAGCTACTCCTCGGAGGGCTGAGCGACCGCGCGGTCCGCGATCTCGGCGACCACCGCGGGATCCGCCAGCGTCGTGGTGTCGCCGAGCGGCCGGTCCTCCGCGACGTCGCGGAGCAAGCGCCGCATGATCTTCCCCGACCGCGTCTTCGGGAGCTCGGGCGTGAAGACGATGTTCGCCGGCTTCGCGATCGGCCCGATCTTCTGCGCGACATGGTTGCGGAGCGTTTCGAGCATGTCGACAGAGCCTTCCTGGCCGCCCTTCAGCGTCACGAAGGCGACGATCGCCTGCCCCGTGAGCGAGTCGCTGCGGCCGCAGACGGCGGCCTCGGCCACGCTCTGGTGATCGACCAGCGCCGACTCCACCTCGATCGTCGAGATGCGATGCCCGGACACGTTCATCACGTCGTCCACCCGCCCGAGGAGCCAGAAGTCGCCGTCCTCGTCCACGCGGGCGCCGTCCCCCGCGAAGTACATCCCGGGGAAGCGCTCCCAGTACGTCGCGCGGAAGCGCGCGTCGTCACCGAAGATCCCGCGCGTCATCGCGGGCCACGGCCGGCGTAGCACGAGGTAACCGCCGCCGCCGGGACCGACCTCGTTGCCGCGGTCGTCGACGACCGCCGCATCGACCCCCGGGAACGGCTTCGTCGCGGACCCAGGCTTTGCGGTCGTGACTCCCGGAAGCGGCGTGATCATGATCATCCCGGTCTCCGTCTGCCACCACGTGTCGACGACGGGCGTGCGGTCGCCGCCGATGTGCTCGCGGTACCACTCCCACGCCTCGGGGTTGATCGGCTCGCCGACCGTCCCGAGCAGGCGCAGCGACGAGAGATCGTGCTTCTGCGAGTGCTCCGGCCCCCACTTCATGTGTGCGCGGATCGCGGTCGGCGCCGTGTACAGGATCGTCACGCCGTAGCGCTCGACGATGTCCCACCAGCGATTCTTGTCGGGAAAGTCGGGCGTGCCCTCGTAGAGGATGCTCGTCGCACCGTTGCAGAGCGGCCCGAAGACGATGTAGCTGTGGCCGGTCACCCAGCCGATGTCGGCCGCGCACCAGTACACGTCTGTGTCCGGCTTGAGGTCGAAGACGTAGTGATGCGTCGACGCGGCCCCGACGAGGTAGCCGCCCGTCGTGTGCGCGATTCCCTTCGGCTTGGCCGTGGTGCCGCTCGTGTAGAGGAGGTACAGCAGATCCTCCGAGTCCATGGGTTCTGGCGGGCACGACTCGGCGTCGGACGGCTGGCCCTCGATCAGCTCGTTCCAGGTGACGTCGCGTCCCTCGGTCATCGGGATGTCTCCGCGTGTCCGCTGGCCGACGACGACCCTCCGCACGGTCGGGCTCGACAGCAGCGCCTCGTCGGCATTGCGCTTCAGCGGGACGATCGAGCCGCGGCGATAGCTCTCGTCCTGCGTCAGCAGCACCTCGCAGCGCATGTCGTTGAGCCGATCGGAGAGCGCCTCCGCGGAGAAGCCGCCGAAGACGACGGTGAACGGAGCCCCGATCCGCGCGCACGCCAGCATCGCGACGGGAAGACCAGGGCCCATGCCCATGTAGATCCCGACCGGCGTTCCCTTCGTGACGCCGATCGCGCGCAGCCCGTTCGCAGCTTTGACCACCTCGTCGAGCAGCTGCCCGTACGTGACCGGGGCGCGCTCGCCCTCGGGCTCGGCTTCGTACTGGAACGCGACCCTGTCGCCGAGACCCGCTTCGACGTGCCGGTCGAGGCAGTTGTAGGCGACGTTGAGCTTGCCGCCGACGTACCACTTCGCGTACGGCAGGTTCCACTCCACAAGCGTCTCGTATGGCTCGAACCAGGAGACTCGCGCGCGGCCCTCCCGGTCCCAGAACTCCTCGAACGGGATGTCGTAGATCTCGGGCTGCGCGTTCGCCTGCGCGGCGAAGTCCTCCGGCGGCGGATAGCGCCGCTCCTCGAGGAGCAGCGTGTCGATCGCGCGCTCGGGGGCTTCCATCGGTGCGTTTCTTAGCACGTCGTCCCTGGCTGCGTCACCCGGACGCGAAGCGCTAGAGCTCGAGCTCGTACGGGCAGTCGGTCAGGCGCTCGTAGCCGTCCTCGGTCACGAGCAGCAGGTCCTCGACGCGGACGCCGCCGAATCCGTTGCGGTAGAGGCCCGGCTCGAGCGTGATCACGTCGCCGGCGACGAGTTCCTGGCCGAGCATCGTGAGTCCCGGAGGCTCGTGCACCTCGAGCCCCACCCCGTGCCCGAGCCCGTGGTAGAAGCCGTCGAGGAGGACCTCGCCCTCTGGCTTCGTCAGCTGCGTCGGGAAGCCGCGTTCCGCGAAGAACTCCGACACCAAGACGTGGATCGCGCGGCCGTGCGCTCCTGGTTTGACCTCGGCCGCCGCGACGTCGAGCGCCTCCCGGCAGAGCGCGTGCCACTCGTGGATCTCTTCCGGCGCCTTGCCGATCGCGAAGGTCCGCGTCATGTCCGCATAGCAGGCCGACTCGAGGTCGACCGGGAAGAGGTCGAGCAGCACCACGTCGTCGGCGCCGATCGCCCCCGAGCCCATGTCGTGGCCGACGGCGGTCTGCGGGCCGTGCGAGACGATCATCTCCTCGGCGAGCGCGCCGTGGCGCAGGAACTCGGCCTGGACGTGCTCTTTCAGGAGCTCGCACGTCAATGTCTCGCCGTCGAGTGTCAGCGTCCCGTTCGCGGGCTCCGCGCGACGGAGCGCCTCGCGTGCGACTGCCATCCCAGCCTCGGCGGCCTTCTGCGCACGGCGAATCCCGGCAAGCTCGTGCTCTGTCTTGCGGCGACGCCGGTCGTCGAAGAGCGTCTGGTCCACGCTGAGCTCGACGCCTGCGTCGCGCAGCGCGTCCCCGTGCCCGAGCGGGAACGCGCGCGGAACGGTCGCGCGCTCGATCCCGAGCCCCTGGACGATGCGGAGGTTGAGCTGCCGGGCTGCCTCATGCGGGTCGACGCCGCTGCGGCGAATCACGTCCGCTCCGAACTCCTCGGTCGGACCGCACCTCGAGACCGGCTCCGAGCGCCTCGACGCGAACGGCCTCCATCGAGTTGATCGCGACGATGCGCCGCCCGTCGACCTCGGCGTACACGAACGGGTCGGGAATCCCGAGCGGCACCTCGTGCCGCATCTCCGGATTCCGGACCGTGTCGCCGATGATGAGGATCGCCGACATCGGGCGCGATCCTACCGGGCGGCCCAAGCCCCAACCTCCCCCAGGGGCACTCCCGTGTCCCTACACGAACGGTATCGACGAAGGGCTCACAGCTGGGTCAAGCCTCTGTGCCGATTCATCGACGCCGTCTGGCGTCCGCGCGGATCTGACGAGTCCCGCTCGAGGTCGCTCGAGGTCGTTGGAGGTCGCCCGAGGCCGCCGGCAGCACGCTGCCCGCACACGCCGGGGACGCCGCACCCCACCGCCCGGCCCAACCCTCGATCGGTAGAGTCACCGACCGTGAGTGTGGACCTGAAGACGCTGCGCGAGCGACTTGCGGAGACGTCCGACCTCCTTCGCGCGATGGCCGTCCTCGGCTGGGACCAGCGCGTCACGATGCCGCCCGGCGGCAACCCGGCCCGCGCGGAGGCGCTCGCCACGCTCGGCCGCATCGCGCACGTGAAGTTCACCGACGACGAGATCGGCGCGCTCCTCGAGAAGCTGCGGCCGTACGAGGAGTCGCTCGACTACGAGTCCGACGACGCGAGCCTGATCCGGGTCACGCGCCACGACTGGGAGAAGAACCGCAAGGTTCCCGCCGACCTCCGCGCCGAGATGCTGCGCGCCGGCGCCCAGGGCCACCAGACGTGGGTCGAGGCGCGGCGGAACAACGACTTCGCGGCGTTCCTCCCCGTCCTCGAGCGCAACCTCGAGCTGAAGAAGCGCTACGTCGAGTGCTTCGAGTGGGAGGACTCGCCGTACACCGTGCTGCTCGACGACTTCGAGCCTTTCATGACGTCGACCGAGGTGGCCGAGGTCTTCGACGCAATCCAGCCGGTGCTCACCGAGCTCGTCAAGGACGCGCCGGAGGTGGACGCGTCCTTCCTCGACGTCCCCTACGACGCCGACAGGCAGCGCCAGTTCGACGAGCGGCTGCTCGAGACGCTGGGCTTCACCGAGGGCTCGTACCGGCTCGACCCCACCGTGCACCCGTTCTGCACCTCGTTCTCGAGCCGCGACGTGCGCATGACGACCCGCTACCAGCCGACCGGGCTCGACTCGATCTGGTCGACGATGCACGAGGCTGGTCACGGGCTCTACGCGCACGGCATCGCGCCCTCGCTCGAGCGCACGCCGCTCGCGAGCTCGCCGTCGCTCGGCCTCAACGAGTCGCAGAGCCGGACCTGGGAGAACCTCGTCGGCCGCAGCCGTCCGTTCTGGACGCACTGGTACGAGCCGCTGCAGGCGACGTTCCCCGACGAGCTCGGCGACGTCGACCTCGACCGCTTCCTCGCCGGCATCAACCGCGCCGAGCCAGGATTCATCCGGGTCGAGGCGGACGAGACGACCTACAGCCTCCACATCATCCTGCGCTTCAACCTCGAGCGGCAGCTGATCGAGGGGACGCTCGAGCCGAAGGACGTGCGCGAGGCCTGGAGTGCCGGGATGAAGGACCTGCTCGGCGTCGACGTGCCGGACGACGCGCAGGGCGTCCTCCAGGACACGCACTGGTCTGGCGGCGGGATCGGCTACTTCCCGACCTACGCGCTCGGCAATGTCATCTCGCTCCAGATCTGGGCCGTCGTGCGCGAGGCGCTCCCCGATCTCGACGCGCAGATGGAGGCGGGCGAGCTCGAGCCGCTCTCGATCTGGCTCCGCGAGAACCTCTACTCGCTCGGGCGCAAGCTCAAGCCGATGGAGACGCTCGAGAAGGTCACCGGCTCGGCGAAGATCGACCCGCAGCCGTATCTCGCGTACCTGCGCGAGAAGCTTTCCGCCCTGCCCGCTGGTGCTGAAGCTCCGGGAGGTCCCCAGCAGTCAGGCTCGCCGTCAACGGCGAGGAGCGGGTGCTCGAGGTCGAAGGCAGGACGCTGCTCGTCCATGCGCTTCGCGACGGGCTCGGCCTGACGGGGGCTCATGTCGGATGCGACACGAGCCAGTGCGGCGCCTGCACGGTACTCGTCGGCGGGCGGGCGGTGAAGAGCTGCACGATGCTCGCGCTCCAGGCCGAAGGCGCGGAGGTGACGACGATCGAGGGCCTCGCCGCGGGCGACGGCCTGCACCCGATCCAGCGCGCGTTCGTCGAGCACCACGGGCTCCAGTGCGGCTTCTGCACGCCCGGGATGATCCTGACCGCGACCGATCTGCTCGCGCGCGACTCCGACCCGGACGACGAGACGATCCGACACTCGCTGCGCGGCAACTACTGCCGTTGCACCGGATATCAGACCGTCGTCGAGTCCGTCCGCGCAGCAGCGGCTGCACTACGCGATGAGGCTCCCGCATGATTCCGGCGTCCGTCGACTACGTTCGCGCGGAGTCCTTCGAGCAGGCGTTCGAGGCACTCGCCGACCCGGAGGCGAAGGCGCTCGCGGGCGGCCAGTCGCTCCTGCCCGTTCTCAAGCTGCGCGTCGTCCGGCCGTCGCTTCTCGTCGACATCGGCGGCCTCCAGCCGCCGGGCGCGAGGACGGAGAACGGACATGTCTCCGTCTCCGCGCTCACGACCTGGAACGAGCTCGTCGGCCTGCCCGAGCTCGAAAGCCCGCGAGCTCGCGGCGATCGGCGAGTGCGCGCGCGGGATCGGCGATCTCCAGGTCAGGAACCGCGGCACGATCGGGGGGTCGCTGGCCCACGCCGACCCCGCCTCGGACCTGCCCGCCGTCGCCCTCGCGCTCGGAGCGCAGCTCGTGCTCCGTTCGGCCGGTGGAGAGCGAACACTCGACACGAACGGCTTCTTCATCGGGCCGTTCCTCACAGCGCTGGCTCCAGGCGAGCTTCTCGTGGACGTACGCATCCCACTGCCCCCGCCCGGCTCGGCATCGGCGTACGCCAAGGTCGAGCACCCGGCGTCGGGCTTCGCGCTCGCCGGCGCGGCGGCGCTCGTCCGACCGGACGGAACCCGGTCGGTCGCCGTCACCGGCATCGGCGCGAACGCGTTCCTGCTCCCGGACGAAGCCGAGCCACAAGACGCGCTCGCGGACGCCGACGTCTTCGGCGACGAGTTCGCCGATGCCGAGTACCGCCGACACCTCGCAGGCGTGGTCGTCGGCCGCGCGCTCGCGACGGCAGAGCGCCGAGCCGGGGAGGCCGCATGAGCGAGAGCGTCATAGGCGTCGCGCGCCCGCGCATCGACGCGCCCGACAAGGTCACCGGCGCGACCCGCTACGCGGCCGACGGACATGTCCACGGCCTCCTCCACGCGCGGCTCGTCCTCGCCACCGAGGCGCACGCGCGGATCCGCGGTGTGGAGAAGGACGGCGCGCTCGCGATCCCGGGCGTCGTCGCCGTGCTCACCGCCGCCGACCTCCCGATCGCGACGACGGGGAACGACCGCACGGCGGAGCCGCTCGCGCGCGAGGAGGTCGTCTTCGCCGGGCAGCCTGTCGCGATCGTCGTCGCCGAGACCGAAGCCGCTGCGGAGGATGCGGTCGAGACGGTCGTCGTCGAGTACGAGCAGCTCGAGCCGGTCGTCGACGTCGAGCAGGCGATGGAGCCGGGCGCGGCGCTCGCGCGCCTCGCGGACGAGGAGGAGACCGGCGGCGATCTCGAGTCGATTCACACCGGTGTGGACAAGGGCGAGGACGACGACACCGGGGAGCAGCTCTCGGGCAACGTCCTCGACACCGTCCGCCGCAACTCGGGCGACGCAGCGGCGCTGCTCGAGTCGAGCGACGCGGTCGTGTCGGGAACGTTCCGGACGCCCTGGGTCTACCAGGCCTACATCGAGCCGCAGGTCACGACCACCTGGCTCGAGCCGAACGGGACGCTCGTCGTGTCGACGGCGACGCAGGGCTCGTTCGTCACGCAGCGCGAGCTGGCGCGCGCGTACGGCCTCTCGCTCGATCGCATCCGCGTCATCGCCGAGCCTCTCGGCGGCGCGTTCGGCGGGAAGTTCGCAATCGTGGAGCCGCTCGCGGCGGGAGCGACCCTCGTCCTGCAGCGGCCGGTTCGCGTCGTGCTCACTCGCGCCGAGGACTTCCAGGCGACGAACCCGGCCTCGGCGCAGGTCTCGCACCTCAGGGTCGGCGGTCGCAAGGACGGGACGCTCACCGCGATCGAGGCGCGCATGATCGTCGACCGCGGGTCGAACGCGGGCTGGGGTGTCGAAGGCATCACCTCGCTGCTCGTCGCCGGGCCCTACCGCTGGGAGGCGCATGACCTGCGCGGCTACGGCGTGCAGACGAACCGCTTCACCTTCGGCGCGTACCGCGGGCCCGGCGCGCCGACGGCGGCGTTCGCGCTCGAGTCGCTGCTCGACGAGCTCGCGTCCGAGCTGGGCGTCGACCCGCTCGAGCTGCGGCTGAAGAACGCGGTCGTCGAAGGCGACCTCAGCGTCAGCGGCAACCCCTTCCCGCGCATGGGCGCGGTCGAGGTGCTCGAACGAGTGCGCGAGCACCCAATGTGGACGAGCCGTGGCTCGCTTCCCGACGACGAGGGCGTCGGGGTCGCCGCGGGCTACTGGCCGGGCGGGAACGAGCCCGCCGCGGCGGTCTGCCGCGTGAACGCCGACGGGACGATGACCGTCGTCACCTCGGCCGTCGACATGAGCGGAGTCAACACCGGGTTCGCCGCCATCGCCGCCGAGGCCTTCGGCCTCTCGCCCGAGCAGGTGCGGGTCGTCTCCGCGGACACGGCGACGGGCCCGTACGCCGGGGCGAGCGGAGGCTCGAAGGTCACGTACACCGTCGGCGTCGCGGTTCTCCGCGCAGCCGAGGCCGCGCGCGAGGCGCTTCTCCAGGCCGCGTCGGAGGAGCTCGAGATCGCGCCTGTCGACCTCGAGGTCGTGGACGGCGTCGTCCGTGCGGTGGGCGCCCCGGATCGCTCGATCGCCGTCGAGGAGATCGCGAAGCGGACGCTTCGCTTCGGCGGCCGCCACAAGCCGATCGAGGGCCACGGCGGCTCCGCCCAGACACGGGGTGCGCCCTCGGCCTCCGCACACCTCGCGCACGTCCGCGTCGACCGCGAGACCGGCGAGATCGAGCTCCTCGGCTACGCGATCGCGCAGGACGTCGGCCGCGCGCTCAACCCCGCGCTCGTCGAGGGCCAGATGCGCGGCGGCGCGGCTCAGTCGATCGGCTGGGCGCTCTTCGAAGAGCTGCGGCACGACGAGGCCGGCCGGCTCCTCACGGGCTCGTTCCTCGACTACGCAATCCCGACCGCCGACCGCGTTCCCGACATCGACACGTTGATCGTGGAGGTGCCCGCGCCCGACGGCCCGTACGGCGCAAAGGGAATCGGCGAGGCGCCCGTGATCCCCGGGCCGGCGGCGATCGCAAACGCCGTCGCGGCGGCAGTCGGAGTGCGGCTCCGCGAGCTGCCCATGACCCCGCCCCGGGTCTGGCGAGCCCTTCGTAAACTGAGCTCGTGACGCCGTTCGACCGAGCGAAGTCGATCGTCGACGCATACGCGGAGCAGCTCCGCGCCGAGCTCCCGAAGGACGCCTACCTGTTCGACGCCCACACGCATCTCGGCGACGACATCGACGGGATGCACGGCTCGTACGACGAGCTGACGTACGTGCTCGAGCGCTACGGCTTCGCCGGCGCGTTCGTGTTCTGCCTCGACGAGCCCGACCGCGAGCCCGGGTTCTGCGTCCCGAACGACCGCACGCTCGCCCACGCGCGCAACTCGGGCGACACGCTGATCCCGTTCGTCCGGCTCGACCTGACGAAGACGCCACTCGCGGAGGCGAAGCGCGCGCTCGACCTCGGCGCGCGCGGCATCAAGCTCCATCCCCGCGCGCAGGCGTTCGCGCTCGACGACGAGCGCCTGGGCCCGATCTTCGAGCTCGCGCACGAGCGCTCGGTCCCGATCCTCATCCACGGAGGGCGCGGACTGCCGCCGATCGCCGAGCACCTGGAGTCGCTCGTCCGCCGCAACGAGGGCGTCGTGCTGATCGTCGCGCACGCGGGGATCGCCGACATGGCGGGCCTCGCGGGCCGGCTCGGCGGTATTCCGGGAGTCTTCTTCGACACCTCGGTCTGGAGCGCGGTCGACCTCCTCGACCTCTTCCGCCAGGTCCCGCCCGAGCAGGTCGTCTACGCGTCGGACTACCCCTACGGGCGCCAGCCGAACTCGCTGCTCCTCTCGTTGCGAGCAGCGCGGGTGGCCGGCTTCGACGACGCGCAGCTGCGCGGGATGCTGGGCGAGACCGCCCGTCGCATCGCTGCGAACGAGCCGCTGCCGGAGCACACGAGCCCGCGTGGGACGACGGCGCTCGTACAGCCGCTGACCTTCGCCCGCATCCACCAGTACATCTCGATGTCGGTCCCGCTGCTCTGGAATCGTCAGCGCGACAGCATCGGCGCGATCGGCCTCGCGGTGAACGCGGCGCGCGAGCGCGACGGGCACGTCGAGGAGTCGGAGCGGATCGAGGAGCTGCTCGTCACCGCGTCCGAGCTCTGGCACGAGGGCAGCGAGATCGAGGCCGACGACCAACGGGTCGCCGCGATACGCCGGGCGATCCAGCTCGTGAACCTCGCGGACCTGATCGCGGTCACGACGCCCGCGTAGCCTGCTCGTCGTGAAGCCGGACGTCCCGGTCGAGACCGTCACCGAGCTCGTGACCGGGATCCTCGGTGCGCCGCCGGAGCGTCTCCAACGACTGAAGACGGAGGGAATCGAATCCCAGGCGTTCACATTCGGGTCGCACGGCGCTCCGTACGTGTTGCGAATCAACCCGTCGCTTCGAGGGTTCGAGAAGGACCGCTGGGCGGCGGAGAACGTCGGTGCGCGCGTGCCCGTCCCGACAGTCATCGAGCTTGGGCGGTTCGGCGAAGAGCACGCCTACTGCATCACGAAGTGGGTGGCGGGCACGACCTTGGAGGACCTGCCGGTCGAAGACGCAACCGGCCTCGTGGAGGAGGTGCGCGCCGCCTGGGCAGCGATCGGGACGTGCGACGTCTCGACGATCGCGGGATTCGGCGACTTCGACGCCGCCGGGAACGCAGCAGCCCCATCGTGGCGTGACGTGCTGCTTGGAACTGCCGAAGCGACATGCGAGTCGGTCGAGCCCGTTCTCGGCACCTACCGCGAGCTGATCGACCGGTGCCCGGAGGTGCGCGGGCTCATCCACGGTGACTTCGGCGACGGCAACGTCCTTGCCGACGACGGTCGGGTGAGGGCGGTGGTGGACTGGGATTGCGCGATGGTCGGCGACCCGCTGTACGACGTCGCCAACACGCGCTTCTGGTCGACGCACCTGCCCTGCATGCAGGCGCAGGCGGAGCACTTCGACCGCACTCTGAGCCATGTGCCCGGCTACCTGGAGCGCGTCCTCTGCTACGCACTACGCATCGGCATCGAGGAGGCGAAAGAAGCTCGTCGCGAGGGCGACACAGAGGTCGAGGAGTGGGCATCGGCGCGCTGCCGCGAGCTGATCGCGGGCTAGAGGCTTCGAGTCAGCTCGGCGTAGCGGAAGCAGTCGACCGTGTGGTCGTTCACGAGCCCGACCGTCTGCATGAACGCGTAGCAGACCGTCGGGCCGACGAAGCGGAATCCGCGCTTCTTCAGGTCCTTCGAGAGCGCGCGCGAAAGGTCGGTCTCGGAGGGCAGCTCGGCGAGCGACTTGAAGCGGCCCACGATCGGTTTTCCGCCGACGAAGTCCCACAGATACGCGGCGAAGCTCCCGTGCTCGCGCTGGACCTCGAGTACCCGCGGCGCATTCGCGATCGTCGACTCGATCTTGAGCCGGTTCCGCACGATGCCGGCGTCCTGCATCAGCCGCTCGACGTCACCCGGCCCGAAGCGCGCGACCGCCTCGGGGTCGAAGCCGGCGAACGCCTCGCGATAGCCCGCGCGCTTGTTCAGGATCGTGCTCCACGAGAGCCCGGCCTGCGCCCCCTCGAGCGTGAGCAGCTCGAAGAGATGGCGATCGTCGTGCGACGGCACGCCCCACTCCTCGTCGTGGTACGCCGCCATCGCGTCGGAGCTCTCCGCCGCCCATTCGCACCTCGTCGGTCCCATGCGCATGGATAGGATCGCACGCTCATGCGCGCGGCACTGCTCCTGCTGGCCCTCGTGCTCGCTCTCGCCGCAGCCGGCTGTGGCAGCGGCGACGACGGCGAGGCCGGGGACGACACTACGACGACCTCGGCGGCTGGCGGCGAGTGTGAGTCCGTGGACGCGCCGGATGCCCGCGAGCCCGAGACCCGAGAGGCGCCGACCGAGCCCCTCGACGACGGAACGACGTACTCGCTCGTCTTCGAGACCAGCTGCGGCTCGTTCACGATCGGGCTCGACCTCGACCTCGCGCCGAACACGTCGGCCTCGCTCGTGGCGCTCGCAGAAGACGGCTACTTCGACGACACGACCTTCCACCGTGTCGTCCCCGGCTTCGTGATCCAGGGCGGCGACCCGACCGCCACCGGTGCGGGCGGTCCCGGATACCAGACGACCGACGCGCCTCCCTCGGATGCGGCGTACGTCAAGGGCGTCGTCGCGATGGCGAAGACGGAGCTCGAGCCGGCGGGCACCTCCGGCAGCCAGTTCTTCGTCGTCACCGGCGCCGACATCGGCCTGCCCGCCGACTACGCGATCGTCGGCGAGGTCACCGAGGGAATCGAGACCGTCGAGCGGATCGACGCGCTCGGCCAGGGCGACGGCCCGCCGAGCCAGCCGGTCGTCATCGAGACCGTCACCGTCGAAGAGGGCTGAGGTGCCTAGAGTCGCCGCGGTCGTCCTCGCCGCCGGCGAGGCGACGCGCTTCGGCGCGCCCAAGCAGCGGCTCCTCCTCCCGGCGGTGCTCGAGCGCCTGGCTCGCTCCCCGGTGGACGAGATCGTCGTCGTCTCCGGCGCGTACGAGCTCGAGCTTCCTGGTGACACAGTGTCACAAGGCATTCCTGTCCGGCTCGTGGTGTGCGCGGAGTGGGCGAAGGGGCCGGGGGCGTCGCTCCGGTGCGGGCTCGCGGCGCTCGGCGACGACGTCGAGGCAGCGGTCGTCGTGCTCGCGGACGGGCCGAACCTATCTCCGGACGCGGTGACGCGCGTCCTCGGGGCATGGCGCGACCACGGCGGGCCAGCCGCTGCGTCCTACGACGGCGGCCGCGGCCATCCGCTCGTGCTCGGCCGGGATGACTGGCACGACATCGCGGACGAAGGGCTTCGCGACCGCGAGGTCACTCTCGTCACGTGCGACGACCTCGGCTCTCCGGGCGACGTCGACCGGCCGGAGGACCTGGCCTAGCTACGCCGTGGCGTCGGGCTCGATCCCGCCGAGCCCGCGAAGCTCTTCGAGCTTCGCCATCAGCCCCGGCGGCATGCGCTCGATCGCGCTCAACTTCACGTACCGGCGCAGCGTCTCCTCGAAGCGATAGCGACGGCGGCAGTAGTCGCAGCCGGCGAGATGCGACTCCGCGAGCGCCCACTCCTCGTTCGTGAGCGTCCGGTCGAGGAACTCCTGGAGAAGCTCCTCGCACTTCTCGCAGCCGCCGTTGCTCATGCCATCGTCTCCTCGGCGAGCTTCTGCTTCAGCGCCCGGCGGCCGCGGTGGAGACGCGACATGACCGTGCCGATCGGGATGTCGAGGATCTGAGCCGCGTCGGCGTATGTGAAGTCGCCGATGTCGACGAGGACGACGACGTCCCGGAACTGCGGCTGGATGTCGGCGAGCGCCTTGACGATGGAATCCTGCGACATGCGCTCGACGACCTGGTCCTGCTCGAGGGCGTCCTCGCCCGCCGCGGACGCGACCTTGTTCGCGAGGTAGTAGTCGCTCTCCTCGAGCGCCTGCGTCTGGGGAGTGCGTTGGATCCGGCGCCCGCGGTCGACGTTCAGGTTCGTGAGGATCCGCAGGAGCCAGGCGCGCATGTTGGTGCCGGGTGTGTAGGAGCGCCAGCTCCGGAATGCCCTCGCGTACGTCTCCTGCACCAAGTCCTCCGCTTCCTCTCTCGAGCCGACGAGCCGACGGGCGACTCGGTAGACCTGGTCAGCGAGCCCGAGTGCCTCGTCCTCGAAGCGCGCCCGGTCGCGGGCCTCCTGAGCGATGCGACGCGCCTCGGTTGCCGGCTCGGCCTCGCTCACCGGACTACCGTATCTCGTTACGGAGGGCTGCAACGAGGCTCCCGAATGTCCTATTCCCGGCTCTCGGGCGCCTCGCGGAACCCCTGACGTGCGAGCGCCTCGAGGATCGCATCGCGTGTGGTCAGGTCCCCGTCCCACGCGAGGGTGACGTCGCCGACGAGATTCGCGCTTGCGGACTCCAGACCCTCGTGCCCTTCGAGCGCGGCCGCCAGGCGGCCGACGCATCGCTCGCAGCGCACGCCGGTGACTCGGACGGTCTCGGTCAGCGTGGCCATTTAGGACGATGCTAGCGCGTGGGTGCGCAGCGACAACTCGCGATCCGCGAGCCCGATGAGGAGCGGATCGTGCGTCGCGCAGACGACCGTGGTCCCCGTCACATGAGCCAGCTGAGCAAGCAGCTCACCTACCGCGAGCGTGGTCGCCGCGTCGAGCCTCGAGGTCGGCTCGTCCGCGATCACGACGGCAGGACGAGCCGCGAACGCCCGCGCGAGCACGACGCGCTCCTGCTGGCCCGCCGAGAGCACTCCGACGGCTCGTTCCTCGTGCTCCACCAGGTCGACGGCCGCGAGGACCTCGCCTGCCCGGCGGCGCGCCACGTCCGCGCCGACACCGCGCGCCGCCAGACCGAGCTCGACCGTCTCGCGGGCCGTGAGGAAGCCGGCGGAGCGCGCATCCTGGAGGACGACGGCGACCTTCTCGCGCCGGAGCGCGGCTCGCGCAGCCCGGTCGAGGGACGAGATCTCCACGCCGTCGATGGCCACCGTCCCCTCGTCGGGCACGTCCAGCCCGGACAGGAGGGCGAGCAGGGTCGACTTCCCGGAGCCGGACGGTCCCGTCACCACCGTGAGCTCGCCGGGACGAAAGGTCGCGTCGACCCCGTCCAGTGCGACCTGCGTGCCGTAGCGCCGAGAGACTCCATGCGCCTCGAGGGTCGCGCCGCGCTCTCCGGCCACGCCGCCGGAGCGGGACGCGGGCCGCGCAGCACCGGAGCCCGCGGGATGCAGCTCGACGACTCCGTCCCGAGACCTGACGAGAGCCCGCGCGCCGATCCCTGCGGCGTGCAGGATCTCCTCCGGCACGCGCAGCCACCCGCCCTCCCCGACGACGACCGACTCTTCGCCGCCGTGCCGCTCCTCGCTCACGCGGCCGTCGCGAATGTGGACCACCCGGTCGGCGATGCGCGCCGACGCCGGGTCGTGGCTGACGACAACCGCCGCAGCGCCGTGCTCCGCGACCAGCTCCTCGAGCAGCCTGAACACGTCGTCCGCGGTGTCGGCGTCGAGCTCACCCGTCGGCTCGTCGGCGATCAGAAGCCGCGGGCGATGTGCAAGAGCGGCGCAGAGCGCGATCCGCTGCTGCTCGCCTCCCGAGAGCTCGTGCGGCCTGGCACCGGCCCGGTCGAGGAGGCCGACCCGCTCGAGCAGCTCACGCGCACGGGCTGCGCGCTCGTGCGGCTCGACTGCGAGGAGCCCGAGAGGAAGCGCGACGAGCTCCTCCGCGGTCAGCTCCCCGGCGAGCGCCCTCCAGTAGTGCTGGTCCGCGTAGCCGAGAACGCGGCTACGGTGCCGCGCGAGCTGCCCGGCCGAGGCGCGCCCGAGGTCGAGCCCGGCGACAAGCGCGGTTCCCGCCGATGGCCGTTCGAGACCCGCGAGCACACGCATCAACGTCGTCTTCCCCGAGCCGCTCGGCCCGAGGACGACGCAGGTCTCCTTCTCCTCGACCGACAGCGTGAGCCCGCGGAGCGCAGCGACGCCCCCTGTCGGCGACGGGTAGACGGCGAACAGCTCGCGGGTCTCGACGAGCGCGCTCATGTCTAGCCGTACCCCCGATCGAGCGGCCCGCGCGGCTCGGAGAACGCCCGGCGCGTCACCGTGTGCACGAGGATCCCGGCAAGAGCGGCGTACGCCAGGACGCCGGCGATGACGACCAGCACGTCGATCGTCGCGACAAGCGGCGGTTCGGCGAAGCCACCGCGTGCAGTCACAGCCACGACCCGGGTGACCAAGGTGACGAGGAGCGCCCCGGTCGCAAGCCCGGCGAGGAGCCCTGCGGCCGACACAGCACTCGCGCGAGAGCGCACGACGCGGCGCAGCGCCGCGGGCGCAAGACCCTGCGCTTCGAGATCGACGAGGTCGCCTCGCTCGTCCCTGAGGTCCGCGCGCACCGCGAGCACGAGACCGACCGCAGCGAGCGCGAGGGCGAGGAGCGCGGCCGCGCCCAGCGCGATCAGCGTGCCGCGCGCGAGAGGATCACGCCGCGCCTCGCGCTCGAGATCGGCGCGAGCGACCACCTCGACGACGTGGAAGGGCGGCCGTTCGAGAGCAGCCGCGACGGTCTCCTGCCGCGATGCCGAGTGCTCGAGCCACACCTCGTTCTCGCGACCCGCTCCCGGAGCGGCGGCGTTGACTGCCGTCCTCAGCGTCGCACGATCGCCGACGACGACGTCACCGGACGTGGTCGGGAAGCGCTCAACGACTCCGACGACACGGACGCCGACGAGGGCGCCGCCGATCCGTAGCGGCAGCAAGCCGCCGACGCCGCCGGCCAGCTCGGCCAGGCGGGGGGTGGCGAGCACCGGCGGCGGGACATCGTCCGTGGCCTGCGGAGCCCGCAGGCGGCTCGTACGCTGGCGCGTAAGGACGTACCGCACATCGACCCCCGAGCCGGCGGAGCGGACGGTCGCCCCGTCGATGCCTCTCCAGGACCGAAGCTCCCGGCCGAGGAAGCCGCCGATGCGTGACGCTGCCCGCGAACGCGATCCCGGCATCGGCGCCACCCTCGATCAGTCGAGGCGGAGGGACGATCTCGAGCGAGACGAGCCGCGACTCCGCGGGCGCGCGCGCCGAGAGCGTCGTTGCCTGCCGCGGACGCGCGGCTCCCAGCTCGATCCGGGGGAACTCGCCGTCGGGCGTCTCGACGACGGCCGCGAACGAGACGACGCCCGGACCGACGCGGAGCACGATCCGCCCGTCGGGAAGGTCCGCGCCACGCAGAACCGGGTCGGATTCCGGAGCCACGAGCTCGGCCAGGCGGCCTCGTCCCGCTCCCGAGGCCCACGACGCATGCCACGCACCAAGCCGTTCGATCGCTCCCCGGTCGAGGCCCAGCGCAGTGACGCCGGTCACCTGCTCGGCGCGCCCCGCGCTGCCCGTCACGCGGAGAACCGGGTATGCGTCTCCTCCGGCACCGGCGAGCTCGCGGTACCGCGCGAGCGAGGCGGCGTCGAACACCCTCACGAGCGAGCTCAGGTCTTCCCGCACGACCTGGTCGAGCGGGACCTGGAACGCCGCCTGCTCGCGCTCGCTCCGATCGAGCGTCGCCCGATAGGCGCCGGCCATGAACGCGAGAGCGAAGGCGATCGTGAGAAATCCGACCGTGACGACGGCGGTGCCCGACCCGCGGCCGAGCCCGAGCGCGGCAAGCCTGACGGAGATCGACCCCTGGGCACGACTGCCCACGGCGCGTGCGACCGCCGGGAATACGCGAGCGGCCACGATCGCCCCCGCGAGCGCCAGCAGGCCGGGGAGAAGCAGCAGGAGGAGTGCGGAGCCCTCCCCCGCTGCCAGCCGCTCGTCATCGACGGCTCCGCCCGCGAGCACGACTGCGACGACGAGCAGCGCGGCGGCAGCTACCGCCTCGGGAACGCCGATCCGCGCGGTCACGCGTGCGGGAAGCGACACCGTCAGAGCGATGAGCGCCGTCGTCACGAGGACAGCGGCGAACGCCACGGCGAGCCCGTTCGCCGACAGGGTGCTCTCGAGGAGCACGCGCGCCGCGGGCGCATCCGCAAGCGACGCTGCAATGGCGCCCGCGGCGCTCCCGACGATCCAGCCGGCGAGGACTCCGCACGCCCCGACGGCCGCGCTCTCGACACCGGTGAGCAGCGCAAGCTGCCACCGCCGCGCGCCGTACCAGGTCAGCCGCGTCCGGGCAGCGACGAGATCGCGGCGCATCCCGCGTGCGGCGAGCAGCGCGAAGGCGAGCAACAGCGCCGCCGCCTCGCCGCCGACGAGCAGAAGGCGCCTCCCCGCGACGTTCGCCCGGCGCTCGGCGTCCCGGAGCTCTTCCTCCGGGACCCCCACCGAGAACGATCCGGAACGCAGGGCCAGCTCCGCGCGGGCGCGCTCGACTCGAGAGATGAGCCCGTCGATCTGCCACATGCGCGGGCTTCCGCCGGCGAGGGGCCAGACCCAGGCGTAGCTGCGATAGGTCCGGGCGAGCGGCGGCGAAGCCGAGAGCGTGTCGACCCCCTCGGCGACAACCAGTGGCGGGGCCGCCGGACGGTGATAGCGACCCGACTCCCGGAGCGCAGGAGCGGTCTCGGCGTCCGCAGTCGCGTTGTCCGTCGGCTCGAGGAAGTCGCCGAAGAGCTGCTGCGAGCGGAGCGTCCCGGTGCCGACCTCGACGATGCGAAGGCCGGGCGCGTTCGGGAGAGCCCCCCGTCCTCTGAGGCGAAGCACCTCGCACCGCAGTGGCGTGCACCGCTCCGGCAGGCGTCCGGACCGGACAATGACGTGAGGAGCGAGCCCTTCGACCGCCGCGATCCCTACGAATCGACCGGCGACGGTGCTCTCGCGGAAAAGAGCGAGCTCGGTCGGGCCGGCGAGCGGCACCTCCGAGAGCGCAGCGTCCACGTGGCGGCTCAGCGCGTCCTGAGCCTCGCTTTGTTCCGCGGGTACGCCGAACCACACCGCGCGCACGGCCCTGACCGGCGCCGGGATCCGCTCCACGGCCTGAGACGTGGCTCGGTCGGACGCGATGGTGACGCCCGCGTGCACACCTGCGAGAACCGCGGTCGCGATCGCGAGGCCGAGCGCTGCGACGAGCGCTCCGCTTCCGCGACGGCGCAGGCGCCGCCAGGCAAGCCAGCCGACGTAGCCGATCGACCTCATCCGCCAGCTCTCCGCCGGCGTCGGTACTCGGCCGTCTTCATGCGGTTGCCGCAAATCGACATCGAGCACCAGCTCGACGAGGCGTTGCGGGATCGGTCGAAGAACAGCCAGCGGCAGCTCTCCTTGCGGCAGGCTTTGAGACGCGGCCACGAGCCCGAGGCCTGCGCCGCGAGCACGACCGCTGCGATCGAGGCGAGGGCGCGCCGCTCGCCGCTCCCCGAGGGCACCGCCACGAGATTGCCGAACGCGTCGAGATCGACCCTGAGCGTGGCCTCCGACATGGCCGAACGGATGCGCTCGGCGAGCCGCTCGCCCGGGCTTTCCCGGAGTGTGTTCAGCAGCGCGAGCTCGCGGAGCGCCGCTCGGAGCTCACGAGCGGCCACGAACCCTGCCGGCCCCACGGTCTCGCCCGCGCCGAGCAGATCGCGCTCGCGGAGCCACAGGCTGAGCAGCTCCGGAGTCGCGATGTCGTCACGCGCCCACTCCGGAATCTCGGTGTTGACGAAGTCCTGGACGAGGTCGAGAGGGGGCGGCGCGGCGGCACGCCCGGCCGGCTGAAAGCCTTCGGCCATCGCGCAACCGTAGCGTCGGGAGCTCTGGCTTGCAACACCGCCGTTCAGTGGATGGCTGGTGCTCCAGCCACCGCCGTCACTTCTTGGACGGTGACCTCCCTGTGACGCCGTGCACCGGCCGCCCCGCGGCCTCCCAGGCGTAGTACGAGGCGCTCGGACCGAACGCCGACTCGTACTCGACGACGCGCGGGTTTCGCCCGACCTCCTTCGCGCGCTGCGCGTGCCAGAGGAGGTTCGGGTCGTCGCGCTCCTGCCAGACGAGCACGAGGTGCGCCGCGGTCATGAAGTCCGCGACGAACGTGCAGCTCTCGGCGGGGCAGGGAAAAGGATCGGTCGCGACGCAGAACCAGCCGCTGTGGTCCGCCTCGCCGTCGTCGCTCCAGATGTCTTCCTCCGACTCGAGGTCGAGGTCCGGCACCACCAGGCCCCCGCGCCGAAGCTCCGACTCCACGGGGGCACAATAGCCACGTGTCCCAAACGGACAAGCCCGATTTGGCCCTGGTCCTTTCGGGCGGCGGGGTCAACGGCGTCCTCCTCGAGCTCGGCTTCCTCCGCCGGTTGCGCGAGAGCCCGCTGTGGGGCCGCGTCGGCTGGATCTACGGAACCTCGGCGGGCGCCCTCTCCGGAACGATGGCCTCCCTCGACCGCCTCGACGATCTGGAGGGCTTCGTCCTCGCACTCCAGCCGAGCGAGGTGTTCCGGCCGAGGCCGGTGTGGCAGATGCCCGGCGGGCTCCACGACTACACGCTTCCCGCGACGATCGCCGAGCGAATCGGAGGCGCCGAGGAGCTGGGGCTGGCGCTCGCAGCAGCGCCGATCGAGCTCGTCGTCTTCGCGACCGACGTCAGCGATCACCACGAAGCCGACGAGTCCCGCCACTTCGAGCTCGCCTACTCGTGTCGCACGACCGAGCCGGAGGTGATGGGCCGCGCGATCCTCGCGTCGGCAGCGGTCAGCGGCCTTGTTCTGCCGGTGAGCCTCGACGGGGCGGTCGCGACAGACGGCGGCTGGGTGCGCAACTTCCCGCTCGAGCCCGCGTACCGAAACCCGGAGGTGCAGGCGATCGCCGGCTTCCGCTACGTGGCGAGCTACCGGCGGGCCGACTTCGCGTACCTCGCCCGCCTGCGCGAGCGGCTCGACCGTTTCCGCGCGGTTCCGCCTGTGCGTGCCCTGCTCGCGGAAGTGCGGCTCGCCGAGGAGCGCGCCGGCCGCGGCGAGCCGGCGCACTACGGCGAGATGATCATCCGGCTCATGCGCGTCGCGATAGCCCGCAACACCGTCCTCGAAGAACGGCTTGCGTCGGAGCGCGAGACTTCGGTCGCCGAGCTCCAGCGCCTGCGCGAGGAAGTCATTGCGGCGTCGGTCGCCGCAGCCGCGCCGTGGCGCCGAAAGCGGCTGCGCGAGGAGCTCGAGCAGGCCTTCACGTCCGCGCGGTTCCCCTTCCGCCACGAACGCCACGTCCCGACCCTCATCGTCCGCGCAAACCCAGGCGAAGACGGCCTCGACCCGACCTTCCGCGAAGAGCACTGGCCCGAGGACCGCAAGCGTGCCCTCATCGACCGCGGGTACCGACTCACCGACGAAGCGCTGGCCGCGCAAGCGGACTTCTAAAGCAGCCATCCGCCAAGCGGCGCCGTCGCATGCCTGAAGCGGCATTCCTGGGGAATGTTCGCGTGGCGACCGCGAAGCGGTCGGAGGCTCTACCGCGCGACCAGGATCCCCACTCGGGGATCCTGGTCTTGCGCAAAGAAGCCCGGCTGACCCTTTTTTGGCGCTACGCGCCAAAAAGGTCGGCCGGGGCCCGGGCAGGCGTTCGGGCCCCGTACCGATGAGATCAGGCGCCCCTGCCGAAGCAGGGGGCCTGACCGGGTTGGCTAGCCCTGGGGGGAGGAGGGCTGCCGTCCGAGCGTGACTGTCACGCTCGATTTGGTCTCGTCGCGGAAGATCCCGAGCTTGAGCTTCTGCCCGGGCTCATGCGCCGCGAGCACGTCGCGGATCTCCTCGACCTCTGAAATCTTCTTGCCGTTGACGGAGACGATGATGTCGCCGCCGAGCACGTACGTCTCCCCTGCCACCACGACCTCCGTCTCGCCCGCCTCGAGGCCGGCCTTCGCGGCGCCGCTGCCGGCGGTCACCGACTCCACGAGGACGCCCTCGTCGACCGGGAGGTTGAACGTGTCCGCGAGCTCGTCGGTAACGGGATGCCCGCGAATGCCGAGCCACGCGTGCTCGACCCGGCCGGTGCGCAGGATCTGCGCGACGACGTCCTTCACGGTCTTGGAGGGGACGGCGAACCCGATGCCGACGTTCCCCGTCGGATAGTCACCGGTCTTGATCTGGGTGTTCACGCCGATCACCTCGCCGCGCTCGTTCAGCAGCGGGCCGCCCGAGTTGCCCTGATTGATGGGCGCGTCGGTCTGGATGACGTGGTCGATGGTGAACTGGTTGGGGGCGGTGATGAAGCGCTGGACAGCGCTGACGATGCCCGCTGTGGCGGTGCGGTCGAGCCCGAAGGGATTGCCGATCGCGACGACCCGGTCGCCCACCTCGACCTTGCCGGAGTCACCGAGAGTCAGCGGCGTGAGAGCGCTCGAGCTCGTCTCGACCTCGAGCAGCGCCAGGTCCGTCGAGGGGTCGATGCCGAGGATCTCCGCATCGACCGTGTCGCGGTTCGAGAAGCCGACCGTGAGGCGGTCGGCTCCCTCCACCACGTGGTAGTTCGTGATGATGTGCCCGGCCTTGTCGACGACGAAGCCCGAGCCGAGACCGGACGGCACGCCTCCGGTGGACGTGTCCGCGGTCCTCGTCACCGAGGTGATCTGCACGACGCCGGGTGCCGCGCGCTCGTAGATCTCGTTGATCGTCAGAGCGTCGTCGTCGTTGGACGGCGCCGGCGCCGCTTCGGTCGTCGCCGTCGTGGGAGCGGCCTCGGTGACGACCGTCGTGCTGCCGCTGTCGTCGAGACCCCCCAGCAACGCGACCGCACCCACCGCGATCCCGCCGCCGAGGGCGGCAGCCGCGACGAGTGCGGTATAGGTCGAAGCCGAGCGCAGGGAGAACATGCCCGTCCGTTATAGACCGAGGCGCGTGAACCGCGGATAAGACGCAGTTAAGTGGCGGTTGTGGGAGGGTCGGCGCTAGAGGCTCGATGTGAAAGCCACCGACACCGCGGCCGCGAAGCGGCCGCGCTTTAGGTCCTTTGCTCTACCGCGCGACCGGAATCCCCACTCGGGGATTCCGGTCTTGCGCAACGACTAGCCGGCGAGGATGCCGGTGACGTACATCGCCGCGAGGCCGGCGATGAAGCCGCCGATCACGTATCCCGAGCGGAGGCCGCCGGGTGCATGCCGCGCGACGTAGCGCCCGACCTCGACGACGACCTGGAACGCCGCTCCGGCGGCGATGCCGAAGAAGAGCGCGACGAGGACGTCGCTCGTCGTGTACCCGCCGAGCCAGGCGCCGAAGATCGTCGGCCCGCCCGCCACGAGCGCGAGCGCTGCGAGCGCAAGCAGGGTCACGCGCGTCTTGGCCACCGGCGCCGCGATCCCGAGGCCCTCGGTGACGTTGTGGATCATGAAGCCGACGATCAGGAAGGTGCCGAGCTGGATCTCTCCGATCGCGAACGAGGCGCCGATCGCGAGGCCTTCGCCGAAGTTGTGGAGGCCGATGCCGATCGCGACGAGCAGCGCGAGCGTGAATCCGCTGGCCGCGGTCCCGCCCGTCAGCCGCCCGGCGAGCGCGGTCATACCGAGGAAGCTGAGCGCGACCCCGAGCAGGATCAAGCCCGCGCCTCCGAGCCCTGCGGGGAGCAGCGCCTGCAGCTCGAACGCCTCGGCGAGCGCCTCGACGCCGAGGAACGTGAGCAGTCCGGCCGTGAGGGCCATGAACGCCGACAGCCAGCGGGCGCTGGCCTGGCGTAGCGCCGGCAGCCAGAGCAATCCGAGCGCGACGGGCAGCATCCCGACGAGCGCGCCGATCAGCGCGTAGCCGAGGAAGCCCTCGACCGACGGATCCGGTGTCTCGAGCGCGGCGGGGATCTCCTCGACCGTCTCGATCCCGGTCGAGCTCGTCACGCCGACCGTGATCGGGTCCTCCTCGACCCAGTCGTAGGGGACGATGATCGTGCTCGACCGCAGCCTCCCGAGCTCGGTCGGGCCGTCGACGGTGAACGGGACGATCGCGTCGTCCACGTTCACGTTCGCGATCGTGAGGTCGTCCTGCTGCGGGTTCCGGACCGTGATCCGGATCTCGCCCGGATCGAACTCGACGCGGCGGATGTCGAACTCGTCCGCAGGCGGCGGGTTCGTCCCGACCAGGTCGACGAGCGAGGAGCCGCTCGTCACGACAATCCCGACAGCGACGGCGAGAAGAAGAACGGGGACGAGAGCCCACAGCCGCCAGCCGGCCCCGCGACCTGGTGCCGGGGCGGAGCCCGCCTCCACTTAGTCGACCACCTCGAAGAAGCCCATCCAGCCGAGCTCGGCGAACTCCGACTGGTGTGCGTGGAACATGAAGCGGCCGGTGTTGGCGAAGTCGATTTCAAGAACGCCACGCTGTCCCTGGCACTGCATGACGGTGTCCGTGTACTCCCAGTAGTCGCCCGTGCCAGTGGGCTGGTGACGGAAGAAGTCGCCGTGCAGGTGGATCGAGTTGACGAGATCGAACTCGGTCAGGTTCGCGAGATAGAGCCGAACGGTCTGCGAGCGCCGAACGCGGATCGGGTAGCGCGCGTAGTAGAACGAGCGGCCGTTGACGGTGTAGAAGTTGTTCCCGCCGTCGGCGTCGGTGTCGAAGCCGTTCATCACCATCACGAGCTCCTGCGCCGGGGGGCGCGGCTCGCGCGGGTCGATGATGAACGCGCCGTAGAGGCCCTTGTGGATGTGCTTCTTGAGCGGCGTCGCGTGGCAGTGGTAGAGGTGCATCCCGGCCGGGCGCGCCTCGAACTCATACACGAAGCTCCCTCCGGGCTCGACGACCTCGAAGACCCCGTCCATGTTGGCCGGGTGGATGCCGTGGAAGTGGATCGTGTGCGGATGCGAGCCCTCGTTCCGAAAATTGACGCGCAGGGTGTCGCCCTCGGTCGCGCGGATCACCGGTCCAGGAGCGGTGCCGTTGTACGTCCACGCGGGGAAGAACACGCCCGGCGCGATCTCGAGGTCGGTGTCGACGGCGCGGAGGTCGTACTCGCGGACGCGCCCCGGCTGGTAAGGACGCGCAGGCGGCGGATAGAGAAGAGCGTCGAGGTCGTTAGGGCCGCCGACGGCGGGCACCTGCTCGCCGATCATCGCCGCGTGGCCCATGTCGCCGCGCACGTGGGAGAGCGGCTCGCGAGCATGCGAGTGGCTCGAGTGGTCGTGCGGCGCGCCGGCCTCGGCAGTGCCGTCGAGCGCGAGCTTCGCCACGATCGGCGCAGCCGCGAGCGGGGCCGCGGCTGCAAGGAGCTTCCGGCGCGTGAGGCGAGTTTTAGACATAGCTAAATCCGGTTCGGAGTGTAACCTAAGACCCGCGAGATGGGAACCCAGACCGCCGATCTCACCGTCGCCGTCCAGGACTACCTGAAGGCGATCTACGCGCTCGAGAGCGCGGGCGAGCGCGCGACGACCTCGGCGCTCGCCGCACGCATGCGCGTAAGTGCCCCCTCGGCGACGGCGATGACGAAGCGCCTTGCGGAGCTCGAGCTCGTCGAACGGGCGCCCTACCGCGGGGTCGCACTGACCGACGAGGGCCGACTACGCGCGCTCGAGGTCCTGCGGCATCACCGCCTGCTCGAGCTCTACCTCGTGAACCGGCTCGGCCTCTCGCTCGACGAGGTGCACGCCGAGGCCGAGCTCCTCGAGCACGCCCTCTCGGAGGAGCTGGAGGCGAAGATCGACGCCGAGCTCGGGTTTCCGACCCACGACCCGCACGGCGATCCGATCCCGGATCGCGAGCTTCGGGTCACAGCCGGCGGCGACTCGACGCTGCTCGACGTCACGCCGGGCGGCGGCGCGACGGTGTCGCGCGTTCCCGACGGCGACGCCGACCTGCTGCGCTACCTCGCCGAGCTCGGCCTGCTCCCGGGCTCGGCCGTCGAAGTCGTGTCGCAGGCCCCCTTCGGCGGCCCGGTCACGCTGCGCACCTCGCGCGGCGAGCACGCGATCTCGCGCGAGCTCGCGGACCGCATCGCCGCGGTCGACCTGAATCAGTAGCTTCTCCGGATCGCCGCTCAGACCCCTGCTCGAGCCGCGGCGCGCGGCCGCGGCAGCGACTTCGCCCGTGACGGATACCTCGGCCCGGTAGCGGTCTTCTCGCGCGCCGAGTGCCGCCGGATCGCGGACTACCTCGGGCGTGACGACCTCCCCGAGCCGCCCGAGTGGTTCAAAGGGCGCGCGGTCCACGAGCGCTTTCTCTACGACCTCGCCACCCGCCAGCGGTCCTCGATCCGGTCACGGGGATCCTCGGAGAGGACGTGGTGCTCTGGGGCGTCTCGGCGGCGCGCCGGAAGCCGGGCGAGGTCCACCCCTGGCACTCCGACATCGAGTCCTGCTCGCCCGATGGCGGCTTCGTCTCCGTCTGGGTCGGCATCGAGAACACGTCGCGCGACTCCTCGCTCCAGATGCTTGCGGGCTCGCACCTCCTTGGTCGCTCGGTCCAGGAGGCGCGCGCCGCGGTCGGCCTGCCGCGCGACGAGGCGTCTCCGGAGGCCCTCCTCGAGCTCGCCCGCGAGCGCGCTCCCGACGTGGAGCTGGTCGTGCCGGACATGCGGGACGGTGAGGCCATCGTCGCCGACGGGCGGCTCTGGCACGGGACCGAGAACCGCAACCGGTCGGGCGAGCGCTTGGCCCTCCTCTTCCAGTTCGCGGCCGCCGACCGCGCCGTGCGCATCCCCGACTTGAGCAGCTTCGAGTGGCCGTTCCGCGTGCTCGAGGAGCCGCGACCGCCGGTCATCCTCGTGCGAGGCTCCGACCACGGCGGGCCGAACCGGGTGGTGCCGCCTCCACCTCTATCGGGCATGCAGCGCGTCGAGACCGTCGTCCACGCTTTCGACCTACCGCTCGACGATGAGCAGTCGACGGAGCCGTGGCGCCCGTTCTCGGCATTTCGCGGCTCCACCGGGATTTGCGCCGACATCTCCTGCCACGCATCGGTGCTGGCTGCGGGGCACACGCCGCACGCACCGCACGCTCACGCCGAGGAGGAGATCCTGATTCCGCTGCACGGCGAGGTGGAGCTCGTCATTCCGCCGCGCACCGAGCATCTCCGACCCGGCGCGTTCGTCTACTACCCGGCAGGGCAGTACCACACGATCCGGAATCCCGGCATGGCGCCTGTCGGCTACCTCATGTTCAAGTGGCGGGCGCCTGCGACCGGGGAGCCGAATCCGCTCGGTGTTCAGATCCTGAGGTTCGGGGAGATGTCTCCGCCGGAAGACGCGCCGCCGTTCTGGGCGGAGGGCATCTTCGAAGGCCCGACGGGCTGCCTCGGAAAGCTCCACGCCCACCTCACCGTCCTCCAACCGGGCGCCGGCTACGAGCCGCATCATGACGCCCACGACGTCGCGATCGTGACGCTCGCGGGCACGGTCGAGACCCTCGGCCGGGAGGTTCGGCCACGCAGCGTCGTCTACGCCGCTGGCGGTGAGCTCCACGGCATGCGGAACGTCGGATCCGAGCCCGCCCGCTATCTCGTGTTCGAGCTCCACGCGCCCGGCATGGAGCCCCTCGCTGCGCCGCCGCCGCTCCACCGCCGGGCGGCATCCAGGCTGGCGCGGGGCGGCAAACGGATCGCGCGTCCGCTCTGGCGCAGGATCCGGCGCCTCGTCCCATAGCGCTCGGGCTTGACCGACCTCGCTGGCCGTGTGACCTTCCTCGGCCGCGGTCCGCGGCCTTACGACTCCAGCGCGAGCTCGACCGTCTTCACGTCCTGGGCGCGGTCGGCCCCGAGCGTGTCGTCGAGCTTCTGCTGGAGCTCGCCGGACGCGAGCAGCTCCTCGGTGATGTCCGCGCCGCCGATCAGCTCGCCCTTGACGAAGACCTGCGGGATCGTCGGCCAGCCCGAGACCGCCGAGAGCTCCTGGCGGATGCGAGGGTCGGGGAGGATGTCGACGGTCGTCACCGGCGCGCCGGCCGCGTGCAGCGCCTGCAGCGCGCGCTGGGAGTTGCCGCACATGACCATCTGCGGCGTTCCCTTCATGAACAGGGCGACCGGCTCGTTCTCGATCACCTCTGAGATCTGCTCGTTGAGCGTCTTCATGCGGTTCCTTTCGTCTTGATACGGAGCTCGTGGATCGAGCCGTCGGCGAGCGGTGCGGCCAGGGCGTCGTTGACACGGCGGTGCTGATCGAGGAGGGCGAGGCCGTCGAACTCCGCGGTCGCGAGGACGACCTGGAAGTGGTCGCCCGTGCCGGTCCGGTCCTCGACCGTGAGCTCGGCTGCACCGGGGAACGCCTGCGCGAGCATCGCGCGAATCGCCTCGGCCTCCATCGCGAGCGATGGTAGCCGCGGTACGCTCGGTGGCGATGCGACTGCTCGGGCGGCTCGGACTCGTCTTCCTCGGCTTCTACGGCGGGTTCATGGCCGCCGCGGCTCTCGTCAAGCGCGTGCTTCCGTCGCGCGGCGACGAGGAGAGCGACGAAGTCGCGCTCGTCGCGATCTTCGGCGGCGTCGAGCTGAAGAGCCGCGCTCAGGCGTTCCGCGGCGGGTCGATGCTGGCGTGGTACGGAGGCGTCGCCGCCGACCTTCGCGAGGCGAGTCTCGGGCCGGACGCCCACCTCACCACCGGGGCGCTCTTCGGCGGCGTGGCGGTCAAAGTGCCCGCGGGCTGGCGCGTGGAGCACACGGCGCGTGTCTTCTCGGGGGGAGTCGAGGTCGACGTGCCGGAGCCGGAGGATCCCGACGCGCCGACGCTCGTCGTCGAGGCGACCGTCGCCTTCGGCGGGGTCGCGATCAAGGCTCAGGCGGCAGACGCTGCCGAGACCTAGGCCCCTGCGGCGGGCGACCCGCTTCCTCGTCTCCGTCCCGGAGCGGATCGTGCGGGCAGTGGCGGCGCTCGTCGGAGGGACCGTCCACGAGACCGCAGAGCTCGTGCTTCCGAGGCTCGTGCGCCGCTCGCGGCTGTACGAGGCGACCGCGAAGAACCTCCTCCGCATCACCGTCGAGCTCGTCGGCGGTGTCGATCGTCCGGCCGGGGAGGTCGCCGGCGAGTTCGAGAGCTCGCCGAAGAAGCTCGCGGTGCGGAAGGGCGCCGGCAACGTCGTCGAGCTCGGCTCGATCTTCGCCTTCGGCTTCTCGCCGCTCTGGATCCTGGCCGCGGCCGCCGACGTCACCCGCGGCACGCGGGTCTACCTCGACGTCCTCGTCGACGAGCTCAAGGAGGCAGGCGTGGTCGCCCGCGACGCCGAGCTCCGCTCCGTCGACGAGCTCCTCGCCTCGTTCGAGGGGGCGAGCGGGACGACCGCGCGCCTGATCGACATCCCGCCGCTCGAGCTGCAGGCGCTCAAGGAGTCCCTCTCCAACCTGCGCGCGGACGCCGAAGGTCTCCCCACGCCGGACGAGCTCGCGTCGGTCTACTCAGCGCTCGTGCGGGAGGCCGACCGCGAGCAGATGAGCCTGCTCGAGGTGTCCGTGGGCATGGGGCTCGCATTCTTCAACGCTGCGCGAAAGGTCGGGCGCCAGCACGTCCTCGATCCGTACACCGAAGACCTGAAGCCTGTCCGCGACGAGGGCTTCGGCTCGTACGCGGCTACGTGTCGGCCGCCCCTACGCGGCCGCGGTCGTGCGCCACTTCGACCCGCGCCGGGCGACGCTGACCGAGCGCGGGATCGACCGGCTGGGAGGGTCGAAGCTGCTTGAATCGGAGGAGATGGCACACCCGGACAGCTTCGGCGCACGCGGAACGATCTCGGTCGGTGGTCGCGAGCTGGAGATCTTCCGGCTCGAGCCACTCCAGGCGCGCTTCGACGTCTATCGCCTGCCGTACACGCTGCGGATCCTGCTGGAGAACGTGCTCCGGCACGAGGACGGGGTCACGGTGACGACGGCCGACGTCGAGGCCGTCGCCGGCTGGGTCGCCTCCGCCGATCCGTCGCAGGAGATCTCCTTCACCCCAGGCCGAGTCCTGCTCCAGGACTTCACCGGCGTTCCGGCCGTCGTCGACCTCGCCGCGATGCGAAACGCGATGGAGGATCTCGGCGGCTCGCCGGACCGCATCAACCCGCAGCTCCCGGCGGAGCTCGTCATCGACCACTCGGTGCAGGTGGACGAGTTCGCGACCCGGCTCGCGATCCGCCGCAACGCCGAGCTCGAGTTCGAGCGGAACCGAGAGCGATACGCGTTCCTGCGCTGGGGACAGGGCGCGTTCGCCGACTTCAAGGTCGTCCCGCCGGCGACCGGGATCGTGCACCAGGTGAACCTCGAGTTCCTCGCTCGCGTCGTCGACGACCGAGGCGGCATCGCGTTCCCCGACACGCTCGTCGGGACGGACTCGCACACGACGATGATCAACGGGCTCGGCGTGCTCGGCTGGGGCGTCGGCGGGATCGAGGCCGAGGCGGCGATGCTCGGCGAGGCGATCTCGATGCTCGTGCCGCAGGTCGTCGGCTTCAAGCTCATGGGCGCGCTGCCGGAGACGGCGACCGCGACCGACCTCGTCCTGACCGTGACCCAGATCCTGCGTGAGACCGGCGTCGTCGGGAAGTTCGTCGAGTACTACGGGCACGGGCTCGAGACGCCTCCCGCTGGCCGACCGCGCGACGATCGGGAACATGTCGCCCGGAGTACGGCGCGACGTGCGGCTTCTTCCCCGTCGACGCGGAGACGATCCGCTACCTGCGCCTGACGGGCCGCCCCGAGGAGCGCATCGCGCTCGTCGAGGCGTACTGCAAGGAGAACGGCCTCTGGCATGACCCGGACGAGCCCGCGACGTACACGCAGGTCGATCGAGCTCGACCTCTCGACCGTCGAGCCCTCGCTCGCGGGCCCGCGCCGGCCCCAGGATCGGGTGCCGCTTCGCGAGGCGAAGAGCGCGTTCCTGCACGCGTTGCCGACGTTCGGCGTCGACTACGGGAACGCACGTGATGAGGCCGTCGCGGAGAGCTTCCCCGCGAGCGATCCTCCAGCCTCGGTCGCGCCCGGCCACGAGCGTCCGGAGGCGGTCGGCGCAGTTCCGGTCAGCCCGACTGCGGTCGCCGAGGGCATGCCGGGCGGAGCGACGGTGACGCTCGGCGACGAGACGTTCGAGCTCGAGCACGGGTCGGTCGTCATCGCCGCGATCACGTCCTGCACGAACACGTCCAACCCGGCCGTGATGGTCGCCGCCGGACTGCTGGCCAAGAACGCGGTCGAGCGCGGGCTCAGCCGCAAGCCATGGGTGAAGTCGAGCCTCGCGCCCGGCTCCAAGGTCGTGACGCAGTACTACGAGAAGGCGGGCCTGACTCCGTTCCTCGAGGAGCTCGGCTTCCACACGGTCGGCTACGGCTGCACGACCTGCATCGGGAACTCGGGCCCGCTGCCGGAACCGATTTCGAAGGGCATCGCGGACGACGATCTAGTCGTGTGCGCCGTCCTCTCCGGCAACCGCAACTTCGAGGCGCGGATCCACGGTGAGGTGAAGGCGAACTACCTCGCTTCCCCGCCGCTCGTCGTCGCCTACGCGCTCGCCGGCCGGATGGACATCGACCTCCTGACGGAGCCGATCGGCGTCGGAGCCGACGGGGAGGACGTGTTCCTCTCCGACCTCTGGCCCTCGCCCGAGGAGGTTCGGGAGACGGTTGCCGGCTCGATCGGCGAGGAGATGTTCCGTTCGACGTACGCCGACGTCTTCACGGGCGACGAGACTTGGCGCGGCCTTCCCGTTCCCGAAGGCGAGCTCTTCGCCTGGGATCCGGGCTCGACCTACGTCCGCCTGCCGACCTACTTCGACGGCATGCCGCCCGAGCCGGGAGCCGTCGAGGACATCGCCGGCGCGCGTTGCCTCGTCTCGGTGGGCGACTCGGTGACGACCGACCACATCTCACCCGCGGGTGCGATCAGGCCGGACTCACCCGCCGGCCGCTACCTGATCGGGCACGGCGTCGAACGCAAGGACTTCAACTCGTACGGCTCGCGCCGCGGCAACCACGAGGTCATGGTGCGCGGCACCTTCGCGAACGTGCGCCTGCGGAACCTGCTCGTCCCGGGCTCGGAGGGGACGTGGACCGTCCATCTGCCCTCGGGCGACGAGGACACGATCTTCGACACCGCCGAACGCTACCGCGAGAAGGGCGTCCCGCTGATCGTCCTTGCCGGCAAGGAGTACGGCTCGGGCTCGTCGCGCGACTGGGCCGCGAAGGGGCCGAAGCTGCTCGGGGTGCGCGCAGTGATCGCGGAGAGCTACGAGCGGATCCACCGCTCGAATCTGCTGGGGATGGGGATTCTCCCGCTGCAGTTTCTTCCCGGCGAGAATCTCGCGTCGCTTGGTCTGACCGGCCGCGAGGAGTTTTCGATCAGCGGGATCGAGAACGCCGAGGCGGGCGAAGTGACGGTGCGCGCCGACGACACCGAGTTCCGCGCGACCGTGCGGCTCGACACGCCGCGCGAGCGCGAGTACCTCCGCCACGGCGGGATCCTCCCGTACGTGCTGCGACGCCTGCTTGCCGCGTAGCGCGTGGGGTCAGGCTTGAGCCTGACCCCGGTGCTGGGTGTGCTCGTTCGAGGCGCAGACCTAACGACGAGGTCAGGCTGAAGCCTGACCCCAGCGTTACGCGAGGCCGAGCTCCGACGGGAGCGGGCGGTCGTGGACGACGACGAGCGTGGTCGTCGGGCGGGTGAGTGCGACGTAGAGCTCGCGCAGGCCCTGCCCGCCGACGCCCTCCTCCACGATCAGCGCCGGCTCGACGACGATCACGTGGTCGAACTCCATGCCCTTCGCCTCGCGCGGGGTCAGCACCGAGATCCGCGAGTCGTCGAAGAGCGAGCCGGGGGTTGCCTCGACGTCGCCGCGGAGCGACGGTGGCGCGATCAGCGCGAGCAGGCCCTCGGCGGCTGCCAGCCGAGCCGCCTCCTCGTACGCGGCGTCGAGCGGCGAGTCGGCTCGAACGATCCGCGGAGGCTCGGCGCCCGCGCGATATGCGACCGGCGGCTCGACATCCGGCGCGATGTGCTCGAGCAGGGGAAGCGCGAGCGCCATGATCTCGCGGGGGACGCGGTAAGCGTGCTTGAGCTCCTGCAGCTCGCCCTCGTCGCCGCCCGGAAGCTGGTCGAGGACCTCGTCCCAGCTCCGGTACGGAACGGGGCCCGTGGCCTGGGCGACGTCACCGAGGAGCGTGAACGCGCCTGCCGCCCGCCGCGCGATCATCCGCAGCTGCATCGGGGTCAGGTCCTGCGCCTCGTCGACGATGACGTGCCCGTAGCGGTCGTGGTCGTCGAGGAGCAGCGCTCGCGCCTCGTCGAGGAGCGGCAGGTCGGCCGCGCTCCAGCCGCTCCGCGCGCGACGGAGCAGGCGCTGCTCGTCCTCGTCCAGGATCCCGTCCGCCGCCTCCGCGAGACGCTCGCGTGACGACAGCAATCCGCGGACGACTTGCTCCGGCTTCGGCGCGGGCCAGGTCGTCTCGAGGAAGCGGTTGAGGAGCCCGTCCTTCCGCAGCGAGCGCTCGACCTCGTCGAACGCGCGCACTGCGAGCCCGCCGAGCTTGTCCCCGTAGTCCGCGTAGAAGCGGCGGAGGACGCTCATGCGGAACCGCTCGCGGGCGGCTGCGGACAGCCCGCCCTCCTCGCGCGCAGCGGCGAGCAGCTCCGCCACTTCGCGCTCGCGCACGCCGACGAACAGCCCCTCCATCCGCACGATGAGCTCCTCGGGCTTCCCCGTGCGAGCGGAGCTCGACTGCGCGGCGCACGACCTCTGCGAGGCGCGCGTCGGCCTTCAGAGCCTCGACGCTCGGGAGGGTCGACGAGCGTGACCGGCGCGTCCGGCACGAGCTCGGTCACGGCCAAGCTGATCGACCGCCTCTTCCCCGAGCGACGGAAGGACGTGCGAGACGTAGTCCATGAAGACCGGGTTCGGCCCGACCATGAGCACACGTCGCAGAGCAGCTCGGTGCGAGAACAGCAGGTAGCTCGCGCGGTGGAGGCCGACAGCGGTCTTCCCCGTTCCCGGTCCTCCCTGGATGACGAGCGGCGGCTCGGGCTCGCGCGCGATCAGGCCGTACTGGTCGGCCTGAATCGTCGCGACGATGTCGCGCATGCGAGCGTCGCGCGCGCGTTCGAGCTCCTCCAGGAGGAAGTCGTCGAGAGTGCTCGCCGCATCGGCGACGGAGCCGTCCAGCGCCTCGTCGCTGATGCCGGTGAGCGTCCGGCCCTTGAGGCGGAAGCGGCGCCGGAGCGTGACGCCGTGCGGCTCGGCCGGCGTCGCGGTGTAGAACGGCCGCGCGGCCGGCGCCTGCCAGTTGACGACGAGCACGCCGTCGTCGTCGTGTACCCAGCGACGGCCGACGTACAGCGAGTCATCCGCGGCGCCGACGTCGATGCGGCCGAAGCACAGGATCTGCTCCGCCGCCTCGTACGCGACCAGGCGGCGGTTCACCCAGGCGTAAGCCTGATCGAGGGAGACGGATGCGCCGTCGGCGCCGATCACCGCCGCGTCGACCGTGCGCAGCAGCGCCTGCCGCATCTGCTCGAGGCACTCGTACGCGTGATCGAGGTAGGCCTGCTCGGCGGGAATGTCGGGATGCGCCATCGCCGCTCCGCTGCCTAGCTCGGCGGCTTCCAACCGACGAAGATCGCCCACCCGAGGACGTCGCGGCCGTGGCGGAGGTACGTGTGCTTGTAACGCTCGTGCCGCTCGCGGATGTCGGCCGCCTCGGGATCGCCGGCGTTCGTCGGCGAGCCACTCCTCGACCGCGCGCCAGTGCTGCGTCTCGTACCGGTCCCAGTCGTCCTCGGACGACGCGATGATCGAAACGACCTCGAGCGATCCCGACTCCATGATCGTGACCGTGTCCTCGAGCGTCGTGAAGGGCGCGTCGCGCTCCTCGTAGTCCTCCGGCAGCGGAAGCCGGCGCCAGAACGGCTCGCCGACGACGACGTGGCCGCCCGGACGCACGACCGGCTCGAGCGCGTCGAGCGTCCCCGCGAGGCTGCCCCAAACGAAGCTAGCGCCGAGGCACATCGCGACGTCGTACGACTCCTGCACGAGCTCGACCTGCGACGCGTCCTCGAGCCGCGAAGAGACGAGGTGCTCGAGCCCGGCAGCGCGAGCCCGCTCGACCGCGACGGCGTGGAACTCGAGCGCGATCTCGATTCCGTCGATTCGGCAGCCGAACTCGCGGGCGAGAAGGATGGCGGGACCGCCTCGGCCCGAAGCGATATCGAGCACGCGCGATCCCGAGTCCAGCCGGAGCCGCTTCCCGAGATCGAGGAGCTTCTCGGCCGACGTCGGGTTCTGGAGCTCGTGATCGCGCTCCGCGACGATGAAGTAGCGCGGGATCACGCCCCCATCTTTCCATGCCGGCGATACCCTCACGCGCGGCGATGGCGCAGGGCGAGCGGATCGAAGGAAGCTGGGGCATCGAGCCCGTGCCCGAGCGCCTCCGCGTGCTCGGACTGCTCGACACCGGCCTCCTCTGGGGCAACCTCGGCGTCTCCCTGCTCGTCATCGTCGCGGGCGCGGCACTCGTGCCGGCGCTGTCCTTCCCGGACGCGCTGCTCGCCATCCTGATCGGCTGCGCGATCGGAAACACGATGCTCGGCGTCGCCGGCGCGATCGGAACCGACGCACGTGTGCCGGGGATGGTGCTCATGCGTGCGCCGCTCGGCCGCCGCGGCTCGTACCTGCCGACCGGCGTCAACGTCCTCCAGGGCCTCGGCTGGACGATCTTCGAGCTGCTCATCATCGCGACCGCCGCCGCCGCGCTCTCGGACGAGCTCTTCGGTTTCCGCGCGCAGTGGTTCTGGACGCTCGTGTTCGGCGCAGCCGCGTTCGTGCTGGCGCTGCTCGGCCCGATCGGATTCGTGCGCCGGTTCGTCCGCCGGATCGCGATCTGGGCTGTCCCGGTCGCCCTCGTGTACCTGACTTGGTGGGCGCTCGACGGCGCCGATCTCGGCGCGCTCTGGGATCAGCCCGGCGCGGGCGGGCTCTCGGTATGGCAGGGAGCAGACATCGTGGTCGCGATCACGGTGTCATGGGCACCGCTCGCGGCCGACTACACGCGCTTCTCGACTACGCGGCGCGCCGGAGGTCTCGGCTCCGGCCTCGGCTACCTCGTCCCGGATGCGTGGCTGCTCGGGCTCGGCGTGATCCTCGTCCTCTCGCGCGATCTCTCCGACCCCGCCGCCCTCCCGGCGGCGATCGTGGCGGGCGGCTTCGCGGCGATCCTCGCGCTGTTCGCGCTTCTCGTGACCGAGACGGACGAAGCGTTCGCAAACACGTACTCGGCCGCGGTCTCTCTCCAGAACCTGATGCCCTGGGCACCGCAGGCGCTCCTGATCGCGCTCGTCTCGGTGACGGCGACGGCGGGCGCGCTCGTGATCGAGCTCCTGAGCTACCAGAGCTTCCTGCTTCTGCTCGGATCCGTGTTCGTCCCGCTCTTCGCCGTTCTCCTCGCCGACTGGCTCGTCGCCGGCGCGCACTACACGCGGGAGGACATCTTCCGAGCGCCCGCCTGGAGACCCGGCCTGATTGCGGCCTGGGTCGCCGGGTTCGCGCTCTACCAGTGGCTCTTCCCGACGGGGCCGAGCTGGTGGGTCGACCTGGTCGAGAAGCTCGATCCGCCGACGTGGGAGATCGGAGCGACCGTGCCGAGCTTCCTCGCCGCCTTCACGCTCGCGGGCGTCGTCGCGGCCGTGTCGCGACGCGCGACCGCTGGGCCGGAGCCCGCATGACGGCGATCGCTGTCATCGGGAACCTCACGAGCGACGTCGTCGCCGGTGGGGCGCCGCGGCCTGGCGGAGCGGTCTTCTACTCCGCTCGCGCGCTGGCCCGGATCGGCGCGGACGCGCACGTCGCCGTCTCGTGTGCGCGCGACGACTGGGCGGTGCTCGCTCCGCGTGTCGAGGAGTTCCCGCTGCCGGTGACGTGGTACGAGTCGCCGACGACGACCGCCTACAGCTTCTACTACGAGGGCGACCAGCGGATCATGCGACAGGACGCCGTCGGTGAGCCCTGGAGCCCCGCGCGAGCCGTCGAGGCGGTCCAGGACGCGCCGTGGATCCACGTGGGCGCGCTCGTTCGCACCGACTTTCCGGAGGAGACGCTCGCGGTGCTGGCGCAGGATGGACGGCGTCTCCTCGTCGACGCACAGGGTCTCGTCCGCCGGGCCGACCTGGGGCCGCTTCAGACGGACGGCGAGATCGGAGACGTTCTCGAGCACGTGCACATCCTCAAGCTGAACGACGAGGAGGCCGAGACGCTCGTCGGCACCGCGGAGCCGGAAGCGCTCGCGAAGCTGGGGGTGCCCGAGGTGCTTCTCACGCTGGGCTCCAAGGGCTCCTGTGTGATCACGCAGGACGCGATCGAGAACGTGCCGGCACTCGTTGTCGTCGGCCCGGTCGACCCGACCGGCGCCGGCGACACGTACTCGGCGGGTTACCTCACGGCACGCTCGCGAGGTGCGGAGCCTGTCGAGGCCGCGCTGTCCGCCACCAAGACGGTCGCCGTCTTTCTCTCCGGCGACGACTAGATCCGGAACTCGCCACGCGCGACGATCACGGCGCGCCCGCCGCACTCCACCCGCTCGATCCCGCTCCCGTTCCCGTGAGCCCGCGCGAAGAGCGTGGACGGCCGCAGGATCTCGGCGCCCTGCGCGATCTCGAGCCATTCGCCCCACTCGGCGAGCCCGTGCCTGCACGCGTGGCACGCGAGCGGGCCTGCAGCCGAGCCGGTCGCCGGGTCCTCCGGTACACCGAACGCCGGACCGAACATGCGCGTCTTCCACCTCACGCCCTCGCCCGCGAAGCAGCTCGCCTGCACGCCGAGCGATTCGAGCGCCGCGAAGTCGGGACGAAGACCGGCCACATGCTCCGGCGAGTCGAGGACGACGTACGTGAACCGCGGACCGTTGTCGTACGTCTCGATCGGCGCCCGTGCCGACTCGACGCCGAGCGCCCGTAGCAGCACCTCCGGCTCGAGGAACGTCTCGATGGTCGGAATCGGCTGTGTCATCCGTCCGAACGCGATCGCGCCGCTCTCATCCCGGTCGAGCTCGACCGGCACGATCCCGCGCCCGGTCTCGAGCTCGATGACGCCGAGCTGCAGCGGTGTCGCGAGCACCCACGCGGACCCGAGGATCGGATGCCCGGCGAACGGGAGCTCGGTACGCGGCGTGAAGATGCGGACCCGCACGGTGCCTCCCTGCTCCGCCGGCTGGACGAAGACCGTCTCCGAGAACGCCATCTCGCGGGCGAGCGCCTGCATCGTCTCTCCGTCGAGCTCGCGTGCGTCGGTGAAGACCGCCAGCTGGTTGCCCTCGAGCGCGCGGTCGGTGAAGACGTCGACGACGACGTAGCGCAGCGCGGCCACGTGGCCACACTAGATGGCGCGGTATTCTCGCGGCGATGCTCGTCTTCCTCGTCCGGCACGCACATGCCGAGCAGGGAGAGCCCGACGAGCTGCGGCCGCTCTCCGAGCGGGGACGTGAGGAGGCCCGCGCGCTGTCCCAACAGCTCGCCGGCCACGACACGCCGCCGGAGCTCGTGCTCACGAGCCCGCTCCTGCGCGCGCGTCAGACGGCAGAGCAGATCGCGCAGGCATCGGGAGCCGAGCTCGTCGTGGACGAGCGGCTCGCGCCGGGCGCGACGGCCGAGATCCTCCAGAAGACGCTCGAAGGCCGCGAAGGGCCTGTCGCCGTCGTCGGCCACCAGCCCGACTTCTCGGAGATCGCGTTCGAGCTCACCGGAGAGGATCCCGGGTTCCCGACCGGCGGTGTCGCGGAGATCCAGCTCGAGGACTGACGTAGGGGCCGGGCATGCCCGGCCCCAACTGGGCTAACTCAGGCGACTCTCGAGGTCGGCCCACCACGCGGCGTTCCAGTCCATGAGCTCGATGCCGTAGCGCAGCACCTCCCCGCTCGGGCCCTCGATCTCACCGAGGTCGCTCGCGATGCCGCGGAAGAGCGCGGCCGAGCTCTCGAATATCTCCCGGCGCCGCTGCACGAGCGCGAGCAGCTGCTCGGGCGAGACGAGCTCGGCGAAGAACAGCCGCAGGAGCCCTTCGTCGCGCAGCTCGTAGAGATCCGACTCGGAGTCCAGCCAGTCCGTAAGCGCCCGCTCGCCTTTCACCGTGAGGTCGTAGACGCGCCGCTTCCGCCGCCCGTACGGCTCCTCCCGCGAGCGCACGAGACCCGCCTTCTCGAGCCCGCGCAGCTCGGGGTAGATCTGCCCGTAGCTCGCGCGCCAGAAGTAACGCGTCGAGAAGTCGGTGACGCGCTTCACGTCGTAGCCGGTCCTGGGCGCGAACTTGAGGAGACCGAGGATGACGCGGGCCGTGGCGCTGAGGCTTGACATATCGTCCCGATATATCCTAATGTATCTGCCAGATATGTCTAGCGCGATCGTCGCTCGCGACCTCCGGAAGTCGTACAACGGCGTCGAGGCTCTGCGAGGCGTCGATCTCGAGGTGCACGAGGGCGAGGTGTTCGGTCTCCTCGGGCCTAACGGCGCAGGGAAGACCACAGCGGTCGAAATCCTGGAGGGCTATAGGAATCGCGACGGTGGCGAGGTGTCCGTCCTCGGCCACGATCCCGCTACCTCGCCGCGTGCGTTGCGGGAGAGGATCGGCGTCGTCCTCCAGCACTCCGAGTTCCACCCCCTGCTCACCGTGCGCGAGGTGCACGCGATGTTCGCGGGTTACTACGAGCGCCCGCGTGACGTGGACGAAGTCGTCGGTCTCGTCGGCCTGGCCGAGAAGAGCGACGAGCGCGTGAAGACGCTCTCCGGCGGCCAGAGGCGACGTCTGGACCTCGGCGTCGCGCTGGTCGGCGATCCCGACCTCGTCTTCCTCGACGAGCCGACGACCGGGTTCGACCCGTCAGCCCGCCGCTCGGCCTGGGAGGTCGTCCGCTCGCTCCGCTCGCTCGGGAAGACGATCCTCCTGACGACGCACTACCTGGACGAGGCGCAGCAGCTGGCCGATCGTGTCGCTGTGATACAGGCGGGCCGCATCATCAGCCTCGGGACGCCGGCGGAGCTGATCGGCGACACGCGCAAGGCCGAGATCAGGTTCCGTCGCGACGGCGAGCTCGTCGTCATCGAGACCGAGGAGCCGACTCGCGCGCTGCACGAGCTCACCTCGCAGGCGCTCGCGGACGGTGCCGAGCTCGAGCAGCTCGAAGTGCGCAGGCCGACCCTCGAGGACGTCTACCTCGAGCTTGTCGACAACAACGGAGCGGACGAGTGAGCGTGCTCCTGCACCAGCTCTCGTTCGAGCAGCGAACCTTCTGGCGTAACCGTGAAGCGGCGGTGTTCATCTTCATCTTCCCGCTGCTGCTGTACTCGCTGCTCGGCTCGATCTACTCGAACGAGATCGAGATCGACGGCGTCGACTACGCGTCGGGCGACGTCCTGCTCGCGGGACTCTTCGGCTACGGCGCCGCGAACACCGCCTTCGCCGGCCTCGCGATCATCCTCGTCACGCGGCGCGAGATGGGAATCCTCAAGCGGGTGCGGTCGACCCCGCTCCCGCCGGCGACCTACATGGCGGCCGTGCTCGTCTCGACACTCATCGTCTTCGTGCTCCAGTCGATCGCGCTGCTCGCGCTCGGACGCTTCGTCTTCGACGCCGGCATGCCCGCAAACTGGGCGGGCTTCGCGGGATCCGTCCTCGTCGGAGCGGCGTGCTTCACCGGGTTGGGCCTGGGCATCGCCTCGGTCATCCGTTCGGCTGAGGGCGTCGCGGCGGTCGTCAACGTGATCCTGCTGCCGATGGCGTTCCTCTCGGGCTCGTTCGGCCCGACGGGTGACTACCCGGCGTTCTTGCAGGCGGTCGGCGACGCGCTCCCGCTCAAGTACTTCCTCGACGTCGTGAACGGGGTCTACCTCGAGGGCGATTCGCTCTTCGCCGACCCGGCGGCGCTCGCGATCGTCGCCGCATGGGGCGCCGCCGGGCTCGCCGTTGCGTGGATGCGCTTCGGCTGGGTTCCGCGCGAGCGACCGAGTTAAAGAGACGTGGCCGGGACGGATCCCGGCCACATCTGCATCGCATGCTCCCGCAGCTAGCGGTTACCCAGCAGCGAGAGGTAGTAGAGGAGCACCGCCACCGCGGCGAGTGCGCCTGCGACGTACGTCCACGCAGCGGCGTTCAGGACGGCTTTGACGCCCTGACTCTCCTGCTGCGCGACGAGCCCCATGCCCGTCAGCTGCTCCTTCGCGCGGCTTGACGCGTCGAACTCGACGGGCAGCGTCACGATCTGGAACAGCACCGCGACCGAGTAGAGCGCAACCGCGACGACGATGAAGCCGGTGAGCTGAAGGAAGATGCCGCCGATGAGGAACAGGAACCAGATGTTCGAGGCGAACGAGACTGCAGGCCACATCGCGCTGCGGAACTGGAAGAACGAGTACGAGCGCGCGTGCTGGATCGCATGGCCCACCTCGTGCGAGCCCACGGCGGTCGAGGAGATCGAGCGGCCGTTGTAGACCTCGGGCGAGAGGTGCACCGAGCGGCTGCGCGGGTCGTAGTGGTCGGAGAGGGTCCCGGGCGTCTCCTCGATCGGCACCTCCTGCATGCCGTTCGAGTCGAGGATTCGGCGCGCGACCTCGGCGCCGGTCATTCCGTGGGACGCCGGTACCTCGAGGTTCTTCGCGAACGTGCTCTTCACCCGGTGCTGGGCCCAGAGGCCGATGGCCATCGGGACGACAAAGGCAAGAAGGAAAGCTGACATGGGGGGATCGTACCGTCCGAGGTAGCGGTCAGAACCCGGCTTGCCGACGGCGCATCGCCTTCTTAACCCTCGTAACGTGCGCTTACCCGATGACCCTCGCCGAGCTCCTCCACGAAGCCGCCGAGACGCACCACACCGTGTACCGGATCACGGACGGCGACGATCCGGACTGGGCGTCGTGGTACGCCGACTGGCTACTCGATCTCCGAGCTAGCGAGACCGCGCGCCTTGCGGACTCGCCGCGGTCTGACGCTGCTGGGCGGAGAGCACGCACCTTGCGAAGCCGAACGTCGCTCGGAGTCACCTCCACGCACTCGTCTGCGCGGATGTACTCGAGCGCCTGGTCGAGCGACAGCGGTCGCGGCGGGATCAGGCGGACAGATCGCGATCGGCGCTGGCGGGCGCGCGAGTGTTCGTCAGCTTCTTCTCCTTGGTCGCGTTGACGTCGAGGTCCTCGGCGCGGGAGTTCTCGCCCACGATCATGCCCTCGTAGACGTCGACGCCGGGAGCGACGAAGAGCTGCCCGCGCTCCTGCAGCGAGAGCATCGCAAACGCGGTCGTCTTGCCGCGTCGGTCGGCGACGAGCGCGCCGGTCGGCCGAGTCCGAAGCTCGCCGGCCCAGGGCTCGAAGCGCTCGAAGACGTGGTGCAGGATTCCAGTGCCGCGCGTCTCCGTCAGGAACTCGGTGCGGAATCCGATCAATCCGCGGGCGGGGACGAGCACGTCGATTCGCACCCAGCCTGAGCCGTGGTTCACGAGTGCCTCGGTGCGGCCCTTGCGGAGCGCGAAGAGCTGTGTGACCACGCCGAGGTACTCCTCCGGCGCGTCGATCGAGACGCGCTCGACCGGCTCGTGCAGGACGCCGTCGATCTCCCGCGTCACGACCTGCGGCTTCCCAACGGTCAGCTCGAAGCCCTCGCGGCGCATCTGCTCGACGAGGACAGCGAGCTGGAGCTCTCCGCGTCCCTGAACCTCCCACGCGTCAGGGGACTGAGTCGGGAGGACGCGCAGCGAGACGTTCCCGATGAGCTCGGCGCGAAGCCGGGCCTCGACGAGGCTCGACGTGACCTTGTCGCCGGCGAGGCCGACGAGCGGGGACGTGTTGATACCGATCGTCATCGAGAGCGAGGGCTCGTCGATCGCGATCGGCGGGAGCGGGCGAGGGTCGTCCGGGTCGGCGAGCGTCTCGCCGATCGTCACCTCGGGGATGCCGGCGACGGCGATGATCTCTCCGGGGCCGGCTTCCTCGGTCTCGACCCGGTCGAGCGCCTCGGTCACGTACAGCTCGGTCACCTTCGCGCGCTCGATCGTCCCGTCGGACCGGCACCACGCGATCTGCTGCCCGCGCCGGATCGTCCCTTGCACGACACGGCAGAGCGCGAGCCGGCCGACGTAGGGCGACGCGTCCAAGTTCGTGACGAGCGCCTGAAGCGGGTGACCCTGCTCGAAGGTCGGCGCGGGGATGTGCTCGAGGATGAGGTCGAGCAACGGCTGGAGATCCGGCTCGAGCGACTCAGGATCGGGCCGGAGGGACGCCTGTCCCGCCTTCGCGTTGCAGTACACGATCGGAAACTCGATCTGGCTCTCGTCGGCGTCGAGGTCGAGGAAGAGCTCGTAGACCTCGTTGACGACCGCCTCGATGCGGGCGTCGGGCCGATCGACCTTGTTGACGACGAGGATCACGGGGAGCCGAGCCTCGAGCGCCTTCCGCAGCACGAACCGCGTCTGCGGAAGCGGCCCCTCGCTCGCGTCGACGAGAAGGAGCACGCCGTCGGCCATCGTCAGCCCGCGCTCGACCTCCCCGCCGAAGTCGGCGTGGCCGGGCGTGTCGATGATGTTGATCTTGGTCCCGGCGTAGCGGACGGTCGTGTTCTTCGCCAGGATCGTGATGCCCTTCTCGCGCTCCAGGTCCATCGTGTCGAGCACACGCTCGGCGACGTCCTGGTTGGCGCGGAAGGCACCCGACTCCCAGAGCAGCGCGTCGACGAGCGTCGTCTTGCCGTGGTCGACGTGCGCGACGATCGCGACGTTGCGGAGCGGAGCGTGGTCGGGCATCGAGCGAGGGTATCGGCCTGAGCAGGGCTGCTCGCGACCGCGGGCCTCGCTGAGCTCGGTCAATGGTGGGAGGGACGGGCCGCGGGCCCGCCCCTCCTGGTCAGGCGCTAATTGCCGATGCGGATCTCCTCGGGTCCGTCACTACTCGACGAGGAGCCGGTGGCGGTCTGGGCAAATGCGCGAGCGACGGCCCGGCCGTGGTGGTAGGGCACGCCTGTGAACGACTGCACCTCGACCAAGACCGTCTGCGGGCCGAAGCCGCAGGTGCTCTGGGTGGAACCCGATCCGTTCGCGATTCGGTTCCCTCTGGTCTGCGTGACCTGAACGGATATGAAGATGAGGCCGTCCGTGAAATCACATTGAAATGTGACCGGGACCATCACGGACGCCCCCTCAGGACCAAGGTCGGCCTCGGCCCCGAGATCGAGCCTGGAGATGGCCGCCGGAGCGGCGATCGCCAGAATCAGCATCGCCGCCAAGCAGGCGACGACGATCGCGAATCGCATTTTCATCACGCAATCCCCCTTTGCTTCGACGTCGTAGGGCGCGGTCGCCTCAGCAAACGCGCCCAGAGAAAACAGCCCTCGACTCCGTCTGTCCGCGGCATCCCCCCTTCCGCGCTCGTACCCTCTCCCTGGGTTCGACGGTGAATGGACCGTAGGCGGCCGTGGGCGGGCAGCGCATCGGGCGGATACCCGAATTTTGAGCAGCCGCTGAATAGGGAGTTGGTACTATCGCCCCGCTGTCGGACCGTAGGGGAGCGGGACCACTGGGTATGGGGGATCGGAGCGGTTCGGTACTGCTAGTCGACGCCGACCTGCGGCTGCGCGAGCGGATTGCGGCTGACCTGGAGGCGGCCGGGTTCGAGGTCCTGCAGGCGACCACCGGCGACGAGGCCGTGGCGATCGCGCGTGACCACCCACCGGAACTCGTGATCCTCGAGGTTGCCCTCGACCGGATGTGTGGCTACGAACTCTGCCATCGCTTCCGCCAGGACTTCGGTGAGGCGTTACCGATCATCTTCCTCTCCGGGAAGCGGACGGAGTGGTTCGACCGTGTCGCCGGCCTTCTGATCGGAGCGGACGACTACCTCACGAAGCCTGTCGCTTCCGACGAGCTCCTCGCGCGAGCGCGACGGCTGCTCAGCAAGACGACCAGGGCCGCCGAGCCCGAGAGCGCGCCGCTGACGGGCCGCGAGCTCGAGGTCCTGGAGCTGCTCGCCGATGGTCTCTCCCACAACGAGATCGCGGAGCGACTCGTCATCAGCGCCAAGACGGTCGGGAGCCACGTCGAGCACATCCGGCGTAAGCTCGCTGCGCGCAACAGCGCCCAGGCGGTCGCCGTCGCCTACCGGGAGAAGCTGGTCGGCGCACCGGAATAGAGCCTGAGCTGCGGCGGCACGTCGGGAGCGATCAGCTCCCGCGGACGAGCGCGAGTGCCTCGGTCGGGCTCATCTGGGAGCCGGCGAAGCGGGCCGCGTCTGCTTCCGGCCCGGCCGCTTCGAGAGAGGCGAGCCGGTCGCGCAGGATCATGTCCATGACCGGCCACATGGCGATGCCCGTGCGCTCCCTGAGCCCCTCGGCGGCGCCGAGCGCAGTGGCGGCGAGGACGACGTCGCCTTCGGCGGCGAGAACTGCCGCGTACCCCTCGAGACAGTACGCGGTGCCTTCGAGGTACTCCGTTGTTGCGACCGCTGCATCGAGATGGTTTCGAGCGGCTCCGACTTCGTCGCGAGCGAGATGCGCGAGCGCTCGGAGGGAGTGATGGGAGCCGATGAGCTCGGCAAGCCCGAGCCGCTCGGCCACGACGATGCCCTCCTCGAACTGCGACATCGCCTCGTCCATCCGACCGAGGAGCGCCGAGATAGTGCCCAGCATGCCGAGCGTCCTGGCCAGGCCGAACGTGTTCCCCTCTTCCCGGAAGAGCTCGACTGCTCGTGACACCTCGGCGAGCGGCCGCTCGAGGTCGCCGTCGAAGTACGGCAGCAAGCCTCCCAGCAGCGTTCGCGCCCAGGCCTCGCGGTCCATCGGGCCGGTCTCGGCGAGCAGCCGCACGGCCTCTTCGGTAGCGTCGCGCGCCTCCTCGAACCTCCCGGACTGGTAGCAGCCCACGGCCCAGAGCCGGCAGAGCTCTCCGCGAAGCGCGGGCTCGAGTGCGTCGCGAGCGGCGTACGCCGACGTGAGCCACGGCACCAGCTCGTTGAAGCGGTCGCGAAGCCAGAGGTACCGCCACGTCCCGGACACGAGCTGGACGAGCTGCGTGTAGTCCTCCTGGAGGAAGCGCCACTCCAGGCAGGCGAGGACGTCGTCCCAGTCGTCGTCGAGGCGCGCAATCGAGACGGGGGCCGTCTCTCCGCCGGGCTCCGCGTGTAGCTCGACGATGAGCCGCTCGTAGTACGAGGCGTGACGCTCGCGCAGAACGTCCGCCTCGGTGCTCGCCTCGAGCTGCGCGGTCGCGAACTCCCGGATCGTCCCGAGCATCCGCATCCGCCGGCCCTTTGCCGAGCCCGGCTCGATGACGAGCAGGCTGTGCTCGCTGAGTCGTTCGAGCGCGTCGAGTACGTCGGATACGACGTCGCCGCCGCACACGGTCTCCGCGGCCTCGATCGTCCATCCACCGACGAACACGGCGAGTCGCGCCAGCAACGTCCGCTCCGCCGCGTCGAGGAGGTCGTAGCTCCACTCGATGGTCGCCGTCAACGTGCGCTGGCGCTCGGGAAGATCGGGAACGCTGCCGCCGACGACGTCAAGCTTCCGGCTCAGGCGCTCCAGGAGGGACGCGGGATCGAGAATGCGCATGCGCGCAGCGGCGAGCTCGATCGCGAGGGGGAGGCCGTCGAGGCGTCGACAGATCTCCTCGACGACCGCGAGCTCGTCGGCCGCCGGAGTCCAGTCCGGCCGAGGGGCGCGCTCGAGAAACAGAAGGACCGCTGCGGCCCGCCCGAGCCCCGGTACCGGACGCTCGGTCTCGCCGCGGATCCGGAGCGGCGTGCGGCTCGTCACCACGAGATCGACCCCAGGGCAGCTCTCGAGCAGCTGGGCGACCACGGTCCGTGCCTCGACGACCTGCTCGAAGTTGTCCAGGACGAGAAGCGCGCGGCCTGAGGCGAGTCGGTCCTCGATGGTCGACAGGAGCGCGCGAGCACCCTCGCTGCGGAGACCCAGGGCAGCCGCGATCGCACCGACGACCTGATCGGTGGTGCGGGTGTCGGCGAGCGCCACGAAGAACACGCCGTCCGGGTACGCATCGGCCGCCCGGGCGGCGCTGGCGACGCCGAGCCGAGTCTTTCCGATGCCGCCGGGTCCCGTCAGCGTGACGAGGCGGACGTCGTGTCTCTCGAGAACTTGCGCAACGTCCGCGATCTCGCTTTCGCGGCCCACGAGATCGGTGAGCTGCGCAGGGAGGTGGACCGACCGCGTCCCCCGGGCTCGTGGCGTCTGCAGCTCGTCGGGAAGTCCGGGCGCGCCGAGCTGCAGCAGCTCCTCCGCGCGGTCGAGGCCCTTGAGCGCGAACGAGCCGAGGCCGGCCAGCCGCCAGCCGCCCTGCGCGCCGATGAGGTTCGCGGCGGAGCGCGACACGAGTATCTGGCCGGCGTTCGCGGCCGCGCCGATACGGGCGGCGCGATGCACCTCGAGGCCCACGTAGTTGTCTGCCGTGCGTTCGGCGGCGCCCGCGTGGATCCCGATCCTCGCCAGTACCGGTGCGTCGCCGGGCCATGAGCGCTCGAGCACGTCGCGCTGGAACGCCACGGCAGCGGTCGCGGCGTCGTCCACCGTCGAGAAGACGCAGAACGCTCCGTCGCCTTCGGTGTCGACGACGACGCCGCCGTGTTGAACGACCGTCTCCACCAAGGCTGTCTGGAACGCTCCGACGATCGCCGGGTAAGACCCGGGGAGCTCACCTGCGATCCGCGTCGAGTCGGCCATGTCGACGAACACGAACGTCACCGTCCCGTCGGGTAGGTCGCGATGCGAAACGCGCCCGGTCTGGAAGCGCTCCGAGAGCAGCACTGCGAGGTCCTCGAGTACGAGCTCCGAGAGCTCACCCGGAGCACCGAACCTGCGGTAGGTGCTTAGCGCCCCTTCCCTGATGCGGTCGAGAAGGGCGTGGAGCGCGGGATCACGGTTCGGTGACGGCTCCTTCACGTAGATCAACTGCGGGCGCCCCCGGCTCCTCTCGAGCTCGTCCTCGATCCCGGAGACCGTCGCGTCCGGCCCTACCCAGCCGTAGCTCTCCCAGTAGATGCCCACGAACACGTCGCTCTGGTCGAGATACGAGCGATACAGCTCGTCGGGGCGATGCGGGCGCGCGCCGACCTCGAACCGCACGGGCGTCATGCGAAGCGTTCGCACGGCGGCCTCGACCGCGTCCCGCTCAGGCGCGAGCTCCCCCAGCGTCGAGGAGATGAAGACCCGGACCCGTCGGTCCGGCGTGAGAATCGAGACCGGCTCCGCCACCGCGCGAGAGTCTGCCTCTCGCCGACGAGGATCGCGCGACTACCGCGCTACGCTTGCCGCGCGCCCCCGTAGCTCAGTGGATAGAGCAGCGGTTTCCTAAACCGCGTGCACAGGTTCAATTCCTGTCGGGGGCATACGCATTGGGACCGGGCGCCCTCGAGAAGGTTGCGCTAGTGGGACACTCGATCTTGCGCTTCACTTCGTCCAAATCGTGCAGGATCTCTCGTGGTGAGTTCGGCGACCAGCACGCTCTCGCTGCCGGCGCTGCTCGAGGCGCGTTCGACCGCGCCGGCAGACGTCTCGCCGAACGGACAGACCGTGCTCGTGCTGTCGAACCTGAGCGGGACGATGCAGGCCTATCGTCTTCCGGCTACCGGCGGCGACGTCGTTCAGTTGACGGATTTCGAGGATGCGGTCGCGTCCGCGCGTTTTCTCGAGGATGGTCGGGTTCTGATCCAGAAGGACGAGGGCGGTAACGAGCGCCACCAGCTCTTTCTCGTCGACGCCGGCGGCAGCACTCCGCCGGAGCCGCTCGTCTACGAGCCCGAGTTCATGCACCTCGACCCGCAGCAGAGCCATGACGGTTCGCTGCTTGCCTACGCGTGCAACCGGCGAAATGGGCTGGACTTCGACGTCATCGTCCGAGACCTGCGTACCGGCGAGGAGCGCACGGTCTTCGCGCCCGGCGGGATGACAGTCCCGACCGGTTTTTCGCCGGACGGTCGCTGGCTTTCGACGGCGCGGCTGACTGAGCGGCCGGGCGACAACGACAT
>CAVSZQ010000009.1:0-279841 GCA_963732465.1 uncultured Actinomycetes bacterium
AAGGTCGAACAGGCGTCGACCCTACAGCTCTCGTTGAACGTGCGGCTTGCTTGCACGGTTTCGCTTCCGAGAGTACGGCTCCTTCTCCCGCATGTCAACGGGCCTTCTGCTCGACAACCCTCAACCTCGACCTAAGAGTTGAGATATGAGCTCGATACCGGCATGTCCGGAGCGGAGACGTCGAGATAGAGCGCTCCCTCCTCGAGCAGCGGGAGCACGCGCGCGGCCACGGTCAGCTTCAGCCGCAGGTCGGTGGCCGCGCCGAGGCGGATCTCCGGGCCGTGGCGGAAGACCAGCGTGAGCTGGCCCGACTCGGAGCGAACGCCTTTCACCCGCCGCGGAAGCCGGACATCCTGTGCGGCGGCGAGAGCGCGCGTGGCGGGAATGAAGGCTTCGGGCACGGTTCCGCCGATGCGAATCGTGACGTTCTTCGCGAGCCAGAGCCGCGGGTAGCCGCGCTCCGTGCCGGTTGCGATCTCGCGCACGACCTTCCCACTCCCCGTAACGAGCCATGCGCTGTCGGCGCGGCGTGCGACCGCGACGGGACGCTCGGGGGCGACCTTGACGACGAGCGTGTGCGGGAAAGCCCGGTCGACAGAGACTCCTGCGACGGACGGCAGCGCGCGCACCGCATCCTCGATCGCGCGCGCGTCGACCGCCAACAGGCTCGTACCGAGCGCACGCCCTGCGACCTGGCGGACCTCCTGCTCGACTGCCGGCGGCGCACCCTGGACCTCGACGCTGTCGACGGCGAAGACCGAAGTGACGCGCGCGCCCCAGTAGGCCGCGAGCACTGTGGCGACGATGGCGAAGCCGAGACCGAGCGAACGGCCTGAGGGGACGAACCGGACGAGATCGAGGCGATCGCCAGGCTCACCGCGCGGAAACGGGACGACGACGCTTGCCGCGCGCGCACGCTGGCGCGATCCACGCTCGGTTCGCCCCCGGGCCATGCGTCGAAGTTCGCCGCGGGTCGCGGGCTTCCTACGGCGCGAGCTGTAGCTGTGCGCAAGACCGGAAGAGCAAGGATCTAAAGTGCGTCCGGTTCGCGGACGCGGTCGCTCCGATTCCTGTCAAGCCTCTAGCTCGAGCGGGCCGACGAACGCGACCTCGCGCTCGAGCTCGACGCCGAACTGCTCCCGCGCACGGCGGCGCGCCTCGTCCATGAGCGCCACGCAGTCGGCGCTCGTGGCGCCGTCGGCGTTCTCGATGAAGTTCGCATGCATCGGAGAGATGAGCGCTCCACCGATGCGATGGCCCTTGAGGCCGCACAGCTCGAGCATCCTTCCGGCGCCCACCTCGCCCGGCGGGTTCTTGAAGACGCTTCCGAACGTTCGCTTGTTCGTCGGCTGCGTCGCCTTGCGGCGCGCGACGAGGTCGGCGACCTCGCCCTTGATCTCCTCCGGCGCCCGCGGCTCGAGCCGGAACTCGACCTGGGCGACAACCTCGTCCGCTGCGAGGCCGGAGTGGCGGTACGAGAGGTCGAGCTCGTCGCGAGTCCGCCACTCTGCGCCGCGCGCGGAGACGACGAGTGCGCGTTCGAGAACGTCGGACCAGTCCCGCCCGTACGCGCCGGCGTTCATCTTCACGCCCCCACCCGCGGTGCCCGGGATGGCGCAGGCGAACTCGAAGCCCCCCAGACCTGCGCCGCGCGCGCGGTGGAGACACACCGCGTTCGTCGCGCCGCCACCCGCGCGGAGCGTCGTTCCCTCGACCTCGATCGCCGCGAGCTCGCCTTCGAGCCTGATGACGAGGGCGTCGACGCCGTCGTCGGCCGCAAGCAGGTTCGATCCGAGCCCGACGACGATGATGTCGAGGCCGTCGGCTTCGGCGTGCCGGAGCGCCTCCTCGAGCTCGGATTGCGACCGCGGCCGCGCGAGAGCCGCAGCAGGTCCACCCGTCCCGATCGTCGTCAGGCGCGCCAGCGGCACGCCGCGCTCCAGGTTCACGCCGGAAGTCCCTCACCGATAGCGCGCGCGACCTTCCACGGGTCGCCGACCCCGAACGTCACCACCACGTCGTTCGGACGGACCCATGCGAGCGCGATTCGCGCGGCGTCGTCCAACGTCGGCGCCCAACCGAGGCGGACCCGGCGGGGAACCGAGTTGAGCACGAGCCTCCCGCTCACGCCCGGCTGCGGGTCGCGGCCGCCGATGACGTCCGTCACGACGGCGAGATCGGCCAGGCCGAGCGCGTCCCCGAGCTCGCGGTGCAGCCGGCGCGTGCGCTCGTAGACGTGAGGCTGGTAGACGGCGACCAGTCGTCCGTCGGTCAGCTCGCGAGCGGTTCTCAGCGTCGCGGCGATCTCGGTCGGGTTGTGGCCGTAGTCGTCGTAGACGCGGACGCTGCCGCGGTCGGCGACGAGCTCGAGGCGCCGGTCGACGCCTCGGAACCTCGCCAGAGCAGCGGCGGCGCTCTCGCGTCCGACACCGGCGAGCTCGAGCGCCGCGAGCGCGGCGGCCGCGTTTCGCCGGTTGTGCTCGCCGGGCACGGCCAGCTCGAGCTCGACCGGGTCGAGCTCCCAGCCGCGGACGACGTGCGGCGCGCTCGCCAGCCAGTCGTCGAAGAACGTCTGCAACTCCGCGGTCGACGAGAACGCGGCGTGGTGATCGAGCTCCACGTTCGTGACGACGGCGATCTCCGGGCGAAGGAGCCCGATCGAGCGATCCGACTCGTCACCCTCGACGACGAGCCAACCCCTGCCCGTCCCCGCGTTCCCCTCGAGCTGCGGGACGACCCCGCCGACGATCCACGCCGGGTCCTGCTCGAGCTCGCGGAGGACGAACGCGACCATCGCGGCCGTCGTCGTCTTCCCGTGGGCGCCGCCGACGACGATCGACCGCCGCAGCGCGACGAGCTCCGCGAGGAACTCCGCACGAGAGCGTCCTTCAGCACGGCCGGTGTGCGCAGTCGAGACGACGACCTCGAAGCCGTCAGGTGGAGACGGCTCGCCGCCGACGTCGATGTCGATTCCGTCGAGGGTCTCCATGAACCTCGTCTCCCGTACGTCCCACCCGCGAACCTCGGCGCCCAGGGCGCGCGCGAAGTTGGCGTAGGCCGATAGCCCGGCGCCGCCGATGCCGACGAAGTAGAGGCGTCTTCCGGCGAGCGGTGCGTCGGATGAGCTCATGCGTGAGCTCCGATGGGAGAGACGGCCAGTGCAAGCACCCGGTGCTGCGGATAGCGCGCCTCGAGGTCGGCAACGCACGCCCGCGTGTCCTCCGCCCACACGATGACGGTCGGGCCGGAGCCGGAGAGCGTCGCTCCGGCTCGCTCCCGCGGGCGGATTCGCGCGCACCTCGTCGAGTAGCGCGCTCCCGCGATACGGCTCGTGCACTCGATCGGCGAGCGCGGCGCGAAAGAGGTCGGCGCGGCCGGTAGCGGCGCCTGCGCCGAGCAGCGCCGCCCGGGCGAGCGTGAAGGCAGCGTCGGCGTGCGGGATCGCGTCGGGAAGCGCGTCGCGCGAGGCAGCGGTGCCGACGCGCTCGGCCGGGACGAGCGCCACCGGCTCGAAGGGCAATGCGTCCGCGACGCGCGCGATCGATCCGTCCCACGTGAGCGTGACGCCTCCCGCGAGCGCCGCAGCGAGGTTGTCGGCGTGCGGCTCCAGCTCGAGACCGAGAGCGAGCAGCTCCTCCGCCGAGGCTTCGGGCGCGGCGGCGCGAAGCCCGACCGCGATGGCAGCAGTGCTCGAGCCGAGGCCGCGCTCGAGCGGGATGCGGTTCACGAACCGGAAGCGCTTGCCCTCCGGGCTGGCAGAGCAGCGCGTACGCCCGAACGGCGAGATTCGACTCGTCCTCCGGCAGCTCGCCCTCGCCCTCGCCCTCGACGACGACGCCTTCTCCTTCGGTCAGCTCCAGCTCGTTCCAGAGGCCGAGCGCGACACCCGCACAGTCGAAGCCCGCGCCGAGGTTCGCGGAGGACGCCGGCGCGCGAACGATCACCGAGCGGCCTCGGCGATCGCGTCCGGGTCAGGGTCGACCTGACGAGCGGGCGGCGCATGCCGGTCGGCGCTCGCGACGTCCTTGAGGCCGTGTCCGGTGAGCGTGACCACGACGCGGCCGCTCACCTCTCCCCGCCGCACCGCGACAAGCCCGGCGGCAGACGACGGCTCGCAGAAGACACCCTCCGTCTCGGCGAGCTCGCGCCACGCGCCGACGATCTCGTCGTCGGACGCAGACAGGACGCGCGCGCCCGTCTCCGCGACACGCGGAGCGTGCACGGGCTCGGCGATGCGGATCGCGGTCGCCAGCGTCTCGGGGCGGTTCTCAGCCTCCACCGACACGAGCGGCGTCTCGAGCTCGAGCTCCTCGAGCGCAGCGAAGTACGCAGTCGTGTTCCCGCCGCCGCCGTACGGGAGGAGAAAGGCATCCGGCGCCGCGCCCAGCTCCTCGACGATCTCGTGGACGGCGGTCTTCTGGCCGGCAACGCGGTTCGGGTTGAGCGAGTTGACGAGGACGTGCGTGCCGCGGTCGGCGAGCGCGCGCGCCGCGGTGAGCGCCTCGTCGAAGCTCCCGCGCGCCTCGAGCACGCGCGCGCCGAGCATCCGCACCTGCGCGAGCTTGGCGCCCGCGACAGCGCCCTCGGGGACGAGCACGAGGACCGGCAGCCCGGCCCGCGCACCGTAAGCCGCTGCTGACGCTGCCGTGTTGCCGGTCGACGCGCAGACGAGCGCCTCCGCACCCTGCTCGACCGCCTTCGACACGGCCACGGTCATCCCGCGATCCTTGTAGCTCCCGGTCGGGTTCGAGCCCTCCCACTTCAGCCAGAGCTCGACGCCGTAGCGCTCGGAGAGCCGAGGCGCCAGAAGCAGCGGCGTCGATCCCTCGCCGAGGGAGATCACCGGCGTCGAGTCGACCACTGGGAGGATCGAGCGATAGCGCTCGATCAGCGGCGTCGTCATGTCCAGCCGAGCTCCGCAACACCTCGCGAGGACACGACCGGCAAGGCAGCCGCGCGACGACCCGCCTCCGGAAGCGCGCGAATCGCCGCGAGAGCGGCCTGCACCCTCCCCGCGGGAGCCTCGTGCGTGACCACGTGCAGGACGGCGTGGCCGTCGCCCGGCTGCTGGACGAGGCGCGCGACCGACACTCCCTCGTTCGCGAGCTCCTGCGCCAGCCGCGCGAGCACTCCCGCGCGATCCTCGACCTCGAGCCGGAGGTAGTGCGGGGACGGAAGCTCACCCTCTGGCAGCCGCTCGAGCGAGCGCCAGACCGGGTCCTGGTTGAGGAAACCCGGCGCCACCGGTACCGAGCACCGAGACCATGTCTGCGACGACGGCCGACGCCGTCTCGAGCCCACCCGCGCCCGGCCCCTCGAGCGTGAGCTCGCGGATCGCGTCCCCCTGCAGCATGACCGCGTTGAACGCGCCCTCGACCGCGGCGAGTGGGTGGTGCGCGTCGACGAAGGCCGGGCACACGCGGACGCCGACACGCCCGTCGACGAGCACCGCTTCACCGACGAGCTTGACCCGCATGTCGAGCGCCCGCGCGGCCGCGACGTGCTCGTCGCGCACGGTGTCGATCCCGGCGACCTCGATCCAGTCGAGCGGGACGCGCGTGCCGAACGCGACGGTGGCGAGGATCGCCATCTTCGCGGCCGCGTCGAGCCCGGTCACGTCCTCGGTCGGATCGGCCTCGGCGTACCCGAGCCGCTGAGCCTCGGCGAGAGCTTCGAGCGTACGTTCGACCAGCCTCCATCTCGCCGAGGACGAAGTTCGTCGTCCCGTTCACGATCCCGAGCACGCGGTGGACGTTCGTCACGACGAGCGACTCGCGGAGGAGCTTGACGACCGGGATCGCGGCGCAGACCGAGGCCTCGAAGCGAATCTGTACGCCACCTTCCGCCGCGGCCGCGAAGAGCTCGGGGCCGGAGCGCGCGACGAGCTGCTTGTTCGCGGTGACGACCGGCGTGCCGGCGCGGAGGAGCTCGAGCACGTAGCCGCCGGTCGGCTCGAGCCCGCCCATGACCTCGGCGACGAGCGCGATGTCCGGGTCGTCGCGGACGGCGGCGAAGTCGTCGGTCAGGAGGCCGGCGGGCGCTGCCTGCTCCCGCTCGCGCGCGGGGTCGCGAACGAGCGCGCGGACGACGCGCAGCCGATGACCCGTCGCGCGCTCGATCTCGTCTGCGCTCTCCTCGAGCAGCCGGTGCACGGCCGAGCCGACCGTGCCGTACCCGAGCAGCGCGACCGGAACGTCGACCGAGCTCATCGCCGCCCGGCCGCAAGATTCACGAGCTCATCGGCGATCTCGTCCGCGGCTTCCGGCTTCGCGAGCGCACGCATCGCGTCGCTCATCCTCTGCAGCCGCTCCGGATCGGCCAGGAGCTCCTCGACAAGGGTCGGGACGCGCTCGAGCTCCTCCTGGCGGACCACGATCGCCCCGCCTCCCTTTTCGAAGTGGAGCGCGTTCAGCGCCTGGTGATCGGCGGTCGCGTGCGGGTACGGGACGAGGATCGCGGGCGTGCCGGCGGCAGCGAGCTCCCAGACCGTGCCGCCGGCCCGAGAGATCGCGAGATCGGCGACCGCGAGCGCCTCGCCGAAGTGCTCTGCCGTCGGGAGCAGCACGTAGTCGTCGCGCGCGACCTTCGGCCGCACCGCCTCGTAGTCCCGCTCGCCGGCGACGTGGAGCACCGCCGGGCCGCGCTCGCCGTACGTGTCGACCGCGAAGTGGTTGAGCGCCTGCGCGCCGGCAAGGCCGCCGAACACCGCCAGCACCGGCTCGTCCTCCGGGCAGGCCGAGGCGACGGCGCCCTTCTGCACGGCTCGCGCCGAGATGAGACGGAGGCACGGGGCGACCGACGACGCGGTACTTCGCCCCGTTCCTCCCGTCGATCGGATACGCGAGGTAGACGCGGCGCGCGAAGGGGGCCGCGAGGCGGTTCGCGAGCCCGAGATGCGCGTCGGCCTCGGTCAGCGCGGCCGGAATCCCGCGGAGGCGCGCCGCGAGCACCATCGGCCCGGCCACGTAGCCACCGCCACCGAGGACGACGTCGGGGCGGCGGCGCGCGAGGATCCGCGCGCATGCGAAGGGCGCCCGCACTGCGCGCGCGAGCGCCCGCACCAGGTCCAGCCCCAGGCGCCTGGGGAAGCCGGAGATCGGGAAGGTGTCGAGCTCGAAGCCGGCCTCAGGAACCAGCCGCGACTCGACGCGATCGGGCGACCCGGCGAACGTCACCGTTGCCCCGCGCTCGCGTAGCGCTTCGGCGACTGCGAGAGCCGGCCGCACGTGACCCGCTGTTCCGCCGGCTGCGATCAGGCACACGGGCCCGGACGACCTCTCCATTGACGGCGATGTTAAGGAGTATCCCGACCCCCGCGAGCAGGACCACGAGGCTCGAGCCGCCGTACGAGACGAACGGGAGCGGGATCCCGGTGAGCGGCGCGATCCCGAGCACCGCGGCGAGATTGACCGACGCCTGGCCGCACACGAGCGCGGTGAGCCCGGCGGCGAGGATCTTCCCGAACGGGTCCTTGCAGCCGAGCGCGATGCGGAAGCCCGCGAACGCGAACGCCGCGAACGCGCCGATGACGAGGATCGAGCCCACGAGCCCGAGCTCCTCCCCGATCACCGCGAAGATCATGTCCGTGTGCGCCTCGGGCAGGTAGTTCACCTTGGCCACGCTCTCCCCCAGGCCCTCGCCGGTGATGCCCCCGGAGCCGAATCCGATCAGCGCCTGCACGATCTGGAAGCCCGAGCCCTCGGGGTCGCTCCACGGGTCGAGGAAGCTGAAGACGCGGGCGCGGCGGTACGGCTCCGCCCAGATCGCGATCATCCCGACGCCGACCGCGAGCACCGCGCCGGCGAGCAGCGGCCGAAGCGGGACGCCCGCGACGAGGAAGATCGCGAACATCGTCCCGCAGAGCGTGATCGTCGTCCCGAGGTCGGGCTCGAGCAGGATCAGCCCGCAGAAGATCGCCGTGAGGATGCCGAGCGGCTTCGCGAGCTCGCCGAGGGTCTGCGGCGGGCGGCGCCGCCGCGCGAGGTAGACGGCCGCGAAGAGGCAGAGCGCGAGCTTCGCGAGCTCGGAGGGCTGGAAGCTCGCCGGGCCGACGATGAACCAGCGCTTGGCGCCGTTGATCTCCGGCGCGACGACGAGCACGGCCACGCAGAGACCGAGCGCGACGAGGAGGAACGGCGGCGCGAAGTAGCGCAGCCGGTGGTAGTCGAAGCGGGACGCGAGCACCATCACGGTGATGCCGAGGAGCGCGTACACGCTCTGCCGCTTCAGGTAGCTCATCGGGTCGCCGTCGCCGAGCGCGGCCGAGGCCGAGGTCGCGCTGTACACCATCACCAGGCCGAACGCGACGAGCCCGAGGGTGACGAGCACGAGGAGCTTCTGCTCGAAGCGCCCGTCGCTCCTCATCGCAGCTCCTGGACGAGACGGCGGAACTCGTCGCCGCGCTGCTCGAAGTCGCGGAACTGGTCGAAGCTGGCGCAGGCGGGCGAGAGGAGGACGATCTCGCCGGCCGAAGCCGCTCTCGCGGCTTCGGTTAGACGCAGTCGCGAGGTCGCCGCAGTCGTGATGCGGCACGCCGGCGTCGTCGAGCGCCGCCGCGAGCTCGGGCGCCGCCTCGCCGATCAGATAACGCGCGATCGGCGGAGCCGAGCGCGGCGGCGAGCGCCTCGTAGCTCTCGTTCTTGCCGCGGCCGCCGAGGATGACGTGCAGCGTCGAGTCGCGCAGCGCCTCGATCGCGCGGAGAGCCGCTGCGGCGTTCGTCGCCTTCGAGTCGTTCACGTAGCGGACGCCTGCAACCTCGCCGACGTCCTCGATCCGGTGCTCGACTCCGCGAAAGCTCCGGAGCGCGCGGGCGATCGCCTCGTCCGCGATGCCGGCGGCGCGCGCTGCGGCGGTCGCGGCGGCAGCGTTCTCGCGGTTGTGCGCTCCGGGGATCAGCGGGCTCGGCGGGAAGGGGGTCGTCGCGCGGAGAACTCGATCCGCGCGCGCCGCCGGGATATGGCTCCGAATCCGGCCGGGACGATCGCGACATCGTCCTCCGTCTGCTGCTCGAAGACGCGCAGCTTCGTGTCCGCGTACCACTCGAAGGTGCCGTAGCGATCGAGGTGGTCCGGCTCGAGGTTGAGCAGGACGGCGATGCGCGGCCGGAAGGTGTCCGCGTCGTCGAGCTGGGCCACGCCGACCTCGCAGACGATCCAGCGCCTCGTCGCCGACCGCGCCGACGAGCGAGGTGAGCGCACGGCCGATGTTGCCGGCGACCTCGGCCGGGAACGTCCGCAGCTCCGGAAGATCTCGCCGAGCAGCGCGGTCGTCGTCGTCTTCCCGTTCGTCCCGGTGATCGCGATGAGCGGGTTCGGGAGGAGGCGCGAGCCGAGCTCGAGCTCGCTCCACACGGGGATGCCGCGCGCGTGCGCGCCCGCGATCGGGAATGCGTCGCCCGGGACTCCCGGGCTCGTCACGACGAGATCGATCCCCTGTAACAGCTTCTCCTCCTCGCGTCCGACGATGAACTTCGACGCCGAGACCGCGGAGCCTCCCCACGTCGGCCACCGCCTCGCGGCCATAGGCGACGACCTGTGCGCCTTGCGCGAGAAGCGTCTCGGCCGCCGCCTTGCCCGATCGCGCGAGCCCGACGACGAGGACGCGTCGACCGGCGAGCTCGCTCAAACCTCGATGAACTGGAGGAAGTCGCGGTAGAAGAGCGCGAAGCCGGTGGCGCAGAAGATCGCGCACACGATCCAGAAGCGCACCATGATCTTCGTCTCCGACCACGCCTTCATCTCGAAGTGATGGTGGATCGGCGCGATCAGGAACACGCGCTTGCCGGTCCTCTTGAAGCTGGCGACCTGGATGATCAGCGAGAGCGTCTCGATGACGAAGATCCCGCCGATCAGGAGCAGGAGCAGCTCGGTGTGCGTCACGATCGCGAACCCGGCGATCGCGCCCCCCAGCGCGAACGAGCCCGTGTCGCCCATCATCACCTCCGCGGGGAAGGCGTTGTACCAGAGGAACCCGATCGTCCCTCCGATCAGGGCGGCCGCGAGAGTCGCGAGGTCGAGGTAGACCTCGCTGCGCAGGCCCGGTTCGCCCGAGCGGAGCCACGCGATCCCGGCGACGGCGAGGAACGTCAGCAGCATGATCGTCACGGTTCCGGCGGCGAGCCCGTCGATCCCGTCGGTGAGGTTGGCGCCGTTCACGGTGCCGGCGATGACGAGGAAGAGGAACGGATAGAAGAACACGCCGAGGTCGATGTCCCACCCGCGACCGGGACGTAGATCGACGTGGAGAACGCCGCGGTCTCGCGAAGCATGAGCGCGGCGACGACCGTGATCACGACCAGGCCGACCATCTTCCAGCGGCCGGGGAGCCCGAGGGAGCGCCTCTGCCGCACCTTCAGGAAGTCGTCCGTGAACCCGATCGCGGCGCAGCTCAGCACGATGAAGAGCACGGTCAGCCCTTCCCAGGTGTACTGCGAGAGCGCGAGGAACGGGATGACGGCCGCGCCCACGATCAGCAGCCCGCCCATCGTCGGCGTTCCCTGCTTGACGACGTGGGCGGCGGGGCCCTCGGCCCGGATCTGCTGGCCCAGGTTGCGGGCGCGCAGAAGCTCGATGAACTTCGGCCCGATGACGACGGCGGCGACCATCGCCATCAGGCCCCCGATTAGGACTGGGACCATGCTCGAGCGAAGTTCGTGATCTCGTCGGCGATGCCTTCGAGCCCGACGGCGCGCGAGGCTTTCACCAGCACCGCGTCGCCGGGGCGAAGGAAGGTTCGCGCCGCCTCGATCGCGGCCGCCGGCTCGGGAGCCCAGACGGCCGGCTGGTACGCGAGCGCGGGCGTTCCGACGGCGATGACCTGGACGTCGAGCTCGGCCGCAAGCTTGCCGATCGCCGCGTGGTAGCTCTCGGCCGCCTTGCCGAGCTCGGCCATCTCCCCGAGGATGGCGACGCGGCGGTGCTGTTCGCCTGCGCGCTCGGCGAGGTGCGTGAGGGCGGCTCGCATCGAGTCGGGGTTCGCGTTGTAGGCGTCGTTGACGACGAATCCCCCGCCCGGCAGCGGAAGCTCCTGCCCACGCCAGGGGGAGAGCTCGATGCCGCTCGCACCTTCATGCGCGCGCGTCGAGCGGGAGGCCGAGCGCGGCGTACGCGTGCAGCGCAGCGAGTGTGTTCGTCGCGTGGTGGCGCTGCGTGAACGGAAGCGCGAGCTCGATCTCGCGGCCGTCGATGCGGAAGCGCGCGCCGCCATCCTGGAGATCGATGTCTGCGGGGTCGAAGCGACGGATCTCGACGTCGCTGCGGCGCGAGAGGTACGGCTCGAGCTCGGGGCTTCTCGCCGGGACGACCGCCGTGCCGCCCGGCGGTAGCGCCGCGATCGCCTCGGCGTTCGCTTCCGCGACCTGCTCGACCGTGCCCACGAGCTCGAGGTGCTCCGGGCCGATGTGCGTGACGACGGCGATGTGCGGCTTCGCGATCGCGCACAGCTCGGCGATCTGGCCGAGGCCGCGCATGCCCATCTCCGTGACGAGGACCTCGGTGTCCGGCTCGAGCCGGCAGACCGTCAGCGGCAGGCCGATCTCGTTGTTCAGGCTCCGCTCGGCGCGGATCGTCCGCGCGTGCGGAGCGCAGAGGGCGCCGAGGACGTCCTTCGTCGTCGTCTTCCCGACCGAGCCGACGACGGCGACGACGCGCGCATCGGACTTCGAGCGGACGAGCGTGGCGAGCGCGGCGAGCGCCGCGTCCTGGTCGTCCGGAACGAGCGTCGCCGCGCCGCGCGCTCGCGCGTCGTCGACGTAGTCGACGCCCGCGTTGAGCGCGACGAACAGGCTTCCGGCGCGCGCCTCGCGTGAGTCGGAAACGATCGCGTCGATCGTGGTCGTGTCCGCTCCGGACGTCGAGCTGCCCCAGCTCGAGCCCCTCGATCTCGTCCCACGAGAGCGGGATCACGCCCCGAAATCCCTTCCAGCCACGCCCCGACCGGACACGACCCAGTGTCTGACACCGAACGCCGCTCTGCCGCACGGCAGAGCGGCCGCCGGGCGAAAAGACGTGTCCGTTCCGGCCACGTCCCAGGGTCTGACCCTGTAAGCGCAACAAGAGCGTGACAATGTGTCCACAGGCAGGGCCTCTCTCAGCGGGACGCGCGAAGCGCGGCGAGCGCCTCGCGGACGACCGCACGGTCGTCGAAGGGATGGACGACGCCCCCGATGTCTTGCCCCTGCTCGTGGCCCTTGCCGGCGACGAGAACGACGTCGCCGGGCTCGGCCAGGCCGACAGCGCGATGGATCGCGGTGCGCCGGTCGGGGTCGATCTCGACGTCCATTCCGGCCCCCTGGAGGATGTCCTGGATGATCGCGAGCGGGTCGTCCGAGCGCGGGTTGTCGGAGGTCACGATCGCGATGTCGGCGAGGCGCGCAGCGACCGACCCCATCAGCGGGCGCTTCCCGCGGTCGCGGTCGCCGCCTGCACCGAAGACGACGATGACCCGCCCCTCGGCCAGCCCGCGCGCCGCCCGCAGCGCCGTCTCGAGCGAGTCCGGCGTGTGCGAATAGTCCACGATCACTGCAAACGGCTGTCCCTCGTCCACCACCTCGAAGCGGCCGGGAACCCCCTCGACGCGCGCGATCCCCTCAGCGATCGCCGCCTCGTCGAGATCGAGCAGCAACCCCGCCGCCACCGCTCCCAAAGCGTTCTCGACGTTGAAGCTCCCGCGCAGCGACGTCTCGATCTCGATCCCGGCCGCGCGGAACCGACTCCCTGCTGCGTCCACCTCGAGCCCCTCCGGGCAAATTTCGGCGCCCTCCTCGAGCCCGAACGTGATGAGCGGCGCGCGATGGGAGTCGGCGAGATCCGCCGCGAGTCGCCGCCCCCACTCCGACCCGACGTTCACCGCCGCCGGAGGCGGCTGCGGCCCGGTGAAGAGCCGGCGCTTCGTCTCGAAGTACTCCTCCATCGTCCCGTGCAGGTCGAGATGATCCTGGCTCAAGTTCGTGAACACGAGCGCGTCGAACCTAACGCGGTCGAGGCGCCTGAACGCCGCGCCGTGAGAAGACGCCTCGACAGCCGCGGCACGATCGCCAGACGACAGCATCTCCCGAAACAGGCGCTGCAGGTCGATCGACTCCGGCGTCGTGAACGGGGCCTCGCGCCGCTCACCGCCGACGACCCACTCGATCGTCCCGACCAGCCCGCTCTGCCGTCCCGCCGCCTCGAGGATCGAGTGCAGGAGAAACGCCGTCGTCGTCTTCCCGTTCGTCCCCGTGACCCCGGCGAGCTCGAGCTCCTTCGTCGGCTCGCCGAAGAACACGTCCGCCGCTACCGCCATCGAAGCCCGCACGTCGTCGACCACGAGCTGCGGCACACCGACCTCGAGCGCCCGCTCGACGACAACCGCGACCGCCCCTCGCTCGACCGCCTCCCACGCGAGCGTGTGCCCGTCGACCCGCTCGCCGGGGACGCAGAAGAAGGCCGCGCCGGCCGTGAGCGACCGCGTGTCGTAGGAGAGGTCGGCAATCTCGACCGGCCGTGCTCCGGTCACCTCGCGCGGGGCGAGCGCCCGGATCAGGGCGTCGAGATCCACGCAGAGAGGCTAGTCGCTGGAACCGGCCGTACGGGGCGCGTCCGGCGGAACCTCGAGGTGCTGCAGGTTGAAGCGTGCGATCTCGCGGAACACCGGCGCGGCCACGTCGCCGCCATAGATCGAGCCCGAGGGCTCGTCGACCATGACCATGATCACGAGCCGCGGCTTCGTCGCCGGCACCATGCCGACGAACGACGCGACGTAGTCCGTGTTCGAGTAGCGGCCGGTCGCCGCGTCGATCTTGGCCGCCGTGCCCGTCTTCCCGGCCACGGTGTATCCCGGGATCGCCGCCTGGGTTCCTGTCCCCTCGAGCACGACCCCGCGCAACATCGAGAGCATCTGCTTCGAGACCTGCCGCGAGACGACGCGCTTCCGCGTCCCGCGCTCGACCGTCTGGCCGTCCACACGCTCGACGAGGCGCGGCTGGACGAGCACGCCGCCGTTCGCGATCGCCGAGTACGCGCGCGCCATCTGGATCGGCGTGACCGCGATCCCGTGGCCGATCGGCACGGTGCCGATCGTCGAGCCCGACCACTCGCCCGGCGGCAGCGCGAACCCGGGCGACTCCCCCGGGAAGTCGATGCCCGTCGCCCGCCCGAACCCGAAGCGGTCGATCCAGTACGCGAGCCGGCCCTCTCCGAGCCGCTGCGCGATCGTGATCGTGCCGATGTTCGACGAACGCCCCACGATCTCACGCACCGTCATCTGCTCGGTGCCGCGATCGTGCGCCTCGTGAATCACGCGGTCGGCGACCTGCATCGTCGGCGCAAGCCGGAACCCGCTGTCCGGCGCGACCACGTTTTCCTCGAGCGCGGCCGCGATGGTCACGAGCTTGAACGTCGAGCCCGGCTCGTACGTGTCGGTCACGGCGCGATTCCTACGCCGGTCGGCGCGTGTGGTCGGAAAGCGGTTCGCGTTGAAGCCGGGAGCGGTCGCCATCGCCAGCACAGCGCCCGTGTGCGGATCCATCACGATGGCGGACGCGGCGCGGGCACCGTAGCGGGTCACGGTCTCGGCCAGCACGGCCTCGGCATTCGCCTGCACCTGGTGGTCGATCGTCAGGCGCACGTTGCTGCCGGGCGATTCCGGCTTCGTCGAGACGACGTCGAGCGCGCGCCCGATCGGATCCTTGACGATCGTCTGGCTGCCCGGCTCGCCTGCGAGCACGCCTTCGAGCGAGCGCTCGAGGCCCTCGAGGCCCTTGTTGTCCATGCCCGCGTAGCCGAGCAACTGCGAGGCGACGCGGCGCTGCGGGTAGCTCCTGAGCTCCTCCGAGTAGAACCCGAGTCCCTCGAACCCGAGCTCCTCGAGCGCGTCGGCCTTGTCCGGATCGACCTTGCGCGCGATGTAGACGAAGCCTCGCGACTGGTCGGTGAGAAGCGGGTAGACCTCGGCCGGATCGAGATCGAGCTTCTCGGCGATCGCGAGCGTGAGGTCGCGCGGACGGTCGACCTGGCGCGGGTTCGCGAAGACCGTCGTCGCCTGCTCGCCGATCGCGAGCGGCTCCCCGTTCCGGTCGAAGATGGTGCCGCGCCCGGCGGGGACGATCACCGTCTCCCGGTGCTGCCGCGTGGCCATCGCCGCGTACGCGTCGCCCTGCACCACCTGGAGCCAGAACGACCGGACGAGCGCCGCTCCGAGCAGGAGCGACGAACGCGCCGGCCAGCAGCACGATGCGCCGGTTCGCGGCCCCTCGCGTCACCGCGGCCCGAGCCGGACGTAGGTCGTCGTCTCGGGATCCGCAGTCACCAGGCCGAGCTCCTTCGTCGCCAGGCGCTCGATGCGGGCCGTCGCGCCGCTCGACGACAGCTCGGAGCGGAGCCCGGCGATGTCCGCCTTCAGCTCGGCGCGCTCCCGCCCCGTCTGGTCGAGCTCGACGTTCAGGCGCAGGACGGCGACGTTGACCGCGACGACGCCCGCGAGCAGGACCGCGAAGAGCACGATCCAGATCACGCCGCCGCCGAGCACGCGCGGCTTCGACGTGGCTTTGCGCCGATGGCCGACGCGAGGCGACGCCGCGCCTTGCGCGATCGACGACATCAGACCTTCACCGCCGCGCGGAGCCGCGCCGACCCCGCGCGCGGGTTCTCGTCCACCTCGCGCGCCGACGGGCGGACGACCTTCGGCGTCAGGATGCGCAGCTCGGGCTCGTGCCCGCAGACGCACACCGGGAGCTCGGGCGGGCAGACGCAGCCGCGGGCGAGGTCGCGCAGGAACCGCTTCGCGATCCGGTCCTCGAGCGAGTGGAAGCTGATGACGGCCAGCCGCCCGCCCGGGCGCAGCATCTCGAAGGCCGCCGGCAGCCCGGCCTCGAGCGACTCGAGCTCGTGGTTCACCTCGATGCGGAGCGCCTGGAAGACGCGCTTCGCCGGATGGCCCTCGCCGAACCGCGCCGGCGTCGGGAGTGACGCGCGGACGACGTCGACGAGCTGCCCCGTGCGCTCGATCGGCTCCTTGGCGCGCCGACGCACGATCCCGCGCGCGATCTGTCTCGCGTAGCGCTCCTCCCCGTAGCGGCGGAACATCGTCGCGAGCTCGCGCTCGTCCCACGTGTTGACGACGTCCGCTGCGCTCGGCTCGTCGGACGGGTCCATCCGCATGTCGAGCGGCGCGTCGGTCGCGTACGAGAAGCCGCGCTCGGGCCGGTCGACCTGCATCGAGCTGAGCCCGAGGTCGAGCAGCACCACATCGGCCTTGACGCCGTTCCCCGCGAGCTGCGACAGCACGACGGCGTAGTCGCCGCGCAGAAAGCGCATCTGGACGCCGCGCGCCGACGCCTTCACGCGGTCGAAGTACGGCCGCACGGTCGGGTCGCGGTCGATGGCGACGAGCTTTCCGCTGCCGCTGCAGGTCGTCCGCGAGCAGGCGCGAGTGCCCGCCCGCGCCGAAGGTCGCGTCGACGACGGTCTCCCCCGGCTGCACGTCGAGGAGGTCTCGCACCTCCTCGGCGAGAACAGGGATGTGATCAGCCGCGTTTGTCCGCAAGACGTTCGGCAACATCGCCCGCGCTCCCTTCGATCGCCCGTAGATGACTCGCCCACTCCGCCGTGTCCCAGATCTCGATCCGGTCGTGCACCCCCGCCAGCACGACGTCCTTCTCGATGTTCGCGTGGGTGACGAGGTGCGGCGGGATGAGCACCCGCCCCTGCTTGTCGAGCTCCGCCACCGCGGCGCCGGCGAAGACGAACCGCTTCATCTCGCGCGCCTCGCGGTTGAGCGAGTCGAGCTCCGCGATCCGCGCCACGTTCGCGTCCCAGCTCGCCCGCGGGTACACGTCGATGTTCCGCTCGATCCCGCGCGCGAGCACGACTCCGCCGGCCAGGTCGTCGCGAAAGCGCGCCGGCAGCGTGAGGCGCTTCTTCTCGTCGACCGTGTGCTCGTACTCGCCGTAGAACATGGTCTCGAGCGGGATACTCCTCCCACGGATCCCCACCTTACTCCACTTTCCCCCACTTGGCAACCCCTCCGCCCCATGCGGTGACAGGCCTCGGCTCGGATCGGCCTGCGAGGGCGTGCGAGCTACTCGGCCGCGGCCGCGTGGAGCGGGACGGCGCGCGCGTGGACGCCGGGCCCGGTGAGGGCGCCCGCGCCGCAGCGAGCCGCGAAGGCGAGCGCCTCCGGCGTCGCGAGCCCTGCGGCGAGACCGAAGGCGAGCCCGGCCGCGAAGCAGTCGCCCGCTCCGTAGGCGTCGACGAACTCGCCCTCGAGCGGCGCGGCGGTGAAGGGGCCGCCCGGCTGCGCCCAGCCGCCGAGCGCGCCCGAGGTCGTGACGACGAGCTTCGGCGGCGGGATCGAGATCTCCCGCCCGATAGACCTCGGCCTCGTCCTTCCCGCTCCCGACGAGCGCGTCGAGCTCGACGGCGCCGCGGTTGAGCACGCGCGAGCTCGCGCGCCGTCGCGACGAGGACGCGCGCGCGGCGCGCGGCATGCGAGCGCGTCGGCGTCGCCGGCGCAGAAGTAGACCGCGTCGCACGCCGCAAGCTCGTGCCAGGGAAGCGAGCGGTCGTGCCCGCGCGGGCCGATCTTCGGGCCGATGACCGTGATCGTCCGCTCGCCGCTCTCGTCGAGATACGTGAACCCTTTGCGCTGCGGAGCGTCGACGAAGGCGGCGTGAACCGCGATCCCGCGCTCCTCGAGCTCGGCCTTCGCCCTCCGCCCGAGGTCGTCGGCGCCGAGCGCCGTGAAGAAGTCGACCGAGTCCGCCAGCTGCGCGAGCTGTGCCGCCGCAACGGCCCCGCCGCCGGCTGCTTCCTCCCACGACTCGTCCGCCCCGACGATCTCTCCGGCGCGCGGCACGTGCTCGACCGGCACGAACTCCATCCACTCGACGTGCCCGACGACCGCCGCTCGCATACGGGCATGCTCACAGATGCGCCGCGTCGAGCGTTAGAACCCATGATGCAGGCCGTGGCGATCCCGCCCTTCGAGCGCTTCTACGAGGAGCACCGCTCCGAGGTGCTCCGCCTCCTTCGCCGCCGACTCGGCGCCGAGCGGGCCGAGGACGCGTACCAGGAGACGTTCCTGCGCGCGCTGCAGGCGTACGGGCGCCTCGAGCACGGAGAGCACCTGCGCGCCTGGATCCTGACGATCGCTCGGAACGTCGCGGTCGACACGCTCCGCCGCACGCGGCCGCAGTCCGAGCTCGTCGAGCCGTCCGCGGACGACGGCCGGCCCGCGTACGAGGAGCTGGCCCCGCTCACCGACGGCCTGCCGCCGAAGGAGCGCGCGGCGGTCGTGCTCCGCTACGGCTACGACCTTTCCTACGAACAGATCGCGTCGGCGCTCGGCTCGAGCGAGGATGCGGCCCGCCAGGCCGCCTCCACGGGCGTGCGCCGGCTGCGCAGGAGGATCTCATGACCGTGTCCACCGATCTCGATCAGCGCTTCCGCGATGCCGCCGCCGACGCTCGGGCTCGTCGACGTCGGCTTCGACGTCGTCGAGTCGCCGATCGGCGAGCTGCTCGTGGCGGCGTCGGATCGCGGGCTCGCGTCGATCTCGTTCGACGCCGAGCCCGAGCATCACCTCGAGCGGCTCGCCCGCATCGCCGGCCCGCGCGTCCTCCGCTCGCCGCGGAGCGTGGAGCCCGCGCGCCGCGAGCTCGACGAGTACTTCGCCGGCCGCCGCCGCGCCTTCGACCTCGCCGTCGACCTCCGCGCGCTGCCGCCGTTCACGGTCGAGGTGCTCCGAGAGCTCGCCCGCGTGCCGTACGGGGAGACCACGACGTACGGCGAGCTCGCGCTCCGCGTCGGCCGGCCGACCGCGGCGCGTGCCGTCGGGACGGTGATGAACCGCAACCGGATCCCGATCGTGCTCCCGTGCCACCGCGTCGTCGGCTCGACCGGAAGCCTGGTCGGCTACGCCGGCGGCCTCGACACGAAGCGCGCTCTCCTCGAGCTCGAAGGCGCGTTGTCAGGCCGAGGCTTGCCTCGCCGCTACTCGAGCAGCCGGTAGCCCGACCCCCCACACGTTCACGACGAAGCTGTCCTCGCCGTCGACGCGGAGCTTCTTGCGCAGGCGCGACGCGTGGGACTCGAGCGTGCGCGTCCGCCCGAGCGCGCGGTAGCCCCACACCTCCCGAAGCAGCTCCTCCTTCGTGAAGACCCGATGCGGATCGGCCGCGAGCCAGGCGAGCAGCTCGAACTCCTTCGCCGACAGCGTCACGAGCGTGTCACGGACCGAGACGCGCCGCGTGCTGCGGTCGATGACGAGGTCGCCCGCGACGAGGACCTCGGCGGCGGTCGACGTGCGACCGGCGGAGGAGCGCCCGGATGCGCGCGAGGAGCTCCTCGTACGCGAACGGCCGCCCGATGACGTCGTCGGCGCCGCGATCGAGCGCACGCACGCGCTCGACCGGGTCGGACGAGGGCGATCAGCAGGATCACGGGCACGTTGCGATCCCAGCTTCGGCCCGGCTCGCCGCGGCGCAGGCGCTGGCAGAGGTCGAGCTCCCCGAGGAGCACGAGGTCGGGCCGGATGCGCTCGGCGAGCTCGAGCGCCTCGCTCCGGCGCGATGCGTCGAGCACGTCGAAGCCGTCGTCGCGGAGCTGGCGGCCGAGGTACTCGCGCGTCTCGACCTCGGGCTCTGCGACGAGGAGCGCGTTCGGCATGCGCCGACGCTAGCCGCGTCGCAGCCGCGGCACCAGATGTCCTTTGCGACAAAACGCGTGAAAAGCGTTCCTCAGCCGTCCCCTGCGGCCGTGGCCGCTCGGCCCGCTTAGAGCCGACCGTGCCGGAGGACGCCCCACATCAGCCAGAGCCCGAACGCGCCCGAGAGGACGAAGCCGAGGAACGAGAGGAGCGTGGAGGCCCATGATCTGCGGCCCCTCCTCGGCGAAGACGCCCACGATCGACGAGCCGACGAGCCCGCCGAGGACGACGAGCGCGACCGAGAGCCGGTTCGACGCCTGGTCGATGTGCTCGTCGAGCTGGTCGAGGCCCGGGTTCTCGAGCCGGATCTGGAACGTCCCGTCGCGCATCCGCTCGAGCACGTCGCTGACCTGGTACGGCAGCTCGCGCGCGACCGAGCCGAGCGCCTCCGCCTCCATCCGCGCCCGCCGGAGAACGACGCGCGGCTGGAAGCGGTCCGCGAGCAGGCCGCGCGCGTACGGCTTCGCGACCTCGAAGACGTTGAAGTCCGGGTAGACCTCCGCGCCGACCGAGGCGAGCGTCGCGATCGCCTTGTCGAGCATCACGAAGCGCGACGGGAAGGCGCAGGTTGAGCGAGTAGATGAGCTGGAACGCCTCGCGGATCACCTGCATCGGGTCGATGTCCGAGAGCCGCGTCCCGTAGTAGCGGTCGAAGAGGATCTGGATCTCGGCGCGGAACTCCTGCTCGCGCTCGGGCGCGTAGCGCACGCCGAGCTCGCGCAGCCGCCGCGGGATCGCGTCCACGTTCTCCGTCGCCGCGTCGACGAAGAGGCGCGTGAGCTTCGTCATGTCCTCGTCGGTGAGCTTCCCGGCCTGCCCGAAGTCGACGAGGCCGAGCTCGCCCGACTCGAGGACGAAGATGTTCGCCGGGTGCGGGTCGGAGTGGAAGAAGCCCTGGCGGAAGACCATCGTCATCCACGTGTCCGCCATCCGGTAGGCGATGTCGCGGCGCTGGTACGGCTCCATCGCGTCGAGGTCGAGCTCCGAGACCTTCGTGCCGTGCAGGTACTCGAGCGTGAGGATGCGCCCGGTCGAGTACTGCTTGATCACGCGCGGCACGACGACGCCCGGGTCGCCGTCGAAGTTGCGGTGGAACGCCTCCGCGTTGCGGGCCTCGTGGCCGTAGTCGAGCTCGAGCCGGATCGAGCGCGCGAACTCGTCGACGAGCTCCTGCGGGTCGATGAACTCGAGCGCGCGGACACGCTCCTTGAGCAGCTTCGCGGCCTGGTAGAGGAGCCCGAGGTCGGCCTCGATCTGGCTCGCCGCGGCCGGGCGCTGCACCTTGACCGCGACTTCCTGCCCGCCCGGCAGCACTGCGCGATGCACCTGCCCGATGGAGGCGGAGGCGATCGGGCAGCTCGTCGAACTCGACGAACGCCTGCTCCATGGTCAGCGCCGAGCTCGGCCTCGACGACCTCGCGTACCTGCTCGAACGGGAACGGCTTGACGTCGTCCTGGAGCCCGCGCAGCTCGACGACGATGTCGGGCGGGACGACGTCGGGCCGGGTCGAGAGGAGCTGCCCGAACTTGACGAAGGTCGGGCCGAGCTCGTCGAGCATCTCTCGCAGCCGGCGCCCGCGATCCGAGACGGGTACCTCGCCGTCGGCGCCGTTACCGCTCGGAACGCAGGTCGCCGAGGCGGTTCCGGCGGATGAAGTAGCCGAACCCGTGGCGTGCAGCGACCTGCGCGATCTCGGACAGCCGCCCGAGATTGCGCGACCGCCCTGCTTGCCGCGTGGCCATCCGGGGATTGTAGGGTCGGGCCTCGCGCCTAGCCTTGGGCGCCGTCGCGCTCGAGCAGCTTCAGCCGGTGCTCGAGCTGGGCGACCCGGAGCTCGAGCTCGCGCACGGCCTCGCTCGTCGCCACGCCGAGCTCCTCGGTGAGCCGCGACGCCGCGTCGCTCGTCGAGTCGCCGACGCGACGCGCCTCGCGGCGCCAGCTGTCGACCGCGTCGGACGAGCGCCGCGCGCATCTCGCCCGGATCGACGCCGACCCGCTCGGCGAGCTCGTCGGCGATCTCGTCCGCGCGTCGCGCGACGAGCGCGAGCGCGCCGACGCTGGCGAGCGCGAGCGCTCGAGCGAACCGCGTTCGGCCGCGCTACCGCGCTCGGCCATGCGGCCTCGTCGCGCGCCGCTGGCGGCGGCGCTCGCGCTTGGACGTCTTGTCGCCCAGGTCGCCGGCGCCGGCCGTGCGCGGCCGCGGGAGCGGGCATCGGGGCCGGGCCGCGCGGCTCGACCGGGCGCGTGCCGTCGCCCTCGTCGCCCTCCGGTCCCCGCCGCCGAGCTCCTCGTCGCGCAGCACGCCGCCGATCGACTCGACGCCCTCGAGCGCGCCGAGGTCGTCGCGGCGCCTCGCGAACTCCGGCTCGCGCTCCTTGAGCACCGCGACGAGCGGCGCGGCGAGGAAGATGGACGAGTAGGCGCCGAACCCGATGCCGACGAGCAGCGCGAACGCGAAGTCCCGGAGCGTGTCGCCGCCGAAGAAGTAGAGCGCGCCGATCGGGACGAGAGTGATGAACGTCGTCGCGAGCGACCGCGGGAGCACCTCCCAGAGCGACACGTTCCCGATCACGCGGAACGACGCGCGCCGCATCAAGCGGCACGTTCTCGCGGATGCGGTCGAAGATGATGATCGTGTCGTAGATCGAGTACCCGAGCACGGTCAGGATCGCCGCCACCGTCGCCGTCGAGACCTCCCGGCCCGTCAACGCGTAGAAGCCGACCGTGATGATCACGTCGTGCGCGAGGGCGACGAGGACGCCGACCGAGTACTTCCACTGGAAGCGGAACGAGATGTAGACGACGATCAGCAGGAGGCTGACGAAGATCGCGAGCAGCGCGGCGTTCGCGATCTGCCCGCCGAAGCTCTCCGAGACCGTCTGCTCGCTGAAGTTCGTCGCTCCGATCGCCTCGGTCAGCTGCTCCTTGAGGCGATCGGACTCCTCGACGGTAAGCGACTCGGTCCGGATCTGGAATCGCGAGTACTCCCCGTTCTCGGCCGTGCCGCGACCCTGGATCACCGCTCGCCGCCTGGCCGACTTCGGCCGCCTCGGAGCGCACGCGCTCGAGCGCGATCGGCTCAGGCGTGCGGAACCTGATCTGCGTCCCGCCCTCGAAGTCGATGCCGAGGTTGAGGCCCTGGATCGCGATCGCGCCGAGCGCGAGCGCGACGACGACGCCCGAGAACGCGAACCAGATGCGCCGCAGGCCGATGTAGTCGATCCGCAGCCAGCGCGGGATGCCGCCGCCGGTCGCGCCCATGAGGCGCGGGTTGTCGATCCAGCCGAAGCCGGCGAGCAGCACGAGGATCGCGCGCGTCGCGAGCACCGCCGTGAGCAGCGAGAGCACGGTGCCGAGGAGGAGCATGAGCGCGAACCCGCGCACGCTCGCGGTCGCGACGACGAAGAGCACGGCGGCCGTGATCGCCGTGACGACGTTCGCGTCCACGATCGTCGCGAAGCCCTTCTTGTAGCCCTGTGCGATCGCCGCGCGCATCGAGCGCCCGGCGCGCACCTCTTCCTTGATGCGTTCGAAGATGACGATGTTCGCGTCGGCCGCGACGCCGAACGTCAAGCACGAGGCCCGCGAAGCCCGGGCAGCGTCAGCGTGACGTCGAAGACGAGGATCGTGGCGTAGAGGAACGCGGCGTACACGGCGAGCCCGGCGACGGCGACGAGGCCGAGGAAGCGGTAGAAGAGCAGGAGGAAGAGCGCGACGAGGATGAGCCCGCCGATCGCCGCCTTCCAGGCCTCCTCGAGCGAGTCCTGGCCGAGCGTCGCCGAGATGTCGGTGCGGTCGAGCGTCTCGAACTTGACCGGCAGCGCGCCGGTCTGGAGGACGATCGCGATGTCCTGCGCCTCGTCGAGGGACTCGAGGCCCTGGATCTGCGCGCGCCCGCCGCCGATTCCGCCCGCGAGGCTCGAGTCCGTGTAGTCGATCTGCGGGAAGGTCCTGATCTCGCGGTCGAGGACGATCGCGAAGTGCTGCGGCGCGTTGCGGATCTTCCCGCGCGTCCACTCCTCGCGCGTGATCTCTCTCGAACGCGTCGCGCACCGCGGCCGGTGAACTCCATCGTGACGATGGGCTGGTTGCCGCCGCCGGGGCTCGTGTCGAAGTCCGCGCGTCGTCCCGTCGAGCTTCAGGTCCTCGCCGGTCATCTGCGGGACGCTCGGGCGGTCGTACTGTGAAGAGGTAGTACGAGGTTTCTGTCGGCGCGACGCCGCTTCCCTGCGGGCCTCCCGGGCACACGACCGCGCCCTCGCCGCACGTGATGACGACCATCTTCGGCGGCACCTTGAAGAGCTTGCGGCCCTCGGGCAGCTTCCTGGCCGTCGGCGCTGAGCGCCTCCCGCTCGGTGTTGAACGGGCCGCGGACGACCCGCTTCAGCTGCGGGTTGACGACGTAGTAACGGCGCGTCGGAGTCGCCCGTTGCCTGTGCCTGCACTTGCGGGAGGAGCTCGTACAGCGACGAGTGCGCGACCGGGAAGCCGTCGATCGTGATCGATGGCCCCGTGAGCGAGGTCTCGAGGTCGTAGAGCTCGAGCTGGGCGGTCGTGCCGATGATCTCCGCGGCCGCCGCCGGATCCTTGACGCCCGGGAGCTGGATGACGATCTGGTCGTCGCCCTGCGTCCGGATCTCGGGCTCGGTCACGCCGAGCTTGTCGACGCGGTTCCGCATGATGTCGACCGACCGGTTGAGGTCGTCCTCGGTCAGCTCGCGATCCGCCGGCGGAACCGCCTGGAGGGTCACCTCGAGACCACCCTGCAGGTCGAGGCCGAGCGTCGGCTCCTGGTGGATGGGCGATCCCGGCGACGCGAGAGCCGCGACCGCGAGGAGCGCCGCGATCAGCAGGCCTACGACGAGGATGGAGGTGCGTCTGTTCAAGCTCGGCGGCTCAGGTTAACGGCGTTCGGCGGCGGCCGTGTCCGCGTTCGTCTCGTTCGTAACGGGTTCTACGTCGGCTGTAACCGAGTCTTCATCGTCCGTCGACGATCTTCGGCATCCACGACGTCTTCCTCGTCGATCCTCGTCCTCCTCTTCCTCGTCCTCGGGAGGCAGGACGGCGGCGATTCCGCGCCGCGTCATGTGCACGTTGAGCCCGTCCGCGATCTCGACGACGATGTCGTCGCCCTCGGTCTCGACGATCGTCCCGTAGATGCCGCCGTTCGTGAGGATGTCGTCACCGACGCCCGCCCTGTCGATCATCGTCTGCTGCGCTTGCTGCCGCTGCCGCTGCGGGCGGATGGTGACGACGTACAGGACGACGAGCACGAGCACCATCACGATCAGGAATTCCACGGATCCTCCTCCGGCGCCTGGGCGAGCCGCGCGAGCGCGTCCCGCTTGAACTCCGCGAACGCGCCCCGCTCGATCGCCGCCCGCGCGCCTGCGGTCAGGTCGAGTACGAACGACAGATTATGCAGGCTCAGCAGGCGTAACCCGAGAATCTCATCCTGGGTCACGAGGTGGCGGATGTACGCACGCGAGAACCTCTCGCACGCCGGGCAGGAGCAATCCGTCGTCGAGCGGCGCGGGATCGTTGCGGAAGCGCGCGTTCCGGAGGTTGAGGCGGCCGTTCCAGGTCAGCGCCGAGCCGGTGCGAGCGGTTCGGGTCGGGAGCACGCAGTCGAACATGTCCACGCCGCGGCCGACGACCTCGAGGATGCCGACCGGGTCGCCGATGCCCATGAAGTAGCGCGGCTTGTCCGGCGCGAGCGCCGGCGCGGCCCACTCGACGCAGTCGAGCATCTCCTCGCGCGACTCGCCGACGGCGAGCCCCCCGAGCGCGTACCCGTCGAACGGGAAGCGCGCCGATCTCCTCGAGCGATCGTTCGGCGGAGCTCGGGATCGGCGCCGCCCTGCGAGATGCCGAAGCGGAGCTGGCCGTCCGCACGCGGCGCGCCACCTGCCGCGTTGCCCACAGCGTCGTCAGCTCGACCGCGCGCTCGAGCTCGTCGCTCGGCGCGTCCCCGGGCAGGCAGACGTCGAGGCACATCGCGATGTCGGAGCCGAGCCGTCGCTGGATCTCCGCGACGCCTTCCGGCGTGAACCGCTCGGTCGCGCCGTCGTAGACGGAGCGGAACGTGACCCCTTCCTCGTCGAGACCGAGGATCGTGTCGCGCAGCGAGAAGACCTGGAAGCCGCCGGAGTCGGTGAGCACCGGGCCGTCCCAGCCGCGAGAACGCGTGGATTCCGCCCAGACTCTCGACGAGCTCCTCGCCCGGCCGGAAGTGGAGGTGGTACGCGTTCCCGAGGATCACGTCGGCGCCGAGCGCGCGCACCTCGTCGGGGTGGAGCGACTTGACGGTGGCCTTGGTGCCGACGGGCATGAACGCGGGCGTCGGGATCTCGCCGTGCGCCGTGCGCAGGACACCGGCGCGCGCCTCGCCGTCGGTCGCCGTCAGCGTGAACGCGCTCATGCGGACCGTGCCATCGAACGAGGGCCTTGTCGACGGGGCCGTGTGGGCACCAGGAGCGCGATCTCCGGCTCAGTTCCATGGGGCCACCCCGCGCCACCACCCACTGCGAGCATATTGAGAATCCGGTGGCGCATGGGATACGAGATCGTGCCGAATGTGTGCCAATGCGAGCGGGCCGTGCGCGCCGTCAGAGCACGAGCATCGCGTCGCCGAACGAGTAGAAGCGGTACCGCTCCGCGATCGCGACCCGATAGAGCTCGCGCGTCTCCTCCACTCCCGCGAACGCCATCACGAGCGCCAGCAGGGACGAGCGCGGAAGGTGGAAGTTCGTCAGCAGGCGATCCACGCGCCGAAACTCGAAGCCGGGCGTCACGAAGAGCGACGTCCGTGCCGAGAGCTCGCCCGTCCGAGCGACCGACTCGAGCACCCGCACCGTCGTCGTCCCGACAGCGAGAACACGCGCCGCCGCCGCGATCCGCGCCCACTCGCCGGGCTCGACCGCGTACCGCTCGCCGTGCAGCTCGTGATCCTCGAGCCGCTCGCTCGCAACCGGGCGGAAGGTGTCCAGGCCGACGTGCAGCGTCACCCGCGCCGGATCAAGCCGCTCGAGCAGCTCCGGCGTGAAGTGGAGCCCGGCCGTCGGCGCCGCCGCCGACCCGCTCCCGCGCGCGTACACCGTCTGGTACCGCTCGGAGTCCTCGAGCGGCTCGTGGATGTAGGGCGGAAGCGGCATCTCGCCGTCGGGCTCGCCCTCGAGACGGACGAGCCAGCGACCCTCGCCACGCGGCTCGATGAGCTCGACCGGCCCGATCCGCTCGCCCGCGCGGAGGCGCCGCGACGGCCGTGCGAGCGCTTCCCAGATCCCGTCGCCGACCTGCTCGAGCAGCAGGACCTCCACCTGTCCGCCGGTGTCGCGCCTGAGCCTGAGCCGAGCCGGGACGACGCGGGTGTCGTTCACGACGACGAGCTCGCCCGACAGGACGTCAGGCAGCTCCGCGAACGTCCGGTGCTCGATCGCCGCCCGACCCGCGGCGGTACACGAGCAACCGAGAAGAGTCGCGCCGGGCCGCCGGATGCTGGGCGATCAGCTCCGCCGGGAGCTCGTAGTCCAGCTCCGACGTGTCCATCCGGCGCGGAGAGTAGCCTCGCGCCCATGGACGAGCTCGCGCTCGAACGGGCGAAGCAGCGGATCGCCGACGCGACCGCCGGCCGCGCTCAGCCCGCGGCACTCGAGGCGGTGCTCGAGCGATCGCGGATTCAGATCGAGGAGCTCGCGTCGACCGCCGCTGATCTGGAGTCCTCGATCCCGGCGCAGGTCGGGTTCGCGGTCCGGGACGGCCTTCGCACGGAGGTTCTCCCGGTCGCACGGCACATCGCCGAGGTCCGCGGCCTGCTCAACCAGGCGATCCGCAGGCTCGAACGGCTCGAGGGAGAGCTGCTGGCCGAGCGCCACGCCCGCGTGGACGACCTCGCTTTGCTCGTCGAGCTCGTGAGCTCCGGCTGGCGCGGCGTCGACGCGCGGCTCGAACGCCTCGAGCGGAGCGAGTCCGAGCACATCCGCCCGGCCGCAGCCGCGTAGCTCGTCCCAGCTCAGCTCGTCCCAGCTCAGCGCGGCACGCCGGCCGAGAACGGATGCGCCGGTAGGACGAGCCGGAACCGGCTCCCCCGACCTGCCTCCGAACGAACCTCGATCCGCCCGCCGAGCGCGAGCGCGAGCTCCTTCGCGATCGGCAAGCCCAGACCCGTCCCGTTGACGTCGTGCGAGATGAACGGGTCGAAGATCCGCTCGCGCTCGCCGGCCGGCACGCCCGGGCCACGTGTCGCACGACGTCGACGTTGACGGCGCCGTTGGCGGTGACGAGGCCGAGCTCGATGCGGCCGCCGTCCGGCGTCCAGCGGAACGCGTTCGAGAGCAGGTTCGAGATCACCTGCAGCACACGGTCGCCGTCGGAGACGATCACGGGCAGCTCGTCGGCGGCCTCGAGCCGGTACTCGATCTCGCGCCGACGGGCTTCCTCGGCGAACGCTCCGTACGCATGATCGAGGACGCGCCCGAGGTCGACCTCCTCCTGGCGAACGGTGAAGCGATGCGCCTGGAGCTTCGCGAGGTCGAGCACGTCGCCGACGAGGCGCTCGAGCCGGACCGTCTCGGCCGCGACGACGTCGAGCGAGATCCGCACCTGATCGGGCTCCGTCACGATCCCCTCGCGCAGCGCCTCGACGTGGCCGCGGATCGCGGTAAGCGGCGTCCGCAGCTCGTGCGAGACCGACATCAGGAAGGAGCGCTTGAGCTGCTCCGCCTCGGCGAGCTGGGCGACCATGCGCCGGAATCGATCGCTCAGCTGCGAGATCTCGTCGGTCCCTCGTGCGGGTGGAATCTCCACGTCGTAGCGGCCCGCGGCGACGTCCTGGGTCGCGCGCGTCAGCGCGAGCACGGGGTCGGTAAGGCGACGAGAGAGCCACCAGAAGAGAACGCCGCCCAGCGAGATCCCGACCGCCAGCGCCAGCGCGAGCCGGCCGAGAAGCGTGAGCCACTGCTCGCGAAGCTCCGTCGTCGGCTTCGCGACGACGAGCCAGCCGACCGGCGTCGTGCCGCGAGCCGAGGCGCACGGGCTCTGCCGCGGCGATAAGTCGGCGGTCGTCCCCCGGCGGCGTGAACTCGAACGTGACCGCGCGCTCGCGGTCGAGCTCGACGTCGCCGAGCGCATCGCGCCGGAGTTGCGTGAGTCCGAAGCGCTCGCCGGGAAAGATCGACGCGCCGACGTAGAAGAGCTCGTCGCCGGTGGCGAGCTCGAGGTTCTCGGCCGCGAACTCCGGCGCCTTCGTGCCGGCGTCGGTCGAGCGGAGCGATGCCTCCGCGTAGAGGTCGGCGAGCCCGGCCGCCTCACGCCGCAGCTCGCGCACCGACTGCGACCGCGTCACATCCTGGAAGAGCCTGACCGCGAGCCCGATCGAGACGAGGCCGAAGACGAGGACGGCCGCGAGAAACAGCGCGGTGAGCCGGAAACGCAGTGTCCCGAGCATTCTCGGGCTCAGGGTAGTCCCCTATCCGGCCGCGGCGGGCGTGCGGTCGCTCGCGACCTTGTAGCCGACGCCCCAGACGGTCACGATCGGCGACGCGTCGCCGAGCTTCCGGCGGATCTGACGCACGTGCACGTCGACCGTTCGTCGTGTCGCCCGGCGAAGGTGTACCCCCACACTCGCTCGAGCAGCTGATCGCGGGTCAGGACGATCCCGCGGTGGTCGAGCAGCTCCCACAGGAGCTCGAACTCCTTCGGCGCGAGCCGGATCTCCTCGTCTCCGACGTACACCTCCCGCTTGCCGGAGTTGATGACGAGGTCGCCGTGCCGGAGCTCCTCGGTCTCGCTCCGCCGCCGCTCGGGGGCCGTCGCGCCGGAGCACGCTCTTCACGCGCGCGACGAGCTCGCGCGGGTTGAACGGCTTCGTCATGTAGTCGTCCGCGCCGACCTCGAGGCCGATGATCTTGTCGACGTCCTCGTCGCGCGCCGTGAGCATGAGGATCGGGACGTCGGAGCTCTTGCGGATGCGGCGGCAGAGCTCGACGCCGTCGCCGTCCGGCAGGTTCAGGTCGAGGATGACGAGCGACGGCGGCTCCGTCGTGAGCTCGACCGCGGCCGCCTGCGCGGTCGACGCGGTGCGCACGCCGTAGCCGGCGTTCCGCAGGTACGCGGCGACGAAGGTCGCGATCGACGTCTCGTCCTCGACGACGAGAATCGAATGCTGCTGCTCGGCTGACGGTCATCCGCCGCGGATGTCGCCTTCCTCGACCGGCCCTCCGAGCTGGAACCGCTGCGGCTCGTCCGGGAGTGCGGTGCACAGCGTGGGCTCGAGCGAGCAGTCCGTCGCCGGTGAGCGAGTAGAGGCCCGTGAGCTCGTCCGGCGGTCCTGCGGCTCCCCGTCGAGGATCACGATGCCGCGCGCGTTCGCGGAGACCGCGATCCCGGTCCCGCGGATGACGATGCGGTACCTGCCGCCGACCATGCGGAACCGCAGGCCCTGTCCGCGGTACACGACCGTACGCGGACCGACTGCGCTCCTCGACGGTACTTCCCGCGCACGATCTCCGTGAACGGATCGCGCGGCGTGTGGTCGGTGACGCGCAGCTGATCCCGTCCCCAGCCGCCCGAGCACGACGCCGCGCACGTCGAGCGTCACGACGCCGCGACCCTGGTCGACCGAGAGTACGCCGGTCGGCGGATCGGCCGCGCCTGCGGCCACGGCGAGCGACCGCCGCGACGGCGAGAGAGCAGGCGAGGAGAAGGAGCTTCCGCATGGCCCTCTCCAGTATCGGGATTCGGCGTGTGTCGAGCATGAGAAGCGTGTAAGGAGACTGTAATCCCGTCGCGCGGCCCAGGTCGTAGATTGCCCATTCAGCGAATGAGCGAGATCTCCGATTTCGGCGCGATCGTCCTCATCGTCTCGGCGGGCGTGTTTCTCGCCGTGCTCGCGCATGCGCGTCGCGGACCGGATCTCGGTCCCGAACGCGGCGCTCTTCCTGCTCGGCGCCGGCGACGCTCGCCGCGCTCGTCCGAGACGGTGCGCGACGCGCTCTCGATCGAGGCCGTCGAGCGCATCGGCGTCGTCGCGCTGATCGTGATCCTCTTCGACGGCGGCCTGCACATCGGGCTCGGGCGCTTCCGCCGCTCGGCGGTCCCGATTCTCGCGCTCGGCGTCGTCGGAACCTTCCTCACCGCCGGGCTCGTGGCGCTCGCCGCGCACTACCTCCTCGGGTTCTCGTGGATCACCGCCGGGCTGATCGGCGCCGCGATCGCTCCGACCGATCCGGCCGTGACGTTCTCCGTGCTCGGCGGTCGGGAGATTCGCGGCCGCGCGGGGACGATCCTCGAGGGCGAGGCCGGGACGAACGACCCGGTCGGGATCGCGCTCATGATCGGGATGATCGAGCTCGCCGGCGAGGACGACGGCAGCCTGTCGGATCGTCTTCGAAGAGTTCGCCGTCGAGATGGCCGTCGGTCTGGTCGTCGGCGTCGCCGGCGCGCTCCTGCTGCTGCCGGTGATGCGCGCGTGCACCTGACGAGCCCGACGCTCTATCCCCTTCGCGTGCTCGCCGGCGCCGGCGTGATCTACGGCCTCGCCTCGGTCGCGCACGGGTCGGGCTTCCTCGCGGTCTTCGTCGCGGGCGTGCTCCTCGGCGACGTCGCCGCGCCGCGCAAGGGCGAGATCGAGTCGTTCCACTCGTCTCTCGCCGCGCTGGCCGAGATCGCCGCGTTCGCCGCGCTCGGCCTCTCGATCGGTTACAGCGAGCTCGACGAGGCCTCGGTCTGGCTCGAAGGGCTCGCGCTCGCCGCGATTCTGGCTTTCGTCGTGCGCCCGCTGGCGCGTCGGCCCGCTGCTCGCGCCGGTCCGCCTCACGCGCGGAGAGAAGCTGTTCATCGTCTGGGGCGGGCTCAAGGGCGCGGTCCCGATCCTGCTCGGCTCGCTCGCCGTCCTCGCTGCGGTCGACGACGCGGGCCGGATCTACGGGATCGTGTTCGTCGTCGTGCTCTTCTCGGTGCTCGTCCAGGGCTCGACGATCGCAATCGCCGCCGAGCGGCTCCGCGTGCCGTTCAGGAGGGTGGACCACGACCTCGCCGAGGTGACGGAGTTCGTCGTCCGCGAGGACGCGTTCGCGAACGGGCGCCGGATCGGCGAGTTGCCGCTCGGCGAGCGCGCGTGGGTCGGCGTCCTCATCCGGGACGGCCGCCCGGTCGCCTTCGGCCCGGACACGGAGCTTCGGCGCGGCGACCGCGTGCACGTGTACTGCCGGCCCGAGGACGCCGCGGCGCTTCGGCGGATCTTCGCCGGGCGGCTCGGGCGTCAGTCGTCGTAGACGTAGAAGCCGCGGCCGCTCTTGCGGCCGAGCAGGCCCGCGTTCCGCATCGCGACGATCCGCGGCGGCGGTGCCATGCGCGGCTCGCGCAGCTTCTCGTACAGCGCCTCGGAGGCGTGGACGTGCACGTCGATCCCGACGAGGTCGACGAGCGTGCACGGGCCCATCGGCCAGCCGGCGCCGGCAGTCATCGCCGTATCCAGGTCCTCGGGCGAGACCCGCGCCTCGTCGAGCACGCGCAGGCAGTCGTTCAGCAGCGGGATCAGGACGCGGTTGACGACGAAGCCGGGCGTGTCGTGGCAGCGGATCGGCTTCTTGCCGAGCCGCTCGCCCACGGCGAACGCCGCCTCGACGGCTTCGTCCGACGACAGCTCCGCTCTCACGATCTCGACCAGCGGCATGAGCGGAGCGGGGTTGAAGAAGTGCATGCCGACAACGCGCTCGGGCGTCGAGACCGCGGAGGCGATCTCCGTCACCGAAAGCGCAGACGTGTTCGTCGCCAGGATCGTGTCCGGGCCGACGATTCGCTCCAGCTCGGCGAAGAGGGCGAGCTTCGCGTCGAGCTCCTCGACGATGGCCTCGATGACGAGGTCGCACTCCGAGAACGCGGACAGCTCGGTCGTGAGCCCGAGGCGCTCGAGAGCCGCCTCCCGCTCGTCGGCGGTCATACGCTCCTTGTCGACCTTCCGCTGGAGGAAGTGCGCGATCCGCTCTCGCGCCTTCTCGCCGAGCTCGGCCGTGACCTCGCGGCCGACGACGTCGTAGCCGGCCTCGATCGCGAGCTGGGCGATGCCGGAGCCCATGGCGCCGAGCCCGACGACGCCGACGGTGCGGATCTCGCGGTCGCTCACGACGCGCGATCCTAGCGCCGCGCCTGCGCGGAGCGGTCGCTCAGCCGGAGAAGCGGCGCGAGCGTGCGTTCTCGTCGATGCGCGAGTCGACGCCTGCGATGTACGCGAGCGGGCCCACGATCACGAGGAGAGTGATGAGGACGTACCCGAACATGACCTCATGATCGCGCCCTGCGCTCGATCAGCACCAGTCTGCGTAAGCGCAGAGTCGATCAGTGGAGCTGATCGAACCCAGCGACCCGTCAGATGCGCTCGACGACGCCCGCGATCGCCTGGCCCTGGCCGATGCACATCGTCGCGATGCCGTACCGCGCGCCGCGGCGGTCGAGCTCGGACAGGAGCGTCGCGGTGATCCGCGCACCCGTTGCGCCGAGCGGATGGCCGAGCGAGATCCCACCGCCGTTCGGGTTCACGTCGCCCGCCTCCCAGCGCTCGTGGAGCCCGTGCATCGGCGAGGAACTGCAGCACGACCGAGGCGAACGCTTCGTTGACCTCGATCACCGAGATGTCGTCCCACGTGAGGCCGGCCTTCGTCGAGCGCACGCGCGCAGGCCTCCGGGTTGCCGTGCAGCATCCGGTACGGATCGACGCCGGAGAGGCCGAAGGAGACGAAGCGCGCCCGCGGCTCGAGATCGAGCTTCGCGACCGCGTCGGCGCTCGCGAGAAGCATCGCGGCCGAGCCGTCGACGATCGAGCTCGAGTTCCCTGCGGTCACGACCCCGTCGGCTTTGAACGCAGGCTGCAGCGACGCGAGCTTCTCGAGCGAGGTGTCCCGGCGCGGCGTCTCGTCGACCGCGAAGAGGACAGCGGCCCCGCCGGCCGCGACCTCGACCGGCACGATCTCGCGCTCGAACCTGCCCTCGTCGATGGCCGCGACCGCGCGCCGATGCGACTCGAGCGAGTACTCGTCGAGCGCGTCGCGCGTCAGGCTCCACTCCTCGGCGAGAACCTCCGCCGAGATCCCCTGCGGGACGATCGGCCAGCGCTCGCCGATCTTCTCGTTGACCGCGCCCCAGCCGAGGTCGCCGAGGTTCGAGCCCATCGGGACGCGCGTCATGTGCTCGACGCCTGCCGCGACGACGACGTCGAGGTGACCCGCCTGGATCGCCGAGGCGCCGTTGAACGCGGCCTGCAGCGAGGAGCCGCACTGGCGGTCGATCGTCGACGCGCACACCGTCTCCGGCCAGCCCGCGACGAGGACGGCCTGCCGGCCGACGTTCAGCGCCTGCTCGCCCACCTGCGTCACGCAGCCCATCTGGACGTCCTCGATCTCGCCGGGCTCGACGTCGAGCCGATCGACGAGGCCGTTCAGGACCTGAGCCGCGAGCTCGTCCGCGCGAATCTCGCGCGAGCGAGCCTCCGCGCCTCCCGATCGGCGAGCGAACCGCGTCGACGATGAACGCGTCGGCATGCGGAAAGCATAGAGGGCACGAGGGTGCGCACTACACTCACGGCATGGCCACGACGGCCGTCGAGCGTAAGCTGCTGATCGCCGGCGAGTGGGTCGAGACCGGCGCCTGGATCGACGTCCTGTCGCCGTACGACGGCTCGGTCGTGGGACGCGTTCCCGCGGCCGGTGCCGACGAGACGCGGCGGGCGCTCGACGCCGCGGAGCAGGCGATGCGCGCAGCCGCTCGCCGCGCATGAGCGCGCGGCGATCCTCGACCGCGATCGCAGCGGCGCTCGCGGACCGGCACGACGAGGTCGCGCGCACGATCTGCGCCGAGGCGGGAAAGCCGATGAAGGCAGCGCGCGTCGAGGCGCAGCGCGCCGTCTCGACGTACACGATGGCCGCGGTCGAGGCGCGCAAGCTCGCCGGCGACGTCGTGCCGATGGACGCGTCGCCCGCGGGCGTCGGGAAGCTCGGCCTCACGCTCCGGCTGCCGATCGGGATCGTCGGAGCGATCTCGCCGTTCAACTTCCCGCTGAACCTCGTCGCCCACAAGATCGCGCCCGCGCTCGCGGCCGGATGCGCCGTCGTTCTGAAGCCCGCCTCGGCGACGCCGCTGTCGGCGCTCCTGCTCGCCGAGCTCGAGACGGAGGCGGGGCTGCCGGCCGGATGGCTGAACGTGGTCTGCGGGCCGGCGTCCGAGATCGGCGACGTGCTCGTCGAGGACGAGCGCGTGAAGCTGATCACGTTCACGGGGTCCGTGCCGATCGGCTGGAAGCTCCGCGAGCGAGCGCCACGCAAGCGCGTCAACCTCGAGCTCGGAAACGCGACCCCGGTCATCGTCGCCGCCGATGCGGATCTCGACGACGCGGCAACGCGGCTCGCCGGGAACGCGTTCTCATTCGCCGGCCAAAGCTGCATCTCCGTGCAGCGGATCTACGTCGAGCGCTCGCGTGCACGACGCGTTTCTGGAGCGGTTCCTGCCGCGCGTCGAGGCGCTCAAGGTCGGCGACCCGGCGGACGAGGACACCGACGTCGGACCTGTCATCTCGGAATCGGAGCGGGACCGCGTCCTCGCCTGGATCGAGGAGGCGCGTGCAGGCGGCGCGAAGATCCTGACCGGCGGCACGGTCGAGGACGAGCTCCTCCGGCCGACCGTCATCGGCGACCCGCCGCGTGACTCGAAGGTCGCATGCGAGGAGGTCTTCGGCCCCGTCTGCACCGTGAGCCCGTACGACTCGCTCGACGAAGCGATCGCACTCGCGAACTCGACGCGCTTCGGCCTTCAGGCGGGCATCTTCACGCGTGACGTCGCAGACGCGCTCCGCGCCGCGCGAGAGCTCGAGTTCGGGGGCGTGACCGTGAACGAGGCGCCGACGTTCCGCGCCGACCAGATGCCGTACGGCGGCGTGAAGGACTCCGGCAACACGCGCGAGGGCCCCGCGTACGCGGTCCGGGAGATGACCGAGGAGCGACTCGTCGTGCTCCAGCTCTAGTGTGTTCGGTCGTGGCGAGACAGCGAAACGAGGGCGTCGTCCGGCGGGTACGTCGCACCGCCGGCGCGCGAGCTGAAGCGCGAGCGCAAGGCGCTCCTCCAGGTGCGCGAGGAGCGGCTTCGCGACCTCGGCGGCCTCGCGCTCGAGATGTACAAGCGGGACCGCTTCAGCGCCGCCCTCGTCGTCGAGCGCTGTGCGGAGCTCGTCGCGATAGAGGCGCGGATCCACGAGATCGACTCGCTCCTCGACGGCAGCGCGCGGCTGCGGCGCGAGGGCGGCGCGCTCTGCGTGTGCGGCGCGCCGCTTCTCATCGGAGCTCGCTTCTGCGCGACGTGCGGGCGTCCCGCCGGAGAGGCCCGCGCCGGCATCGGCGCCGCCGAATGAGCGAGTGCCCTCGCTGTGGAACGCGGGCTCTCGCCGGCCAGGAGTACTGCCTCGAGTGCGGCCTGCGCCTCCCCGGCCCGGGCCCCGTCGGCCAGGTCGCGCCCGTCGCGACGAGGCTGGCTGCTGCGTGCGGGCGTCGCGCTCACGATCGCCCTGGCAGGCGCGGCCGTCGCGGTGGCGGCGACCTCGAGCGACGGGGACTCGGCCGAGCTGGTGACGGCGACGGCAACTTCGCCACGCGTTCCGACGACGAGCACCGTTCCCGCCCCGGAGGGAGGCCCCTCCGGCATCGTCGAGTGGCCGACGGGCGAGGACGGCTGGACGATCGTGCTCGCGTCGCTGCCGCAGACGGAGGGAAGGCGCATCGCGGTCGCGAGAACGCGGCAGGCGCGGCGCAAGGGACTGTCGCCGGTCGGGATCCTCGACTCGTCGCAGCTACGCGAGCCTGCACCCCGGCTACTGGATCGTCTTCACCGGCATCTACGGCTCGGAGGCCGAGGCGGCGAGCTCGCTGCAGCCGGCGCGCCGCTTCGCGCGCACGGCCGCGGTGCGGCACGTCGTGCCGTGAACCGTTGCCTTCGAGGGCGACCGGACCCTGCCACTTTGTAACAAGCGCCAAAAGTCGCTACACTCCCCCGAGCAGGCTCGTCGAACGCCCCTTTTTCCGCCCCGCAATGAGGGATCTCCCCCAAGGTTGAGCGCTCAGATAGACGACCACGCCGCCCAGCTGCGCTCGTGTATGTATCAATACTCGCGAGCCATTTACCGGTCGGTCAAAGACCTGATCGACCCGTACGTCGGACCGGGAGGCGCAGCTCGAGTACCGGCGCTCCGTGCTCGGCGAGTGCGAGCAGACGATGGAGCGGCTCGCCGAGGACCCGCACTACTTCGCGCGTCCCGACCGAGCGCTCTTCGCCGACATCCGACGCTACTTCCCGATCACGGCGCAGGCGCAGGTCGCGTGGGCGGTGCGCGAGGGAGTCAGCGCGGCAACCGGGTTCATCGAGCAGCAGATCGAGGCGGGCTTGCTCGACGGCGGCGTCTCGCGCTGCCACGCGACGACGCGCAAGGGCAAGGCGTGCCAGCGCACGCCGCTCCCCGGCCGCGACTACTGCCCGTCGCACCAGCACCTCGAGCAGCACGCCGCCACCGCTGCCGCCGCCTGAGCGCCTGTCCGGTCGAAGCGCTCGGACTGAACGGGCGCTGACGATAAGCTCGCGCACTGCATGTCGCACGACGCCGACAAGCTCATCCGGCAGCTCTCGCTCGTCGCCTTCCTCATGGCCGAGCGGCGTCCGCTGACCGCGCGCGACGTCAAGTCGAACGTCGAGGGGTACAGCGAGATGTCCGACGAGGCCTTTGCGCGGCGGTTCTACTCCGATCGCGCCGAGCTGACGGCACTCGGCGTCCCGCTCCAGTCCCAGCGCGACGAGTTCACCGGCGAGGAGCTCTACACGCTCCGCTCGGAGAACTACTTCCTCGACCGCCTCGAGCTCGACGACGACGAGCTCGCCGCACTCCAGACCGCGCTCTACTACCTCGAGGGCAAGTTCGCGTATGCCGAGCCGTTCCGCCTCGCGCTCCAGAACCTCGCCCTCGGGCGGTCCGGCTTCGCCGAGCCGCCGACGGAGACCGCTGAGCGAGTCCGGGTCAGCGCCCCCGACTACTCGCCCGAGCTCGCCGGACGGCTCTCCAAGCTCGAGTCGGCGATCTCCAAGCAGCGCACGGTCAAGTTCCGGTACTGGAGCCCGAAGCGCACGCGGCGCGAACGACCGCACGGTGAACCCGTACGCGCTGCGGCTCGACGACGGCAACTGGTACGTCGTCGGCCACGACCTCGATCGCGACACCGTGCGCACGTTCAAGGTGTCGCGCATCCAGGGCGACATCAGGTTCGCGACGCGGCGCGAGCGCGACTTCCGCGTCCCGCCCGACTTCGACGTCGAGGAGCACCGCATCCCGCGACCGTGGCAGATCGGCGAGATCGTCGGGACCGCTCGTATCGCCGTCTCGGACGACACGGCGTGGTGGGTCGAGCGGACGCTCGCGGACGCGGGATCGGTCGAGGACGGCGTGTTCGAGACGGACTTCGCGCACGTCGAGCTTCTCGCCGGCTGGGTGCTGCGCCAGAACGGCAGAGCCGTCGTGCTCGAGCCGGAAGAGCTGCGCGACGCCGTCGCGGAAGGGCTCAACCGGCTCGTCGACGCGCACGCGGGCGACGCGCTCGTGCCGGCCGGGCCCAAGCGCGCGGATCGCGAGGCAGCCGCTGCCCGAGCGTCCGGCCGGCCCGGTCGCGCCGGAGCGCTTCGGCGTGCTCCAGGCGCTCCTCGCGCAGTTGCTGGCGGCGTGCGGCGACGAGCGCTCGGCCGTGCTCGACGCCGAGGAGCTCGCGGACCGGATCTCGATCCCGATCGAGGAGCTGCAGGATCACCTCTCGCTGCTCAACCTCGTCAACTTCGGCGGTGGCTGCTACGCCGTCTACGCGGAGCACGACGGCGACGTCGTCCGCGTCGACAAGGAGCTCTACGGCGACGTCTTCCGCCGCCCGCCGAAGCTCACGCCGCTCGAGGCGCGGGCGATCCGGCTCGCGATCGAGTACGTCGGCCCCACGATCGCCGCCGAGGCGCACACGCCGCTGAAGCGCGTCCGCAAGAAGCTCGAGGAGACGTTCGGCCGCTTCGACCTCGCGGCCACGCCCGCACCGAGGGAGACGTCGGACGAGGAGATGCTCGTGAAGGTGCTGAGCGAGGCCGTCGAGAAGCGGCGGCGTTGTCGAGATCGAGTACCTGAAGGAAGGCGACGAGAGCCCGTCGCTGCGCCAGGTGGAGCCGTACACGATCGAGCGCGAGCTGCCGGTCTGGCGCGTGCACACGTGGGATCGCACCGTCGATGCCGCGCGCACGTTCCGCCTCGACCGCATGCGCTCCGCACGGCTCACCGACGAACGCTTCGAGCCGCGCGAGGGGTTCGACCCGTCGTACCTCCAGAACCCGCGCATCGCGCGTCTTCACCACTCGCCGGCGGTCGCCCGCTGGAAGCTCGAACGCGGCGCCCGCGCGCTGACCGACGGCTCCGCAGTCGCCGACGTCTCGTACAAGACCGAGGAGTGGCTGCTCTCCGAGGTCCTCGCCGATCGCGGAGAGACGATCGTCCTCGAGCCTCAGCGTCTGCGTGACGCGGTCGCGAAGCGCGCGCGGAAGCTCCTCCGCGAGTCGTCTCGCGTGCCCACTCCGCGTTCTTAGCGCCGGGTTACACGCGGAAGCGCGCCGAGAAGTGTCACAACCGGGGCGGTGCCCGGCCGGACCGTCGTGAGCGGCGGCTACGGTTGTCGATATGGACAACTCAGAGGTCTTCCGCGAGACGGGAGCGGGTCGGCGCCGCCGCCGGATCGGCGGCCTCCTCGGTGCTCTGGCCGGAGGACTTGTCGGGGTGGTCGCCGTCATGGTCGCCGGGACCGCCGTCGCCCAGCAGACGGACGGCGCCCGTGATCGGGTCCTGGAGGCGACGCACCTTCCCCCGCTGCTGACAGCGCCCGACGAGCGCGTCGAGCTCCGTTACGACGCCTTCTGCGTCAGCTGCCGAGATCGACGTCGACGCGCCGTGCGACGTCGATGGAGCCGTGTTCGTCCGCGGCGGTAGCGCAGGACCGTTCCGGGAGATCCCGCTGCGCGACGACGCCGGCGCACTCGAGGGGCGGCTCGCCGCTGTCGTTCCGCCGGAGGTCGCTCACGCGCCGCGCGGATTCTCGTACTACGCGATGCTTCGCAGCCGTGATCGAGCCGGCGGCTCGCGATCACGATCCCGACGGGCGGCGCGACAGCACCTCAGCGCAGCTACCCGCTCGGGCAGGCGCGATCGACGTCGCTCTCGGCGCGCACGCGTTCGAGCGTGGGCGCAGCAGCAGCGCGCGCGTAGCTGAGGCCGGGCTGGGGCTCCGGGCCGTCGCGAGGCCGGCCTCGAGCAGGGCCGCAACCTTCCTCCGATCGGCGGCTCCTCGTTCGATGTCGGAGTCGACGGCACGGTCTACGTCCTCGACGAAGCCAACAAGCGGGTGCTTCGCTGGCGGCACGCGGACAGTCGGCGCCGACGTCGGTCGCCACTCGCGATCAACGGCACGCTCGCCGACATGTCGGTCGCCGAGGACGGCAGCATCTACGTCCTCGAGAGCACGGAGCGCGACGGACAAGCGCCGCTTCTTCGGCTGTTCGCGCTCGGACCGGAGCGCTGCGAGGCGCAGTCGAGGTTCCCGAGCGGGCCTCGCAGGTGCGACTCGGTGCAGGACGGCCCGGTCGTCCTCCAGAGCGTCTCGGGTCAGTGGCGCTCCGCAGCCGACGCGCGGACGGCTTCGTCGCCCCGTCGACGCAGAAGAGCACAGGCCGCGCCGGGCCGCCCGCTCCAAGGAGGCGGCGAAGTCGTCGTGCTTCGGCATGACAACGAGATCCGCGTCGCGCTCGTCGGCCTGCTCGGCGTCCGCAGGGCCTGGCGCATACGAGCGACACGCCGCTCGCGGAGGTCCAGCTCGCCGAGCCGTTTGGCAAGGGCATCGTGATCGTCGCGCGCGTGTACTCGGACAGTACAGGACGAGTTCGTCGTGCTCCGCCTGGACGAGCGCGGGCTCGCCGGCCGCTTCGCGGTCGAAGTCGTCCGATTGGGCCGAGACGGCGCCGCTGTCACGGTTCCGCCTCGTCAGGCACGTCGCTTTACCAGCTCGGCTCGACACCTGCCGGGCTCTTCGTCGACCGCTTCGACCTGGAGGTCGAGGTGATGAAACGAGCCCGGAGGTTCCTCGTTCGGCTTCCTGCGCGGCATTCGCGCTCGCCGTCGGTCGGAACGGCCGGCGCGTATCACACCGCCTTCGTCTCGCAGAACTGCAACTGGGTCGCCCCCACGCCGACGTCGTACATCACGCGCGACGGCTCGGCCGCGGTCGCGCTCCGAGCCCGGTACGAGGGCTATCAGTGGGGCGGGCGGCTGCTGGAACGACAACGACAACGGACGACTCGCCGAACGACCCGACCGGCACCGCGGGAACGGGCGGAGAGGGTGGCGACTGCTCGGGCTTCACGTTCAAGGTGTGGCGAGAGTCGGAGAACACCGGAGATGCGGGCTTCTACCAGTGGGGGATGCTCCGCTTCGTGCACGGGCCGTATACGGCGGAGGCCTTCATGGGCGGCGCGGGCGCACCGAACGTGATCGCTCCGAAGTCGTCGCTCATCAAGATGGACGCCCTGGCGAGCTCTGGGCCACATCGGGATGATCTATGCGAAGAACGCCGACGGCAGCGATCAGATCATCGAGGCGAAGGGTGAGGCGTACGGCACGAACATCTGGACGAGGACGTATCGAGGAAGCTCGAGCTACGGCGGCGTGCGCCGGACGGGCTGGAGCTCGTAGCGTCGCCCGGGGCCGCCGCGACTCGGTGCTTCGCGGCTGCGCTTGCGGCAGTCGTCCTCGTCCTCGCATCGATGCTCCGAGCGACGAACCGGAGCGCGCCGCTAGCGCTGGTCGACGGCACTCCGCGTGCGTGAGGTGCCGGTGACGCTCGAGGGCGTCGATCAGCCGGCGCTTCTCACCTCCGTCGCCGTCGTCGCCGCCAGCGAGCTCGAGGCCGGGTCGCGCGCCGCAGACTGCGTCCGCCGGCGGTTCAGGCAGACAGCCGAGCGGCGGGGCCCGTCGTCGCTCGCACCGGCGTCAGCGCCGAGAGCGTCACCTTCCGCGAAGCCTCCGGGATCGGCGTCGCTGGATGCATCGACACCGCCGGCCCACGCCCGGACGATCGGCGTTGGTGCGGCGGTGCGTACGGCACGCTCTCGGCGCGCCGGCTGCACGACCCACGGCTCGACCTCGGTTGCGTCACCGAGGACGAGGAGCCGGTCGCCTCGATCTGGGTCGAGCCCTGCGCGCCGGCACGCGGTACGTCGTCGTTCTGCAGCGCGGCTACGCCGAGGTGTACGAGACCGCGCGGCGACCTTCCCGTTCGCGTCGCGTCGACGAGCGGCGTCGATCTCTCGCGAAGCCGAGGCGACGTTTGAGGTGCCGCGAGCACGACGCGGCGGGAGCGCTCCTTCGCAGGTATCGGTCGAGGCGTCCGTCGCGGGCTAGCCGACGTGGAAACACGAGAGTGAACGATCGCATCCACGGCCTGGCGCCGACTCGAGCTGCAACGTCGCGCCGTGCGCCTCCGCGACAGCGCGAACGACCGCGAGCCCAAGACCGGTGCCCGGGCCGCTCCCGTCGAGCCGGACACCTGCCTCGAAGATCCGAGCGTGCTCGTCGGCCGGGATCCCACGGCCTGCGTCCGCCACCGAGAGCAGAAGCTGTCCGTCACCTTCGCGCGCTGTCACGACGACGTCCGCGTCCGATCCCGCAGTGCGCGATCGCGTTGCCGATGAGGTTGTCGAGCGCCTGCCGGATCGCGAAGAGCGTCCGCCCGCAGCGGCGGGAGGCCGCTGTGCACCTCGGCTCGGACGCGGGCACCACCGAGCGCCGCAACTGCCACCGCCTCGCGCACGAGCCGGCCGATGTCGACTTGCTCCAGCCGGACGGACGAGACCGACGCATCGACGACGTTGCGTTCGATGCCGCGGCATGCGGCCAGGGCGAGATTCACGAGCGATCGCCGAGCATCGGGTGCAAGCCCCGGCCCGCGGGATGCCTCCGCGATCGCGGCGAGCGCGGCAACCGCACTGCGTACCTCGTGAACGAGGATCGCGAGGCGCTCTCCGGCGGCCGACTCGCTCACGGCGAGCGCGCCGCCATCCGGCCGAGCGCCCACTCGGCAGCGTCGCGCAGGATCGGGTCGTCGTCGTCTGCGTAGTGCTCGACCGCGTCAGCGAGGTCGGGGCCGCCGACGTTGCCGGCGGCAATCAGCGCGTTGCGTCGCAGCCAGCGCGGATCGTTCCGCGGGACGTAGAGACGATCGAACTCCGAGATGAGCTCGTACGCCGTCGCGCTCGAGCCACTCGCGGAGGGAAACGGTGGGCGCCGAGGCGTCACCCTCACGCGGCTGCGAGCGACGCTTCTCGATCCCGCGGTTCCACGGGCAGACGTCCTGGCAGATGTCACACCCGTACACCATGTCGCCCATCTCGGAGCGGTACTCATCGGGGATCGCGGCCGGAGCCTGGCTCCAGTACGAGAGGCACTTCGTTGCATCGAGGACGCCCGGGTCGTCGAGCGCTCCCGTCGGGCAGGCGTCGATGCACAGACGGCAGGAGCCGCAGTCGAGCTCGAGGGGCGGCGTCGCCTCGATCTCGACGTCGGTGACGAGCACGCCGAGCACGACCCACGAACCGAAGCGGCGCGTGATGGCCATCGTGTTCTTGCCGTAGAACGCGACTCCCGATCGTACGGCCGCCTCTCGGTCGACATGGTCGTTCGAGTCGACGAAGACCCGGAAGGCGCCGCCGATCCGCTCGCCGAGCTCCGCGAGCCGCCGGCGGAGCTCCTCGTAGTCGTCCCGCCACGTGTACCGAGGAAGCCGCCCCTGCGCCGGCGGCCGGAGCAGGCCCCGGCTCGTAGTAGGAGAGCGCCGCTGACACAACCGAGCGCGCGCCTTCGAGGAGCCTCTCTGGATGACACGACACCTCAGGGCGCGCCATGGTGAAGCGCATGTCGGCGAAGAGCCCCGCTGCCTGTCGCCGCCGAATGTGCTCCTCGGTCTCCTCGTAGGGAGTCGGCAGGCGCTGCTCCGACGACGTCGAGGCCGAGCTCGCCGGCCAACCGATCCAGCTCGGCGGCGGTCATGCGAGGATTCTGCCTCGTGAAGGCCATCCGCATTCACGAAGACGGAGGGCCGGACGTCCTCCGCTACGAGGAGATACCCGACCCGGAGCCCGGGACCGGCGAGGTGCTCGTGGCGCTTCGGGCGGCGGCGCTCAACCACCTGGACGTCTGGGTGCGGAAGGGGCTGCCCTCGGTTCCCAAGCCCAGAATCCTCGGCGCGGACGGAGCCGGCGCGGTCGCAGCGCTGGGCGAGGGCGTCGACGAGCTCGCGGTCGGAGACCGCGTCGTCCTCAACCCCGGCATCGTGCACGACGGTCGCATCACGGTCGTCGGCGAGCACACGGACGGCACGTACTGCGAGCTCAAGGCACTGCCGGCGTCACAGCTGTACGTCCTCGACGACGCACTCAGCTTCGAAGAAGGAGCCGCATTCCCGCTCGTCTTCGAGACCGCGCACCGGATGCTCGTCACGAAAGCCGGGCTCGCCGAAGGCGAGTGGGTTCTGATCTGGGGCATCGGCGGCGGCGTCGCGCTCGCTGCCTTCGAGCTCGCACGAGCGCTCGGCGCGCGGACATCGTCACCTCGTCGAGCGCGGAGAAGCTGGAGCGGGCGCGCGTCGCTCGGGCGCGGACCTAGCGCTCGACCACGCGAACGACGACGTCGTCGGCGGCCGTGAAGGACGCGACCTCCGGCCGTGGTGCTGACGTGGTGATCGAGACCGTCGGCGAGGCCACGTGGGAGCGCTCGCTCGCCGCTGCGGCACAGGAGGGCCGCATCGTCGTCTGCGGCGCGACAACTCGGCCACAGCCCGCCCGCGCGGCTCTACCGGCTCTGGTGGAAGCAGCTCGCGGTCTACGGCTCGACGATGGGCATGCCGTCCGACTTCGAAGCCGCCTACGACCTCATCCGCAGCGGCCGCGCCCGCGTCCACGTCGACCGCGTGTTCCCGCTCGCCGAGGCGGCTGCGGCGCACGAGCACCTCGAAGCGGGCGAGCAGTTCGGAAAAGTCGTTCTCGGATTCCGGGCTAGCCGAAGCTGGGTGCCGAACCGAGATGAACTTCGCGTCGTCCGACATGCGGTCGGGCGTCCACGGCGGATCGAAGGTCAGCTCGGCCTCGGCCGACTCGACTCCCGGAACCGACCGCGCGGCGTCGAGAATCCCGTCCGCGATCATCGCGCCGGCCGGGCAGCCCATGGACGTGAGGCTGTAGAGTGATCTTCACGTTCGGCCCGTCGACCTCGACCTCGTACATCAGGCCCAGCTCGACGATGTCCATGCCGAGCTCGGGGTCCTCGACCCTGATGCAGCGCCTCGACGACGTCCTCGCGCGCGACCATCGCAGGTCATTGTAGGGACGAGGTGCCTCGCTGAACTAGGCCGTCGCGACCAGCTGGTCAGCGCGGCGGAGCACGAGATCCATGACGTCGCCGATCGCGCGGTCGAGCGAGTCGTTCACGATCACCGGGACGTCGTAGCGGCGCGCGCGCTCCACGAGGTAGTCCTGGATCTGGCGGATCTGCGGCACCGAGTCCAGGTACTTCTCGAGCGGGCGCAGCCCTTCGGTCGCGTACTCGCGCACCCAGAAGTGGCTTCGGTGCAGGTTCTCGTCCTCGATCGCGACGACGCACTGCACGACGAACGCGTTGCGGAACTCGGTGGCCACCATCCCGGGTACGAGGTGCACGCCCTCGAGAACCATCGACCAGTGCTCCGTGGCTGCCCGCTCGAGTGCAGCGTGCGCGCCGACGAGGACATTCCTCGTCTGATCGAGGAAGCCGAGGATGGCCGCGTCGCCCGACTCCTCCTCCTCGGCGCGCGTGAGAGCAAGCCGCGCCTCGAAGCTCGAGTAGTGCACGGAGGGCATGAACTCCTCGGAGAAGAACGCCCGCATCGTCTGCCGGATGAAGTCCGTCGACGTCACACGCGTGATGCCGAGGCGATGCGCGGCCTCCGTCGCGATCGTCGACTTGCCGGTCCCCGTCGCACCCCCGATGAGGAGCAACAACGGCTCCTCGAGGCGCTGGAGGGCGTCGAGGCGCTTGAGCCTCCGGATCGTGGTCTCTGCGCTCTCTTCTCCGATCACGTCGGCCGCGAGCTCGGCGAGACGCTCAAGATCCAACGCGGGCGCGCCGCGCTCTGCGAGATCGCGCTCCGCACGATGCGCGATCTGGTACGCCCGCTCCGTGTCGAGGCCCGTGACGACGAGCGCGCGAGCCATGAGACCCTTCGAGAACGGGATCTCTCCGCCTAGCGGAAGCGGTGTGACATGACGACGCTCGGTCACCGCTCTATTCGTGCCATTTCCAGCAGCATCTCGTCAAGGGCCCCCTCGGCTGATAACGGGATGACGTCGTTTGCCGCGAGAACGATATCGGCTTTTCGGCCGATTGCGAACTCCGCGACGACGTCGATCGCGGCCGCCTTGAGCTCGACCAGGAAGACGTCTGCATCGACGTTAGCGAGCTCCTCGGCCAGCGCCGACCGATTCGCGAGGTTCCCCGAGACGTGGGTCACGACAGCACCGTGCTCGCGCTCGAGATGCGCAGCGAGGGGGCCGTGGCCCGAGACGGGAGCGGTGCAGAAGTACGCCACCGTTCGCCCGCGAACGTCGAATGCGGGCCGCGGGCCGCAGTACGGTCGCGACCACCGGAACGTCGGCCGCGACGACGGCACGAACTGCATCCCGCGTCGACTCCCAGCCGCCTCCTTTCTCCCCCATCGTCACGACGACGAGATCCGCGCGCAGCAGGCGGAACGCATTCAGGTAGCCGGCCGCGACAGTCGGATCCTGGTGGCCGCCGACGACCACGACCGTCCGGTCGGTCGCAATCGGAGGGATAGCCGCACCGCTGCCGTCGAACACGACCACATCGGGCTCGCAACTCGAGCGCCGCCCGAGCTCCGGCGGCGACGTTCGAGGTGAGGACGCCGCCTGCCAGGCCGCCGCCGGCGCGACGGCAGCCGACGGTCTCGACACCGGCGAGTGCCGCGGTCTCGAGGTGGTCGGACGCCGCGTGGCGACCGTCCCGAGACAGCTCGACGAGGGCCTCGACAGTCGGAGGAACGGAGATCGTCTCGGGTTCCCGCGGGCCGCCGCGACCCATCGCGACGACGACGACCCGCCGATCCCTGGCCAGCAGCCGCGCCAGGTGGCCGGTCACCGCCGTCTTCCCCACGCGCTTGCCGGTGCCGACGACCGCGATCGAAGGCAAATCGAAGGGCTCGAGCTCCGGCGGGTCCAGTCGGAAATCCGCGCCGACGTACGGCAGGCCTTGCGCGAGGACCCGACTCGCGAGCGCGAAGCGCTCGACCGGCCCGAGAACCGGCTCGTCCGAGAGGTCGACCACCATCTTCGGGCGCGAACTGCTCGATCGCCGACGCGAGGTCGTCCGCGAGCGGAACGCCGTAGTCCGCCGCTCCGCGGAGCTTCTCGGACCCGCCGACGAGCACGGCCGCCACGAAGTCGTACGGAAGCTCGGCGAGCGCGTCACGGACGACGGGCGGGTAGTGCTCGCCGTCGACGATCGCGAGCGCTCTCACGTCTTGGCGGTGACCTCGTCTTCGATCGCGCCGGTGAACTTCGCGTACTCGAGCGTATCGAGCGAGAACGACACGAGCTTCAGGCTGCCGTGGAACGGGTGCTGCCGCCAGACGTCCACCTTGCGGTCCGCGACCTCGATGATGTTGTAACAAGGTCGCGTGTTGCCCCTGAGCCGGAGCGACGAGACGGTTCCGGCGTTCACGACGAAGAGATCCTCCAGTCGCCACACGTACGGAACGTGCTTGTGGCCGGAGAGAACGAGGCGCACGCCCGCGCGCTGGAGGCACTCGATCGCGTCGCCCGCGTCGTAGACGACGTTGCGCTCGCGGCCCGTTCCCGGCACGGGCAGCAGATGGTGGTGGAGGACGAAGATCCGCAGGTCGGCGGGCTCCTCCGAGAACTGCTCCTCGATCCATCGGTAGCGACCGCGACCGATCTGGCCGTGGTCGAGATCGGGCTCACTCGAGTCGATCGCGACGATCGCAACGCCGTCCTTGCGCAGCACCGAGTTCCGGTCGCCGAACATCTCTTCGAAGTGGACGTAGCCGACGTTGCGCGAGTCGTGGTTGCCGGGCACGACCACGATCGAGTCCGCAGTCGAGTGCGGTCGATGTACTCGCGCGCGGTGAGGTACTCGTGGCGGAATCCGAACGTCGTCAGGTCGCCCGAGCAGACGACAACATCCGGCTTCAGCTCGTTGATCTCGCTGATCGCGCGCTCGAGCAGGCTCGCCTCGAAGTACTCGCCGCCGCAGTGGAGATCGGAGATCTGAGCGATCCGAAACACGTCTCCGGCCTCCGTCATGGCCACAGTCTACGAGGCGAGAGCCGTCCGAGGCGGTTGGTACCCTGGCTCAAGTGCCGAGTCGAAATGCCTGTTTTCCAGGCATATTGTGGCTCCAAGCCTCCGCGGTTCGCGAATCGGAGCGAACTCGAGTGCGCGAAGATCCTCGACTACTACGGCGTCCCCTGGGACTACGAGCCGAGATCCTTCGTGCTCGTCGCGCGACGCGGACGGCCGCATCGTGAGCGCGTTCACGCCCGACTTCTACCTCCCGGAGCAGGAACTCTTCATCGAGGTCACCGTCATGAAGCAGTCGCTCGTGACGCGCAAGAACCGCAAGCTTCGCGAGCTGCGCCGGCTGTATCCGGACGTCCGAGTGAAGCTCTTCTACCGACGCGACATCGAAAGCCTCGCGCAGCGCTACCGGCTGCGCCTCGCGTCGTAGCCATGCGACCGCGAACCGCGCTCGGAGCACGGAGAGCATCGGTGCCGTCTATCTGAGCCGCGACCAGATCGCAGCGCGCGTCGCCGAGCTCGGCCCGGAGGTCGCGCGGGACTACGAGGGGCTCGACCCGATTCTCATCGCGCCGCTCAAGTCGAGCGTCGTCTTTCTCGCCGACCTGACGCGCGCGTTGCCGATCCCTCATACCCTCGACGTGATCGAGCTCGCTCCGTACCGCGGAAGCGGCGCGGGCGGAGTCCGGCTGCTCAAGGACGTCGACTCGTTGCTGCAGGGTCGGCACGTGCTCCTCGTCGAGGACGTCGTCGACACCGGGCTGACCCTGAACTTCCTCTGCCGCACGCTCGCGCTCCGCAATCCGGAGAGCCTCCACGCGGTGACGCTGCTCGACCGGCCGTACCGGCGACTCGTGGACGACATCCCGCTCCGATACGTCGGATTCACGGTTCCCGACGAGCTGTTCGCAGGCTTCGGGCTCGGCCTGGACGAACGCTGGCGTGCGCTCCCGGACTTGCACCGCGTCGTGCCGGTCGACCTTCCGCGCGCTGCCACCGAAGCCGCCTAGCTCGAGCAAGCTCCCGGTCGTCTGCCGCCGGCATTGTCACGCTCTTGGCACTGCTCGTCACACACACGCGAGCTTTTCGGCGATACGCTGAAAGCGGGTGGTGGTCAGGGGTGGCCCCTTGAAACGGAGGGGCTTTGGCGAGGCGCGGCCGTCGAGCCATCTCAGAGATAGAGCAGCGGGTCGACCGCAGACCCGTTGACCCGAACCTCGAAGTGGAGGTGCGGGCCGGAGGAATTTCCGGTCGAGCCGATCAGCGCTGATCGTCTCGCCCTGCGAGACGGACTGCCCGACGGTCACGAGGATCGCCGACGCGTGGGCATACGCAGTCGACAGCCCGTTGCCGTGGTCGACGACCACGAGGTTGCCGTATCCGCCCGAGCCAGCCGGCATAGATGACCGTGCCGGCCGCGGCGGCCCAGATCGGCGTGCCCGTGGAGGCTGCGATGTCGATGCCCTCGTGCATGCGCCCCCAGCGCCAGCCGTACCCGCTCACGACAGGCCCGTTCACCGGCCAGATGAAGCCGGCCGCCGACGGCGCGCCGGTGCCGGTCGAGCCGGCATTGGTCTGCGCGTTGCGAATCGCAGCGGCGAGCTCGGCGCTCTTCGCCGACGAGCGCCTCGACCTCCTCGAGGTACTCCTCGCGCGACTCGCGCGCGTTCGTGAGCGCGCTCTGCTTGAGCCGTCGCGCAGCGGCGAGGGTGTCGCGACTCGACGCAAGCTCGTCGCGGACGACGCGCGCCTCGTCAGTGCGCGCTGAGATCACCGACACCGTCGCGGCCGCGAGACGCTGCGTGCGAGCTGTCTGCCGGCGCTTGGCGGCGGCCTTTGCCTTCGCGTCCTCGACCTGACGCGCGATCCTCTGATCCTGGAGCCCGATCCGGTTCATGAACTCGTAGCTGTCGATGACGTCGCCGAAGGACTCGGCCGAGACGAGGATCGAGAGGACGTCCGGCTGCTGCTGGATGTAGATCGCTGCGCACGCGAGACTCGAGGATCTCCATCGCGCGCTGGAACTCGGCCTGCAGGATCCGAAGCCGCCGCGTCTGCTCGTTCAGCAGCGCCGTGAGACGCTCGAGGCGCTCCTGCTCCGTCGCGAGCTCCGCTTCGAGCACGTCGAGCGCTCCCTGCGCCGACTCCACGGCGGATTGCGCGGCGCGTAGCTCCTCGACGACGGCGCCGAGCTGCGTCGTGAGGACGCCCTCGTTCTCCTTCGCCGCCTCGATCTCCTCCTCGAAGCTCCGCGATGCGCGCGTCGATCGACGCCTTGCGATCCTCGATGTCCTGCCCCGCTGCCGTCGCCGAGAGAGACGAGCGCCAGGCGAGGCCGAGAACGACGGGAAGTCGTCGTCTCATGCTCACGAGATTCGCTCGCCGGTCGGACGTCCCTCCCCCGACTTCCGCGCGATCGGCGTCGGCGGCGCTGCGGCTCGAGCGCCTGCAGCGCCGCCGCTGCCTCGCGGCGAAGGGGCCCGACGAGCGTTCGGTAGTCGCTGTCCGAGATCGTTCCCGTCCTGTGGTCGAACTCGAGCTCCTTGAGCGCCGCGAGCGCGCGGTCACGCGCTTCGAGCAGCTCCAGCCGGCGCCTCTCGGGCTCGTCGAGCTCGGCGAGGCTATCGGACTCGGGCTCGGGCTCCGTGAGGAACGGCAGCGCCACCACTACGACGCAGGCGATGGCGAGGATCGCGGCGAGCAGCAACGCGAGCGTCAACGTGTGGCCGGGAGGCCGACCTCGCGCGTGCGGGCGACCAGCCGGCGCTGCTCGCGCGCGTCCGGCCACAGCGCGATCAGCGACCCGAGCAGGAAGACGAGGCCTGCGATCCAGATGAGGTTGACGAGCGGCTTGACGAAGACACGGAAGTAGACCGTTCCGTCGGGGTCGATCTGCTCGGCGATCACGAACAGGTCCTCGCCGGTGAGCGCGGTCGCTGCGGATGCCGACCTCGTTCGAGACCTGCTGCTCGACGGTGTACGCGTTCTTTCCCGCCTCGAGCGTGCCGAGATCGCGGTCGCCGCGCTCCACGCGGAGCGTCGCGCGGATCTCGGTCGCGTTCGCGGCGAGGCGTTCGTCGAGCGACTCGTACGTCAGCCGGTAGTCGGCGATCGTCATCGCGTCTCCGCGTTCGAGCCGCGCCTCGGCGACGGTGTCGAACGCGCTCGATCCCGCGATCCCGATCGCGAGCAGCACGATCGCGGCATGGACGACGTAGCCGCCGTACCTCCTCCGGTTGCGCGAGATCAGCGACGAGAACGCACCCGGCCACGAGGCCGCGCCGAGCGCCTTCCGCGCGCGCGTCCCGCGCACGAACTCGAGCACGATCGTGGTCGCAACGAAGGCGGAGAAGGTGTACGCGATCAGGCCGGGCACGGAGCTGCCCGGCGCCGAGCGCGAGGAGGACGACGCCGGCCAGGAGCGCGACACCGGTCGGCCAGCGGAACGTCGTCAGCAGGCTCCGAAGCGAAGCGCGCCGCCACGCGACGAGCGGCCCGATGCCCATGAGCAGGAGCAGCGGGAGCCCGAAGATGCGAAGGAAGAAGTCGTAGTAGGAGCGGCCGAGAACGATCGCCTCGCCGCGCACGGCCTCGGAGATCATCGGGTACACGACACCCCAGAAGATCGCGAGGCAGAGCGCGAGCAGCAGGAGGTTGTTGTACAGGAACGCCGCCTCGCGCGAAATCGGCGACTCGAGCTTCGTCGGCGAGCGAAGTCGCGGCAGCCGCCAGAAGACGACGGCGAGCGAGACCGCGACCACGACGCCGATGAACGCGAGGAACCACGGTCCGATCGAGCTCTGCGTGAACGAGTGGATCGAGTTCACGACGCCGGAGCGCGTCAGGAACGTGCCGAAGAGCGAGAGCGAGAAGGCGAGGATGACGAGCAGCACGTTCCAGACGCGCAGCATCCCGCGCTTCTCCTGGATCATCACCGAGTGCAGGAACGCGGTCGCGGCGAGCCAGGGCATGAGCGCGGCGTTCTCCACCGGATCCCACGCGTAGTAGCCGCCCCATCCCACCTCCTCGTACGCCCAGTGGGCTCCGAGCAGCTGCCCGATGCCGAGCGCCGTCCACGCGATGAGCGTCCAGCGGCGCGTGGCGACGAGCCAGCGCTCGTCCATCCGACCGGAGAAGAGGGCGCCCATCGCGAAGGCGAAGGGCACCGTGAGCCCGACGTAGCCGAGGTAGAGCAGCGGCGGGTGCGCGAGCATGTACGGGTTCTGGAGGCTGGGCGTCATCCCGGCGCCGTCCACCGGGCGCGGCTTGCGTCGCGAACGGGCTCGCGACCGCGACGACGAGGAACGAGAAGAACACGGCCACCGCCGCGAACACCGGCACGACCCAGACCACGAGATCGCGCGCCCATCCGCGGTTCAGCCGGACCGCCGCGGCTGCGAAGCCGGTCAGGACGAGCAGCCAGAGAAGCAGCGATCCTTCCTGGCCGCCCCAGAACGCCGAGATCGTGTACGCGCGTCGGCAGCGCCTCGCTCGTCGTCTGCGCGACGTAGGTGAACGAGAAGTCGTTGCGGAGCAGGGCGGCGAGCAGGACGCCGGACGCGACCAGCGTCGATCCGAACGCCGCGACGAGGGCGTTCTGGGCCGAGAGCGCAAGTCGACGGCGCCCGAGGTACGCGGCCGCGGCGCCCGCGACGAGCGCGTAGACGGTCAGTCCGAGGGTGACGACGAGGGCGGCGCGACCGAGCTCGGCCATGGGGCCTCCGTCAGGCCGAGTCGGTCTTCTTCGGCACGTACTTCGACGGGCACTTCGTGATCATCGAGCCCGGCTCGGCGACGAACGTCCCGGCTCGAAGCCGCCCGTCGAGGACGATGTGGCGCCCGACCTTGAACAGGTCAGGGACGGAGCCCGTGTAGCGGACGCGCACGGACGCCTTCGACGTTCCCGCCGATGTCGCGCAGCCGGAAGCGGAGCCCGCCCGCGTGGGCGTCGCCCTGCACCGGGCCGACGACGAGCCCGGCGAGCTGAACCTGCCCGTCCTGCCCGCGAGCTCGCTCGGCGCGATCGACGGGTTGCCGCCGCCCGCGATCGAGGTGTAGAGGAGGAAGACCGCCAGCACCGACGCGACGAGCAGCGCGATCACGAGGCGCGCGGGATTCGCCTTCCGTGCCACGAGAGAGAGTGTAGTCGCGGCCGACGCGTCGCCCGCGCGGCAGGGGCTACGAGCCGACGGTACTGAGCGCGCTCAGCGAGCTGCGACGCGAGTGCACGCGCGCGGCTTTTACTGTTTTGACACATCTCGTGACCCACTCGCGAGGATTTCGGCGTTATGCTCGCAGTGGGTGGTGGGCCGGGGTGCCCCTACTGAATCTCGCTATTTGCGACCTGTCGAGCGGTCGCTCGAGGAGAGCGGGCTCTAGGCCGCTTCTCGCTGCGGCCAGGCGGTGCTCGCCTCGCGCCGCTCGGGCATGCGGTAGCCGTGCTCGAGGCAGAGCGCGCCGGGGGACTCCTCGGTGAGCGCGTCGCAGTAGCCCTTGCCGTACGCCGCGCGGATGAAGGCGGCGACGACCTCGAGGTTCCACTCGGAGACGTCGGCGGCCTCGCGCCAGAGATCGGTCAGCCGGAGGTCGATGTCGAGCTCGAGAAGGTCGATGCGGTTTGGGCGTTCGGACATGCCTGCGAGGGTACGGAGGGCGTCGGACGACGTGGCGCTGGCTCCGGAGCTCGTTTCCCGCTGCAACGAGCGCGATTTACGCGCTCGTCGTTCAGCCCGGCCCGGGCCGCTCAGGCTTCCTCGCCGCGCACGGTGAACGGCAGCGTCCAGTCCTCGCGCGAGCCCCCGTCGATCGTCAGCCGCCACTCGTAGCGTCCCGGCCTCGAGCGGCAGCGGCGTCGAGTTGACGGCGACGGGGAAGTCGAGCGGCGTTCCGGGCTTGAGGCCAGGCGGGCGGCCGACCTCGAACTCGCCGCCGAACGCGACCGGCTGCTCCTCGTCCTCCTGCGTCTGGAGCACGACCTCGGCGCCGTCGGAGTCGAGGAGCTCGACCGAGAACGCGTGCATCGTGTTCGCCTGATCCCACGGCACCTGGATCAGCAGCCCGATGCCGAACGAGGACGGCTCAGGCCCCGTCTGCGACCAGCCGCCGCCCACGATCGTCAGCTTGCCGTCCGAGACGACGGCGTAGTCCGCGAGCAGGAGGGTCGCCTTCACGTCAGGTGAAGGCAATCACATCGCGCAATAGCATGGGCGCATGCCACCGCCGACATCCGCGTCGGGCCTCGCGCGGCTGCCCTCGCGCGAGTCGCCCGAGGAAGCGATCGAGAGCCTGCTCGCGCGCGGGCTACACCGCCTGCGAGATCGACTTCGAGACCGGCTTCTGGATGGACTACCCGTTCGCCGAGCGGCTCGGAGAGCTCGCGCGGGAGCACGACGTCGCGCTCTCCGTGCACGCGCCGCTCTTCGGGTTCATGGGCCACGTCGAGCCGAGCGGCCGGAAGTTCTCGTCGGCCGTCGGCGCGCTCGACCGCAGCGCCGGCATCGCGGCGGCGAGCGGAGCCGAGGTCGTCGTCTTCCACCCGGGCTTCCTGCTCGAGCGGAGCCGCGAGGACGCGATCGACGCGGTCGTCGAGCAGCTCGGGACGCTCCGCGAGCGCCTCGTGGCGAAGGACCGCGCCGTCCCGTTCGGCGTCGAGGTGATGGGACGCGTCCGCGACCTCGGCTCGCTCGACGACGTCCTCGAGATCTCGCGCCGCACCGACTGGGTCCGCCCCGTGCTCGACTTCGCGCACATGCACGCGACGAGCGACGGCGCGTACCTCGGCGTCGAGCCGTTCGCCGAGGCGCTCGAGGCGGCGGACGAGGTCCTTCCGGCGGGAGCGCCGTTCCACATCCACTTCTCCGACATCGCCTTCGCGAACCGGAACGAGACGAAGCACCTGCCCTACGGCGAAGGGACGCTCCGTGCCGACCCGCTGCGGGACGCGCTCGAGCGCTTCGAGCGGCCGGCGACGGTGATCTCGGAGTCGCCGGACGAGCGCTCGAGTCAGGCGATCTTGGCCGTTCTCTCCGGCGGGCGGGGAGAGCTCCGCGAGCCGCGCCTCGTAGGCCTCGCCTCCCCGTCGCGACCGCGATCGCGGAGAAAGGCGACGAGCGCGCTCGAGCGGATGCATCTCGTACAGCTTGTAGTTCGACCGCCGCGCGTCAGCGCGATCGCCGACACGAAGAGCTCCTCTGCCTCGTCGTCGCGCCGCTGCGCCGCACGAACGGAGGCGAGCGCGGTCGTGGCGAAGATCTTGCACATGGTGTCCTCGGGCACGGCGTGTCGCGGCTGCTTCGAGCGCGAGCCGCTCGGCCTCGTCGACCTTGCCGAGGTCGACGAGCGTCGTCGCGAGCGCGGCCTGGTAGTCGGGGAGCAGCCCGCGGTCGCCGCGAACGCTCGTCAAGCGAACGGCCTCGCGGAACATCTTCTCCGAGCGGCGAAGGTCTCCCTTGCTCCGCGCGAGCCAGCCCAGCTTGAGCAGGGCGCCGGCGACCATGGGCTCGATGCCGAGCTCCTCCGCGGTCGAGCGCACCTCCTCGAAGACCGTCTCCGCCGCGTCGAGCTCGCCCTTCAGCCTCAGGAACCAGCCGTACGACCAGCGTCGCGCTCATCCGAGCGCGGACGCTGCCGCTCTCGCCCGCGAGCTCGAGGGCTCGGGTGATCAGGAGCTCGGCCTCGTCGAGCTCGAGAGCGATCAGATGCGAGCCGGCGAGAGCCTGCGCGGCGAGCGTCTGGAGGTCCTTGCGCTCGGCGTCGAGGGCGGTCACGTACGCGCGCTCCATGTAGCGGACGTAGTCCGTCGTCCGATCCCAGCCAGGCGGACGAGCACTGCGCGCGCCATGAGCGCGTCGAAGTAGCGCGACCGGATCGTCCTCGGTCTGGCCAGGATCCGTAGCGCCTCGTCGACGAGCACTCGTGGCGCCGGCGGCGTCGCCGTCGCGCTTCAGCGTTCGCCTCTGCGAGACCGGTCAACGCGAGCGCCTCGACGACCCGCTCGCCCTCGCTCGCGGGCGTGGTCGCGCACCTTCTCCATCTCGACCTGGACGGAGCCCCAGTCCTGGAGCCTCCACGCCGCCCGGGCGGCGACCTAGCGAGCCCAGAGCGTGGGCCTGAGCTCGATCGCCCGCAGCCCGAGCTTGCGCGCCGTGCGCGTACGCCTCGCGCGCGATCGCGCGCTTCGCCGCCTTCACCAGCGCGCCCGCGGTCTCGTTCGCGAGCTCCTCGGGAGGCGCGCCCTCGAGCTCGGTCAGGAACTCGACGGACTGGTCGAGGTGGTACGCGCGGATCTCCATCAGCTCGTCGCCGGTGCGCTCCGCGAGCCACTGCGCGAAGCGCGCGTGGTGTGTGCGCGCGCGCCAGCTTCGCGAGCCCCGTGTACGCGACCTCGCGAATGAGCAGGTGCTTGAAGCGGTAGGCATGCTCGCCCGAGATCGACGAGCGCGGCTCGCGGAGCAGGAACTCGCGCTGGAGCAGATCGTCGAGGAGCGCGTCGATGTCCTCGATGTCCGGCGAGAGGTGCTCGAGTGCGCCCTTCCAGAAGACGCGACCGATGACCGCCGCGCGCTGGAGCAGCGTCTTGCCCTGCGGCGAGAGGTGGTCGATGCGGGCGGCGATGAGCGCCTGCAGCGTGTCGGGGACGCGTGCCGGGCCGCCGTTGCCGGCGCCGCTCTCGACGAGCATGCGGATCGTCTCCTCGACGAACAGCGGGTTGCCCTCGGTGCGCTCGAGGAGCTCCGCCGGGAGGGGCGGCGGGATCTCGCCCGAGGTGCCGGCGAGCTGGAAGACGAGCTTCTCGACGAGGAGCTCGCTCTCCTCCGCGGAGAGCGGCTCGAGCTCGATCGCGGTCGAGCGGACGCGGCCGCCGCCCCAGCCGGGGCGCGTGTCGAGGAGCTCCGGCCGCGCGAGGCAGAGGATCAGGAGCGGCGTGCGCACCCAGTCGGCGAGGTGCTCGATGAGGTCGAGGAGCGGCTCCTCGGCCCAGTGGATGTCCTCGAAGAAGAGCACGAGCGGCTGGACGTCGCCGAGCGTCTGCATCACCTCGCGAGCGGCCCAGGAGATCTCCTGCGCGCTTCGCTCGCCCTCGAGCGCCTCCAGCATCCCCGAGGCGAGACCGAGAACGTCGGCGACGGTCTCCTCCTCGCAGCAGGCCTTGAGCTTCGCGAACGCCTCCTCGAGCGGGTCGTCGTCGGAGATGCCCGCCGCCGCCTTGACCATCTCGGCAAGCGGCCAGTAGGTCACGCCCTCGCCGTACGGCAGGGCGCGCCCGGTGAGCACGCTCGCGCGCTCGAGGCTGTCGACGAACTCGCGCGCGAGCCGGCTCTTGCCGATGCCCGGCTCGCCGAAGATCGTGAAGAGGTGCGCGCGGCCGTCGCGCACGGTGCGGGCGAAGGTGTTCTCGAGCAGCTCGAGCTCGGTTTCGCGGCCGACGAGCGGCGCGCGCGGGCCCGACGGGCCGAGCGGGGCCGTCGGTCGCGTCCATGACGCGCCACGCCCGCAGCTGCCCGTTCATGCCCTTGAGCTCGAGCGGGCCCGCATCCTCGACGACGAGCGTCCCGGACGCGAGGCGGTTGGCCGTCGGGCCGACGAGGATCTCGCCCGGCCGCGCCGCCTGCTGGAGCCGCGCTGCAAGATTGACGGCCTCGCCGGTGACGAAGGTGGAATCGGCGTCCTCGACGACGACCTCGCCCGCCTCGATACCGATACGCGCCTCGATGCCGAGCTCGACGACCGCCTCGCGCATCGCGAGGGCCGCACGAGCCGCGCGCAGCGCGTCGTCCTCGTGCGCCTGCGGTACGCCGAAGGCCGCGAGAACTGCGTCGCCGGCGAACTTCTCGACGATGCCGCCGTGGATCGTCACGCAGTGCGAGACCAGCTCGAAGAAGCGGTTCACGCGCCGCCGCACGACCTCGGGGTCGGACGCGGTGACGAGGCTCGTCGAGTCGACGATGTCCACGAACAGCACGGTTGCGAGCTTCCGCTCCATGACTGAAGTGTAGAAACGCGCTCGGGGGCGCCGCCAATCCCGGTTGTGCGCAAGCCTAGGATCCGCTCGCGCGGATCCTGGGCGCGCGAAGATCCCTGAAGGCGTCCGCTTCGCGGCCGCGTCGCGGCTCTCGAAACTCGCCACTAGCATCCACGCGTGCTCGATCCGTCGGTCTTCAAGGCGTACGACGTCCGCGGCCTCTACCCCTCGCAGCTCGACGAGGAGGGCGCCTACCTCGTCGCGCGCGGGTACGCAGAGCAGTTCGAGCCCCGCACCATCGCCGTCGGACGCGACATGCGCCTCTCCTCGCCGACGATGGCCGCCGCGGCGATCGAAGGAGCGGCCGACGGCGGCGCCGACGTCCTGGACATCGGGCTCGTCGGGACGGAGATGGTCTACTTCGCGGTCGGGGAGCTCGGGCTCGACGGCGGCATCTGCGTCACCGCGTCGCACAACCCCGGCCGAGTACACGGGGATGAAGATCGTGCGCCGCGGCGCGCTGCCGGTCGGGGGCGACTCCGGCCTCGAGGACGTGAAGGCGCGCGCGCTCGCCGGCTTCGGGCCGGTCGAGCGGCGCGGCGAGGTTCGCACCGAGGACGTCTGGCCGGGCTTCGTGGCGAAGGTGCTCTCCTTCGTCGACCCGGCCGCGATCCGCCCGCTTCGCGTCGTCATCGACACGGCGAACGGGATGGCGGGCGTGATGCTGCCGCCGGTGCTCGAGCGGCTCCCGCAGCTCGACGTCGTCCGCTGTCACTTCGAGCCCGACGGGACGTTCCCGAACCACGAGCCGAACCCGCTGCTCCCCGAGAACCGCGAGTTCATCGTGCGGAAGACGCGGGAGGAGGCCGCCGATCTCGGAGTCGCCTTCGACGGCGACGCCGACCGCTGCTTCTTCGTCGACGACACCGGCGAGTTCGTGCCCGGCGACTTCATCACCGCGCTTCTCGCACAAGCCGTGCTCGAGCGCGAGCCCGGGCTCGAAGGTGATCTACGACGTCCGCGCCAGCCGCGCCGTTCCGGAGACGATCGAGCGCGCGGGCGGGGTTCCGCTCATGAACCGCGTCGGCCACGCGTTCATCAAGCAGCGCATGCGCAAGGACGACGCCGTCTTCGGGGGCGAGGTCTCGGCCCACTACTACTTCCGCGACTTCTCGCAGGCCGACACGGGCGTCGTCCCGTTCCTGCTCATGCTCGACCTGCTGTCGCGTCGCGGGCAGAAGCTCTCGGAGCATCCTCGCGCCGTTCCGCGAGCGCTTCTTCCTCACCGGGCGAGATCAACACGCCGGTCTCGGACGTCCCGCTGAAGCTGCAGGAGCTGAAGGAGCGCTACGCGGCCGAGGGCGCGCGCGTGTCGCACCTCGACGGCATCTCCGATCGACTTCGACGACTGGCACTTCAACGTGCGCCCGTCGAACACCGAGCCGCTGCTGCGGCTCAACCTCGAGGCCTTCTCCCAGGAGCGCATGGAGGAGAAGCGCGACGAAGTGCTCGAGCTGATCAGGTCGTAGGACGATGGAGGACGCGCTCGAGCTCGGCCGCGTCACCGACCGCAGGCCGCCCTTCAAGTACTCGGCGCTCGCTCGCGTCTGGTTCTCCGACACCGACGCGCAGGGGATCGTCTACTACGGGCGCTACCTCCCCTACTTCGACCACGCGCGCACCGAGTACCACCGGCACCTGCACGAGGCGCCGTTCACCGGTACGGGCGGGGACTTCGTCATGCGCGCGATCGAGGTCGAGTACCACGCGCCCGCGCGCTTCGACGACCTGCTCGAGGCGTTCGTCCGGATCCGCCGGATCGGAAGGACGAGCATGACCTACGAGTGCGCGGCATACCGGCTGCCCGACGACGAGCTGATGGTCACCGCCCAGCTCACGCTCGTCCTCGTCGACCTCGAGCAGCGCCGGCCGGTCCCGATCCCGGAACAGATCCGCGCCTCCGTGCGCGCGTTCGAGGGCGCAGACCTCGAAGAGTGAGCGACCGGGCGCTCGAGGAGATCGAACGGGTCCTCGAGCGGGGCGGCGAGCCGGACGACCTGCTTCGCGCGGCGGTCGAGGCGCTCACTGCCGAGCCGGGGGTCACGTGGGCTGGGATCGCCTTCCTGGAAGAGGCGCAGCTCGTCGTCGGCCCGCAGGCCGGTCAGGCGGACGACACCCGCCGCACGAGGGTCCCGGTCGTGTTCCAGGGCGCGGCGATCGGCGAGCTCTGGGTCGACGGCGAGGCGGATCCTGCGCTGCTCGCACGAATCGCGGCGCTGATCTCCGGCCATGTCCTGATCGGCTGGGACACGCGCGGCGAGGCCTGGGAGCCATAGTAGCGGGCCGGCGAGAAGTGGCGGGGAGGGGCAAAGCTGCCGCGGCCCGCCCACGAGGGGCGGGCACGCGGCTCCCTTCCCCTCTCCCCTGTCTCATGTAAGTCGCTCATTTGGGGGATGCAATCCCTCGATCGAGTTACCCCTCGAAACCGAACGAGGGATAACACGCGCATTTATCCCTTGAATCCGCGAGGTCGCTCGAAATCGCGCTCGAACCCGAACGGCTTCGGCAGGGGAAACTCGTCGTTCACGCGGTCCTGAATGCGTTCCTCGAGATCCTCCTTCAGCTCGTCCGCCTGCTCAGCGGAGAGACGGCCGCTCGCGACCGCGTCGTCGATCCTCTCCTCTGCGGCACCGACGAGCGCCATCACGAGGCCGTCGACCGACTTGCCTTCGTCGCGGGCGACGTCCGCGAGCGAGTTCCCGTCGACTAGCTCGTCGTGAAGCTCTTCGGGGTCGAGCCCGAGGTAGCCGGCCGCCTCCTCGAGATCGAGCCAGCCTTCGAAGCGGAGCGGCCCACCGAATCCGAACGGGGCGCGATCCCCGAACATCCGCTCGTCGAGCTCCGGGACCACGAATCGAGGCTCCGCGCTTCGCGCGAGGCGCTCGCCGTCGTCGTCGAGCAAGCCCGCGGTGGCGAGCGCTGCGGCGGCACCGACGAAGGCCGCGAGCACGAGGGCCGCGACTGCGACGGCGGCGTACTTCAGCTTCATGCGCCTGTCCATGTCACTCGGCCGGCAGCAGGCGGCCGTCCTGCATCCGCACGACGCGGCCCGCGCGGCGGGCGATGTCGTGGTCGTGGGTGACGACGACGACGGTGCGCTCGCCTTCGGCCGAAAGCGAGAGCAGGAGGTCGATGATCTCCGCTCCCGTCGAGGTGTCGAGGTTGCCGGTCGGCTCGTCCGCGAGCAGGACGTGCGGCTCGTTCGCGAGCGCCCGCGCGATGGCGACGCGCTGCTGCTCGCCGCCCGAGAGCTTGCTCGGGACGTGCTCGGCACGCGGCGCGAGTCCAACCTTCTCGAGCAGCTCGATGACGTGCTCGCGCCGCTTCTCGCCCGCGACCCCGGACGGGGCGAGCGCGATCTCGACGTTCTGCGCGGCGGTCAGCGTCGGGATGAGGTTGAACTGCTGGAAGACGAACCCGAAGGTGCGCAGCCGGAGCTTGCCGAGCTCGCCGTCGCCGAGCCGCGCGATGTCGCGCCCCTCGAAGAAGACCTCGCCCGCGCTCGGGCGGTCGAGTGCGCCGAGGAGCTGGAGCAGCGTCGTCTTGCCCGAGCCGCTCGGGCCGACGATCGCCGCCGTTTCTCCGGCGGCGAGGGTCAGCTCCACGTCCCGGACGGCGTGCACCTGACCGCCGCCGAGCGTGTACGTCTTCGAGACTCCGCGGAGCTCGTAGACGGGTGTGGTGGTGCTGGAAGCGTTCACGTCGTTCCTTTCCATGCCAGTGGATGTGCCTCAGTCGATGTGGCGCAGCGCGTCGGCGGGACGGAGGCGTGCGGCCCTGAGGCTGCCGACGGCCCCGGCGACGAGTCCGCCGAGAAGCGCGAGGCCGACGGCGGCGACGATGAGCGACGGGCTCACCGGCGCGTCGAGCGCGACGTCGGTCGACGTCGGCTCGATGGAGCCCTGGCCGAAGGGGCCGCCTCCTGAGAAGCCGGCCCGCGAAGCCCGCCGTCTCCTCGGCCGCGCCGACCGTCGCCTCGAGCGAAGGCGCGAGCGCACCGACGAGGAGCGCGCCACCGATGCCCGAGGACGACTCCGAGAGCGCCGCCGAGCAGGCCCTGCAGGAGCGACTCGCCGGTGACCTGGCGCACGACGAGCCGCTGCGGCCAGCCGAGCGCCTTCAGCGTCCCGAGCTCGCGGATCCGCTTCGTCACCGACGAGAGCGTGAGCAGGCTCGCGATGAGGAACGCGGACAGGAGCCCGACCACCATGAGCGCAGTGCCGAGCGTGCCGGCCAGGTTCTTCGCGTCCACGAGCGTTCCGGAAACGCGGTCGGCGAGATCCTCGGCGGTCGTGACCGACGCTCCGTCGACGGTCTGCTCGATCGCCGCGGCCACCGCGGCGACGTCGTCGGCGCTCTCCGCCCGGACGTAGACCGTGTTCACGCGGCCCTCACGGTCGGAGAGCGCCTGCAGCTGCGAGAGCTCGACGTACACGTCCGAGGACTGCCCGCCGAGGGGCGTCTCCGCGATCCCGACGACCGTGAACTTCTTGCCACCGAGCGTGACCTTGTCCCCGAGCTCGAGACCCTCCCGACTCGCATAGCTCTCGTTCAGGATCGCCTCGCGGGCCTCGCCCGTGCCGAACCAGCGGCCGCTCGTGAGCTGGCCGGGCGTGATGGCGCCGAGATCGTCGTTCGTGCGGTCCACGCCGCCGACCGACAGGCTCGAGACGTCGATGTCATCCGGTGGGCCGGCGCCCGGAGTGCGCAGGCGAAGGCCGGGCTCCGGGGCTTGCTCGGGAACCGTCCCCTCGATGTGGATCGAGTTCAGCGTGAGCCCGCCCGCAGCGCCCTCGACGCCGTCGAGCTTGCGAATCTCGGCGACTTCGCTCGCGTCGAACGAGAGCTGCGAGGTGGAGACGAAGGTGTCGCGCGAGAACTTCGACCCGGGCTCGCCGAGCTCGGTGAGCCCGACCCGGGCGCCGCCGTTCTCCTCCTGCAGCTGCTCGCGCTCCTTCTCCGAAAGCTGCGGGAAGCCGCCCTGTGGATCCGCGGACGAGAAGTCGATCGGCCGCGAGACGGACATGTCCGTGCCGAGGCCGGTGAGCGGCTCGAGCACGGCGGCCTGTGCGCGGTCGAGGCCGGTAGAGAGGGCGTTGACGGTCACGACGAGCCCGACGCCGATGGCAAGGCCGAGCGCGGTGAGGACGGTGCGGCCGCTCCGCCTGCGGAGCTCCGCGAGCATGTAGGTCACGTAGAACATGCGCCGCAGCGAACCAGCGTGCTCTGAGAAAGCGCTGAGGAGCGGCTAAGAAGTCGCTAAGACCAGGCGTTTCTCAACCGGAGGTCGGCTGAAGCGAGGTCGGAGCGACGTCGGTCGGCTCCGTCGCCGATGCCGGCTGCGCGCCGGTGAGCCTCAGGATCATCCTCGTCCCGCCGCCGGCTGCGCGCTCGGCGACGACCTCTCCCCCGTGCGCCTCGGCGACCTGGCGGACGATCGCGAGCCCGAGACCCGAACCCGGCATCCCGCGTGCGGAGCGCGCACGGTAGAAGCGGTCGAAGACGTACGGGAGGTCCTCCTCGGCGATGCCCGGGCCGTGGTCGCGCACCGAGACAGAGCCGTTCCGCACCTCGACCTGCACCTCCGCACCGGGCGGGCTCCACTTGGCGGCGTTGTCGAGCAGGTTGGTGATCGCGCGCTCGAGCGTCGCGGGAACGCCACGGACGACCGACTTGCTGATGTCCGCGTCGAAGGTGACGCCGGGCTGGTTGCGCCGGGCCCGCTCGAGCGCGGTCTCGGTGAGGAGGTCGAGGCGCAGGTCTTCGGGCTCGGCGACCTGCTGCTCGGCGCGCGCGAGCTCGATCAGCTCGGAGATGAGCGTCGTCATCTCCTCGAGCTGCTCCACGACGTCCGTGAGCAGGCGCTTCCGCTCGTCGTCCGGGAGCTCGCGGCTGCCCGCGAGCACCTCGATGTTCGTCCGCAGGCTCGTGAGCGGCGTCCGGAGCTCGTGCGACGCGTCGGCCACGAGCTGGCGCTGCGCGCGCGTCGACTCCTCGAGCGCTCCGAGCATCGTGTTGAAGCTCGTCGCGAGGCGGCTCAACTCGTCACCGCCGCCGACCTCGATTCGCTCGGAGAGATCGCCCGGTGACGCTGACGCGCTCGGCCGTCTCGGTCAGCCGCGTCACCGGGCCGAGCGCCGCACGCGAGATGAAGAGGCCGAGCACGGCGGCGAGCGCGATGCCCGACGCCGCGATGAGCAGGAGGAAGACGCCGAGCCGCTGCAGCGAGTCGTCGACCTCCGTCAGCGGGCGAGCGACCTGCACCGCCGAGCCCGGCCCGTAGTTGAACGTGAAGACGCGCAGGTGCTCGCCGCGGACCTCGGTCTCGTCCCAGAACGCCGCTCGGCCGACCGGCGGCGACGCCGAGCGCGCGGTCGTCCACGGGGAGCTCGATCTCCTGGAGCGGCGGCACGCACCGCTCGCCGGCGAGCGTGACGACCTGGACGTACGCGCGCGCCTCCCCGAATCCCGGCCTGAGGGCGAGGCCGCAGCCGCCGTTGGCGTCCGGGATCTTCGCGATCGGGTTGAGCTCGAGCTCGGTAGCGCGACGCTCGAGCGCCTCGTCCACGGGCGCCCTCAGCTGCTCGCCGGCGACGACGTACACGACCGCCGACGCGAGCACGACCGCGAGCGCGACCCCGAGCGCCGACGCGAGCGCGATGCGCGCGCGGAAGCTCATGTTCTGGAGCGGCCGGATCATGACTCGCGCAGTGCGTACCCCACGCCGCGCACCGTGTGGATCAGCCTGCCGGCGCCGCCCGCCTCGGTCTTGCGCCGCAGGTACCCGATGTAGACGTCGAGCGAGTTCGAGGAAGGCCCGAAGTCGTAGCCCCACACGCGCTCGAAGATGATGGAGCGCGTGAGCACCTGTCGCGGATTGCGCAGGAACAGTTCGAGGAGCGAGAACTCCGTACGCGTCAGCTCGATGGGCTTGCCCCCGCGGCGCACCTCGCGCGTGCCGGGATCGAGCTCGAGATCGCCGAACCGAAGCACGTCCGCGAGTCGCCGTCCTCCCCGCCGAGGCGCCGCAGGAGCGCCCGCAGGCGCGCGAGCAGCTCGGCGAGCGCGAAGGGCTTCGGCAGGTAGTCGTCCGCGCCGGCGTCGAGGCCGGCGACCCGCGAGTCGACCTCCGCACGGGCGGTGAGCATCAGGACGGGCACCTCGTTGCCGCCCTGGCGCAGGCGCCGACAGACCTCGAGGCCGTCGGCTCCCGGCATGAGGACGTCGAGGATGACGGCGTCCGGAGGCGGCTCGAGGTCGAGCCGGCGCAGCGCCTGCTCGCCGTCCTCGGCGAGCTCCACGCGATAGCCCTCGAGCTCGAGCGCGCGGCGCAGGGAGTCGCGGACCGCGCGCTCGTCGTCCACGACGAGGATGTCCACGCGCGCATTGTGCGCTCTGCGCCAATGCGTCGGCGGGAGTCTTAGCGACTTCTTAGCCGCGTCTCAGCAGGCATTTACAGACGGCGGCTCTCATCGATCTGCTACCAACCCGAAAGGAATGTCTGTGAACCCCACCCGCAACCGCACCCCACTCCTGCTCGCCGGCTTCGTCGCGGCCCTCGGGCTCGGCGTCGGTGTCGGCGCGACCGCCTTCGCCGTGCTCTCCGACGACTCGAGCACCGTCGTACGCGATGTCACCGTCGAGAGCTCCGAGCCGGCCGCCTCGGCGAGACGGTCTCTCCATCGGGACGATCTACCGCAACTCCGAGAAGGGCGTGGTCGAGATCTCCGTCGGCGGCGGCGATTCGTTGGGCGGCCAGCAGGCACAGGGCTCCGGCTTCGTGTTCGACGAGGAGGGACACATCGTCACGAACCACCACGTCGTCTCGAGCGGGGGCACGGTGAACGTTCGCTTCTTCGACGGCTCGACGCGTCGCGGAAACGTCGTGGGCACGGACCGCTCGACCGACCTCGCGGTGATCAAGGTCGACGCGCCGGAGTCGTTCCTGGAGCCGCTGGAGCTCGGAGACTCGGGCGACGTCGAGGTCGGCGACTCGGTCGTCGCGATGGGTAGCCCGTTCGGGCTCGAAGGCTCGATCACGAGCGGCATCGTCAGCGCGCTCCACCGCCAGATGACCGCGCCGAATCGCTTCACGATCAACGACACGATCCAGACGGACGCCGCGATCAACCACGGCAACTCCGGCGGCCCGCTCCTCGACAACCAGGGGCGCGTCATCGGCGTCAACGCGCAGATCGAGAGCGATTCCGGCGGCTCGGACGGCGTCGGGTTCGCGATCCCCTCGAACACGGTGCGCTCGGTCGTCACGCAGATCGCGGAGACGGGCGAGGCGGAGCACGCGTACCTCGGCGTGGTCATGGTCGACAGCGCCAACGGCGTCGCCGTGACCGAGGTTCGCGAGGGTGCTCCCGCCGACGATGCCGGCCTCGAGGAGGCGACCGGCGAGCGCACGGTGGACGGCGCGCGCGTGCCGACGGGTGGCGACGTCATCGTCGGGTTCGACGGTCGCGAGATCACGAGCTCGGCCGAGCTCCAGAGCGCGGTCGAGTCGAAGCGCCCGGGCGACACCGTGACGCTCACGCTGCTGCGCGGCGGAGATCGCGTGGACGTCGAGGTCACGCTCGACGAGCGGCCCGAGACTCCGTAGCTAGAGTCGGCCCGTGGCGGAGGGCTGGAAGAGCGTCCACCTCGACGAGATCGAGCCGATCCCGGTCGTTGGCGGGACGCTCCTCTGGCGCCCCGTCCGCCGCACGCTCGACATCGGCGCGTTCGGCATCAACTCGTACATCGCTCCCGAGGCGGGCGACGACGTCGTCGAGGAGCACACGGAGAAGGTGTACGGGCACGAGGAGGTCTACCTCGTGCTCGAGGGGCGCGCGACCTTCACGCTCGACGGCGAGACGCTCGACGCTCCCGCTGGGACGGCGGTCTTCATCCGCGACCCGGCAGTGAAGCGCCACGCGCGTGCGGAGGAGCCGGGGACGAAGGTGCTCGCGGTCGGCGGGCCGCGCGATGCGGCGTACAAGCCCTCGGCCTGGGAGCACGCGTTCGCAGCCGAGAAGCACCGCGCGTCGGGCGACTACGAGGCGATGGTCGCGGAGATCGCGGCCGGGCTCGAGCAGAACCCGGACAACGCCTCGCTCCTCTACGACCTCGGCTGCGCGGAGGCGCTCGCCGGTCGTCTCGACGACGCGCTTGCGCACGTGTCGCGTGCGCTCGAGCTCAAGCCCGAGTGGGCGGAGCACGCGTCGAAGGACACGGACCTCGACGAGGTCCGCAAGCTGCCCGGCTGGCCGCTCGAGCCAGTGACCGTGGTCAGGTCTCGTGTCGGTCATGCCCGGCGGAAACCCAAGAACGGGGTCAGGCTGAAGCCTGACCCCTGCCGACGCGCTCGGCCTACGACGGCGTGACGCGATAGGCGTCGAAGACGGCGTCGAGGTTGCGGAGCGCGGCGAGGAGCGAGCGGAGCTCCTTCACCTCCCCGACCTCGGCCGTGTACCAGTTGCGGGCCATCCCGTCCTCGACGACACCGCCGTAGGAGACGATGTTCGCGCCGTGCTCGGCGAACGTCCGCGCCACGTCCTCCAGCAGCCGCGCGCGATCCCAGGCGTCGACGGAGATCTGGACGAGGAAGCTCGAGGATGCGCCTCCCTCCCACTCCACCGGCGTGAAGCGCTCCGGGTTGCGCTGGAGCGCCTTGACGTTCGGGCAGTCCTCGCGATGCACGGTGATCCCGCGGCCTAGCGAGATGTAGCCGACGACCGGGTCGCCCGGAACCGGCGTGCAGCACCTCGCGAGCCGGACGAGCACGTCCTCGACGCCCGGCACCGTGATCCCGAGGCGGTCGCTCGAGACCGCGGTCTTCGCGCGCGCCGGCTTCTGGGTGACGAGCGGCTCCGCAGCGACCTCGTCGGTCTTGAGCCGCTGGATGACCTTGTTGACGATCTGGCCCGGCTGCAGCTTGCCGGCGCCGAGCGCGACGTAGAAGTCCTCGGCCTTCTTGAAGCCGGTCTCGCGGATCACCTGCGCGAGCACGCTCGAGCCCTGGAGTTTGCGATACGGGAGCTTCTGCGCCTTCAGCGCCTGGTCGAGGAGCTCGCGGCCCTTGGCCTCGGTCTCACCGCGCGTCTCGCGCTGGTACCACTGGCGGATCTTGTTGCGGGCGCGCGAGGAGCGGGCGAGCGCGAGCCAGTCACGCGACGGCCCGCGTCCGGTCTTCGAGGTGAGGATCTCGACGAAGTCGCCGTTCGCCATGCGGTAGTGCAGCGGGACGATGCGGCCGTTGACCTTCGCGCCGACCGTGCGGTGCCCGACGTCCGTGTGCACGGCGTAGGCGAAGTCGATCGGCGTCGCGCCCGCGGGCAGCACCTTCACCTCGCCCTTCGGCGTGAAGACGTAGACCTCGTCGGAGAAGAGATCGGTGCGGAGCGTCCGCATGTACTCGCGCGGGTCCTGCTCGTCCTGCTGCGAGTCCATGAGCGACTTGACCCAGGTCAGCCACTCGTCGTCGGCCTTCGCGCCGCGGCCGCGCTTGTACAGCCAGTGCGCGGCGACGCCGTACTCGGCCTCCTCGTGCATCGCGCGCGTTCGCACCTGGATCTCGAGCGGCCGTCCCTCCGGCCCGATCACCGTCGTGTGCAGCGAGCGGTAGCGGTTGAGCTTCGGCATCGCGATGAAGTCCTTGAACCGCCCTGGCATCGGCTTCCAGAGCGAATGCACGAGGCCGAGCGCGGCGTAGCAGTCGCGGGTGCCCTCGTCTCCGCTCCGCTCGCAGGTGACGCGCATCGCGGTCAGGTCGTAGATCTCGTTGAACTCGCGGCCGCGCTTCGCCATCTTGTCGTAGATCGAGTAGAAGTGCTTCGCACGCGCGGTGATGTCCGCCGGGACGTCGGCGGCCTCGAGCTCGTGCCCCAGGATCGCGGCGGCCTTGTCGGCCTGCGCCTCGCGGGCGGCGCGCTGGTCGGCGACCATCGCCTTGATCTCCGCGTACTTGCGGGGGTGGAGCGTCTGGAACGCGAGGTCCTCGAGCTCCCACTTGAGCGCGTGGATCCCGAGCCGGTGCGCGAGCGGCGCGTACACCTCGAGCGTCTCGCGCGCCTTTTGCGCTTGTGTCTGCTTCGTCTGGTACTCGATCGCCCGCATGTTGTGGAGGCGGTCGGCGAGCTTGATGAGGATGACGCGCACATCCTGCGCCATCGCGACGATCATCTTCCGGTAGTTCTCGGCCTCGGCCTGCTCGCGGCTCTGGAACGAGATCCTGGTCAGCTTGGTGACGCCGTCGACCAACTGCGCGATCTCGTCTCCGAAGGCGGACCGGACCTCCTCGAGGTCGACGTTCGTGTCCTCGACGACGTCGTGCAGGAGTGCGGCGGCGATCGTCTGCTCGTCGAGGTGGAGCTCGGCGCAGATCCGGGCGACCCCAAGCGGGTGGTGGATGAAATCCTCGCCCGAACGGCGGGTCTGGCCCTCGTGCGCCTGCTCGGCGACCACGAACGCGTGTCGCAGGAGGTCCTTGTCGACCTCCGGGTTGTACGCCGCGACCTCGGCGATCAGCTCCTCGACGAGGTCTTCGTGATGCCGCTTGGCATCGAGGACACTCATTTGTTCAGTGTACTGAGCCGGATCGGCAACCCCTCTCTACCGCAGGAGGGCTGAACGGCGCGTCGAACCCGCCGAAATGCGCGCTCTTCGACGCTGGCTCCGGCAGAGGCTCGCCCGGCGGCTCGCGGTTGCGATGCGTGACGCGCTGCTTCCGCAGGTGTGACCGCGACTCACGCAGCACGTGGCAACGCCTCGCGCTCGAGCATGCCTCTGAACGTCTCCGACTCGAGCAGCTGCCGGCGGCGACCGTTCGCGCGGTCGAGCCCGAGCTCGGCGAAGACGCGCCGCGCGTCCGGAGTCCAGGCGCCCTCGCCCGCACGCCAGAGCCCGGCCATGAGCCCGCGAAGCTCCTCGTAGCCCTCGGCCGTGTCGAAGAGCCGGCGCACGACGAGCTGCGGCGCGACGGTGCCGTTCCAGTGGTTCTCCTTGAGCCTGCACACGACGTCGAAGAGACCGGCGGCGCGCAGACGGTCGAGCTGCGAGCCCTGGCCGAAGGCGATCGCGCTGCCGGCGTCGCGACCGTTCTGGCGCACGCGGAAGCGCAGGTGCTTGCCCTCGCCGACGGTCGCGGGCGCGACCGGCTGCGTCGCGGGAACGAGGAGAGTGACGTCGGGGTTCCCGAGCCCGAAGGGAGCGAGCCGGTCCAGCTCCTGAGCGAGCTCGAGCGTCAGATCCTGGGCGGAGACGACGGCGTCGACGACCGTGACCGCGTGGAGATCCTCCTCCGTCAGAGCCGAGTCGGCATGGGCAGCGAACGCGGCGGCAAACGACGCGATGTTCGCCGGGTCGATCGAGAGCCCGGCAGCAGCGCGATGCCCGCCGAAGCGCTCGAGATGCATGGCGCAGGCGCCGAGCGCGCCGTGGAGATCGAAACGCGAGATCGAGCGGCCGGAGCCCTTCCAGCCGTCCTGGCTCGCGGCGATAAGGACGACCGGGCGATTGAAGCGCTCGACGAGGCGCGAGGCGACGATGCCGATGACGCCCTCGTGCCAGTCCTCGCCGGCGAGCACGTAGCCACGGTGACGGCGCTCGACCTCGGGGAGCGCCTCCACCTGGGCCGTCGCCTCGCGGAGGATCCGGTCCTCGACCGCCTGCCGTTCGCGGTTCAGCTCCTCGAGCTCGGAGGCGAGCCGCTTTGCCTCCTCGGCATCGTCGGTGAGCATGAGCTCGAGCGCGATGTCGGGGCGACAGAGGCGTCCGGCGGCGTTGATCCGCGGCGCAAGCCGGAACCCGACCGCTCCCGCGTCCACAGCGGCGGGATCGACGCGCGCGCTTCGCATCAGCGCCTGGAGGCCCGGCCGCCGCGTGCAAGCGAGCTCGCGGAGGCCAGCGGCGGCGAGACCACGGTTCTCGTCGACGAGCGGGACGACGTCCGCAATCGTCGCGAGCGCGACGAGATCGAGGTGCTTTCGCAGCGCCGGGTGGTCCGCGCCGAGCAGCGCCTCGCCGAGCTTGCGGACGACGCCCGTGCCGCACAGCTCGGGAAATGGATACGGCGACGGCCGGGTGGCGACGATCGGGCAGTCGGGGAGCTCGTCGCCGGGCCGGTGGTGGTCGGTGACGATCACCTCGAGCCCGAGCGCTTTCGCCTCCGCGACCTCCGCGACGGCCGTGATCCCGCAGTCGACGGTGAGTACGAGCCCGATCCCGTCCTCCGCAAGCTTCGCGAGCGTGTCGCTCGACACGCCGTAGCCCTCCTCGAACCGGCTCGGCAGGTGCCAGACGGCGTCCGCGCCGAGCTCGCGCAGGAGGAGGAGCGCGAGGGCGGTCGCGCAGATTCCGTCGACGTCGTAGTCGCCGTGCACGCAGATCCGCGTGCCGGCGTCGATCGCCGCGCGGATCCGCTCGACTGCGAGAGCCATGTCGCCGAGGAGGAACGGATCGTGGCCCGGAAGCTCAGCCTCGAGGAAGCGGCGCGCGCTCTCGAGCTCGCCGTAACCGCGCCGCACGAGCACGGACGCGGTGATCTCGCTCAGGCCGAGCTCGCGCGAGAGCTCGTCGGCCGCATCCGCGTCGTAGGGCGCGATCGTCCACATACCCGCCACGAGAGCGACGGTACGCAGGCGACCGGACGGCTCCCGAAAGCCGTGTGGAAGTCAGCGCTTTCTCGTTGCTACTCGGCCTCGCGGCGCCGGCGGAGCGAGTCGAGCACGATCTTCACCCAGAGCAGCACGAGGCCGATCGTCGCGCCGACGACGAGCACCGCGATCGGCGCGTAGAACGCCATCTCGCCGAGCGAGTACTTCGTCACCGCCGCGCCCACGAGCCAGATCGCGAGCACGAAGCCCGCCATCGCCGCCCACAAACGCCAGCCGTTCATGTCGGGAAGCGTAGATATCGTGAGACGAGTGCTCGCAGCCAACTATCGCTCCGGTGACGACTTCGTGGTCGAGTTCCTGGGCCACCGCTTCGAGTTCAACGCGGAAGACTTCGGCGAGCGCGTCACCGCCGCCGCGGTGCGGCTGGGGCTGATCGGCTCGAACGACCTCGACGAGGAGGAGCAGGCCGACCTCGTGGAGCTCACCGCCGACGGCCGGATCGTGGAGCCGAGGAGCGGGCTCGGCCTCTACCTCGTCCGGCACTGGGAGCACGTGTCGCTCGTAAAGGAGGAGTCGCTCGTCTACTGGCTCCGCAAGCTCGTCTTCCGCGGCGCGTGGCTCGACCATCGCGTGAAGGAGGGTCTGCTCGACGTCTCGTGGAAGGACGACACCGGGGACTTCGGCTACGCCGACCCGGAGGGCGGGCAAACGCTCCTCGAGCTTGCCCCGGTTCCCTCGTGGCACGACCTGCAGTACCGCGGCTAAGAGTCCGTACTACTCAGCCGTCGCGAATCCGAAGCGCCGCTCGGGATCGGGCGCCGAGAGCTCGATCGACTTGACCGCGCCGATGGGCACGATCAGGCGCCGCGGCTCCTCGCCGTCGGCGCGATGCGGGATGAACGAGAAGAACCCGAACCCGGGCTCGGCGCTCGCCGACGCGACGAGATGATTGGCGCCGTCGGCGAGCTCGATCCGCACCTCGGCCTGCTCGAGCGCTGTGCTCCTCCGTGAACGCCGCGACCATGCGCGTGATCATTGCGATGAATTCGTCGAGCGGGCCCGCCGCTCCGGGCGTCCAGATGTGCGGAGCCGACACGCCTAGAAGAGACCGTCGCGCGGCGGCGCGGAGCCGATGTGCGCCCGGCCGAGCTCGGTGATCACGCGCCCGCGCGGCGTGCGCTGGAGGAAGCCGAGCTGAAGGAGATACGGCTCGTAGACGTCCTCGATCGTGTCGGACTCCTCGCCGAGCGAGACGGCGAGCGTCGAGAGGCCGACAGGCCCGCCGCCGAACTTCACTGCGATCGCCGAGAGCAGCTCACGGTCGGTGCGCTCGAGCCCGGCCTCGTCTACCTCCAGCAGCTCGAGCGCCTCGCGCGCGATGTCGAGGCTGACAGCGCCGGAGTGGCGCACCTCGGCGACGTCGCGCACGCGCCGGAGGATCCGGTTCGCGACGCGCGGCGTGCCGCGCGCGCGTCCCGCGATCTCGTCGGCAGCGCCGTCCTCGATCTCGACTCCGAGGATCCGCGCCGAGCGCCGCACGATCGACGCGAGCTCGTCCGGCTCGTAGTAGCCGAGCCGGAAGGTCATGCCGAAGCGGTCGCGGAGCGGCGTCGTAAGCAGTCCCGTCCGCGTCGTCGCGCCGACGAGGGTGAACGGCGGCAGGTCGAGCGTGAGCGTCCGCGCGCCGGCGCCCTGGCCGACGATGATGTCGAGCCGGAAGTCCTCGAGCGCCGGGTACAGGATCTCCTCGATCGCGCGGTTCACGCGATGGATCTCGTCGATGAAGAGGACGTCGCGCGGCTCGAGCCCGGTGAGGATCGCGGCCATGTCGCCCTTCCTCTCGAGAGCGGGGCCGGCGACGGTGCGCAGGCCGACTCCGAGCTCCTCGCGCACGATCGTCGCGAGGGTCGTCTTGCCGAGCCCGGGAGGCCCGACGAGGAGGACGTGGTCGAGCGCTTCGCCGCGCGCCTTCGCCGCCTCGAGCGCGATCTCCAGCTGCTCCTTGGTTCGCTCCTGCCCCACGAAGTCCGCGAGACGACGCGGGCGAAGCGTGCTCTCGACCTCCTCGTCGCCCTCCTGCAGAGCAGGCGCGAGGAACTGCGAGCTCACGCTGCGCTCCTCAACGCTTCACGGACACGTTCCTCGGGCGGAAGCTCCGGGTCGACGCGGGCGAGCGCGGTCTCCGCCTCGATCACCGAGTAACCGAGCTCGACCAACGCGTCTCGCGCGACGACGTGCGACGAGGTCGGCGCTCCGGGCAAGCGACGGCAGCGCAACGACGTCCTCGCTTCCGAGCTTCTCCTTCAGCTCGAGCACGATCCGCTCGGCCGTCTTCTTGCCGATCCCCGGGATCGCCTGGAACCGCGCCGGGTCTTCGAGCACGATCGCGCGACGGAGCTCGCCCGGCGGCGCGCTCGACACGACGGCGAGCGCGACCTTCGGCCCGATGCCGCTGACGCCGAGCAAATGAAGGAAGAGCTCACGCTCGGCGGGCTCCGCGAAGCCGTAGAGCTGGAGCGCGTCCTCGCGAACGTGCAGGTACGTCTCGATGGTGACTTCCCCGGAGCCTTCAGCGCGACGCAGCGCGCTCGGCGTCGCGGCGACGAGGTAGCCGACGCCGCCGACGTCGAGGACGAGCCCGTCCGGCGTCCGGCCCGCTGGAACACCGCGAAGCCGCGAGATCATCCGGCCGCCTTCAGGGGTAGGCCGAGCAACGGCGGCGCAAGCGCATGGCAGATCGCGACGGCGAGCGCGTCGGCGGCATGCGTCGAGGAAGGCTCCGCGTCGAGCGCGAGGATGATCTTCACCATCCGCTGCATCTGTCCCTTCTCGGCCCTCCCGTAGCCGCAGACCGCCTGCTTGACGCGCGCGGGCGCGTACTCGGCGCACTCAACGCCGACGGACGCGGCGGCGACGAGAACGGCGCCGCGTGCCTGCCCGACGGAGAGCGCGATGCGGGCGTCGGCACCGACGAAGGACTCCTCGAGCGCGACGGCCTCCGGCTCGTGCTCCGCGATGAGCTCCTGAACCCGTTCGAAGATCGCCTTCAGCCTGAGGTCGAGCCGCTCGCCCGCAGGTGTCCGCCAGTGGCCGGAGACCACCTCCCGGAGGCGGCCGTCGCTTCCTTGGACGATCCCGTACCCGCACGCAGCCGTCCCTGGGTCGATGCCGAGGACCTTCACGTCGAGAGGTTAGGCAGGCACTCGGACGTTCCTCTTTCCGGTGGCAGGGGTAGGTTCGACAGTGCAGGTTCGACAGAGCATGCACCCGAACCCGAGAGGAGGACGCATGCGCCAGCGACACGCGAAGTTGCCGTCCCCGGCGATGGTCCTTGCAGGAACTGCCCTACTGATCGCGCTCGGAGGCACGAGCGTCGCCGCCGTCTCGCAGATCCCGCGGGCGAGCGTCGGCGCGCCTCAGCTCAAGGCGAACGCCGTCACGAGCCCGAAGATCGCGAACAACACGATCGTGTCGGCGGACGTGAGAAACGGCTCGCTCCTCCGCGCCGACTTCAGGCGCGGCCAGATACCTGCAGGCCCGGTGGGAGCCCAGGGGCCGCAGGGGCCTGCCGGCCTCTCCGCGCGCGAGCAGGTCAGCGCCGAGACTCCGCAGAACTCGCACGTCGCCGAAGAACATCACCGTCACCTGTCCGACGACCAAGAAGGTCATCGGCGGCGGGGTCGAGCTCAGCGGGCCCGGACGCGCGAGGGTCACGGTTACGGAGAACAAGCCGACCGGGGACAACGCCTGGGAGGCCGAGGCCTTCGAGGCGGTGGCGACGAACGCCGTCTGGAAGGTCGTGATCCACGCGGTCTGCGCGAACTTTGCCGGCTGAGGAGGTCGAGGCTTGACGTGAAACCGAGGACCCGACAGCGGCCGCGCTTTAGGGCTTTTGCTCTACCGCGCGACCAGGATCCCCGCTAGGGGATCCTGGTCTTGCGCACAACTAGGCGCTGCATCGGAACACGGCAGCTGACCGCGGCCGCGAAGCGGCCGCGCTTCAGGTCCTTTGCTCTGTCGCGCGACCGGAATCCCCACTCGGGGATTCCGGTCTTGCGCACTCAGATCAGGGTTGGCAGTTGGCGGCGGCCCAGGTCGTGAAGCGCTGGGACGCCGCGCTGAACTCCTCCAGGTCGACCGAGGAGAGCGCCTGCTGGAACTCCACGGCCTGCTCGGCAGTCGGCGTCTCGCCCGGATCGAGGCCGATGTCCTCGAGCGCCTCGACGTACGCGGCGTACGTCTCCGCCATGATCTCGAGGTCGCTTCGGATCTCGTCGGGCGCGTTCTCCGCGAACTCCGTGAACGCCTGGCTCGACTCGTCGAGGTCGTCGCCGGACTGCACGCCCGAGAACGCCTGGCCCGAGGGCCGAGCTCGCAGAGATGAGGTCCTGGCAGTCCTCCGACGCGAGCGAGCCGCCCGAGTCGTCGGTGGTCTCGTCGTCGGTCGTCTCGTCTGTGGTGGTGTCGTCGGTCGTCGTCTCGAGCGTGATCGTGTCCTCGTCGCCGCTCGACTCCTCGTCGTCGCCGCCGCAGCTCGCGCCCGCGAACGCGAGCAGGATGACCACGGCGATCGTCAGCAGTCGCATCCGCTCTCCTCTCGTGTGTCTTGCGTCCCCTCGACCGCGGGCGACCCTAGCAGCTGGCGAATCGCGCCTACGCGAGGTGCTCGGCGAAGAAGCGCACGATCCCGTCGTAGCAGCGGACGCGGTTCGCGAGCTTGAGGACGTCGTGGCCCTCGTCCTCGAACACCAAGTACTCGACGTCCTTGCCGATGCCGCGGAGGTGCTCGACGAGGTCGTGCGACTCCTGCTCCACGACGCGCGGGTCGTTCTGGCCCTGGATGACGAGGAGCGGCGCCGTGATCTCTTCGATCCGCGTGCGCGGCGAGCGCTCGACGAGGAACTCCCGGTCCTTCGCGTTCTCCGGATCGCCGATCGTGATCGCGAAGATGGGCTTCCACGTCTCGGGGATGCGCTCGCTGAACGTGATCAGGTCGTACGGGCCGAACATGTCGACGGCGCCGCGCCAGAGGTCCGGGAAGCGCGAGGCCAGCATGAGGCTCATGTAGCCGCCGTAAGAGCGCCCGACGACGCCGGCGCGACTCGCGTCGACGAGCTCGTCGGCCGGCAGCACCTGGGTCATCGCGTGGACGTGGTCGAGCATGTCCTGCCCGCCCCAGTCGCGGTCGACGCGCTTCATGTACTCGAGCCCGTAGCCCGAGCGAGCCGCGCACGTTCGGGACGAAGACCGCGAAGCCCTCGAGCGTGAGAATCTGGATGAGCGGCATCGAGAACCACGCGAAGTTCGGGCGCTCCTGGCTCTGCGGCCCGCCGTGCACGTAGTAGACGAGCGGGCGCGGGCCCTCGTAGCCGAGCTCGGGCGACGGGCGATAGAGCCGCGCGGAGACCCGCAGCCCGTCGTAGCGACTCGAAGGAGGCGTCCTCGCCGGCGGAGAGGAGCTCCGGCGCCAGGCCGAGCGCGCGCTCCCGCGTTCGGCGTGCCGGCGTGCTTCCCGCGTCCGGCTCGAGCAGGTACAGCTGGGTCGGATCGGTGGCGGTGCAGTACGAGAGCGCGAAGCCGCCGCTGCCCTTGTCGTAGTGCAGCCCGTGGATCATCCCGCCCGAGAGGTCGCCCTCGCCGACGAGCACCCGCTCGACCGTCAGCGCTTTCGCGCCCTCGTCGAACGTCGCCTCGTAGGCCCACGAGCAGCCGTCGATGTTGTAGCGGAGCTCGTAGCGGACGCCCTCGAGGTGATCCATGCCTTCGAGCTCGTCCTGCGCCCGCGTGGACGAGCCCGGCGACCGAGACCGGGACGACTTCGCGCGTTTCCAGGTCGAGATAGCCCGGGCTGCCGGCGTCGTCGAACACGCGTCGAGGCGAGCAGGATTCCGCTCCCGCTCTCCGTCGCGTGCGTCGTAGCTGAGCCCGGTCAGCGGATAGTCGCGACCGGCCTCGCGCTCGTCGATCGGCGTACCGAGGAGCACGTCGCGGCTGCCGTCGGCGGCGAGCTCGTAGAGCACGACGTCGCCGGCCGAGTACCCGTCGACGAGGAACACGCGCGAGTGGTCGGGCGTCCAGGCGCCGACGTAGGCGCCGTACATGCTGCGACCGACCTCCTCGACCTGACCGGACTCGAGGTCGACGCGGAGCGCGAACTCCATCGCCTCCTCGCGCGACTGCGCGTTGAAGTACGCGGTCGCCGTCTCCGGGTCGACGTCGAGGAGGCTCGAGCGGCGGCCGCGGAACGACTCCTCCGCGAGCGGCTCCGGGAACCCGCCGTCGAGCGGGATGACGAACGGCTCGTAGTTCTCGTCGCCGTCGTGGTCGATCATGACGACGATCCGGTCAGGCTCGGCAAGGCGTAGAACGAGTAGCCGCCGATGAGCTCGGGGTTCTGGAGCGCGAGCTGCGGCGGCAGGAGCGGCTCCGGCACGCCGCCCGCCGCGTCCATCGCGTACAGGCTCAGGTGCCCGGAGAGGTTCGAGACGAAGTAGAGGCGGCCGTCGGCGAGCTGCGGCTCCAGGAAGAGGCGCGCCGAGAGCAGCGACTCGATCCGGTTCGCCGTCAGGCTCGCTTTGGTCTCGACCGCCACGCGGGTCTAGGAGGCTACCGACTCCGAGCACGGTCTCGGGGATGTCGAAGTTCGCGTAGACGTCCTGCACGTCATCGGACTCCTCGAGCCCTTCGATGAGGCGCAGGAGCTTGCGCGCGCGTCGCCTCGCTCTCGATAGCGACCGTCGCCTTCGGGAGCATCGCGAGCTCGGCCGACTCGACCGCGAACCCCGCCGCCCTCGACCGCCTCGCGGACGGCGCTCAGCGTCTCCGGAGGCCCGGTGATGACGAAGCTCGAACCGTCCTGCTCGACGTCGTCTGCGCCCGCGTCCGCGGCCGCGAGCAGCAGCTCCTCCTCGTCGGCGCCCTCGGCCGAGACGAGGACGACTCGCGCGCCGCTCGAACTGCCACGCGACCGCGCCCGTCGTGCCGAGGTTGCCGCCGTGCTTCGTGAACTGGTGGCGAACCTCGGAGGCGGTGCGGTTGCGGTTGTCGGTAAGCGCCTCGACGAGCACGGCGACGCCGTCGGGCCCGTACCCCTCGTAGACGACGGTGTCGAAGCTCGACCCGTCCGCGTCCGCGCCCGAGCCCTTCGCGATCGCGCGGTCGATGTTGTCCTTCGGCATCGAGTACGAGCGCGCCTTCTCGATCGCGTTCTGGAGCGCGAGGTTCGCCGCCGGGTCGGGCCCGCCCTCCTTCGCCGCGACGATGATCGCGCGCGAGAGCTTCGAGAAGAGCTGGCCGCGCTTGGCGTCGGCCGCGCCCTTCTTGTGCTTGATCGACGACCACTTGCTATGCCCGGACACTCAGCTCCTCCTTCACCAGCTCCAGGAACCGCTCGTGTACTCGCGTGTCGTCCGTCAGCTCGGGGTGGAACGACGCGAGCAGCAGCCGCCCGTCGCGGACGAGCACCGGCTCGCCGTCGAGCTCGCCGAGCACCTCGACGTCCTCCCCGGCGTCGCGGATCCGCGGCGCGCGGATGAAGACGCCCCGCAGCGGCCGCTCGTCGCCGACGAGCTCGACGTCGGCCTCGAAGCTCCGCACCTGGCGCCCATAGGCGTTTCGGTCGACCTCGAGATCGGCCAGGCCGAGGTGCTCGCGGTCGAGCACGATCATCCCCGCGCAGGTGCCGAGGATCGCGCCTCGGTAGCTGCGGAGCGCGTCGTCCAGCCCGTAGATCGCGGCGAGCCGCAGGATCGTCGTCGACTCGCCGCCCGGGATCACGAGCCCGTCGAGTCCGTCGAGCTCTTCGGGCAGGCGCACCTCGCGAACGTCCGCTCCGAGCCGGCGCAGCATCTGCGCATGCTCCCGGAACGCGCCCTGAAGCGCGAGGACACCGATTCTCATGCGGTCAATTCTAGTTCGGGGTCAGGCTTCAGCCTGAAGGCCCTTGCATAGCGCCCAAACCTAAAGACGGGTCAGGCTAAAGCCTGACCCCACGACCTTCGGTCACCAGCCGCGGATTTCGAGCCGCTCTGCCTCGGGGATCGACATCGCCGAGATCCCGACCATCGGCTGGCCGAGGCCCGTGGACACGTCGGCGAGCACCTTCGCGTCGTCGAAGTGCGTCGTCGCCTCGACGATCGCGCGCGCGCGGCGTGCGACGTCCTCCTTCCAGCCGTCGGGGTCGTCGAGCGGGTCCCGCCCCGACTTGAAGATCCCGGAGCCGACGAAGACGCCGTCCGCGCCGAGCTGCATGCAGAGGGAGGCGTCAGCGGGGGTCGCGATGCCGCCGGCGGTGAAGGTCACGACCGGGAGGCGGCCGTTCTCTGCGACCCAGCGCACGAGCTCGTAGGGGGCGCGGTGCTCCTTGGCGGCGGAGTAGAGCTCGTCCTCGCGCATCGCCTGGAGCTGCTTCATGCCGCCGAAGACCGCGCGCATGTGCGTCTCCGCGTTGACGATGTCGCCCGTGCCGGCCTCGCCCTTCGTGCGGATCATCGCCGCGCCCTCGGAGATCCTGCGCAGCGCCTCGCCGAGGTTCGTCGCACCGCACACGAAGGGGACGGTGAACTGCCACTTGTCGACGTGGTGCGAGAGGCTCGCGGGCGTCAAGCACCTCGCTCTCGTCGATGTAGTCGACCTCGAGCGCCTCGAGGATCTGCGCCTCGGCGAAGTGGCCGATCCGGCACTTCGCCATGACCGGAATCGAGACCGCCTCCTGGATCTCCTTGATCTTGAGCGGATCCGCCATGCGAGCGACGCCGCCGTCGCGCCGGATGTCGGCCGGAACGCGCTCGAGCGCCATGACGGCGCACGCGCCGGCCTCCTCCGCGATGCGCGCCTGGTCGGCGTCGACGACGTCCATGATGACGCCGCCTTTCAACATTTCCGCGAGCCCGGTCTTGACCCGCAGCGTTCCGTACTCGGCCACGACGTCAGTCTAGATGAGGGGCATCGAGCGCCCCGAAGGACGCGCCGCCTGTGGACGACGCGAACGGACTTCACCGAAATTGCGTCAATCCACCTGTGGAAATCTCCTGGAAAACTCAACCCTCCCCGTTGACATGTGGAACAGATATGCGGCACTGGCGCGACTCCTCTCCCCGCAGGCGATACGCCTGGCCCGAAGTTGCGCCGCATCGAGCAGAGGGCCCGCCCACCCGGGCCCTCTTGCTTGCAGTCGGGGGAACCCATGGTCTCCCCCGACGGGCCCCCTCCTTAGCACTGTGTCGCACAGGGCCGTAGCGGGCCTCCCGGCCGGCTGAGCCGGCCTCCGGCCACCGTCTCGCTGCGCCTACAGAAGCGTCCTTGCGTCTGCTGTTTCGGTCCCGGCCTTCCCTGCGCATCGGCCGGGAAACGCCGTTTTGGGAATGCGACGACGCGGGTAGCAAACGCCTATGCCCCGTGCGATCTGGTCCGGCAGCATCTCGTTCGGGCTCGTCAACGCGCCCGTGCGCATGTACAGCGCGATCGACGAGCACGACCTCGAGCTGCACCTCGTCCACGAGAAGGACGGCTCGCGCATCGGCTACGAGAAGATCTGCAAGAAGGAGGGCAAGGAGGTTCCCTCCGACGAGATCGTGAAGGCCTACGAGGTCTCGGACGGCGATCTCGTGTTCCTCACCGACCGGAGGACTTCAAGGCCGCGGGCGAGGAGGGGTACAAGGCGATCGAGGTCCTCGACTTCGTGCCCTACGAGGAGATCGACCCGATCGTCTTCAACCGCACGTACTACCTCGGGCCCGACGAGGGCGCGGAGAAGGTCTACGCGCTGCTCGTGCGGGCGATGAGCGAGTCGGAGCTCTCGGCGATCGTGCGGTACGTCTTCCACGACCGCCAGCAGCTCGGCTGCCTCCGCGTGCTGGACGGGGTCATCACGCTCGAGAACATGTACTTCGCCGACGAGATCCGTCCGCCGACGGGATCGCGCCGAAGGGGCAGCGCGTCGACAAGAAGGAGCTCGAGATGGCGGAGGCGCTCATCGAGCGCTTCACCTCCTCGTTCAAGCACGAGAAGTACCGCGACGAGTACCAGGAGCGGCTGCGCGAGATCGTCAAGCGGAAGCGCAAGGGCGAGGAGATCCACGCGGCGGCCGAAGGGGACGAGCAGGAGGAGACGGCACCCGACCTGCTCGAGGCGCTGCGCGCGAGCGTCGACGCGGCCAAGTCGTCCAGAAGGGCGGTCGCGATCGAAGGTCGAGCAACGGCCGCCGCCGCTCGAGGTCTGCGGCCCGGAAGAAGCCGCGCGCCCGTTCCCGCTAGGCGACGGCCGCGAGCACGGCGTCCCAGGCGAGCTCCGACGCGACAACACCGAGCTCGAGGCTCTCCAGACCCTCAGCTACTTCGTTCGTCGAGACGGCGAAGAGCACGTCTCCGTCCGTGAGGGCGTGGAACGGCTGGATCGCGCGAGCCATCGACGTGTGGACCTGCCGCCCGAGCGTGCGCAGGAGACGCGCGTCGAGCCGCTGGTTCGTGACGACGACCGTCAGCGTCGTGTTCCCGGGCGGAAGCGTCGTCGCGGCGCCGGACGCGAGCCGCTCCTCGAGCCGCGGCACGAGCGCGTGTCGCGTTCCGGTGGCTTCGTCGACATGGCCGCGCACGACGGTGCCGTCCCGACCGACAACGGCGCCGACCGCGTTCACGACCGTGAAGACCGCGACGCGGACATCGCCGAGTCGTCTGAACGCGCCACCCTGCCCGCCTGGCTCGACGCCTTCGAACCCGAACGTCTTCCCGACCGTCGCGGAGCGGCCGGCACCGCGCGCTCCCTGCGGGAAGACGCCCGCGCGGGCCGCCCGGAGCGCAGCCCTGCCGAGCTCCTTGTCCGGGTAGATCCCGTTGTCGCGCCAGCCGTAGTCGAAGATGATCGCGCCGGCGACGAGCGGGATGTCCAGCCAGCCGGTGCGGAACTCGCGCCGCGCGAAGAGCTCGGCCGCGACGCCACTCGCCGCCTCGAGCCCGTACAGCGAGCCGCCGGCGAGGCAGATCGCGTGGGTCCACTCGTAGTGGGCGCCGTAGATGCCGGGCGAGCCGCCACGCACGTCGACCTGCATCGCCGCGCCGGCCGGGAAGTTGAAGACCGTGCAGCCGGTCGGGCCTTCGTCGTACTCGGCGCATCCGATCTCGAGCCCGTCGAGCTCGAATCCGAGCACCGGGCCGTCGAAGGCCGCTCGAGGCTCGAGCTCGAGGAGGTCGTTCGAGAGGCGGGTCACGAGCTCGACAGCTGATCGAGCTTCTTCCGGAGAGCGGCGACGGCGTTCTCGGCGCGCTCGCGCGCACGTTCGGCCGAGCGGGCCGCGATCTCCGCCTCCCGAAGCTCCTCTTCCGCGTCGGCGAGCTCGGCGCGCAGCTTCTTCTCCTTCTCGCGCCGGCGAGCCTCGACGGCGTCGGACCGGCTCTCGCGTGCGGCTTCCTTCTTGCTCCCACGCGGCTTGGGCGCGACGGCCATGCCGGCGTACGCCGAGAAGCCCGATGCCTCGATCTCCTCCGCAAGAGCACCCCGGACGAGCTGCCCGCGCGAGTCGTCGTCGGCGACCGCGCTCCGGAGCAGGTCGCGGAGCCGGCGGCGCATCGAGTCCGACGGCTTCTTGCCGCGCGGAGACACATGCGCCAGCGCGACCTGGGCCAGCATGTCGAGCGACTGGTCGAGCTCGGCCGAGGCCTTCGCGAACGCCTCAGCCTCGCCGCCGGCCTGTGCCTCGCGGACGGCGACCGCTGCGCCTGCAGCTGACTGCGCCGCTTTCGGCCGGTCGCGCGCGGCGCGATTGACTGCCGAGACGACCGCGGACGGCTTGCGCATCGCCGCGACGGCCGCGGCCTCCTCGGCGCGACCGTCGTCGCGTAGCGTCTTGACGAGCGCCTTTCGCTCGTCGACGAACCGCTCCGGTGCGACCGCGAGGAGCCGCTCGGCCTCTTCTGGAACCCCTTCCATCCGCGGTCAGACTTCGTCGACGACGACGACGGTCGCGACCTCGGAGCCGCTCGTGTCGATCATGCGGTAGCGGTGGCCGCCCACACCGCCGAATCTACACCCGCGGTCCCGGCTCGCGGTCGACGGGAGGGAAAGCCCGAGGTGCCGTCAGTCCCACGCCCCAAGCGATGGCGAAGAGTCGCCTCCCTAACGCTTGGTCGGTGTTCCCCCGATCCTCCCCTCCCGTGAGGCAAGTCTTACCCACCCGCGCGGCTACGGCAAACCGCTCAGGCCGACGTCTCGTCGAGGAGCTGCAGGAGCTCGTGCGCCGCGAGCTCGATCTCCTTGTGCCGCCACTCGGCCGCGCGGTAGTGGCAGGCGATCAGGCCGGAGCGATGGAGCCGCCGGAAGTCGCCGTACACGAACGCGTAGCGCGCTTTCGTCTCCTCCGCGGCACCCTCGGTGAGCCCGAGATGCCACTCCGCGTACTCCTCCCACGAATGCGACTCGAGGAAGGCGTTCTGCTCGGCCGCGCTCGGCTGGACGTCTCCCCACTCGCTGTCGAGCACGTACTGACGGCTCGCGATGAGCTTGCGAGCGCGTCCGACGGCGCGTTGATTCACGGAGTACGAGGCCACGGTCAGCTGGACTTTTGCACGCTCGAGTGGAGCGGTACGTTGCGGAAGAGCACCCAGAGCCCGACGTCGTACGCGCTCTTGAGAGCGCCGGCGATGAGAAACGGTGCGCCGAGCCCGATCCGGAGCGCGGCGCCGGCGAGGAGCGGCGCAACCGGGCGAGTCACGGTGCGAGCTGCATTCGTGTACGCGGCCGCGGCCGTCCGCTCGTCCGGTTCGACGAGGGCGACGACGTAGGCCTGGCGGGTCGGGACGTCCATCTGTGAGAGGGCGAAGCGCGCGAGCAGCAGAGCGATCGCGGTCTCCAGGTTGGGTGCGAACGCGACCGCCGCGAGCAGGATGTTCGACGGCAGGTGTGTGAACACCATCGTGCGCAGGAGGCCGAAGCGGGCCGCGATCCGCACGGCCGCCTGGAACGACAGCGCCTGCAGAAGCCCGATCGCGAAGAAGAGGACGGCGAGCGTCTCCGGCGAGGCGTCGTACTTGCGCGTGAAGAGGTAGGCGATGAAGGTCTGCGGGACGAAGCCGCCGCCGAGACTGTCGAGCGCGAAGAGCCCGCTCAGCCGCGCGACCTTGCCGCGCGAGCGATGGAGCGGCGGCCGCGGCTCCGGTGTCGGCTCGCGGTCGACCTCCACAGCGGCCGACAAGCCTTGGGCGAGAGCGAGCCCGACTGCCGCCGCAAGCGGATAGACGAGCAACCACTCCGAGGACGAGCCCGCGAGCGCGAGCAGAGCGCCGGCCGAGCCGGCGAGCGTCGCGACCGTGTTGTAGGTGCCGAAGAGCGGCGTCGGATCACGACCCTCGGAGACGTGCGGGAGCATCGCCTGCTCGAGCGAGGTGAACGGGCCCGACTCGACGACGTCGGTCGAGAGCGTCCCGCTCAGCGCGGCGAGGATCAGCGCCGGCAGCCAACCCGTCAGCGCGAAGACGGTGCCGGCGCACGCCATGAGGACGAAGAGCAGGCGGTACGAGCGTCGGCGCCCGAAGCGGTCGCCGTGACGCGCGAGCAGCACGGAGGCGAGCGCGTTTCCGGCCAGAAGCGCCGCGAGGATCGCGCCCACGGCCGCGTCGGAGTACCCGCGCCGCGCGAGCGTGACGCCGATCAGCACCGATCCGAGGCCGTACGCGAGCGCTCGCGCCGCCTGGGCGGCGACGATCCGCCGGGCGTCCGGGCTCAGCTGCGTTCCTCGAAGACCGCGGCGCCGCCGCTCTCGGGGCAGAAGACGTACAGGCAGCGCCCGTCCGGATCCCAGCCCATCGTGTGTGCGCCCCGCTCGGTCTCGATCGTCTCGAGGCGCTCGAGCCGGTCGCTCGCGAAGGAGCACACGACGCCCGGGTCGTCGACCGCGACGTAGAGCCGGCGCAGGTCGGCGTCGTGCATGACCACGTCGGGCACGCCCGGCAGCGGCAGGCTCGCGATCACGTCCCCGCTGTCGCGGTCGAGGACGACGAGCGCACCGCCGTCCGCGGCACAGAAGAGTCGGCCGGCGTGGAGCCAGAGCCCGTGCGGGCCGTCGCTGGGCACGTCGTACGCCCGGTCGATCGCCGCCCGCTCGGCGTCGATGACGACGACCTGCGCCGGCTCGCGGATGTTCGCGTAGATGCGGTCGCGCTCCTCGTCGTAGACCGCCCAGCGCGGGCGCCCGGGCAATGGCACCTCCGCAACGACCTCCATCGCGTCGAGGTCGACGACGGAGGCGCTGCAGTTCTCGCCCAGCGGCTCGCCCAGGTTGAACGCGTACAGCCTGCGGCGCCGGCGATCGTAGGCGAGCCCGTTTGGATGCTGACCGACCGGCACCTGCCCCAACAGCCGTTCGTCCGAGCAGCGAAAGACGGAGATGCGGGCAGCTCCGCGGTCGCTCGTGAGGAGGAGGTCATGCTCCTCGTCGACGAGGACTCCGGCGACGCCGGGCAGCTCCTGCGGGAGCGAGCGCACGAACTCGCGTGCGTCGCAGTCGATCACGTCGACCCGGTCGGCGCCGGTGTGGGCGACGTACATCCGCCGTCCGGCGCGGTAGACGTCGGCGTGGTCGAACCCCGGTCTCGCCCCGCGCGGGATCGGGATGAAGCCGGCGCGGACGAGGCTCACGCCGCCGGTATCTCCGCCGCCACCTCCGCCGTGCACCAGGCGTAGAGCGCGTCGTAGACCGGGAGGCTCAGCTCGAGCTGGCGGTGGTCGCCGAGGTCGAGCAGGTGGAAGCCCTCGGCCACCGCGAGGAGGCCGAGCGACTGCGGGGTCGCGTCGCGATCCGCAGGAATGTCCGCCCCGTGCACGATCCGCGCGAGCAGCTTCACCGCCGGATCGTCGATCTCGTACTCCTCGACCAGCACCTCGAACGTACAGAGCCCGTCGCGGTGCGTGTACTTCGCCCTCGGCGAGTCGTACGAGTGCGCGCCCTCGCGCTCCGCCACCTCGAGCACCTCCGCGGTGGGGACGAAGAGGAACTCCGCCTCCTCGTCGATGAACTTGCGGATCAGCCAGGGACAGGCGATCCGGTCGGTCTTCGGTCGTTCGCGCGTAACCCACTTCATGGGATCGTCCTTTCGGTCATGACGGCCCGTCGGTTCAGCTCGTACAGGCCGTCGAAGAGCGGTCCGGTCAGCTCGAGCAGGCGCTCGTCGTCGGCGACCAGCGAGAGCCCGCGCAGGACGGCGTCGAGACCGGGCGCCTCCGGCGCGTCGTAGCGCTCGTCGTCGAGGTCGGCCTCGTGCACGATCTTCGCGATCTCCCAGAGGACGGGGTCGTCGAGCTGGTAGCGGCGGAGGAACGTCTCGAAGGTGCAGTCGCCGCCGTGGTGGGAGAGCTCGACGCCGCGCATGTCGAACGGAGTCGCGTCCGCCGGAACCTCGCTCGGGTCGTCGACGAAGACGAACTCGGCCTCCGGATCGACGAAGCGGCGGATCAGCCACGCACATGCCGCCCGGTCGATGTGGCAGTGAGCACGGGTCGCCCACCTCATGCGGCTGCCTCCTCGAGCGTAACTGCGAGCCGCTCCACCGCCTGCTGAGCGCGCTCGCGCTCGGGCGGCTGGAAGTAGTCACGCGAGCGGACCCTCCGCAGCTCGCGTCGCAGCCGGGAGAGCGACCGACGCCGCCGGCCGGGCGCCTCTCCTGCGAGCCCGTCGGCCTCCACGATGACGCCGCGATACTCGTTCGCAACCGCCTCGCGCATGCGGTCGGCCAGCTCGAGCTCCTGCGCGGCCGACGCGAGCTCGCCGACCCAGATCGTCGCCTCGCCCCCGTCCTCCACCACCTCGTCCGCGATCCACTCGAGCTGCTCCCGCGTGCGGCTGTCGAGCGGGAGTGCGACCAACCCGTCGAGCAGCTGCACCGCGCCCAGGCGCCGCAGCTTCCGCCAGAGCGCGATCCGCGGCGTCGACGGCTCCCGCGGCAGTCGGTAGGCCAGGAGCACCCATCGCACTCGCGGCGTCGGCGCCTGCGGGACGAGTTCGGTAACCACGGTTGCACTATAGCGCAGACGCAGGCGACCGCCGTCGGACGTCAGCAGTCCGAGGCCTGGGTTCCCCACTGAAACGGTCCTGGAGACCGGGCGTTATTCGGTGAGCGCCTTCACCAGCCAATACCCCGACATGCCAGCGAGGAGCACGACGACGAGAAGCATCAGGTCACGCAGGAGGACGAAGAACTCGACGACCCGGTAGACATAGAACCGGCTTCCTGGAAACGCTCCGGAGCGCGCCTCGTCGACGAATCGGGAGAACTCCCAGACCAAGGGCTCGACTCCGGCTGCCGTGAGCCGGTCCTCGATTGCGATGAGATCCTTGCGCCGGTGCAGCTGCAGTATCCGGTTTCGCTCCAGGGCAACGGTCATCGCGAACACGAAGATCGCGCCAACCGCAGCGACGATCGCACGGACGACTTCAGGGACGTCGTAGCCGAAGGTCGCGGCGACGAGAACGCCGGAAACACCGATCGTGAACGCAGGCACCTGCCACGTCAGCGTGTAGCTCTGCATGTGCTGCGCCGAGCACTCCCGGTACTGCCCTAAGAGTGCCGTCAGCGTCAGCTGCGAGATCTCTTCGTCGATCCCGCTCCGTGGCCATCGTTCATGGAGTTAACCGCGTTCCTCGATGCGCTGCCACAAATCGGGAGCGGAGGGCCTCCGACCATGAGCAAGAGCCCCTCGCCTTCGTTCGCCAAGGGACGTCGAAGCGCAGCCTCGCCTAGGGTGGCGCGGCCCGGGCGGCGGCGACGGCTTCGAGTCGGGAGTTGACGCCGAGGGCCCGAAAGAGACGGCGGATGTGGTTCCTGACCGTCTCGGTGCTCAGGTGGAGCTCGGCGGCGATCTGCTTCGTCGAGCGGCCCTGCTCCAGGAGACGGAGCACCTCGACCTGGCGGGGGGTGAGATGCGGGGGTGGCGCTGTGGGGCTGTCGTCGGGGCCTCCTTCGATCAGCCCGAAGACGCCGACAACCGTCTCACCACTCTTGAGCGGCACCGTGCTGACCTCGACGGGCACCCGCGTCCCGTCGGTCGAGACGAGGTGGCCGGTCGCCTCCGTGGCCACGGAGGTGCCGAGCATCTTCTGAGCGAATCGCTCGCGGGCGCGGGGCCTGTCCTCGGGTGCTACGACGGAGGTGAAGTGGCGACCGCGAACGTCGCCGAGAAGCTGCTTGGCTGCCGCGTTCATCCACCGGACGACTCCCGTATCGTCGAGGACGTAGCTCGGGACGCCGACGCTCTCCAGAGCCTTCTCGACGTCGCCGCCAACTCCCAGGCCAGAGGCCATCAGCGGAAGTGTGACCGATCTCCGCGCCGGTCGTCATCGTTGATGCTCTCGCACAGGAAGGCCCGCCGGAGCGGGCCTTCCCACTTGGGTTGCCCCTTCGGCGGGGCGCGAACTGAACTACGAGAGGTTGCTGCTGCTGAGAACGGTCAGACCAGGTACCAGCGAGTGTGCGGCGAAATGAGAAGGGGCGGCTTTCGCCGCCCTTCTCTCGCGGTCTGATCGTCCTTCTCAGCCGGTGATGTCGCCGTTGTTGCCGGGGGGGTTAGACGCATTGACCCACCAGCCGTTCTTCGCCGTCTGGTAGTCCCAGCCCCAATCTGCCAGGTCGCCACTCAGACCGTAGGTCACGAAGCTCGGCCGGGTGGTGTGGTTGAAGCTGCCGAGGTCGCCTCGGGTCGGCATGCTCGCATCGAGCGTGCCCGTCAACAGGGTGGTGGTGTAGCCGCCCTTGAGCTTGCCGGTGATCCCGGCCGGAATTTCGTCCGGGAATAGACCAGTGACCGCCGGTGGAGGTCCCGGGTCGCCAGCGGCTCCAACTATCGAGAGCCCAACCAGCTAGCTCAGCCCGCCCGCCTCGAGCTCGCGCTCCTCGATCCTGGGGTAGCCGGCGAGCCTCCTCCGCATCTGGTCCCTCCCGATGGGGGGCGCGGAACCCGTCGCAAGTTCGGGTCGGACCACCTGTTCGGCGCGCATCCCGGCAGCTTGAGCACCGTACGCTCCGAAACGAGAGAGGGGAGATCCAGGAGGGCAAGGAATGGATGTCAAGGGTGCAAGGGCGCTAAGCGAGCGCCTCGCGGAAGCCACACGCAACGTTGATCCACCCCCCTCGAAAGCGGCGGCCTCGGGAGACAACTCGGACAGAGCATCAGAGGTCGCCGACACCACGTCTAAGGGGTAGGCGGCGGTGTTGCGTCGTTGCCTCGCCGAGTAACTCCGACTGTGGTGGGTCGGTTGTGACGGGTCACGTCATCGCCTCCGGCGGCACCCTAGTTCGCCCCGTCCGCCTCGAGCTCGCGCTCCTCGATCCGCAGGTAGCTCGCGTGGTCGGCGGCTATTGACTAGCGAACGAGCGTCAGAATCCGCTCCCGTTCCTTCGCGCGGCGCTCATCGCGAGGTTCAGCGTGCCGGGCGACGACGACCAGGGCGACTACGACGAGCACGTTGACAGCGATCAACACGCCGAACGCGAGAACGAGGTACATCCACATCCCGCCGTAGAAGGTGACAGGAGCGGCGGAGGTCTCGCCGCTCCTGGCGGCGGCGGCGTAGGCCCGCCGGAGCGGGCCTTCAGGTGATTGCGTCCTAGCTTGGCCCTAGGTGCAGAACCAGGCCGACACACGGAACCCGGAGCGCCCATCCTGCATAATCGTCCCGCCAACGGCAGCTGCGCCGTCGAATGCGGCTGCTTTGCAGAGTTTGTCCGCTGCGTTGAACCGCGTGCTCCCCCTGCTCGAAGTCTCCTTGTCGAACCAGATGATGAAGTCGACCTCATCGCACGTAGGGAACGTACCCGGCTCCCATGTGCCTCCTTGCCCGTTGCAGATCGCCGCGAGCCCCGTTTCCGGGCTTGCGCTCGCGACCTGGGCCGATACCCCCAGCAGCAGCAGCAGTAGCGCACTCACAAGAAGCCCAACCTTCCTCATGCGCGTGTCCTCCCCTTCGATTGCGGCAGCGCAGTCGCGCTCCCTGTTTGCCCGGAAACAAGGAAGCTCGCCGCAGAGGCATGCCCCGCCCCGATGGAGACTTGCGCCGGTCGGCGCGGGACCCTACGGGGCTGTCAGAGGGTCGTCAACGTTAAGCAAGTCCGACCGCAGGCTTCCGTGCGCGTTAGTCGCGCTCGAGTCGGCTGACGTCGCCGACGATCCACTCGTCGTCGACGTCCAGCTCGGCGCCTAAGGCACGCACGCTCGAGCGTGTCATGCCCTCCGCTTCCGCTTAGGTGAACGCGGCCTCGTCTTCGAGGTGGCAGTCCTTGTCTTCGAGGTGCGTGCCCTTCCACCCGATTTCAGTTGGTTCGATGCCGGGGCGGCCCCTCTCGCCGCATCCGCCTTGGATGCGGCAATCCGCTTGAGCTCCTCTTGCAGATCAGCGACGCGGGCTTCAACGTCGGCCTTCTCTGTGCGGCCTTCTTCGCTCCTCGCGACGACGGCGTCGAATGCGTCTCGCATACGGCGAAGATCTCGCTGCGCCTGTGCACGTGAGTCCTCGCCCTTCAGCCTCCCTGGCATGTCCACGCCATCCCCGAGGAGAAGTTGCCGAAGGCGACGCGCTGCGCCGTCGAACTCGTCCCGATCATTGGTGTAGGGCACCCCAGACCCCCTCGCGGTATTCGTAGCAGCTGCTCCCGCAGTGCCGCCGCGGCGGCTAGGCGTGCTCGAGCCAACTGACGTCGCCCACGACCCACTCGTCGTCGTCGTCCAGCTCGGCGAGGCCGTGCTCGCGGGCGAGATCGAGCCCACGGCCGAGCTCCGGGTGGTCGTCGACGAGGCAGTCCAAACACACGAGAGTTAGCCGAGGATCCTCCGGGCCGTCGACGTCCGCCGGATCCGGCGCATCGTCGAAGAGCACGCTGAATCCTGAATCGCCCGACCACATCGGCTCGCAGTAGGCGATCGAGTGCGCGGGTGGCTCTGCACCCCACACGAGCGCCACCGTCTTCGAGTGCGTCGTCACCAGTCCCGCGAGTGGCGTTGCTGGCGCCGCGCGGCAGTCGCGCGATTCCCTCCTGCCGGGCAGTCGCGCTTGAAGCGGTGCTCGGGGCCGGCGTAGCGCCTGCGGTCGTCGTCGTCGTGGCCCAAGTCCCATTGCTGGTGTGGCTCGATCGGCAGGCCGCAGCGCCAGCACGGAATGAGGCCGCTCGCGACGACGGGCTCGAGGGCTCGGCCTCGTCTTTCGGTGCGGGGTTCCGTAACCCCGCGCTTCCCGAGACCTCGTTTTCCATCGGCGCATCGCGGTTCCCCTAGGTCAGCGGCCGGAGATCGTTCTCAATCGCCGACCGCGGGGAGAGAAAAACCACTGCGGGGGTGTCGCCGCGTTGCCCACCAAAAAACGGCATGACCCCTAGTCACCTCGTCCGAACACGACGAGTAAGACGATCGCGAGCACAGCGAGCACGGCGACGAGAACGAACAGGAGTCGCATGAGCACCAGCACGGACTCAGGCAATACCCCTTTTCGGGTTCAACCATGCGGGTTTGCGGTGTCACCTGCGTCTCTGGAACCGGAGCTCGCGCTCCAGGCTCTCGATCACGACCTCCATCGGCACGCGCTCTCCTAGCCAGTCCATGCGGCGCCTGAGCTCAGCGGTCTCGTCCTTCGGGTCGATGCGTCGCTCGGCCGGGGCAGGGTTGCGACGGATAGGGAGCGGCGCGAGAGCGCCGGGCCTGCAGGCGATTCCGAGTGCACGTAGGCGCCGCTCGAGGTGGCGTGACTCGGCCTCGGTCATGGCGTCCGCTTCTGCCACTCCGGCGTCGGTCGCACCGCAGTCCGCCGAAGCTCCTTCTCGGCCTGCCTTCGGACCATCTCGCTCCACATTCTCGGTTGCCGCTCGTAGAACACGAGCTCGCCCGCGTCGCTGATGGCGAACCAGAGCTCGGCCGTGGTGTTCACGATCACGGGTGGAGCCGGTACGTACCTCGGAGCGACGGGCAGCGGTACCCTCACGCGCACGCTCGGGGCGCAGACGGCCGGAACGGAGACCTGGACGGGAACGCTGAACGTCTCCGGGTACGAGTTCGACACGACGCCGCCCACAATCTCCGGAGCGACGAGCAAGACCGTGAGAGCGAAGAAGGGCGCGAAGAGTGCCCGAGTGACCTTCAGGGTCACCGCCCAGGACGACACTGACGGGGTCGTCCCGACCCGGTGCGAGCCGCAGTCCGGAAGTCGGTTCCAACTCGGTCGGAAGCGGGTGACGTGCGAGGCAACGGACTCAAGCGGAAATATTGCGACCGCGGCGTTCAGGATCACCGTCAGGGCAACGCGCTAGTCGACGACCCTCCCTGCGACAATCGACCCGCCGAGCCAGGGCGGCAGGAGGCAAGGCTGCGTCTACAACTCCAGCCACTTCTCAGCGGCGTAGCGACCACCCGCTGGATCGCGCGCGACGGGGCGCAAGCGGCGCGCCGCGGTTGGCCCGAATCGCTGAGCAAGTGACCCCTTCAGCCTGTCTGCCTCGACGAGCGCCGTCCAGTGTTCTCCGGGTCCGAGCGGGGTGGGCAGCGGCCGCGGATTCTGTATGAGCCACTCGATGATCGCGAGTGTCTCCGCGCTTCCCTCGATCTCGAAGGCGACGCCTGTGATCGTGACCGGCACCGGCCCCGCGTTCGTCACCGTCACGTCCACTGACTGCTTCCCGGCCTGGCCGTCGAGGTAGAGGGGGAGCGCGAAGGTGCCCAACACAGTGACCTGCGGACGAGTCTGTCGCCGGTGCGTGTAGATCGACCAGACGATGGTCCACAGGGCCGTCAGCGCCGAGATCAAGATCGCGATGATCGACAGCAACTCGGTGGAGACAGCGATGATCGACAGCACCGTCGCCATCACACGTCTTCGAGCCGCTGGCTGCCGGTCTCGCCGCTCTCGATTCGCTGCTCGTGGCGTAAGAGCGCCTCCGCGCGAAGATCGCCCTCGGTCACCTCGTCACGGCCGCGTCGCCAGTACCGCTGCTGAACCTCGTAGCGGGCGCGATCGGTCTCAAAGTCGTACAGCTCTTCGCTCCAGCTCTCTTCCGCGCGATGACCATCGGCGTCGACCCGGACGTGGAGTGTCTCGCCGTACAACGTGGTCGCGTCACCGCACTCCTTCATAAGCTCGCCGAGTTCAGGTCGCGGGACCCATATCGACACCCGTACCGGCGGTGCGTTCGTCAAGAGGTCTGGAATCTCAGGCGATGCGTCGACCTCACGATCGCCCACTCGTGCCGTCACCTTCATTCGCGCAGGCTTGCTCCCGACGTTCTGGACGAGCGCCCGGAAGTCGACGAAGGTCCCGCCACCGGTCGGCACAAGCTCGACGATTCGAATCTCGGGTTGCCGCGATTCGAGAGGAGCGCCAGCGGGAGGTGCCTTCGTGATCCGCACCTTCAACGCGCGGTACTGCGCCTCGACCTCATGCCATTCTCCGGCTAGCACGAGCATCAGCACGCCGACGAGCATGAGCGCAACTCCGACAGTCGCCGAAGACGCAAGCGCCGCTGCAACACCAACCGCGAGCAGCACGACGCCCAGCAGGGCAAGAAGTCGCCGCAGATTCACGCGGGCGGCCGGTCATCTGTGGGTGTTCGTCGCGTCCTGTGGCCCATTCTGTGGCCCACCTGCGGGACTGCGCTCCGACGGTGAGGCGCAATCCCGCATGGTTCCTAGTGGGCCCGCCTGGACTCGAACCAGGGACCAACCGATTATGAGTCGGCTGCTCTAACCAGCTGAGCTACGGGCCCGCGTCGCCGAGGGTACTCCACGGCCGAGCAGTTCCGAATGGCCGAGAACGCAGTTACGGTGCGCACGTGACGTCTACGACTGCGGAGAAGCGGCCACGCCGCACGCTGTGGTCGCGGCCGCCGCTTCTCTGGATCCGGCGGACGTACCTGCTGTTCCTGAACTGGGTGCTCAGCCGGCTCTACCGCTTCATCCGCTCCCACTACCGGGTCTGGTACCGCGCCTCTCAGCGCTACTCCCCGTTCGTCGACCGCCTCGCCTATCTCAACGCGTACCTCCTGTGCGCGTGGGCGAAGAAGCGGGTGCCGGCGTACGCACGGTTCCTCGAGGACAACGGACACGAGTTCAAGCTGCTGTCGCTCGAGTGTTTCCCGGAGACCTCGAAGGAGAGCTACGTCAAGAAGTACGGCTTCGCCGAGCGCTGCCGCAACGGGCGCATCCCGATCGCCGGCACGGTCGTGGACGAGTCTGCCGGCTCCTCCGGGACACCGTTCAACTGGGTCCGCTCCGCGGCCGAGCTCCAGGACGTGCACAAGAACAGCGCCAACTGGATGCGCTTCTCCTTCCCCACCGAGCGGCTGTTCGCGCTGAACGCGTTCTCGATGGGCGCGTGGGCGACCGGCACGAACATGGGAATCGCGCTCGCTAAGGTCTGCATGGTCAAGTCGACCGGCCCCGACGTGGAGAAGATCGTCGACACGATCGAGCGCTTCGGGCCCGAGTACGACTACCTGATCACCGCCTATCCGCCGTTCCTCAAGCACGTCGTCGACGCTCTCGATACGCGCGACTTCGACTGGACGGCGACGCGCGTGTACGGAGCGGTCGGCGGCGAGGGCATGACCGAGGCGATGCGCGACTACCTCGAGAAGCGCCTCGTCAAGGTGCGCTCCGGCTACGGCGCCTCGGACGTGCAGTTCGGGATCGCGGGCGAGAACGACCTCTCGGTGTGGGTGCGCAAGCTCCTCGTCGCTCGGGCCGACGTGCGCGAGGCACTGCTCGGGCCTGGCGAGGAGCGCGTGCCGATGGTGTTCCAGTACAACCCGCTCGACAACTACATCGAGATCAACGACGCCGGCGAGACGGTCATCACGGCCACGAACATCTCCATCCTCTCGCCGAAGCTCCGCTACAACCTCGGCGACGAGGCGTTCACGCTGAGCCGGCCCGAGGTCATGGAGCGTCTGGTCGAGGCGGGCGTCATCGAGTCGATGAAGACGCCGCTGCCGCTCGGCTGGGGATCGCGGTTCCTGTTCCTCTACGGCCGCCGCGACAGCACGATCTCGTACATGGGCGCGAACATCTACCCCATCGACGTCGAGTACGGCCTCTACCGCGACGAGCGCATCGCGCCGCTGATCGAGAGCTTCCGTCTGGAGCTGCGGGAGGAGAGCGACCTCGAGGCGAGGCCGGTCGTGCACGTCCAGCTGCGGCCGACGGCCGCGCTCGACGCGGGTGAGCGGGAACGCATCGCGGCCACGCTCGTCTCGGGCCTCGTCGAGCACCTGCAGTCGGCCAGCCGCGACTTCGCCGAGGCCGTGCGCGAGGATCCGGCTGCCGCGGAGCTGCGCGTGCTGCTCCACGACCACGGAACGGGGCCGTTCGCCGGCGGCAGCCAGAAGATCAAGAACGTCTACGTCGTCAAAGGGAGCGCGGAATGAAGATCGACGACCTCAGCAAGATCCCCCACTACGGGCAGGGCAACGCCGTCTTCATCGGCTCGACCGACTACACCGGCATCGGCGCGTTGCTCCGGCTGCTGCCGCAGTGGATCCGGCTGCGCCGGCTGATGCGGCAGGCTCCCGGCTTCTGCAGCCACCACCTCACCTACCGCTTCCCGTACACGTTCGGCCAGGTTGCGGTGTTCGAGACGATGGACCACCTGCTGCGGTTCGCCCGGAACAAGCAGCACCGCAAGCTGATGGCCTGGGTCGTCGAATACGAGGGCGACGAGGGCCGCAACGCGACGGGTGGCTTCATCCGGCTCTACGAAGCGGTTCCCGGCGCGAACTACGCGAACGGCGCCTACAACCCCGACGACGTCGCCGGGCACGAAGAGCGCTTCACGGCGCTCAGCAAGGAGGAGCAGGGCCCACCGGTCGTACCGCAGAAGCGAATGCCGTCCGCGGAGTGAGCCCGGCGCTCGAATGCCGGACGCTCACGGACGGGCGTGAGCTCCGCCGCTGGCTCGACCTGACCGAGCGGCTCTACGCCGACGCGCCCGGCTTCATCCCGCCCGTCCGTCAGCAGATCAAGGACTTCTTCGAGGGCAAGGCGCCGTACGCGCGCGACGGCTCGGTCGACTTCCTCGGCGTCGAGCGGGAGGGCGAGCTCGTCGCGAGGACGACCGCGCACACGAGCGCCAAGCTCGACGCGAAGCTCGGCCGGCGCCACCTCCTCTTCGGCTTCACCGAGTTCCCTGAGGACGACGAGGTCTTCGGAGCGTTGCTCGGCGGCCTCGAGGCGAAGGCGCGGGAGATCGGCGCCGAGGAGCTGCTGGGCCCGGTCAACCTCCTTCCCAACCAGTCGGGCGGCGTCGTCACGTCGGGATTCGAGAAGCGCGGCTTCGTGGACGGCCCGTACAACCTCCCCTACTACGCGGCGGTGTACGAGCGGCACGGCTTCCGGACGGTGTTCGAGGGCGCGACGTACATCGTCGAGCGGCTCGGCTCGCTTCCGCCCGCGGAGCAGCTCTTCCCGTTCGACGACGAGCGGATCGAGAGCGAGCAGCTCGAGGTGCGGCCCGCCGACCGCAAGCGCGTGTCCGAGCAGCTCCCGTTCATCCGGGACATGCTCAACGCGAGCTTCGCCCAGCTCGGCTACTACACGGAGATCGACGCCGACGAGCTCGAGTACCAGGTGGACGGGCTCAGCTACCTGCTCGACGAGCGCATCGCCCTCTACCTGTTCAAGGCGGGCGAGCCCGTCGCCTTCGTCCTCTGCATCCCGGACATCTCCCCCTTCGTCCGCCGGATCGGCGGCGACCTCGGCCTCGTGAACCAGCTACGCCTTCTGCTGACGCGCAAGCGCTACCGCCAGGAGGCCATCCTCGTGATCAAGGGGACGGTCCCCGAGGAGCAGGGCAAGGGCTACATGACGCTGCTGAACCGCGAGCTGCTGCGGAACCTCGTCGGCGGCGGGTACCACACGCTGCGGGGCACGTTCATCGAGACCGAGAACGTCGCCTCCTCGTCGCAGGCCGAGAACATGAGCGGGGCGCCGCTGCACGGCGTCAGGTTCTACGGCCGCAGCGTGTGAGCGCGGACGACCTGCGTTCCCTGCGTCGCCTGGAGCCGGTCTTCTACCGCGCTCCTTCGGCGCACAACACGCAGCCGTGGGTGCTCTCGTACGAGCACGACCGGATCGGGCTCGGCTTCGATCCCGACCGCCATCTCGCCGTCGGCGATCCCACGCGACGCGACCTGCTGCTCGGGCTCGGAGCCTTCGTCGAGGCGGTGCTGATCGCCGCGGCGTCGGAGGGCGTCGCGCTCGACTTCGAGCCGTCGGTCGAGGGCGAGCGTGTCGGGGCGTTCGTCCGTGCGGAGCGGGTCTACGAGACGCCGTTCGGCCCCGACGATCTCGCGAGGCGCCAGACGAGCCGGCTTCCCTACGACGAGGAGCGGCTCGGGGCGTCGGAGCTGGCGGACGCACGCGCCCAGCTCGCGCCCGGCGAGCGGCTGCACGAGCTCGCCACCCGGGATCTCCTGCCGCTGTTCGTCGAGGCCGACCGGCACATGTACGAGTCCGTGCCCGCGATGCGCGAGCTGCGTCACTGGCTTCGCCTGAGCACGAAGGATCCCAACTACGACCGGGATGGGCTGACCTACGAGTCGCTGGACCTGTCCAGCCTCGAAGCCCGCCTGCTCGGCGCACTCCTGAGGCCGCGGATCTATCCGCTCGTCAGAACGACGCGCCTCTACCGCGCCTTCACCCGAGCGTCGCGGTCCCTGCTCGACCGCGAGGGAAGCGTGCTGGTGCTCGAGCGGGACGGAGGCGACCCGCGCGAGATCCTCGACAGCGGCCGCTCGCTCATGCGCGTCTGGCTACAGCTCTCGAAGGCGGGCCTCTACACGCACCCGCTGAGCCAGATCATCGACTACGCGGTCACCGAGCGCGGTCTCGCGAGCCGCCTCGAGCTTCCGGAGAGCCGCCGCATCCTGAGCGTGTTCCGTGTCGGCCGCTCCGAGCCGCCGCCGCGCTCGCACCGGCTCCGCTGAGCGACGGTTCTTGTCGAACTTGCCCGTCCGCTGCTGACACAATGTCAGGCGGCCGTGAAGACCTTTCAGTCCGAGACTCGACTCCGCACCGCCGGCGGGCTGGCCGTCACCGACATCACCGACGACGTGCAGGAGGCGGTGCGTCAGAGCGGCATCCAGGACGGGATCTGCTCGATCTACTCGCCGCATACGACCTGCCAGGTGCGGGTGAACGAGTTCGAGCGCGGCTTCCTCGAGGACTTCGCCGTGCTGCTTCGCCGGCTCGTCCCGAGCGAGCACTACTACGCGCACGACGACTGGGATCGCCGCACCGAGAACGTCTGCGAAGAGGACATGGAGGTCGGGAACGGGCACGCGCACTGCATGTCGATGCTCCTCGGCCCCGCCGGCGAGTCGATCCCGGTGCACGACGGCGAGCTCGCGCTCGGCCAGTGGCAGCGGGTGCTCTTCCTCGAGCTCGACCGCGCGCGCGACCGCCGCTGGTTGGTTCAGGTGGTCGGGGTCTGACACACGCTGGGGTCAGGCTTCAGCCTGACCCCGTCTTGGGTTCGTCGCGGTGCCGGCAACCTCACACCGGGGTCAGGCTGAAGCCTGACCCCAGCCCTATTCCGGCGTGACGTAGGCGGCGGTCAGGCCGCCGTCGACCACGAACGCGGCCCCGCTCACGAACGACGACTCGTCGCTCGCGAGGAAGAGCGCGGCGTTCACGATCTCGCGCGGCTTGCCGAGCCGGCCCGTCGGCCAGTGCACCTGGCGCCGGGCGAACGCCTCCGGGTCGCCGCCGTAGATCGCCAAGAGCAAAGGCGTCTCGACCGGCCCCGGGCAGAGCGCGTTCACCCGCACGCCCTGGCGCGCGAACTGGACGGCGAGCTCGCGGCTCATCGCGAGCACCGCTCCCTTTGACGCCGTGTACGAGATCTGCGACGTCGCGGCGCCGAGGATCGCGACGAAGGACGCGACGTTGATCACCGAGCCGCCGCCGCGCCGGAGCAGATACGGGATCCCGTGCTTGCAGCAGAGGAAGACGCCCTTTGCGTTCACGTCCAGCACGCGCTGCCACGCCTCGACCGAGGTGTCGAGCACGGAGGCGTCGTCGGGCGGCGAGATCCCCGCGTTGTTGTAGAGCACGTCGATGCCGCCGAAGTGGGCGGCCGTCTCCGCGCACATGCGATCCACGTCGTCCTCCGACGCCACGTTCACGCCGAGCGCGAACGCGTCTCCCGGCCCTTCGCAGAGCGAGACCGTCTCCTCGGCGAGCCGGACGTCGACGTCGGCGACGCAGACATTCGCGCCTTCAGCGGTGAAGACGAGCGCCGCCTCGCGACCCATGCCTCCGCCGGCGCCGGTGATCACGCAGACCTTGCCGTCCAGCCGTCCCATGTCAGCCCTCCGTCGAGATGAACACGCTCTTGACCTCCGAGTAGCCGTCGAGCGCGTGCATCCCGAGCTCGCGGCCGAAGCCCGACTGCTTGAACCCGCCGAACGGCGTCTGCACGCGGACGGACGTGTTCGCGTTGACCGAGAGCACGCCCGCCTCGGTCGCTCGCGCGACCCGCAGCGCCCGCGCGCCGTCGCGCGTCCAGATCGACCCCGACAGGCCGTACGGCGTGTCGTTCGCGATCCGGATCGCGTCCGCCTCGTCCTCGAACGGGATCACAGCCGCGACGGGGCCGAAGACCTCCTCGCGCGCGACGCGGTCGTCGTTCGTGGCCTCGACGATCGTGCAGGGGAACCAGAAGCCGGCGCTTTCCGGGACTTCGCCCCGGAAAGCGTTAGAAGCGCCGTCCACGTACGAGGCGACCGTCTCGCGGTGCTGCGGCCGAGATGAGCGGGCCCATCTCGGTCGCTTCGTCCGCGGGATCGCCGACTCGTACCCGGCGTGTCGCATCGACGAACCTATCCAGAAATCGGTCGTAGACGGATTTCTGGACGAGGATCCGCGAGCGCGCGCAGCAATCCTGGCCCGCGTTGTCGAAGACCGCGTACGGCGCGGCCGCGGCCGCCCGCTCGAGATCGGCGTCCTCGAAGATCACGTTCGCCGACTTGCCGCCGAGCTCGAGCGTCACGCGCTTGATCGTTCCCGCGGCGCCCTGCATGACGAGCTTGCCGACCTCGGTCGAGCCCGTGAACCCGATCTTCGCGACGTCCGGATGCTCGATCAGCCGCTGCCCGACGACCGAGCCCTTTCCGACGAGGACGTTGACGACACCCTCGGGGATCCCGGCCTCGAGCACGAGCTCGGCCAGCCGGAGCGCGGAGAGCGGGGTCAGCTCCGCAGGCTTCAGGACGACCGTGTTCCCGCACGCGAGCGCGGGGCCGAGCTTCCAGCTCGAGATGTTCAGCGGGAAGTTCCACGGGACGATCAGGCCGACGACGCCGAGCGGCTCGCGGAAGGTCGCGGCGACGCCGCCCGCGACCGGGATCGTCTCGCCGTGGTGCTTGTCGACCGCGCCGGCGTAGAAGTGGAAGACCTGCGCGACCATGCCGATCTCGCCGCGCGCGCCGGCGATCGGCTTGCCCACGTTCTCGGACTCGATACGAGCGAGCTCCTCGGCGTTCTCCTCGACGAGCGTCGCCAGCCGCCGCAGCAGCCGCGCGCGGTCGCCCGGCGCGAGCGCGCGCCAGGGCGGGTACGCGGCCTTTGCGCGCGCGACGGCCTCGTCGGCCTCCTCCACGCCGGCCTGCTCGAGCTCGGCGATCGGCTCCTCGGTCGCCGGGTTGAGGACGGTCAGCACGTCGCCGGCTTCAGAGGCCGCGACTCTGGCGAAGCCGCCAGGTCCCGTACACCAGCCACGTGAGGACCGGCAAGAAAATCAGCGCAAGGATCACCAACGCCTTCTTGCCTGTAGAGAGAGCAGTGTTGCGGACGACGTCGGCGATGAACGCGATCGTCAGCCCCACGTAGATGATCCCCAGCGTCCAGTACATGCTCCTCCCTCTCCGGGTCGCCCCGGCTCAGTCCTGTCCCCGAGCCGCACGATATTCGCGCGCCTCGTCGACCAGCTTCCGGAACAGCCCGTCGTCCCGCCCCGCCTCTGGATGCCACTGCACGCCGACGGCGAAGCGCCGCGAGGGATCCTCCGCGCCCTCGATCGTGCCGTCCTCCGCCCGCGCGCTCTCGACGAGACCCAAGCCGAGGCGGCCGATGGCCTGATGGTGATGCGAGGTCACCTCCGGGCTCGCGCCGACGATCGACGCGAGCTTCGAGCCCTCCTTCACCTTGACCGAATGCTCCGAGAACGTCCCGGGAACCTCACGGTGGTTCTCGTGGCCGAGCGTCTCGGGGATGTGCTGGACGAGGTCGCCGCCCCGCGCGACGTTCAGGAGCTGGAAGCCACGGCAGATCGCGAGGGTCGGCATGTCGCGCTCGAGCGCCGCGGCAAGAAGCGCCATCTCGCCGGCGTCGCGTCGCGCCTGCGGCGTGTCGGTCTCCGGGTGCGCGTCGGCGCCGTACGCCGCGGGATCGACGTCCGCCCCGCCGGAGAAGACGATCGCGTCGAGCGCGTCGAGCGTCTCCTCCACCCCGTGCTCGCTCGGCGGGATGAGCACCGGCCGGCCACCGGCGCGCTCGACCGCGTCCACGTAGTCCATCGGAATCAGGGCCGCGGGCTGGTTCCAGTAGCTCCAGGTCGCCTCCTGCGCGTACGTCGTGATCCCGATCAGCGGCCTCATGCGGGCTCAGTCTCCACGATCCAGATCTTGCCGTCTCCGCAAGCCATCTCGCGGCCATCGGTCGGGTCCAGGCTCGTGCGGAGAACGCGCACCTTCTCGCCGTCGAGCTCGGTGAGCGCGCCGCGCTCGTCGCCCGTGCCCGGCGAGAACCGCCACGAACGCACCTGCCGCTCGACCTCCGCCGCCGGCCTCGACCAGTCGATCCAGACGTACTCGGGCTCAAGGGGCGCCGCGTACTCGCCCGCCTCCTCCGACTGCGGATCGCCCGGATCTCCCTGTTCGACGCGCTCGAGGGCGCGCGGGAGAAGCTCGTTGACGCTCTCGGCGATCCGGGGCAGGAGCTCGTCCCAGGAGTGCTCGTAGGCGAGCGGGAACGCCTTCTGGGCGAGGATCGGGCCGGTGTCGAACTCCGCGTCCATGCGGTGGAACGTCCACCCGATCTCGCGCTCGCCGTTCCGGATCGCCCGCCCGATCGGATTAGGCCCCCGGTAGGCGGGCAGGAGCGACGGGTGCCCGTTCACCGCCCCGAGCCGCGGCACGGCGAGCGCGTCGGGCGGGATCTTCCAGGGGAACCCGTTGCAGAGCAGCAGGTCGGGCTCGTAGGCTCTGAGGAGCGGCGCCATTCCCGCGCGGGTCGCGGGGATCACGACGTCAAGACCCTCGGGAGGATCGCGGACGAGGTCTTCCAGCATCTCGGGACTCCGGAACGCGCCGGCCGGTGGGGCCAAGATCGCGACCGGCTCGTGCCCGAGCTCCCGCAGGAGCGTGGTCAGGCCGTGCGCAGCACTCGCGACCTGCGTGACGAGCACGACCTTCATCCGCGCTCGAAGTAGCGCATGCGCTCCCAGTCGGTCACGACCTTGTCGAAGAGCGCCTGCTCCGTCCGCGCGTAGTTGAGGTAGTGGTCGACGACCTGGTCGCCGAAAGCAGCTCGCGCGACCGACCCGCTCTCGAGCGCGGCGATCGCCTCGCGCATCGTCGACGGGAAGCGCCTCGCGTCGGACTCGTACGCGTTCCCCTCGAGCGCGGGCGGCAGCTCGAGCTCCGACTCGATCCCGTGCAGCCCCGCCGCGATCACCGCGGCGAACGCGAGGTACGGATTGACGTCGCCGCCGGGGATGCGCGTTTCCACGCGTTTGCCGCCGCCGTGACCGACGATCCGGAACCCGCACGTGCGGTTGTCATGCCCCCACGCGAGCGTCGTCGGCGCCCAGCTCCCCGCTGCATACCGCTTGTACGAGTTGATCGTCGGCGCGAGGAAGACCGCGAGCTCCTCGAAGCACGCGATCTGTCCCGCGAGCCAGCCGTCGAAGAGCGCCTGGTCGTCGCCGAAGAGCGGCTTGTCGTCGCGAAAGAGCGACGAGTGGATGTGACACGAGTTTCCGATCCAGCTCTCGAACGGCTTCGCCATGAAGGTGATCGAGCAGCCGTTGAGGAACGCGATCTCCTTGGCCCCGTTCTTGTAGATCGCGTGGTTGTCGGCCATCGTCAGCGCGTCCGCGAAGCGGAAGTTGACCTCGTGCTGGCCGGGCCACGCCTCGCCCTTCGAGTTCTCGACCCTGATCCCGGCGCCGTGCATGCCGTTCCGGATCTGGCGGATGAGATCCTCGTCGTAGGTCGAGGCGAGGATGTGGTAGTCGAGGATGTACGGGACCGACGGCGTGAGGTCCTCGTACCGCTGCGCCCACGCCTCCTGGAAGCTCTCGCGCAGGAGATAGAACTCGAGCTCGGAGCCCATCATCGGCGTGTAGCCGAGAGCCGTCGCGCGCTCCATCTGCGCCTTCAGCACCTGTCGCGGCGACGGCTCGACCGGCGAGCCGTCGTGCCACTGGACGTCGCAGAGGACGAGCGCGGTCGCCTCGAGCCACGGGATCCGCCGGAGCGTCGTGAGGTCGGGCGCGAGCGCGAAGTCGCCGTAGCCGCGCTCCCAGCTCGCGATCTCGTAGCCCGGGATCGGGTCCATCTCCATGTCGAGCGCGAGCAGGTAGTTGCAGCCCTCGACCGCGTGCTCGTCCCCGATCTCCTCGCAGAAGAACTCGCCGTGCAGGCGCTTGCCGAGGAGCCTCCCCTGCATGTCGGTGAACGCGACGACGACGGTGTCGAGCTGGCCACCCTCGACCTCGGCCTTCAGCTCCCCGAAGCTCAGCACCGCGCGATCCTACGCCTCCTCGCGCCGCATGGTTGACAGGCACCTGCGCGCGAGTGCGCGTAATACCCGCGCCAGATATATCAGCGATCCCTGGGAGGTCGTATGAGCACGGGTCCCTCGCCCGGCGGGTACCAAACCTCGGAGGACGAACAGACTCCTCCACAAGCTGGGCTACGCGCAGGAGCTGTACCGCGCGATGGGCGGGTTCCGCAACTTCGCGATCAGCTTCACGATCATCTCGATCCTCGCCGGCTGCCTGACGTCGTACTGGGTGGCGTTCGAGCGCGGGGGCCCAGTTGCAATCACCTACGGCTGGCTACTGGTCGGCCTGATGTCGACGATCATCGCGCTCTCTATGGCGGAGATCGCCTCTGCGTATCCAACGGCCGGCGGCCTCTACTACTGGGCGTCGAAGATGGGAAGCCCGGGGTGGGGCTGGGCGACAGGCTGGTTCAACCTGATCGGGCAGATCGCTGTCACGGCCGCGATCGGGTACGGCCTCGCGACCTTCGCCACGGTCCTCGGCAACTACTGGTTCGAGTACCAGGCAAGGATGGACGATTGGTTCGGCCTCGACGGAAACCAGTCCATTTACGTGATGTACGCGGTGCTTCTCCTGGCGGCACTGCTCGTGAACATGTTCAACGTCAGCATCACGTCGGCCCTGAACCAGATTTCGGCTTACTGGCACATGGTGGGCGTGGCCGTAATCGTCGGCGTCCTCATCGTCGTCCCGGACAACCACCAGTCGTTCTCGTACGTCTTCTCGGAGACGGTGAACAACTCGGGCTTCGGGAATCCGACGGACAACTTCTCCGCGCTGGCGTTCTGGTTCGTTTTCGGCCTCGGGCTGCTGCTCTCCCAGTACACGATCACCGGGTTCGACGCGTCCGCACACACAGCCGAGGAGACGCAGAACGCCTCGCGCGGCGCAGCGGTCGGCATGTGGACCTCGGTCGTCGTCTCCGTGATCTTCGGCTGGATCCTGCTTCTCGCGGTGACTTTCCAGCTGCCGAGCACGCAGTTCGGAATCGACCTCGGGCTCGACGTCGGCTACATCGTTCCGTTCTCCTGGGCCGCGTCCATGGGTCAGAACTGGGCCGAGTTTCTCCTCTTCATCTGCGTCATCGCGCAGTTCTTCTGCGTGACGGCGTCGGTGACGTCGGCGTCTCGCATGATGTTCGCCTTCTCGCGAGATCGCGCCGTCCCCGGGCACTCGCTCTGGCGTCGCGTCGCCCCGAATCGCGTGCCCAGGTGGTCCGTGTTCGGGATCGGCCTCTTCGCAGCCATCCTCATGATCCCGGCGACGGCCAACTACTTCATCGGCTACGCGGTCGGCACGGCAATCGCCGTGATCGGGCTCTACATCGCCTTCATCCTCCCGGTGTGGCTGCGCTGGCGGCTCGGAGACAGCTGGGACGAGCCACGCGCCTGGAGCCTCGGCCGTCACTACAAATGGCTCAACCCGATCGCCATCGCCTGGGTGGCGATCATCACGGTCCTGTTCGTGTTCCCGCTGTACGACGTCGGCCTGCCCTGGCACTCCGACTTCAGCTGGGAGTTCACGAACTACACGATCCTCTGGTTTGCCGGGATCGGACTCGTGTTCGGTGGCTGGTGGCTCCTCTCCGCACGCAAGTGGTTCGAGGGCCCGGTCCGGATGGGCACCGAGGAGGAGCTCGAGCGGCTCGAGGAGGAGCAGCGCGAGCGGTTCGAGCTTCCGACGGAGGCGGCGACGTAGCAGGCGGCGTCGTCCGTTCCTACGAAGGGCGCCCACAGGCGCCCTTCGTACTCTTCAGGCTTCGAGCGCGGCTTGGAACTCGGGCTCGGCGGCTGTCCGGCGAAGCCGCTCGAAGTGCTCCGACGCGTACGCGACGAAGTCGAAGTCGAGCTTCGAGACGGTCGCCTGGAGGACGCCCCACATCGCCTCGCGGAAGTCGGACATGAAGCGCATCAGCTCGAGCGCACGCACGTCCTCGTCGCGGAGCTCGCCCCAGTAGGCGCGGAGGAGTGCTTCCCGCTCGGTGCGATCGAGCTCGTGGTTGATCGCAAAGTTCGCGAGATCGAAGAAGCGATCGCCCAGCCCCGCGTACTCCCAGTCCACGATCCGGATCCGCTCGCCGTCGTCGATGAAATTGGCGTTCAGGAGGTCGTTGTGGCAGAGCGTGAGATCGTGGGTGGAGCGGGCCCGCTCGATCCGCCGCGCGAGGTCGTGCGCCCACGCGTAGTCGGGCGGATCGGAGGCGCCGCGGCTCCGCGCGATCGCGAGGTAGTCCTCGACGACTCCGAAGGAGTCGAAGCTGCCGCTGACCGGCGGCCCGGAGTGAACGCGCTGGAGCGTCTCCGCAACGCGGCTGAGGGTCTCCTGCTCGCGCATCCGCTCCGACGGGATCGGCGAGCCGTCGATGAACCGCGTCACGAGCCAGCCTTCGGGCTCGATGAATGCGATCACCTCGGGGGCGACGCCGAGACCGGCGGCGGCGAGCGTCGCCTCGTGCTCGACCTGGCGGTCGATGCCGAGGAGCTCCGTGTTCTTGCCGGCGACCCTCAGCACGAGGTCGCCCTCGCCGTCGAGCGAGACCTTCGCGTTGTGATTCGTGATCCCGCCGCCGAGCACCTCGAAGCGGGCGCCGCGCCCGGGCCAGACCCGCTCGACCGCGGCCGCGAGATCGCTCACGAGCGGATCCTCTCACCAGCCGGGTCGTAGAGGGGCTCGGCCGCGATCTCGCCCGAGACCCATTCGCCGAAGATCTCGACCTCGACCTCGGTGCCGACGTCGTGTGCGGCGGGCACGTACGCGTACGCGATCGACTTGCCGACTGTGTAGCCGTACCCGCCGCTCGTCACGCGGCCGACGAGCTCGCCTGCGATCCGCACCGGCTCCGAGCCGAGGGCGATCGCGCGCGGATCGCCGAGTGTCAGACACCGCAGCAGCCGCGTCGGCTCGGTGGCGGCCGCAAGCGCGTCGCGGCCGATGAAGTCGCCTTTGTCGAGCTTGACCGCGAAGCCGAGACCGGCCTCGAACGGCGTCTCCTCCGGCGTGATGTCCGCGCCCCAGACGCGGTAGCCCTTCTCGAGGCGGAGGGAGTCGATCGCCTTGTAGCCGCCGGCGACGAGACCGTGCTCCCGGCCGGCATCCCAGAGCGTGTCCCAGAGCTCGAGGCCGAGGTCGGCGGAGCAGTACAGCTCCCACCCGAGCTCCCCGACGTAGGTGACGCGCAGCGCGAGGCAGGGCACGCTCCCGGCCGCGAACTCCTGCGCGGTCATGTACCGGAACGCCTCGTTCGAGAGGTCAGCGGTCGTCAGTGGCTGGAGGATGTCGCGGGCCCGCGGTCCCCAGAGCCCGAAGCAGGCGAGCGAGGAGGTGACGTCGGCGACCTCGACCGAGCCGTCGTCCGGCGCGTGCTGTCGGAGCCAGGCGAGATCGTGCTGGCCGAACGCCGTGCCGGTGACGATCCGGAACCTGTCCTCGGCGAGGCGCGTGACGGTGAAGTCGCACTCGATGCCTCCGCGCGTGTTGAGCATCTGCGTGTACGTGATCTGACCGACCCGGCGGGCTACGCGATTCGCGCACAGGCGCTCGAGGAAGTCGGCGGCCTCCTCCCCGCTCACGTCGAGCTTCGCGAACGAGGACTCGTCGAAGATCGCGGCGGCCTCACGACAGGCGACGTGCTCGGCGCCGATCGCAGCCGACCAGAGCTTCCCGGCCCAGCCCTTGGGTCTGAGCGACTCGTCTCCGCGAGCCGCGTTCGGCTCGAACCAGTTGGCGCGCTCCCAGCCCGACTTCTCGCCGAACGCGGCGCCGAGCTCGGCGAGGCGGGGATAGGCAGGCGACACGCGGAGCGGCCGCCCGGCCTGCCGCTCGTGGCCCGGGTACTTGACGTCGTAGTACGTCTCGTAGATCTCCTTCGTCCGCGCGACCGTGTACTCGAGGCTCCGGTAGGCGTCCCCGAAGCGGCGCGAGTCCATGTGCCAGACGTCGAGCGAAGGCGTCCCCTCGACGATCCACTCGGCGACGAGCTTCCCCATCCCGCCCGCCCCGGCGAGCCCGTGGGCGCAGAACCCGGCGGCCACCCAGAACCCGCGCACGTCAGTCGGTCCGAGGATGAACTCGCCGTCCGGGGTGAACGCCTCGGGGCCGTTGATGAGCCTGACGACCTCGGCGTCGGCTAGCGAGGGAACGCGGACGATCGCGTTCTCCATCAGCTCCTCGAACCGCGGCCAGTCCTCCTCGAGGAGGCGCGAGTTGAAGTCCGCCGGGATCCCGTCGAGCCCCCACGGCGCGCAGTGCCGCTCGTAGCCGCCCATGACGAGGCCGCCCGACTCCGGGCGGAAGTAGACGAGCAGGCTCGGATCCCTCATCGTCGGCATCTCGAGCGGAAGCCCGGCAGGCTTCGTCACGAGGTACTCGTGAGCCATCGGAACGATCGGGACGTTGACGCCGGCGAGCTCGCCGATCTCTCTCGCGTACATGCCGCCCGCGTTCACGACGATCTCGGTCTCGATCGCGCCACGGTCGGTCTCGACCGAGACGACGCGTCCGTTCCTGACCCCGATGCCGACGACCCGCGTGCCCGTGTTGATCTCCGCCCCCCGCCGCCGGGCGCCCTCCGCGAGCGCGAACGTCAGCTGGCTGGGGTCGACGTAGCCGTCGGTCGGGATGTACGCCGCACCGAGGACGCCGTCGGTCGTGAGCGGCGGGAAGAGCCTCTGCGCCTCCTCCGGCGAGACGAGCTCGAGCGGCAGGTCGAATGTCTGCGCCCACCCCGCCTGCCGCGAGATCTCCTCCATCCGCTCCTGCGAGGAGGCAAGCCGGAGCGAACCGACCTCGTGCCAGCCCGTCTCGAGCCCCACCTCCCTCTCGAGCATGCGGTACAGATCGACGCTCTCCATCATCATCTTCGTCAGCGAGAGCGAGCTTCGGAGCTGGCCGACGAGGCCGGCCGAGTGGAAGGTCGAGCCGCTCGTGAGCTCGGCGCGCTCGACGAGGACGACATCGTCCCAGCCGAGCCGGGCGAGCCAGTAGAGGATCGCGCAACCCCCGACGCCGCCACCGACGACGACTGCCTGGGCCCGGTCGCGCATGCGCGCCACCCTAACCCCGCTTCGGTACCGGCAAAGCCGGCACCTTCGCTCTTGGGAGCCTCCGTCGAGCCTACGGCTTTCCTCGCAAAGTGCGCGAAGTTTCAGCCGCGACATGTCTTGATCGAACGTGTCCCCTCGCGTAATCTCCCGCCTGCGCCGAGCACGGGGCGCCGGTAGGTCGAAGCCCCCCGAGGAGCTGTACGCGGAAGCGGAAAGTTCGTCGGGAAGGTGGACGAAAGCGTTCCCGGCTCGGCGAACTTTGCGGCCGGACCCTCGGGTCCGGCCCCTTTTTCTCTTGAATGAGACCTAGAGCAAGCAGGCTCGATCGCAGAATGGCCTGTGTGAAAAGAAAAAACCGCAATTTGCGACAAGTTCACTTTTCGGGCTCTTGACGCCCCTATGGCGAGTCCCTAGATTGCGGCTTGCACCGAGTACGGAGCGCCCGAGGTTGATGGTTCTCCGATCGGCAGTCGCTTCGGCGGCGGTCAGTCGGAAAGCCGGACGAAGGCGTCACCGGCTCGGTGCACTTCTTTGTGGACCAGTGCAGTTGGGGTCAGGCTTCAGCCTGACCCGGTGTTGGGTGTTCGCCTGGGACCGAACGGAAGATCTCTGATGGTTCGGCTCGAGGCGTACACCTAAAGACGGGGTCAGGCTGAAGCCTGACCCCAGGCCGCTCTCCCAGCCGTTCACCGCCTCGACGCAAATTCCGACAAGTTCCGTCCGGCGTTGTCTTGACAGGACACGTCCCCACGCATAGAGTCGCGACTGCACCGAGTACGGAGCGTCCAAGGTTGATGGTTCTCCGAGCGGCACCCGGCGTCAGCTGGAGGTCAGTCGGAAAGCCGGACGAGGGCGTCACCGGCTCGGTGCATCTCTTTGTGCGGTAAACCGAACAGGGCGGCCACAAGCCGCTGCCTATGCTGGCTCGCGTGAGGCGGCTGCTCGTCCTCGTCAGCTCGATCATCTTCGTCGACGCGATGCTGTACACCGCGCTGACGCCGCTCGTCCCGGACTACGCCGACGAGTTCGAGCTGTCGAAGGTCGGCGCCGGCCTCCTCATCGCGGCCTTCGGTGCCGGCGCCCTCTTCGGCGGGATCCCGGGCGGGATCGCGGCCGCGCGCTACAGCCCGAAACACGCGGTCGTCGGCGGTCTCGTCCTGCTCGGGGTCGCGAGCTTCGCGTTCGCGCTCGCGGACGGCGCGGTCACGCTCGGCGTGGCCCGGTTCGTTCAGGGCTTCTCGAGCACGGTCACGTGGGCGGGAGCGCTCGCGTGGGTTTCGAGCGCTGCGCCGAAGGAGAAGCGTGGCGAAGTGCTCGGGATCGCTTTCGGTGCCGCGGTCGCGGGCGCGATCCTCGGGCCGATGTTCGGGGGAGGCGCCGAGGCCGTCGGCATCCGCGCGTCGTTCGTGACGCTCGGCGTCGTCGCGTTCGCGTTCGCGGGGCTCGCGCTGTTGGGGCAGGCGGCCGACTGCGAGCGCGTCACGCTTGCCGGGCTCCGCAGCGCGTTTCGAGATCCGCGGTTCATCGGTGGGCTCTGGCTGAACACGCTCCCGGCGATGCTCTTCGGCACGATGGTCGTCCTCGCCCCGCTCGCGCTCGACGGCGCCGGCTGGTCGACGCTCGCGATCGCGTCGGTCTTCTTCGTCACGGGCATCGTGGAGGTCGTGATCAATCCCGTGCTCGGTCGGGTGACGGACCGGGTCGGGAGGCTGCTCCCGATCCGCATCGCCCTCGGCGCCTCGATCGTCGTGGCCGCTGCGCTGGCCGCAGCGTCCGAGCCCATCGTGATCGCGGTGCTCGTCGGCGCGGCCGCGATCAGCTTCGGCAGCCTGTATACGCCCGGGATGGCACTCACCTCGCACCGAGCCGAGTCGACCGGGCTGGCGCAAGGCCTCGCCTTCGGGATCATGAACACGGCGTGGGCGCTCGGCGCGCTCCTCGGTCCATCGATCGGAGGCGCGCTCGCCGAGCTCCGCGGCGACGCGACTCCGTACCTCGTCGGAGCCGTGCTCTGCGGGCTCACGCTTCTCGCCACCCAGCAGGTCGCAACGCGGGAGGTCAGACCGCGTGAAGCGTGAGGACTGGGATCGCCGGTACTCCGCTGTCGAGAACCTGTGGAGCGCGAAGCCGAACCGCTTCCTCGTCGCGGAGGTCGCGGACCTCGAGCCGGGCTCGGCGCTCGACCTCGCCTGCGGCGAGGGGCAGAACGCGATCTGGCTCGCCCAGCAGGGCTGGACGGTGCGCGGCGTCGACTACTCCGGCGTCGCGATCGAGAAGGCGACGCGCCCGCGCGGTGCGAGGACGGCGTCGCATGTCGACTTCGTCCAGGCCGATCTCGTCGAGTACGAGCCGAAGGCGGCCGCGTTCGACCTCGTGCTCGTCCTCTACCTCCACATCCCCGCGGCCGAGCGCCCGGCGGTCCACGCAAGGGCGGCGCGCGCCGTCGCTCCGGGCGGGACCTTCCTGCTCCTCGGCCACGACCTGACGAACCTCACCGAAGGCGTGGGCGGCCCGAGCGATCCCGACCTCCTCTACACGCCCGACGACGTCGCGGCGGAGCTGATCGGCCTCGAGATCGTGAAAGCCGAGCGCGTGCTGCGCGACGTCCACGATGCCCACCGGCCGGCGATCGACGTGCTCGTGCGGGCGAGACTGCCGCGCGCGCGCTGCGCAGAGACCCTAAGGCGTCCGCTTCGCGGCCGCTGCCGAGCTCAGGAGAGCTGGTCGTCCTCGCCGAACGGCCCGCCGGCGAGCAGGCGCCGGAAGAGCGAGAACTGTCCGGCCTTCCCCACTCCGACGAGCGTGTCGCCGCGCTGGACGACGTCCTCCGGCTGCGCGCCGCTGACACCGGCTCGGGCTCGCGCAGGATCGCGATCACGGTGACGCCCGTGCGCGCGCGGAGGCGGCACTCGGCGAGCGTGCGACCGATCGCGGGGCTGTCGTCGGGCACCGGGATCCATTCGATGTGGAGCTCGCCGAGCGCCATCTCGAGCTCCTCCACCACCTTCGGGCGCTCGTACGCGCCGCCGATGATCGCGCCGAGCTGGCGCGCCTCGTCGTCGTGGAGCTCGATGACGGCGGTCGGCTCCTCGTCACCCTCGCGGCGGTAGTAGTAGATCTCGCGCTGCCCATCGATGTGCTGGATCACGGTCAGCCGGCCTCCCTGAGCCGTGCGGAACGTGTACTTGACACCGACGCCGGGAAGCCGCGTCTCTCGAAGGTCTACGGGCAAGTCATGCCTCCTCGGTCAGTCTAGGGACGGGGGGAAACAGGGCGCGGCCGAGGCGCTTCGACTCCTTCATGAAGGCCAGGCCGATGGTGGCGGTCGCGAGCACGTAGAGACCGGCGAACGCGATGAGCTCCTCCTGCTGGCCGGGAGAGATGGAGGCGTTCTCCGAGGCGACCTGCGCGAGGATGATCGTGAACTCACCGTGAGCGACAAGAGCCGCGCCCGCGTTCAACCCCTGTCGTCTCGTGAACCCTCCCACTGCGGCCGCGACGGCGGTGCCTCCGAACTTCCCGACGAGGGTCACGGCGACCGCGAGCGCAACGAGCCAGCCCACGTCCCCGATCGCGCCGATGTCGATGGAGAGGCCGAAGACGAAGAAGAAGAGCGCGGCGAAGATGTCGCGGAAGCTGAAGAAGCGATCCTCGATCTGATCGCGCACGGACGTCTCGGAGAGCACGACGCCCGCCATGAGCGCGCCGATCGCGCCGGACAGGCCGAGCTCGTCGGCGATCGCCGCCGAGGCGACGAGAAACCCGAACACCGCGAGCAGGAAGAACTCGAGCGGAAGCCGGTCGAGCTGGCGGTCGATCCAGCCGGAGAGCCAGTGGGACGCGGCAAGGCCGGCGGTGATGAACGCAAGCGCCTTCGCGACGAGCACGAGCGTCTCCGAGGGCTCGCCTCCGCCCGCAGCGGCGAACCCGAGCAGGAACGCGACGACGATGTCCTCGAAGACGAGGATCGCGAGCACGAGGTCGGTCTCGTCGTCCGCGAGGCGCCGGAAGTCGATCAGGCCCTTGACCGCGATCGCGCTCGAGGAGACGTAGACGCACCCCGCAACGATCAGCGCGGCGAAGCTGAAGCCGAACGCCGCCACGCCCACGATCAGCCCGAGCGCGAGGTTCGCAGCGAGGTCGACAGCGCCGCCGATCCCGAAGTGGCGGCCGGTGCGCGTCATCCGCGTCGTCGTGAACTCGAGGCCGAGGAAGAAGAGCAGGAAGACGATCCCGAGCTCGGCGACGAAGTCGGTCACCTCGGACGGCTGGATGAGGGCGAGCTGCTCCGGCTCGTTGGGGCCGAGGAGCATGCCCGCGAGCAGGTATGCCGGGATCGCCGAGAGGCCGAATCGGCGCGCGACGAGGCCCAACGCAGCGAGCAAGCCGATGGTGAGGGCGAGCTCGCTGAGCGTCACACGGCCATTGTCGCCGCTCGGTCTGCCGGCGAAACGCTACGAGGCGGTCGCAACGTGCGCGAGCGCAGGCGGAAAGCGCTCGAGGATCCAGGCGGCATCGCGCGCCGGGAGGCGGTAATCGCGTCCGTTCACGAGGGCGTGATCACCGGTCCTCGGGTCCATCGGGAGCCTCGACTCGACCGGGTACCAGCGGTTGTGCCGCTCGATGAGCTCGTTGATCTCGTCGAAGCTCCAGCTCTCTGCGGTGGCGCGCCAGTCGCTCTCGAAGCGTGACTCGTCGCCGTGGGCCGACTCCGCGCAGGCGTGCCACGCCTCTGCGAGACGCTCCTCGTGCGTTTCCGTCTGCCGCTCGATCTCGTGCAGGCGGAGCATGTACGCGAGCGGCCCGCGCGACGCGGCGAGATAGGTGTCCGCGCTCGGCCGGAAGTTCTGGAGACGGAGCGAGAGAGGCTTTCCGCGCTGCGGATTCGCGAGCAGGTCCTCCTCGAGCTCGGCGCGCTCGCGTCGGTCCCGGGGCGTCTCGGGCAGGACGACGCCCTGGCGCAGGATCAGGTCGCGCTCGGCCTTCTCCACGCGCTCATTGTGCGGCTTCGCCGCTGGCTCGGGCTCGGCCGCCCGAGCCGCTGCTTTCGGGAAGCGCTATCGGTTAGCGGCCGAGTAGGCGGTCGACCCACGACCGGCGTGGTTCCCGCGGGATGTGCGGATCAACGTCCGGAGCCGCCGGCTCGGGTTCCGGCTCGGGGGCGGGTTCCGGATCAGGCTGCGGCTCAGATACCGGCTCCGACTCCGGATCGGGGTCGGCCAGCGAATACGGGGCCGGCTCGCGCTCGGGCTCCGGTTCCGGCTCCGGCTCCGGTTCGGGCTCGGGGTCAGCTTCGGGCTCCGGTTCAAGCTCGGGTTTGGGCTCTGGCTCGGGTTCTGACACTGGCTCGGGCGACGGTTCCGGCTCTTCGGCGACGGGATGCTCGTCGCCGTTCTCGGACACGCGCATCAGCTCCTGCTCGCCTCGACGCTCCTCCAGGCGCTCGAAGTCGCCGCGAATCGCGCGGCGCATGTCATCGAGGTGGCTCTCTTCGCGCACGGGGATGGCGTTCCCGGCCGAACGCGCGACTCCTTCCGAAAGCGCTACCGGCGCGAGCCGAACGTCGCGACCCAGACGACCTCGGGCCCGTCGTTGAAGAGCCCCTGCGCCTGGACGAAGGTCGTCCCGAGGTCGCGGAAGTACGGGCGGAGCACGTTCTCGCGGTGCCCGGAGGACTGGAGCCACGCGGCGACGACGTCACGGGGTGTAACGCTGCCTGCCGGGCCGGCGAAGAGGTTCTCGCCGAAGCTCGCGTACCGATAGCCGGAGGCCTTGAGCGGCCCGATCAAGTCCGAGCCGCACGGCGTGTGCGAGAGCTCGCCGCAGGATGCGACCTTCTGGCCCTTCAGGTTCGCCGCGCGAACGAGCGAGGTCGAGGGAGCAAGCTTCGTCCGGCCCGCTCGCCTGCGCGCCCAGTTGATCAGGCAGTTGACCGCACGGCGTTGCGCGGCCACCGGCGCAGACGCGCTCGTCGCGCCGGGGCACGCCGCTGCGGGAGCGAGATACGCGTTCCAGGCCAGCGCTCCTCCGTCGGCAGGCGTCGCAAACAGAAAAGCGAGCGTGGCGAGGAGGACCGCCAGGAGGCCGATGCGAGCCGGTACTGCCGCAGCTGCAGAGGGCACATCCGCACGGTATGGGCGGTCCCGAAGCGCGTCCCTGCCCTCTTCGGGGGACGCCGCATGCCTCGCATTGGTGAACCTGCCCCTCGTCAGGGTCACCCGGCCGACTGTAGTCGATCCCCAGGACGGTGGGACCTCCAAGTGGCCGCGGCGAACATTCCTAATCCCAAAGTGGGCAAAATTGTGAGCGCTCGATAGAGGAGCGTGGCCGCGACGGCCTCCGCATTCGACGTGCCGAATGCCACGAGCGCACCGCTCAGACCGACCTCGACGAACCCCACGCCGCCCGGTGTGAGCGGTATCGCACCGAGGATCCGGACGAGCGACCACGCCGCGAACGCCTGGATCCATGAGATCTCGCCCGCGGTGACTCCGATGACGCGGAGACACGCGAGGAGCACGACGAACACGGCCAGGTGGCCGACGAGCGTGGCAATCGTCAGCACGTGCCAGCGGCGCCGCAGCAGTCCCAGCGCGCGCCCGCGGAAGCGCGCAAAGTTCTCGCCGCCCCAGCCGACGGGGCCGCGGCGAAAGACCAGGAGGACGCGCGTGACGAGCCGCGCCGCGAGGTCGCCGATGCGGCGCGCCTGCGCCCGGCTCGAGAGTGCAACTACGAAGGCGGCGACGAGGACGATGAGAACCGCGAGGGCGATGAAGGCCGCGGTACGGAGAGCCGGGTGGCTCTGGTCGACGCCCGTCAGGAGGATGAGCGCCGCGACCGGGAAGAACAGGTTCGCAAGCTGATTCCAGATCCCCGTCACGGCGACCGCCAGCGCTACGGGCGCGGCGCCGAAGCCCCAGGAGCGGAGCATCGCGTACGAGCCCGCCATCCCCACCGCAGCGCCGGCGGGCGTGACCATCGACAGCGCGGTCGACGCCTGGGACATCATGAGCGCACGGCGGAAGCCGATTCCCGGGAGCGCAGCCATCCACGGAGGCGCGAACGTGACCACGTTCAGCACCGTCACGCCGGCCAGGATGAGCCAGTCCTTCCAGCCGAGGTCCTGGAGCACCCCCCAGACGTCGCGGTAGTCCGCGATGCGCGGCAGCACGAACACGAAGACCGCGACAACGATGAGCACTGTTGCCGTTCCGCCGAGAAGGCGCCGGCGCGTCCAGCGCCTCGTTTGCGGCGCGGCGGTCTCGTCCGGCATCGGCAAGAACCTACCGCGTGCTCTGCAAGAGTCCGGTCCTAGTCAACTCGAGGAGGTCGAAATGAAGCTCAAAGCGCGCGTCTCGCCCGCGACCGTGATCGCCGTCGCGGCGCTCTTCTTCGCGCTCGGCGGCTCGGCCCTCGCGGTCGGAGAGCGCATCGGCTCCGACACCGCGCAGGCGCAACGCGCCTGCTCACAGGGGAACGTGCGCGGCGTCGCCCACGTCACCGGCGTGACCAGCATCTCGGGGACGTTCACCGGAGCCGGAGCGCTGTTCGGCCGGAAGTACAACTGCACGGGCCGCGCGATCCACGTCCGTCGGCTCGGAATCGGCTCCTACGAGGTGCGGTTCGTCGGGAACGGTGCGCAGAACGCAATCGCGAACGGCGGCGTCGGCGTCCAGGCCTCGGCCGAGCGGATCGCGCCCGGGATCTACCGCATCGGCGTCTACCCGTCGGGCAGGGCCGACCCGGCCGACTTCCCGTTCGTGGTGGTGCTCGTGTAGCGATTCCGGATCACCGTCGCGATCGCCAGAGCCGCCACGATCGCGCCCGACATCCCGAGCAGCATGTCGCCGAGCGTGTCTTTGTACGCCGTGTCGAGCTCGTCCGAGTTGCGGATGAAGGCGACGTACTCGCCGAGCTCCCAGACGATCGCGGCGAGCGCGGCCATCCCGACGACGATGACGAACGTCTCGACCGCCGGCAGCCGGAAGCGGAGAACGAGAAGGCCGATGGCGAGCGAGAGCAGGCCCCAGTTGACGAAGTGGTTGAGGTCGTCCCACCACTCGATCGTGTCGTAGAGGTCGAAGACGTTCCCGATGACGTCGACCAGGAACGGCGCGACGACGAGGATGTCCAGCGCGTACGGGTACGGACGCGGCTTGCCGGCGAGCCACCAGCCCACGGGCACGATGGCGGCAGCGATCGGGTACGTCGCAAGTCGCGCGCCGAACGCTTTGCCCTCGAACTGCTCGAGGCCGGAGAACGCGCCGAACACGAGCAGCCCTACGAAGAGGACCTTGACCGCGACGTCGATCCAGAGCGCGACGCGCCCGTGCACGCGCCGAGTATCAGGGCAGACGCGGCTGGACGAAGACCGCGGCAGCGCCGGCGAGGATCAGCAGCGCGCCGGCGAGCGCGATGAAGAGGAACGTGACCTCGCTCTCCCCCGGCTCGCGGCCCAGCTTCGAGCCGAGGTTGTCGTACGCGTTCTCCAGCGCGTCCGCGCTTCGCGCCTCCGAGAACTCGCCACCGGTCATCTCGGCGATCGCCCGCAGCGTCTCGGGATCCGGCGGGACCGGGATCCGGTCGCCACTCCCGCCGGGCGCGAACGGGCCGCCGCCGAACTGACCGCGGTCGATCGTGCCCTCCGGCGTCCCCAGCGCGATCGTGTAGACGGGGATGCACGCCTCCTGCGCGAGCGCAGCGCCCTCGAGCGGCTGCAGGATGCCCCTCGTCTGGGCGCCGTCGGAGAGGAAGAGGATCGAAGCGGTGCTCTCGTTCTCGCACGCGACCGCCTGCGCAAACTGGCGGGTCGGCCCGAGATCCGGGAGCGCCTCCGACTGATCGGGCAGCGGCTCCTCCTCGGTCGCCTGCTTCCCGAGGTCGACGGCGGTCTGCAGCGCATCGCCGATCGCGGTACCTCCGTAGATGAGGAAGCTGTCGATCTCGTCGACCGCGGTGCGGACGAGCTCGTGATCCTTCGTCGGCGGCGTCGCCACCTGCGCCTCGCCGGCGAAGACGACGAATCCGACGTTCAGCTTGCCCGGGACGTCGTCGAGGAAGTTGTTGAGTGCCTCCTGTGCGGCGCCGAGGCGCGTCGGCTCGACGTCCTCCGCCTGCATGGAGCGCGAGGTGTCGACGACGAGGATGATCGTCGCGCGCTCCTTGAGGAACATCCGCTCGACGTGCGGCCGCGCGAGGGCGAGCAGCAGCAGCGCGAGCGCGAGCCCGAAGAGCAGGGGCGGAACGAGACGGAGCCTCGACCGCTCGGGAACGACGCTCGCGAGCACGTCGAGGTTCGGGAAGCGGACCGCGTACCGGGGCTGGCGCCGCTCGGCGAGCACCCAGACTCCCGCCGCACCGGCGAGCACGAGGAGCGAGAAGAGGAACCAGGGCGCCTGGAAGCTCATTGCGACCTCGCACAGAGTGCATGAACCTGGACGAGCGCCCGCACGCCTTCGAGCTCGGCGTCGCCGCGCGCGCGCACGATGACGCGGTCGCCGCGGACCGTGCGCGTCCCGGAGACGCCCGAGATGAGGCTTGCGCTGGGCGCCGTGCGCGTTCGGAACGCGAACGCGTGCGAAGACCCGACGAGGCGCTCTCCGGCCCGGCAGCGCGCCGAGTACGTCGAGAGGCCGAGCCGGACCCGCGCCTGTGTCACGCGCCTCGTCATCGCCTCTCCCGGCGGAAACGCGCCCACCGCCGTCGGGACTCGAGGCCCGCCTCCGGCCGCCGGCATGCAGCCGATGTACGGCTTGTACGTCGCCGGGTTCGACGAACCCCCGACGTGGGAACCGACGAAGGTGATCGAGCGCCCGGTCGTGATACCCGGGTTGACCGGGCTCCCGAGCAGGCCGTAGAAGGCGATGTCGATCGCGCGGATGCTGAGCTCGGCATCGGTGCCGCCGACGATGTGGCGTCGCGGGCAGCTCAGCTGCCACTCGACCTTCGGCCGTGCGCTGCCACCGGTGGGAGGCACGACGACCCACGGCCCGGCGACGGGGATGCAGACCTGGAGGCCGTCGCACTCGCGAGCGGCGCCGGCGGGCGCTGCGACGACGAGCACAGCGGCCGCGATGCCGGCGAGAAACGTCAGCTTGAGCGCGCGCGTCACGGCACCCTCCGGAAGAGGAGCGCCGACAGCGAGCCGCCGATGAGGAGCAGAATCGCGGCGGCGCCGGCGAAGAAGTCCGTCACTTCGCGGAGCTCCTCGCGCTCACCGAGCCGCGAGCCGAGCTCTTCGTACACGGCACGCAGCTCCGCGTCGTCGAGCGCCGTGTGGAAGTTGCCGCCGGTCGCTGTCGAAAGCTGCTGGAGCGTCTCGGGCTGCGCAGGGACGCGGATGATGCGGCGGAAGCCTCCCGTGAGCGTTTCCTCGACATAGCCCTCGGCCGTGCCCACGAGCACGGTGTGCACCGGAATTCCCCGCTCCCGTGCGCGAGCGGCAGCGTCGGCGGGCTCGACGAGACCGCCGTCACGCAGCCCGTCCGAGATGAGCAGGATCGTCCGCGGCGGGACGACACCGTCCGCGGGCACCTCCTGGTTTCCGAGCCGCACCGAGAGCGCGACGGCGTCACCGATCGCGGTTCCCTCACCGGGCTTGAGGGTGTCGAGCGCGGCCGTGATGAGCTCGCGATCCTCCGTCGGCGGCACGCCCACCGCGGCGCGAGTCGCGAACGAGACGACGCCGACGCGGAACTTCTCCGGCACCTGAAGTAGAAACGCCTTCGCAGCCTCGCGCGCAGCGTCGAGCCGCGTCGGCTGGACGTCCTCGGCCTTCATCGAGCGCGAGACGTCCATTGCGAGGATCACCGTCGCCTCCTCACGCGGCACCGTGACGGTCGCATGTGGCCTGGCGACTCCGACGATCATCGCCGCGAGACCCACGAGCAGTACCGCGAGCGGGAGGTAGCGGAGCCTTCCGGGCGAGCGGTCGATCACATTCGGCAGCAGCGCGGGGTTGCCGAACGCCGCCTGCGACCTCTTCCGGCGCATCTCGCTGAAGGCGTAGAGCAGGACGAGCAGCGGCAGCACCGCGAGGGCGAGCAGCACGAGCGGCCAGGTGAAGCTGAGGTCTAGCGTGTGCGCCTCCTGCGACGAAGGAAGACGACGAGGTTGCGCAACCAGTCGCCTTCGGTCGAGAGCACGACGTGGCGCGCTCCGACGGCCGCGAGCGTCTGCCTGACGTCGGCGCGCTCGGCGCTCGCGGCGGCCGCGAAGCGCTCGCGGAGCTTGCGGCTGCGCGTGTCGACGCGGAGCTTGCGCCCGGTCTCCGGGTCGACGAGCCAGAGCAGGCCGACGTTGGAGAGCTCCTGCTCGCGCGGGTCGCGGATCTCGACCGCGATCACGTCGTGGCGGCCGGCGAGCTCGAGCAGCGGGCGGCGCCAGTCCTGCGGCCCGCGAAAGTCGGACACGACGGCGACGAGCGCGCGCTGCCGCGCAAGCCCGCCCGTGCGCTTGATCGCCTCGCTCAGCGAACCGCTGCTCGGCGCGTCGCCGTTCTCCGGCTCCATCGCGAAGCGCCGCGAGGAGGCCGACGAGCCCGACCCGCCCCTGCCGCGGCGGAAGCGAGAGCGGCTCCGGCCCCCCGAAAGTCGCGATCCCGAGCCGGTTCCCGCGCCGGGTCGCGAGGTGCCCGAGCGCAATCGCGACGCCCTCGGCGACGTCGGCCTTCCGTCGTTCGGCCGTACCGAACTGCATCGAGGGCGAGGTGTCGAGCACGAGCCACGTGACGAGGACGCGCTCGGCGAGGTCGACGCGGACGTGCGGCTCGTTCGTCCTCGCCGTGACCGCCCAGTCGATCCGGCGGACGTCGTCGCCGATCTCGTACGGGCGGATCATCGCGAGCTCGGAGCCGGTGCCGAGCAGGTTCGAGCGGAAGTCCCCCGCGAGGAGCCCCTCCATGCGCCGTGCGATGGAGACGTCCAGCGCGCGCAGGAGGCCCTCGGGCATCACGCCGGGCCCGGGGCGGGCAGGCGTGGTGCCGGAGAGCAGCGCGCTCGCGGAGGAGGTCGAGCTCATGCGGCGGCGTTGCTCACGCGTGCGAGGTCGAGCTGCGGAGCCGGAACGGCAGCGAGAACCTGGTCGAGGATCGTGTCGGGACTCACCTCCTCGGCGAGAGCCTGATACGAGAGCACGAGGCGGTGACGGAGCGCATCGCGCGCGAGCGCCTGCAGGTCCTCGACGAGCGCGTACTCGCGGCCGCGAACGAGCGCGAGCGCCCTCGCGCCCTGCACGAGGCTGATCGGCCCGCGCGGGCTAGCCCCGTACGCGATGTAGGGCTGGAGCTCGCCGAGGCCGTGCTTCTCCGGCTCGCGTGTCGCGGTGGCGATGTCGACCGCGTAGCTGACGAGCGACGGGTCGACGTAGATCTCCTGAACTGCCCGCTGTAGCGCGGCCAGCTCCGCGAGCGTGAGCGCCTGGCGAAGCTCCGGCGCGTCGACGAGCTGCCGCTGGACGACCGTCAGCTCCTCGTCGTGTGCCGGATACCCGATGACGACCTTGAGCATGAAGCGGTCGACCTGCGCCTCCGGGAGCGGATACGTCCCCTCGGACTCGATCGGGTTCTGCGTCGCCATCACGAGGAAGGGCTCAGGGACCATGTACGTGTCGTGCCCGATGGTGACCTGGCGCTCCTGCATGACCTCGAGAAGCGCGGACTGCACCTTCGCCGGCGCGCGGTTGATCTCGTCCGCGAGGAGGAAGTTGCAGAAGACGGGGCCGAGCTCGGTCTCGAACTCGCCCTGCGTCGCGCGGTAGATGCGCGTGCCGACGAGGTCGGAGGGGACGAGGTCGGGCGTGAACTGCACGCGCGCGAAACACCCGCCGAGGACGCCCGCGGTGGTCTTGATCGTCAGCGTCTTCGCGAGCCCGGGGACACCCTCGATGAGGAGGTGACCCTGCGCGAGAAGGCATACGAGCACCCGCTCGAGCATCGCGTCCTGGCCGGCGATCACGCGCCTGATCTCGAAGAGCGCCTGCTCGAGCTGCTCTTTGGCCTCGGGTGGCTTCGGCGTGCCGTTCCCCTCGGTCGACCCAGTGGTCGGGCCCTGGCTCGGAACCTGCTCGCTCACGTCTCGTCTCCTCTCTCCGCTGGAATGACATACGTAAGCAGAGAAAACTGAGTTTGGGGTAAGAGGCAGGTGAAGCCGGGCACCGGCGCCATACCAGCAAAAAAGCCCGCTACGTGCGTAATTCCGCCTTGACGAGCGCGAGCGCGGCGGCGCAGGCTCAGCGGGTTGCCGTTCTCAGCCGAGAGGGGGTGACTCTATGGCTACGACGGTGAGCCACTCGTTGGTCCAACAGTTCGCTTCGATGAAGCCGAACGAGTTCGGGCCGACGATCGAGCCCAAATGGCAGGTCGGCGAGCGCCTGATCAAAGAGGTGCGCACCGCCGTCGAGAAGCAGTACCTGACCCCGCTCGACGGCGCGCGCGTGATCTCCTCGATCACGGCGACGCTGTTCGGATACGACGAGTTCATTCTCCGCGAGATTTCTCCGGAGACATGGCTCGCGTCCGCTCCTGCGCGCCGCTAGCGGCGCATAAACGAACAGAGGCTCGTCACACGGCGGAGGGAGAGGTCCGCGCGGCTTCTCCCTCCGCTCTCACCCGTTCACTCGCTCGCCCGGGCCGCCTCCACGAGCTTCGCGGGCGCGACCTCGGCGTACGCGTCCTCCGCGATCCCGGCGAGCTCGTTCCAGTCCGGGCCGACGTCGAGCCGGACGCCGAGCCAGCCTCGGTGGCCGACGTACGGCGGGACGAAGAACTTCTCCGGGTCCGCCTCGACGAGCATGCTCTGTACCCCTTCGCCCGCAGCGCACCAGATCGCGAAGCGGCCGTCGCCGTGGTGGTCGGTCAGGACCATGAGGAACGCCCGCTTCTCGCGGACGAAGAAGGTCGGCGCGCCGTGACTCAGCCGCTCGCTCGTCTCGGGCAGCGCGAGACAGATCATGCGGAGCCGCTCGAGAGTCCTCTTGCGTTCGGCTGCGGCCGGGACCACGGCTTACGAGCGCTGGACGCCCATCGTGATCGCGGCCACGTAGCCCGACCCGCTCTTCGTGAGCTTCAGCGTCGAGCGCCTGCCGCCGTTGCGGTAGATGCTGTCCGCGGCGTTGCGTGTGGTGCGGCCCGGGCGCGTGTTGTACGGAGTGCGGCGGTAGACCGTGTCCGTGAGCGTGTCCGGAAAGTAGAGCTGGCCGGTGTGCACCACGTTTCCGCCGATGTGCACCATCACGTGGATGTGCACCGTGCGGCCCTGGTACCAGCCCGGGTAGACCGTGCGGAACAACGCCAGGCCCTTCCGGTCCGTGCGCTGGACGCCTCGCAGGAACGTCCCGGTGACTCCCTGGACGCCCGAGTAGGCGCCGGCGGCGTCGCAGTGCCAGACGTCGACGGCGGCGTTCCTGATCGCGCGGCAGTTGGAGACGTCGACGACGGTCAGGCGGAGCGCGAGCGGAACGCCCGGTTTCCCGTCCGTGATGTTGCGCCGGATCTTCTGGTCGTCGAGGAAGAACGGGCCCTCGGTGGCCTCGGGCGCGAGGACGCAGGCAACGAGACCCGAGGCGACTCCCGCCGGCCCGGCGCCGGCCTCCTCCGCGACCTTCCAGCCTCCGATCGCCGTCGCGCCCGCGAGCAGGCCGCCGAGCTTGAGGAGCGAGTCGCGCCTCGAGATGCGGGCGTCATCGTCCATCGCCGGAGGGTAGCCGCGCAGGCTGAGCTGAGCCTAAGACTTCCCGGCGCGCACGCGCTCGTTGTGCCGTCTGCTCTTGGCCTGGTTTCCGCAGGTCGCCATGTCGCACCAGCGGCGACGGCGGAACGATGTGGACGGTCAACTCCAGGGTCATCGTCCAGGCGTTCGTGCCCGACGAGATGCTCGGCCGGTTCAGCTCCGCGAGCCGGGTCGTCGCGTGGGGCATAGACTCCGGTCGCCGCCTTCGTGGTCGGAGTCCTCGCCGAACTTGGGCATCTTCGCCCGCGTCAGATTTGGCTCAGCGAGCGCCCGGAGCGGCGCCAGAACTTCGATAGTTACAACTTGTAACTAGTAGCTCGCTTCGATCGCGGCGACCGCCTTCGTGAGTCCTCCGACGACGAATGCCAGCCGAAGCACGCCGTCGGTCGTCGCCTCGACGAGCTCGACCTCGTCGCCCACGTCGATCGCGTGGCGGTGGTCGAGCCTTGCCCTCAGCGGCTCCCGCGGGTCCGGGCCCGCGCGGCGCTGCAGCGACTCCTCGACGGCGTGCCAGTACGCGGCGTTGTTCACATGCCCGAGGACGTCCTCGTCCGTCGCCCGGAGCGGCCAGCGGGCTCGCACGCCCTCGGCCGGTGGCTCCGGGAGCTCGAGCCGGGTCGACACAACGCGACCTGCGGTCGACTCCGCGTACGGACCGAAGTCTCCGAGGCGGGCCGGACGCGCGTCCGGGCCCAGATGGACCCAGACGCTGTCGAGCTCGACGCGCCCGCCTCGGTCGCCGATGAGCGACATGCGCCGGGACGCGGCGATCGGCGCCGACCCGCTCGACCACGTCGCGAGCTCGACGCGATCGTCCTCCACCGGCGCGCTCACGACCTCGACGCGCAGGTGACGCATGACCCAGAGGTGGCCCGGCGTGCCCCACCCGGTCTCGTCGACGTCGTCCGAGGCGACGTCCTGGAGATAGCGCGCGACGGCGTCCAGCCGGAGCCGCCCGCCGGCGTCGCGATCGGACAGCCGGATGCGGCGGCTCGACCGGAAGACCCTGCCGGCGGCGGGAAGCGGGACGAGCGGCTCGAGCGCGACCTCGGGCAAGGCCGCCAGCCTAGATCGTCAGTCGAGGTCGAGCAGCATCCGGCCCAACTCGTCGCCGGGCTCGTACTCGACGTAGCCGAGCCGCGCGTAGAGGCGCTTCGCAGGGTTGTCGGCGTCGACGCTGAGCGAGATGCGCGCGATGCCGGACTCGCGCGCCCGCTCGTGCATCGCCTCCAGAAGCCGGCGCCCGACGCCCCGCCCGCGGAAGCCGTCGACGACCGCGATCGCGAGCTCCGGCGTCTGCTCGTCGACGAACCCCTCGCCGTGCTCCGCCTCGGTGAAGAACCGGTACCAGACGACCCCCACCGGCCGCCCGTCCTCCTCGGCCACGAGCGCCGCGTCACCGTCGCGGCCCCAGCCGTCGTGGAAGATCGAGACCTGCGGGTGCGCGAGCACGAGCTCGCGCGGCGGCAACTCAGCATCCGGCCGCCAGGCGAGCGCGGCGTAGAGCATCTCGCCGAGGAAGCCGAGCTCGTCGTCGCGGAGGTCCCGGATCTCGATCACGAGCCAGGCTCCGGCAGGGGCGCGAGCACGCCGAGGACGCCGAAGCGCCTGCCGTCCGGCCCGTCGTCGGCGTCGGCGTACTCGGCGATCAGCTCGCGGAGGCGCTCCTCTAGCTCCAGCGCTCGCTCCTCCGTGAGCGTGACTCCGTGGTACGAGACAGACCCGGCCCCGCCCTCCCGCACCTCTTGCAGGCCGGCATCGAGCTCGTCCGCGAACCCGCGCAGCAGGCCGCCGCCGTACGCCACCTCGAGGTCGCCGGCGAACCTGATCCGGTCGGCCACGCGACCGTAGATGCGCTCCGTGTGCCGGCCGTTCGCGCGCGCGTCCACCTGCCGCACGAGGCCGACGTCGACGAGCCGGCGGACGTGGTAGTAGAGCCGGTTCGCGGGCATGCCGACCTCGTCGGCGAGCTCGGCGACCGAGCGCGGCGACTCGAGGAGCCGGAAGAGGCGGTAGCGGAGCGGGTCGTAGAGCGCCGCGAGCACGGCCGGGTCCTCGATCCGAAGCTCGAGCTGGGTGGACATGAGTGGAATATTCTCCAACGGTTGGAGAAAAGTCAAATCGTGCACGGACGCTTCGGGGTCAGGCTTTAGCCTGACCCCGTTCTTAGGTCTTGAACGCGCGCGAAAACCTCAAACCGGGGTCAGGCTGAAGCCTGACCCCCGCCCACTCCGAGAGTCGCCTGAAGCCAGGCCTTCGCCTCCGGGACGTGCGCGGGATCGATCTGGTGCGCGGCGTCCGACTCGTGGTACTCGACGCCGAGACCGGCCCCCTCGAGAAGCTCGCGCGCGCGGCGCGCGAAGCCGACTTCCATGATCGGGTCGTTCCGCCCGTGTGCGATGAACACGCGGACGTCGCGCTTCCCCTCGAGATCGGGCTCCCAGCCGTCGACGACGGGCACGAACCCGGAAAAGGCAAGGATCCCGGCAGGCGCCGGCCGGTCGGCGCCGAGCCCGAGCGCGTAGCTCATCACGCTCCCCATCGAGAAGCCGCCGAGCGCCGTCCGCTCGGGCCCCACTCCCGTTCGCTCCCACAGCGCGTCATGAAACGCCGCAAGCTCGCGGTACGCCGCGTGGAACGTCTCGTGATCCGGGAACCCGACGTGCGGGACGACGTACCAGTGATGGCCGGGCCAGCCGGGAAGCCGTAGCGGCGCGCGGGGAGTGACGACGTGCAGCCGGCGCTCGGGGTCGAGCACGTCGCCGAGCGGCAGCAGGTCGTGCTCATCGGCACCGCGCCCGTGGTGCAGTACGAGCAGCCCTTCGGCTTCGCCGGCCGGCGGCCGCTCCAGGAACACGAGCTCCGCCTCAGCCACGGGGCGAGCTTAGAGCGAGGACGGCGTGACCGGGAAGCGGAGCAGCGCGGCGACTCCGTCCGTTCCCACGGGCTCGTCGCTCAGGCGCGCCTCGCCGCGGTTCGCGAGCGTCCCGCGCACGACGACCTCGAGCGCCCCACCGGGTTCCTCGACCAGCGTCGAGCCGTCGAGCGCGCAGGTCCCAGGCGTGAGGCTCCCGCGGTCGCACAGCGGGCACGCCCAGGCCCTCGGCGAGCGACCATCCACGAGCACGGCCTCGATCGCGCGGTCCGCCGAGGACTCCAGCGCCTCGGCCCACGACGACGCGGCGCGATCACCTCGACTGCGCGCCTCGTGCCAGCGCTCGAGCAGCACAGCGCGCTCGCTCTCCAGCCGGACCGCGAGCAACCGCTGCGCCTCCGGCTGGAGAGCGTCCTCTCCCGAGTGAGCTTCCACCGTCGTCCAGCCGAGCAGCGCCTCGCGCACGTGCGGCGCGAGCAGCTCCTCGAAGAGCGGCCGCTGCTCTTCCACGCACGAGACGAGGAGAAGAGTCTCGGAGCCGGGACGGATCTCGTGGGCGAGCACGTCCGCCACGTCGCGAAAGTGATGGTGCGCGTCCTCGTCCACACCGCGCTGGAGTCGGGACTGCGACCAGCCACCCTGATCGTGCCGCCGCCCGATCTCCTGGGTTCTGTCGTCGACGAGCTGGACCTGGCCGCCTCGGCTGCGCCAGATCTTTCCGCGCTCCCGCCCGACCGCCACGAGGACGATCTCCCGGTCGCGCTCGAGCGGCTCGAGCAGCGGCGCCAACGCGAAGCGCCGTCCCACTCGAGCGGCGTCGTGCACGGGCATCGCCAGGCGGATCTCCTGCCAGACATCGCCAAGCGCGTTCGCGTACAGGGCGAGCCCTGCGGCGCCGGAGCGGTCGAGGTCGTCCTCGAGAAACGCCTCGGCGCGCTCGAGGTCGTCGCGCGCCGCGGTCTCCTCGTCGTGCGCCAGCTCGCGAACGTGGTCGAGCTGCCGTCGCGCTGCGTCGACGATCGAGGTGACATGACTGCTCAGATCGTTGGCGGTCGGAACCGCCGTTGGATCGAGGTCGACGAAGAGCGAGATGCAGACACCCCGCTCCGGCCGGGACGCAGCGAGCGAACGGACGAGCGACTTCAGCTGCGTCGCCACCTGGGCCATCTGTAGGTCCGTTCCCGCTGAGCGGGAAATCCAATCCCGGCCGCGGGGACGCTTCAGTCGCGCTTGCGGTTGCGGTCGTCGAGCTTGCCGAGCGACCGCTCGAGTGAGCTCATCACGCTCTCGTTGATCCGCTGCTGCAGGCGGCTCGCAAAGTCGTCGGCGCGGACGTCGAGCGGGCTCTTCTCGCTCGGCGGCACGGGCTCCTCGGGCGCAGCAGGCGGCTTGGGCTGCTCGACGCCGTCTATCTCGAGCTCGTAGATCCTCTCGGGCTCGTCGATGTCCTTCAGGCGGCGCTCGCCCAGCGCGTGCACCGAGACGCCGTCCGGCAGCGAGGAGCCGAGGAGAGCGCGAGTCGTCTCGGAGAGCAGCACGCTTCCGCCGCGCCCGGTCGAGGCGAGGCGTGCGGCTCGGATGACGTCGATCCCGAGGTATCCCTCCGCGCCCACAGCCGGCTCGCCCGTATGCAGGCCCATCCGGACGCGCACGGTCTCACCGCCGGCCCACTCGTGCTCGGCGTGCGCGCGCTGCACGTCGACCGCTGCGGTGACAGCGTCACGTGCGCGGGCGAAGGCGAAGAAGAAGGAGTCGCCCTGCATGTCGATCTCGACGCCGCCGTAGACCGCCGAACGTCTCCCGCACGATCCGCCGGTGCTCGCCGATGAGGTCGCCGTACTTCTCGCCGAGCCGCTTCAGAAGCGCCGTCGAGCCCTCGATGTCGCTGAAGACGAACGTCACCGTCCCGGACGGGAGCGCGCTCATGCGAGCATTCTCGCATCGCCGTCTCACCACGTCGCACGGCAGGTGTCCGCGATCGCCGCGTCTGGCTCCGACGGCTTGCCGCGGTGGCAGGGATGCTCGCGATCGTCGGCGCGGCGGCGTACGTTGCCTCGGCCGTGCTCAACGTGGAGGACGCGCCGAGCGTCCTCGTCCCGCGCGCGGAGACGAGCGAGCTCGACCCCCTCGCCTACGACGAGTCGCAGGACGAAGAGCTCACCGAGCGCGCGACCTTCGGCCTCTCCCACCCGCTCTACGCGCGGAGCCCGGGCGGTGTGTTCGCGACCGCACGTCGCACGGAGGCGTTCCGTGAGCTCGTGGAGAACGCGGCCTCGGACACGGACTTCGATCCCGACCTCATCGAGGCGATCGTCTTCCTCGAGAGCGGCGGCAGGCCGGACGTGATCGCGGGCGACGACCCGGTGAACGCCTCCGGGCTCACGCAGATCCTCGCCGAGACCGCACAGAACTTCCTCGGGATGCACGTCGACCTCGACCGCAGCCGCGGCCTCACGGCGCAGATCGCCGGTGCGGTTCGTCGCGGGAACCTCGAACGCGCGCAACGCCTTCGGGAGCGGCGACGCGTGATCGACGCGCGCTTCGACCCCGAGCAGGCGCTCGCGGGAACCATTCGCTACCTGACGACCGCCCGCGAGCTCCTCGGGACGAACGAGCTTGCAGTCGTCTCGTACCACATGGGCATCGGGAACCTCTCGGACGTCCTGCGCGCGTACGCAGCCGCCGACGCGGACGCGGACGTGCCCGAGCTCGTCGAGGACAACGAGCTCACGTGGGTGCGCGTCTTCTTCGACACCACGCCGGACCGCAATCCACAGGCGCATCGACTCCTGACACGGCTCGGCGACGACTCGCCGACCTACTACTGGCGTGTGCTGGCGGCCCTGGAGATCATGCGCCTCTACCGCGAGGACCCGGATCGGCTCCGGGAGCTCGACCTGCTGCACGCCGCCAAGGCGAGCGCCGAGGAGGCGCTGCACCCTCCGTCGGAGACCGAGCGCTTCGCCGACGATGTCGATCTCGGGCGCGCCTGGGACGACAAGACGCTGCACCCGCTGCCGAACGAACGCGGACGACTCGGCTTCGCGGTCGACCGCTCGATGGGCGAGCTCGCCACCGAGCTCGGGCAGCCGCGCGAGCTCTACCGCGGCCTGCGCGCCGAGGCGCTTGCGCTCCTCGTGTACGTGTCCGGCCGCGTAAAGGAGATCTCCGGCGCGTCGCAGCCGCTGCGCGTCACGAGCACCGTGCGCGACGAGGCGTACCAGCAGCTCCTGCGAGACGACAACCCCGAGGCTACGCACGGCTACTCGCTGCACACCACCGGGTACGCGTTCGACGTCGCCCGCGCCTACGAGTCGGGAGCGCAGGCGCAGGCGTTCCAGTTCCTGCTCGACGACCTGGCGGCGCGCGGCCTCATCGCCTGGATCCGCGAGCCGACGGCGATTCACATCACTGTGGCGCGCGAAGCCGAGGAGCTCGTCCCGCTCGTGCTCGAGGAAGACGCGGGGTAGCGCCGTCGTCGTAGGCTGTCGTCGTGTACCGCCGGCTGCTCGTCGCGGCGTCGGTCGCGATCCTCGCCGCAGGCGCAGCGATCGCGGTGTCCCGTGACCTGTCGACGTATTCCGTCGAGGAGGTCCGGGCGGCGTTCGCGGAGAGCGGGCTCACGCTCGACGAGCCGGTGACGATGGCCGGATGGACCGGGTATGCGCCGATCGCGAGCACCGCCGGCCTCTACCTCTTCCCCGAGCCTGGCGGTCGAGGCCCGTTCTACGTTCTCGTCGCCCGCACCGACGACCTCGCGCGTGCCTTCTTCGAGGAGCTGACCCGGCTCGGATCCGGGCACGGGACGCTTCATCTCATCGAGGGGAACGTCGCCGTCGTCTCCGACGCGTCACTCACTCCCACCGGGCTGAGCGCGGACCAGCGGCGGAGAATCGACGCCGCCATGAGCAGGCTGGCCTCGGGCTGACGGAGCGGGAGCCCGTGCACTTCCAGCACTCGAGCGAGATCTGGCGCGACTTTCCGCAGCTGGTGCCGGCCGCGATCGTTGCCGACGGCATCGCGAGCGACGTCTCGGTCGGCGAACGGGTCGGCGAGCTCGGCGCCGTCGCGGAGTCTCGTCTCGCGGCCGGCACGGAGGCGGAGCTGCCGGAGATCAAGGCGTGGCGGCGGGCGTTCTCGACGATGGGGCTCGAGCCGACGCGGTACCGCTGCGCGTCCGAGGCGCTGCTGCGGCGGTTCCGGAAGGAGGGGTCGCTTCCGGAGATCCATCCGCTGATCGACTTCTGCAACGCGGTCTCGCTCGCGTTCGCGATCCCCGTGGCCGCCTTCGACATGTCGAGGATCGATGGGTACGTCGAGGTTCGCCACGCGACCGGCGACGAGACGTACGAGACGTTCTCCGGCGAGACCGAGACCCCGCCCGCACGCGAAGTGATCTTCGCAGACGCCTCCGGGCACGCACACGCCCGGAGATGGACGAACCGGCAGAGCGGCTACTCCGCGGTCCGGGACGACACAACCCGCGTGCTCATCGTCGCCGAGGCGTTGCACGACTCGGCGCAGACGGACATGGAGCGGCTCCGGGCGAGAATCGTGAACGAGATCAGCGCCGTCTGGTCGGCGAGTCCGAGGTCGGCCATCCTCACCTCGGCCTCGCCGCGGTTCGAGCTGTGAGCCCCGCTAGCGCCCGTTGATCGAGAAGTGCATGTAGTCCTTCGTGTCGCCCGACCAGTCGCCGCCCCAACCCCAGCCGATCGACTTGAACGCGCGTACGACCGCGGGCGTGACCATCCCCTTGCGCAGCGGTGAGCGGTCGACGTTGCGCAGGCTCGTCGGGTCGCGCGTCATGCCGCAGCCGACGTACGGATTCTCGACCGGATTGATGTCGATCGCATAGCCGTAGGCGTGGTTCGACCACCGGCCGCTCGCCGTCCCGCCCGTGCACGGAGACGGAACCGCCTGCCGGCAGCGGAACGAGCCCGTGATGTCGCCGTCCTCCGGGCGCGCGCGCTGCGGCCCGTACATGTCGTCGATTTGCATGTGCCGGATCGGGAACTTCAGCTCGTAGAGCCGCCCGAACACCTTCCGCAGCGGCTGGGCCACGTCCCTGTGCACGATCAGCTGCCCGGTCTGCGAGCGTCCGTCGAAGCTCCAGTGCTCCACCGTGAGGAGCCGGAGATCCGACAGCGGCACCGGACAGCCCGCCCTCCAGGAGCCGTGGTTCGCCAGGCTCTTCGCGAGAGGCTCCGGCAGCGGTCGGACGCTCGACTCGTACTGCTGGAGCGCGACGAGTGCGAGCGGCAAGGCAAGGAGGCGTAGCACGGCGGCTCGAGCAAGGGTGCCGCGTCACGCGACCGCTAGTCAAGGCTTGCTTGACGGTGCCTCGAACGGACGGTTTCCTTAGCAAGGACACTGCGGCCGGGGGTGGGCGTGGAGCACGAAGACGCAAGCGGAACTGCCAGGGCACGCGCGCCACGGCCACGCGGCCGCCACCGGCTCGCGTCCGACGTCCAGGTGCTGATCGGAGTCGGCAGCCTGCTCGCACTCCTCGCGATCGCCGTGGGTCTGTCGGTGGTGCTGATCGTCTCCTTCGAGGACGACGCGACCGACGACGCGCAGCGGCATGTCCTCTACGCGTCCGCGATCCACGAGGCCGCGCTCAGCGCCAAGGGAATCGCCAACGACCAACGCGGCTTCCTGCTCAGCGGCAACCCGGAGTACCTGGAAGAGATCCGTACGCGTACGGCCGACGCGCGATCGTCGTTCACCCTCGCTGACGGCTACGCGGTCGATGCGCAACATCGCGACGCCGTTCGCGGGTCGCGTGCCGGCTTCGAGCGCTGGCTGCGCGCCCTGCACGGTGACATTGCGGCCTATCGCCGCGGCGAGCGCAACGAGGCGGTCGCCGGGTCGCTGGGTCCGACCCGGCAGCTGCGAAAGACGTACGAGCAGTCGCTCGCGGACACCTACGCCCTCGGCGTGCGCTCGATCGAGTCCGCCAACGACTCCCTCTCGACCTCGGCGACCCGCTCGGTTACGGCTCTGCTCACGTACCTCGCAGTCGCCCTCGTGCTCGGCATCGGTGTCGCGCTCTGGGTCGTCCGGGCGATCCTCAGGCCCGCGTTCACGCTCAGCCAGAACGCGATCGAGGTGCTGACGCAGGGGCGCGTCCTCGTGGACGAAGACGAACGCGGAAGCCACCATGGGGTCTCTGTCGTCGTCCCCATCGAGGTCGTGAACGCCCTAGCCGACAGTGCGCTGGAGACGCAGGAGGCTCTGCGTCCCGGCAGCACGCCGACCTGAGCGACGGCCTCAGACGGTGATGGCGATCTTCGCCTGCGCGTGCCCCTCGCCCAGGTACCGGAGCGCGTCGGCGGTCTCGCTCAACGGGTAGGTCCGCTCGACGGACGGCGTCACCTGCCCCGACTCGATGAGCTTCGTTCATCACGAGCAGGTCCTGCGCGTTCAGCTTGGCGATGAAGAACTTGAACGTCTGGCTCGCGCGCAGCGATGCGAGGCGCACCTTGACGAGGTGGCCGACCGGCCCCAAGAGCGGGGTCTTCTTCATCGAGCCGACGAGGACGTAGGTCGCGTCGGGTGTCAGCACGCGCTTGTAGTCGCGCCACGAGCGGCCGCCTGCGACGTCGAGCAGGAGGTCGTAGCGCTCGCCGTTCCGCGTGAAGTCCTCGCACCGGTAGTCGACCACGCGGTCGGCGCCGAGCGAGCGCGCGCGGTCGACGTTCCCCGTGCTGCAGACGGCGGTCACGTCGGCTCCGAAGGCGTTCGCGATCTGGACCGCGAACGTGCCCACGCCGCCCGAGGCACCGTTGATCAGGACCTTCTGGCCCGCCTCGAGCCCCCCGTGGTCGCGCAGCGCTTGAAGAGCGGTCAGCCCTGCGATCGGCACGGACGCAGCCTGCTCGAAGGAGATGTTCGCAGGCTTCGGCACGATCGCACTCTTGACGCAGACGTACTCGGCGAAGGCGCCTGTCCTCGCGCCGTAGACCTCGTCGCCGGGAGCGAAGTCGGTGCGGTCCTCGCCGACGGCCTCGACGACGCCCGCGAAGTCCGCCCCTAGCCTCGGCTCCTTCGGCTTGAAAAGGCCCATCGACGGGCGGCCGACGAGCAAGCCGGTGATGTCGTGCCACTCGGCCTGGTTCACGGACGACGCGCGCACGCGGACGAGCACCTCGTCGGCCGCTGGCACCGGCTTGTCGACGTCGACGACCAGCACCTTGTCCGGGCCGCCGTACTCGTGGTGGACGATCGCCTTCATTCCGGGGGACCTCCGTTCAGTGTCAGGACGACGTTTCCGGTCTTCTGCCAGCTCTCGACGTAGTGCGTTGCCTCGACGACGTCCTCGAGCGGGTAGACGCGGTCGATCACGGCCCGGTACTCACCCGCCTCGATCAGGCTCTTGTAGAAGAGGATGTCCTCGCGCGTGGGCCACTCGACCCGGAACACGACCTTCCGCGTGTCGAACCACCTCGTCCAGTACCGGAGGACGAGGTTGCGCAGCCGGTCGGTTGCCACGAAGATGCCGCCCGGCCGGAGCGAGCGCCGACACTTCGTGTACGCGTACTTGCCGACCGCGTCGACGATGACGTCGTACACCTGGCCGTTCGTCGTGAAGTCCTCGCGCAGGTAGTCCACGACCTCGTCGGCGCCGAGCGAGCGCACGAGCTCGACGTTCTTCGTGGTGCAGACCGCGGTCACGTGCGCGCCGAGGTGCCGTGCGAGCTGCACGGCCGCGGTGCCCAGCGACCCGGAGGCGCCGTACACAACGAGGCGCGTGCCCTCGGTGACGTTCCCGGCGCGCATGGCCGAGCGCCCCTGGTAGGCGCCGTCGCAGATCGCCGCGGCCTCCTCAAACCGCATGCCGTCGGGCATGTGCACGACAAGGCCGGACTCGCGCACGCAGAGGTACTCCGCATGCGCGCCGGCGTTCCAGCGCCAGCCGAACACGCGGTCGCCGGGACGGAACTCGGTGACCGCTGAGCCGACCGCCTCCACCTCGCCCGCGAACTCGGTGCCGAGGATCTGCTGCTTGGGCCGCAGGAAGCCTTCGATGAAGCGCCAGAAGACCTGCTTCGCGGCGCGGCGGTGGCAGTCGGTCTGGTTCACCGTCGTGGCGCGAACGCGCACGAGGAGCTCGTCATCCTTCGGCGCGGGGCGCTCCACGTCGCGGATCTCCTGCACCTCGGGCGGCCCGTAGCGCTCGTGCACGGACGCCCTCACGGAGTCACTCTCAGCACGACGTTGCCGACCTTCTGTCCCGTCTCGACGTAGCGCGCGGCCTCGACCACGTCCTCGAGCGGGTAACGGCGGTCGATGACAGCCCGGTACTCGCCGGCCTCGATGAGCTTCTTGAGAAGCAGGACATCGGCCTTCGTGTACTTCCCGACCGGGAACCTCACCCGCTTCTTGCCGATCCGCCTCGTCACGAGCGCCGACAGCGGGTTCTCGACCATGAGCCGCCCGAGGTCGGTCGCGATGAACTGACCGCCGGGCTCCACCGACCCGCGGCATCGAAGGAGCGACTGGAGGCCGACGGCGTCGACGACGACCTCGTAGGTCTTGCCGTTCTTCCGGAAGTCCTCCCGCTGGTAGTCGATGACCTCGTCGGCCCCCAGCGAGCGAACGAGCTCGACGTTCTTGGTGCCACATACGGCGGTGACGTGCGCTCCAAGGCACCGCGCGACCTGGACCGCAGCGGTTCCGCATGACCCGGACGCTCCGTAGATCAGGACCCTCTGCCCCGCCCTGACGTTCGCCGTCGTCAGGCACTTGTATCCCTGACTGAACCCGTCGCACACCGCCGCCGCTTCGTCGAAGCTCATGCCCGCGGGCTTGTGCGCAATCGGATCGCTCTCGCGCATGCAGATGAACTCCGCATGGGCGCCGTACGGCCGGTTGAAGCCCTGGATGCCGAAGACCTCGTCGCCGGCCGCGAACTCCGTCACGGCTGAGCCGACCGCTTCGACTTCCCCCGCAAACTCCAGGCCGAGGATCCTTCTCTTGGGCCGGAGAAACCCCGCGAAGGCGCGCCAGAAGACCGGCTTCGCGGCGCGAATGTGGGTGTCGGTCCTCGTCACCGTCGTGGCATGCACTCGGACGAGGACCTCGCCGTCTTCGGGTACGGGGCGCTCCACCTCGTCAAGTCGCAGGACCTCCGGAGGCCCGTACCGATCGTGGACAACCGCCTTCATGCGCTCACGTCCTCTCGTCCGTTAAGGGTCAGCACGACATTTCCGGTCTTCTGTCCGGTCTCGACGTATCTCGTCGCCTCGACCACGTCCTCGAGTGGGTAGCGGCGATCGATCACAGCCCGAAACTCCCCGGCCTCGACGACCTCCTTGACGAAGAGAACGTTCTCCTTCGTGTACTGGGGGAGCGGGATCGTGACCTTCTTGTCTCCGACCAAGCGGCTCAGCAGAGCCAGCGGCGGGACGTGCCACATGAACCCGAGGTCGGTCTCGATGAAGCGCCCGCCCGGCTTCAGTGAGCGTCGGCAGCGTCGGAACGAGTGCTTGCCGACCGCGTCCACGATGACGTCGTACGTCTCGCCGTTCCTCGGTGAAGTCCTCCTGCTGGTAGTCGACGACCTCGTCGGGCCCGAGCGACCTGACGACCTCGACGTTCTTCGTGTTGCACACGGCGGTGACGTGGGCGCCGAAGTGCTTGGCGAGCTGCACCGCTGCGGTGCCGATTGCTCCGGAGGCGCCGTAGATCGCGACCCTCTGCCCCTCGCGCAGCTCCGCCTTCCGCAGGCACGCGAGCGCGATGATCGCTCCATCCGAGACGGGCGCGGCCTCTTCGAAGCTCAGGCCCGCCGGCATGTGCGCCAGCGCACCCTGCTCCCGCACGCAGACGTACTCGGCGTGTGCGCCCGAGCGCATGCCGAAGACCTCGTCTCCCACGTCGAACTCGCTGACGGCTGCACCGACCGCCTCGACGACGCCGGCCAGCTCCATGCCGCCGATCCGGTTCTTCGGCCTGCGAAGGCCCGTGAAGAAGCGCGAGAAGAACGGGTGGGCCGCCCGGTATCCGCAGTCGGATCGGGTGACGGTCGTGGCGTGCACCTTGACGAGGACCTCGTTCTCCTTCGGCTCGGGCCGCTCGACCTCCTCGAGTCGCAGGACCTCCGGAGGCCCGTATCTGTCGTGGACGACCGCTCTCATGCCACCTCACCCCGTCCGTTCAGCGTCAGCACGACGTTCCCGGTCTTCTGCCCGGTCTCGACGTACTTCGCCGCCTCGACCACGTCCTCCAGCGGATATCGGCGATCGATGACCACCTGGTACTTCCCAGCCTCGACGAGCTCCTTGAGGAAGAGGACGTCCTCCTTCGAGTAACGGGTGATCCCCATCGCCACCTTCTTGCTTCCGATCCACTTCGTGAGCAAGGCGAGCAGCGGGGCGTGGAACATGAACCCTGGATCGGTCGAGACGTAGACGCCGCCCGGATTCAGCGAACGGCGACACCGCCTGAACGAGTGCTTGCCGACGGCATCGAACACGACGTCGTACGTCTGGCCGTTCTTCGTGAAGTCCTCCTGCAGGTAGTCGATCGCCGCGTCGGCCCCGAGCGACTGGACGAGCTCGACGTTCGTCGTGTTGCACACCGCGGTGACGTGGGCGCCGAAGACCTTCGCCAGCTGCACCCCGGCGGTGCCGACCGATCCGGATGCTCCGTAGACGAGAACGCGCGTTCCTTCGCGGATGTCCGCCTTTCTGAGGCATGCCAAGGCGAGGCTCGCTCCGTCGCAGACCGCTGCGGCCTCTTCGAAGCTCATGCCGGCCGGCATGTGTGCCATCGGCGCGGTCTCGCGCATGCAGACGAACTCCGCGTGCGCGCCGCTGCCTTTGACTCCGAAGACGTGGTCGCCGACCGCGAACTCCGTGACAGCTGAGCCGACGGCCTCGACCTCGCCGGCCAGCTCCATGCCGAGGACCTTCCGTTTCGGACGTCGGAGGCCGGTGAAGAAGCGGCTCACGAAGAACTCCGCACTGCGAAGCCCGGTGTCCGTCCGCGTGACCGTGGTCGCGTGGATCCTGACCAGGACTTCGTCTTCCGCCGGGACCGGCCGCGGAACCTCCGCGAGCCTCAGGACCTCGGGGGGCCCGTACCTGTCGTAGACGACCGCCTTCATGTCGTCCTCTCCTCGCGCTGGAATCGATGAATCGGGCCGCCGCGTAACCACGCGTCCCCGGCCCGATAGAGCTCTGGGGGCCGGCCGCCGGCCGCGCCGGGTTGAGCCCGGCGTCCGGTCGGGATCACCCAACCGTCCTCTGCGACGATGCTCCGCCTGAAGTTCGCGGCGTCGAGCTCCACGCCCCAGATCGCCTCGTACACCGACCGCAGCTCGGCCATCGTGAAGGTCGTTCCGACGAACGCCGTGGCGATGTCGGTGAAGTCGAGCTCGACCCGCACACGCTCGAGGGCGTCTCGCACGATCTGCCCGTGATCGAACGCCAGCTCGAGCTTTCCCTCGAGCACGTCCGCGACCGGGACGAGGGACGCCTCGGCTGCGTCCGTGCCCGCCACGACATCGCCGACCTCGCGAAGCGGAGCGAGGTACGCGACGGTGACGACGTTCATGCGAGGGTCGCGCCCGGGATCGCCGTAGGCGCCGAACTGCCTCAGAAGGCTGCCGCCCTCGACCCCGGTCTCGTCGGCGAGCTCCCGGCGCGCTGCCTGGTCGAGAGTCTCGTGCGGTCGCTTGAAGCCACCCGGGATCGCCCACATCCCCTCGAACGGCTCCTCACCACGCTGCACGAGGAGAACGTGGAGTGCCCCTGCGGACATCGTGAGGATCACGATGTCGACCGTGACGGCGAACGCGGGGAACTCCGAAGGGTCGTAGCCCTCGGGGGCGCGCTCGTCACTGGGCGTCGGCGTCACGCGCGTCCCCCGGCGCCGCGGCGGACGCGGCTGCCACTCGGGCGGATGCGCGACCGCCGGATGCGGTCGCTGCGGTCGATCAGCTGCACATATTCGAACGGAAGGGCGGCGGGAAGCATGACTCTCTCCTCTGGTTTTGGTCTTGACGACTCTTACCGTAGCACCTGGTTATGGTCATGTCAACCAAAACTTCTCGCTGCTTACATGCACCGCGTGGAAGAGACGCAGCGACCAGGACACGCCCCACTTCTCGCCGCCGCCAGCGCGGTCGCAGCCGGCGTCGAGCCCCGCGTGGTCGTGCTCGTCGAGGGCGTCAGCGACAAGGTCGCGCTCGAGGCGCTGGCCCGGCGGCGTGGCCGAGACCTCGATGCCGAAGGCGTGTCCATCGTTCCGATCGGCGGGGCACAGGCCATCGGGCACTTCCTCGAGCTCTTCGGCCCACACGGGCTGGACGTCAGGCTTGCGGGCCTCTGCGACGCCGGCGAGGAGACCGTCGTCCGGCGCGCGCTCGAGCGAGCCGGCCTCGGCTCGAACCTCACGCGCGCCGACCTCGAGGGGCTTGGCTTCTACGTGTGCGACGCGGATCTCGAGGACGAGCTGATCCGCGCCCTCGGCGCTCCGGCCGTCGAGCGGATCGTCGCCGACCAGGGCTGGCTCGGATCGTTTCGCACGTTCCAGACCCAACAGGCGTGGCGCGGCCGCCCGGTCGAAGACCAGCTCCACCGCTTCCTCAGGTCGAGCAGCCGCCGCGGGCTCCGAGCAGTGGTGGCGATGGCCGACGCCCTCGATCTCGATCGCGTCCCCCGGCCGCTCGACCGCGTCCTCGCCCACGCCCTTCCGGGCTAGAAGAGCCGATTCCGGATTCCGAGCCACGCGACGTACAGGAGACCCGCGGCGATCAGGATGATCCACCAGTCGAGCATCTCGATCGCTTCCTGCACGAACACTTCCTGCACGGCGACGACCAGCGCGATGCCGATAGCCCCCACGAGCGCGAGCGCCGCCGTCCACCTGTCCCGAGTCCGCTCTCTTCGCTGGAGCGTGCTCATGAGCTCCTCTCGACGAAGCTGGACGAGCTCCTTGAGATCGCCGAAGCCGCGCGATTGGCTCCCGGTCTCGTAGAGCCCCTGCTCGGCCGGGTAGTGGAAGATGTTCGGGAGGTGCTGCGCGAGCAGGCCGGTCATCTCGTCCAGCCCGTTTGCGGTTTTGTCGATGTTGACCCGCTCGCCCCGCAAAGTCGACGGTCGCGGCTGTCCGCGCGAGAGAGCCAGCTCCAGCTGCCGTGCGTCCTTCAGCCGCTGCTCGTTGTGAAGCAGCACCACGTTCGGGATCGCGATGTACGGGTCGACGCCGATCGGTGACGGGCGCTCGGCAGGGCTTGCCTCGTCCTCGCCCTCATCGGGATCGGGCTCGTCCTCTGCGGAGATCGCCAGGAGAGTTCCCTTGTGGAAGCCGACCAGCCTCGGCGACTCGTCATCCGAGTCGATGTCGACCTCGCCGAAGACGTCGGCGAGCTCGTCGCTCGTAATGGCGCGGAAGTCGAGCAAGCCCTGAAGAACCCCACCCACCGCGACAACGGAGTCCCAGCGCGCGCGTTCCGTTCCCTGGTCCGGCGCAGCTCCGTCCTTCAGTCCGGCGATGTCGTGGAAGAGCTGATCTCGCCACTCCGATTCGGGCGCTTCGAGCTCGACCGTGCCGACGCGATACGCGAGCGCCGGTGCTCGCTGCAGGGGATCGCGTCGCGTGCGCCCGGGTAGCACGGGCCACCGGCGCGCGCGATCGCTCTCGTCCTCTCGCCGCAGGTCCAGGTGACGAAAGAGCCGGCGGACGAGCGCATCGAGCGTCCATTTGCCGTCCGCGGTCTCGAAGAGGATCTCGTCCTCCCAGGCCACCGACGGCGGCTCCTCGCCTCCCTCCCAGAGCTTGATCAGCTTGATCAGGTCGTACTCGTTCAGTTGTGACTCGTCGGCCACCTCGCTTGGTGGCTCGAGCACGACATTCAGCACGACAACTCCGCTCCGCTCAAAGATCGTCTCGCTTGCGACGACGCCGAACGTGCGCCGCCGGCCGGTTTCGTTCGCCTCCTTGCAATGCAGCCGAACGCGCCGTTGCTCGGACTTGAACAGGAGCTCGGGCGGGAATCGGACCGACACGGTCGCCAGCTCGGCGGGTACCGGAACGTCGCGCGTCCAGAAGGGAGGCTCGTCGCGGTGCGCGTACAGCAGTAGATCGCGTTCGTAGGACCGCATCGGCTCGCTCGCGCGCCGGCGATCTGCACGCGCGCGCTCGTCGCTCGTCGACGGGGCCGGCTCATTCCATTCGGCGGCGAAGTGAAAGGCCACCGAGTAGCTGTCGAACCGGAGGATCGGCTCTTCTTCGATGTTCTCCAGCGCTCGGCGCGCTCCACGACTCGGCGACGTCCGGCGTGGACGGCTCGATCTGCGTCATGTCATCCAACCCCGCTTTGTGACGACAGCGACGAGAGTCGCGCACCACACCTGCTCTGTCAAGCGCGCGAAGCGAGCGCTGGGCGGATGTTGCAGGGCGCGCCGCCGACCGCCGCGAGGCACCCGCGGCTCATCGACGGTGGCTCCTTTACTTGAGCGCTCTCCAAGCAAGGGACTGTTGGGGATGGGCGCGCGCGGGCTGGCCAGCGGGCCAGTTCGGCCGTCAGGAGAGCGCGCGCTCGAGAGCCGCTCGATCGGTTGGCCCGCCGTGCGTGGCAAGGACCAGCTCGACCGGCCGCTCGAGCAGCGGGCGCAGCCCCTCGCGGATCTGATCGTCACACCTTCCCGCCCACCCAGTCGGCCGGGATCTCGAGACCGTTGCCGCGGACGATGAGCACGTCCCCGGCGACGACGGCTCTGCGGCTCTCGACCCAGAGGACGAGGTCGCTCGGCTCCATCCCCTCGGAATGCCTCGACGCCGAACGGCAGCCCCTCGCCGGCCTCGAACACGTGCCCCTCGACCGGCTCCTCGTCGCCTTGGTCCGGCGGCGGCACGTAGATCGGCGCGCCGAGCCGTTCCGCCAGGCCGACGGCGTCGCGCCGGTGCCACGGGCACGTCAGCACGATTGCCGCCTCGCGGCCGGCCGCGAGCTGCTCGATCTCGCTCGGTAGAGACAGCGGGTCGAACAGCAGCACACGCTCGCCGTCGTCGATCGCGTAGGACGAGACCATCTCGTCCCACTCCTCGCCCGGCTTCCAGTCCGGGTGCGGCGCCTCCCAGTGCCACACGCCTGCCTGCACCTCGCGCACGACGACATGCTACGAACGATTTAGGGCACAGGACTGACCTATTCGTTCGCGTGGCTGTCCTACGATGCCGGCGTGGCCACGCTCAGCCGCGAAGAGCTCGAGGCCGCGCACTGCTGGGAGGCCGAGGACCGCGTGCCGGGGCGACCGGGGATGAGCGAGTTTCGGCGGAGGCTCCGCTACCACCAGGCGCGGTGGCGTGAGGCCAACGGGTTCCCGATCGGCTCGCAACCGATTCTCCCGCGTGCAGGGAAGCCGTCCCACTCCGTAGGGAGCCGGCTCCCGCTCGACTACGCCCGCGAGACCGGCGCGAACTTCCTCACCGCCGGCGCGCGAGACGCGGCAAGGACGCGAACGTCGTTCATCGAGCCCCATCAGAGCTTCGATCACCAGCGCTTCTGGGCCGACCTCCTGTGGTCGCCGGCGATGGCGTTCAACCTCTTCGGCGACCTCGCCGCCGACCTCGCCCTCGCCGACCGCGCCGTCCACGCCTGGTGGCCGGACGTGCCCGGCACGGTGAGCGAGGTCCGGTTCGCGCATTCGCCCGGCCGCTTCGATCCCGCGTATCTCAACAGCCTTCGCGCGTTCGACACCGCGTTCGTGCTCGACCTCGGCGACGGGAAGCAGGGGATCGTCGCCGTCGACGTCGAGTACCACGAGTGGGCGAAGCCCGAGACGCCAAAACCGAGAAACCTCTGGCGGAACCTGGAGGTCGCCGAGCGGTCGGGCGCCTTCGCGCCCGGCGCGACCGACGCCGTCACGGGAAGGTCGCCGCTCTGCGTGATGTGGCTCGAGCACCTGCTGCTGTTGTCGATGCTCCAGCACGCGAGCGACGCGTGGACGTGGGCTCGCTACGTCGTCGTCCACCCGGCCGGCAACACCGACTACGCCGAGGCATGCGATCGGTACCGAGAGCTGCTCGCGGATCAGTCGACCTTCGCCTCCGTGACCGTCGAGGAGCTCCTCGATGCCGAAGCCCTCCCGGCGAAGACGACCTCCGCCCTGCGGCATCGATACCTCCCGTTAGGGCAGGCTTGAGCTCATGGTTCCCGAGTCGAAGCTGGAGAAGGCGGCGCACGGGCTCGCTCCGCAGGGTGGCGGCTGGTACGTCCTCAACATGCGCGACGCCGAGTGGCGTAACGCCGACGGCCGCGGCGCCATCAGCGTCGTCGGCGACGACTTCGAGGGCTGGCGCCGGGAGTCCGACCAGTTCAACGTCAACCCGTTCGTGCTCCAGCCGGGCGAGCCGATGTCCATGTACCACTGGGAGGCCGACCAGGAGGACTTCCTCGTCGTCTCGGGCGAAGCGCTGCTGATCGTCGAAGGCGAGGAGCGACCGCTGCGCGCGTGGGACTTCTTCCACTGCCCGCCGCAGACCCGAAGCACGTGATCGTCGGGGCAGGAACCGACCCTTGTCTCGTGATCGCGGTCGGCGCACGCGCGCACGACGGGCAGCCCGACTCGCTCGGCTTCCCGACCGACGAGGTCGCGAAGCGCCACGGCGCGAGCGTCGACGAGGACACGAAGGACGGAGAGGCCGCATACGCGAACGTCCCACCACGCGAGCCGACCGCGTACCGCGACGGCTGGCTCCCCGAGTAATCCGGCGCGGGTGCGCTAGCGGCCGCGTCTCGGGAAGCGGACGTGCATGTGGTTCTCGTGGTTCGGGTAGGGGATGACGACCTTGTCCGGCCCGTGGAGGCCGGTCGCGAAGCCGACGAACACCATCGTCGCTCCGGCCGCGACGAAGCGGTCGAGGAGATCCTGCGCGAGCCTGCGATCGACTGAGCGGGCCGAGCCGGGCGCCCGCAACGTTCCGTCGAGGCGCGGGTAGTAGATGTCGACGTCGAGCCCGTTCTGGTGGGAGACGTGCGCGTCCATCGGCCCGCCGTCCTCGAAGCTGATGTCGCCGACGACGACGCGCGGCGCCCGAGGGTTCGCCTCCCGGTAAGCCTCGATGACGGAGAGGGTCGTGCGGATCGTTCTCTCGTTCCCGTACAGGCGCCTCGGCGCGTTCGGGACCGAGTCGGTGTTCGGGTTCCAGGTGACCCAGTCCGGACCTTCGACGGGGAACTGGGTGCCCTCGAGCAGACTGCCGCTCCACCACAGACCGAAAGACGTCGCGTTGCTCCACTCGATCGTCGGGGACGCGTCGGAGCGCGCGGCCGCGGCAGCCTTCCGCGACCGTTTCGGCGTAGGCGCCGCGCGGCCGGCCAGCGTTTCGAGGCGCAACGTCAGGCTCGGCGGGTCCTCCGCGATGACCCCGGCTCCGGCTCCGTCGCTTCGGATCAGCGCCGGCGGAACCATGACGGCCGGTACCAGCATGAGGGCCGTTGCGCGCGCTCTCCGACGCCGCCTCCACGCTTCACGGCGCCGGAGAGATGCGGCGAGCCCTGCCGGCTCGAAGCGGGGAAGCGGCGGAAGCACGAAGCCGGCGACCGCCGGGGCTGCAGCTCCCTCGCCGAACCAGCTCACGTCCACGTCGAGCCACAACTCTCCGTCGCGCCAACCCATCGAGAGGACTGCGTTCGCCGATTCGTCCGCGTGTCCTCTGGCGCGTCGGCGGGCGTAGGGTCCGCTCGTGTCCGACGTCGAGCCCCAGCGCGAGCCGGACGACGAGTTCCAGGTCACGCCGCTCGAGCTCTTCTTCGACCTGGTCTTCGTGTTCGCCACGACCCAGGTCACGAGCCTGCTGGCCGACGATCCGACGTGGGGCGGCGTGCTCCGCGGGATGCTGATCCTGGCGGCGCTCTGGTGGGCGTGGGCGGTGTACGCGTGGCTGACGAGCTCGATGGACGTCGACGAGGGCGGCGTCCGGCTGACGATGCTCGCCTCGATGGGCGCCATGCTCATCGTCGCCCTGGCGGTGCCGGGCGCGTTCGGGGACGACGCCGTGCTCTTCGGCGCCGCCTACCTCCTCGTGCGCGTCCTGCACCTCGTGCTCTCCGCGATCGTCGTACGCGAGGATCCCGAACGACGCAGCGCGCTCATCCGGTTCGCCCCGACCGCGATCGCCGGCCCGTTGCTGCTCGTGGTGGCCGGCTTCTTGGAGGGCAACGAGCGGATCGCCGTGTGGGTGATCGCGCTTGCGATCGACTACCTCGGCCCGGTCGTGATCGGCGTCGGGCAGGGCTGGCGCGTAGCACCCGAGCACTTCGCCGAACGGCACGGCCTGATCATCCTCATCGCGCTCGGCGAGTCGATCATCGCCCTCGGCGTCGGCGCGGGGCTCGAGCTGACAGCGGGAGTGGTCGTCGGCGCGGCGCTCGGAATCGTTGTCGTCTCAGCGCTCTGGTGGCTCTACTTCGACGTGGCCGCGATCATCGCGCGGAGCCGCCTCCTGCAGGCGAGGGGCCTCGCACTGCACCGGCTTGCTCTGCACGCCTACAGCTACCTCCACCTCCCCATGGTCGCCGGCATCGTCCTCTTCGCCCTCGGCCTCAAGACGACGCTCGGCCATGTCGGCGACGAGCTCGACACGGTGTCTGCGGTGGGGCTCTGCGGCGGCGCCGCGCTCTACCTCCTCGGGCACGTCGCGTTCCTGTTTCGAATGACCGGCCGAGTCTTCCGGCGCCGGACGATCGGGACGGTCGTGCTGCTTGCGCTCATCCCGGCCGCACTCGTGATCCCGGCGCTCGCCGCGCTGGCTCTGGTGAGCGCCGTGTGCTCGGCGGTCGTGGCGTACGAGGCGCTCCGCTATCGCGGGGACCGTATCCGGATCCGGCACCCGGAGCTCGCGGCCTAGACTCGCGCCGTGTCCGAGGCGCGGCTCGAGGACTCCGGCTCAGGCCTCGCGCCCGCGAGCGACGGCTGGTTCGTGGTCAACGTGGAGTGGTTCGGGCGCGAGCGGCCCCGGTACTGGGACCGCCTTCCGTGGCCTAGTTCCAGCTGGGTTTCCGTGAGTCGCGGCCTCGCTGCCGGCCGGAGCGATCTAGGAGGGTGACAGCGCGCGCTCCAGGGCCGCCCGATCGAACGGCCCGCCGTGCGTCGCGAGCACGTGCTCGACCGGCAACTCGAGCAGCGGGCGCAACGGCGCGGCGATCTCCTCGCGCGTCACGCCAGGGCGGAGCCACCTCTCGTTGATCTCGAGGCCCTGGCCGAAGTCGACGAGCGTGTCGCCGGAGATCACTGCACGCTGGCTCTCGACCCAGAGCACGGTGTCGTTCGGCTTGTGCCCCTGGAACACGTCGGCACCGAACGGAAGCCGGTCGCCGGACGAGTACGGGCGCGCCTCGCCTTTCTTCTCGCGGATCAGCCAGACGACGTCGGGACTGCCGTCGCCGGCCTGCTCGGCGGTGATGCCGTACGTGTCCATGAGGTACTGCGCGGTGTCGGGCAGCGGCGTGTACACCGGCACGCCGAGTCGCTCGACCAGGCCCTGTGCGTCCCGCTCGTGCCACGGCGCGGTGAGCACGATCGCCGTCTCGCGCTCGGCCGCGAGCGCCTCGATCTCGCTCGGCACGCCCAGCGGGTCGAACAGCAGCAGGCGTTCGTCGTCGTCGATCGCATAGGACGAGACGTTCGGGTCCCACGGCTCGCTCGACCTCCACCCCGGGTGGCGCGCCTGCCAATGCCACAGACCCGGACGCAACTCGCGCACGGCGCGATGCTACTGAACGATGCCTACCGGACGACGCGGTGCTCGAGACGTGGGCCAGTGTTGCGGATCCCATGTAGGTGAGCGAAGAGGCCGCTCTCGCGGCCTCTTCGTCGTGTCGACCGACGGCCGGCAAGCGGCCGAACGATCTACTCGATCGGGATCTCGAAGCGAGCGATGATCCCGGGGTCGCCGCCTCTCGCGAGTAGCTCCGGGTCGGGATCGCGAGTCGCCACCCATGCATATCCGTCTTCGGGGTAGGCGACGACGTCCGGGAAGCTCCCGGCACTGATCGCGAGGATCTGAGCGGGTTCTTCGGTGGGGTTGCTGAACGAGTGCAGTCCGGCACGTCCCTCGGGGCAGAAGACGAAGTCGCCCGGAGCCAGCTCCTCTTCGCCGTGCTGGTTCCGAAAGACGGGACGACCGCTCAGGACGAAGAACATCTCTTCGGTTCCGAAGTGCATATGCAACCCCGCGCTGGGCGCGCCGGGGGCCAGTTCGTACAGCGTTGCTCCCATCATGGCGTCGTCCGGCCGCCAGAAGATTCGATGCCGAGTCCTGTTTTCTTCGTCGTCTCCGTCCCATACGTCGGAGAACAGGTTCTGGCGAGTCATTCCGTGTACCTCCAAGTCGTAGCGGTGGCACGCAGCGTCCGAGGCCGCCTCGAAGGCAGCCTCGGTGCGTGCGCCAATCACGCGCGGCGGTTGCCGCGTCTGACCGCTATCTCGTCGCCGGATCCACGGCAGGATCGTAACCGACGACTTCACGCCGTCGGTGTCCGATCCGGTAGCCGTCGTCGACTGAGGTCGGGCGTCTCGGAACCACAGCACACCCGCCTGGCCGAGTGTTCAGATGCTGAGATCGAGATCTGAGACCGGCAAGCCGACGTCGTGCATCCGCGATGGCTATCCAGCCTCCTTCGCGTGGTGCGGATTGTCGGGCCTGAAAAAGAAGCACGATCGCCTGAGCGAGCGTCCTGTGGCCCGTCGCAGAGATCGCCCGAGCAGGAAAGCGAAGCGGTGCTCGGGCCAAAGGATGGAGGCGGCGGGAATCGAACCCGCGTCCGCGGTCGCACCGAACAGAACGTCTACGAGCGTAGTCCGCGCTTGATCTCGCCCGGCGGCCGGTTCGCGGACGACCAACCGACGGGCCAGCCATCCTGAAGTCTCGCGCTTCGGGCGATTGGCTCTCCCTAGGCGCACAGCCCGATTGTTGGCGCCGAACTCCGGGGCCTCGGGCCGAACCCCGGGTCGACGTCGCCTTACCTAGCTTCGACTAGGCGGCGAGTGCGAGTTCGTTCTTGTTCGCACTTGCTTTGGTGCCGGTTGATTTACGAGGCCAACCGGCGACCTCGGCTCGCAGCTCTGCCGGAGAACCGACCACGTCGAGACCTGGTCGCCCCCGTATGTCTACTTCGAACTACAGGTCTGTAGGGTAGCTGCCGATAAGCCCTTTGGCTGGGGCGGGGAAGCCCAGGGCCGGGCACCATTCGGATTTCGAGCGGGGCGAAAGGAAAAACGCAGTGGCGCTGATCAGAGAAGAGACGTACGACGACCTTGCCGACCTGCGCGAGCGGGCGAAGACCGAGGTCGCGAAAGTCGTGGTGGGACAGGACCGCACGGTCGAGCTTCTGCTCGTCGCGGCCCTCGCGCACGGGCACGTGCTCCTCGAGGGGCCGCCCGGTAGCGCGAAGACGCTTCTCGGTCGCGCCGTCGCGCACATGTTCGGCGCGACGTTCAAGCGCATCCAGTTCACGCCGGACACGACGCCCGCGGAGCTCATGGGCGTCAACACGATCAAGGCCGGCGAGCACGTCTTCCTCCCGGGCGCCGTCTTCACGAACGTCCTCCTCGCCGACGAGATCAACCGCACGCCGCCGCGCACGCAGGCCGCCCTCTTCGAGCCGATGCAGGAGCGCCAGGTGACGATCGACGGCAAGGTGCACCGCCTCCCGGATCCGTTCCTCGTCATCGCCACGCAGAACCCGTACGAGCACTCGGGCGTGTTCGAGCTTCCCGAGTCGCAGCTCGACCGCTTCCTCTTCAAGATCAACCTCGAGTACGCCGCGCCGGACTTCGAGCTCCAGATGCTCAACCTGCCGCACAACGGCATCGCGCCGGACATGCTCGGCGAGGTGCGGCCGCTCCTCGGCGTGGTCGGGCTCGACCGCGCGCGCAAGGAGCTCGAGACGACGCAGGTCTCGGACGCGATCGGCCGCTACATCGTCGCGATCGGGCGCCGCACGCGGAACATGCCGGGCGTCGAGCTCGGCGTCAGCTCGCGCGCGATGATCCACCTCATGAGCGCCGCGAAGGCGAACGCACGGCTGAACGGGCGGCACGTCGTGACGGTCGAGGACATCCAGGAGATGACGCCGTTCGTGCTCAAGCACCGGATCATCGTCGAGGAAGGCGTCGACCGGGCCGAGGTCCTCCAGGCCGCCGTCGACGCGATCCCGCCGCCGAAGGAAAACGGTCGTCGAGCTCGCCAGCTCGCAGTAGCTCGAACTAGCTCGCACTAGCTCGACCGACTCCAGCTGGCAGCGGCGCTACTCTTCCCCCACCGGGATAGAACCGACTGGGGGAGGTTCGAGTGGCTCTCATCGTCGAGGCGCCGTACGAGAATCTGATCGACCTGCGCGAGAGGGCCAAGCGCGAGGTCTCGAAAGTCGTCATCGGCCAGGATCGCGCGGTCGAGCTCCTGCTCGTCGCAGCGCTGGCGCGCGGGCACGTGCTGATCGAGGGCCCGCCCGGGAGCGCGAAGACGCTGCTCGGGCGCGCGGCAGCACACATGCTCGGCGCCTCGTTCAAGCGCATCCAGTTCACGCCCGACACGACGCCGGCCGAGCTGACGGGCATCAACACGATCCGCGCGGGCGAGCCGACGTTCATCCCCGGCGTCGTCTTCACGAACGTGCTGCTCGCGGACGAGATCAACCGCACGCCGCCGCGCACGCAGGCGGCGCTGCTCGAGGCGATGCAGGAGCGGCAGGTGACGGTCGAGGGACGATCGCACCGGCTGCCCGATCCCTTCCTCGTCATCGCGACGCAGAACCCGTTCGAGCACCGCGACGTGTTCGAGCTCCCGGAGTCGCAGCTCGACCGCTTCCTCTTCAAGCTCCAGATCGAGTACTCGGACCCGGACAGCGAGTACCTCATGCTCGACCTCCCGCACAAGGGCGTCGCGCCGGACATGCTCGGCGAGGTGCAGCCGCTCCTCGGCGTCGTCGGTCTGGACAAGGCGCGGATCGAGCTCGACGAGACCGACATCCCGGAGGAGGTCGGCCGCTACATGGTCGCGCTCGCGCGCGCGACGCGGACGCAGCCGGGCGTCGAGCTCGGAGTGAGCTCGCGCGGGATCATCCATCTCGCGAGCGCGGCGAAGGCGAACGCGCGGCTCAGCGGGCGGGACTTCGTGACGGCCGAGGACGTCAGGGAGGTCGCTCCGTACGTCCTGCGGCACCGCATCATCGTCGAGGGGGACATGACGCAGGCGCAGGCGCTTGCGAACGTGCTCGAGGCGGTTCCGGTGCCCGAGACCGCGGCTTCGCTCGTCTACGCGTAGACCAGGCGAACACCCAACCCGGGGTCAGGCTGAAGCCTGACCCCGGTTAGAAGCTTGCTTCAGCGCGACGTCGCCTCCTCGAGCGCTCTCCGCCCGAGCACCTGCGCGAGGTGCCGGCGGAACTCCGCGCTCGCGGCCTGATCCGACGGCGGATCGGTGCCGTCGGCGATCGCTCCTGCCGCGTCTTCGATGCTCGCGCCGCCGGCAACCGCCTCCTCGGCCGCAGTGGCACGAAGCGGCGTCGCGCCCATGTTCGTGAGCCCGATCGCCGCCTTCGTCGATCCGTTCCGCTCGACGACGGCCGCGACCGCGACCGTCGCCCAGTCCTGCGCGCGGCGGCTCATCTTCAGGTACGACCAGCCGGTCGACGGGCCCAGCTTCGGCACGCGGACCTCGACGAGCATCTCCCCCGGCCCGATGGCCGTCTGGAAGACGCCGGTGAAGAACTCCGACGCCGGGATCACCCTCTCCCCGCCGGAACCTCGCACGACGAGCTCTCCGTCGAGGGCGAGGATGACCGCGGGCATGTCGGACGCGGGATCGCCATACGCAATCGTGCCGCCGATCGTGCCGCGGTGGCGCACCTGCGGATCGCCGATCAGCCCGGCGGTGTGGGCCACGATCGGGCAGTGCTCCTGGAGCAGCGCCGCGTCGTGCACCTCGCGGTGTCGAGTCAGCGCCCCGATCGCGATGTGCTCGCCGCCGTCGCGGACGTAGCCGAGATCCCCGATCCGGCCGATGTCCACGAGCAACGACGGCCGCGAGATGCGCAGTTTCATCGCGGGGATCAGTGAGTGCCCGCCCGCGAGCAGCTTCGCGCCCTCACGCTCGCCGAGAAGCGAGATCGCATGCTCCGCGCTCTCGGCGACCTCGTAGTCGAACTTCGCCGGGATCACGACGACCTCCCTTCCTGGATCGCACGCCAGACTCGCTCGGGCGTCGCCGGCATCTGGACGTCGGTGACGCCGAGGTGGGAGAGCGCGTCGACGACCGCGTTGATCACCGCAGGCGCAGCGGCGATCGTGCCGGTCTCCCCCACGCCCTTCACGCCGAGCGGGTTGTCGGCCACGCTCTCCGTGCGGTCGGTCTCGAACGACGGGAGCTCGGCCGCCGACGGCACGAGGTAGGTCTCCATCGTCGTCGTGAGCAGGTTGCCGTCGTCGTCGTAGGCGCCCTCCTCGTAGAGCGCGGCGGCAATGCCCTGCGTGATGCCGCCGTGCACCTGCCCGTCGATGATCATCGGGTTGATCGGGTTGCCGACGTCGTCGACTGCGACGTAGCGGACGAGCCGCGAGTCGCCGGTCTCCGTGTCGACCTCGACGACCGCGGCGTGCGCGCCCGCGGGCCAGGAGAAGTTCGGCGGGTCGAACACCGCCGTCTCCTCGAGACCGGGCTCCAGGCCGTCCGGCAGGTTGTGCGCCGCGTGGGCCTGGAACGCGATCGCCGCGATGTCCATCGAACGGTCGGGCGACCCCTTCACGCTGAAGGTGCCGTCCGCGAACTCGAGGTCGTCTTCTGCCACCTCGAGCTGATGAGCCGCGATCCGGCGCGCCTTGTCGACGATCTTCTCGCAGGCGTGCCAGAGCGCGATCCCGCCGACGGTCAGCGACCGGCTCCCGTACGTGTCCATGCCGAGCTGGGAGACGGCCGTGTCCCCGTGCACGACCTCGATCGAGTCCATGTCCACTCCGAGGCTGTCCGCGATGATCTGCGCGAACGTCGTCTCGTGGCTCTGGCCATGCGGGGACGTGCCGATGACGGCCTGCACGGATCCGAGCGGCTGGAAGCGGATCGTTGCGCTGTCCCAGCCTCCGACCGCGTACCGGATCGCGCCGAGGATGCGCGACGGCGCGAGCCCGCACATCTCGTTGTAGGTCGAGAAGCCGACCCCGATTTGTTTCGGGTCCTCGCTTGCACGCCGTGACTCCTGCTCGGCCCTGATCGCGTCGAGGTCGAGCATCTCGAGGAGCCGGTCGAGCGAGGCGTGGTAGTCGCCCGAGTCGAGCGTGAGCCCCGAGGCCATCGTGTGCGGGAACTCCTCGATGAAGTTCCTGCGCCGGAGCTCGATCGAGTCGATCCCGAGCTCGGCCGCGAGCGCGTCGATCGTGCGCTCGAGGACGTAGGTCGCCTCCGGACGCCCGGCGCCGCGGTAGGCGTCGGTCGGCGTCGTGTGCGTGAAGACCCCGGTGAAGGTGACGCTGTAGTTCGGGATCTCGTACGGGCCGGAGTACAGCCACGCGCCGAGCAGCGGGATGCCGGGCGTGACGAGCTGCAGGTACGCGCCCATCGCGCAGGTCATCTCGCCCTTGACGGCGGTGATCTTGCCGTCCCTGGTCGCCGCGAAGGTGAGCTCGGTCACGACGTCGCGGCCGTGGATCGTCGCCTGGTAGTTCTCCGACCGTTCCTCCGTCCACTTCACCGGCCGTCCCAGTCGCTTCGCGAGCGCGACCGCGAGGTACTCCTCCGCGTAGACGTCGAGCTTCGAGCCGAAGCCTCCGCCGACGTCGGGGGCGATGACCCGCATCTTCGACTCGGGAATCCCGAGAACGAGCTGCATCGTGAAGCGGAGGATGTGCGGGATCTGGGTCGCCGACCAGAGCGTGACGTCGCCGTCCGGCTCTGCGCGTGCGACCAGACCGCGTGGCTCGATCGCGTTCGGGATCAGGCGCGGCTGGCGGTAGCGGCGCGTGACGACGACGTCCGCGTCGTCGATCGCCGCCTGGAAGTCGTCGGTCTCGAGCTTCCACACGTAGCACTCGTTCGTGCCGAGGTCGGAATGGACGAGCGGGGCTCCGTCCGCGAGCGCCTTCTCGACGTCCGCGACCGCGGGCAGCGGCTCGTACTCGATCTCGACGAGCTCGGCCGCGTCCTTGGCGAGAGCCCGGGTCTCGGCGATGACGACCGCGACGCCGTCGCCCTGGTAGCGGGCTTCCTCTGCCGCCAGCGGGAAATGCGGCGGCATCTTGATGTCCTCGGTGACGGGCCACGCGCACGGCATGCCGCCCGCCCAGTCGCCGGCGAGGTCGGCGCCGCTGAACGCCCCGACGACTCCTTCTGCCGCACGAGCGGCGTCGAGGTTCACGCTCACGATGCGCGCGTGCGCGTACGGGCTGCGGACGACGACCATTGCAACAGTGCCCGGCAGCGTCAGGTTCTCGATGAAGGTCCCGGCTCCGCGCAGGAGGGCGGCGTCCTCCTTGCGCTTGATCGACGAGCCGATTGCGGTCTCGGTCGATTCGGTGACGGCCATCTAGCTCACCCCCGCGGCGCTCGAGACGGCCTCGACGATGTTGTGGTACCCGGTGCAGCGGCAGAGGTTGCCCTCGAGGCCCTTGCGGATCGCGGCCTCGTCGGTCGCCTCGCCGTTCTCGATGAGACTCACCGCCGCGAGCACCATGCCCGGCGTGCAGAAGCCGCACTGGAGCGCGTGATGGTCGTGGAAAGCCTGCTGCACGGGATGGAGCTCACCGTTCTGCGCGAGCCCCTCGATCGTGACGATCTTGGCGCCGTCGGCCTGGACGCCGAGCATCGTGCAGGACTTCACCGACTCGCCGTCGACGAGGACGGTGCACGCCCCGCACGACGACGTGTCGCAGCCGACGGTGGTACCTGTGAGCCCGAGGCGCTCCCGGAGCACGTAGACGAGAAGCTCGCGGGGCTCCAACTCGAGCTCGTGGCGCGTACCGTTGACGGTCAGCGCTACGCCTCTCAAGGGATCCTCCTTCCCTCGGGGGAGAGAGATGTGTCCGACTCTACTCCTCGAAGGGCCGCGTCCGGGCGGCGATCAGCGGCGACGACGGAGCGCGCGCTCCATCTGCCGCTTCGCGTCGCGATCGGCGATCGCGCGCCGCTTGTCGAATCGCTCGCGCCCGCGGGCGAGCGCGAGCTCGACCTTCACCTTCCCGTCCTTGAAGTACATGCGCGTCGGGACGAGCGTGAGCCCGCGCTCTCGCACCTTCCCGTAGAGCGAGTCGATCTCCTGCCGGTGGAGCAGGAGCTTGCGGTCGCGGTCGGGGCTGTGGCCGAAGTTGCCCGCCTGCGCGTACTCCGCGATCGACGCGCCGACGAGCCACGCCTCGCCCTCGCGAATGTCGGCGTAGGCCTGTCCGAGCTGGACGTGGCCGTCGCGGATGGACTTCACCTCGCTCCCCGTGAGCGCGATGCCGGCCTCGACGCGCTCGAGGAGGTCGTAGTCGTGCCGCGCGCGGCGGTTCTCCGCGATGAGTTCGTTCAGCGCCGTCGAGTGCAGGGCCGGGCATGCCGGCCCTCGAGGCTACGCGGGGCCGTCGACCGCGTCGGCCAGGCGGCGGGCGAGCTCTCGCAGCATCGCGAGCGCGAGGTACGGCTCCGACTCGATCAGCTCGAGCGCCTCGTCGCGCGGGAGCCCGATGCAGCGCACGTCGGTCGCGGCACGCACGCGCGCGACGCGCTCGACATCCGGATGGAGCAGCGAGAGCTCTCCGAAGAAGTCTCCCGGCCCCAGCTCGAAGCGGCCGCCGCGGGCATCGACCGTGACTCGTCCCTCGAGGATCACGAACATGCCCGAGCCCGGATCGCCGGGGACCGCGAGCACCTGGCCCGGCTCGGCGCTCAGCTCCCCGGCGCACGCGGCGACGCGCTCGAGGCCCGCGTCGCTGATGCGGGAGAAGAGCAGGATCTGGCGAATCTCGTCCGGAGTCATCGGCCGGCCATTATCGCGCGCGGGCGGCGACGCCCGCGCAGCGGTCGCAGAGCGGGAACCAGGGAGCGGTCGACCTGCCGCACGAGCGGCAGCGCCCGAGCGTGGGCGACTCCACCTCGAGCCGGAGCCGCGCCACGACGCGCTCCGCCGCTGCCTCCTCGAGGGCGCCGGCGCGCTCGATCGTGACGCCGCCGACTCCCGGGTACTGGAGCGCGAACCAGCGCAGGATGCTCGCCTCGCGGCCGGCCTGCTCGGCGTCCTCGAGCGAGGCGCCGCGCAGGCGTGCGACGTCGAGCAGGAACGATGAGGTGCGGCCGCGCGACGCGGTCGCCCGCGATCGCGAGCGCGAGCGTCGAGAGGAGCTCGAGGTTGTCCTCGTCCACGGGCGCGTTCACGAGCTTCCACGAGTCTTCGAGCGACAGCCGCCGGCCGCGCTCGCGGAGCCTCCGCTGGACGGCGTCGAGCCGCGCGCGGATCGGCTGCAGCGACTCCACCGCGAGCCAGCTCTCGAACGCCCACTCGCGGAGCGCGACGCGGTGCCACGCGACGAGCGCGGCGTCCAGGTCGCTCGGGTCGTCGACGCCGAGATCGGACAGCCGCGGGCGGATCCGCGCCTCGTCGACGACGCGGTAGCCCCTGTAGCCGTCGGCGAGCGGGACGTGCGGCTCGAGCGCCGACTCGACGAGGCCGGGATCCGCCTTCCCCCAGCCCAGCCCGGCGAGGACGCCGACGTGGCCGCGCTCGACGAGGCCGAACCGGCCCGCGCGACCTGCGATCTGGGCGAGCTCCCAGGGCAGGAGGTTGCGGCGTGCCTCGCCGTCGAACTTGTTCGTCTCGGCGAAGAGAAGCGTCTCGCACGGCAGGTTCACGCCGTGGCCGAGGACGTCGGTTGCGACGCAAACGTCGGCGGCGCCGGAGAGGAAGCGGTCGATCTCCTCGCGCCGCGAGGCGAGCGGCATCGCGCCGTAGAGAACGGCGACGCGGCCGGGATGGAGGCGGTTGACCTCGCCCGCGAGCGCGAGCACCGCCTTCCGGCTGAAGGCGACGACGACCGTCCCCTTGCCGAGCGAGCGCAGCGTGCGCTCGCCGACGAACTCGAGCGGCAGCTTGCGCTCGAAGACCCGAAGCTCGGCCTCGGGGAACGCGCGCCGGACGAGCGGAAGCGCGTCGAGCGCGCCGAGCAGGCGGATCTCGCGGAACTCGCCCGCGAGCAGCAGCCGCGTCCACGCCGAGCCGCGCTCCTCGTCGTCGGCCCACTGCACCTCGTCGAGCACGAGCAGGTTGCCGCGCTGCGGGGCCATCTCCACCGTCGTCGCGAGGATCGGCGCGTGCTCGTTGACGCGCTCCTCGCCGGTGATCAGGCCGACCTTCTCGAAGCCGACCTTCTCGCCGAGCCGCCGGTGCGCCTCCTGCGCGAGCATCCGCAGCGGGCCCGCGTAGACGCCCGCTCCCGCCTCGACGAGCTCCTCGAGCGCGGCGTAGGTCTTTCCGGAGTTGGTCGGGCCGAGGTGCGCGACGACACGCTGTGGCTCGCGCTCGCGCGCCGGGAGCGAGATCTCGATCCCGCGCTCAGCCTGCTTCACGGCATGCGCCGGCCGCCGGCGCTGGTGGCGCTCGGAACGGCTGGGCCGCTTCTCGCGGCGGCGCGGAGGACGACGTTGACGCATCGGTCAACCGTAGCGGTCGAAGCGAGTGAGGTCGTGGTGCCGCTCGGCCGATGCTACCTTGCTCACCGCTCGCGATGCGCGGATGATCCCCGCGTGCGGCCAGAGCTTCCGACCGGCACGGTCACCTTCCTCTTCACCGACGTCGAAGGCTCGACGTCACTGCTGCACGAGCTGGGCGCGGAGGCCTACGCCGAGACACTTGCCGATCACCGCAGGCTGATTCGCGAGGCGTGTGCGGCGAGTGGCGGCGTGGAGGTGGACACGCAGGGCGACGCGTTCTTCTTTGCGTTCCCCACTGCGCCCGGCGCTCTGTCGGCCGCGTCGGAGCTGACCGAACGCTTGGCCACTCACGGACCCATCAGGGTCCGTGTGGGCCTCCACACGGGAACACCTCTCCTCAGTGACGAGGGCTATGTCGGCCACGACGTCCACCGAGCGGCACGAGTGGCCGCCGCAGGCCACGGCGGCCAGGTGCTCGTCTCGGCCTCGACGGCGCCTCTCGTCGATGTCGAGCTGACCGACCTCGGGGAGCACCGCTTCAAAGACCTCGGCGCGCCTGAGCGCGTGTATCAGCTCGGCGACGGCGAGTTCCCGCCGCTCAGGAGCCTCTACCGCACGAACCTCCCATTCCGGCGACGCCGTTCCTCGGGCGCGTGCATGAGATCCGAGGAGGTCGTCGAACTGCTGAGCCGGTGAGGGTGCGCGGCTCGTGACACTCACGGGCCGGGTGGCTCCGGGAAGACGCGACTAGCACTTCAGGCCGCGGCCGAGGTCGTCAGAGGGCTTTCCGGATGGCGTCTACTGGGTGCCGCTCGCCCCGCTGCGGACGATGCGGCGGCTCCGAGGCGGCATTCGCCCAATCGCTGGACGTCGATGAGCGGCCGGGAGCGCTGCTCGGACTCGATGGTCCGCGACGTTGGCCGAAAGGCGGGCTGCTGATCGTGGTCGACAACTGCGAGCACGTCTGTGGACGCGGTCGCAGCGATCGTTCGCGCGCTTGTGGACGTCCTGTCCCGAGACTCGTTGTCGTGGCTACGAGTCGCGAACGCCTGGGTCTACGCGCAGAGCGCCTGTACGACGTGCCGCCGATGGTCGCGTCGGACGGCGGAGGCGCTCTTCGTCGAGCGGGCGACGGCGGTCGTCCGGGCTTCCGGTCCGACGAGCACGTCGCGGCGATCTGCGAGGCGGTCGACGGGCTGCCGCTCGCCATCGAGCTCGCGGCCGCACGCGTCCGGTCGCTCTCGACCCAGCACGATCCGTGAGCGTCTCGCCGAGAGCCACGGTCTCCTGGCAACGCGCGATCGAGACGTCGAGCACGGCAGCGCACGCTGGAGGCGACGATCGAGTGGTCTTACGATCTGCTGAGCGAGGAGGAACACGGGTCCTCCGAGTCCTGTCGGTGTTCGCGGGCGGCTGCACGCTGGCCGCGGCGGAAGCTGTCGGCGGAGCCAGACCTCGACGTCGATCGAGTCGCTCCTCGACAAGAGCCTGCATCCGGCACCGGGTCGACGAGGCGGGCAATGACCGCTACTGGCTACTCGAGACGATCAGGGAATACGCCGCGGGCAGAGCTGTCCCGCGCCGGCGAGGCCGAGCAGGCCGAGGATCGTCACACGCGCGTTCTACATCGAGCACGCGGCCCGACTCGTCCCGCCATCGGGTCGACCGACATCGAACGAGCAGGTCGATCTCTACAGGTCGGACGCCGCGAACTTCCAGGTCGCACACGCTCGATCGCTCGCACTCGGCGACGCGAGAAGCGCCCTTCGCTTCGTCCGCTGCCTCGGCAGAATGTCTGTATCGATTAGGGCCCTTGGCGGAGGGCTACTCGATGGCGCGGGCGAGTCTCGCACTGCCTGGAGGTGCGGACGACGACCGCGCGTATGCACTCGTACGAGCTGCCAACGTCGCCGTCATCCAGTCCGGCGAACTCGAATCTGCCGCCGATTTTCTTACCGAGGCAGAGTCACTCTTCGCCGAGCTCGACGACGGGGCGGGTCTTGCCGAGATGCTTGCCTGCCGCTCGCTTCTCGCGCTACGGGTGGGAGACTACGACGAGGCGGTCGCCTACGCGGAGAAGCAGAGAGCGCTAGCGCGAGAGCTTGGCGACTCGGACCTCGCGCGTTTCGCCGACCTCAGGCTGGCTGACGCGCTTTCGGCTCGTGCCATGGAGACGGAGGATCGAGCCGCCGCTGAGCGGAGCCGCGCCATCTACAGGGCACTCGAGCGAGAGCTTCTGCACTTCGGGTCGAAGTTCGAGGAGATCAACATTTCCTGGGCCCTCTCGTGCGTCGAGTTCGCGATCGGCGACTACGCGGAAACGATCTCGCTCTCCCTGCGAGGGTTGCGCGGACTGCTCGACCTCGGGGTCGAGCGCGCACCTGACCAGCTCCTCGTTCTGGGATGGGCCGCTAGCGCGCGCGGCGAGACGACGGTGGGCGTGAAGCTCGTCTCGACGGCGCTTCGCGAGTATCGAGAGGACGGCATCAGCCTCGAGCGTTGGGTGCACGTGCAGATGGAGCGCTTCGAGCGCAGCTGTCGGGAGGCGCTCGGAGACGCGGAGTACGAGGACGCCGTTCGTGCCGGCGAGGCGCTCTCGAACGAGGAAGCGATCGAGCTTGCGCTTGGCGTAAGCGCCACATAGCCCACCGGGCGGGTACGCCAAGCGCCAAGGCAAGAGGTCAGTCGCGCCTACGCGATTGCGTACCCGCCGGGCGGGTGCGGGCCGGCAACAGACGAGTTACCGCAGCGGCGCCATCCAGTTGCTGTTGCGGCCCGGGATGGACGCCTTCGGCTTCGCGTGCGACGAGCGCTGGCGCGCAGCCGAGGACGCGTCGCCGATCGACGGAATGAACTGCGGCGGGACGCGGACCTGGGTCGCCTGCTCGAACGCGTAGGCGAGGGCGATCAGCGTCGGCTCGTCCCAGCGGCCGCCGATGAACGACACGCCGACGGGCAGCGGCCCGACGAAGCCCGCCGGCACCGTCACGTTCGCGTAGCCCGCGACCGCGGGCGGACCCGACGATCCGATGAACGTCGAGAAGTCGTCGCCGTTGACAGGATCGGTCACCCACGCGGGTCCGTTCGTCGGGGCGATGATCGCGTCGAGTTCCTCGGCTTCCATTAGGTCGTCGATCGCCGCCTGGGCGCCCGGGGTCGCGATCGTACGCTGCGCAGTACACGCGTCGCCGCGGCCGCCCGTCCCCTGGGCCAGGTCGAAGATCAGCGAGTTCCAGTTGGACTCCGGCGCTCCGGACTCGAGGTCGGGGTTGTCGTTGTTGAAGTCGATCAGGTTCTGGAGCGTCTTCGGGTAGCTGGGACCCGTGTACGTCCTCAGGTACGTAGCGATGTCGGTCTTGAACTCGCACAGCAGGGCCGGGAGCTCGGCGTCCGCCCAGTCGTCGAGCGGGATATTCGCCGGGTCGACGATGGTCGCCCCCGCGGCATCGAGCGCCTCGATGGTGTCGTCCATGATCGCGGACACGTCCTCGTTGACCGGTACGCCGTCCTCGTCCTCAAAGCTGAGCTCCCGCCAGACGCCGATGCGGGCGTCCTGAAGCGCGTCGGCGTCGAGGAACTGCGTGTAGTCGGTGAACGCCGACCTGCCCGTCCGTGGCCGGATCGTCGGGGTCCTCGCCCGTCATCGCGCCGAGGAGCACCGCGGCGTCGGTCATGTTGCGGGCCATCGGCCCGGCAGTGTCCTGGTCGGCCGTGATCGGGACGATGCCAGCCCGGCTCAGGAGGCCGAGCGTCGGCTTGATCCCGGCGTTGGCGTTGGCGCCCGACGGGCAGACGATCGAGCCGTCGGTCTCTGTGCCGACGGTGGCGACCGCGAGGTCGGCCGAGGTGATCACGCCCGAGCCGGAGCTCGACCCGCACGGGTTTCGATCGAGGACGTAGGCCATGTTCGTCTGACCGCCGATCCCGCTCCAGCCGCTCGACGACGGGAAGGAGCGGAAGTTCGCCCACTCGGACAGGTTCGCCTTGCCGATGATCAGGGCACCGGCGGCCTTGAGCTGCTGGACGATGAACGCGTCGTCCGGCGTGCTGCCGGCGAGCGCCCACGAGCCGGCGGTCGTCGCCATGCCCGTCGTGTTGATGTTGTCCTTGACGATGATCGGGATGCCGAGCAGCGGCCGGTCGTCCCCGCCACGGCGCGCCTTATCCGCCGCCCGCGCGTCGGCAAGGGCAGTCGGGCTGACCGTGATGACGGCGTTGAGGGTCGGGTTGAGCTTGCGGATCCGGTGCAGGTAGAACTGCGTCAGCTGCACGGACTTCAGCCGTTGGGCGTTCATGAGCTCCTGGAGCTCGGGGATCGTCGTCGCGTCGACGTCGATGCCCGCGACGCGGGTGTCTGGTCGGGTTGGCTGCGAGGCCGATCCGCGCCGCGGCGACGGATACCCCGAGCAAGAGGGCCAGCAGGGTCGTCAGGACAAGGGAACGCCGAAGGCGGCTGCTCATAGCGTGACCTCCACGGGATCGGGTGGACGCTGGGATCGCAGGGCCGCGCGGCGATCTGGAGGCTGAATTCTATACCCGTCCCGCTGTCAGTCAGCGGGTGGTATCGATCACGCAGAACCGGTTCCCCGCCGGACGTGCTCGCCGCGGTTTAGACGCGAAGGAAGCGGCGGAGCGTGAGCCCGGAGCCCGCGGCCCCGATCGCGAGGCCGGTGAGGATGAGGATCGCGGCCGTCGTCGTGAAGCCGAGCGCTTGCACGTCGGGGTCTTCGCGCATGTTCTGGAGGATCCGCGACATCGCGATCTCGCGGGTGAGGAAGAGCAGCACGACCGCGGCGAGTGATCCGATGAGCCCGGTCAAGAGGCCCTCGAGCATGAACGGGCCGCGCACGAACCAGTTCGTCGCGCCGACGAGCTTCATCACCTCGATCTCACGGCGCCGGGCGAAGATCGAGAGGCGGATCGTGTTCGCGATCAGGATCGTCGAGGCCGCGAGCAGGATGATCACCGCGATCAGCGACACGATCTGGATCGCGCGCGCGACCTGGAGGATCCGGCGCGACGTCTCGGCTCCGAAGTTGACCGTGTCGACCCCGGCCAGCTTCGCCGTCGCGGACCGCGAGCGCGATCGCCTCCGTGTCCTCCCCGCGCTCCGGGATGACGTCGAACGACACCGGCAGCGGGTTCGTGGCCAGGTTCTCGGTCAGCTCGGGCGCCTGCTTGCGCAGGATCTTGAGCGCCTCTGCCTTGGTGATGAACGTGATGCCGCCCTCTTTCACGCGCGGATCCGACTCCAGGAACGCGCGCACGGTGTTGACCTGCTTGTTGGTCGGGTCGCCCGCGCAGGACGCGCTCGTCGCTGGCCGGCGAGCAGAAGTACACGTGCACCGCGAGCTCGCGCTTCTTGTCGTCCGACCAGGAGACGAGCCAGGTGCCGAGCCCGATGAACGCGCCGATCAGGAACATCCCGATCAGCACCGAGACCGCCGACGCGAAGGTCGTCGAGACGTTCGCGCCGATCGACTTCAGCGCCTCCGACAGGATCAAGCGGAAGCGGGTCACTCTTCGGCGTAGCCTCCGCGGCGCTCGTCGCGGACGAGCTTGCCGTGCTCGAGCGCGATCACGCGGCGGCGCATCTTGTCGACCATCTCGCGGTCGTGCGTGACCATGAGGATGGTCGTGCCGGTGCGGCTGATGCGGTAGAGGAGCTGCATGATCCCGACCGAGTTGTCGGGGTCGAGGTTCCCGGTCGGCTCGTCGCAGACGAGAAGAGGCGGGTGGTTGACGAACGCGCGCGCGATCGAGACGCGCTGCTGCTCGCCGCCCGAGAGCTCCTCGGGACGCGAGTTCATCTTGTGCGAGAGCCCGACGAGGTTCAGCACCTCGGGCACCTTCCGCCGGATCTCATGACTCGGCTGGCCCTGGACGCGGAGGGCGTAGGCGATGTTCTCCGCGGCCGTCCTGTTGGGCAGGAGCTTGAAGTCCTGGAAGACGCAGCCGACGTTGCGGCGCAGGAGCGGAACCTTCGAGCCCTTGAGCCGGCCGAGGTCGCGGCCGCCGACGACGATGCGGCCCAGCGTCGGCTCGATCTCCTTCAGCAGCAGGCGGACGACGGTCGACTTGCCCGAGCCGGAGGCGCCGACGACGAAGACGAACTCGCCCTTCTCGATCGTGAAGGAGACGCCCTGGAGCGCGGTGACGCCCGGCTCGTAGACCTTCTTCACGTCCTCGAACACGATCATCGCGGAGCCGCTCGACTCCGACTCGCTCGGCTGGGGGACGATGAACTGTTCGGGTTCGGCGAGGGCGGTCACGGAGGCGTCTGTTTCTGTCGGGTCGGCAAGCACGGGCGCAGAGGCTGCTGCAGCCCCGGAGGGCTGCTCCGGCTCGAGGGCGGCGCCGATTCTAGCTGACATCTCGGAAGGGCTCCTTTACAGGACTTTTCCCGCCGCTTTCGCGAGCAGGTAGGAGTGGACGAAGCCGTCCAGGGCGCCGTCGAGCACGGACTGCGCGTTGCCGACCTCGTGGTCGGTCCGGTGGTCCTTCACGAGCTGGTACGGATGGAGCACGTACGAGCGGATTTGACTCCCGAAGCCGATGTCCTGCGCGGCGCCGCGCTCGCGCGCGAGCTCGGCCTCGCGCTTCTCCTCCTCGAGCTCGACGAGACGCGAACGGAGGATGCGGAGTGCGGTCTGCTTGTTGGACGTCTGCGAGCGCTCGTTCTGGCACTGGACGACGATCCCGGTCGGGATGTGAGTGATCCGGACGGCGCTGTCGGTCTTGTTCACGTGCTGTCCACCCGCGCCGCTCGAACGGTACGTGTCGATCCGGAGGTCGGCCTCGTCGATCTCGACCTCACCCTCGTCGGCCAGCAGCGGGCTGACCACGACCTGCGCGAACGCCGTGTGGCGACGGTGTGATGCGTCGAAGGGCGAGAGGCGAACGAGACGATGCACGCCGCGCTCGGCCTTCACCACGCCGTACGCGTTCTCTCCACGAACGGTCATCGTGACCGACTTGATGCCAGCTTCCTCGCCCGGGCTCGTGTCGACGATCTCGATCACGTACCCGCGATCCGACAGCCAGCGCTCGTACATGCGCAGCAGCATCTCGGCCCAGTCCTGCGCGTCGGTTCCTCCCGTCCCCGCGTGGATCTCCAGCACCGCGTCCCCGGAGTCGTACTTGCCCGTGAACAGCGCGTCCTCCTGGAGACGCCCGAGCTCCCGCTCGAGCGAGCCGAGTCCCTCCGCGAGCTCGGCGCCGAGATCGCCGTCGCCGAGCGCGAGGATCTCCCGCGAGTCCTCGTACTCCCGCAGCAGGCGCTCGTAGCGCTCGAGCCGGCGCGTCGCGCGCGAATGCTCCGTCGAGATCTGCGCGGCCTTCGCCTGGTCGTCCCAGAAGCCGGGAGCGCCCATCGCCTCCTCGAGCGCGGCGCGGCGGCTCGTCAGCGCATCGGGGTCAAAGGTAATCACGGACCCAGGCGAGCTGGGCCCCGATCTCCTGGAGGCGCTGTTCGAGGCTCTGGTTCGTCTCGGCCACGCGTGAGAGCGTAGCCGCGGCGCCCGACGGCCGTTTCCTTGCGCAGCTATCTCAACTCTGCTATATCTCAGGTTTGAGATATGTCTGAACGCGCGAACGAGCGAACGATCGAGCGCCTCAGGGAGCGTCTGGCGCACGTCGGAGACAGCGGCTGGTTCTTCGCGCAGATCGCGGATCAGGTCTCGGAGCGGCGGCGCGAGCTCGGTCTCTCCCAGAAACAGCTGGCCGAGCTCACCGGTACGACGCAGTCGGCCATCGCGCGCCTCGAGTCGGGCGGCCGGCCGCCGCGCATCGACACCCTCCTTCGCATCACGAGCGCGCTCGACTGCGAGCTCGAGGTGCGCCTCAGGCCGAGAACGGAGACGAAAGGAGCAGACGCGCCATGACGACGCATGCGGTCGACGTCGAGGAGATCCAGACCACCCGCGGCGAGAAGGCCCTCGCGGTGGTGCTCGGGCTGTTCCTGCTCGTCGGCCTCGTCTGGGGGTACACGAAGCTCGACACCCGCGATCCGTTCGCCCTGCCCCCCACGCTCCCGGCCGAACAGGCCGCGATCGACGCGCATCTCGAGGCGGAGGGAGCGCTGAGCGCCGCGCAGGCCGTGCTCGGGCAGGCGGAGCGCGATCTCGAGTTCGCGCGCGAGCGCTACCGGACGGCGCTCGACGCCGGTCAGCCCGCCGCCGGCCTCGCCGCCGAGTATCGAGAGGCCGAGCGCGAGCTCGCGCAGGCGCAAGCGACCGTCGCGAGCGCTCGAGCGCGCGTAACGGCGACTGCCGGGCCGGCTCAAGCCGCGATCGACCGCCGGAACGCCGAGCTCGAGGAGAAACGGACGCGCGACGAGCGCGTGACCTTCCTCCTCCGGCTGATGTTCCTGCTGATCGTGCTCGGGATCGCCTTCGGCGGCTTCCAGGTGCTCCGGGGCTCGCGCTACTTCCCGCTCGCGATTGCGGCCGTCGGAGCCGCAGCGATTCTCGCGCTTGTGTACGCCGCCGACTACATCGAGGATCAGATCGAGTTCCGCGACACCGGCCCCTTCGCCATCTCGCTCGCCGGGATCGGGCTCACGCTCGGCGCCTTCTGGAGCCTCCAGCGCTACCTCCGGCGGCGGATCCCGCTGCGGCGCGTGCGCAAGGGAGAGTGTCCGTTCTGCGGCTTCCCGGGTAGCGGCAACCCGAGCTGCGAGGGCTGTGGCCGGACGATCGCCGGCTCGTGCTCGCACTGCGGCGAGCGCCGTCGCGTCGGCGTCCTCTTCTGCGGGAGCTGCGGTCGCGCCTAGAGGACGACTCGGGGTGGGGTCTGACTTCAGTCAGACCCCGGTTTGAGGTGTACGCGGGTGGAAACCCAGGACCGGGGTCAGGCTAAAGCCTGACCCCCCGGCTGCGTCAGCGGTTCGGCGCGAGTCGCCCGACGAGCTCGCGCGGCGAGGGCTGGCGCTCCTCGTCCTCGCGCGGCTCGGTGACACCAGCGCGCACTGCCTCGAGCTGCGCCATGACGGCGCCGCCGTAGAGGATCGTGCACGCGGAGAGGAGCGTCCAGAGCTGTAGCGCGACGATGCCCGCGAGTGGGCCGTACGTGTCGCCGAAGTTGGAGCTGAGCCGGAAAGCCAGCGCGAGTAGGAGCGTCGCGATCGTCCAGAGGGCAACCGCGACACCGGCGCCGAACGCGAGCCACGGCCACTGAGGCTGGCGGCGTTTGGGCGCGTAGCTGAACAGGGCGCCGAGACCGACGGCGGCGAGCAGGATCGCGAGCGGCCAGCGAAGCACGGTCTCGACACCGCTCGAGAGCCAGCCGCGGCCGAACGCGCAGGACGATGAACGAGATGGCGATGAAGGTTCCCGCCGTCAGCGCGAGCACGAATGCGCGTGTGTACTTCTCGAGCGTGGGCCGGTCCTGCTCGACGCCGTAGAGGCGGTTCAGCGATCGCTCGAACTGGCCCATCGCCGTCGTCGAGGTGATGAGCAGGCCGACGAGACCAAGGACGAGTGGAAGGTAGAGCTTCTCGTTCCCGACCTGGCTCGCCTGCTCGACGACGGTCTTGAGGACGTTTGCCGCGGGGCCGGGCGCCGCTGTCTCGACTGCCGTGATCGCCGTGCGGATGAAGCGCGCGTCGCCGAACGCCGACGCGAGCCCGACGAGCACGATGAGGCCCTGCACGAGGATCAGCGACGTCACGAAGGCCAGCGAGCGCGCGTGGCTGAACCCGTCCGCGGCCCTGAGGCGAACGAACGAGTCCTTCAGGAGCTCGAGCGTTCCGGTCTCCGCGAGCGTCCGGCGCGCGTCGTCGCCGTCGAGCTCGTACGTCTCCGGGACACGGGTGGCGTTGCTCACGAGTCGCCTCCCTCCGGCACCCGCACGGCGATCGCCGCAGGCTCGACCTCGACCTCGAAGCGCTTGACGGGGTCGCGGTCGCCGCCGTCGAGCTCGTACGGCACCTTGCGGTCGAGCTTCACCTCGACCGTGCGGGCGCGCGTCTGCTGGACGAACGGCGAGTCGCTCGGCTTCCCGACCGCGGCGCGGGCAGCCGTTCGCGCCCACTCGATGAGGCCGTCGGCGTGAACGACGCCAAGCTCCAGCTCGCCGTCGTCGGGCGCAGCGTCCTCGAACGCCTCGACGCCCGCGAAGATCTCCCCCAGATTGCCGGCGAGCACGAGGCTCGCCTCGCCCTCGTACCAGCGCATGCCGTCGACCGCGATCTTCGCGCGGAAGGTCGAGGCGCGCACGTTCTTCAAGCCCGTCCAGACGTACGCGATGCGGCCGAGCCGGTCCTTCAGCGTCCCGTCCGCGTCGCGGATCATGCGCGCGTCGAGGCCGGCTCCGGCCATGACGCCGAAGCGCTCGCCCTCGATCCTCCCCACGTCGATCTTCCGCACGCGCCCGTGGAGCCCGATGCGCACCGCTTCGCCGATATCGGCCGGGATGCCGAGGTTCGACGCGAAGAGGTTCGCCGTGCCGGCGGGGACGACCGCGAGCGTCGCTTCCGTGCCCGCCATGACGTCCAGGCAGCGCTGGACGGTCCCGTCTCCGCCCCACGCGAAGACGAGCTCCGCGCCCTCGTCGAGCGCCTGGCGCACCCGCTTCGGCGCCTTCTTGCTCTTCGGCACCTCGAACCAGAGCGGCTTATCGATGCCATGCCGCGCTAGCTCGCTTCGAAGCTCGGCGAGGCCTCCGCCGACGGACTTGCCGGCGTGCGCGACGACCGCGACCTTCGTCACGCCCGTGCTTCCCGGTTCCGAACTGCGACGCCGACGATGCGGCTCACGAAGATCGCCGCCGCGACGGCGAGGCAGCCCATGAGCACGCCGGCGAGCGCATCGGTCGGGTTGTGCATGCCGCGGTACATGCGCGAGCCCGCGACGAGGAGCGGCATGAAGACACCGAACGCGTACGCCGCGTAGCGCCAGCGCGAGTCGCGAAGGTGCGCCGCGAGGACGAGAGCGAGGCTCCCGTACACGGCGATGCTGGCCGCCACGTGGCCCGAGGGAAAGCTGTGCAGCACCGGCAGGTCCTCGAGCCGCTGCACCTCGGGCCGCTCGCGCGGGACGAGCGCCACGATCGCGCGGTACGCCGACACCTCGATCAGGATCGCGGTGAGGAAGAACGCCGCCAGGCGCCACCAGCGCTTGAACGCGAGCGAGATGCAGGTGACGGCGACGACGAGCGGGATGACGACGCCCCCGCTCAGCGTCGAGCCGATCCACGAGACGTCCTCGCGGAGCGGTGCCCGATGATCCTCCAGCCAGTCGTTGTAGCTCCGTTCCGCCATGCCGACCCCGAGGTGCGGGACCAGCACCTCGGTCAGCAGGCGTCCGAGCGCAACCATGAGCGCCACCAGCCCGATCCAGAGTGCGATCGTCGCGACGAGGTGGACGACCGCGGGATGCCGGCCGCGGAGCGGACTCAGATTGGCAGCGCGTTCGGCGAGTCCGCCGCGCCGAGCCTCGAGCAGATCGCAGTGCGCTCCGCCGCTGACGAGCTCCGGGCGCTGCGACCGGCGTCATTGTTCCTGCTCCCGGTAGGCCGACTGAGAGGAGACGGTCGTCACCAGTACCGTTTACCTCTCCGCCATCTCCGGGAAACCGTTCGGTAGCCCACTCGAGCTCATGCCCTTCGTTCTCCTCCTTCTCGTCGCACTGGCCATCGGGTCGCTCGTGACGGTGCTCGCGGCCCACTACCCGCACACCGCGGGGGTCTCGCAGCCGAGCGACAGGGCGGCCCAGCAGATCGGCCATGTCATCGCCGAGCACCAGCGCCTGCGCCGGCTGCGGCGCGTGCTGCGCGGGAGGCTCGACCCGACGACCGCGACCGGGCTCGCGCTCTCGCTGGCGCTGCTCGTCATCCTCGTCGCCGGGCTCGTCATCGGGACGCTCGCGTACCTCGTCCGCTCGAACTCCGAGCTCGCGTCGATCGACCGCAGCGTCGGCCAATGGGGCGTCGACCACCGGAACGACTGGTCGATGGACGCGCTCGAGGTCTACACCTGGCTCGGCGACACGCGACTCATCGTCCCGCTGGCGCTGGCCCTCGCGATCGTCGAGTACGCGCGCAGGCCGAGCCGCTGGATCGTTCCCTTCCTCGCCGTCGTCATCGCAGGCGAGGTGCTGATCACGAACGGCATCAAGGACGTGCTCGACCGCGTCCGGCCTGAGTTCAACGAGCTCGCCGCGACTCTCGGTCCCTCGTTCCCGAGCGGGCACTCCGCGGGCGCGGCCGCGTTCTGGGCCGCAGCCGCGCTGCTCGTGAGCCGCGGACGGACGCCGCAGCAGCGTGCCGTCATCTTCGGCGTCGGGGCCGGGATCGCGGCCGGAGTCGCGTGCAGCCGGGTGATGCTCGGCGTGCACTGGCTCTCGGACGTCGTCGCCGGCGTGCTCTTCGGCTGGGCCTGGTTCTGCGCATGCAGCATCGCCTTCGGCGGCCGCCTGCTCCGCTTCGGCGCGCCGGCCGAGAAGGCAGCGGAGGTCGTCGAGGAGGACTGCACGAGCGACCGCGCCGTTGCCAGGCGCACACCACCGGGTCTGACTGAAGTCAGACCCCAGCCGTCACGGGTCGTAGACGTGACCCAGCAGCGGCCCGAGCACGCGGCGATGCCTGCGTGAGACGCCGGGCAGCTTCACGAGCCGGTGCGTGAGGGGCGCGCCGGCCTTCAGTCTCGCGAGCTGCTCCTCGGAGATCGGCTCCCAGAGACTCTCCACGAGCTCGGTCGAGTCGCCGTCGATCTCCTCCGTCGGCCGTTCGAGGTGCTCCGACCAGAGACGCAGTCTCGTGCCACGGGCGAGGCGCGGGTCGAGCGTGACGACGTTCAGCTCGGTGTCGTTGAAGAGCGAGTGCGAGTTGAGGTTCGCGGATCCCACGGTCAGCCAGCGATCGTCGACGATCCCGATCTTCGCGTGCACGTAGACCTGGTCGTTGAGGTCTCCCGCGCGGGCGTACAGCGTGCACGCGAGAAACCGCGCGTTGCCGTCGTCGGCCTCGATGAGCGCGGCCACCTGGCCGCAGGAGACGTCGGCGCCGTCGTTCGCTTCCGCGGGCAGCAGCAGAACGATGCGGAAGTCGTCGGCGGGTGGATTCCGCAGCTTGTCCGCCAGGATCCCGACGATCTCGGGCGACCACAGGAACTGGTTCTCGAGATAGACGAGCTTCTCCGCTGAACGCAGCGCCGCGGTATACGCCTCGAGCAGCGAGTAGTCGCCGCGTGGCAGCTTCTCGAAGACGCCGTCCCGGACCGTGCGGACGACCTGTACCTCGACGTCCCCCGCCTCGGCCGACTCGACTGGCGGCGGCAACGGCTCCTTCTTCGCCGCCTCCCAACGCATGCGGAAGTGCTCGGCGACATCGGCTACCGCCGGCCCGCGCAGGCGAACGGCCGCGTCGTGCCAGCCCACCTTTCCGCGCGCGACGTGATCCGGCGTGTCGTACGGGTCGCCCGCGTCGAGCGTGAGGTCGATGCCGCCGACGAACGCGACCCGGTCGTCGATCACGATCGCCTTCTCGTGGTGGCAGTGGAGCGGCCCGACGCACGAGTCGATCTCGCACTGGACCTTCGTCTTCTCGCAGAGCTGGTCGCGGACGAGCCGGACGTCGGCACGCGACGGCCGGAAGAGCCGGACCGGCGCGCCGCCCCAGAGGAGAACGCGGACGTCCACCGTCTCCGCAAGCTCGGCGAGGAGGTTGCGGACGACGACCGGCGACTCGCCGCGCGTGAGCTCGAGGTGCGGCGAGAGGTACCAGCCGGTCAGATGGACGTGCGACTCGGCCTTCGCCAGCTCCTCCGCCATCGCGGGGAGCGCTGTCGAGCCGTCGATCAGCACCTCGAGGTCGTTGCCGGCACGGGGCGGCGCTCCGGCGCTCGAGTAGCCGGCGACCATCCGCGTCGAGCGCGTGCTCCCATCCGACCTGGCGGAGTCGCCGGCGATGCCGCGCGCGAACGGTGTCCTCGATGCGCTCGGCGAGCTTGTGGCCGAACGTCGACGGCACGCTTCTCGGCTTCGGGAGTCGCACGCGGGTCGTGTCAACGCCAGTCGATCGAGACGACGTCCATCGACTCGGAGAGCCCCTTGAGCGTCACGGTCCGCGGCTCGGAAGCCGGGTACGCCGGCGCCTCGCCGACGGTGGCCTTGCTCGCGACGATCTCGCCGCCCTCGGCCAGGCCCGCAATGCGCGCAGCTTCGTGCACGCCTACGCCTCGGAAGCTCCTCCCCACCTGCGCGGCGCCCGATGCGTGCAGCCCGATCCGCACCTGCGGCGCGAACCCGTGCTGCTTGCGGTGGTCGGCGAGTCGTCGCTGGATCGCGACCGCGCAGGTCAGCGCCGCGTCGGGGCTGTCGAACCCGACGAAGAAGCCGTCACCGGTCGAGCTGACCTCGTCGCCCGAGTGCGCGACGAAGAACGACCGCAGCGTCTCGTCGTGCCAGCGCAGCAGCTCCGACCACGCGCTGTCGCCCATCGCCTCCGCCAGGTTCGTGGACTTCACGATGTCCGTGAACATGAACGTCTTCAGCACGCGTCGTTCGGGGCCGGTCTTGCGGCGAAGCTGCCAGGGCAGTAGCTCCTCGACCTCCTCGATCTCGATCGCATCCGTGGGGCATGACGACGCCGCCTCTCGCAAGAGCTCCTCCTCGACGCTCTCGGCGTCCACGACCGCCGCCTTGAGCAGGTCTCCCTTCACCCAGTCGAAAGCCGTCGGGGCGACGGTGATGCAGTTCCCGGCACCGATGCAGCGATGGCGGTCGATCCGCGCGCGAATCACGCGTCACACCACCCCTTCCCGGAACGCGAACACCGCAGCCTCCCCACGGGAGGAGACTCCGATCTTCGCGTACATCACGGCGAGCCTTTGCGCGACGATCTCCTCGCTCACGTCCAGCTCGGCGGCGATCTCGCGGTTCGTGCGGCCCTCGATGAGGAGCCAGAGCAGCCCTGCGTCGTCCGCGTCGAGCCCCGCGGGCAGGCCTCCGTCCTCGGGCGCCCACACCAGCGACCCGTCACCGGACGACCCGGCGAGCTCGGACAACTCACACCCGATCGGGCCGCGAAACCACCGCACGCGAACGTCCTCGTCCTGGATGCGTTGCGTGATGAGCGCCGCCGTCGTCCTCAGCTCGTGCAGGATCGCCTCCCGCTCCTCGTCGCCACCGGTCGCGAGAAGCACACGCGCGGCCGGCAGGACGATGCGCAGGAAGAGGTCTTCGAGGTGGGCGGCACGGAGGGCCTCGAACGCGGACCGCGCGGCGTCGGCGGCGACCTCGTCCGACCCGCGCGCAAGCGCCACCTGAGCGAGGGCCGCGTCGGCCTCCGCACCCCACGGTGGGTGGCCGGGCAGGACGCGCAGCAGCTCCTTGGCCTCGTTCGCCGACCGCTCGGCGAGTACGAGCAGGTCCTCGGTGGCGTCGACAACCCCGAGCTGGGCGGCAGCGAGCGCAAGCGTTGCGAGCGCCTCGCACCGGGCGGCCGGTCGTCCTTGCTCCGTGGCTAGGCGCACCGCCCGCTCCAGGTGCTCGCGCATGCCCTCCGCGTCGCCCGCGCCCGCGCGTGCGAGCCCGCGGGCGACCTCGAGCTGTCGTGCCCGCAGGGGCGTCGCGACCGCGGCGGCGGCCTCCGCCGCGAGGTCCAACCAGCGCTCCGTCTCGCCGGCGTCGCCGAGCTCGAGGTGTGTGAGCGCGACGCCGGCAGCCGCGGCGAACTCGAGCGATCGATTCCCGAGCAGCCGTGCGTGCCGGTGCGCCTCTTCACCCCGCGAGAGCGCGAGGTCGGGCACGACCTTGGCGCGCGCGAACACGTGCACGCCGTAGAGCATCTGGGCCTCGACCGACGCCCGTTCGCTCTCGCGCGTGAGCGACGACATCTGGATCGCCAGCCGCCGGATCTCCTCGATCCTCTTCGCAGCGCCGAGGAAGTGGATGTCGATAGCGACGGTGATGTACGCGCGGGCGATGATCGCCGACATGACGCCGCGGCGGTCGCCCGCCTCCTCGAAGAGCTCGATCGCGCGCTCGTAATGCCCGACGCCCTCTTCGATGAGGGGCGCGATGGGGAACTCGGAAAGGATCTCGGCGGGCTTCTCACCCGCAGCGACACGTCCCATGAGCGCGCCGACCTCACCGCGCTCGACGCTCTGGATGTACCACTCGCGCGCGCGACTCACCGAGATGATGCCGAGCTCTCGCACGGCGGCCGCCAGGACGGCAACGTCGCCCAGCTCCTCCGCGAGCTCGCTCGCCCGTCGGTACGCCTCCTCGGCGCCGTCGAGGTCCACCTCGCGCGGTGCGCCGAACGACTCGCCGAGCGGGCTCTGGAGCAGGTCCTGTCCGAGCTCCAGGCACGCGGCGAGCTCCGCTTCGCGATCGCCGCGATCGGCGGCGACTTCGCGAACCGACCGTGCGAGCTCGGCAGATCCATCTTCGTCTCCGGAGAGGCGGAGCGCGGCCGCGCGGCGAAGCTTGACGTCGAGCTCGAGGTGGGAGTCGCCGAGCGCCTCCGCCAGCGCCGCCAGCTCCGCGAGCCCTTCGAGGCGGTCGGTCGGGCGGCGGAGCATGTCGAGGCCCTCGTCCTGAGCCGTCAACAGGGCGACGCGGTCCTGCGCGGCCCAGGCTGCGGGCAGCGCCTGGTCGACGATGCGGAGCGCCTCCTCCGCGGCACGAGACTGCAGCGCAGCGCGTGCGGCGGAGATGGAGAAGCGTACGGCGCGGTCCGGGTCTCCGGCCGCCACCGCATGGTGAGCCAGGAGCGAGAGGCTCTCGGCGGGAGGGTCCCCGTCCGCGTTCAGCATGTCGACGAGCGCGTTGTGGATCGCTCGCCGGCGGGCCGATGTGAGGAGCGCTGCCGCGAACTCGCGGACCTGGTCGTGCGTGAAGCTGTAGTCCGCGGGCGATCCGGCCGGATGCTCGGCGAGGAGACCTGCTCGGATGGCCGGCGCCAGCGACTCCGCAAGGACGGTCTGGCTGCAATCGGCCTCGTCCGCGCCGAGCCGAACCTTGATCGTGCAGAGGTCTTTGAGGCTGAAGCTCCGGCCGAGGATCGCCGCGTCGGCGAGGTCGCGCTTCGTCTCTTCGGGGAGCCTCGCCGACCGGCGCTGGATGAGCGTGTGCACAGCCGAGGGGAGCAGCCGTTCGGCGTTCTTCGCCAGCGTCCAGACGCCGTCGATCTCCTGGATCAGCCCCATCTCGCGGTAGCTGCGGGCGAGCTCCTCGACGATGAACGCGACCCCTTCTGCCTGCGCGTGCATCGTCGCGGCGCTCGCGTGGTTGACCTTCTTGCCGAGGACCTGCTGGACGAACTCGGTCGTCTCGAGCTGGGTGAATCGCTCGAGCCTGAGGCGGCGGACCATCCCCATTCGCTCCATGTCGGCGATCAGAGTCACGGCCTCGCTGACGACGGCGAGCTCCTCCGGACGCGTGGCAAGGCCGATGAAGACGGGCAAGTCGGCATCGGAGCGGACGATGTACCGGAGCATCCGCACGCTGTCCTCGTCGGCCCACTGGAGATCGTCGACGAGCACGGCTACCGGGCTGTGTGTGGCGAGGGCGCGGATCGCCATGGCGGCGAGATCGAACGCGCGAAGCAGCTTGTGATCCGGCGACAGGGCGTCGAGCGACGGGTCGTCGCGGCCGGAGATCGCATCGAGGACCCGCTCGAGGGGCTCTCGGGCGCCGTTGCCCCCACTCTCGTGCGCGGCCGCCGAGGCGAAGATTCCTCGCGCGAGCAGGAAGGGCCCGCGGATCTCCTCGTCGGCCGTCACCGCCAGCGGCATGAACCCCTCGGACGCGGCGTGCTCGGCCGTCGCGAGGAGGAGCCGCGTCTTGCCGATGCCGGGCTCCCCTTCGAGGGTCAGGGCGGTCAGGCGGCCGGTCCGGGCGGAGGCGAGCTCTTGCTTGATCGCGCCGAGCTCGACCTGCCGTCCGACGACGGACCCGGTGACGCCGCGAACGTGCAGCGCGAGCGGCGAGATGGGTGGCGTGACCATCGTCGATCCAAACCCGCTGCCGGCGTCAGACACGCGCCAAACTTACGCGAGTTACAACCAAGCGGCGAGCGAGGGGCTCAGGCGCCGTGGCAGCGCTTGTACTTCTTGCCCGACCCGCACCAGCAGGGGTCGTTGCGGCCGAGGTCCTTGTGCTCGTTCCGGACCGGGCCCTGCTGCATCGGGTTGGGTGCGGCGGCCGCGACCGGAGGTGCGGCGAGAGCCGTCGCGGCCCCTGCGGCGGCGATCGCATCCGCGCCTGCTGAAGTCTCGTGCTCGTACTGAAGATCGCCGTCGCGCGCCGCGGCCGGCGCGAGCGCGGGCTCCTCCACCGTGACCGCGACGTGGAACAGGGTGAAGACGACCTCCTGACGGATCGTGCCGCTGAGCTGCTCGAAGAGGATGTGGCCCTCGCCGCGGTACTCGACGAGCGGGTCCTTCTGCGCGAACGCGCGCAGGTGGACGCCCTCGCGCAGGTAGTCCATCGCCTCGAGGTGCTCGCGCCAGCGCTGGTCGACGACCTGCAGGATCACGAAGCGCTCGACGTCGCGCGCGAGCTCGGAGCCGAGACCCTGCTCGCGCTCCTCGTACGCCTCGAGCGCGTCTTCCACGAACTCCTCGGAAAGCGCCTCGCGGTTCCCGATGTCGACCTCTTCTCGGAGCTCGTCGGCCGTGATGTCGCTTCCGTACAGGTTCTGCATGTGGCCGGTCAGGCCGTCGAGGTCCCAGTCCTCGGTGAACTCCGAGTCGGTGAACTGCGCGACCCCGGTCTCGACGGTCTCGCGGATCCACTCCTTCACGTCCTCGGAGAGATCCTCGCCCTCCAGCACCCGGCGCCGCTGTTCGTAGATGACCATGCGCTGCGTGTTCATGACGTCGTCGTACTTGAGGACGTTCTTGCGCGCGACGAAGTTCTGCTCCTCGACCTTCTTCTGAGCGTTCTCGATCTGCTTGGAGAGGATCCCGGCCTCCATGGGCTGGTCGTCCGGGATCTTGAAGCGGGTCATGATCCCGTGGATCCGGTCTCCGGCGAAGAGCCGGACGAGATCGTCGTGCGCGGAGAGGTAGAAGCGCGATTCGCCGGGGTCACCCTGACGGCCCGAGCGGCCGCGGAGCTGGTTGTCGATGCGGCGCGCCTCATGGCGCTCGGTGCCGAGCACGTACAGGCCGCCGACGTCGATGACGCCCTCGCCGAGCTTGATGTCGACGCCGCGCCCTGCCATGTTCGTCGCGATCGTGACGGCGCCCCTTTGTCCCGCGTTCTTGATGATCTCGCCCTCACGCTCGTGCTCCTTCGCGTTCAGGACGTTGTGCGGGATGCCCTTGCGGGTCAGCAGCTGCGAGAGGAACTCGGAGGTCTCGACCGCGATCGTGCCGACGAGGATGGGCTGCCCCGCCTCGTGGCGCTCGACGATGTCCTCGAGCACCGCGCCGAACTTCGCGTCGACGGACTTGAAGATGTAGTCGTTCTCGTCGAGGCGCGCGATCGGCTCGTTGGTCGGGATCTCGACGACGTGGAGGTTGTAGATCTCGGTGAACTCCTTCTCCTCCGTCTTCGCCGTGCCCGTCATCCCGGCGAGCTTCTCGTAGAGCCGGAAGTAGTTCTGGAGCGTGATCGTCGCGAGCGTGACGTTCTCCTCGCGGATGCGGACGCCCTCCTTCGCCTCGATCGCCTGGTGCAGGCCCTCGCTCCAGCGGCGGCCTTCCATGATCCGGCCGGTGAACTCGTCGACGATCTTGACCTCGCCCTCCTGCACGACGTAGTCGACGTCGCGCTTGTAGAGCGACTCCGCCTTGAGCGCCTGCGTCAGGTGGTTGACGAGCAGGACGTGGCTCGGGTCGTAGAGGTTGTCGATCGCGAGGGCGTGCTCGACAGCGGTGATCGCGGTCTGGGCCGGCGAGACGGTCTTGAACTTCTCGTCGTAGAGGAAGTCCGCACCCGATGTCTCGGTCTCGTCCTCGCCCTTCGCCGACTTGCGCGTCGCGGGCTTGCCCTCGAGCGTCTTGACGACCTTCGCGAACTGGTAGTACGTCTGGGCCGCGGTCTCCGGCTCGCCCGAGATGATGAGCGGCGTCCGCGCCTCGTCGATCAGGATCGAGTCGACCTCGTCCACGATCGCGTACGTGTGGCTCCGCTGCACGGTCTGATCGAGCGAGACGGCCATGTTGTCGCGGAGGTAGTCGAAGCCGAACTCGGAGTTCGTCCCGTACGTGACGTCGGCGCCGTAGGCCTGGCGCCGCTCGGCGAACGGCATCATGTTCTGGATGGAGCCGACGGTCGCGCCGAGCTTCTCGTAGACCGGCCGCGTCCACTCGGCGTCGCGCTTCGCCAGGTAGTCGTTGACCGTGACGAGGTGGACGCCGTTGCCCGTGAGCGAGTTCAGGTAGAGCGCCTGCACGGCCGTGAACGTCTTCCCCTCGCCCGTCTTCTGCTCGGCGATGTCGCCCTCGTGGAGGACGATCCCGCCCATCAGCTGCACATCGAAGAGGCGGACGCCGATCGTGCGCCTGAACGCCTCGCGGACGGCGGCGTACGCCTCGAAGATGATCTCCTCGAGCGGCTCGCCGTTCTCCAGGCGCTGCTTGAACTCGGCGGTCTTCGCCGCGAGCTCGTCGTCCGTGAGCTTCTCGAAGTCGGGCTCGAGGTCGCCGATGTACGCCGCCTGGTCCTGGAGGCGCTTGACGCGGCGACCCTCGCCCATGCGAAGGACGCGCTCGAACTTGCCGAACGACTGGGTGGGCACGGGCCTAGGGTAGCGGGTCGGCTTGGGCCGTCTGGAGGGGCGTCGTCATGCTCCGCACGTCGGACGGTCGGGATCGGTCCACGTCTGATTCGAGCCCTCTTTGCCCACCGAAGTCTGGACGTAGACGTATCCGGGCAGGCGTTGGTACAGATTCGAGTCAGGTCTCACCGACCACCCCACATCGGCGAGCGCGACCATCGAGCCGGAGCGGGCCCGCACGCACGAGCCGAGGAAGTGGTCCACCTCCCCGGACTCGAAGACCTCCCAACCCTCCTGCTCGAACGCGGCCTCGACCCGCGCGATGCCGGACTCCCGTGACTCTTCGAGAACTCCGGTGGCGGTGAAGTACGGGCTGTCGCCCTTGCTCTGCGTCTCGCCGATGCTGACGGTGCGGTCGCCGGGAAGGGGATCGACGCGAAGCGCCTCGACGAGCTCCTCGAGCGCCACGCGACGCTCCTCCGGGTCGTCGCTCGCCATGCAGCCGGCCGCGGCGATCGCCAGCGCGACGACCAGGGCGAGCCTCGCAACCGGACCGGCCAGCCTGGTCCTAACCGCCGGCCTCGTCCTCGATCTCCTCCGCCTGCCGCGCGAGGTTCTCCGCAATCGACGCCGACGAGCAGTCGAGCTTGTCGCCCTCGATCTGCGCCTGGCAGTCCTTCGCGAGGAGCACGATGTCCGCCGGAGTCGTGATCGTCGTCTCTATCAGCCTGATCGAGCCCGTGTGCTCCGACGTCAGGAGCGCAACACCTTCGGCCTCGCCGGCGGCGGCAAGCGACGAGTTCGTCATCCGGATGGAGCCGCCGTCGTTCTCCTCGCCGCGGTGGCCGTAGACCCGGAAGACGATCCCTTGCGGGAAGTCGAGCTCCGAGTGCTCGACCTCGAGCGAATCGGCCGCGTCCCGCAATTCGATGAGGAAGCCTCCACCGGGCTGTCCCTCGAGCGTGACGTGCTGGAGCTTGATCCTGTTCTCGCCGGCGTTCTCCGGATCGTCGACGAGATTGAGGATCTGCCCCGAAAGCGTGACGTTGTTGAGGTGGACGTTCGCAGCCGGCGCGAGCGTGACCAGGCAAGGCGCGTCGATCGAGATCTCCTCGTTGGAGTCCCGCAGCTCGAACTCGACGTGCGCCCGACCCGGCGAGGTCGGCGTGAACGTGGCTTCGCAGGCCTGCTTCACGTCGGCGAGCGTCGTGCGCTCTCCGGCCTGCGCAGGCGCCTGTGTCGTCTGCGTGTCTCCGCTGCCGCAACCGACGGTGAACGCCGCGAGCGCCAGCGACAGCACCAGCATGCGTGCGGGACTCATCGAATCGCCTCCAGCACCGCATTGGCCTGAGCCTCGGTGCCGCGCTCGTTCGGATGCGGATCGAAGGCGATCTGGAGCTCGCGCATCGCGTCCGACGAGAGCTTCGGCGGCCAGCCGAACTGCAGGTCGATCGTCGAGCCGAGGAACGCGGTGATGACACCGCCCAGCTCGCACTCGGTCCCGAAGAGCCACTGCTCGTCGCCGCGCGCACCCGATCCGCGCTCGTGGAAGACCGGCTCCAGGTCGACGACGGTCATGTCCCGGTCCTCGGCACGTCGCGCAAGCTCCGGATTCATCGCGCCGATCACGATCTTCCCGATGTTGTGGGTGATGTCGCAGCCGCGGTCGGGCAGGAACCGGACGTCCTTGAACGGGTTGAAGGCGTTGTAGTAGAGCAGCACGGCGACGTCCGCTCCGCGCTGCCGCGGCGTCTCGAGGATCTCGAACATCTTGTCCAGGGCGGTCTGCAGCTCGGGAGCCCGCGCGCGCTCGAGCGCCGCGTCCTTGCAGCCGTCGTCGTTGACTCCCAGGCCCGGGCGGACGGGCGGGATCCCGAACCACGGCTTCAGCGTGACCGTCACGCAGTTGCGCAGCCAGAACATGATGTCGGAGAACTCCATGTCGTTGATTCCGAGCGAGACCGTGACGAGTCCTTCTGCCTCTTCGGCCACCGTCAGCTGCGGGTCCCAGTCTCCTATCTCGTTCCGACCGGCTTCGTAGGCGGCCACGGCTTCCTGCACCCCGTACCCCCAGATGCCCTTCCGCTCCAGCTCGTCGAACGCGGGATCGCCCGCGACGGCGAGCCGCTCCGGGTAGGGCGGCGCCGGCGGCGAGCCGAGACACCCGTACGGTGAATCCCTCCGGTTCTCCTCGCACGTCTCGACGGAGAACCCCGTCGTCGTCGAGTCTCCGACCGCGACGTACTCGACCCCTACGGGCCTTGCGCCGGGTCTGCAGTCACGTTCCACGTCCGCGACGCGGCCCACGCGGAGGTCGTCGACGACGATTGCCGAGTCGTAGATGTGGTCGCCCTGGTCGAAGATCGACAGGAAGAGTTGGTGCGGACCCGGAGTAATCGGCGTCGCGGCGGTGAGGATCGGCGTTGCGCCGTCGTACGTCGTTCCCTCCGCGTCGCCCTCGGTCATCGAGGTCGCGCCGGTGGTGTTGATCGTGATCGGGTTCCCGGCCGGGTCGAATGCGAAGTTGTCCGGCGCCGAGATGGTCGAGCCCGAGGTGTCCCACGTGGTCCTGTCGAGCTCGGCGATGAACGCGTCGTTGAAGCGGGTTCCGACCCACTCCGGGTACTCCTCGGAGAGGAACCGGAAATCGATGCCGAGCAGGCAGTTGGCGTTGGCGGGAACCATGAGGTTCAGCCTCAAGACGGTGACGTCGAAGTCCGTGTCGCCGCGCACGTTCGGGACCGCCGATGTCAGCTCCGGAGCTCCCCGAATCGTCCGGTTGCTCGGCGATCTGTGCATCCCCCGTCGTGAGCAGCGCGGCGCCGTCCTCGCCCGAGAATCCCGAGAAGTCCCGCACGATCGCGTGCGGCGTGCCCTCGGAAGGCACGGAGACGAAATCGGCGGAGACGACGATGGAGTCGTCGCGGGCGATCGCCCGGGCGAGGTCGTCGGCAGAAGCGGTGGGCTCGACAGTTGCCGCGGCGGCAGCTGCTGCGATCGCCGCGACGACCACGAGCACAGCCAGCGTCCCTAGCCGGATGCGCCGCCTCGTGCGCTTCGAATTCCCCGCCAAGCCCCCGATGCGCGCGACGCTAACGCATAGACGCCGGATGTTCAAGCCCTCCACGTGCAAGTCGCCCTGCGTTCACCAGTCCGATACCCAGGTCTCACCCGGCCGGTGGTAGCGTCGCCGCCGTGGACGCGGCGGGGCTCAGCGCCATCACGGTGTTCGCGGATCTCGACGAGGCGCAGCGGGAGTGCGTCGCCGGAGCATGCCGCGAGCTCGAGGTCGAGGCCGGAACGACCCTTACGGAGGAGGGCGAGTTCGGCTACGCGATGTTCGCCGTGACCTCGGGCACGGCCGACGTCTTCAAGGACGGCGAGCTCATCCGGACGCTCGGCCCGGGCGACGTCTTCGGTGAGATCGCGGTCTTCTTCGGTGGCGTCCGGACCGCCACCGTCATCGCGAAGACGCCGATGAAGCTCGTCATGCTCTTCAACGGCGAGCTCTGGCGGCTGAATCGCGATGCGCCGCAAGCGGCGGAGAAGCTGCGGCTGACCGTCGCGGACCGCCTCGGCGTCACGTAACCGCCGGGCAAGGCAAGCCTCGCCTACGCTGCGGCCTCGCCGGCTTCGGAGTCGGCGCCGGCGGCGAGCTCCTGCTCGATGTCCTCGACGCTCGCGGGCGGGGGCTCGGCGCGCTGGCGCGCCTCACGCCGCGGCTTCTCGATGCGCTTGTCCTTGTACTTGTCGAGCTGCCGCTCGAGCTTGTCCACGAGGCGGTCGACGGCGGTCTCGAAGGCGGGCGCGTGCTCCTTCGCGACGAGATTCGGGCCTTTCATGTAGATGATGGCCTCGGCCCAGTGGTCGTCCGCGATCGACGGGTTGCCCTCCTTGCCGAGCGTCACCTCGACCAGCGTGCCGCTGTACAGGCGGCGATCGAGCTTGCCGATTCGCTTCTCGACGTAGTCCCTGACGGAATCGTTGACGTGAGCGCGCTGGGTCTTGACCTGGAGTCGCATCGGCGCCCCTTCCGGTTCGACGACGGGAGCGAAGACCTCCACCCCACACTAACGAACCGCCCCCGCTGAGGTCATGTCGCGGGCTACGTCGATCGTCCGGTTCGGCGCTTTAGCCACCACGGATAGTGGTAACATCCGCCGGTCCATCCGAACACCGACAAGGAGAAGACGATGATACGGAGGCTCGGCGCCCGCCTACTGGCGCCGCTCACCGTGGCGACCGTCGTCCTGGCGACCGCGGCATCCGCACAGCTCCCGGTCTCGTTCGAGGCGCAGGTCGCGCCGTACGCCCCACCCGTCGGCGAGCAGACTTACGCGACTCGCGACTACGGCAAGGACGGCGTCCCGTCGGCCGACGACCGCACGGCCACCACCACGTGGCGCGTCGTCAAGGCGACCGGCAACTGTTGCGAGAACTACGTCACGACGACCCGCAACGGTCGCCTGCTCGACTTCGGCGGCACGTACGTCAACTACTCGGACGACCGAGGCAAGACCTGGATGCAGGTCCGTCCGCTCACGCCGCTCGTCAACGGCGAGGGCACGATTGTCCTCGCGCCGGACGGCGACGTCGTCGGCGTCGGCTGGGATCCGTACTCGGGCGACCACCTGCAGGCGTACAAGTACGAGGCCGACACCGGCCGCTGGCTGTACACGGAGACACCGCTCCACCAGCCCTTCTACGACCGGGAGTGGGTGACGGTTGTCCCCGGTCCGTTCACGATTGACGGGGAGACGGTGGAGTACATCTCCTTCCTCAAGGGCGGCTGGCCGTCGAAGGAGCTCTGGTACTGGAGCACCGACGGCCTCAACTACACGCAGGTCTCGAGCAAGATCGTCGACCAGACGCTGAGCGGGGCGGCGGTCCGGACGATCGACACGACTTCGCGCTCGGACGCCGATTGGAACCAGCAGAACACGAACACCGGCATGACGACGCTCGGCGAGAACGCGCTGCTCGCCGCGCCGGACTTCCCGAGCTCGAACAGCGCATGGTCCCTCTTCGACGGCGAGGCGTTCACCTGGGTCCCGGCCAAGCTGGGCGACGGGACGTCGCCGAGCGGCCGCTTCCAGGTCGACTCGGCGGGACGGCTCCACAACGTGCTTCCGCAGAGCAGCCGGTTCACGTACCGGTGGTCTGGGGACAACGGCACGACCTGGAAAGGGCTCGACGTCGCGCTCCCCGACGGCTCGGCGATCGAGCAGATCGACTTCCGCGCCAACCGGGCCGCGGGCGTGGCGGCCGTGCTCATCCGCGCGCAGGACAACAACACGGGCTCGGACTTCGACATCGTCTACAAGCTCGCGATCGGGAAGCGCGACTCCGCCCCGAAGCTCGAGCGCAGTTATCGCGTCGGGCTCGGCGACATCAACGCGACGAGCGGGGTCGGTAACGACGTCCGCATGGACTTCCAGACGGTGACGATCTTCGGCGACGGGCGCCTCGCCGTCTCGTTCCTCGACACGACGAGCGGGACGCCGGACCCGTCGCCGGCGATCGCGATCGAGCTGTCGACGAAGGTCGGCAAGAAGATCGCCGGCGAGCCGGCGCCGACGACGGGCACCGCGCAGCCGCCGATCTCGACAAGCGTGATCGTCCCCGCGCCGGGAGCCGGCCAGCGCGTCGTGCCGGCGACGAGCAGCGTCTTCGAGTTCGACGTCCCGGCCGGAGCCGACGACGCGTCGATGGTCGCGCAGGCAACTCCGCTCCTGCCGGCCGACGTCGACCTCTACCTGCAGCGGCAGCTCCCCGGCGGCGCGTGGAGCGGCGACCTGGCGTCCGGAACCTCTGGCTCGCTCGCCGATGAGGTCCTCTCGAGCGGACGGCTGACCGCGGGCCGGTACCGGATCGAGGTGCACAACTGGGCGGGCGCCCCCGGAACGGCCACCCTCGAGCTGACGTTCTTCAACTCGGCCGGCGAGCCCGGCACGTAGGTCTGCGGCACGACGCAGAAACCGGCGCCGCGGCCACCCCCAACGCGGCGCCGGTTTCTCGCACGGCTGCGACGATGCGGCCACGCATGGCCTTCCCGTGGACAACGCTTGCGCTGCTCGTCGTGCTCTCAGCCGGCTGTGGCGGCGGCGATAGCGGCAGCGTCGGCGGCACACTTCCCGAGTGCGCGCAGGAGGCCGGTCGCGTCGAGCTGCCCGCGGGCCTGCCTCCGCAGTTCCCCATGCCGCCCGGCCTCGTCCTCACCGACGCGGGACGCCTCGCGACGGGACAGTTCCACCTGCGGGGCGTCGTGCGTGGAGACCTCGACGGCGTCGCCGGGTTCTTCAAGCGGCGCCTGCCTGAGAGTGGCTTTGCGCTCGGGCGGGGCGATGCCGAAGCGCACGAGCAGGAGAGCCCCTTCACCGGCCGCGGCTATCGCGGCTCCTGGCGAGTGGTGAAGCATCCGCGCGACTGTCCGGTCGTCGCGGTCTTCGTCGTACTGATCGAGCAGCGCTAGCGCACCGCCCTCGCCAGGGTCACGACCTCGACGTGGCGGGCGCCGGCGCGGCGGAGTGCGGAGGCGGAGGCGTCCGCGGTCGCTCCAGAGGTATAGACGTCGTCGACCAGGCAGACGCGGCGGGGCGCGTCGCCGGTCGCCGCCACCGAGCCGCGGACGTTGCGGCGGCGCTCGGCCAGGCTCAGGCCGCGCTGGCGCTCGAGCGAGCGCGTCCGGCGGAGGAGATCCGCGGTCGGCAGCAGCCAGACGAGCGCGAGCTCGGCGGCGAGCGCGCGCGGCGGCACGTCTCCCCGATCGAGCGCGCGCTCGGGGTCGCCGGGGACGTGGGTCAGGACGTCCACCTCTGGTGCGGCGACGACCTCCGCGACGAGCGCTGCCGCCTCGGCGGCGAGCCTGCGGCGTCCACGCTCCTTCCACGAGCGGACGAGCGCCCGCGCGTGCTCGTCGTACACGATGGCCGACCGAGCGCGTGCGAAGGCGAGGCGCCGCCCGGAGCACTCCGCGCAGCGTCGGACGGGCCAGGCGCCGGGCGAGCCGCAGCGCTCGCAGACGGGCGGGCTCAGTCGGACGAGCCCGTCCCGGCAGGGGTCGCAGAGAGCAGCTCCCGGCCGCGCGCAGACCGCGCAGCGTTCGGGAATCAGGAGGTCGAGCACGACCACTCTCCGACGCTACGCACGAAACCGTGACGGCTTCGCGCCGATTCGGTGTCAGATCAGTGACGCCGCGAGCAGCTCGCGGAGGTCGTCCTGCGCGTCCTCGAGATCTTCAGGCGTCTTGATCGGGAAGAACCGCCCGCGCGGCCCGCGCCGCGGCACCTCGAGGTAGGTCGTCGGCAGGAACGCGGAGGCCTCGTGGTACACGCGCTCGAGCTGGACGGCGGGGCGCCCGTCGGCGGTCTTGGCGACGTGCAGCCACGTGAGGTCGAAGTCGCGGTCGAGCTCCTCGAGGTCGAAGACAGCCGTGTTGGTGTTGAAGACGGGGACGAGGTCCTGGTCGAAGTCCGGAGGAAAGCGCGGGCCTTCGAGCAGCTGCAGCCGACCGTCGACACGCACGGGCGCGCCGCCCAGGTCGCCCATCTTTCGCGCCACCTCGGCCGTGTACGGACGACCCCCGAGGAGGTGCATGCCGATCACCGACGGGTCGACGCGGGCGCCGAGGTTGTCGACGTTCGAGACGGTCACGACGCGGACGCCGCGCGCACGCAGCTCGGCGAGAGCCCCCGACTCCCGCAGCGCGCGGAACAGGTCGCCGTGCCCCGGCGCGTACAGCGAGGGCTTGCCGTCGGCGTCGCGAAACAGATCGCCGTCGGGCTCGAGCCGGAGCGAGACGAACTGGTGGAACCGGAGCGGCTCGCCGAGACCGCGCTCGGCGACGTAGTCGCGGATCACGTCGTCCGTCGCGAAGCTCGTCATGAGCGCGACCGGCACCTGTGCGCCCAGCGCCTGCTCGAGCTCGCTGGTCTCGCCGAGCTTCACCTCGAGGAAGCTCCGCCCGTCGACCGCCTCGACGACCGCCTTCACGACGCCGCCGAAGCGCGTCGCCATCCCTCCCGCGAGCACGATCTGTGCGACGGCTCCTTCGCGGAGGGCTTCGAGCCCGGCGTCGCGCGCATCCTCGTAACCGTCTTCGCCTGGCTCGGGAAGCCGCGTCAGGTCCTCGGGTCGCGGGGGTTCGAGCGTGCCCTGGACGATGTTCGAGGCCGGAGAAAGCTCGCCCGAGGCGACCCGCGTGCGAAGGCTCTCGAATTGCACCGGATCGAACCCGAACCGGTCGAGCGTCTCTCGCGTTTCGGTGTCTACCTCGTCGAGGATCATCGGGACACGAGCGCGAGCGGGAGCGACTCCGCGTACGGCGCCCGGTGGACGCCGCGCTCGGTGACGATCGCATCGACGAGCGCTGCGGGCGTGACGTCGAAGGCCGGGTTCCTCGCCGGGAAGCGCGACGAGACTTCCGCCTGATCTCGCTCCTCGATGGGGATGTCCGCGCCGGACGCGATCGAGGCGTCGAGGGTCGACGTCGGCGCGACGACGATCAGCGGGATGCCGTGGTGGCGCGCAGCGACGGCCAGGCCGTAGGTCCCGATCTTGTTCGCGACGTCGCCGTTCGCGGCGATGCGGTCGGCTCCGGTCAGAACGCAGTCGACCTCGCCGGCCGCCATGAGCGAAGCCGCGGCGCCGTCGGCGACCACCGCGAAGGGAATGCCGAGCGCCTCGAGCTCCCACGCGGTCAGCCGCGACCCCTGGAGGAGCGGCCGCGTCTCGTCGACCCAGACGTGCTCGAACGAGCCCGCGCGCGTGCGCCGTACGGATCGCGCCGAGCGCGGTGCCGTAGCCGCCGGTGGCGAGCCCGCCGGTGTTGCAATGGGTCAGGACGCGTGAGCCCGGCTCGACCAGCTCGGCTGCGTGAGACGACATGCGCCGGCAGCGCTCGACCTCGGTCTCGTGGATCGCCCGTGCGCGCTCGGAAGTCGGATCGTGGCGCATCTCCTCGAGCGCCCAGCGGAGGTTGACCGCGGTCGGTCGCGCGCCGAGGAGCGTCTCATACGCGGCGTCGAGGTCCTCCCCACGCGCTGCCGCGAGCGCGTAGCCGTACGCCGCCGCGACGCCGATCGCAGGCGCGCCCCGGATCGCGAGCGTGCGGATCGCATCCGCGACCTCGGTTGCGGTCGAGCAGCGCAGCTCGACCTCCTCGTCGGGCAGACGTCGCTGGTCGAGCAGGACGACGGCGTCGTCTTCGAGCCGAACGATGCGATCAGGGTCGAGAGCTTCCCTCGTCATGCGCCCGCTCGGCCCGGTGGCCCGGGTTGCCGACGTCGCGGAAGAGCGCCTCGATGTTGTTGCCGTCGGGATCGAGAAGGAACGCGGCGTAGTACCCGGGTGCGTACGCTCGAAAGCCCGGAGCCCCATTCGATCGGAAGCCTGCAGTCGACGCCGGCGGCATGGAAGCGATCCACCTGCTCGCGGGAGCTCGCGACGAAGCAGAGATGAAGGTTCGTGGTCGCCGGCCTCCGGTCGACCACGTTCACGCGCGTGAAGCACGTGATCCGTTCCTCGTCCCAGTCCTCGGGCCAGCTCGGAATCCCAAGGGGATCGAGGACGGTTTCGTAGAAGCGGACGCTCTCCGCGTAGTCGCTCGCATGCACCTCGACGTGGTCCACGATGTGCCGCGACCAGTCGAACCGCTCGGCGGCAGTCACGAGCCAGGGCGAGGCAAGCCTCGCCCCTACGTCCCCTCGTCCCACGACGCGAGGTACTTCGCCTGCTCCTCGGTGAGGCGGTCGATCTCGATGCCCATCGTCTCGAGCTTGAGGCGGGCGATCTCGTCGTCGATCTCCCTCGGCACGTCGTAGACCTTCCGCTCGAGGCCGGCGCCGTTCGCGACCACCCACTCCGCCGACAGGGCCTGGTTCGCGAAGGACATGTCCATCACGATCGCCGGGTGGCCCTCGGCGGCGGCGAGGTTCACGAGTCGCCCGTCGGCGATGAGGTAGATGCGTCGCCCGTCCGCGAGCGTGTACTCGTCCACGAGGTGTCGCGCCTCGCGCGTCTCGATCGCGAGGTCCTTCAGCGCCGGGATCTCGATCTCGACGTTGAAGTGGCCGGTGTTCGCGAGGATTGCGCCGTCCTTCATCCGCTCGAGGTGCACACGACTGATGACGTTCTTGTCGCCGGTCGCGGTGCAGAAGACGTCGCCGATCTGCGCGGCGCGCTCCATGGGCAGGACCTCGAAGCCGTCCATCGCCGCCTCGAGCGCCCGCACCGGATCGACCTCGGTGACGATCACGTGCGCGCCCATGCCGCGGGCGCGATTCGCGACGCCACGCCCGACCCAGCCGTAGCCGGCGACCACGAAACGGCCGCCTGCGAGCAGCACGTTGGTCGCGCGGATGATCCCGTCGATCGTCGACTGGCCGGTGCCGTAGCGGTTGTCGAACAGGTGCTTCGTCTGCGCCTCGTTGACCGCGATGACCGGGAAGCCGAGCTTGCCTTCGCGCTCGAGCGCCTTCAGCCGGATCACACCGGTCGTGGTCTCCTCCGTCCCGGCGATGACGTCGCCGAGCTGCTCGCGCCGCGCCGAGTGGAGAACGCCGATGACGTCGGCGCCGTCGTCCATCGTCAGGTGCGGCCGGTGATCGACCGCCGCCTCGATGTGGCGGTAGTACGTGTCGTTGTCCTCGCCCTTGATCGCGAAGACCGCGATGTCGAACTCCTCGACGAGCGCCGCGGCAACGTCGTCCTGGGTCGACAAGGGGTTGGAGGCGCACAGGACGACGTCCGCGCCGCCCGCCTTGAGCGTGCGCGCGAGGTTCGCCGTCTCGGTCGTCACGTGCAGGCACGCCGAGACGCGGATCCCGGACAGGGGCTGCTCGCGCTCGAAGCGCTCGCGGATCGCGGCCACCACCGGCATCTGCCGGTCGGCCCACTCGATCCGGCGTACGCCCTCTGCGGCGAGCGCCAGATCCTTCACGTCGTATCGCTTGGTCGCTGCCATCGAATCCTCTCTTCGCGTCGGTAGGAGCGTGCTTTAGGCGGCCTGTCGAGACGCGAGCAGGCGCTCGTGCTTGCGCTGCTCCCACTCGACCCAGGCCGGTATGTCGGTTTCGATCTCGCGAGTGCCGGCGAGCCACGTCTCGACCGCCGAGCGCAGGCTGGAGTCGGTCCGCAGCCTAACCGCGAACGCGACGTCGGTGAGATCGACGCCGAAGCGGTCGCGGAGGTCGGCGAGCGCCCGGAGCTGGTTCAGCTCGCGGATGCCGTAGCGGCGGTAGCCGCCGTTGCCGCGGTCGGGGACGACGAGCCCTGAGTCCTCGAGGTAGCGGAGCATGCGGGCGGACCAGCCGGAGCGCCGACTCGCCTCGCCGATCGTGAACGGCTGCGGCACGGAGGCAACCTTACCACAACCGTGTGAAGGTTCGCTACTCCGACGGCAGCGGTGGGCCTCTGCGCGGCACCGGCGTCGAGTGGACGATCGACGTCGTCGTCTGGCCGTGCGGCGTGAAGCGGTCGAGAACGTCCTCGAGCTCGTCGATCGAGCGCAGGTGGAGCCGCATCAGGTAGCAGTCCTCGCCCGTGATGCGGTAACACTCGCCGACCTCGGGCGTCTCGGCCGCGATCTCCCGGACGCGCTGGAGCTGGCCGGGTGACGGCCTGATGCGGACGACAGCCGAGACCGGAAAGCCGAGAGCGGCCGGGTCGAGCTCGGCCCGGTAGCCCGTAATCACGCCGGCGCGCTCGAGGCGCTGGACGCGCTCGGCCACTGCCGGCGCGGACATCCCGATACGCCGACCGAGCTCCGCCATGCCCAGCCGTCCGTCCGCCCCCAGCTCCTGGAGCAGGCGAAGGTTGATCTCGTCGAGCAGATTCGCTTCGTAGGCGTTCGCGTCGCGAGTCCTTGCTTTCCCAGCCAAAGCTGCCCTCCATTCCGTCGATCGGCCATTCCAGGATGGCAGAACGGCCGCGAGCATGACGGCGTGGCCAGATCGCACGCTGCGCGACTCACCGAGAGGACTCCGCCGGAGGCGTACTTCGTCGGAAGCGCCGTCTTCCACTATCTCGGCCCCGCGTTCGCGGTCCTCCTCTTCGCCCGGGTCGAGCCGCTTGGCGTCGCGTGGCTTCGGATCGCGAGCGCGGCGGCGCTGTTCGCGCTCTGGCGAAGGCCGTGGCGTCGCCTCGCCGGCCTCGATCGCACCGGGCGGAAGCTGGTGGTCGCCCTCGGCGCCGTGTTCGCCGTCATGAACGTCTGCTTCTACGTCGCGATCGACCGCCTGCCGCTCGGCACGGTGGCCGCGATCGAGTTCGTGCCGGTGATCGCACTCGCCGCGCTCGGCGCGCGCACCGCGAGGAACGCGGTGGCGCTCCTGCTCGCTGTCCTCGGCGTCTACCTCCTGATCGACGTCAGGCTCGAGGGCGAGCCGCTCGGCGTCGCCTTCGCGTTCGCGAACGCGGCGCTCTTCGCCGCGTACATCGTGCTCGCCCACCGGCTCTCGCGGGTCGGCGGGATCGACCGCATCGACGGCCTTGCGGCGGCGATGATCGTCGCGGCCGCGGTCGCAACGCCGCTCGGAGGGTGGAGCGCTCTGCCTGCGCTCGTCGACCCGGTGGCGCTCGCTGCCGGCATCGCGGTCGGGATCACGTCCTCGGTGATCCCGTACGTCTTCGACCAGCTCGCGATGGCGCGGCTCGAGCGGGCGACGTACTCGCTCATGGTCTCGCTCCTCCCCGCGACGGCGACGGTCATCGGGATCGTCGTGCTGAGCCAGGTGCCGACCGCGGTCGAGGTAGGCGGCGTTGCGCTCGTTGTCGCGGCGGTCGCGCTCCACCGCGAGCACCAGGGTAGAGAGGGCGAGGCAAGCCTCGCCCCTACGGGCGGTCAGGGAGCCGAGGTGCCCTCGCGGCCGTAGCGGTCTTCGACGCGGACGACGTCGTCGAGATGCGGCGTGGAGACCTCGACGATGAGCGTGTCCTCGACCGCGGTAATGCGGTGAAGCGTGCGCGGCGGGTAGTGGAGCGCGTCTCCCTCGCGGATCTCGATCGTCTCCAGCTCCCCATCCCCCGCTCGTCCGAGCTCGAGATGCGCGACGCCGTCTCGCACGAGCCAGGCCTCGTCCTTGACCTCGTGGTACTGGAGGCTCAGTGCCTCGCCCGCCCGGATGAAGAGCAGCTTCCCGACGTACGCGTCGGTCTCGGCCCAGATCGAGCTCCCATCCCCACGGCTTCTCGACCCGACGCGGGGAGACACGGTGCCGGTCGGCGGCGCTCACGAGAAGCCCACTTTCACGAAAAGCGGAGCGCGTTGGGCGGGATCCGCTGATCGGCGCCGATGCGGAGCCCGTGGTCGAGCTCGTTCCCGGCGCCGAGCGACGCGCCCGGGCCGAGCACGGTGAGGTTGCGCAGTTCGCAGCCGTTTCCGACGTCGACCTCGTCGCCGAGGATCGAGCCGACGACCAGCGACCCGCCGCCGACGACCGCGCGGGCGCCGACGACCGAGTTCTCGACGATCCCGCCCTCGCCGAGCCGCGAGCCCTCGCCGAGCACCGCGAGGCTGCCGAGTCGCGCGCCCGCCTCGACCACCGCGTCCGGCCCGACGTAGACCGGCGGCACGAGGCGTGCGCCGGGAGCGACTTGCGCGCTCGGGTGCACGAACGTGAAGTCGCTCCCGAGCTCCTCGCCCACCTCGGTCGTGAACGAGCGCTCGAGCACGTCGCGGTGCGCCTGGAGGTACGACTCCGGCGTGCCGACGTCGAGCCAGTAGCCGGGGAGGGCGATGCCGTACACGGAGCCCTCCTCCGCGAGCCGGGGAAACACCTCGCGCTCGATCGAGACCGCACGCTCGCTCGGGACGAGGTCGAGCACCTCCGGCTCGAGGACGTAGAAGCCGGCGTTGATGAGATCCGTGTCGATCTCCTCCGGGCGCGGCTTCTCGAGGAAGCTCTCCACGCGCCCGTCCGCCGCGATCCGCACGAGGCCGTAGCGCGACGGGTCGGCGACCGGCGTGAGCAAGATGGTCGCCTTCGCGCCGGTCGAGCGGTGGAACTCGACCATCGCGCCGAGGTCGGCCTCGCGCAGCGAGTCTCCGTTGAGCGCGAAGAAGCTCCCCTCGAGCTCTCGCGCCGCGAACCCGATCGCGCCGCCGGTGCCGAGCGGCTGAGACTCGACCGCGTACTCGAGCGACATGTTCCCGTATGACGCGCCGAATGCGGAGCCGATCTGATGCGGGAGGTAGCCGCAGGAGACGATCGCGCGCTCGACGCCATACCGCGCGAGATGCTCGAACGTATACGACAGGAGCGGGCGGTCGACGAGCGGGAGCATGTCCTTGCGCGTGCGATCGGTCAGCGGGCGCAGCCGCGTCCCCTGACCGCCGACGAGGATCACCGCAGGGAGGCTCAATCGATCGCCCTCCCGATGCCCTCGTACTCGAAACCGTGCCCGCGCATCGTCTCGGCGTCGAGCATGTTGCGGCCGTCCACGAGCAGCGCGTTCCGCATGCGCCGCGCTGCCTCGTCCCAGTCGAGCTCGCGCAGCTCGGGCCACTCGGTGACGAGCACGGCGGCGTCCGCGCCGTCGAGCGCCTCGAGCGCCGAGCCGGCGATGAAGACGCCGTCGAGGTGCGCCTTGCCGTCGGCGACGGGATCCCACGCGGTCACCTCTGCGCCCTCGGCCTCGAGCCGGCCGGCAAGGACGAGGCTCGGCGCCTCGCGCATGTCGTCGGTACCGGGCTTGAACGCGAGGCCGAGGAGCGCGATCTTCTTCCCCCGCAGCGACCCGCCAAGTCGACGCTCGAGCTTGTTGATCACGCGCCGCTTCTGGAGCTCGTTGACCTCGATGACCGCCGCGAGGAGCTGGAAGTGGTAGCCCGAGTTGGCCGCGAGCTGCTTGAGCGCGAGCGAGTCTTTTGGAAAACATGAGCCCCCGTAGCCGATTCCCGCGCGCAGGAAGTGCCGACCGACGCGGTGGTCGAGGCCGACGCCCTCGGCGACCGCGAGCACGTCGGCTCCCGTCGCCTCGCAGACGTTCGCGATCTCGTTGATGAAGGAGACGCGCATCATCAGCGCGGCGTTGGCGGCGAGCTTGATCATCTCCGCCGACTCGACGTCGCAGCGGATCACGGGCGCGTCGATGCCCGCGTGCAGGCTCTCGACGACGTCGCCGTCCGCGGGATCGAACGCGCCGACGACGATGCGGTCGGGCCGCATGAAGTCGTCGACCGCCGTTCCCTCCGCGGTGAACTCGGGGTTCGAGACGTAGCCGACATTCTCGAGCCCTCGCTCGTCGAGGCGGTGCCTGACAGCGGCTCCGGTTCCGACGGGCACCGTGCTCTTCATCGCGAGCACGACGCGGTGGTCGAGCGGCGGCAACTCGTCGACGACGGTCCAGACGGCGGTCAGGTCGGCATCGCCGGACACGGTCGGGGGCGTCCCGACGGCGACGTAGACGACCTCCGCGCCCTCGAGCGCCTCGGCGACCTCGGTCGTGTACGCGAGCCGCTCCCGGTTCCGCTCGAGGAGATCGGCGAGGCCCGGCTCGTGGATCGGCACGCCGCCGTTCCGGAGCGTGTCGATCCTCCCGGAGACGATGTCGCGGATGACGACGTCGTGCCCGAGATCCGCGAAGCAGGCGCCGGTGACGAGGCCGACGTAGCCGGCGCCGAAGACTGCGATCTTCACCGCGGCAACCCTAGATACCTAGCGCCGCGCGCGCGGCAGCGGCCTCAGGCCCTTCGCGATCGCAAGCATCGTCTCGTTGGAGAGCCGGTCGAGCAGTGTGTTCACGACCCAGTAGCGCGCCTTCTTCGTGCGCAGCACGACCATGTGCAGCTTCGCGCCGTTGTAGTAGAGGTCGTAGATCCGGCCCTTGATCCGGCGCGTGTGGCTCCGGTCGGAGAGCACCGGTGCGGCGTCCTCGGCGTCGGTCATCTGCACGCCCCAGTACTCGTTCGAGCCCATCCGGTAGACCAGCCGGAGCGCCTTGTGCTTCTCGTCGTGGTCCATCCAGAAGATGCGGACGGGCCGCTCGCCGTCGATCCAAGAGCTCCGCTCGATGACGGCAGGGACCATGAGCGGGAAGTCGACGCGGTTCCGGCGCTCGCGCAGGATGTCCCTCGAGGCGCTCGGCGCGAAGATGACGTTCGCCTTCTCCTTGCGTGGAGTCTGGTCGATGGGGGAGGAGGCGAGGCTCCCGTGGAACGTCTGCCCGACGACGACGGTGAGGACAGCGCCGTTCGACAGTGCGCGGATGTCGCGCGGAACGCGCTTCACGACCGCCGAGCCGAAGAGATTCGCGACCTTCTCCGCCGCCTCCTGCGCACCCCGCCGGCCGCCGTCGTAGTAGACCTCGGTGCGGAAGTACGAGAAGTTCGGCGCGTTCGCCGGCAGCCCGTTCGGCGGAGTGAGGATCTGGTAGCCGCGCTCGCTCAGCAGGAAGCCCGCCGACGACGCGGAGCCGGTGACGCCGTTCCCGTTCAGGACCGTGATCGAGGTCTGGCGCGGCGTGAGTGCCTTCGTCTTCAGCTTCTCGCCGAGCGCGACCGCAGTCGCCTTCTCCGACGACTCGAGGTCGGGATGCGCGAACGCCTGGATCGCACGCGTGAGGTTCGCCGAGTCGGTCGTGAGCTCGGCGAAGCCCTCGAGCCCCTCGATGCGGGTCTGGAAGACGCGCCCGCGCGGGAGCTCGTACGCGAAGCGCGCGTAGGCGGAGACGGTCTTCACGTCCACGGGCTTGCCGCCGCCCTGCGCCACCTCGACGTGCTTGGTGATCGTGTTGACGAGCTTGAGCGCGGCGCCGAGACCGAAGTCCTCCTGCACCTGGCTCTTGAACGACTTCACGAACTGCTGCTGGCGTGCCACGCGGAAGAGGTCGGAGTCCGTGTGCCGGAAGCGAACGTACGAGAGCGCCTGGCGACCGCTCAGCTGCTGGTAACCCGGCTGGAGGTCGATCGTCGCGTAACACGACGAGCACGAGCCGCCGCGGTCGTTGAAGTAGCGGCGGTCGACGTCGAGCCAGACCCCGCCCATCCGGTCGACGAGGTCGGTGAAGCCGCCGAAGCTCACGGTGATGAGGTAGTTGATCTCGAGCCCGGTCAGCGCCTTCACCGTCTGCAGCGCGCCCTGCTCCTCGCAGTCGGCGTAGGCCTGGTTGATCCGGCCGACGTACGCGGCTCGGCCCGGACAGCGGACCTCGACGAGCATGTCGCGCGGGAACGAGAGCAGGGAGATCGTGTCGGTCTGGGGGTTCGCCCGGACGAGCATCATCGTGTCGGACCGCGAGGGCGCGCCCTTGCCGTCCGACTTGCGGTGGTCGTAGCCGATGACGAGCGCCACGGCGGGCTTGTCGGCCGTCGGCGTGTCGAGGCTTCGCTGGGCGCGCTTCACGCCCGGCGTCGAGGGACCGAGGTCGGCGACGCGCTCGTGCACCCAGAGGTAGCCGCCGCCCGCGGCGCCTGCGGCGAGCACGAGTGCGGCCAGCCCGACCCACGCGAGGATCGTCCCGAAGCGTCCGAGCCGGCGCTTCGGCGATGTGGCTGGCGATAGACGTTCACCGGGGACGCCGCATCGGGCGGGAGCACAGCCCTGCCTTCTCCGCCGGTCGGCGCTGCGCGCCCCAGCCCTCTCTTCAGCGTCGTTCGCATATATACGGCGACGAGCGCCTCGGAGGCGCCCGCCGGACGAGGATACCGGAGGTTCCTGTCGGCTTAAGGCCGCAACGCGGGCGCAACAGCGGCGAGCGCGTCCGAAAGGAACGCGATCTCGTCGGGCGTACCGGCGGTGATGCGAAGCGCATCCGGCGCGCCGAACGGTCCCATCGGTCGCACGACGACGCCTTGCCGAAGCAGCGCCGCGTTCACTGCCTCCGCATCGCCGACCCGCACGAAGACGAAGTTCGCGACCGCCGGGCCGACCGGATCGAGCCCGTGCTCGCGCAGCGTGCGCTGGAGGAGCGCCATCGCCTCGCGGTTCGACTCGCGGCGCCGTGCGATCTCGGCGTCGTCGCCCATGCTCGCGAGCGCCGCCTCCTGCCCGGCGGAGGTCACGTCGAACGCGCGCCGCACCTTCCCTATCGCGGTGATCAGCTCCTCCGGCCCGATTCCGTAGCCGACGCGGAGCCCTGCGAGGCCGTAGATCTTGGAGAACGTGCGCAGGACGAGGATTCGATGGCCGGCCTTGAAGTACTCCGCGACCGCATCCGGGTATTCGGGCTCGTCGATGTACTCGAAGTACGCCTGGTCGACGACCGTCAGCACGTGCTGCGGAACGCGTGCGAAGTAGTCGTCGAGCTCGGCCCGCGTCGTCGTCGTCCCGGTCGGGTTGTTCGGCACGGCGATGAAGACGACCTTCGTGCGCTCGGTCAAGGCGTCGAGGATCGCGTCGAGGTCGAAGCGGTCGTCCCGCAGCGGAACCCGCACCGGGACCGCGCCGACCTTCAGCGGGTCGAGGACGTAGCTCGGGAACGAGGGCCAGCCCGTGACGACCTCGTCGCCGGGATCGAGCGTCGCGAGCACCGTGAACCCGATGACGGCGTCGGCGCCGGCGCAGACGGTGACCTCCTCGAAGCGCACGCCGTACCTCTCCGCGAGCGCCTGCCGAAGCCGGAACGCGCCCCCGTCGGGGTAGCGGTTGAGCTCGAGCGCGGCGCGCTCGATCGCCTCCTGCGCTGCCGGAAACGGGCCGTACGGCCCCTCGTTCGAGGCCAGCTTGACGACGCGTTCGAGACCCAGCTCGCGCTGGACCTCCTCCACCGGCTTGCCGGGCTCGTAGGGGACGAGCCCCGCGAGTGCGGGTCGGATCAAGCTTTCCTCTGCGCAAGCATGGAATCCGCGAGCGCGGATTCCATGCGCGCTCGATCCCTAAAGCCGGCTGCTTCGCAGCCGGATCGCTCCGAAATCAGGAAATCCGCGAGCGCGGATTCCGTACGCGCACGATCCCTAAAGTCGGCTGCTTCGCAGCCGGATGGCTCCGAAATCACGACAGCCGCTTCGGTCCGGCCCCCGCGACTAGGTCGCGGGGATCGACTCCGCGCTCGCGGTGACGTACTCGCCGATGATCTCGCTCTCGATCTCGTCCTCGAGCTCGGGAAGCTCGTCGTCGCCGCGCTTCTTGAGCAGCACCGCGACGATTCCGACGGCGGCGACGAGAGACGCCAGCCCGAGGAGCGAGAAGAGCGCGATCTTCGGCGCCTTCCGCCGAAGCTGCCTCGAGCTGCGGCGCTGCTTGAGCGCCTGGAGCGTGAGGAAGCCGATGAGCGCGTTTCTCTTGTTGAACACAGTCACCCCGGCAGGGTAACCGACGCTGCCAGCCTCAGGCGGAAGCCTTCCGCCGGACGGCGATGTGGATCGGGCGCTCGAGGGCGACCAATCCGGCTTCCTTGATGGCTTCGGAGAGGGTCGGGTGCGGCGCCATGCCGTCGGCGACCGTCTCCACCGTCGCCTCTGCGTCGAGTGCGATCACACCCGAGCCGATGAGGTCGGTCGCGTGCGGGCCGACGATCACGATCCCGAGCAGCTCGCCGTACGTCGTCTCGTGGATCGACTTCACCCAGCCGGTCGTCTCGCCGGACATGACCGCGCGCGCGTTCGCAACCCACGGGAAGCGACCGACCGCGATACCGTCGCCGTACTCCTCGCGGGCCTGCGCCTCGGTGAGCCCGACGCCCGCGATCTCGGGGTCGGTGTAGATCGGCCGCGGGACGGCGGGATCGCCGATCTCGGCGTCGTGCCCCATCGCGTTCTCGGCCGCGATCTCGCCCTCGCGGAAGCTCGTGTGCGCGAGCTGCCAGTAGCCCGCGACATCGCCGGCGGCGTAGATGTCGGGGACCGAGGTGCGGCGCCGGGAGTCGGTCTTGATCCCCACCCGCTTGTCGTACTCCACACCCGCGTTCTCCAGCCCGATGCCTTCGACGACCGGTGCGCGACCGACGGAGACGAGCATGAGGTCGCACTCGACCGTCTCGCCCTCGCCGAAGTGGACGACGAGCCCCGAGCCCGTGTCGTCCACCTGCGTGCACTGCTTGCCGAGGTGGAGGGCGATGCCGCGCTTGCCGAAGGCCTTCGCGAGCTCCTTCGTCGCGTCCTCGTCCTCCTGCGGGATCAGCGAGTCGAGCATCTCGACGATGGTCACCTCGGTGCCGAAGCGCTGGAAGATCGAGGCGAACTCGCAGCCGATGATCCCGCCGCCGAGGACGACAAGCCGCTTCGGGTACCTCGGTCTGCGCGAGCAGGCCGGTCGAGTCGACGCACCGCGGCGAGTCGAGCCCCGGGATCGGCGGGTGCATCGGGTACGAGCCCGTGGCGATGATCGCGCTCGTGAACGAGACGTCCTCCCCGCCTTCGACCGCAATCGTGCTCGCGTCGCGGAAGCTGCCGGCGCCCTTGACCCACTCGACGCCGTTCGCCTTGAAGAGCTGCGCGACGCCGCCGGTCATCTGGCTCACGACCGCGCTCTTCCATTCGTTCGACTTCGCGAAGTCGAGGGTCGGCTCGCCAGTGATCACGCCGAGCTTGGGGTCGATCTCGCGCGCCGCGTGGAGCGCGTGCGCGGTCTGCACCCACGCCTTCGTCGGGATGCAGCCGACGCGGAGGCACGTGCCGCCGAGCTCGGGCTCCTTCTCGATGCACGCGACGCGCGCACCGAGCTGGGCCGCGCGGATCGCGGCGGTGTAGCCGGCCGGGCCGCCTCCGAGAACCGCTACGTCGACTTCCACGGGGGCATCCTAGTGACGCGGCTACAGCTCTCGGCGCATCGTCACGCTGTCCCCGCCGTCCTCGTGGACGCGCTCGAAGCCGTGCTTCTTCTCGTAGTACGAGACGAGCGGCGCGTTGTCGCTCTCAGCAGCGAGGCTCACTGATGTGTAGCCGTCCTTCTTCGCGCGCTCGTACAGCTCCTTGAGGAGCGCGTCGCCGATCCCACGGCCGCGCCTGCTCGGCACGACGGCGATCGCCAGCTCGGGCGTCTCCTCGTCGACGAACCCGTACCCGGGCTGCTCGCGCCGGAAGAGGCGGTACCACGCCGCTCCGACCGGGAAGCCGTCGTCGACCGCGATCAGCGCCGTGTCGCCCGGCCTCCCCCAGCCCTTCACGTAGAGGGCAACCGGCCCCGGCCCCTCGCCGGGCTCGCGCTCGCGCCAGTAGTACGCGTGGTGGAGCATGTCGCGGAGGAAGCGCACGTCCTGCGGGCCGCCGCGCCGGATGACCATTACAGCGCGAGCGCGGGGGTCTCGACGAGCTGCTTGACGGTGCGCAGGAACTCGGCGCCCTCGGAGCCGTCGATCGCGCGGTGGTCGCATGTGAGCGTCAGCGTCAGGGTCGGGACGATGTCGAGCTCGCCCTCGATTACTCGCGGGCGGTCTTCGATCGAGCCGACGGCGAGGATCGCGACCTGCGGCGGGTTCAGCACCGCGATGAACTGCTCGATGCCGTACATGCCGAGGTTCGAGATCGTGAACGTCCCGTCCTCGAGGTCGGCGAGCTGGAGCTTTCCCGCGCGGGCGCGGGAGACGAGGTCGGCGCGGACCGCGGCGATCTCCTGAATCGAGCTCCGCTCCGCGCTTCGGATCACGGGCACGACGAGGCCGTTCGGCGTCGCGACGGCGATGCCGACGTTCGCGGTCGGGAAGCGAAGGATCCGGCCGTCGACGAAGTGCGCGTTCACCGGGCGGTGGCGCATCAGCGCCGCGGCGACGACGCGCGTGAGGACATCGTTCACAGTCGGCTTCGTCTCGCCCTCCTGGAGGAGCTCGACCAGGCGCTCGCGGGTCGCGGCGAGCTCGCTCGCGTCCGCGGTCGCGGTGAGCTGGAAGACGGGCGCCTCCCATGCCTCGGTCAGGCGGCGCGCGATCGTCTTGCGGATCGAGGTGAGCTCGACGACCTCGACCTCGCCGGGCGCAGCCGCCGGTGCCGCGGCTGGTGCGGGCGCCGCCGCGGGCGCCGCGCCTGCCTTCTCGACGTCCTCGGCGATGACGCGGCCCTCGGGGCCGGTGCCCGTGAGCGCCGCGAGGTCGATGCCGCGCTCGCGCGCGATCCGCCGTGCGAGCGGCGATGCCTTCACGCGCTCGCCCTCGGCTCTCGCTGCAGGAGCGGCAACCGCGCCTTGTGACACTGTGTCACTAGGCGCCTCTTCCACCACCGGTTCGGACCTGGTCTCGGCCGTCGCCGCCGCCGGAGCAGCTCCGCCATTGCCGCTCTGGGCCGCGGCGAGGAGCTGCGACACGTCCTCGCCCTCCGACCCGAGCACGGCCACTGTGGTGCCGACGTTCGCTTCACCCTCCGGCAGCACGATCTTGAGCAGGACGCCGTCGGCCTCGGCCTCGACCTCCTGCGTGACCTTGTCCGTGTCGAGCTCGAAGAGCGGCTCGCCCTTGGAGACGGCGTCGCCCTCGGACTTGAGCCAGCGGACGATCGTCCCCGACTCCATGCCCTGGCCGAGACGTGGGAGCTTGACCTCGACCGCCACCGAGTCTCCTTAGGCCCGAGCCACCGTGCGCTTGATCGCGTCGAGCACGTCCGCCGCATGCGGGACGACGTACTGCTCCATGACCGGCGCGAACGGCAGCGGCGCGAACTTCGAGCCGACGCGCTCGATCGGCGCGTCGAGGTAGTCGAACGCCCCGTGCTGGATCACACCCGCGAGCTCGGCGCCGAACCCTCCGCGCGTGACCGCCTCGTGCGCGGTGACGCAGCGGGTCGTCTTCTTGACCGACTCGACGATCGTCTCCTCGTCGAGCGGGAGCAGCGTCCGCGGGTCGACGACCTCGACCGAGATGCCGTCCTTCTCCGCCTCCTCGGCGGCTGCGAGCGACTCGTGGACGAGCCGGCCCGTCGCGACGACGGTGACGTCGGTGCCCTCGCGGTGGATACGCGCCTTGCCGAGCGGGATCGGCTCCAGCTTCTCCGGCACCTCGCCCTTGATCGGGTACAGCGTCCGGTGCTCGAAGAAGACGACCGGGTTGTCGTCGTAGATCGAGGTCCACAGGAGCCCGCGCACGTCTTCGGGCGTCGACGCGAACACGACCTTGAGCCCGGGCACGTGGACGAACCACGCCTCGAGCTGCTGCGCGTGCTGCGCTCCCGGCGACCAGCCCGCGCCGCCCTGCGTCCGGATCGTCAGCGGCACCTTGAGCTGGCCGCCCGACATCGTCCGGTGCTTCGCCGCCTGGTTGACGAGCTGCTCCATCGAGAGCGTCAGGAAGTCCTCGTACATGATCTCGACGATCGGGCGCATGCCCTGCATCGCGGCGCCGATGCCGGTGCCGACGATCGCCATCTCGGAGATCGGGGTGTTGCGAACGCGCTGCGGCCCGAACTCGTCGAGCAGACCCTGCGTGACCGCCATCGAGCCGCCCATCTCGGCGATGTCCTCGCCCATGATGAAGACGTCCTCGTCCTCGCGGAGCGCGCGGCGAAGCGCATCCCGCACTGCTTCGCGATAGGTCGTCTCAGGCATAGACGTACTTGAGCGCGTCTTCCGGCTTCGGGTCGGTGCCGGCCTTCGCGAACTCGACCGACGCCTCGACCTCGGCCGTGATCTCCGCGTCGAGCGCCTCGAACTCCTCGTCCGACAGCTCGAGCCGCGCGCGCAGGAGCTCGATCGGATCCTTCTCCTCCCGCTCGCGCTTGAGCTCTTCCTTGTCGCGGTAGACCTGCGGGTCGCCGATGTAGTGGCCCGTCAGCCGGTACGTGCGCAGGTGGAGGAGCACCGGGCCCTGGCCCGAGAGCGCGTGCTCGCGGGCCGCGAGCGTCGCGAGGTGCACGGCCTCGACGTCCTGCCCGTCGGCCTCGATCAGCTTCATGCCGTAGGCCAGCGCGCGCTTGCCCATCTCGTCGATCGGAAGCGGCGAGTGCTGGTGATTCGGCGTCGACTCCGCCCAGCTGTTGTTCTCGAGCACGAAGATCGCCGGCACCTTCCAGAGCTGGGCGAGGTTGAGGGACTCGTGGAACGTGCCCGCGTTGGTCGCGCCGTCTCCGAAGAATGCGACCGCGACGCGCTTCTCGCCGCGGAACTGGAACGCGAGCGCGGCGCCGACGATCGCGGGGATGCCGCCCGCCGACGACCGCGTTCGCGCCGAGGTTCCCGACCTCGATGTCGTAGAGGTGCATCGAGCCGCCGTAGCCGCCCGAGCAGCCTTCGATCTTCCCGTACAGCTCGGCCATGACCGCATTGATGTGCGTGCCCTTGGCGATCGTGTGGCCGTGCGCGCGGTGCGTCGACGCGATGACGTCCTCGCGCTCGAGCGCCGCGCAGACTCCGGTCGCGACCGCCTCCTGCCCGATCGCGACGTGCAGGAAGCCGGGAAGCTCGCCCGCGCGGAAGCGCTCTTCGACCTTCTCCTCGAACCGGCGGATCAGCAGCATCTCGCGGAAGAAGCCGCGAAGCTCCTCCTCCGAGACGCGCTTGCCGCCCGAGCCGGCCCTCTCCTCGACCGTCGCCATGGACCGGCCATTATGGCGATCCTCGGTGGGCCACCGTCTCCTGCGCGACTAGGCGTCCGCCGCGCCAGTCCGCACACTGATCACGTGCTGCGCGAGCCCGAGCCCGAACGCTGGGAGCCGAAACTCGCGGATCCCGGTCTCCGCGACCTGACTGCGCGCGACTGGGTCGCGGTGTTCCGGCGCGCCGTCACGGAGACGATCTCGGACGGAATGCCGCTGGTCGCGTCCGCGGTTGCGTACAGCTCGTTCTTCGCGATTCCCTCGGTGCTCCTGCTGGTGGTCGGGCTCTTCACGCTTGCCGCCTCGCCGGAGACGATCGTCGACCTCATGGAGCGCTTCGACGCGTTCATGCCGGAAGAGGCGACGGAGCTCCTCGGCGAGAGCCTCCAGAGGCTCAACGACCGGCCGTCGACCGGGGTCGCCCTCACCCTCGTCGGTCTCGTCCTCGCGCTCTGGGCCTCGACGAGCGCGATGAGCGCCTACATGAGGGCGCTCAACATGGCCTACGACCGCACGGATGGCCGGAGCTTCGTGCGTCGACGCCTGATCGCGCTCCTCATGGTGGCCGTGATCGGCGCAGCGGTGCTCATCCTCGGGTTCCTGTTGATCTTCGGCCCCCACGCCGAGTCCTTCGTCGGCGACCTGCTCGGCTTCGATGGTGCGGGATTCACGTGGGCGTGGTGGAGCTTGCAGTGGCCCTTCCTCTTCCTCGGCTGCTCGCCGCGTTCGGCGTCCTCCACTACTTCGGCCCCGACGTCGAGCACAGGCGCTGGCAGCTGATCACCCCCGGAGCGCTCATCGCCGTCGTCGGCTGGCTGATCGTGTCCGGCGGATTCGCCGTCTTCACGAGCCTGTTCGGCTCCTACAACAAGACCTGGGGCTCGCTCTCGGCCGTCATCATCACCCTCACCTGGCTGTGGCTGACCGCGCTCGTGCTTCTCTTCGGCGGTGAGGTGAACGCGGAGGTCGAGCGGAGCCGCGAGCTCCGGCAGGGACGCCCGGCCGAGGAGGGCGTGCTCGCGCCGCGACGTTCCGACTCGCCGGACTAAGCTCCCGCCGTGCCGGCGCTCGCGACGTGGAAGGAGATCGAGGCCAGGCTCGACCCCGACTGGGACGTCGTCCAGCTCGCGTTCGTGCCCGAGGACATGAACAAGGCCGCCGCCGTGCTCGCGCCGCTCGGCCCGGGGCGCTCGGGGCGGGAGCTCCGCTTCCAGGTCTCACGCAGCGGCGCCGGCCCCGACCGGCTCGAGAACCTCCTAGGCCGGCTCGACGGCAAGCGCGTCTGGGGCGAGCTCGCGCTCGTCGACGCGCACGTCACGCCGCGCGCCGAGGAGCGCGCTCCCGCCCGCCGGCCTCCTCTCGTCGAGCAGTGGGATCGCGAGCTCGCGAAGCTGCCTCCCGACTGGCGCGACCTGACAGCCCAGCTCGAGCTCTACTCCACCGACCACCTCGCGCAGGCCGCACTTGCGGGCGCGCCGCTCAACCCGTCCCGGATACCGGGCGAGATCGCGCTGCTCTTCCGCGTCACCGAACGCGGCGGCGGGGGCTACGGGACGTCGCCGGAGATGACACGCCGCTGCCTGGAGCGCATGGACGAGGCGGGCGTGACGGGCAAGCTCAGGGAGCTGACCGCGCTCTCGAACGTCGACTACGTCTCGACGCAGGGCCCGATCTTCGGCAAGTACTGAGCGCGCGCGGCAATCCGATCGGGCTGACGGCGAGAATCACCACGTAGGTCGAAGTCGAAAAGGGAGGCCTGATGAATCTGCGAAAGGTCGGGATAGGCGCCGCCACAGGCGCGGTCTTCGTCGCGGGCCTGTGGGCCGGCATCGGTAGCGCCGGCTGGGCCGGCAGCGAGGCAGCCATTGGACTCCGTGCGTCGCTCGGCGTCGCCGCGGAGGTCCCGAAGCCGCAGGGGGTCGCCAAGGGCGCAACCGGCACCTTCACGGGAGGACTGACCAAGAACGGCAAGGCCGGGTCGCTCTCCTGGCGAATCACGTTCAAGGGCCTGACCGGTCGCGCGTCCGCGGCTCACATCCACCTCGCAAGGCCGGGCAAGGCCGGACCGGTTGCGGTCCCGCTCTGTGGCCCGTGCCGCTCGGGCGTCCGCGGCACCGCAAGGCTGAACGCGAAGACGACGACAGCGCTTCTCGGAGGCGCGGCGTACGTCAACGTCCACACGGCGAAGAATCCCGCCGGTGAGGTCCCGCGGGCAGGTCAGGAAGGGCGGAACGCCTCCGGTCTCCACGACCACGACCGGCACCACGACAACCACCACCACAACCGACCCGCCGCCTTACCCCTACCCGTAGGAGGGGAGCAGCTGCGGCTAGGAACCGGCCGCGCGAGCCGCTTCGCGCGGCCGGTCTTCGTTCAGGCCCGCAGCTCGGCGCCGTAGCGCTCTGCGAGCAGCGCCACGATCTTCTCGCGCACCCCGGCGGCGTCCTCGTCGGTCAGCGTCCGCTCGGGGGACTGGAACGAGAGGTGGATCGCGACCGACTTCTTGCCCTCGCCGACCTGCTCGCCGCGATAGACGTCGAAGACCCGCGCGTCTCGCAGGAGCGGCGCAGCAGCCTCGCGCGCGGCGTCGACGAGCGCCCCGACCTCGACGTCCTCGTCCACGGCGACGGCGATGTCCTGCTCGACCGCCGGGTACGTGATCACGTCCTCGTAGACGACGCGGTCCGGCACCGGCGCGAACAGATCGTCGAGGTCGAGCTCGAAAGCACCCCATCCACCCTCGAGCACGGTCGGATGGAGCTCGCCGAGCACGCCCGCGTCGGTCTCCGCCGTCTTCCCGGGATGGAACATCGCGTGCGAGCCGCGCCGAACGCGTAGCTCGAGGTGAAGCGCACCGTAGAGCGCCTCGAGAACGCCCTTCGCCGCCGCGTAGCCACCCTCGACGATCCCGCCTAGGCGCAACCGTTCGGTCGGCAGCTGCTCGCCCGAGGCGAGGTAGATGCGCGCGATCTCGAAGAGCGCGATGCGTTGAGCTCTTGACAGTCGCACCGGTGTCGAGCGCCGTTCTCGCGGCGGCTGCGAGGCCGGGCAGGAGCGTCGTCCGCAGGATCGCCTGGTCGGAGGTCATCGGATCCGGGAGCCGGATCGCGTCCGGGCTCGGGTCCGATGCAGCGAGGCTCCACGTGTACGCCTCCGAGAGGCCCGCGCCGACGAGCACGTCCTCCGTCAGGCGGCGCAGTCGCTGGCTCTTGCTGAGGCGACCGCGGACATGACGCCGCCGCGGCATCGTGTGCGGTACGCGGTCGAGCACCGCCCGCGCGACCTCCTCGATCAGGTCGACCTCACGCGTCACGTCCCGCGCGCGCCACGTCGGAACGGTGACGTCCCAGTCGTCGCCGACCTCGAACCCGAAGCCCTCGAGGATCTCGAGCTGCTCGTGGCGCAGGCACCTCCATCCCGATCAGGTAGCCGGCGCGCTCGGGGCGGAAGCGAACCACGGGCCGCTCGGGCAGTCCGGCGTGGACGTCGGTCGACCCCGCCATCCGCGCGCCGGCGAGGTCGACGATCATCCGGCTGGCCAGGATCGCGGCCGGCTCGGCCATGTACGGATCGACTCCCTTCTCCCAGCGGTTCGACCCGGCCGTGCGAAGGGCCAGCCGCTCGGAGGTGCGGAGAATGCCGAGCGGCTCGAAGTTCGCGGCCTCGAGCAGGACCTCGGTCGCCTCCTCGGTGACCTCGCTGTCCTCGCCGCCCATGATCGCGGCGAGAGCGACCGCCTTCTCGGCGTCGGCGATGACGAGATCGGTCGGCTCGAGCCGGCGCAGCGTGCCGTCGAGCGTGCGCAGCTCCTCGCCGGGGCGAGCGCGACGCACGACGATCTTGCCGCCGGCGAGCTTCGAGCGGTCGAAGGCGTGGAGCGGGCTCCCGTACACGTGCATGACGTAGTTCGTCACGTCGACGACGTTCGAGATCGAGCGCATCTCCGCGAGGTAGAGGCGCGAGCGGAGCCACTGCGGAGACGGCCCGATCTGCACGTCCCGGAACAGCCGTCCGATGTAGCGCGGCGCCCCGTCGAAGTCCTCGACCGTCACGTCCACCGGCTCCTCGTCGGTGACGGGCGGGTCCTCCGGGTCGGGCAAGTGCAGCTCGCCGTCGAGCAGCGCCGCGATCTCGCGCGCGAGGCCGACCATCGAGAGGAGATCGACGCGGTTGACCGTCGGCGTGACGTCGAACACGACGTCACGGATCGGCAGGACGTCCACGAGCGGCGTGCCCGGCTCGGGGCCGTCAGGGAGCACCATGATCCCCGCGTGGTCCTCCCCGAGACCGATCTCGTCCTCGGCCAGGATCATCCCGCGCGAGTCCTCGCCGCGCAGCTTGCGCTCGTCGAGCGGCTCGTCGAGGATCGGGAGGTACGCACCCGGAAGCGCGACCGCGACCGTTGCGCCGGCCTCGAAGTTCCACGCCCCGCACACGATCTGGCGCGCGTCGCCCTCCCCCACGTCCACCTGGCAGACGCGGAGGCGATCGGCGTTCGGGTGTGCCTGGACCTCGAGCACACGACCGACGAGGAAGCGGCCGAGATTGCCGTCGAGGTCGCGAACGCCGACCTCGAACACATGAGGGACGTCGAGCGACGAGATCGCCAGCCGGCGCGCGATCTCCTGCGGCGACGCGTCGACGGTGACGTACTCGCGGAGCCAGGAGAGCGGCGCGTGCATCAGAACTGCTCGAGGAGTCGCGGGTCGTTTCGCCAGAGCTCGCGCAGGTCGGGGATCCCGTGCCGGAGCACGGCGATCCGCTCGAGTCCCCAGCCGAACGCGAACCCGGTGTAGCGCTCCGGGTCGTAGCCGACGAACTCGAAGACCTTCGGGTCGACCATTCCCGAGCCGCCGACCTCGATCCAGCCCTCATGACGGCAGACGGGACACCCGGACCCGTCGCAGATGTGGCAGGAGACCATCGCCTCGACGGAGGGCTCCGTGAAGGGGAAGTAGTGGGTCCGAAAATCGGTCACTCGATCCTCGCCGAACAGCGCCTTGAGCAGGTAGTCGAGCGTCCCGAGCAGGTCGGCCAGCGTGATCCCCTCGTCCACGGCGAGCCCCTCCATCTGGTGGAACGTGGGCGTGTGCGTCGCGTCGGGCGTGTCGCGCCGGTAGACGCGGCCCGGCGAGACGATGTAGATCGGCGGCTGTTGCCCCTCCATCGTGCGGATCTGGGACGGCGAGGTCTCGGTACGCATGACGGTGTCGCTGTCCAGGAACAGCGTCTGCTGAGGCGAGCGCGTCGGATGCCCCGGCGGGAAGTTGAGCGCGTCGAAGTTGTAACGGGTCGTCTCGACCTCGCGGCCGTCGACGACCGTGTAGCCGAGGCCGAGAAATATGTCCTCGAACTCGCGCCTGATCTGCGTGATCAGGTGGAGCTGCCCGCGCGCGACCGGCGTCCCGGGCATCGTCACGTCGACGCGCTCTTCGGTCAGCCGGCGGTCCAGATCGGCGCGACGGAGCTCCTCCTCGCGCCCGTCGATCGCGGTCTCGAGACGCTCGCGGAGCGCGTTCAGCGCCATGCCGGTCTCGCGGTCGCGGACGTCGCGGAGGGCGAGCTTCAGCTCGCTCTTGCGGCCGAGGTACTCGACGCGGACGCGCTCGACCTCGTCGGGCGTCGCCGCTGCTTCGAGCGCGGCGGCGGCGTCCGCTTCGATCGCCTTCGGATCCACGGCGGCGACTGTATCGGGATCGCTTCTTCGGTTCATCGCTCCTCCTCTCGGTGCACGTCGGGACAGGGACGGCCCCGGACGAAGCGCAGGAGAAGCGGCGTGAGGTCTAGGTGCGCGCCGCCGCCCCGGCTCCGAGCCGGGGCTGCATAAACGGCGAAGTGCGCACGACCGCGATCACGTCTTCCTAGGGTACCCCGAGAAATCCAAGTTACAACTTGTAACTTGGCTCTTTCCCCGACCGCTCTTTGGCTTGGCTACGCCGAGCAGACCGAGCTAGTTACAAGTTGTAACTTGGCGCCGTGAGCGACTACGACGGGTTTGCGCCGACGTACGACGTCTGGGCGGCGGACATGACCGAGGACGTCGACTTCTACGTCTCGTTGGCGAAGGAGGCCGACGGGCCGATCGTCGAGCTTGCAGTCGGGACCGGGCGCGTCGCTATACCGATCGCCGAGCGGACCGGGAAGAGGTCATCGGGATCGACCTCTCGCCCGCGATGCTCGCGGTCGCCCGCGAGCGCGTCGCGGAGGCCGGCGTGCAGGTCGACCTCCGTGAGGGCGACATGCGCGACCTCGCGCTCGACGAGCCGGCTGCGCTCGTCTATTGCCCGGCCCGCGCGCTCCTTCATCTCCCCACCTGGGCCGACAGGCGGAAAGTGTTCGAGCGGGTGGCGGCGTCGCTCCGCCCCGGCGGCCGCTTCGCGTGGAACACGTTCGTGTTCGATCACAACATCGCCGCACGCATCGACGGACAGTGGCAAGACGAGCCGATGCGGCATCGAAACGACTACTCGCCTGCGGACAACCGCGTCGACCTCACGCTCGAATCCGGCCCGAGCGTCTCGCTCTGGTGGGTTTCGCGCGGCGAGTGGGAGGCGCTGCTCGACGTCTCCGGCCTCGAGACGGAGGCGCTCTACGGCTACTACGACCTTCGGCCGTTCGACGAGGAGAGCCGCGAGTTCGTCTGGGTCGCGCGCAAGCCGGCAACGTGACGCTCTACGACCGGATCGCCAGCTTCTACGACCCGTGGAGCCGCTCGGTGACCGAGGACGTCGGCTTCTACGTCGAACGCGCACTCGCGAGCGGCGGCCCCGTCGTGGAGCTCGCGGTCGGGACGGGCCGGATCGCCGTCCCCGTCGCGGAAGCCGGGATCGACGTCATCGGCGTCGACTCCTCGCCGGAGATGCTGGCCGTTGCCCGCTCGACCGCAGAAGCCGCCGGCGTCGCGTCCCGCCTCGACCTGCGCGTCGGCGACCTGCGCTCGCCGCCCGTCGCCGAGCGCGTCCCCCTCGTGATCTGCCCGTTCCGCTCGCTGCTGCACATGGAGACGGAGGACGAGAAGCTGCGCGCACTCGCGGCCGCCCGCGACCTCCTCGAGCCCTCGGGCTCGTACGTCTTCGACGTCTTCGCGCCGAGCCGTGAGGACATCGACGAGACGCACGACCGGTGGCTCGAGCGCGAGCCCGGGATATTCGAGCGCGCGGTCTGGGACGAGAGCACGCGCACGCTCTCGCTCTCCGTGCGCTCGGGCGACGACGAGACCACGTTCGGCCTCCACTGGCTGTCGGCGCCCGAGTGGCTGCGTCTCCTCGAACGTGCCGAGCTGGAGGTGGTGTCGCTGTACGGCTGGTTCGACGAGCGGCCCCACGCGGGCGAGGAGGACATGATCTTCGTCTGCCGCAGCCGACCCGTATAGAGTCCGGCCGTTGTGATCTGGCTCCTCGTGATCCTCGGGATCGTCCTGCTGGTCGCGATCCTGCTCGTCGTCTTCTACAACCGGCTCGTCCGTCTGCGGAACGCCGTCGACAACGGCTGGGCGCAGGTCGAGGTGCAGCTCAAGCGCCGCTGGGACCTGATCCCGAACCTCGTCGAGACGGTCAAGGGCTACGCCGCGCACGAGCGGGAGACGTTCGAGGCGGTCACGCAGGCCCGGACTCGCGCGCAGCAGGCGCAGACTCCGGGCGAGACGGCAGCGGCGGAAGGGATCCTCGGCGCCGCGCTCGGCAGGCTGCTCGCGGTCGCGGAGGCGTACCCGGAGCTCCAGGCGGACGAGAACTTCCGGCAGCTGCAGACGGAGCTCGCCGAGACCGAGAACCGCGTCGCCGTCGCGCGCCAGGTCTACAACGACGTGGTGCTGACGTTCAACAACGCGATCCAGACGTTCCCGGGAGTCGTCCTCGCGGGGCCGTTCGGATTCCTCGCGCGCGAGTTCTTCGAGGTCGAGGAGACGGCGCAACGCGAAGCTCCGGTCGTCGACTTCTAGTCGCGGGCGCGGCGGTTCTCGCCGCCTTCGCGTTCGCAGCGCCGGCCCTCGCCCAGTCGTTCGACCTCCCGGCCGCCGACGTCCGCGTCGTCGTGCAGCCGGACGGCGCGCTCGCGATCGAGGAGAACATCACGTTCGCGTTCGGCGGCGGGTTCGGCTTTACCTACGCCTACCGCGAGATCCCGCTGAGCGACGGCGAGCGCATCTCCGACGTCGCCGTCCTCGAGGGCGGCCAACCGTATCGGCCCGGTGCGCCGACCGAGCTCGAGCCGGGCGGACCGCCCGGGACGTTCGGCGTCGAGGACCTCGGCGGGCGCGTCCGCATCGTCTGGCGCTACCAGGCGACCGACGAGCAGCGTCGGTTCACGATCCGGTACCGGCTGACCGGCCTCGCGGTCGCGTACGACGACGTCGTCGACGTCAACCTCCAGGTCTGGGGCGACGAATGGGCCGAGCCGCTCGGCCAGCTCACCGCCGCGATGACCGGGCCGGGCTCGGTTGTGCGCGCCTGGGGACACCCGGTCTGGGTGCGCGGCGACGTCCAGCTCGCCGGTCCACAGGTGCTCCTTCGCGCGGTGGACATCTCGGCCGGTCAGTTCGTCGAGCTCCGAGCACTCTACCCCCGCGAGGCGTTCCGCTCGACGAGCGCGATGCGCGTCGAGGAGGGGCCCGGCCTGGAGAAGATCACGCAGGAAGAGCTCGACGACCAGGCGAACTACGAGCGCGACCGGGAGCGGATCCAGGCCTGGCTCGACAACCCGCTCCGCCTGCTCCTCGTGCTCGCGGCGCTCGCGACGCTTCCGGCGATCGCAGTCGTCGCACTCGTCTTTTGGCTCTTCGGCCGCGAGCGAGGCACGGGATACGACCGCGAGTGGGAGCAGGAGCCGCCCGCCGACACCGAGCCCGCGCTCGTCCCCATCCTGCTCCGCCAGGGCGGAGCCGCCGGGTCGTACGAGTTCACGGCGACGCTCTTCGACCTCATCCGCCGCGGGCACTACCGCGCGGTGCCGGTGACGACGAAGCGGAAGATCTGGGCGGGTCTGCGCACCGAGGACGTCGCCGACCTGGAGCTCTCGGCCGGCGACCCGCAGCATCTCAGATCCTGGGAGCAGGACGTCGCAAGCGTGGTCGACGCGGTGCTCGACGGCGGCGCCGAGCGCCTTTCGCGCTTCCGCGACCGGATCGAGGACGAGAGGACCTCGATGGCGAAACGCTTCGAGTCCTTCAAGGAGATGGTCGACCACGAGGTCGACGACCTCGGCTGGTTCCGCTCAATCGGCGCCGTGCCTCTGGCGGCGGCCGGCGTCGTCTTCGCGCTCGGCGGCGTCGGGCTCATCGCGCTGGCGCAGGACGGGTGGCGCTCGGTCTACCCGCGCTACTCCGACGTCGTTCTGGCCGCCGTCGGCGGCTCGCTCATCGTGAACGCCGTCATCACTGGCGCGACGCTGTTCCTCGGCCGGCGAATGTGGCGCCGCCGGACGGCACCCGCACAGGCCGAGGCAGAGCGCTGGGAGGCGTTCCGCCGCTACCTCACGGACTTCCCTCGTCTCGACGAGGCGCCGCCCGCAACCCTCGCGCTGTGGGAGCGCTACCTCGTGTACGGGATCGCGTTCGGGATTGCCGATCGTGTCCTCCAGGGCGCACAGATCCACATGCCCGAGGCGCTGCACGAAGCGAGCTCGATCTACTGGATCTCGCCCGGCGGCTTCGACCTCGGCTCGGGGCCGACGGCGATCTCGATCGGCGATCTCGCGGCGGGCTTCGGGGACGCGCTCGCGCCTCCCGGCTCGGGCGCGGGCGGAGGAGGAGGCGGGTTCTCCGGCGGAGGTGGCGGCGGCGGCGGAGGTGGCGGCGGCGGAGCCGGCTAGGAGGGCGAGCGTCGCCAGAGCTCGTAGAGCGCGATCGCTCCGGCCGCAGCGACATTCAGCGACTCGGCCTCACCCGGAAGCGAGATCGTCGCCTTGTGACACTGCGTCACCAGGTCGTCCGGCAGGCCCTCGCGCTCCGAGCCGAGGTAGAAGGTGAGCGGGCGGCTCGAGATCGAGGACCGCGAGCGAAGCGCCGCCGTGGGCGACAAGCGCGACGCAGCGGCCGGACGGAGGCGTCCACGCCGCGAGCGGGACGCGGAAGATCGCGCCGGCCGTCGCGCGGAGCGCGCGCGGGCCGAGCGGGTCGGCGCATTCGTCCGACAACGACACTGCTGCGCCGAAGGCATCCGCGGTGCGGATCAGCGTTCCGACGTTGCCGGGATCCGAGACGCGCCAGAGCGCGAGGGTCACATCACGCGCACCGCGCGGCAGGTCGCCGGCGCGATAGACGCCGATGACGCGCGGCGCGTGCCCGAGCGTCGCCACCTCGCCGAGCAGCTCGGCCTCGACGTTCTCGCCTGCAACGAGCAGCTCGACCGGCTCGACGCCGGCCGCGCGCGCCGCCTCGACGAGATCCTCGCCCTCGGCCGCGAAGAGCCCGGTCTCCTCCCGGTGCTTGCGCGCCGAGAGGAGCTTGCGGACGAGCCTGAGCTTCTCGTTCTGCCTGGAGGTGATCAGGCGGCGGACGGTGTTTCCGGCTGGGCGGCGGGCTCGGCTGCGCCGTCCTCGAGCGCGGCCTTCGCCCGCTCGGCGACGACGGCGAACGCCGCGGGATCGGACACCGCGAGGTCGGCGAGCGACTTGCGGTCGAGCTCGATGCCCGCGAGCCGGACGCCGGCCATGAAGCGGTTGTACGAGAGCCCGTTCGCGCGCGCGGCGGCGTTGATCCGCACGATCCAGAGCGAACGGAACGTGCGCTTCCGGACCTTGCGGTCGCGGTAGGCGTAGACGAGCGAGCGGTCGACCTGCTCCTTCGCGAGCTTGTAGCTCGACTTCTTGCGCCCGTAGTAGCCCTTCGCCTCGCCGAGCACCTTCGCGCGCTTCTTGCGCGCGTGCACGGCTCGCTTCACGCGGGGCATCTCAGCCGCCCCTCAGCATCTTGCGGACGCCCTTCACATCGGACCGGGCGACCTCCTGCGTCTTGCGGAAGCCGCGCCTACGCTTCGACGACTTCTTCTCGAGGTTGTGGCTCCTCATCGCGTGACGGCGCAGGATCTTCCCCGTCCCCGTCACCTTGAATCTCTTCTTCGCCCCGCTCGACGTCTTCATCTTTGGCATCGGTCTTCACTCCTACGTTTCTCAACGGCGCCAGAACCATGACCATGTTGCGTCCGTCGAGGAGAGGCTGCTGCTCGATCGAGCCGAGCTCCTTGACGTCCTCAGCGAGCCGCATGAGGAGGTCGCGACCCCGATCCGGGTGGAGCGTCTCGCGCCCCCGAAACATGATCGTCACCTTCACCTTGGCCCGCTGACCGAGAAAGCGCACCACGTGCCCCTTCTTGGTCTCGTAGTCATGCGTTCCGATCTTCGGCCTGAGCTTGATCTCCTTGACGTGAATCTGACTCTGGTGCTTGCGCGCCTGCTTCGCCCGCTGCTCCTGTTCGTAGCGGTACTTCGAGTAGTCCATGACACGAGCCACGGGAGGATCCGCTCCCGCCGCGACCTCGACTAGATCGAGGCCCCTCTGATACGCGAACTCGAGCGCCTCCTTCGTCTCGGTGATCCCGACCTGCCCTCCGTTCTCGTCCACGAGACGGACTCGCGGCACGCGGATCTCCTCGTTGATGCGCTCCTCACGCTTGCGCGGAACGACCCGGTCCAGGCTGGGCCGGCGACGGCGCGGTCTCAAAGGCTCTTCACCAGACTCTCGATTTCCTCCTCCTAGACGACAAGAACCGCTGCAAGCAGCGGCTCAGTTCCTCGTCCGATCGGCTCGGTTGAACCTCGACGAGCCGCGCCCGTGAGGTGAGGAAGCTGTGTCCGCTCCTGCTTGCAGAGGGGCAAGCCTAGCAGCAGCGACTTTATGCGCAAGATCGGATCCGCTCGCGCGGATTCCGATCGCGCTTGAAACCCTGAAGGCGTCCGCTTCGCGGCCGCTGTCGCAGCGACGGCTCAATCCCGTTGTGATTCGGCGAGGCCCGCGAACCGCTCGAGCAGCTGGTCGAGCGAGAGCGTCGACTGCCCTCCGCCCCGCTCCCGGACCGCCAGCGCGTCGTCCGACTCGCGGTCCCCGTACACGACCACGAACGGGATCTTCTCGAGCTCGGTGTCGCGGATCCGCTTGCCGAGCGTCTCGTCGCGCTCGTCCACCTCGACGCGGTAGCCGCCGGCGTCTAGCCGATCGCGGAGCGCGGCTGCTGCGTCCCGGTGGTCCTCCCCGACCGGGAGGACGCGCACCTGAACCGGCGCGAGCCAGAACGGGAACTCGCCGCCGTAGTGCTCGATCAGGATCCCGATGAAGCGCTCGAACGAGCCGAAGAGCGCCCGATGGACGACGAAGACACCATGCTCCCGGTTGTCGGCGCCCATGTACGTGAGGCCGAAGCGGGCCGGCATCTGCGCGTCGAGCTGGATCGTCCCCATCTGCCACGAGCGGCCGAGCACGTCCGTCATGTGCAGGTCGATCTTCGGGCCGTAGAAGGAGCCCTCGCCCGCGCCGACGACGTACGGGATCGCGTGCCGGTCGAGCGCGGCCCGCAGCTCGCCCTCGGTGAAGTCCCACTCCTCGTCGCTCCCGAGCTTGTTCTCGGGCCGCGTCGAGAACTCTGCATGCGGCTCGACGCCGAAGAGCCCGTACAGGTAGCGGAGGTACTCGAGGCAGCCGTCCAGCTCCTGCTCGATCTGCTCTTCGGTGCAGAAGATGTGCGCGTCGTCCTGGGTCACGTAGCGCACGCGCGTCAGGCCGTGCAGGACGCCGGCGAGCTCGTTGCGGTGGAGCGGGGCCGCCTCGGCGTATCGGATCGGCAGGTCGCGGTAGCTGCGCAGCTGCGAGCCGAAGAGGAGCATGTGGCCCGGGCAGTTCATCGGCTTGATCGCGAACGTCTGATCCTCCGTGTCGCCCGGGATCAGGAACATGTTCTCCCTGAACTTCTCCCAGTGCCCAGACGTGACCCAGAGTGCCTTGTCGTAGATGAGGGGCGTCTTGACCTCGAGGTAGCCGCGCCGCCGATTCTCGCGCCGGCGCAGTGCCTCCAGCTCGTTGTAGATGGCCATTCCTTTGGGATGCCAGAACGGCGAGCCCGGCGAGTGCGGGTCGAGGTGGAAGAGATCGAGCTGCGTGCCGAGGCGGCGGTGGTCGCGGGCGCGGGCCTGCTCGAGCCGCTCGAGGTGCTCGTCGAGGTCCTGCTGCGAGTAGAACGCCGTGCCGTAGATCCGAGTCAGCTGCGTGTTCTTCTCGTCGCCGCGCCAGTACGCGCCGGCGAGGCTCGTCAGCTTCAGCGCCTTGATCGGCGACGCGTCCTGGAGGTGCGGGCCGCGACAGAGGTCGGTGAACTCGCCCTGCGTGTAGAGGGAGATCGGGTTCTCGGCCTCCCGTGCGAGCTCGACCTTGTACGGCTGGCCCTCGGCCTCGAAGCGCACGATCGCGTCCTCGCGGGAGAGCTCCTCGCGCGTCCAGGTGCGACTCTCGGCGATCTCGCGGCGCATCTCCTCCTCGATCGCCTCGAGGTCGCTCTCCGCGATCGGCTCGGGGAACTCGAAGTCGTAGTAGAAGCCGTCGGCGATCGGCGGGCCGATGGCGATCTTCACCCCCGGATGCAGACGCAGGACCGCCTCCGCGAGCAGGTGGGCAGTCGAGTGGCGGAGGACTGCGAGAGCGTCCTCGTCCTGCGTGTCGCGCGTGGTGAGGATCTGGATGCGCTCGCCGTCGGCGAGCGGAAGGCGCAGGTCGCGCGTATCCCCGTTCGCGCGGAGGAGCACAGCCTGCTCGGCGAGCTTCGGTCCGATCGCGCGAGCCGCATCCAGCCCGGACGCGCCGTCCGGCAGTTCGAGCGCCGAGTCGTCGGGCAGGACGACCTTCATGGCGCGAGAGGATACGGAGGCAGGGAGCGGCCGGGCGCTACGAGGAAGCTGTGTCCCGGAACATCACGCCTCAAGAGTACCCGCGTTGTGGGTCAGGCTTTAGCCTGATTCGGTGTGAGATTCTCGGGGCTCACTGACGAGGTCGTCTGGCTCGCGGTCGTCGCTCGCGCCGCTCGTCCTGCTCGCGCTCCTGCTCGCGCGGCCGGCGCTCGACGGCCGCTGGGAGAACCAGCAGGCGCACTTCTGGCTCGTGCTCGGGCGCGGCGGCGGTCGCGACCGCGCTCGGGTGGGCGGTCAGCGTCGCCGCTCGCCGCCGCCGTGACGCGCGGCTCGTTTTCATCTCGCTCGCCTTCATCGCGAGCTCGGGCTTCCTCGGGCTGCACGCGCTCGCGACGCCGACGGTCTTGCTCGGGCCGAACGCGGGCTTCGAGCTGGCGACGCCGGTCGGGCTCGTGGTGGCCGGGGTCTTCGCCGCGCGTCGGCTTCGTTCGAGCTGTCGCACGACCGCGCGCGGTTCGTCGTCCGGCACGCGGGGCTTCTGCTCGGCGTGCTCGTCGCGCTGCTGGTGGTCTGGGGAATCGTCTCGCTCGCCGAGCTGCCGCCGCTCGACGACGCGCTCGCGCCGGAAGGAGCTCGACGGCTGGCAGCTCGTCCTGGCGGCGGTCGGCGTCGCGCTTGTACGGGATCGCCGCGATCGGCTTCGTCCGCATCTACCGCCGCCGCCGCGCGCGCTTCGTCTTCGCGTTCACGCTCGCGTTCGCGCTGCTCGCGGAGGCGATGGTCGTGATCGCTTGGGCGCGGAACTGGCAGCTCTCGTGGTGGGAGTGGCACATCCTCATGCTCGGCGCGTTCCTCGTCATCGCGCAGGCCGCGCGCACGGAGTGGCACGAGGAGCGCTTCAGCGCGCTGTACCTCGACGAGACCCTCGCCGGCGCGAAGGACGTGAGCATCGTCCTCGCCGATCTCCAGGGCTACACGAGCTTCTCCGAGCGGCACGACCCGGCCGAGGTCGCCGCGATGCTCAACGCCTACTTCGAGCGCGTGGTGCCGCTGATGGAGAGCGCGGGCGGCGAGGTGCACCAGATCGTCGGCGACGAGCTCATGGTCGTCTTCGGGGGCAAGGACGAGGACCCCGAGCACGCCGCGCACGCCGCCCGCGCGGGCCTGCTCCTCCAGGAGGCGGCGCGCGAGGTCGCGTCCGGCCACGACGACTGGCCGCGATTCCGCGTCGGCGTCTCGAGCGGCGAGGTGCTCGCGGGCGTCGTCGGCGGCCCGACCGGCCACCGCAAGCACGGCGTCGTCGGCGACGCCGTCAACCTCGCCGCGCGTCTGGAGGCGGAGGCTCCGGTCGGGAGCGTCCTCATCGGCGAGGCGACGTTCCGCCGCCTCGGCGCTGCCGCGGTCGTGGAGGCGCTGCCGCCGCGCCGCGTGAAGGGCAAGGAGGAGCCGGTCGCCGCCTACGTCCTCCACGAGCTGCGCGACCGACAGTCGAGCTCGACGCCGGTGCGGACATGGCCGCCGGCGCGCGCTTCTTTACAGGGTCTGACCCTGTAAGTGGACAAGTGAGCGCCGACTTGTTCACAGCAACCTGTCGCGAATGGCCGGCTTTGAGCGGCGAGAACCGCTGAGTGATGCGGGCGGCCCGCTGAGGGTCTGACCCTGTGAACCAACGAGTCCGCTGCCAATCGATCCACAGCCTGCGGCGCGCCCTACGGGCTGCCGCGGTTACGCTCGCCAGGCGGCGCGCTCTCCAGCGCGAGCTCGACCTCGAGCTCGTCGAGAGCCGACCTGAGCATCGCGATCCGCTCGACGACAGGCGCGTGCGCGTCGGGATCGATGACGGCTCCGGTGCCGCGTGCCTCGTAGCGGTCGCGGATCGCCTGGCGGCGGTCGTGCTCGCGCGCCTCCTCCATCGAGTTCAGCACCACCGAGATGAGCACGTTCAGCACGATGAACGCGGCCACGAGGATGAAGCTCACGAAGTAGATCCACGCCCAGGGGTGGATCTCCATGGCCTCGTCCATGTAGACCGGGAAGTCCTCCAGGGTCAACATGACGAACAACGTCAGCATCGCCCGCCCGATGTTCCCCCACTGCTCGGGCAGGTCGTCCGCGAACAGGACCCATCCGACCATCCCGTAGACGAAGAGGATCATCGCGGTCACGGCCCCGATCGACGCCAGCGGCGGCACGCTCCGCCAGACGCCGCGCAGCAGCACGCGCAGGTCGGGAAGCACGCGCACGATGCGCACGACGCGGAGCAGCCGCACGAGCCGGAGCAGCGTCGAGTTCTCGGCCACGCCCGGCACGAAGGTCGCCCCGATGACGACGAAGTCGAAGATGTTCCAGCCGTTGCGGAAGAACTCCCACGGCCGCGGCCAGTACGAGGCGATGCGGATCGCGAGCTCGACCATGAACACCCCGACGCAGGCGGCGTTGATCGCGTCGAGCGTCGAGCCCCACTCGTCGACGACGCCGTCGTAGGTCTGGAGGCCGAGCACGACGGCGTTGACCGCGATCGTCGCCACGACCACGACGGTGAACGGGATCGAGTCGACGATGCGGGCGGCGCGGTTCCGGCCGGGCACGTGCGGAAGTCTGCCGCGGAGGTCGGCGCGCAGGTGCCTGACACATCCCGCTCGTAGACTCAGCAGCCATGAGCGAGACCGGGGCGGTCGGAGACGGCGGCAGGCTGACGCGCCTCCTGCGCGGTCCGCTCGACATCCTCGTCGGGCATCGCCAACGCCCTCCCGCGCGCGATCGAGGACCTCTTCCGCGACCGGCTCCCGCAGTACGCGGCCTCGATCTCCTTCCACGTGCTCTTCTCGCTCTTCCCGCTCACGATCGTGCTCGTCTCGATCTTCGGCCTCGTCCTGACCGACGACAGCCTCCGCGAGCGCGTCATCGAGGAGCTCATCGACGTCCTACCCGTCTCCGAGTCGGGCCAGCAGGACATTGCGAGCTCGATCGAAGGGATCGCGACGCCGCTCTCGGCGATCGGGCTCATCTCGCTCGTCGCGCTGCTCTGGGGCGCCTCCGGGATGATGACCTCGCTGCGCGTCGGGCTCGAGACGGCGATGAAGGTCGAGCGCGGGCGGCCCGGCGGCTCACGCGAAGCTCGTCGACTTCGCGCTCCTCGGCATCGTCGGCCTCCTCGTGCTGCTCGTCATCGCGCTCTCGGCCTTCATCGGGTTCTTCAAGGGCCTCGTCGACGACGCCGCCGACAGCCTCGGAGTCGGCGCGTACGTCTCGTTCCTCTTCCAGGACGGGCTCCAGCTCGTGCTCGTGGCGGTGCTCGCGCTCGGCCTCTACCGCTTCGTCCCGGCGCGGAAGCTGCGCACACGAGGAGCGCTCGCCGGCGCCATCCTCACGACCGTGCTCGCCTGGGGAGCGACGAAGATCCTGGCCACCCTCTTCGCGGACTTCTCCCGCTACAACCTGATCTACGGCTCGCTCGCGGGCGTGATGACGTTCCTCTTCTACGTCTACGTCATCGCGCTGATCTTCCTGCTCGGCGCCGAGTTCGCCTACGCCTGGTCGCAGCGCCCGGGGCCGCCAGGGCCGCCGATCGGCGCGCGCATCTTCGGCTTCTTCCGCGGGCTCTTCCTCCACCCGGCCGACGAACCGGCGCCCGAGATCAACGAAGCACCGCCTCGTCGACCGTAAGCGTCCGCGCGTCGGCGTCGAGCGTGCAGGTGACGCCGAGCGGGAGCGCAGCGAGATGCTTCCCGTGCCCGAGCGGCATCCCGTAGACGACCGGGACGCCGAGTGGCTCCAGCCGCTCCTCGAGCACGTCCTCCAGCGAGCGCGAGCGCGCCCAGTCCGAGACCTGCCGCGTGTCGCCGTAGTCGCAGCGCTCCATGTGCCCGACGACCACGCCCGCGACCTGCTCGAGCTTCCCCGCCTGCTCGAGGTGCACGAGGTTGCCGTCGATGTAGTACGGCGGGCAGTGCACGTCCTCGAAGAACAGGATCGCGCCGTCGAGCTCGAGCTCCCACGGCGTCGCCATCGTCTGCATGAGGAGCCAGAGGCAGCCGCCGACCAGCGGCGCGGTCACCTTCCCGCCGCGGATCACGCGCACCCACGGGTCGTCGGGATCGGGCGGCACCTCACCGGTGCCTCCCTCGCGCAGCACGCTGAGCAGGCGTTCCTTCGAGAACTCGGTGACGTTCGCGCTCCCGACCCCGGAGAGGCCGTTGCCGTAGATCGTCGCGAGGCCCGTCCGCTGGCGGATGGCGACGTGGAGCGCGGTGATGTCCGAGAAGCCGACGAGCGGCTTCGGGTTCTCGGCGATGAGGTCGAAGTCGAGATACGGGATCGCCTGCATCGAGCCGAACCCGCCCTGGAGCACCTGCACGACGTCGACCTCGGGATCGGCGAAGAGCGCGTTCAGGTCGTCGGCGCGCGACTTCGGGCTCCCGGCGACGTAGTCGTCGCGCTCCCAGATCCCGGGCGCGAGCTTGACGCGGTAGCCGCGCGCCTCCCACCACTCGACCCCTCGCAGCACGCTCGAGCGGCTGTCGTACGGGCTCGCGGGTGCGGCGACGCCGATCGTCCCGCCGTCGGGAAGCGGCGTCCCGAAGAGCGTCGCTGCGACCAATCCGGCGCCGTCAGCGGCAGACGCGCACGGTGCGCGTGGCCTCGGCCTCGCGGCCTTGCCGGTCCGAGACGACCGCCGTGAGCGTGTGCGGGCCGCGGCGCCGGCCGGCGGTCCGCCAGTTGAACTCGTAGATCCCGGTCCCGGCCACGCTCCGCCGCACGCGGGCGATCTGGCGCCGACCGTCGAAGAACCCGACCGAGGAGACCTCGGCGCGCGAGCCCGCGACGATCTGGAGCTTCGCCCGCGCCGGGAGGCAGGCACCCTGGTTCGGGAGGATCCACGCGATCGTGGGCCGGTTGACGACCTCCATGCGGATGCCGCGGAACTGTGAGTTCGGCATCGGGTTCACGCCCTCGGTGTGGATGTTCTTCGTCTCCTGGAAGTCCGAGGCGAAGACGCGCATGAACTCCGGCCCCGGTTCGAGCGGGTTCACGTCACGCGGGATCGAGAACACCGCGATGCCCGTCGTCGCGTCGTACTGGAGCGCGCCGAGCTGGTTCGTCCCGAACAAGAGCAGGAGCGACAGCGGGTCGACGCCCGATGCTGCGTCACGCACGCGAGCGACGATCGTCGGCCGGCCCGCCGAGACGCGGCGCGTGATCAGCGTCACGTTCGGCGGCCGCACATCGTTCACCCACGAGCGCAGCGTGAACGGCCCGGCGAGCGAGCGGCCGCTGAAGAGGTCGCGTCCCGAGTCGACCGACACGTAGTAGCGCCCGGCCGGGAGGAAGACCCCACCGGCGGAGCCCGTGTTGAAGAGGAAGTCGGGCATGTACCCGTTCGAGTTGTTCGGGATCCCGGCGTAGCCCGTCACGTCGTTCTCGTCTTGCGAGTTGAGGAACCACGGGTGGATCGGCTGGTTCGAGCTCAGCAGCGAGATGATCGAGGCGTTGATCTTGATCGCCGGTCGCTCGATCACGACTCCCGCGTTGACCGCCTGGCGCGGGATGTCGAGCGAGTACACCTTCTCGCGCCCGTCCTCGTTCACCGACGGGTCGACGCCGAAGATGCCGAGGATCGCGAAAGGCGAGGTCGGCCAGCGGTAGACGCGCGCGTGATCCGTCCCCGTCCGCGTGTCGCCCGTCTGACGCGGCCGGAGCGGCGCGACCTGCGCGTTCCCGAGCTGCGGACGCGTGACCGAGAACGCGTACGGGATGCGGCGCGTCACGCTCCCGTTGCGGAGGATGACGAACCCGAAGTTGTCGCCCTGCGGCGAGCCGGCGGCCGCGGTCGCGACCATCTGCACCATCGTCGTCCCGCCGCTCCCGAGCGAGAACGGCGCCACCGAGACGCGACGCTCCGGCGGAGGCGACCTGCGGCTGCACCTCGACGCTCCACGCTCCCGCGCCGCCCCCGGCGTCGGAGAGCGTGACCGGGATCGCGCGGCTTGCAGCGCCGGCGTTCACGTCGAGGTAGCCGAACGAGAGCGACTGCGGGTCGCTGAAGATGACCGGGTTGTCGGCGGCCGCCACGCGTACGAGACCTGCGCCCTGGACGAGCACGGAGGCCTCCTGCGTGAGCGCGGAGTCGGCGAACGCGGGCCCCGCGGTCGACATCAGCGCCGACTTGACCTGCTGCGGCGTCCAGCTCGGGTGGCGCTGGAGGAGGAGCGCGGCCGCGCCGGCGACATGCGGCGCCGAGAAGCTCGTGCCCGCCGAGATCGCAAACGGGTCGCCGGCGTTCTCGGGAAGGGTCGAGGAGATGATGTTCGCGCCGGGAGCCGTGACATCCGGCTTGAGGTTGTGGCCGAACGGCGTCAGGCCGCCCGCCGAGAAGCTCGTCGGCACGCCCGCCCAGGTCGTGTCCACCTCGAGGAGATCGCGCGTGAAGCGCACCTGGACCGCGCCGCCGGTCGAGGCCATCGCCGCCCGCAGACGGGCGCCGTCGAGGTCGGAGATCATGCCGCCGTTCCCGGAGAAGAGCGCGAACTGCGGATCGCCGCCGCGGTTCTCGACCACGACCGTTCCCACCGCGCCCGCGTCGCGCAGGCGCGCGACCTTCGCGTCGTAGGGACAACCGCCGCGGGAAACGAGCGCAATCGCGCCGCGGAGCGAGTTCGCCGGAGGCGCCGCGCCGTCGCCGCACATGAGCCGGCTCACGCCCGGGAACGCTCCGACGTCCACGAGCCTCTGGTTCGCGGTGATCCAGCTCGGCGGGATCGTGTCCACGGGGACGAACGGGATCCGGCCGATCGACACGCCGGGCGTGACGACCGACAGCGACGCGTCGAAGACGTGCCCGTTGGCCGTCGCGCCGACGCTGATCGCCTCCGGCGCGGTCGAGGGCGAGCCGCTCGTGCCGAGCCCGAAGAAGTCGCGGTCGTTCCCCGCCGAGATCACGGGGACGACGCCCGCGCGGACGACGTTCGTGATCGTCGGCATCATCGCGTCCGTCCTGGGGTCGGCCTGCGGGCCGCCGCCCGAGAAGTTGATGACGTCCATGCCGTCGGCGACCGCGGCCTCGAACGCGGCGACGATCTCGGGCGTCGTGCCCGAGCAGCAGCCGCCGAGCGGGAGCGGGACGTTGAAGACGCGGTAATTCCCGATGAACGCGCGCGGCGCGACGCCGCTCAAGTCTTGCACCGCCGGATGGCAGCCGCCGTTCCCCTCCGAGCAGAAGCCCGTACGGCCGGCGTCGATGTCCGTGTCCGCCTTTCCGGCGATAACACCGGCGACAAAGGTGCCGTGGAACGATTGCTCGCGGTCGAGGGGCGCGCTGTTCGCGCCCGGCCCCGCGAAGCCGCGAGCGACGATCACCTTCGGCGTCGTCGATCCACCCGGGCCCTTCGGGAAGCCGGCCGGGAACGAGAAGCCCGTTGGCGAGAGGAACTCGTGCTCGTGATCGACGCCGTCGTCGACGACGGCGACCTTGACCCCGTCGCCGCGCGCGCCGGTCTGCGCCGAGAACTGCGACGCGCCGATGACCGCCGGGCCGCGGTTCATCAGGCTCGTGTACGTGTAGCTCGGGTAGACCGTCTTCGCGACGTCGAGCTCGAGCAGCTCGGGCAGCTTCGCGTACGGGAGGCTCACCGCGAACCCGTTCAGGAGGATCCGGTACCTCCGCGAGACCGTCGCCTCTGGCATCGCCGCCTTCAGGCTCGCGATCGCCCGTTGCTGCGAGGTCGCGAGGCGCGAGAGGTAGGACTGCGCGTAGGAGCTCTGGACGTTCAGCTTCATTCGCGTGCCAACGCGCATGAAGGCCGATCGCGGGGCTGCCGCCGCGAGCGGCGGCTCGTCGAGCTCGAGGATGACGCGGGTGTGGTTCGCGGGACCGCGCGGAACGAGCGAGCGCACGTCGGGTCCCTGCGCGACGTACGGGAACGAGTAGTCGCGGATCTTGCCGACGGGATCGACGCCGCCTGACGCGGACCCGGTGAACGCGACGAGAGCTAGGAGACCGGCGAGAAGCGCAAGACGGCGTCCCACCCGGATGAGGCTAGCGAATCCGCGCGGAGAAGTTCCGGGACGCCCGGAGGCCTTCGAAGACGACCGTCACCGTCCCGCGGAACGTCTTGCCCTGCGCGTTCGCCGGGATCTGCCACGTGCAGACGACCGCGCCGCCCTGAACGCGTGCGAGCTGCGAACGAAGCCTCGTGTTCCCGGCCCGGCCGAGGCAGGTGACGCGGCCGTTCTGGAGCACCGCGTTCGTGTCCGAGCGCGCGGCGACCATCCGCAGCGTGAACGGGCGCCCGGCGCGCGGCGCCGGCGGCGTGGCCCTGACCGAGCGGACGACCAGCGTGGGTCGGGCGACGATGACCTGATACGGGAAGAGGCCGACTCCGCCGCCCGGCGCAGCGTCGCCGACGGCGTTCGCGAAGTCCGGATCGCCCGTCACCGGGTCGAACACGATCCCGGACTCGACGATGACGAAGAAGTTGAGGCGCTGCGTGTTCCCCAGCTCGGCGGCGGAGATGCGGATCGTGACGCCACCCTGGTACGAGAACGACAGCGTGATCGCGGGCGGATCGCCGAACCGGCGCGTGAAGTTCGTGCCGTCCCAGCGGAAGAGTTGGACCTCGCCCTGGATCAGCTCGACGACGTAGTCCGCGCCGCCGAAGTCGGTCGACCCCGTGTTCGGGTTGTTGTCCGTGTCCGCGAACAGGTCGATGACCATGTCCTGGCCCAGCGCCGGCCGGTTGGGGACGTTGATCCGGAACGAGATCACGCCCGCGTCGTCGTTCGAGACGACGAGCGAGGTGATGTCGGGCGCCGCCGGGTTCTCGCCGGTGGAGTCCTGGTAGGTCTGGCTGTTCGCCGCGACGCCTACCGGCCCGCTCGGGCCTGAAGGCAGCGCGCCAGCCGCCGTCGGCAATGCGACGACGAAGGCAGCGACGGCAAGAACGAGACCGGTGCGTGTTGGCAGGCGCACGAGGTGCGCTAAACGCTACCTGCGTTCGCTACGGCGTCAAGGCCCATCGGCGGGATCGACCGGCGTCGTCGGCTCGTGCCACACCTCGACCTCGTAGCCGTCGAGGTCGCGGAAGAAGACGTACGGCTCGCCGGGAGCGAACTCGCCGCGGCTGACGATCGTGCCACCGGCGGCCCCGATCGCCTCGACGGCGGCGTCGATGTCGTCCGAGTCGACCAGCCGGAAGCCGAAGTGCGCAAGGTCTCCGGAGCCCGCCACGCCCTCGAGTCCGTCCTGGAACACGAGGACGTCGTAGCTGCCTGGAGTCTGAGCCTGGACGAAGCCCTCGCTGCGGAACACCTCGACGACGCCGAATACCTCGACGTAGAAGCGCAGCGCACGATCGACGTCACGCACCTTGAGCGCGACGTGCGTGAGGCCCCGCGTCCGGATCACTCGAAGACGATCACGCTGCGGATCCCGTCCTGGGCCTCCATCAGCTCGAAGCCGCGGTTGACCTCGTCGAGCGTGAGGCGGTGGCTCAGGAGCGCGTCCACGTCGATGTCGCCCGCGAGCCAGCGGTCGACGAGCTGCGGCACCTGGGTGCGCCCCTTCACTCCGCCGAACGACGAGCCGGTGACGCGGCGGCCGGTGATGAGGAAGCGCGGGACGATGTCGAGCGTCTCCCCTTTCCCGGCGACGCCGATCATGGTCGCGAGCCCCCACGCCTCCCGCGCGGACTCGACCGCCTGCCGCATGACCGCGACGTTCCCGGTCGCCTCGAAGGTGTAGTCGGCGCCGAAGCCGCCGGTCTCGGAGCGGATCCAGTCGACGGTGTCCTCCGCAGCCACGCGCGTGTCGGTCGCACCGTGGTGGCGCGCCTCCGCGAGCCGGGCCTCCGAGAGGTCGACCGCGACGATGCGCTCCGCTCCCGCGAGCCGGCAGCCGATCACCGCGCCCAGGCCGACGAGACCGCAGCCGAAGACGACGCAGGTCGAGCCCGGCTCCACTCGCGAGGTGTAGAGCGCGGCGCCGATCCCGGTCGCGAGCCCGCACGCGAACGGCGCGCAACCCTCGAGCGGCGCCTCCGGCGAGACCTTCGCGAGCGCGATCTCCGGCATGACCGTGTACTCCGCGAACGTCGAGGTGCCCATGAAGTGCCGCATCGGCTCGTCGCCGCGGGAGAGGCGCGTCGTCCCGTCCGGGAGGTAGCCGAGCCCCTGCTGGTCGCGGATCGCGACGCAGCGGTTCGTCCGGCCGCTGACGCAATGGACGCACTCGCCGCACTCGGGTGCGAAGAGCGTGACGACGTGGTCGCCGGGCCGCAGCGAGGTCACGCCCTCGCCCACCTTCTCGACGACGCCGGCTCCCTCGTGGCCGAGGACGCACGGCGCGTACCCGGTCGGGTCGGCGCCCGAGGCGGTGTAGAGATCGGTGTGACAGACGCCGCACGCGACAAGCCGGACGAGCGCCTCGCCCGCCTTCGGCTCGGCGAGCTCGAGCTCCTGGACGACGAGCGGCTGCCCGAACTCCTCGAGTACTGCGGCGCGGATCTGCACGGCGCTCAACCTAACCGCGGGCGCCCGAGCGCGTCTAGGACAGCGATCCAGTGAGGAAGACGCCGTTCCTGCTCGCCCTGGCCATCGCGCTCCTCACCGGCTGCGCGGGAGGCGGCGGCGAGGTGAGCTTCACGCTCGGGAGCTGGGAGCGGCGTCGAGCCCGGCGGCGAGACCCGCTGCGCGCGTGGCGGGCCGTACGCGTTCTGGATCCGGCAGGGCGATCCCGAGAAGCTGCTCGTCTTCTTCGAGGGTGGCGGCGGCTGCTTCGACGAGACGACGTGCGCGCCGCTCAGCCCGTGGTTCGACGACGACGTCGACGGCTCCGACGACCCCGAGCTCTCGGACGGCGTCCTCGCCCTCGAGAACCCGGACAACCCGTTCGCCGACTACTCGATGGTCTTCGTCCCGTCCTGCACCGGCGACGTGCATATGGGCACGCGGACAGTGACGTACGGCCCGCACACCGTCGAGCAGAAGGGGCATCTGAACGCGACCGCGGCGCTCGAGCGCGCTTACGCCGACTTCCCGGATCCGAGCGAGGTGTTCGTCGCCGGCTGCAGCGCCGGCAGCGTCGGCTCCGCGTTCCACGTCGACTCGATCCTGCAGCGCTATCCCGATGCTCGCGTCACGCAGGTCGGCGACTCGCTCGCGTTCGTCTTCCACCGGCCGGTCAACCTCGAGGGCTGGGGCGCGCACGAGGTGTTCCCGGAGTGGTTCTCGCCGCCACGCCCGAACGGCCGCTGGACGATGGTCGAGTACCTGACCGCGCTCGCCGAGCAGTACCCGGAGCGCACGTTCGCCCGCTTCAACCACGCGCAGGACGACGTGCAGATGCAGTTCTACTGGGCGGTCGGTGGCCAGCCGGAAGACTTCCCGTCGCGGCTCCGCGCGGCGGAACGCGAGCTCAAGGAGCTCCCGAACTACCGGTCATTCCTCGCCTGCGGCTCCGAGCACTGCTCGTTCGACCGCTCGACCTTCTACGAGACGGAGACCGAAGGCGTCAAGCTGCGCGACTGGGTCGCCGACCTGGCCGCCGCGAAGGACGTCGACTGCCCCGAGTGCGCGGACGACTGAGCTACGGCCCAAGCGGCGCCCGCACGACGCCGTCGACCACGATCTTGCCCTTCTCGTAACGGTAGACACCGACGGGCGCAGGATCGATGTCGCCGAAGCGGTCGAAGGAGAACGAGCCGAGGATGCCGTTCTCGACCTTCGTCGCGAAGAGCTCCTCGACGACCGACGCGCGCGACCCGTCCGAGCGGCCGATCGCGTCGAGGAGCACCTCCGTTGCCTGCGCCGCCTCGGGCGCGCCGGGCTGATCCGGCACGACGGGTGCCTGGCCGAACTCGCGGAGGAAGCGCTGTCCTGCCGGCGGAAGCGCGCCGTGCGGGATGCCCGGCACGGTCGTGAGCAGTCCTTCACCGATCGGCCCGAGCTCCAGCGCCATGTCGTCCGCGGCGAAGGAGTCGGGGGTGATGATCGGGATCGGGCCAAGCTCGGCCCTGAGATCCTCGATGAGCGTCTTCGCGTTCAGCTCGGGCAACCCGACGAGATAGACGACGTCCGGACGCGCCGCGGCGATCGACGCCGCGAGCTCGGCATAGCTGTCCTGCAACGGCCAGTCGATAGCGACCTCGTGTCGATCGCCAGAGCCCGCAGCGGCTGCTCGGAACGACTTCGTCAGCGCCGCGCACGTACGGGTCGTCGAAGCCTCGCTGGGCGATGACCGCCGCTCGCCGAGCACCGAGGCGCTTTGCCAGATGCGCCGCCGCTGCGCCCTGCGCCTGGTCGTGAGTGACGACGCGGGCATAGCTGCGAACGCCGTCGGGGTAGAGGGAGGACGAGTACGAGCCGCGCGTCAGCCCCTGGGAGGTGTTCGAGGGACTGACCATTGCAAGCGGCCCGGCCGTCGCGCGGCTCACGATCGGGATCTGAAGTTCGGCACAGCCCGAGTTGAACGGCCCGATGATCCCGACGACGGCCTCCGTCTCCACGTTTGCCCGCGCGTTCCGCCTGCACTGTCCCGCGTCCAGGTCCTCGCCGACGGCGTAGTTGCACGACTGGAAACCGACCCGAAGCTCGCCCGCCCGGAACTCGCGCTGCCGGAGGACGAGCTTGATCGCATCGACCATCTGCTTGGTTATTCGGGCGCCCGCCCCGCGCAGCGGGATGATCGGAGACGACGATCACGTCCGGCTCGCCGTCTCCTTCGTAGAGAAGCTCGCCGCACGAGCTCGTCGCCACCGGCTCGACCTCGGCATCACCTCCGGCACACGCGCCGGCGAACACGGTCAGGCAGACGACGACCACCGCGACCGTACGGCGCGACGTCGTCACGGGCCGCTCCCGCTCGGCACCCGCACCACACTGTCGGCGACGATCTTCCCGCCCTCGAAGCGGTAGACGCCGACCGCCGCGGGGTCGATGTCTCCGAAGCGGTCGAACGAGAAGGTGCCGAGGATGCCGTTCTCGACCTCGGTCGCGAAGAGCTCGTCGACGACCGACGCGCGCGAACCGTCCGAGCGGCCGATCGCGTCGATCAGCACCTCCGCGGCCTGTGCGGCTTCCGGGGCGCCGAGGAAGCCGCGCTCGACGAACGCCGGCTGCCCGAACTCGCCGAGGAATGCCCTCCCCGCCGGCGGTAGCTCCTCCGCCGGGACACCGGGAAGCGTGACGAGCATGCCCTCGCCTGCCGGTCCCAGGTCTTCGCGCGATCTGGTCGTAGGCGAAGGAGTCGGGAGCGATGAGCCGGACCCGCGCGGGAAGGGTGGCCCGCAGATCCTCGATGAGCGTCTTGGCGTTGACCTGCGTCTCGCAGCAGAGGAAGACGGCGTCGGGACGGGCCGCGGCGACCTCGGCGGCGAGCTGCGTGTAGCTCTGTCGGAGAGGCCACTCGACCTGGACGACCTCGAGCCCGAGGCCCCTGGCTGTCCGGACGAAGGGCACGGTATTTCCGCGAACGTACGAGTTCCGGAGATCCTGGTGGACGACGACGGCGCGACGAGCCCCGAGGCGCGCCGCCAAGTGCGCCGTGGCGGTGCCCTGCGCCACGCTATGGGTGACGACGCGCGTGTAGCTGCGAACGCCGTCGGGGTAGAGCTCCTGACCCGAAGTCTCGCCTGGCACCTTGCGAGTCAAGCCCTCGTACGTGTTCGCCGGGCTCACCATCGCGAGCGGCCCGGCGGCCTCCGAGCTCACGATCGGGATCTGGTTCTGGGCGCACGCGGAGTTCCACGGCCCGATGATCCCGACCACGTCGGCGGTCTCGACGTACGCCTGGGCATTCCGCCTGCAGAGGCCCTCGTCGAAGACCTCCTCGCCGACCGTGTCGTTGCAGGCCTGGTAGCCGACGCGAAGCTCCCCCGCCCGGAACTCCCGTTCTCGGAGCACGAACTCGATCGCGTCGATCATCAGGCTCGCCGTCTCGGCGCCGATCCCGCGGCGCGGAAGGTCGGAGACGACGATGACGTCCGGATCGCCCTCCCCCTCGTAGAGGAGCTCGGCGCACGAGCTCGTCGCGACGGGCTCGACCCCGTCATCGTTTCCCGCACACGCGGTCACGCCCGCGACCAGCACGAGCAGCGCCACAGCCGCCCCCTTCACAGGGCCATGATCTTCCGGCGTCAGCCGTTCGTCAACTCAGTCGACCGAAACCCACACCGCGCCGGTGCCTACGTCGACCGACCGAGGCGCGCCACCGACCTCGACGACGGCGACCCCGTCCGTCTCCGGATCGATCCGGGCAACCGTGCCGTCGTCGCTCGCGACCCAGACCTGGTCGTCGCTCGCCGCCACGCCGAGCACGCTCCCCTGGAAGTCGTACGTGCGAACGATCGCCTCCTGCCGAGCGTCGACGCGGAGCACAGTTTGGTTCTCGCCGTCCGCGATCCAGACCGATCCGAAGCCCGTGTCGATGTCCCCGCCTCCTCCGACGAGGTCCACGGTCCCGACGATCTCGCCCGTCGCGACGGACACCCGATCGAGCTCGGTGCCGAGAACCCAGAGTGAGCCGAAACCGTAGGCCATCGGCCCCCAGGTCGAGCTCTCGCGTGGGATCAGACGCGACGTCTGCGGATCGATGCGCGACAGCGCGCGACTGCTTCCCGCCCACACTCCGTTCGGGCCCTCGGCGAGCCAGCCCGGCGCCGACGTCGGGCGCGAACGCCGTGGACTCGCCGGCATTTGGGAGCGTCCAGCTCGTCTCGATGGTGTCGGTGCTCGGCTCGACGCGATGGACCTGACCCTCCGTCGTCCCCACCCACAACGAGCCGAACGCGGCGAGGATGTTCCGGGGCGTGCCGACGACCGAGAACGTCGAGATGCGCTGACCCGTGTCGGCGTCGATCCGCGAGATCGTTCCCGCGCCGTCGTTCGAGTTCACGACCCACACCCAGTCGTCCGAGGCCGCGACTTCCGTGGGCGTGTTGCCGACGGGGATCGCCGCACCGAGCTCGAGCGAGGTTGGGTCGACGACGCCGACGGAGTTAGGCGGCGCAACGAGCGGATCGCCCGACCCGAGCGTCAACGCGAGCACGGCCGCGACCGAGGCGAGCACGAGCAGCGCCACGCCCGCGTAGAGCAGCCGACCGCCTACGCGGCGACGGCGACGCCTGACCGCGAACGGGGACGGCCCGAGGCCGAGCGCCGAGCGCGCGTCGTCCACGAACGCGTTGCAGCTCTCGTAGCGATCCTTCGGCTCTTTCGCGAGAGCGCGCGCGAGTACCGGCTCGAGCTCGTCGTATGCCGGAAGCGGGGGCGGCTCCTCCTGCATGTGCGCCCAGAGGGTCTGCGCCTCCGTCTCGCGCCGGAAGGGCGGCGCGCCGGAAAGGAGCTCGTAGAGCACGCAGGCGAGCGCGTACTGGTCGGTGCGACCGTCGATCTCGCCGCGACGGATCTGCTCCGGAGCGAGGTAGTCGAGCGATCCCGCGAGGTGCCCGGTGGCGGTCGTGCCACCCGCACCGAGCTGCGTGGTCAGGCCGAAGTCGGACAGGTAGCAGTGGTCGGCCGCGTCGACGAGAACGTTCGCGGGCTTGACGTCACGGTGGACGAGACCGCGGGCGTGCGCCGCGTCGAGCGCGTCCGCGACCTGGCCCACGAGCCGGAGAGCGCGCTCGGGCGCAAGCGGCCCCGGCAGGAGGAGCGATCGGAGATCGGTGCCGTCGACGAGGCGGGTCGCGAGGTAGATCTCGCCGTCGACCTCGCCGGCGGCGTAGACGGGGACGATGCCCGCGTGGTCGATCGAGGCCGCGAGCCGCGACTCGCGCAGGAAGCGCTCCCGGAACGACGCGTCGCCGGCGAGCTCCGGCGCAATCAGCTTCAGTGCGACGGGCCGGTCGAGTCCGAGCTCGGTCGCTCGGTACACCACGCCCATCCCGCCGCGGCCGAGCACGCCCTCGATCCGGTAGCCGGCGAACTGCGTTCCTACTTCGGGCGCCATGTCAGTCCGAGATTGTCGGGCGTGCGATCGACCAAGTGAAGCGCGTGAGGGTCGCCTGCGGCGCAATCCCGCTCGGGCGCAGGCCTCGCCGGACGAGCAGGGTCGGGGCCGGAGGCGATGCGACGAGCTCCGCCCGCGTCTCCCCCAGCCCCTCCGTTCGCCAGCGGTCGGAGAGCCCGAGCACGAGCAGGCCCGCTCCCTCGGCAAGCGCAGTGACGCCTTCGCGCCCCGGACGACCGAGAAGGGGCTCGGCGACGACTCCCGCCGTGTGCTGGACGATCAGCGACGCGTCAGCGAGCAGGCGGCTCGCGTCCCGGCCTCCCGCATCACCGTCCGCGGCTCCCACGAGCTGGAGCGGGCGATCGAGCATCGTCGCTGCCCAGGCGGCGAGCTCGAGAGCGGCCCAGTCGTGCTCGAACGCACCGAAGGGGACGACGATCGGGCCGTCGCCCACCGGCCCGCCCGCCTCCACGAGCGAGGCGACGTCGCACGTCGCATTCTCGAACGCCGATGCGAAAGGGCCGTCGAGCGGATCGCCGGCCGCCGAGACGAGCAGCAGATCGGCGTCCTGTTGCGCGGCGAGCCTGACGACGTCGTCGCCCGGCGCCGAGGAGGAGAAGGCGGCGACCCGGACGTTCCCGCGTCCGGCCAGCTCGCGGAGCGCTGCGCTGGCTTCGCCGAGCGCCGCCGGCGAGACGATGCGAGCGAAGACGAGCTCGCGGCGAGTCGGGCCGCCCGCGAACGCCTCGGCCAGAGGGAGCAGTAGCGCCACCGCGGCCGCACTTTCGGGCACCGCAACGATGGCTCGGAGCGACTCCTCCTGCGTAGGCGGCGCCGCGAGCCCGGGATCCTGGCGGAGGATCGCTCGCTCGAGCTCGCGCAGCTCCGGCCCTGGCTCGAGCCCCAGCTCCTCGTCCAGCAGCTGCCTGCCTGCGCGGAGGACGTCGAGCGCTTCGGACTGCCGTCCCGCGCGGTAGAGCGCGCGCATGAGCAGCGCCCGCGGCCGCTCCTGCAAGGGCCGGTCGGCGACGAGACCTTGCAGCTCGGCGATCAGCTCCGGGCCGCGCCCGAGCTCGAGCTCCGCCTCGATGCCGCCCCTCGAGCGCGAGCTGTCGCATCTCCTCCAGCCGCGCGGCCTCCGCCAGCACGAAGGGCTCGTACGCGAAGTCCGCGAGCGGCGCGCCACGCCAGAGCGCGAGGGCGCGCCGAGAGCGTGTCCGCGCGTGCCGGTGGCTCCTCGCCACGGGCACCGGCCAGGAGCCGCTCGAACTCGTGCAGGTCGAGCTCGCCGGGCGCGACCCTGAGCACGTAGCCCGGTCCGCGCGTCTCGAGCGCGTCGCGCGAGCTCCCGAACGCCTTCCGCAGCGCGGAGACGTAGACCTGGATCGCCTTGGCGGCGGTCTTCGGTGCCCCCTCCGGCCAGAGCCCCTCGGCGAGGCGGTCGCTGGAAACGACCTCGTTCGCGTGGAGCAGCAGGAAGGCGAGGACTGCGCGCTGCCTCGGGGCGCCGAGGTCGAGCGCGCGGCCGCCGTCGAGCGCCTCGAGCGGCCCCAGAACCCTGAACTCCACGCGGCAACGCTACGCCCTCCGACGGCGTTTACCCAGCCTTAGGTCCGCATTTCCCGCCGTCTTCGACTCTCCACCGGACAGATCGCACAGGGCGATCGCGACCAAGGAGACGAAGATGACTCTTCATACCAAGCTCATCGGGACGATCGTCCTCGGCGCGGCGCTGCTGGCGCCGGTGGCGCAGGCCCAGAGCCCCGACGACCGCGCCGGCATGCGCGGGCCGGGCGCCTTCGAGCAGTCCGTGACCCGCGAGCCATCCGGACAACCGCGGCGAAGCCCGGGGCCCGGGCGCGATCACGACGCAGCGGGCGTCCTCGATCCGCCCCGACGACCGTGCCGGCATGCGCGGGACGGGCACCTTCGCGACCGACACCACGTCGAACGTGTCCTCGCATCCCGACAACCGCGTGGGCATGCGCGGGCCCGGCGCCTTCGCGCCGAATCCGACCACGAACGTCTCGAATCACCCGGACAACCGCGCCGGCGCGCGCGGCCCGGGCTCGATCCCGACCACCATCGTCGCGACGGCGAGCGCGGACAGCTTCGACTGGAGCGACGCGATGATCGGGGGGCTCGGGGGTGTGGGAGCGGCACTCCTCCTCACCGGATGCTTCTTCCTGCTCACGAGCCAGCGGAACAAGGCACGCCTCGCCTGAATCCAGCGTCCCGACGAAGACCGCCGCCGCGGGCCCGCGAGCCCCGGCGGCGGTCTTTGCGCGTTCTGCTCTCGGTCAGAGCCGCTCGAGCTCGCCCGCGAACGAGCCTCCGCCGATGACACGCTCGACATACGGCGCGACGCGCTGACGGAGGCCCCGGTCCGACGAGACGAGCCAGACGTCGTGTCCTTCTTCGGCCAGTCGCGCTGCCTCACGCACGATCCAGTCGTCGGCGCTCTCATGGCCGGTTCCGATCGCGCCGGTCGGGGCGCGACCGTCGAACACGATCACCGGCCGGACACCCTCGCGCGCCGCCCACTCCTCAGTGAGCTCGAGAAATCGGTCCTCGCGGATGTTCGGCCAGCGCGAGCGAACGACGTTCCGCGCGTCGACGAGCACGACGGTCTCCGGCATCGACTGCAACTTCATCACGCGAGACCACCGGCGCGACGAGGGCCGGGCAAGCCCGGCCCTCGTCTCCTGAACCCGTCAGCTCAGGCGCCTTCGGCCTTGCCGGCGGCGTCCTTGTACTTGTTCACGGCGGGCTTGAACGCGCCCTTCGTCCGCAAGGAGTCGCCCTGCGCGAGGTGGCTCCGGGCGTCCGCGATCTTGCTCGCGCTGCCACCGCGCTCGACCGCCTCGTCGATCGCCTCCACGGCGATCTGCCTCGCCGCGCCGGACACGCGATCCAGGAGCGACGCCCCTTGCGAAGCCGTCAGCTCGTGCGAGGCCGTCGCCGACTCGATCTCACCGACTGCGCCCTCGATCGCGCCGAGTGCGCCGACGCGATTCGGCGGCGTCTTCCGGAGCTCGGCCACGGCAGTCTCGAGCTTGGCTCGGATGTCCTCGAGCTTGTCGGCCTTCGAAGGGTCGGCCTGAATCATCGCGTCGATCTCGTCGAAGGCGGCGTCGAGCACGTCCGCAGGCGACCGCAGCGACTCGGCGAGCTCTACCGCGGCGAGCGCATCGATGCGGCCCCAGCCGTACGTGTTGTTCGGGACCTGCGTCGCCGTGTCGCCGCCGCAGCCCTCGGTCGTCGTCTTCTTGACCGCGGTCTGCTCGATGATGTCCTCGACCTCGTCGACGTCACCGCCGAGCCCGGGGTTGGCGGAGATGACCAGCGCGACGAGGCCGGCGACGTGCGGCCCGGCCATGCTCGTGCCGCTCAGGCTCCCGTACGCCGAGTCGCTGCCCTGGAGCGCCGAGCGGATGTTCGAGCCGGGTGCGGTGATGTTCGGCTTGAGGAGGAGCGGCGAGCTGACGCTGCCGAGCAGCACCGGCCCGCGGCTCGAGAAGGACGAGATCGAGTCCGTGTCCCACGTCGTCGAGCCGACGGTGAAGGCCTCGGGATAGCGCGCGAGCGGATGGTGGATCGTGCTGCACCCTGCGGCGGGCGCCGGCAGGCCGACTCCGTCGTTCCCGGCCGAGACCGCATAGAAGATGCCGGCCGCACGGCTGGCGACGAGCGAGTCCTGCAGCGCGGGCGGCGGGCAGCCCTCGACGCAGCCCCAGGAGTTGTTCACGACGTCGGGCGCCTTCGACGGATCGGCGCCGGTCCCGTCGACCCGGGTCGGGGCGATGAACCACTGCATGCACTCGAGGTAGGTCGGAACGACACCGAGGCCGTGGTTCATGTTCCGGCAGGCGATCCACTTCGCGTCGGGCGCCATGCCGATGCCGTTCTTCTCTCCCAGGCGGTTGGGGCCCGAGCCGACCATCGTCCCGACGGTGTGCGTCCCGTGGCCGCCGCCGAGTAGGACGTCGTCGTCGCAGGGCTGCGTGCCCGAGGCGGGACACGGGTTGCCAGGGTTCTGGGCGTGAATCGAGTCGTGCCAGTTGTAGTCGTGGCTCGCGCTCGAGCCGTTCCAGCCGCGGTAGCGGGTCTTGAGCGCCTCGTGCGTCCAGCGGACGCCGGTGTCGGCGCCGGCGACGACGACGCCCTGGCCGCGGTAGCCGAGCGCCCACGCGTCGTCCGCGTTGACCTTGGCGATGCTGTCGAAGACCGCCGGCGAGCCACCCGTGGAGGTCGTGCCGCCGGGCAGGTTCGCGGGGATCGGAGGATCGAGCCGGCCCGATCCGATGCCGTACACGTGCGCGACGTCGGCCCGGCTGGCGATGGCCTGGATCACCGCGAGGTTCCCCGTCGCGACGATCGCGTTCGTGATCCAGAAGCCGCGCTGCTGCTGGACGCCGAGCTGCTGGAGCTGTGCCGCGACCGGCGCCTGGCTCGCGCTCGCGACGGCGGTGAGGCGCTGCTGGACGTAGCGGCTCCTCGCCTCCTTCGTCCGGAACGCGTCGGCGCCGCTCAGGTTGGCCTTCGCGTCGAGGTAGACGAAGAACTCGGTCGAGCCGAACTGAGCCGCCGAGAGCACCGAGGGATCGACCTTGTCGCGCCAGTCCGCGCTCGACGAGGCGATCGCGGTCGCCGCGAGCGCGATGCAGCCGAGCGTGATCGCGGCCGTCAGGAGGCCAAGCCGGCGGGCGCGCCTATTGCGCGTGGCCGACGGCGGCCGGTTGGCGGGAAGTGAGGGCGTGTGCACGGTCGAGCCTCCTCGGGTTCCGCAGCTGTTGCCGCTAGATGTCACCATTGGGAGTGGTTTCTAACAGATCGGGTGCATGGTGCGCAAGCCCTCGAGGGGATTCCCTGCCGAATGTCGTCCGGAGCTACTCGGGACCGGCGTGCTCGACCGCGTCCTCGACGCGGTGGTAGCGGTGCTCTCCGGCGACGATCGCGGCGACCTTCCCGCTGCTCGGGTACTCCGCGACGTCTGGATCCGCGTTCGTCGAGACGATGAGCACACGGGCGGTCTCGTCCCCGTCGTTGCGGATCTGATGACCACCCTCCGCCCCGCGCGGAAACGGCAGGACGTCCCCCTCTTCGAGCTGCCGGTCGCCGTCGTGCATGCGCACGGTCGGCCGCCCCTTCAGCACGACGAGGAGCTCCTCGGAACCGTGGTGGAAGTGGTAGACGAACTGGGTGCTCCCCGGCTGGAACTCCCAGACGGAACCGCCGAGCGATCCGCCGTCAGCCCGCACGAGCGGCCGCGCCCCGATCCCGCCCCAATCGGGGACCTCGTCCCAGATGTTTGTCGCGTCGCTCACATAGTGAGCCTAGATCGTGCACACTGTGCTCGGGCTAACGGGGATTGGGGGGATAGATGTTGCTAGAGAGGGAACGCAAGCGGCTGCTGGGAGTCCTGCAGTCGCGCACCGCGTCGCATGGGGAGAGGACGAGAGCCAGGAAGATGCTCGAAGACGACCTCTCTCCGAGCGATCAGCACCCGGAGCGCGAGTCGAGCGCGGCTCAGAACGGTGACCGCCGGCCCGACAAGAGCTCCGAAGGCGGCTGACTAGAGAGGAGCCGGCCCGTCGCTCTGGCGACGGCCGAAAGGGACAAGCCGCCTGCATAGGATGGCGGCATGGCTAACACACCGATCATTCTGGTTCCCGGGTTCTGGCTCGGCGCGTGGGCGTGGGACGAGGTCGCGGACGCGCTTCGCGCGGACGGCCACGAGGTGACCGCGATCACGCTGCCCGGCCTCGAGTCGGCCGACGCCGACCGCTCTTCTGTAACGCTCTCCGACCACGTCGACGCCATCGTCGACGCTGTGGCCGCGGCCGGGCCGCCGATCGTGCTCGCCGTGCACAGCGCGAGCGGGTTCTCCGGCTACATCGCGAGCGACCGCATCCCGGAGCAGATCGCGGCGATCGTCTACGTCGACTCGGCTCCGGGCATACCGCCCCTCGACCCGAACTTCAGCGACGCCGAGAAGCCCCTGGTCTGGGAGGACATCGTCGAGGAGGAGAACCTCGACGGGCTCTCAGAGGAGCAGATGGAGACGTTCCGGCAGCGGGCCGTCCCGGTGCCGGGCGGCGTCCTGCGCGAGAAGGTCGAGCTGACGAACGACACGCGCCGCGACATCCCGAGCACGATCATCGCCACCGGGTTCACCTCCGAGCAGTACAAGGACGCCGTGAAGGAGGGCTACTCGTTCATCGCCGGCGTGCCCGAGCTGCGCAACCTGACCTGGATCGACCTCCCGACGAGCCACTGGCCGATGTGGTCGCGTCCGCAGGAGACGGCCGCGATCATCGGGGACGTCGCGAAGAACGCATCCGGCCCCTGATGCACCACCGGCGTAGAACCTGAACTTCCGACAAGGGGCTGAAGCACCAGCGCGCGCGGAACTCGTCAGCACACTCCGCGGCTTGCGACAACGTTGACAAGCGCATGTGGCTCTGGTTGGGTCATCGGACTCGGCGAGTCGAGGCGCGCGAGTCGCCCATAGGGCGCCCGGGTTACCGTGGCCTTCTGCGACGACAGTCCTTCTTGCCTCGTGGAGACCAGGCGAGCGCCTGCTCGCTGTGAGGGCGAGGAGAACGAAATGAGGAGAGTTGCCGGCTTCAGCCGGATGCGGCTGGGACTGCTGATTGCGTCGTGTGTCGTCCTCGGTGTGGCAGTGGTCGCGTCACTCGCCACCTGGGCGGGCGGCGACGACGCCGAGGTCGCGTCAGGCGCCACGGCGGGCGCCAAGAACGTAAAGGTCGTCATCGCGGGTACGAACGACGCCCTCGAGCCCCCCACCGATGGAGGAATAACGGGCGAGGGAACCTTCAGGGCCACTGGTGCCATCACGGACAGCGGTGCAGCCCGCGGCTACCGGGGGCTGACTGGCGTGAATAACACGGTGATCCTGCTTCGCTATGTCACCTGGGGCAAGAAGGGCACGGTCACGTATGCGGTCGAGATCGACATCTCACGAAGGCCGGTCGTATCGCGATGGAAGATCGAGTCTGCGACAAAGGCGTACAAAGGGCTACAGGGCAAAGGCATCGAGACCGAAAACGCCACCTACACCGTGAGCACGCTGAGAGGGCAGGTGTGGCGTTAACCGCCTAAGCAGGCTGCAACCTCTTGCACCAGAGCATCAGCCCAAAGTCCCTCATCGGTCGTTAGCCCTTCACCCTCTGCGGCGACCTTGAACTGACCCGTCACGGCGTAAGTCCCGGCGACAACTGTCGGGGCTTTCGCCGGTGTCGCGAGCTTGTGGACGATGATCGCGTAGGACGGACCGTCGTGGAATCCGCGCCAGAGGTCTACGTCTTGCTCCTCCACGTCGGATAGCCCCGCGGCATCGAGGCACCGGATCGGTTCGCTCGTCGTAGCCACCTCCGTCGTCTCGGTCGTGTCGGTCGCCTCGGAGACGACGTTCGCCTCCTTGTCTCGAACGTCGACCGCGCCGATGACGGCGACCACGGCTACGACTGCCACGACAACGAGCAGCGTCTTGCCTCGCCTGCTTCGTTGTCGCCAGAACCGTCGGACCCTGTTCACCTCGGCGCATCCTTGACCAGGCGATCGGCAAGTGCAACCCGGCGGAGCGTCGAGCGGTATCAGCGGCCGCTGCCTGCCGACGCCTCGACGACGTCGGCAGAGAAGCGCTCGTGGACGAAGCGCACGACCATCGCGCCCTCGCCGACCGCGGTGGCGCAGCGCTTCACCGACCCCGAGCGAACATCGCCCACCGCGAAGACGCCGGGCACGCTCGTCTCGAGTATGCCCTCGGCACCGGCCGTCTGACCCGTGAGGACGAAGCCGTCATCGTCGAGCGCGACGGTGCCACCGAGCCAGTCGGTGCGCGGTGTGGCTCCGAGGAAGAGGAAGAGGAAAGAGAGCGCGATCCTTTCGCCGTCGACGAGCGTAGCCCCCTCGAGCTGCCCGTCGGCACCGTGCAATGCGCCGATCTCGCTGCGCCCGCGGATCAGGACCCCGGCGCGCTCGAGGTCGCGGATCAGGTAGTCCGACATCGACTCGCGGAGATCGTCACGGCGGTGGAGAAGCGTCGCAAGGGCGCCCCCGCGGGCGAGCCAGATGGCCGCCTGAGCGGCCGAGTTCCCGCCGCCGACGACAGCGACCCGGGTGGCGCTGCAGCGCCGGGCCTCCTGCGGCCCCGCCGCGTAGAAGATGCTGACGCCCTCGTACGACTCGATCTCCGGGATCGGAAGCCGGCGGTACTCGGCGCCGGTCGCGAGAATGACGGCACGCGCCCTCATCTCCTGGCCACTCTCGAGCCGGACGAGGTGAAGCTCGGCGCCGGGCTCGAGCGCGACGGCGCGGTACGGCGTGGCCATGCGGGCGCCGAACTTCCGCGCCTGGCCGACGGCGCGAACCGTCAGCTCCGAGCCGCTGATGCCCGCCGGGAAGCCGAGGTAGTTCTCGATCCTGCGCGACGTTCCCGCCTGGCCGCCGAGAGCGCTGCTCTCAACCACGAGCGTGTCGAGCCCCTCCGACGCGCCGTAGACGGCGGCGCCGAGCCCGGACGGGCCGCCGCCGACGATGAGCAGGTCGACCGTCTCCGCTTCGTCGAGGTCGAGCCCGATGCCCAGCGCGCGGGACACCTCGCCGGCGGACGGGTTCCGGAGCTCGGGCCCTCCCGGCAGGCGCACAAGCGGGATCTCGTCGTCTGGGAGCCCGGCGATCTGCGCAACCGCCTCCGCATGCTCGGTGCGATCGGTGTCCAGCCACGTGAACGGCAGGCGGTTGCGGCGCGCGAACTCGACGAGCTGTCGCGTCGCCTCGGACGAATGCGGCCCCACGATCTCGAGGCCGACACCGACCCGCGCCTGAAGCGCTTCCCTGCGAGCCATGAAGGTCCAGAGCAGCAGGTCGCTCAGCGCGCTGTCCTCGAACAGGAGCGTTCGCAGCTCCTCACGCTCGACGGCGATGTAGCGCAGCGGCTCGGTCACGACGGCCGTGAGGAAGACGGTCTGTCCCGAGAGCAGGTTCGACTCGCCGAGGAAGCCGCCCGGGCCGTGGCGGATGATCTCCGCACCGGTCTGGTCGAGGACGGCCGCCTCGCCCTCGATGATCGCGATCAGCGGATAGCGCCGGTCACCGACCTGAAAGAGCACGTCGCCGACCTTCGCGCGCCGCTCCTCGCCGTGCTCGGCGAGCAGGGCGAGCTGTCCCTCGGAGAGCACGGCCGTCCGGGCTGCCATGCCCCGCAGACTACGCCCCTCGTCAGGGGCCCGAGGCGGCCCCTGCAAGCAGGTCCCCGCACCCGGCAAGCCATCCGAGGGGGTGGTGTCCCGCCCCCGGACGGTTCTGGCCCGCCGCCTGGAGTCTTCGACCGCGGCCCCTTGACTGACGGAAGCCACAGCTGCGGAAACACGAACAGCTTCAAGAGCTGATAGAGGCCAAAGAGGATGGGGTGAGACCGACCCACACGAGGTAGTCGCGGTCACCGCGCCGGCACCTCTACCAGTGTCAGTTCGAAGAGCTCGACCGCCCGCAAGGCGCCGGGCGGTCGCGGCCCCAGAGCCACCTCACTGCCGGTGGTAAGCGGCAAGGGACCCAAGAAGCGGGGGACGGGATCGCTCACCAGCAGCATGTGCTGGACGTCTGACCGCGCTGGCAAGCCAGTCGCTACTCTCAGGAATAAGCCGCGCGGACGACGCGACAACGTCAGGGACAGATCGTTGCGGGTGGTGGCGAAGCCAGCGGCCGAGCCGGCCAGCGGGCGCCGGTCGACGCCGTAGACGATCCAGGGGCCCGGCGGCTTGTCTGGTAGGGCATTGCTTGTCGTGCAGGTCGACCCCGGCATCACCACTGCGTCCCCGGCAGCGGCAGCCATCAGCGACGGGATCACCGTGGCCGGCTGGCCCAGGAAGTACGTCAAGAAGCGTTCACGGAAGTGGAATGAATTGAAGAACTCATCGCGAGGAAGTGCCACTCGGCGCACCGGGTAGATGCAGGATTGGGGGCCGAATCCAATGCAGCTGGCCCCCGGATTGGCGCACGCGCGACATAGCAGCGGCGGCCCGGCGGGCGGTGTCCGCGCGAAACGCGGGATCTCCGTCGGCCCAGGCCTGGCGAGCACCTCCGAAGGCACAGCTCAGCGCGAGCGCGGTCACGCCTGCTCCCACCAGCGCTGGCGACAGGGCCCGGCGCGCCAGCCACTCTACGGCGCGCACGGCGAAGTAGATCAGCGCGGGGATTGCAGGAAGCAGATAGCGGACCTCGTTGTGCCCGACGGAGGCGATCAAGATGCCGCCCATCCCCACGAGCCAGGCGAGGAAGGGGAGGTCGCGCTCCTCCCGATCCTTTGCCAGCAGTATCAGCCCGAGCACCGCCAGAGCCAGAACGGGCCAGGCGGTAGTTGCGGCAATCATCACCGCGTTGTCCCAGCGGGTCTCGCCCGGCAGTGGATGAACCAACCCGGTGGTGACGGTGAAGATCTCGGCGATGGCGGCGGGCAGACGGCCCAGCGCCGCGGTCCCCATGGCCAGCCACCAGGCCAGGGCTTCTACCGCGACGAAGGTCAGCACAAAGGCAATCGCGCTGACCTCCAGCCCGCGCAACCGCCGCACGGTAATTCGACGGCGCTTGAGCGCGACCAGCAGCTCGAGTCAGCGCCACCACCACCGCCATCAGTACTAGCGGATACTTGGAGGTCGCGCCGAGGCCAATGACCACCCCCAACAGCACGTCGCGTGTCCAGCTCGGCGGCCTGTTCATCGAGCGCGCCTGCAACCCCACTACCAACGAGGCCAGGCCCATCGACAGCAGATCGGCCATTGTCAGCGAGCCGTAGCGCACGAAGAGGCGCCCGGTCACCAGCAGCACCACCCCCAGCAGGGCCAGCCTGCGGTCGAGCGCTGCCGCGAAGGCGTAGTAAACCGCCCAGACGCTGAACACGGCCACCAGCGCCGCGATCAGGTGCGGCCCCAGGACGTAGCCGGGGTTGGCCGGCGCGCCCCGATTGGCCAGCCACACCGCGGGGGTGTCCAGCAGCGGCAGCAGCGGCGGCCGCACCAGGTTGAAGCCACCGCCGCCTTCGCCGGCCACTGGCGGGCCATGAGCAAGTACTCGTAGCCGTCGTAGTACTCGAGGGTCACGACCGTGCTCCGGTACAGGGTGTAGCCCAGCGCGGTCGCAGACAGCGCGCCCAGGACCGCGACCGCCCAGCGAGGAAGGGTCGTCGATGCCTCCGGCATGCGGCGCGCTTCGATCACGCGGGCCACACTTTCAGGGTCGAGTCGGAAGGACGGGTGCTCGCGTACTCGGGGGACTCCGCGCCGTCCGACCACCTGGTCGAGTCCGCCCGCCCTTCAGATGACAGGTGCCCGCGCGGCTCTCCGTCCAGCTCGCCGCGCAGCCGACCGCGTGCTCGTACTCGCGCTCCGCGTCCCACACCGACCGCTGCAGATCTTGGCCGCACCGTCTCCCAGAGGGCTCCTCGTCGCCTAACTGCCTGCGGAACTCCTCGTAGTGCCGGTGGTGCGTCAGCAACTCGCGCAAAGCTCGTCGCGCTCGCATCGCGCCTGCTCAAGATCGCCGCTGCTTCGGTGCGCTGATCGCCGGTCATCGCCTCACGTTCCGCTCGTGCGACGATGCGGTCAAGACTGAGTCAATGAGCGCCCAGGCCGCTGACCTCATCGAGACAAACTTCGTCGAGTTCCTACTGTCGATGGGGAGAGCTGGCGGCGCCGTCGAACGGCTAGACGACGAGATCGCGTGGACGATCGGGGGTTCGCCGATCGGGTACCACAACGCGGTTGTCCGATGCACCGCCTCCGAAGGGCGGAGCGGTTTTTTGGTGGAGGAGTGGCGGGATGCACTGCGGCAGCGCTCCCTGCCGGGCTCGTGGCACTGGACCCCAGGGATGCATCCTCACGATCTCCCGCGTCTCCTTCTGGACGCGGGCTTCGAAGACGGGGGCGATGAACCTGCGATGGCCGCACAGCTCGCCGCCTTGGCTGACATGCCCATGGCCACCGAGCTGCAGGTAACGCCTGTCGAGGACTCCTCTGCCCTCGACGAGTACCGCCAGGTTCTCGCCGCTGGGTTCGGTGAGGGGCCCAAGGAGGCCGACTGGGTCGCCAGCGTCTTCGCCATCATTGGACTCGAACCACACAGTCGATGGCGCCACTTCGTCGGCACGGTGGCAGACGATCCTGTCGCCACCGCCTCCACCCTGCTGACCGACTCGACCGCAGGCATCTACTTCGTCTGCACGCGGCCCGACGCCCGCCGACGTGGCTTTGGTGCCGCGATCACCTACGAAGCGATGCGCCACGCGGCGCGCACCGGAGCCACGTTCGCCGTCCTCGGCTCCTCGCCGATGGGGCAGCGCGTTTACGAGCGGCTCGGATTCCGAACCATCTTCTCCACCCGGCTCTTCGAGCTGGACGCGTAGCTCACCCTCGATGGCGCACCCATGAGGCTGCCCTCGACGTCGCGCAGGTGGACTCGGGTGCCGACCTCCACGCCCGCAGCGTGACGGCTCGGGCGGCGCGTGTCGAGATGGCCGTTCCGGCCACCCGGTGCGGCCACTTTGCGGCCACTCGCCCTCCGAGCGTTTCCGCCCCGGAAACGAAAAACCCCGCCTGAGCGGGGCTTTCGTGTGGTGGGCGGTACTGGGCTCGAACCAGTGACCCCCAGCTTGTCGAGACGGGGCAAGCGTTCGCGCCCGTTCGCTCGGGTTCGCTTTATCGCTGGAAGCCCGAGCTTTTCGGCTTGTACGGGTTCGCTCGAACTACACCCGAACGAACGCTGAGCTGCGACCATTGCGACCATTGTGCGGGCACGTACAACCTCGACGAGAACACTGGCCCGGTGTGTCCCGGCCCATCGCTAGACGTGATGCTGCGCCCTGGCCGGGTAACCACTCGGCCCGGCCAAGTCTTTGCCGAAATCTTCGTCACGGTGCCGCCTATCGGAGGTTCTAGTTCGGATCCTCTCCCAAATGTTGGAGGCCGAGCCGGTCTAGGTACGTCTCGGGCAGGTCGAACCTGCCATAGAACACCTGAAGCATGTGCAAGTAGTGGTCGTGCCCCTTCTGGTATTCGAGCAACTCGATGATCCAGTAGTTGAAGTCGCGCCAAGTGACGTAGGGATGCGCCTCGACGATCGAGCGCGTCACGTACTGTTCGCCGCCCGCCCGTGCTGCGAGCGCGATGCAGTTGTCCCGCTTGGTCTGTGGATCTCGTAGGGCATCCAGTTCCGTCTTCAGCTCCAGGCTCGGCAGTGGATCGGCTCGCCGGGCTCGTCCAGGTCAGGATCGGGAGCGTCAGGTGACGTCGTGCGTCTCGGCCATCAGCCTGTTAATAATCGCAGACCCGCCTAGCGGCGTTGGCTGACGCCCGTGCCTCGACCGAGCCGATCACGACCCGAAGCCGCCCTCGACGAGCTTCGTCGCTGCCTTCTCGCGCCCGTCGCCCGTCAGCCCGGCGTAGACGGCGAGCGTGACCTTCGGGTTCGCATGGCGAGCGAGCGCGCTGACCTCGGCCACGGTCGCGAACTCGAAGGCGTTCGAGACGAACGAGTGGCGAAGATCATGAGGTCGACCGCACCCGACTCCCTCCCCGTTCAGCCCGACGTCGTCGCCCGCCTGGTGGACGGCGCGTAAGCGGCGTTCCGGGCGACTGCGGCTCCCCATGCGCGGTCGTGAAGACGAGCGCGTCGGCGTGGACGAGGGCGGGATTCCGACTCGCCTGCCGGGAGCGATGCGCCAGCAGTTCGCGCCGAGCGCCGGGAGCATCGGGTAGCGTCGAGGCCGAGGCGGGCGTCTTCGTCGTCGTCAACGCCGGCCTTCGGGACCGAGTTGTCCGGCGACGGTGATCGTCCCGGCGTTGAAGTCGAGGTTGCGCCAGCGCAGCCCGAGCGCCTCTGAGATTCGCAGCGCGGCGTAAGCGCAGGCTGAAGCCAGCCGCAGTAGCAGCGACGATCGTTCCCCGGCTCGTCGGTGATCCAGAAGCGCTGGAGCCGCCCTCCCTGAGCGCGATCGCGGCCAGGATCGTCGAGCGGGCCGGGGTAGAAGTTGTGGACGAGGCGGACGCCCTCGGGATACTCGCGCTTCGGGATGCGAGAGAGGTAGCGCCTCACGACTCGTCGCCTTCGTTGTCCGTGAAGCCGAGAGCATCTTGCTGTGAATGATTCACGACGCGTCGCCTCCAACTGCGTGCGCCACCGAATCCACGTCACGTCATCGATGCTGGAAGCTCGGCGACGCACTCCCTCTGCACCATCGGCGGAAAGACTTCAGCGGAGTACGCCATCATCGCGAGAGCGCGGTCGAACTCCGCCTGCTATTCCGTGAGTGGGAGACGTAGGTCAGTCGTGCATCGAGGTCCTCCTTCGGTGCCGGGTGGAGGCCGTTAGGAGCGGCGCTCGCCTCTCTATTCGCCCGCGCTACCCGCACGGACGTCGGCTCCGCCTGCCCGCGACTTACGCGAGCGCGACGGCGCGGACGGGAAGGCGGCGAACGGGCGCGCACGTTTTCGCGTGTCAGCCGAGCTTGCGGACGAAGAACTCGTCCTGCACCGCATTCGCGAACTGCATGAAGACCGACACGCCTCCGCTCAGCGCTGCGAACACGTCGCCCGCACTCTCCGTGCTGCCGCCGCCGGCGTTCATCACCATCTTCGCGATGACCTCGTCGGCGTAGTGCAGGCGCATGTCGCGCACCTTGCCGCTAGACGATGTGACCCCGCCTGGGGCGTCCTGCAACTCAGGGTTGCGAAGCGCCTTCCGCATCGCCTTCACGCCGCTCTTGTCCGGGTAGTGGAAGATCGCTTCATTCCGAAGGCGGTTCGCGATAGCGCGGTTCGCGTCGTAGGTGACGAGCGTGTCGCGGTACGCCTCTTGAAGCTCGTCTGGAAGACTCGCGATGAAGTCTCTGATCGCCGGATTCTCCTTCTGGCGTTCCATGAAACGAAGAATCTCGTTGTAGTGGCCAAGGCCGACGCGGGTGAAGTAGAACAGCTCCCACTCCTCGTCCGCCTTCTCTGCGCGGACGTGGGTCAGGACGATGTCGTTAAAGGCGAGGCGATGGTGCAGAACCAGAGCGACAGGTCGTCGTCCGGGTCGAAGACGTCGCCCATGCGGAAGGAGATCACCTCTTTCGGCTTCGAAGGTTGCGAGTACAGCGGGCACCCGGACTCGCTCACGGCATCACGTCAGCCCGTGACCGCGACGACGAGCGAGCCGATCGCGATGCCGAGTGAGACGACCGCGATCCAGAGTGTCCAGCGGTCGCGGTTGCGCTGCTGCCAGAGCCCTGCAAGCACCGCCTCAAGGAACGGGAAGTTGATGCAGTTGGCCTCAGCCGCCTCGCCCGCCACGTCCGGCCCGAGCCTCGGCGTGAAGAACGACTTTCGCGGGCGGTTCGTCGCGGCGTCCGCAGGCTCGGCGTAGAGCGGGTCAAGGTGGTAGTAGAGACGTCCGAATACGCTATTCACGTCGACACTGAGTTCGTCGGCGACCGCGGGCATGTCGATCGGTACGAACACCTTCGTCAGGCGATCGCCCAGTTCGTCGTAGTTCTCGTACTCGTCGCGGTGCCGCGTCCAGATCGCGCGAAGCAGTTCGAAGTCGGTCGGCGGTCGCCTCACGTCGACCGCGATCGTAGGTCGCGCCTCGGATGAGGGTCAGGCGATCGCAAGACACGAGCCGTCGGCACTCGGAGATAGCTTGATCGCATGAACGTCGAGGCCATCGAAGACGCACTTCAGGAGCTGGCCGTGCGACTCGATCTTCCCTTCAGTCCGAGCGGCGATCCTGACGAAGTCTGCATGGCCCTCGGTCGGCGTGCTCGCGATCTCCACCGAGGCTACGTCACGTGCAAGCGCGCTGGAGAGTGGGTTGCCGCACGCGTACTACTGCGCCCGGCCGTCGAGACGAACATCCTTCTCAGGTTCATCCGCGAGTCGCCCGAACACCGCGCGAAGCTGTGGCAGGCAGAGACGACGCGCACGATGATCCGTCTTGCTGGGCACGCGGCTGAGCGCTCACTCCCGCCCGAACAGCAGCTGGAACATCTGCCGAGCGGTGATGATCTGGAGCGGCTCCGCGTTGACGTCGCGAAGGTACGCGCAGACGCGATCGCGGCCGGTGTCACAGGCGTTCCGAAGAACGGAGCACTCATCCCGAGCGCGTACGAGCAGGCGGCGATTCTGGACACGCCTCAGGTCTGGCAGGCGTACATCGTCGCGTACTTGCCGCTGAACAGCGAGATGCACGTCGGACACTTCTCGTTCCAGGAGGGCTTCCGACATGAGCTTCCAGACGGAACCGTGATTCACCACAGCATTGAGGACCGAAGCTGGCCGAGCGCGCGCTCGCATCTTCCGTGTTCGCATCAACTCTCGTCATTGTCAGCAGCTGGCTGAGCCTCGGTATCGAAGATCCCGCCGATCGGCTTCGGGCCTTTCTCGTGTCGGCGAAGCCGGGCTAACCCGCGTCTGCGACCATTTTGCGACCACGGCGCTGACCGCGTTCTCCCCAGAGACGACGAAAACCCCCGGTTAGCGGGGGTTTTCTGTGGTGGGCGGTACTGGGCTCGAACCAGTGACCCCCAGCTTGTCGACTCGGAGCAGCGTTCGCGTCAGTTCGATGATGTTCGCTCAGAGCGCATGGTTGAGCGGAATCCGTCGGCGAGCGAACGCTTGACGCGAACGCGAGCGAACGTCGAGCGTTGCCATTGTTGCCAGCGCGTCTCCCAACCTCTCCGGGTTGTGCTCACGAGTCGTCCACCGGCGCTTGAACGCGAGGCTATCCGGCGCCGTTCTGGTAGGCGAGGTCGGCCGCAGTCAGACCCTCGAGCGCCATCCCGAAAGGCACGTCCTGGACGAGCCGGCGGCGGAGATTCATGTTGAGCGTCTGCTTTTGCAGCGTCCGGTAGAGCGCCGGCTTCGCGGCGAGCGTGCGGGCGATCTCGATGCCCCGCTCGAGCGCGCGCTCATGCGGCACCACTTCGCTGACGACGCCCCACTGCAGTGCCGTCTGCGCGTCGATCTGGTCACCGGTCCACAGCAGCCACTTCGCGCGAGCCGTGCCGACGATCTCCTCCCAGACGACGTGCAACCCGTCCCCGCCCGTGATGCCGAAGGCCGGATGGGGCTGGTCGCCGTACGTCGCCCGCTCCGAAGCGATGTGGACGTCCGCGAGGAGCAGGTATTCCGAGTGTACGGTCGCCGGCCCGTTTGCGACGCCGACGACGGGCAGCGGCAGCTCGAGCAGCCGTTGCAGGACCTTGGCGGCCTCGATGCGGATCTTCTCCCAGACGGCCGGTTTGAAGATCTCGCCGAGGCTCGGCCCGTCGATCTGGTCCATGAACGAGTCGCCGGTGCCGGTGATCACGAGCGCCTTGTTGTCGCGGTCGAGCGAGATCTGCTCGAGCGCAGCGGGGAATTCTTCATGGGTCCGGCCGGTGAAGACGACGGGGCCGCCGTTCGTGTGGAAACGGAGCACGAGCACGCCGTCGTCGTCGCGCGTGAACGCGAAGTTCTCGTAGTTGTTCGCGTATGCGGGGTCGGTCACGGTCGTCCTTCCTCGTCGATTGCGTCTACCGACCAGTCTGGTCTGGCCGGGCCGACCGCCGGGATACCGATGGTTCCCTGCGCAAAGCCGGGATCCCGTAGGCGAAGCCCGGTACGGCTAAGGTCGTGTCGTGGCCGCACCGGCGAGTCCGACGTTGTCCGCATCGCAGCTGGCGACGCTTGCCGAGCTCGGTGAGGAGCGGACGGCGAAGGTCGGCGACGTGCTGTACCGCGTCGGCGATACCAGCTACCCGTTCGTCGCGATCCTCGAAGGCGAGGTGGCGATCCTGGACGGCGCCGGCAACGAGATCATCCGCCACGGTACGTCCGGCTTCCTCGGCGAGCTGAACCTCCTGTCCGGGCAGACGGTCTTCGTCACCGCGGTCGTCACGCAGCCCTTGCGGTACATCGTGATCGATCGCGACGCGCTGCGATCGCTGCTGTTCGAGGACGGCGCTCTGAGCGACCTCCTGCTCTCGACCTTTATCGCCCGCCGCGAAGCGCTGCAGACGGTCGAGGGCATCGGCCTCGAGATCGTCGGGCCGCGCTCGTCCGAAGCGACCATGCGCATGCTCGAGTTCGGCCGGAGCAATCGCCTCCCGTACACCTGGCGCGATGCGCGGCCGACCGGCGCAGGACCGCTGCCGCTAGTGCGCTTGCCGGGCGGCGCCGAGCTGCGCGGGCCAACGACCGGACAGGTCTCGCGTGCGCTGGGAATCGGCCGGGAGCTCGCAGGCCGGGAGGAGGCCGACCTCGTCGTCGTCGGCGCCGGGCCGGCAGGTCTCGGCGCCGCCGTCTACGGCGCATCCGAGGGCCTCGACACGCTCGTCGTCGAGAGCACAGCGCTCGGCGGCCAAGCCGGCTCGTCACGCCGGATCGAGAACTATCTCGGATTCCCTGCGGGGATCTCGGGCTCGGAGCTGACGAGCCGCGCCGTCACGCAGGCGCGGAAGTTCGGGGCACGCCTGGCGTCGCCGTACCGCGCCGTCTCGCTGGAACCGGGGAACGGTCGTCACGTCGTGCGCCTGGAAGAGGATCACGAGATCGCAGCTCGGACCGTCCTACTCGCGACGGGCGCGCAGTACCGGCGGCTCCCCGTCGAAGAGCTCGCCGACTACGAGGGGCTGAGCGTGTTCTACGCCGCCGGGCCACCCGAGGCGCAGCTCTGCGGCGCCTCGCGGGTGGCCGTTGTTGGCGGCGGCAACTCGGCTGGCCAGGCCGCCGTCTGGCTCGCCCGCGGCGGCGCGCTTGTCACGCTTCTCCATCGGCGCGCCGACCTACGCGAGACGATGTCCGACTACCTCGTGCGCGATCTCGAGCGCTACGGCGTCTCGGTGCGCGATCGCAGCGAGATCGCAGCCCTCCATGGCGTTGACGGGCAGCTCGAGACGGTGACGCTCAAGAGTGGTGAGCAGCTGCCTGTCTCGTTCCTGTTCCTCTTCCTTGGCGCGCGGCCGTACACCGACTGGCTCGACGACGCAGTCGCACGCGACGGCGACGGCTTCATCCTCACCGGCGCGGCCGCCAACGCCGAGAACCTGCTCGAGACGAATATTCCGGGCGTCTTCGCGGCCGGAGACATCCGCTCGGGCTCGACCAAGCGCTGCGCCACTGCCGTCGGCGAAGGAGCGATGGCCGTGCAACTCGTCCACGCTCACCTTGCTGAGCACGCGCCCACGCGCGCGGCAGCGTCGTAGCCACGGTGACGCTGAGTGCGAGGTCGAACATGCCGGTGAGAACGCTAGCCCCCTGCTGACGCGCGGCGATCCGGTCCCACGAGGCAAAGAGCTCTCTCATCCCGCTGCGAACCACCGCGGGAACGACCGCGTGCGCTGGTCTCAGCTGACAGCCGAGTCGTCCGATCGCGTTCCCCGAATCCCCTCCTGCCGAGCCTACGTTGCGTTCGTGGCCACCGGCTCAGACCGGGTCACGTCCTTCAACACAGGAGGTACGCAATGTCTGCGCTCAACAACCTCATGGGCCGCGGAATCATCCCGCCGGTAGTCCACGGGGTGCTCGACTACCCACTCGCGGCGGTCCTGATCGTGCTGCCGTTCGTTCTCGGCTTCGACGACGCCGCCGCCACGTGGATCGCCGTCGCCTTCGGCATCGGCGCCGCTGTGCTCGCCGTGGGCACGGCCTGGTCGACCGGAATCGTCCGCGTCATTCCGCCGCTCCTCCACGGCTATGCGGATATCGCGGTCACCGTCGCGCTGATCGTGCTGCCGTTCATCGTCGGGTTCTGGGACGACACGACCGCGCTCGTCTTCTACCTGATCGTCGGTGCAGGCGGATTGGTCGCGACGCTCGCGACGCGCTTCGAGGCGCGCACTCCGGCCGAAAGCCACATGATGCTCCGGCCGGCTGCATAGGGCTGGGCAGAGTCGTGCCGAAGGGGGAGCCTTGGTGAAGCCGGTCGCGGTCTTGTTCGACATCGACGGCACGCTGATCACGACCGGCGGCGCCGGGGCGAGGAGCTGGCGCGACGCCTTCCAGGACCTCTACGGAATTCCCGCCGACATCGGCCAGTTCACCGACTCCGGCATGACCGATCCCGAGGTCGGGCGCCTAACCTTCGTCGCCGTGATCGGGCGTGACCCGACTCCCGAGGAGATGGCGGCACTGATGGCAAGACGGCTAGCCCATCTGCCCCGTGCCGTCGCCGAGTCTCGGGGCTACCGAGTGCTCGGACGGCGTCGAGGAGACCCTCGGGACGCTGTCCGAGCAGGGCTACCTGCTCGGACTCACGACGGGGAGCGTCGAGGCCGCCGCGCACATCAAGCTCGCGCGGGCCGGCCTCAACCACTACTTCTGCTTCGGCGGCTACGGCTCCGACTCGACCGATCGGGCAGAGCTGACGCGCTGTGCGATCGAGCGGGCCGGCCGCATCCTCGGACAGAGGCTCGACCCGCAGAGGACCCTCGTCGTCGGGGACACGCCCAAAGACATCGACGCTGCAAGGGCGGTTCGGGCGGTCGCCGTCGGCGTTGCGAGCGGCCACTACAGCGGGGCCGAGCTCCGCGAGGCGGGCGCGGACTACGTGCTCGCGTCGCTTCGGGAGCCGCTTCCGGGCCTCGCCGCGGCTACGGTGAGCTGAAGGAACGATGTCCGCTTTCGCCGACCCATGAGCCGGTCCCGTGCGCTCATCTTCGATCTGGACGGGACGCTCGTCGACACCGTGTACGCGCACGTCTTCGCGTGGCAGCGTGCATTTGCCGAGCTCGGACTGCCGATCGACGGCTGGCGGATCCATCGTCGGATCGGGATGAGCGGCGGGCTCTTTGCCCGCGCCGCGGCGCGTGAGATCGGTCGACCGCTTTCGCCGACCGAGGTCGAGACGATTCAGCGCCGCCATGGCGAGATCTATCGCGAGATCCTGCCGGAACGACGTCCGCTTCCTGGAGCAGTCGAGCTGCTCGCGGACCTTCGGGCTGAGGGGATCGTCCACGGCATCGCGACCTCGGGCCGGCGACCGGAGATCGATGCGTCACTGGAAGCGCTCGGCGTCGGGGAGGAGACGGTCGTCGTCGAGCGCGGCGACGTCGAGCGCGCCAAGCCGGAGCCGGATCTCTTTCTAACGTGCGCCGAGCGACTTGGTGTGACCGCCTCGGACTCATACGTCATCGGCGACGCCGTCTGGGATCTGCTCGCCGCCCGGCGAGCCGGGATGCTCAGTGTCGGCCTGTTGAGCGGTGGCTACGGCGAGGACGAGTTGACGCGCGCAGGCGCATTCCGCGTCTACCGCGACCCCGCTGAGCTCTGGCAATCGCTCGATGAGCTCGGAGTACGGGAGTGAGCCGCACCGTCTCCTCGGCGAGAGGCGGCGGCTGGGATTTGACTACGTCCGAGGCGCGGCCTCGTTCGAGGTCGGCCGCGGCGCGGAAGGTGCCGGAGTCCTCAGTTCCCTTGGGCATCGAGGCGGGCGTCGCGTCGCTTCCTCGGTCGCTCGAGGCGGGGCGAGACGGTCCGCCACGAGCGAGGCGACGATGCCGCCTGCGAGGAGCGCCGCGACAGCCGCAAGCGAAGCGAGGTCGCTGATCTGGACGACGTCGGCGGCGAGGATCTTGATCCCGACGAACGCGAGGACGAGTGCGATCGTCTCGTCGACGTAGCGGAAGCGGCGGACGAGGATCTCGACGAGGGCGAGCAGGGAGCCGAGCCCGAGCAGCGCGAACGCGTTCGCGGTCCAGATCACGAGCTGGGTCGCGCGTCACCGCGAAGGCCGCCGGAATCGAGTCGACGGCGAAGGCAATGTCGGCGGCGACAACCGCGACCACCACCAAGAGCAGCGGCGTGCCGTAGAGGCGGCCCGCTTCGCGGACGAACAGCCGGCGCCCGCGGAAGTCGCTCGTGGTCGGAACGAGACGCCGGACGAATCGGAGCATGGGATTCGCTTCGGGGTCGGAGGCTTCGTCAGCGCCACGCAACGCCCGATAGGCGACGAAGAGAAGCAGAGCACCGAACACGTAGACGATGGCTTCGACGCTCTCGACAAGCGCCACCCCGCCTGCGATCGCGATGCCGCGCAGCAGGAGCGCGCCGGCGATACCGATGAGGATGACGCGGCCCCGCAGCTCGGGCGGAACGAGGAAGTAGGCGAGCAGTAGCGAGAACAGGAAGACGTTGTCGAGCGAGAGCGAGCGCTCGATCAGGTAAACGGTCGTCCACTCGCCCGACGGGCCGCCCGCCAGCGCGATTCCTACCGCGACTGCGAGGGCAAGGAGGAGCCAGCCGGCGCTCCAGAGGACCGCCTCCCGCTTTCCCGGCGCGCGGCCGGGCGCGAACAGGCGCAACTCGACGGCAAGGCCTGCGACCACCGCGACGGCCGCAGTGGGAGCAAAGGCGAGCTCCAACACAGGCCCGTCAATCCGCCGGCGCTGTCGCCAATGTCGCCCGTGCACCGGCGGCATGGACGGCTGCCGACAACGTGGCGATGTCGTAGGCGCCGTAATGGCGTCGGCCGTTGATGAAGAACGTGGGGGTGCCGGAGACGCCGCTCAGGTCCGCGCCATCGACGTCCTCTGCGACACGCCCGGCGCCGGCGTGCTCACGCAGGGCGGTCGTGAAGCGGTCGAGGTCGAGGCCGAGCTGCTCGGCGTAGCCGACCAGGTCGTCGGGGCGAAGAGCGTCTTGATGGTCGAGCAGGAGGTCGTGCATCTCCCAGAACGCTCCCTGGTCGGCGGCCGCCTCCGCGGCCTCGGCCGCGAGCTGGGCATGCGGGTGGACGTCGGCGAGCGGCAGGTGCCGCCAAACGTACGCGACGTCGCCGAACTCACGGAGGAGCTCACGGACGACCGGCTCCGCCTGGCCGCAGTAGGGGCACTCGAAATCGCCGTACTCGACGACGGTGACCGGCGCATCGACCGGTCCGCGCACGTGGTCGCGCTCCGGATCGAAATCGACGTAGAGGTCACCGAGCGGCTCGCTGGTTCCGAGCAGGGCCCGGGTGCGCGAACGCCGAGGCAGCAGCGCCGTCGCCCGGAACAGCACCCAGGTGAGGACCGCCGCCCCGATGGCGGCGCTGAGGATGCCGAGCTTCGCCTCCTCGAGCTCGGATCCGTCGAAGGCAAGCGTCGCGACCAGCAGCGCGACCGTGAAACCGATGCCCGCGATGGTGCCACCGCCGGCGATCGCCGCCCAGCCCACGGGCGGCTGCAGACGCCCGCGGCTCACCCGCGTGACCAGCCACGAGGCACCCACGATCCCCACCGGCTTGCCGACGACGTAACCGACCAGGATCCCGAGCGTAATCGGCGAGCTGAACGCCTGCGCCAGGAACTCCGCATCGATCGCGATCCCCGCGTTCGCGAGCGCGAACAGCGGCACGATCACGTAGCTCCTCCAGGGATGAAAGAGGTGCTGCAGCCGCTCGTTCGCCGACGTCGCCGACCGGAGCTCCACGCGGGCCGCGCGAGCGAGCTCGGCGGTCGGCTGCTCGCGGAACTCGCGGAAGCGCTCGGTGGCGCGTTCGAGGCTCGACCGCGGCGCCGGGTAGGCGTAGGCCAGCAGGCCCATCGCGAGACCGAGCACGACCGGCTCGACCCCGGACTCGAGCAGCGCCACCCACGCGCCCACCCCGAGCACCGCGCAGGCAAGGCCCGGCCGGAAGCTGGTGCTGCGCACGACGAGGACTGCGGCAAAGAACCCGACGGCCACGGCCAGCGGCACGAGGCGGAGCGTCTCGGTGTAGACGGTGGCGATGACGACGAGCGCGACCAGGTCGTCGACGACCACGACCGTGAGCAAGAACGCGCGCAGGCGATCGGGAAAGCGCGGTCCCACGAGCGCGAGCAGGCCGAGCGCGAAGGCAGTGTCGGTCGACATCGCAATCCCCCAGCCCCACGCGGACGAGCTGCCGAGGTTGAAAAGCAGGTAGATCGTCACCGGCACGGCCATGCCGCCGAGCGCCGCCAGCAGCGGTAGCGCGAACCGCCGCCGCTCTCGCAGCTCCCCGAGGTCGAACTCCCGCCGCGCCTCCAGCCCCAAGACGAAGAAGACGAGCGTCATCAGGCCGCTGTTCACCCACTCGCGGAGCGAGAGCGACACGCCCGAGCCGCCGAGATCGATCGACAGCGTCGTCTCCCACAACTCCTCGTACGAGGAGGCGTGGACGTTCACCCAGACGAGCGCCGCAAGCGCCGCCCCCAGCAGCACGGCGGCGCCGCCGGTCTCCGTGTGCAGGAACTGCTGCAGCGGCGTCCGCAGACCGCGCGCCCACGCCGTCCGGCCGGAGAAGGGCGACTCCCGAGAAGGCCCGTTCCGACGGTCGTCGGTCGAGCTCGCAGAATCGCCGGTCAGAAGGCGAGCACTTCGTCGCATGCGGCCTTGCACCGGCGGCAGACGTCAGCGCAGATGCGGCAGTGCTCGTGGTGGGCGGCGTGCCGGTCGCACTCCTCGGCACACGCGACGCACGCCGCCGCGCAGGCCTCGATCGTCGCGCGGACGAGGCGGATGTCGGGACGGCTCTGTCGCGTCGCGATGCGCGCGGTCGCCTCGCAGACGTCCGCGCAGTCGAGAGCGACGCGGATGACGCCGGTCAACTCCGCCAGGTCGCTCTCGCTCAGGCTGGCGTCGGCGCAGGCGGTGCAGCTGGCGCCGCAATCGAGACACTCCTCGGCACACCGAAGGAGCGCCTCGCGAAAATCGCTTCCCGGCAGCGGGTGCAGCTCCACGATCTCGCGGAAGGTCATCTCCCCAAGCGTGCCGGCGAGCGCACAATCCGAGGCATACGCGGGGTGCAAAGGGATCGCTGCCGTTCCCGCTGTCCGCATGGGAAGCGGCAGCGCAGCGCTTCTACAAGCCGCGTGGCTTGACGCCGTACGGCTGGCGCAGGCGCGGAGATAACGCCGCTCGCTAGTGGTGGTACTCGTGCACCACGGCGTGACCCATACCGCGCCCGATCATCACGCGGTTCACCGCGAACGCGAACGGCCAGGCGATCGCGAAGCCTCCCAGTAAGGGCAGCCAGAAGCGCAGATCGCCGAGACCCGACTCCATCGCGCCGGGCACAACAAGCATGAAAGCGTTGTCGATGACCTCCATGATCACGATCGAGACCGTGTCCGCCGCGAGCGCGATCGGAACGATCGCCGAAAGGGCGAGTCCCGCCCGGAATAGCGGCAGCGACGTGAGCGAGTAGCCGAAGAGGAACGCGAGCGCAACGGCGAGCGCGATCGACGCGACGTCTCCCCAGCCGAGCGCCGTCGCGATCGTCATGCCCGTCACCTCTCCGATGACACAGCCGGTCAGGCAGTGGTTCGTCGCGGAAGCAGCCAGGCGATTGAGCGACTGGCCGCCGTGACCCGCGCGGCCGACCCAGGCCTCCTCCTGAGCGATGAGGGCATCGCCGGCGACTTCCACCAAGTGCCGCTGACGCTCGTGCGCCGCAAGCTCGTGAAGTTCGTCGTCGCTCATCTGTCAACCGCCGCGGCGCTCGGCCGCGCGCACTTCCTCCGTCGTTAGCTCCGCGGTCGGCAAGACCTCGAGGCGCTCGTCAGGAATCGGCTCGCCACTCTCGATCGAGAGGCCGTAGGTCCCGGACGCGAGACGCTGCTCGGCGCGCTCGAGGGCGGCAACCTGCACACGCAGGTCCTCTGCCAGACTCTCCTCCAGCTCGTCCTGATACAGCTTCGCGGCCAGGTTCCCCGGGTCGAAGAACGGATCCGACTGCTCGCCGTCGTCCTCGTGCACGTGTCGAGCTAGGGCGCCCTCGAGCCGCTTGCGCTCGGCCGCGAGTAGATCACGAGCTCGTTTCTCGTTCATCAGCGCACACCTAGCAGGTATTCGCGTGTCCAGCAGCTGCCATGTCAGTCGCCGCGGTAGCGCTGCTCTTTCCACGGGTCGCCGTAGTCGTGGTAGCCGTAGGTCTCCCAGAAACCGGGCTGGTCGTAGTCACGTAGTTCGAGGCCACGGACCCACTTGGCGCTCTTCCAGAAGTAGAGGTGCGGGACGAGGAGCCTCGCCGGGCCGCCGTGCTCCGGCTCGAGTGGCTCGCCGCCGAACTCGTAGGCGATCCACGCCTTGCCGCCGGTGAGGTCTTCGAGCGGGAGGTTGGTCGTGTAGCCGCCGTCGCAGAACGCGAGCACGTACTCGCCCGTCGTCTCGACGGCGTTGAGCAGCGTGTCGACCGAGACGCCGCGCCACGTGGTGTCGAGCTTCGACCACCTGGTGACGCAGTGGACGTCGACCGTCGGCGTCTCGCTCTCGAGCGCCAGGAACTCGTCCCACGTCCACGAGACCGGCTGGTCGACCGCGCCGCGGATCGTGAAGTCCCATTCCGCAAGCGGCGTGTGCGGCGTCGGCCCGGCGGAGAGAACCGGGAAGTCGTCGGTCACGTACTGACCCGGCGGGAGCCGCGTGGGGTCGGCGTCGCCGCGGCGTCTGCCCTGGAAGCCGCGCGAGATCGCCATCAGGCGTGCTCCCCAAGCTGCGCCCGCAGCATCCACTGCTGCTTCTCGAGCTCCCGCACGACCTCGATCAGTACGTCCTGCGAGGCGAGATCGGCGTCGCCGAGGCGGTTCATCCGATCCCTCACCTGCTCGCTGACCTCAGCGATCCGGTGCGTCAGCTCGCGCACGACGACGTGATCCTCGAGCGCCGTAGGCGCGACCGCGACCAGCTGCGACCCGGCCACGACTGCCTTCGCTTGCCCGTCGGGGACGAACCCGAGAGCGACCGCCCTCTCGGCGACCGTGTCGGCGAGCTCGCGCCAGGAATCGACGAGCTCGTCCAGGAACAGGTGGAGAGGCCGAAAGAGCGGCCCGACCACCGTCCAGTGCAGCTGCTTGCCGATCAGCGACAGGTCGACGAGCTCGTGCAGCGTCGTCTGTAGCTCCTGGCCCACTCCCTCCCGTTCGTGGTTCACCTCGAGCGGCGGCAGATAGGTGGATGTTGCAGGGGAAGCCATTCCGTCTCCTTCCACGGGATTGGATACGCACCCACCGTGCCGAGTAGGTTCTCCGACACGGGAACGACGGAGTGCGCTTGTCTCACGCGGCGACCGAGTCGTCTTGCGAGCTTCCCGCCCTGGCACCTACCGTCGCGCCATGACCACGAACGAACGTCCACGCCGACGGCCTCAAGCTGTACCTGCAGGAAATAGGCCGGCACAGACTCCTCACGCCGGCGGAAGAGGTGCAGCTCGCGAAGCGGATCGAGCGCGGCGACGCGCAGGCGAAAGAGCGGATGATCAACGCGAACCTTCGCCTGGTCGTATCGGTAGCCAAGCGCTACCAGGGTCACGGAATCCCGCTGCTCGACCTCGTCCAGGAGGGAACGATCGGCTTGATCCGAGCCAGCGAGAAGTTCGACTGGCGGCGTGGCACCAAGTTCTCGACCTACGCGATGTGGTGGATCCGTCAGGCGATCGACCGGGCGGTCTGGAATCAGGCAGACCCGATTCGCATCCCGGTTCACGTCCACGAGCGCCGGCGCAAGCTGGCACGCGTGAGGCAGGCGCTCGCGCTCGAGCTCGAGCGCGAGCCCTCGCTCGCCGAGGTCGCCGGCGCTGCGGCCGTGCCGCTCGCGCAGGTCGAGCACGCGCTGAGCGCGCCGCCGGCCTTCGTGCCGCTCGACACTCCCACGGGCGAACGCGAGGCGTCCTTTGAAGTTGTCGATACGCACGCAGGGGAGGCGTACGAGCGCGTCGATCACAGCTCGACGGGCACCCCCCTCGACGAGCTGCTCGACGCACTGCCCACCGCTCAGCGCCGGGTGATCGCCCTTCGCTACGGCTTCGTCGACGGCGACGAGCACACGAGCGAGCAGACGGCCGCGGAGCTCAACCTCTCACCCCGACAAGTCCGCGCGCTCGAGCGGGTTGCTTTGCGGCGGCTGCGCGAGCTCGGATCATTGGCCGAGCTGCAACGAGCGGCTTGATTCGAAGACCGGCTCAGCCGGTCGACGAATCCGCAGGCACGGGGATCGCGACTCGGAGCCGCGTTCCCCTCCCGTGCGCACTGTCGACCTCGATCGTCCCGCCGAGCGCCTCGACTCGATCCTTCAGGCCGATCAGCCCGGATCCCCGGCTCGGATCGGCTCCGCCTACTCCGTCGTCGCGGATCGAAAGAAGAAGCTTCGCGTCGTCGAGGCGGAGATCGATCTCGACTCGCGACGAGTGGGCGTGCTTCGCGGCGTTGGTGAGGGCTTCGGAGACGACGTAATAGGCCGCTACCTCGACACCGTCAGGAAGCCTGCGCTCATGAAGCACGTTGAGCCTTACCGGAACGGCCGAGCGAAGGGCGAGAGCCTCGAGCGCAGCCGACAGGCCTCCCTTCGTCAGGACGGCTGGATGGATGCCGCGCGACATCTCCCGGAGCTCCTCGACGACGCTGGTCACGCGGTCGGCGAAGCCACCCACCTCCGCCTTTAGCTGCTCTTGCCCCGGCGGGATCCGGCCTTCCGTCGAACGCATCGCGAGCGCCAGCGTGACCAGCTGCTGCTGAGCTCCGTCGTGGAGGTCGCGCTCGATTCGGCGGCGAGCGTCGTCCGAGGCTGCGACCACGCGCCGGCGCGAGGCTGCCAATTCCGACCGGCTCTCGGCGTTCGAGATCGCCGTCGCGACGAGCTCCGTGAAGCTCACGAGCCGTTGATCGACTTCCGGAGGCAGTGCTTCCCTCGAGTTCAGCGTTATCGCGCCCCAGAGGCGACCCTCCACCACCACCGGGCTCCCGACCTGGTGGAGAAAGCCGCGCAGCCGGAGAACGTCGGCGTCCGGCCCGCCGAGGGAGTCCAGATCGGCCTCGTCCACCCGTGCGGAGGCGCCGGTGCGCAGCACCCGCGACGAGACGTAGAGGTCCTTACGGAGCCCAGCGCGATCCGATCGGTTCCTGCTCGTATGCCCGCGACGCGCCGACGAGAACACATTCGGGGCCTGGGTCGAACCTGATCACGGTCGCAACGAGCGAGGGCTCGATCCCGGAGAACACGTGCTCGACCTCTTTCGTGACCGCGGAGAAGAGCTCGGGCGCAGGCGAAACCTTGGGCGACGAGCGTCGCGACCCGCCGCAGCGCAGCCTGCTCGTCCGCGAGCAGGCCCAGCGCCTCGCGCGATTCGGCGTTCGCGATCGCCGTGGCGACGAGCTGGGTGAACTGCTCGAGGCGCTCCTCCGTGCCGTCGGGGATGGGCTGGCCTGGCCTGCTGGCGGCGACCATGAATCCCCAAATGCTTCCGCCGACCACGATCGGGACCCCAACCGTGGCGACCATCCGGTCATCTCGGACGGCAGAGCCGAGCGGACCAGACATCGTCGAATAGTCGTCCTTCCGGGCTGGGCGACCGGTCGCCAGGATCATTCCCGCCAGCCCCTCGTCCTCGACCGGCCAGCGGCTGCCGACGGTGAAGTTCGTCTCGCCGGCGATGCCCAGCATGGTGAAGGTCCCGTCGGCCTCGTAGCGGTGCGCGCCAAGGACCGGAAGGCTGACGACGGTTGCGACCTCGTGGGCAACGGCGTCAAAGAGCTCGTCGGCGCTCGCACCGTTGGCGACGAGCGTCGCCACTCGGCGAAGGGCGGCCTGTTCATTCGCGAGCTCGTGAGCGCGCGCTTCCGAGGCCGCGAGCTCGGCACGGCTCTCGGCGTTGGAGATCGCCGTGGCAAGCAGCTCGGTGAACTTTTCCATCTGGCCCTCGAGGTCACGCGGCGGCGGCGCGGGCCCGTAGGAGCCGGCGGACATCGCCCCCCAGAGAGCGCCCTCGACTACGACGGGCACAGCGACCGGATAGCGCACACCCCCGCGCCGCGCCGCTTGCGCGAGCGACCCGCGCACGTGCCGGGTGTAGTCGGCGCGCGCCGCGCGGCCGGTCTGATGGACCCTCGCGACCGCGCTTGTGTCGCCCTCGAGCGGCCAGCGCGTCCCGACGGGGCCGAGGTAGTCGCCGTACGTTGCGAGCAGCGTCGCCATGCCGTCGGCGTCAAAGCGCATCAGCACGGTGCTCGGAATGTCGAACATCCGTGCGACTTCGTCTCGGACCGCGTCGAAGCACCCGGTTCGGCGTCGCGCCTTCGGCAACGAGCGTTGCAATGCGCCGCTGAGCCGCCTGCTCGTCTGCAAGCCTCTCGCAGCGCGGCGTGTGCTTCGTAGTTCGAGATCGCCGTGGCGACGAGCTCGATGAAGTCGTGCAGCCGATTCTCAGTCCCGACGGGCAGCACGGTGCCGCCCCTCGAGAAGGCGCACATCTGACCCCACAGCTCGCCGTCGACGAGGATCGGACCGGCAACGCCCGATCCGAGACCTGCTGCTCGAGCTGCGTCGCCGATCGTTCCCGGCAGGCGCGAATAGTCGTCGACTCGCGCGGGTCGACGGGTCTCGAAGACTTGCGCGGCGAGGCTGCCGGGATCTCGCGGCATGACCATGCCAACGGCGAAGAACGCGTCAGCACGCTGGAGATCGGCGTCGTACGCAGTGCCGAGGGTGAGAACGCTCCCGTCGGGCTCGAAGCGCTCGACCAGCACGCCTGACACGTTCAGGACGCCCGCGACCTCACGCGCCACCGCGGAGAAGAGCTCCTCGGAGACGGGGCTTTCCGCAACAAGCGTCGCAACTCGGCGCAGCGCGGACTGCTCGTCGAGCAGGCGCGTCACCTGGTCACGGGCTTCGCGATTGGCGATCGCGGTTGCGATCAGCTCGGTGAAGTTCTCGATGCGCTTCTCCGTGTCCGGAGCCAGGGCGTGGCGGGAGTCCGACACAGTCATGACGCCCCAGAGGCGGCCCTCGACGACGATCGGCGCCGAGACGGTCGAAAGAAAGCCCATGGCGCGGACCGCGTCGGCGATTGGTCCTGTGCCGGTGATTTCCTCGGCGGTCACGTCTCTTCGAGCCGTACGACCGGTGCGGTACACGGCCGTGGACGCCAGCCAATCTCCGAGCTCCGTACGCATCCCGATCGTCATCCCTCGCACCCCTGCGCTGAGGCCGACGGTGACGAGCGCCGGTTCGTCGGCCTCGAAGCGGCCGACCGCGGCCATCTCGGTGTCGAAAAGCTCGACGGCCTCGTCACAGACGGCGGCGAAGACCGCATCGGGGCCGGCGCCCCGAGCGATCAACGTCGCAACCCGGCGGAGGGTCTCCTGCTCGTCGAGGAGGCGGCGAACCTGGTCACGTGCTTCGGTGTTCACGATCGCGGTCGAGACGAGCTCCGCGAAGTCGGCCAGCCGGTCGGCGGCGTCCGGCGCCAGCGGAGGCCCGTTCTGCGCGGCACCGACCGCAAGGACGCCCCAGACAGAGCCGTCGACGACGACCGGTGCTCCGACGACGGAGCCCACGCCGAGCGCGCGGGCCGCTTCGCCCACCGGGCCGTGGACGCGGCTGTGGTCCTCGATGCGTGACGGCCGGCACGAGTCGACGACGGTTCTGGTGATCCCGGGATCGTCTGCCGGGACCGTCCAGGTCTGCCCGACATACGCGCTGCACGCTGCGCAACCCGCGACCATGGTCGCGGTCTCGTCCGGGCCAACGCGAATGAGGCTGGCGAAGGGCACGCCGAAGACCTCGGCGGCCGACGCCGTGATCGCCGCGAACACGTCCGTCGGCGAGGCGCCGGAGGCGACCAGCGTGGCCGCCTTCCGGAGTGCCTCCTGCTCCGCCGCGACGCGCTGCAGCTCGCGCCTCGCCTCGGCGTTCGAGATCGTGGTGGAGACAAGCTCCGAGAAGGCCGCGATACGTGCTTCCGCCGTTTCGGGCAGCGGTTCCTGCCCACGGGTTGCGGCGACCAGCGCGCCCCACAGCTTCCCGTCGACGAGGATCGGTGCGCCGACCGTCGAGCGCACGCCCAGGTCGCGCGCGAACTGCGCGGTTTCGCCTTCGACGTCGGCGTAGCTGTCCAGGCGGGCGGGCGCGCCCGTGTCGTAGATGCGGACGGCAACGCTGTCACCGTCGAGCGGCAGTCGCGTCCCGATCGGGGGCGTCGGACTGCCCGCGCTCCAGTTGGCGATGATGGTCACCATCCGGTCGTCGTCGAACGTGAGCATCGCAGCGAAGTCGGCGCCGAGAACGGCGCCGACCTCCTCGGTGACCGCGGTGAAGACCTCGTCCGGAGACGGCTGTCGGGCAACGAGCATCGCCAGCCGCCGCAGCGCCGCCTGCTCGCCGGCCAGCTTGCGCAGATCGTCGGCGGCGCGTTTGGCGTCCGAGAGGTCGCGTATTGCGCCGCAGATGAGCAGCGGCTCGCCCTCGGCGCGGCTCAGTGCGAGCTCGACGGGAAACTCGCTGCCGTCGGCGCGCATGCCCGTCAGCTCGATCCGTCGCCCGAGCACCCTCGCCTCCCCGGTCTCGATGAAACGTGCGAACGCGCGCGTGTGGCGCTCACGCAGCGACGGCGGAACGATCAGCTCTGCCAGGGTCCGACCGAGGGCCTCCTCTCGGCTGTAGCCGAAGATCCGCTCGGCGGCCGGGTTGAACTCGACCACGCACCCTGAGGCGTCGGCCACGACGACGGCGTCGAGCGCCGCCTCCAGGTAGGCGCCGAATCTGCCGCTCGCGGCACTGGCGGCGTGAGTACTCGTCAAGAGATTCATGATCACACCGGCGCCCCCGAATGTCGACCGGCACGCAGGCTCACCAGTGGCTGAGTCGGCGTAAGCTCAACCCGACGCGGGTTGAGAAGGACGTGCTGGTTAGGCCGCCTGGAGCCCGTCGAAGTCGGCTTGACCGATCGCGTGTGGTGCCGCCGTCTGTCGGTAACGCAGTCGAGCCTGCTCGACGTCGGCGAGGTGCTCGTCCGCCCATTCGGCGAGCGTCATCAGGAGCTCGGTTGCCGCCCAGCCCAGGGTCGTCAGCGAGTATTCGACGCGGACCGGGACCTCGGCGTAGACGCTGCGTTCGACGAACCCGTCCCGCTCCAGGCCGCGCAGCGAGTCGGTGAGCATCTTCTTCGAGGCCCCTCGGAGGTTGTCGTAGAGCCGGCTGTAGCGTTGCGCGCCGCGCGCGAGCAGGTACAGCAGGTCGACCTTCCACTTGGACGCGAGGAGATCCCGCGCCGCGCGCGTCCGCTCGATCATCTCGAGGTCCTCGCGCGTGGGTCCGGCGTTCCGACGCCTGATCGGCCGTGCTCCGTTCTCCCGATCCCCTAGGTCTGACAAAACCTCGGCCATGCGTGTCTCCTTCCTCCCGGAGGCGCCCTGTCGTCATGGGCGGTTCCTGATGAGATCGAATAACGGGAGGATGGCCGACGGGGCCGCTCGTGTCGTCAAGGCCGGCGCACAATCCGCCCGGAAGCCACCCTGGATCTTGCTGCCTGGGCTAGCGCATATCCGATACGGCGTTTCCAGCTCGTGTCGAAACGACGATCGAGCATCACGCGATAGGTCTCCGGGCAACTTCTACGCTAGCACCCACGATCTCCGCCGTCCTAGCTGCGATCCTGGGACCGGTATGCCCTTGCGATGCCTCATCGTCGACGACCACCCGCCCTTCTCCGAGGCCGCGCGCGAGCTCCTCACGGGTCAGGGAGTCGCGGTCGTCGCGACTGCGGCCTCATCGGCAGAGGCAATTCAGAGGATTCAGGAGTTGCGGCCCGACGTCGCTCTCGTCGACATCGACCTCGGTGAGGAGAGTGGCTTCGACCTCGCCCGACGTCTCGCGGCCGATGGGAGTGGTGTGAGGGTGATCCTGATCTCGACGCACGACGAACGCGAGTTCAAGAAGCTCATCGAGTCGAGCCAGACGGCCGGCTTTCTCGCGAAGACGGAGCTATCCGCCGAGAACATCCTCCGTTTGCTTCAGCAAGTCGAAACCTGAAGGCTCCGTCTACCGGTGGGCCGGCGAACTCCCCGGCGCCTCGACGCGATCGGAGTCACGAAGCGAAGGGCGAAGAAAGGTGAGGACGGCGAGGACACGACGGTGGTCTTCGTCGGTCTCCGGCAGGGGGAGCTTCCTCAGGATGCTGTGTACGTGATTTTCGACCGTTCCCTCGGTGACCCACAGGCGCCGAGCTATACCGCCGTTGGAACGTCCCTCCGCCATCAAGCCAAGCACTTCTCGCTCGCGAGCCGTGAGCACGTCCAGCGGATCGTCGGCCCTCTGGGCCTGCCACGAGCTCCTGCACGAGCGCTGGATCGACGACTGACCCACCTCGGCACACGCGCTCCACCGCCTCGAGGAACTCGTCGATGTCCGTCACGCGACTCTTCAGCAGGTACCCGCTCCGGCGCCCGCTGCCGAGCAACGTCATCGCCTCTGCTACCTCGACGTGCGCCGAGAGGATGAGGATCGCCGTCTCCGGAAACTCCTCGCGAATCGTGCCCGCGGCCTCGAGCCCCTCCGTCGAATGAGTCGGAGGCATCCGGATGTCGACGATTGCGAGGTCCGGCTGGTGCTCGCGAACGAGCCGGATCAGCTCGGATCCGTCACCGGCCTGGCCGACCACGTCGTACCCTCCCTGCTCGAGCAGGCCCACCAGGCCCTCGCGCAGCAAGACCTCGTCGTCGGCGACGGCTACCCGCTGCACGCCTCGCCTGATCCGCCTCAACCACCGCAGACAGTATGCGGCAGGACGGGCGTCGGGGTCGATGCGGCAGCTGCAGCCGGCACCGTGCGCGCAGACGTGTCCGTCTAGCGGATGATCTCGAGCGCCAGCTCCGGCGAGCAGCCGCGCTCGACGAGGCGCGCGATCTCGTGCCAGTCGACGAACGGTGCGACGGCGGACGCGACGATGTTCGACAGCCCGAGGCCAGACAGCCGCTCTACGCGCCACGCGTAGACCCGTGCGTCCTCGTCAGACGCCTGGATCTCGACGCTCTCCAGCTCATCCATCTCGACGCTCCCTAGCTCTTCCACGATCGACTCCCTTCGCGTGCTGATTTCGCTCCCGAGGATCGCCGATGAGGCCGTCCTTGTCGTCGCCGCCAGCGCACAACCGGCCCAGCCGCCACCGCCAATGTTGCTCTGGGGGTCAGCACACGGGCGAGCGAGAGCCCAGGGAGACGCAGCGGGGACTGCGCACTCGTGCGATCCCAACCTGCCGGCGGATCGTGGCACGGTCGAGCCGTGACCCGAATCGCAGTCGTCTACTACAGCGCGACCGGCAACGTGCACGCACTCGCCCACGCCGTCGCGGACGGCGCGGTGCAGGAGGGAGCCGATGTTCGGCTCCGCCACGTCGCCGAGCTGCCGGCCGAGATGGCGATCTCCTTCAAGCAGCTACTGGGGTCGTCATCGCTCCGAGCTCGAGGATGAGCCGGAAGCCTCGCTCGAAGACCTCGAGTGGGCGGACGGAATCGCCTTCGGAACGCCGACTCGCTTCGGCAACGTCGCGGCGCAGCTGAAGATCTTCCTCGACCTCGCGGGAGAGCTGTGGGAGCGAGGAGAGCTGGTCGACAAGGTCGCGACGTCCTTCACGTCGTCGATGACCGAGCACGGCGGTCAGGAGTCGACGATCCTCGCGCTCAACAACACCCTGTACCACTGGGGCGCGATCGTGCTGCCGCTCGGGTACACCGTCCACGAGGTCTTCAACGGCGGCGGCAATCCCTACGGCGCGTCGTACACGAGCGACCACCGAGTCGACGGCCCCGACGAGGAAACGCTCATGGTCGCACGGGCACAGGGTGCTCGCCTCGCTCGTGTGGCAGGCGTGATCGGAGCCGCACGAGCGGCCGGGCTCCTGAAGGCAAACGCGGCCGCGAAGACCAGTTCATCGAACGGAAAGGAATAGGAGGAACACCCATGTCCGAAGAGCAGTCCATGCAGTCGATGCAGCCGATGGAGGAGATGCACTCGATGGAGGCGACGCACTCCATGAACGGCGGCGCGGTCGGCCACCTCTACACGCAGACGAACGAGAAGAAGAACGGCGTCATCCACTACCTCCGCTCCGCCGACGGGACGATCACGGAGGCCGAACGCTGCTTCACCGGCGGCGCCGGGTCGGGCGGTTACAACCCGATCATCAACCGCGAGAGCACGCCGAACCCCTTCGAGGGCGCGCGCAGCGTCATCCTCAGCCGGGACAACCGGCTCCTCTTCGCCACCAACGCGGGCGACAACTCGGTCTCGAGCTTCACGGTCGACGACGAGGGGCGCCTGACGCTGGTGGACGTCAAGCGGACGGGCAACATCGTGCCCGGACCAAGCGGAAGCGCGAAGTCCCTCGCGTACGACGCCGACAGCGGCACGCTCTACGTGCTCCACTCACTCGGCCCCGACCACCTTCGCCTGCTCTCGGTCGACGCCGAGGGTCGCCTCACCGCGCGGCCGGAGCGCTACACGATGAACGTCGAAGGCAAGCCCAATCGCGTTGCCACGACGGTCGAGCTCTCGCCGGACGGCAAGTTCCTGCTCGTCGGGACGACCTTCGACGAGCCGGCGAAGCCCAATCCCGACGGCTCGCCGATCATCTGGGTCTCGCACAACGGCGAGGCGCCGCACTCGGTCGCCTCGAACGCGCCCGACCCCGACGGCTTCGCCGTGTTCCCCGTCAACGGACACGGCGCGCTCGGCGACCCGCTTGTTCCAGGACGGCGGAGGCGCCTCGCCGTGGTTCCCGCTGTTCCTGAACAACCGCCCGCATCAGTTCGTGATCGGGTACGCGGTCGCCGACGGGCTCTCGCTGGCAACGCTCGACTCGGACGGCACGGTCTCGACCGGGCCCGTCGTCGAGATCGACACCACCAGGGCGAAGCCGTCGGAGCTGTGCTGGCTGTCGATCAGCCCGGACGACCGGATCGTGTACGCCGCGAACTTCGGCTACAGCTACGTGACGAGCTTCTTCCTCGAGGGCAACGTGCTCTCGGTCGCGAAGGATCCCGCGTGCCCGCCGGTCCCGGGAGACGGGCGCTTCAGGGCGCTCAACGGAACCGTCTCGAGCGGCCCGAGCGACAACTGGCTCACGCCGGACGGCGCCTACCTGTACCAGCTCTACGGCAACGCCTCGAAGCTGATCGGGTACCGGACGCAGCCGGACGGCTCGCTGGAGGAAGTCACCAGCGCGACCATTCCCTACAACAGCTCGCAGGGCCTGGCGGGCTTCTAGGCCACCACCGAAGGGGGCGCGCTTCCGCGCGCCCCCGCCCCCTTCCCCGAGCTTGGAGACGCAGATGAGCACCGACAGCACCGCAGCGCCGCGCATCGAGATCTGGGAGTCCTCGCTGCTCCTCAGCCCGCGCGAGACCGAGAAGCTCGTGATCTACCAGGTCGCCGAGCTCGCGCGGCGGCGTCGCCAGCGCGGGCTGAAGCTGAACTTCCCCGAGTCGATCGCGCTGATCGCGGAGGCGCTCCTCGAGGCCGCTCGCGACGGGCGCTCGGTCGCCGAGACGATCGAGCTCGGCAAGCAGGTGCTGACGAGAGACGACGTCATGGAGGGCGTCCCCGAGATGGTCCACCTCGTCCAGGTGGAGGCCACCTTCCGCACCGGCACCCAGCTCGTGTCCGTCACGAACCCGATCCCCTAGGAGCGACAGATGATCCCAGGCGAGTGGCTTCTCTCCGACGAGCCGATCGAGATAAACGCCGGCCGGCGGACCGCGCGGCTCTCGGTCCGCAATACCGGCGACCGGCCGATCCAGGTCGGCTCGCACTTCCACTTCTTCGAGGTCAACCGCGCCCTCGACTTCGATCGTGCCGCGGCGCTCGGCATGCGCCTCGACGTCCCCTCCGGTCAGTCGATCCGCTTCGAGGCGGGTGACGAGCGCGACGTCGACCTCGTCGAGCTCGGCGGGAGCCGGCGTGTGATCGGCTTCAACAACCTCGTGAACGGCGGCCTGACGTCGGACTCGACGGTCGAGCAGGCGCTCGAGCGCGCCGCCGCGCGCGGCTTCGCCGGAGTGCGGCGGCGGGGGAAGAGGTCGAGATGAGCATCGTCTCGCGCCAGACGTACGCCTCGCTCTACGGGCCGACCGCGGGCGACCGCTTCCGGCTCGCCGACACCTCCCTGATCGCGCAGGTCGAGCGGAGCCTCGTCCTGCCCGGCGAGGAGGCGGTCTACGGCGGCGGCAAGGCGCTCCGGGACGGCATGGGCCAGATCCCCGGCCGCCGCAACGCCGACGGCGTGCTCGACCTCGTGATCACGTCGGTGATCGTCATGGACCCGGTGCTCGGGATTCTCAAGGCCGACATCGGCGTCAAGGACGGGCGCATCGCCGGGATCGGCCAGGCCGGGAATCCCTTCCTGCAGGACGGCGTCGACCCGAACCTCGTCGTCGGCGCCGGCACCGAGGTGATCTCGGGCGAGGGGCTGGTCGCGACCCCCGGCGCCGTCGACACGCACGTCCACTTCCTCACTCCGGATCAGGTCCCCCACGCCCTCTCCAACGGCACCACCACCCTGATCGGCGGCGGGACCGGCCCGGCCGACGGCTCCAGGGGCACGACCTGCACACCCGGGCCGTGGAACCTCGCCCGCATGCTCGAGGCCACCGCCGAGCTGCCGGTGAACGTCGGCCTCCTCGGCAAGGGCAACAGCAGCCGGCCGGAGGCGCTCGTCGAGCAGATCGAGGCCGGCGCGTGTGGACTCAAGGTGCACGAGGACTGGGGCGCGACGCCCGCGACCATCGACTGCGCGCTCACCGTCGCCGACGAGCACGACGTCCAGGTCGCCCTGCATGCGGACACGCTGAACGAGTCGGCCTACCTCGCCGACACGATCGCGGCGATCGACGGGCGGACGATCCACAGCTACCACACCGAAGGCGCAGGCGGCGGGCACGCCCCCGACGTGATCGCGATCGCGTCGCTGCCGAACGTGCTGCCGTCCTCGACCAACCCGACGCGGCCGTACACGACGGACACGACCGACAACCTCTTCTACATGACCGTCATCACCCACCACCTCAACCCCGGCAACCCCGAGGACATCGCCTTCGCCCAGTCGCGGATCCGAGCCGAGACCGAAGCGGCCGAGGACGTCCTCCACGACCTCGGCGTCCTCAGCATGTACTCGTCGGACTCGCAGGCGATGGGCCGGATCGGCGACACGGTCGCGACCTGCTGGCGCACCGCCGACAAGATGAAGAAGCTGACCGGCAGCCTCGCCGGCGATCCGGCAGAGCACGACAACGAGCGCATCCTGCGCTACCTGGCGAAGCTCACGATCAACCCGGCGCTCGCCCACGGCATCGGGCACCTCGTCGGCTCCCTCGAGCCCGGCAAGGTCGCCGACATCGTGCTCTGGCCGACGAACACCTTCGGCGTGAAGCCGAAGATCGTGGTCAAGGGCGGCCTCATCGCGTGGGCCGCGATGGGCGACCCGAACGCCTCCGTCCCGACGCCCGAGCCCGTGCTGCTGCGACCGATGTTCGCCGCCCGCGGGACCGCGGTCGCGAGGACGTCGATCACCTTCGTCTCGCAGGCCGCCGTCGAGGGGGGCGTCGCGGGGCGGCTGGGCCTGGAGCGCTGGATCGAGCCGGTGCGCGGATGCCGCACGATCGGCAAGGCGCAGATGGTGCGCAACGACGCCACGCCGGAGATCCGCGTCGACCCGGAGACCTACCAGGTCACCGTCGACGGCAAGCCGGCCACCGTCGAGGCTGCCGACGAGGTGGCGATGTCGCAGCTCTACTACATCGTCTGATGTCCGGCGCCGCCGGACTCAGGGGCTTGCTCGCCGTGCTGCAGCTGAGCGACTCGGCCTTCCCGAGCGGGCGCTACACGCTCTCGCACGGGCTCGAGACGTTCGCGCAGGAGGGGCTCCTCGAGAGGCCCTGCCCGCCCGCCCGGCTGGCGGCGCTGCTCGGCGACTGCATCCGCTTCGGCGTCGGGCCCTCGGATGGAGTCGCCCTCGCCTGCGCCCACCGCGCGGTGGCTCCGGACGGAGGCATCGACTTGGAGCTGGTGGCACGCGCGGACGAGCGGCTCAGCGCCGTGAAGCTCGCACGCGAGGTCCGCGAGGCGTCGACCCGAACCGGGCGGGCGCTCCTGGTCACGGCAACCGCCCTCCAGGAAGCCGGTCTGACTGATTACGCCCGGCTCGTTGAAGCCGGGCGGGTCCCCGGCAACCACGCGGTCGTGCTGGGTCTGCTCGACGCGCTGCTCGGCGTGCCGCGACTCGAGGCAGTCGCCGGGGAGCTGTACGCGTTCGCCGCCGGCTGGACCGCGGCTGCGGTGCGGCTCGGGTTGACCGACCACCAGACGGCGCAGTGGCTGCTCCATCGTGTTCGCCCGGTGCTCGCCGAGGCCGCCGAGCGGGCCGTCGCAGGCGATGTCGGGGACATCTCCAGCTGCACGCCGCTACCCGACGTCATGTCGATGCGCCACGAGGACGCCGAGCTTCGCCTGTTCGCAAGCTGACGAAGGAGGACCGATGACCGACCACGTCCAGCCACGACACCCCCACCCCCACAACCACGACCACGTCTCTTTCCTCGCGGCCGCCCGCGCGCCCGGCGTGGCGCGCATCGGCATCGGAGGCCCTGTCGGCTCCGGCAAGACCGCGCTGATCGAGGCGCTCGTTCCGCGGCTCCTCGCCGCCGGCCGGCGCCCGCTCGTCGTCACCAACGACATCTTCACGCAGGAGGATGCGGAGCATGTCCGGGCGACCCTCGCGGGCGTGCTCGCACCTGAGCGCGTCGTGGGTGTCGAGACCGGCTCCTGCCCGCACACGGCCGTCCGCGACGACCCGAGCATGAACCTCGACGCGGTCTCCCAGCTCCAGCGCCGCTTCCCCGACGGAGACGTCGTGCTCGTCGAATCCGGCGGCGACAACCTGACGCTCACCTTCAGCCGCGCGCTCGCCGACTACTTCGTCTTCGTCATCGACGTCGCCGAGGGCGACAAGATCCCGCGCAAGCGAGGGCCCGGCGTCACCGACTCGGACCTGCTGGTGATCAACAAGATCGACCTCGCGCCGCACGTCCGCGCCGACCTGCAGGTCATGGAGCGCGACGCGCGAGCGGCGCGCGGGGAGCGGCCGTTCCTCTTCACGAACTGCTTCACGGGCGAAGGGCTCGACGAGGTCGTCCATCGCCTCGACCCCGTCGTCGCCCGGTGGGCCGCCGCAGCATGACTCAGGCGGCCCCGCCCCGGTCCGACCCTGCCTGGTACACGCCGACGGGCCTGCCGGCCGAGCTCGCCTCGCTCGATCGACCCCTCGACGGCGGGCTGGCGGTCGGCGCCCCCGGCAAGGTCGGACTGCTCGAGCTGAGTCTTTCGCCGCACAAGGGCGTGACCCGTGTTCAGCGCCAGTACCAGCGGGCGCCGCTGCACGTCTACCGGCCCATCTACCTCGACGCCGGTCGGCCCGACATGGCGTTCGTCTACGTCCAGCAGTTCGGCGACGGCTTCGTCCAAGGCGACCGCTGCCGGATCGACATCGACTGCGCCGACGGCTCGGCGGTGCACGTCACGACGCAGGCCGCTACCAACGTCTTCGCCGCCCGCGAGAACTTCGCCAGCCAGCTCGTCAACCTCCGCGCCGGCGCCGGTGCGGTGCTCGAGTACCTGCCCGACCCGACCGTGCCCTTCCGCGGATCGCGCCTCTTCCAGCGCCTCTCGGTCACGGCCGATCCGGAAGCGACCGTGATCCTCGGCGACACGCTCTTGCCGGGTCGCGTCGCGCGAGGTGAGGCGCACGACTACGACTTCTACTGCTCGGAGACCGAGGTCCGCCGCCCGGACGGGACGCTGCTCTTCGTCGACACGCTGCGACTGAACCCGGCAGGCGGCGACGATCCGCGGGCGATCGGGCTCCTCGGCACCGAGGTCGTCGCGACCCTGCACGTCGTCACCGGGCGATCGGACCCGGAGACGTTGGTTCGGTTACTACGGGCGGCGGTCGGGACGTCCTCCGACGTCCTCGCCGGCGTCAGTGAGCTGCCGAATGGCTGCGGCGCGTCCGTGAGGCTGCTCGGGGCCACCTCGAAGGTCGTCAGTGTGGCGCTGCGGACGGCGTGGAACGCGGCGCGTCTGGCCCTGCTCGGCGCACCGGCACCCGACCTACGCAAGGGCTAGAGGAGTTGACGTGTTCGGCCTCGACGACCTCATCACGTCGTACTCCGACGGCGCCGCGGCCTGGATCGTCGTCCTCGTCGCCGTCCTACTCGGTCTGCGGCACGCGACCGACCCCGACCACATCGCCGCAGTCACGACCCTCGTCGCGGGGACGAGGGAGCGGGCGACCCGCACAGCCGCAGCCCTAGGGGCGGCCTGGGGACTCGGTCATGCGACGACGCTCTTCGCGTTCGGCGTCCCGATCCTCGTGCTCGACAGGTTTCTGCCGGAGCGCGTGCAGCAACTCGCCGAAAGCGCGATCGCAGTGGCGATCGGATACCTCGCGGTGCGCCTCATCATCCGATGGCGGCGCGGCCTCTTCCATCGTCCACCTTCACGAACACGACGGTGTCCGGCACGCCCATCTTCACTCGCATGCCGAGGGCACCGAGCACGGCCATCCACATCGCGCCCGGACGAAGCTGGGCTCATTCGCAATCGGCCTCGTACACGGAATGGGCGGCAGCGCGGGCGTCGGGATCCTGCTCGTCGCGTCGATCGAGTCGCAGCTGCTCGGAGTGATCTCCCTGGCCGTGCTGGCGATCTTCACCGGCGTATCGATGACCGTCCTGTCGACGGGCTTCGGCGCGGCGCTCGCCAGCCGGCCGCTCCGATCGTCGCTCGGCGGCCGTGGCGCCTGGTCTCGGAGTCGCGAGCCTCGCCTTCGCGATCTGGTACGGAGCCGCCGCCTGGGCGCTCGCCCCCTACCCGTTCTGAACCGACATCCTGAAGGAGGCGTGATGCCGACCCCGATCGACCGCAACGAAGTCCAGCGCCTGTTGGCCGAGGAGCAGGCGCAGCTCGTCGAGGTGCTTCCCGAAGCCGAGTTCGCCGACGAGCACCTGCCGGGGGCGATCAACATCCCGCTCAAGCAGCTCGACCGGGAGCGCGCGCAACAGCTCGATCGCTCCCACCCTGTCATCGTCTACTGCTACGACACGCAATGTGACATGAGCCCACGAGCCGCGTCGCGGCTCGAGAGCATCGGGTTCGAGCAGGTCTACGACTACGTCGCCAGCAAGGCCGACTGGGGGAGCGCCGGCCTTCCACTCGAGGGCGAGAACGGAAGCGAGACGCGCGCGGGAGCTCACCTGCGGACGGACGTTCCGACCTGCCGTCCGGGCGATCGTCTCCAAGCCGTGTGCGAGCAGCTCGACGCGAGCGGCTGGGACACCTGTTTCGTCGTCGACGAGCGGCGCGTCGTCCTCGGCCGAATCGGACGGCGCGCAATCCGCGGCAGAGAGGACGTCACGGCGGAGGACGCGATGACGCTTGGGCCGAGCACGATCAGGCCGAGCGCCCGGCTGGAGGCGATGGTCGAACGGATGCGGCGCCAGAAGCTGACGAATCTGCCAGTGACGACGTCGGACGGCCGGCTCGTCGGACTGCTGACGCTTCCTGACGCCGAGGAAGGGCTGCGACAGCTCGGCCGCTAAAGACGTCGTTGGTCTGCAAGCCGCCAGAGGTGGCGGCCCCAGCGAGGCGATTCGCACCTCTTAGTCAGAAGCGACGACTCGGGATCGGGATGGAGGCGCCGGAGCGGGCCAGTAGAGTGATCCGGTGCAAGGGTTGGAGGATGTCGAGGTCGCCGACGGCGAGCCGGTTGCGGCCTCCCTGATCCCGCGAGCAGTGACGGCCGGCGAGCTGCTCTTCGACGACGGGGCGACGCAGACGTTCGAGCTAGGCGGGGACACGAGCTACGTCGAGGCGGACGGTCGTCCCACAGAGGGCGAGTGGTACGTCGACGAGGATGGACGCTTCTGCTCGTTCTGGCCGCCGACCTATCGAGCTTGCTACGACCTGCGCTGGATCGTCGAGGGCGATGAGATCGTCGGGCTGAGCTTCACGGAGCCGAGCCGGGGCACGCGATTCGACGGTCGATACAAGACGCTGGCTCACGGGTCCGGCTCCTGACTGCCGGCATCCAAGCGCCCTGATCTGTCCCGCCCAGCTCGTCGAACAGCCGGTCGCCTGAGGACGGGCGGCAAGTGGCTACAACTCCGGATCTGCCTGACCTGCGGCCATGTCGCTTGCTGCGACGACTCACCCAACCGGCACGCGTCGGCGCACGCCAAAGCCACCTCGCACCCGATCATCCGTTCAGTCGAGCCCGGCGAAGACTGGAACTGGTGCTACCTCGACGAAGTCGCGTTCCTCGTCGACGGGATCCACGGCAAGACTCACATCCCGCCCTCGCCGCTCCTGCAGTAATTCCGGCCTCCGACGGTGAAACGGACTCGAACTCCTTGCTGACACGCCTGCGTGATTCAGCGACCGCATCGCTACCGTTGTCAGCCAAGGGGGCCAGAACGCCGAGGTTTAGCAATCACCGCTACTCAAGGTCACTCACTGGGGCGACTACCTCGACCCCGTAGCGGTCTTCGACGCGCTGGGATGGCCGTCACTTTGATGACGGCGCAGACGTTCTGGAGACTCTGACTTGCTGGTCGGCTCGCCTTCGCCGTCTACGCGCGTCTGGAGCTTGAGACGCGAAGTAGCGCTCAACTGTGTCAAGCGGCTCGGTGCTGCGATGGGCGCGGGCGAGGATGAGGGCGCCCTCGAGCGCGGCCAGCAGCACCGTCGACTGTTCGTCCGCTACCGCCGGCGGATCTCCAAACTTCACGTAGACGTCGGCGACTGAGGCTTGCCACTGGGCGAGCAGCTCGCTGACGCGGAGGCGGAGGTCGTCGTTGTCGGCGGCGTCGACGACGGTTGCTGCCAGTGGACAGCCCAGGGCGAAATCGTGATCGACGAGCAGGCGCCGCCACGGTGCCACGATCACGCCGATCGCGTCAGGGAGGGTCTCGGCTTCGGTGAGTGCCTGGTCTACTTCGTCGAAGAGCTCGGCGAGGGCGACGTCGATCGCTTCGGTCATGAGTTGTGTCTTGCCGCCCGGGAAATAGCGCCCGAGCGAGCCGCGAGGTCCGCCGGAGTGGGTGACGACCTCGCGGAGTCCGACGCCGTGGATGCCGCGCTCGCGTATGAGCGTTGCGGCGCTGCGCACCATGCGCGCGCGAGCTGGTGACCGCCGCCGATTGCTGGTCGCGCCAGGATCTTCGTTCTTTGCCTGCATGGCGCCATCGTAGCGCATTCCGATGACGACCGTCATCGAATCTGCTACAGTTGCGGAATCGATGACGCTCGTCATCGGTTCCAGCGGACTGCGAAGGAGCGGCAATGTCAACCACGAGTCAAGACAACCTGGAAGGGCAGCGGGCGCTGGTGACGGGCGCAACGTCCGGCATCGGTCGCGCGGTCGCGCTCCAGCTGGCCCGGAACGGAGCGGAGGTCGTGGTTCACGGCCGCGACGCCGCGCGCGGCGACGACACAGTCGAAGAGATCGTTGCCGCCGGCGGCAGAGCCAGCTTTGTTGCCGCCGACCTCAGCGACGCCGCCGACGTGCAGCGCCTGGCAAGCGACGTCGGTGACATCGACATCCTGATCAACAATGCCGGAATCGCGCTCTTCGGTCCGACCGCGGAGTTCGACGTCTCCGCGTTCGACAAGATGTTCGCCAGCAACGTCCGGGCGCCGTTCTTCCTTGTAGCGGCTTTCGCTCCCGGAATGGCTGCGAGGGGCAACGGCAGCATCGTCAGCGTCAGCAGCATGGCCGGCGGTGTCGGGCTCTTGGGGGGCGCGGCCTACGGCGCGACGAAGGCGTCGCTCGAGGCGATGACGCGCGCCTGGGCCACGGAGTACAGCGCAAGCGGCGTGCGCGTCAATGCGATCGCCCCCGGCCCCGTCTACACCCCATCCCCGTCAGGCCCGGAATTCATCACCGCGCTCGGCGAAACGACACCGATGCACCGCGCCTCGCAGCCCGAGGAGATCGCCGAGGTCATCGCATTCCTCGCATCCCCGCGAGCGAGCTACGTCACCGGCACCACCGTCGCAGCCGACGGGGGACGCAGAGCGATCTAACTCGAATCAGCCATCGAATCCGATTGGAGGAGCCAGTCATGAGCAACGAGTCGAAATCGGTGCAGGAACTGAACGAACTGCTCGAACGCGGCGAGATCTCGCCCGAGGCATACGCGGAATACACAGCGGCGGACACCGTGCTTTCGTCGAGCACCGGGAGCCGACCGAACATCGTTCTGGTTCATGGCGCATGGGCCGACGGGTCCAGCTGGAGCGGTCTGATCGAACGCCTGCAGGCAGACGGCTTCCAGGTGCGAGCGCCGCAGTTCCCGTTGAGCTCACTCGCTGACGACGTCGCGCGGCTGCGCCAGGTGCTCGAGTTCCAGGACGGCCCGACCCTCGTCGTCGGACACTCCTACGGCGGCCAGATCATGACCGCTCTCGGCGCCGAGGCGCCGAACGTCGTCGGACTCATCTACGTCGCCGCGTTTGGACTCGACGAAGGAGAATCGCTCGGAGCGCTTCTCTCCCAGGGGCCCGTGACGCCGGCGCTCGCGCATCTGTTCACCGACGCTCGCGGCTTCGCCTGGCTCTCCGAGGACGACTTCGTCAATCACTTCGCCGCCGACGTCGACCCGACCCAGGCAAAAGTGCTCTACGCCGTACAGCAGCCGCTCGCCACCTCTGCCTTCGGCGACGTCATGGGCGTCCCGGCCTGGAAATCATTGCCTTCCTGGTATCTGGTTGCCCAGAACGACGAAGCGCTCCCGCCCGACGCCGAACGACAGTTCGCCGCGCGAATGGGCGCGACCACCGTCGAAATCCCATCGAGCCACGTCCCCATGGTCTCGCACCCAAACGAGGTCGCGGACCTCATCGAGAACGCCGCCAATGCAGTCGGTGTGCCCGCGGCGACTCGATGAAACAGCAGTCGCATTCAAATCGAGAAGGAGGATAGCGAAGTGAACCAGCCAGGCAAACCCATTTCAGCGGCGGACGCCGAGCGCGTCCACCTTTCGAAAGTGAAACTTGCAGCCATCGTCACAATGGTCTGCGCCACCGCGTTGGCGGTTGTGACTCTGGCCGGCCGCTCCACGGCAGCGGCGGCGAGGACAACGCCGGCGAAACCGACTGTCGTTCTTGTACACGGCGCTTGGGCGAACAGCGCCAGCTGGTCACGAGTGATCAAGCGTCTGCAGAGCGACGGTTACACGGTCGTCGCACCGCCGAACCCGTTGCAGAGTCTCAATGGAGACGCGCAGACGCTTGCGGGCCTCCTCCAGACGATTCCCGGCCCGATCGTCCTTGTCGGTCACTCCTACGGCGGCATGGTGATCTCGAATGCGGCCACCGGAAACGCGAACGTGAAGGCGCTCGTCTACATCAACGCCTTCATTCCGGATGAGGGCGAGTCTGCGCTCGGTCTCGACTCCAGCCAGCCCGGCTCGGTGCTGGGAGCGGGGCCGCCGAACACCGTGTTCAACTTCGTGCCGTTCCCCGGAGCGGCTCCGGGCGATGCGTTGCTGTATGTGAAGCCGAGCGTCTTCCTGCAAGGGTTCGCCAACGATCTGCCGGCGAAGCAGGGCGCAGTCCTCGGGGCGACGCAGGCGCCTGCGGTGTTTAGTGCGTTGACGGCGCCGTCAGGACCGCCGGCGTGGAAAACGATTCCGAGCTGGGATCTAGTTGGCACGATCGACAACGCGATTCCGTCGTCGATCCAGCTGTTCATGGCGAACCGTGCGCACTCGCACATCACCGAGGTCAGGGCCGGTCACCTGTCGATGATCTCGCGACCTGCGGCGGTCACGAAGGTGATCCTCGAAGCGGCACAGAGCGTGGCCGGGTAGACGGCCCCGCTTCCACCGCACTCCGTGTACGGCGACGCTCACCGAATCGAGTGAGCGTCGCCGTTCGTCACACGCGCGTGCGATGCGGCAGCGAAGCGGCTCGGCGCACCCTTGATGGACACGACCGACGATCACCCGGGAGGCAGCATGAACACCCAGACGAACGAGTCGCCGGTCGACGACCGTTTCGCGAACGTCGCCGTTGAGCTCGACGAGCTACTCGAGCGCGGCGAGATCTCTCCGGAGTCGTTCGCGGTCTACGCGGCCATGGCAGAAGGCGGTTGAGTCGATCCCTGGACATCAGCGGGCAGATGCACTCGACGACAGGGAAGACCCAGCTGGGGCTAGGTTTTGGGGACAAGTTCGGGGCTTTCCGGGCGCGCTCAGCGTCCTTCGAGGAAAGCGTGCCGCAAGCGGAGAAACCACGAAGTTGCAGGGAAAGCGCGCTACCAAGCACCTTTCCCGGATCACATAACCGCGGAGCGCAGCCTCCATGGTAAGGA
>CAVSZQ010000010.1:0-61819 GCA_963732465.1 uncultured Actinomycetes bacterium
CCGCAGCCTACGAAGCATGCGAGCGGAACACGTAGGACTGCGTGCCGTCCTCGTGCACCGAGATGTTCGCGGCCAGATGAAAGCCGGTCTCCCCGGAAGGGAGCCAGCGATCGAGCACCGGACGCTCGAGCGGGTGGAGCTCGAGGTCGGGAAGGTCCTGCGGATCGAGATACGCGGCGTCGTCGATGTCCTCCTCCACCTGGGGCTGCGGCGGGTGCCCGAGGTCGAGCGGCTCCGCGCGGAAGAACGCGAGGAGGTTTCTGCGCCGGTCCGCCTCGCGCTCCCAGACCAGGGTGCAGACGAGCTCCCGCACGTCGACCTGAACTCCCGTCTCCTCGAGCACCTCGCGCGCGGTCGCCTGCTCGAACGACTCGCCGGGCTCGCAATAGCCGCCGGGCAGCTCCCAGTGCGTGCCGTACTGCCTGCGCTGCTTGACCAGGAGCACGCGGCTCTGGTTCACGACAATGCCGACTCCCGCGGCGTAGGTCGTCCAGGACACGAGCTACGGAGCGAAGCTCTGGCGGTAGCGCCGGACGAAGGTCGCCTCGGGCAGCGTCGCGAGCAGCGAACGCTCCGACCCGAGCCGGACGACTGCCCGCTCGGCCTTCTCGAGCGTCGCGACCTGATGCCCGTCGACGAGCACGCCCGCGCCGACATCCGCCGACCGGTTCCAGATGATCACGTCCTTCCCCGGCGGAACGACGAGCGGCCGCGCGTGCAGCGAGTGCGCCGCGACGTAGGTCAGCGCGATCGCCTCGAGCCCCCACATCAGCACCGGCCCGCCGTTCGAGAGGTTGTAGGCGGTCGATCCCGACGGCGTCGAGCAGATGATCCCGTCGCACGCCTGCCGGCCGAGCTCCTCGCCGCCGACCGCGAGCTCGAGCTCGATCATGCGCCCGAGTGAGCCACTCGTCACCACCACGTCGTTGACGGCGCGATCGGTGCCGCCCTGGTGCTCGAGCTCGAGGGTGGGGAGCTCGACGACCTCGTACTCGCCGGTGAAGACGCGCGCGAGCCCCGCCTCCAGATCGTGCCGCGACATCGAGCTCAGGAACCCGACGCGGCCGAAGTTCACGCCGACGACGGGCACGCCGGTCCCGAGGAACGTCGTCAGCGCGCGAAGCACCGTCCCGTCGCCGCCGAGCACGACCGCGATGTCGGCGCCCGCCACGTCCGCGCCCGCCTCGAATCCCTGCTTCAGCGCCTCGTCCGGCGGGTAGAGGAGCTCGACGCCGTGCTCGTGCGCGACGGCCTGGAGACGCGCGAGGCCGGCGCCGATCTGCTCCGGCTTGCCGTGCGTGACCACGGCGGCGCGGGCGATCGTCTTAGATGCGGACTGCGTCTGCGATCCAGCGGTCGATGTCATCAGCTGCGACGGTAGCCGGGCGGTTGACGAGATGAATGAAGAACTCGCGATTGCCCTTCGGGCCCGGAAGTCCTGAGTCTACGACGCCGACCGTCTCCCCACCCCACCCCCGCGCGGCTTCTACGACGGTTTCGATCGCCTTCCGTTGCACTTCCGGGTCGCGGACGACGCCTTTCGGGACGTGCGCGCGTCCGGCCTCGAATTGCGGCTTCACGAGAACGACCGCCTCCCAGCCCGGCTTCGCGAGCGCGAGCACCGGGGGCAACGCCTTGGTCGCGCTGATGAAGGAGACGTCACAGACGATCAGCTCGGGCGCGAACGGCAGCTCGGTGAGCGTGCGCGCGTTCGTCCGCTCGAGCACGGTCACCCGCGGGTCGTTGCGGATCTTCGGGTGCAGCTGGCCGTAGCCGACGTCGATCGCGACGACGCGCCCCGCGCCCGCCTGGAGCAGGCAGTCGGTGAAGCCGCCGGTGGAGGCGCCCACATCCGCGGCGTCGCGACCCTCGACGGCGATCCCGAACGCGTCGAGCGCGTTTCGGAGCTTCTCCCCGCCGCGGGACACGTAGGGCGCCGGAAGGGTGACCTCGAGCTCGGCGTCCTCGGACACCTGCTGGCCGGGCTTGTCGTAGCCGCGAACGCGGCCGGCGAGGATGAGCGCCTGCGCCTGGCTCCTCGTCTCGGCGAGCCCGCGCTCGACGAGCAGGACGTCAACCCGCTTCTTCACGCCTCGGCCGCGCGGGTCGCGGCTTTCTCGGCCATCCCGACGGCCACGCGATGCGAGCTCCAGAGCTTGAACACGACGAGCGCGACGAGCACGCCGGTCGTGACGGCGGTGAACGCCAGCGGCTCGATCTCGCCGCCGAGGAACGCAAACGCGACGAGAACGCCGGCCCCGGCGAAGCGCGACTGGCCGGTTCGTGGAAGGAAGCCGAGCGAGACCTGGCGCTGCGCGACCGTGAGGCAGACGAGGTACGCAGCCGTTCCGCCCGCGAGCGCCCAGCGCGTGCCTGCATCCAGTCCGGGCTCGCTCGACTGCTCGATCGCCAGCGTGATGCCCGCGCCGACCGCGGTCAGGGCCGCCAGAAGCGGGATGTGCACGTACGCGAAGACGAGGACGGCGAGCACCGAGCGGTTGAGCGAGAACTCGACTCCGTGGCCGAAGTAGAGCCACCAGATCGACGCGGCGACGAAGAACCCGAGCCCGGCGATGACGACGGCGGAGAGCGCCCAGTCGCGGCCCGCGACGCCCAGCGCAACGGCGAGCACCGACTCGCCGAGGACGACGATCGTGAAGAGCGCAAACCGCTCGGGGACATGACTCACGTGGATCGGGATCGACGCGAACAGGTGCCGAACGAGCCACGGCAGCGAGTACTCCCACGCGAGCCCGATCCCCCACAGGAAATAGCGCTCCGGCGCATCGAGCGGGAGCGAGACGATCCAGAGCGCGACGCCGACCGAGTACCCGCCCGCGTAGCGCACGATCAGCGGCCGCGCTTCCGGGACGTGCTGGTAGGCGCGGAGGTAGAGCCCGATCATCAGCGAGCGCACGAGGATGTAGGCGACCGCGAATCCCGTGCCGTCGCCGTGCGCCACGTCCGGAACCTGGACCGCGAGCGCGAGGATCCCGAGCATCCCGAAGAAGACGACGACCCGGAACACCACGTCGTCGGTGTCGAAGCGGTCGGCGTAGATCGAATACCCCTGCCACAGGATGAAAACGACCAGAAAGAGGGCGCCGAACACGGCGAACCCGTGGACCGAGTGGTCGAGGACGAGCTCGTGCGAGAGCTGCGCGATTGCGACGACGAAAACGAGGTCGAAGAACAGCTCGAGGTAGCTCGCGCGCCGCTCGGCCTCTTCGTCCAGCGTTCGCAGACGCGGCGGACGCAGGAGCCTCAGGACGTCGAAGTCGCGATCTTGGACGGGCACGGCTGGATTCTGCCCCGCGCGGCCCGCAGGCCCGTCACGTTTCGGCGGTGTCCGTCTCGGGAAAAGACGCGCCAGGAGGTGGTGAGATGCCGACCTGGGTTCTGGTCCTGATCATCGTGCTGATCGTGCTCGCGCTGTTCGGCGGGTTCGGGTACAGCAGGCGCTAGCTCGCTTCGGGCGGGGTCCCCCATCACCTTCTTGCGCAGACCAGAATCCGCTCGTGCGGATTCTGCTCGCGCCAACACCCCTGAAGGCGTCCGCTTCGCGGCCGCAGGGTTCGTTGCTAGTCGGGGCCTCCGGGTGCCACTACTCCGTTCTCGTACGCGTACACGACCGCCTGCACGCGATCGCGCAGGTGGAGCTTCATGAGGATGTGCGCGACGTGCGTCTTCACGGTCGTCTCGGAGACGTACGCCTCCTTCGCAATCTCCGCGTTCGACAGCCCGCGCGCGACGTAGCGCAGCATCTCGAGCTCGCGCGCGGTCAGCTCCTCGAGCTCGGGCGCGGGCTTGCGCACGGAGTCGGGCGGGCGTCTCACGAACTGCTCGATCACGCGCCTCGTGATGACGGGCGACAGCAGCGCGTCGCCGTTCGCGACGACGTGGATCGCCTCCACGAGCTGCTCGGGCGGCGTGTCCTTGAGCAGGAACCCGCTGGCGCCGACGCGCAGCGCCTCGTAGACGTACTCGTCGAGGTCGAAGGTGGTGAGGATGAGGACGCGCGGGCCCTCGGTCTTCCCGTCGAGCAGGCGCCGCGTCGCCTCGAGCCCGTCGACGTTCGGCATGCGGACGTCCATGAGGATCACGTCGGGCTCGACCTCCGCGGCGACCTCCAGCGCCTCCGCGCCGTCGGCCGCCTCGCCCACGACCTCGACGTCCTTCTCCGCCTCGAGGATCATCCGGAAGCCGGTGCGGACAAGCGACTGGTCGTCGACGATGAGAACGCGGATCAATGCGCCTCCCCGATCGGCAGCCGCGCCCTGACCACGTAGCCGCCGCCGTCGCGCGTCCCGCTCGTGATCTCGCCCCCGTACATCGCGACGCGCTCCCGCATCCCGTCGAGCCCCTGGCCCCCGCTCGTGCCGACGCCGTTGCTCCGGCCGTCGTTCGCGATCTCGAGCTCGAGCTCGTCGTCGCCCCACTTCACGAGAACCCAGGCGTGCGCCGGCCCGGCGTACTTGAGGGCGTTCGTCAGCGCCTCCTGGACGACGCGGTAGGCGGCGAGGTCGACGCCCGGCGCGAGCTCGTGCGGCGCGCCCTCGACCTCCAGCTCGACCGGGAGGCCGGCAGCGCGGACGCCGTCGAGCAGCGAGTCGATCGTGCCGAGCCCGGGTTGCGGCGTGAACTCGGGCATCGAGCCCTGCTCGCGCAGGAGACCGACGAGCCGCCGCATCTCGGTCAGCGCCTGGCGCCCGGTGGCTTCGACGCTCTCGAGCGCCTCGCGCTCCTTCCGTTGGTCCTCGCGCAGGAGCCGCCGAACGGCGCCCAGCCTGCACCGTCATCACCGACACCGAATGCGCGATCACGTCGTGGAGCTCGCGCGCGATCCGCTGCCGCTCCTCGATCACCGCGCGCTCGGCGGCGACGGAAGCGTCGCGCTCGAGCTGGGTCGCCCGCTCGATCATCGCGCGCGCCTGGGCCGCGCGGCGGCTGAGCAGGTATCCCGTACACCACGCGACGCTGATGAACAGCCCGATGAAGAAGTAGTCGGCGACCCCGTTCTGGTCGCGGAACGCGATGTTGGCGATCAGGCCGACGAGCTGGAACGCCACCAGCCCCGCGATCGCCTTTCCCCGCGGGTTGTAGGTCGCCACCGACCAGGTCAAGAAGAGGAGCGCGAGGAACGGAGCGCTCATGTCGTACATCGCGTCCGGGTCGGTCACGAGCGCCGCCGTCAGCGCAGCCCCCGCAACGAGCGGCGCGAGGAACGGCCTGTCGCGCGTGAAGAGAAGCGCGAACGCCGCGATCACCGAGAGAACGAGCAGCGAGTTGGGTGCGAGCTCGTTCGTCGCCATCTCGACGACGAGGTAGACGGCGATCGAGAGCGCGACGAGGTAGTGCGAGAACCGGCCCCGGTCGGTGCGGTGCAGCTCGCCGATCAGCGACATGTGCTGACGGTAACCCGCGGCCCTGCGCCGTGTCATCGTCCGCGAGGACGACTCGCGCTCGTCCCGGCGGACGACTGCGTTTGACTAGTCCGTGACGACCCGGCGGGCGCCCACAAGGCGGCCGCCGTAGTGCGAGGCGCGGAGGTTCACGACCTCGACGTGCTTCCCCGAGTACGGCGCGTGCACCATGCGGCCGCCGCCGAGGTACATGCCGACGTGGCCGAGCCCGGAGAAGAAGAGCACGTCTCCCGTCTGCATACGCGCCCGCGAGACCTCTCGCCCGACTCCGTAGAGCGCGTGCGAGTTGTGCGGCAGGTCGACTCCGACCCGGCCGTAGGCCCAGCGGACGAGGCCCGAGCAGTCGAAGCCTCCCGGCGACTCGCCGCCCCACCGGTACGGCGTCCCGACCATCCTCACCGCGAGCGTCGCCGCGCGCTCGCGGACGCTCAGCGTACTCCGGGGCGTTGAGCGCCGGGCGCCCGGGACGGACCGCATCCTCGACGGCCGAAGCGCCCTCGGCCACCTCCACCAGAGCCGGCGTCGACGCGGTCGCGGGCGGAAGGGCCAGGGCGATCGCGACAAATGCGAACGCGGACAGGAGTCTGCGGGGACGGAAGGGCATGGAAGGAAAACGGCGGTCCGGGGGCGAAAAGAGGGGGTTCCCCCGGGCCTGGCTGTTTTGAAGGGCCGGACTCTAAGCGGGCAACACGCCGCCGTCGCAAGCCTCAACTGGTTCGAGCGGCTAACCCGTCTACCAGCTCTTGCAGGACTTTCGTGTCTGCCGTAAGGCTGCGAGCGCGTCTCGGGCGCGTTCGGCGGCCTCCTCGGCGAGCTCGCGAGCCTTCTCCTCGCCGAGCCGCTCGGCGAAGCCGTCGCCGTCGAGGATGTCGTCCACGACCTGGAAGAGGAGGCCGAGCTCGTCGCCGAACGCCCGCCACGGTAGCTGGTCCTCCTCATGTACACGCGCGGCCTGCAGCCCGAGCCCGACCGCCGCGGCGAAGAGCCGTCCGGTCTTCAGCCGTTCGACCTCGGCAAGGTCTCCGTCGTCGCCGGTGATGTCGCGATGCTGGCCGGCGATCATCCCGAGCGTCGCATCGGCGAGCTCGCGCGCGGGCGCGGCGGCGTCGTACGCGAGGACGAGCCGAAACGCCTCTACGAGCAGCGCATCGCCCGCGAGCAGCGCGACGCCCTCGCCGTGCGCAACGTGGGCGCTGGGTCGCCCGCGACGCTCGGCGTCGTCGTCAAGCGCGGGCAGGTCGTCGTGGACGAGCGAGAACGTGTGCACGAGCTCGATCGCAGCCGCAGCCGGTAGCGCCTGCCTCCACGTCCCCGCCGGCGGCCTCCGCGACCGCGAGGCAGAGGACCGGGCGCACGCGCTTCCCGCCCGAATCGAGCGCGTAGCGAAGCGTCTCCTCGAGCCGGCCGAGCTCGGGCGCGAACGGCGAGCGAGCCGAGATACGCCTCGAAGGCGTCCCGCAGCTCGTCAGCCCGCGGAGGCTCATCGCGTCCGGCGATGCGTGCGCGCTGCGCGCGTCAACTCCGCCTCGATCTGCCGGCGCGAGCTCGGCGAGCTCCGCGATGAGGTCGACCGCGGCCTCGCCGTCGACGTCGTCGGCGGCCGCGAGCTGCTCGAGCTGGTCGCGCTTCTCGTTCAGGCTCGCGAGCAGCTCCTCGGCGCGAGCAAGCGCCTCTTCGACGCTGGTCACGCGGCCGCTTCCTCGCGCGCGATGCGGCCGAGGATGCCGTTGACGAGCTTGGCCGCGTCCTCCGACGCGTACCGCTTCGCCAGCACGACTGCCTCGTTGATCGCCACCTCGGGCGGCACGGTCGCTTCCTCCAGCTCGTGGACGCCGATGCGCAGGACGTTGCGCTCGAGCGTACCCAGCCTGTCGGCGGGCCAGTCGGTCGGACGCCTCGGTGATGCGCCGGTCGAGGTCCGCGGCCTTGACGGACACCTCCTGCGCGAGCGCGATCGCGAACTCGTCCGGCTCGCCCTCGTAGAGCGATGCGAGCGGCTGCCCCGTGAGATCCCACTGGTAGAGGAGGAAGAGCGCCTGCCGGCGCCCGGCGCGGCGGCTCGCGGGAGGGGTACGCCGCCTCATGCCGGCGCGAGGGACGGCAGGCGTCCCTCGAGGTCGACGAGGGTCGAAGTCGAGTACTCCCCGCTCTGGAACTCCGGCGAGCCGAGGACGTCGAGGGCGAGCCCGCGGGTCGTCGCGATCCCGTCGACCTCGAGCTCGGTCAGCGCTCGGGTCGCCCGGCCGATCGCGAGCGGGCGCGTCTCGTCCCACACGATCACCTTCGCGACCATCGAGTCGTAGTACGGCGGAATCTCGCTCCCCTCGCGCATCGCCGTGTCGACGCGAGTCCCCGCGCCGAGCGGCGGCCGGAAACGCGTGACGACGCCGGGTGTCGGCGCGAACCCGCGCGCGGGGTCCTCGGCGTTGATGCGGATCTCGATCGCGTGCCCCTGTCGCGGCGCGCGTCCCGTCAGCTCGAGGCTCTCCCCGGCAGCGATGCGGATCTGCTCGCGCACGATGTCGATCCCGGTGACGAGCTCGCTCACCGGATGCTCGACCTGGAGCCGGCAGTTCACCTCGATGAAGTGGAAGCTGCCGTCGGGGCCGAGCAGGAACTCGAAGGTGCCGGCGTTGCGGTAGCCGATCGCGGCGCACGCGCGCTCGACGGCCGCCTCCATCGCCTCGCGCGCGTCGGCGTCGAGCGCGGCCGACGGGCGACTCCTCGATCAGCTTCTGGTGGCGGCGCTGGATCGAGCACTCGCGATCGCCGAGCGTGAGGATGCCGCCCTGCGCGTCGCAGAGCACCTGGATCTCGACGTGGCGCGCCGGGACGAGCGCCTTCTCGAGGTAGAGCGAGCCGTCGCCGAACGCCGCCTGCGCCTCGGCCGCGGCGGCCGCGTACGCGTCCTCGAGCTCGTCCTCGGCCCGCACGAGCCGCATCCCCTTCCCGCCGCCGCCCGCGCACGCCTTGACGAGGACTGGAAAGCCGGTCTCTCGCGCCACACGGCGCACGTCCTCGTAGCTCGCCTTCCCGTCCGTCCCGGGCACGAGCGGGACTCCCGCCGCGCGCATCTCCTCCTTCGCGCGCACCTTGTCGCCCATGCGCTCCATGACGTCCGCGGTGGGGCCGATGAAGACGAGGTTCGACTCGTCGCACGCGCGCACGAAGGCGGGGTTCTCGGCGAGGAAGCCGTAGCCGGGGTGCACCGCCTCGCAGCCGCTCGTCTCGGCGGCCGCGACGACGTTCGGGATCCGCAGGTAGCTGTCGGTCGCCGGCGGCGGCCCGATGCAGATCGCCTGGTCCGCGAGCTCGACGTGCAGCGCGTCGCGGTCCGCGGTCGAGTACACCGCGACCGCCTCGAGGCCGAGCTCGTGCAGCGCGCGGATGATGCGAACGGCGATCTCGCCACGATTCGCCACGAGGACCCTTGTGAACATGTCAGTGCGCAAGACCGGAGCTCGCGAGTGCGAGCTCCGGTCGCGCGAGAATCCCTGAAGGCGTCCGCTTCGCGGCCGCTGCGTCTGTGGCTCTCATGCCGGCGCCCGCTACATCCTGGGTGGGGCGAGGACGGGCTCGATCTCGAACAGGAGCTGGCCGTACTCGACCGGCTCGGCGTTCTCGACGTGGATCCGGGCGACGACGCCTGTGACCTCGGCCTTGAGCTCGTTGAAGAGCTTCATCGCCTCGATGATGCAGAGCGTCTGCTCCGGCTCGACGGTGTCCCCGACGTCGACGAACGGCGGCGCCTCGGGGCTCGGCGCGCGGTAGAAGACGCCGACCATCGGCGACTCGACGCGGACCGCGCCGTCGGTGGGCGCTGTCGGCGCCGGCGCCGTCGAGGTCGTCGTCGGCCTCGACGGCCGTCACCGCGAGCCCCCAGGCGTCGGCATCGTCGTCGTCGGCTCGTCGGCGCGACGCACGGACACGCGCATGCCCTCGTCCTCGATCTCGATCTCGCCGACGCCGCTCTCCTGCACGATCTTCACGAGCTCGCGGATCCGCTCGGCGCGCTCGGCGTCCTCGTCCTCGGCGACGAGCACGGCACTCCGGGAATGGCGACCGCGGATCATCTTGAGGAGCTCCTCGGCTTCCGCTCCGAACATCGCGATGAGGACGAGCTCCTCCTCGCTCGCCGCGAGGCCCTCCGAGCGCTCGCGCACGTCCTCCGCGGTCGGCGGCTCGACCGCGACCGCCGGCTTCGGCGCGAGGAGCGCGACCGCACGCTCGACCGCGGGGTCGACGGGCTCCGGCGTGACGCCGTAGCCGCCCTGGACGAGCGCCCGGAACTCGTCGATCACGGTGCCGTAGCGGCGCGCCTCGAGCACGTGCAGGAGCGCCTGCGAGGCGAGGATCTGACCGATCGGCGCCGCGAGCGGCGGCCAGCCGGCCTCCGCGCGGACGCGCCCGACCTCCTCCAGCACGTCGAGCAGCCGGTCGGCGGCGTTGTGCGCCCGCAGGTGCACCTCGAGCGCGGCGACGAGGCCGGCGGGAAGGTCGAACTCGGCAGCACGGACCGCGATGCGCGGCGCGACGGGGGCGACGGGCTGGTCGCCGATGTACTCGTCGATGACGTCGGCGGACTCCCAGAGCTCTGTCGGCGTCGAGCCCGGTCCCGTGGCCGAGCCCGTCGAGGGACTCGGCGACCGACTCTCCGGAGACGCGGTGAAGCGTGAGCGCGAGCGGATAGACCGCGGTCGCGACGAGGTCGGCTCCGGCCTCGACGGCCGCGAGCGCCGATGCGAGCCCGACGCCGGCGGCGCCCTGGACGTAGAAGCCGACGGGCAGCTCGCTCGCCTCGCCGATGCGGCCGACCAGCTCCTGCGCGCGGTGCGGGACGAGGGCGCCGGTCGGGTCGTTGACGATGACGCGCGTGGCGCCGAGCTCGGGGAGCTTGCGCGCCTGCTCGACGAGCGTGTCGGTCTCCCCCGTGCGGCCGGGGCTGTAGACGAGGCCCGCGTGGAACGCGCCGCCCGCGCTCGTGATCGCGGCGCCGGCCTCGCGCAGGTTCGAGACGTCGTTCAGCGGGTCATGTAGCCGGAAGACCTCGATGCCGTTCTCCGCCGCGCACGAGACGAAGCGGCCGACGATGTCGCCGCTGACCGGGCGCGAGCCGACGAGGAAGCGCCCGCGAAGCGCGATCCCGAGCGGCGTCGAGACGCGGGACTTGATCGCGCGGATCCGCTCCCACGGGCTCTCGACCCGCCGCCGCACGGTCGCGTCGAACACCCCGCCGCCCGAGATCTCGAGGCACGCGAACCCCGCGCGGTCGAGGATCTCGGCGACGCGAAGCACCTCGGCGGTCGGCAGCCGCCCGGCGAGCGGCTCCTGCGAGAGCAGCCTGACGGTGGTGTCGACGAGCTTCGGCACGCCTGGACCTTATCGAGGGTTCGCGCGACCCCCGCAGGCATCGCCCGCTCCCTGCCGCCGAACGCCCCAAACCGCCCCCAACCTCCCCCAGGGGCACTCCCGTGTCCCTGAAGTCAGGCTAGCTCGATTCGTGTCACGGGTGGGACACGGCCTCGTCACAAGTGTGCAACGGCGACGACTCGGCTCGGCTACGCGCCGTCCCGGCGCCGCGCCTGCACTCGACGGCGCCGCGACCGATCCGCATATCCAGTAGCGGGCGCGCCGCCGGACTACGCGCGGCTGATGTAGCGCCCGTCGCGCGGATCGACCTTGATCCGCTCGCCGGTCGCGACGAAGAGCGGCACCCGAACGATCGCCCCCGTCTCCAGCGTCGCCGGCTTCGTCACGTTGGTGACGGTGTCGCCCCGCACCGCGGGCTCGGTCTGCGCGACCGTGAGCTCGACGGAGCCGGGGAGCTGCAGGCCGGCCGGCTTGCCGTCGACCGCGAGCATCTGCACCGAGCTCGACGGCGCGAGAAACGCGAGCGCGTCCGCAACCTCGGCGTGCGGCAGCCCGAACTGCTCGAAGGTCGCCTCGTCCATGAAGTGCGCCTCCGACCCGTCGTCGTAGAGGTACTGAACGTTCTTCACCTCGGTGTGCACGCGCGCGAACTTCTCGCCCGCGCGAAACGTCTTGTCGACGACCGCGCCCGTGTCGAGCGCCTTCATCTTCGTCCGCACGAACGCGCCGCCCTTGCCCGGCTTCACGTGCTGGAACTCGACGATGCGCCACACCAAGCCCTCGTGCTCGACGTGCATGCCGTTACGGAACTCGTTCGTGGAGACGGTCTCGGCCATCGCGCGGATTGTAGGGGCGAGGCTTGCCCCGCCCTCAGGAGACCGTGATCAATTCCTTCGTGAACCCGGTCAGCCGCTCGGCCCCGTCCTCGGTCACGAGCACGAGATCCTCGATGCGGACGCCGCCCTCGCCCGGGAGTAGATCCCGGGCTCGACGGAGACGACGTTCCCCGCCTCGAGCACGTCGGTCGACTCCGGCCGAAGCGTCGGCGCCTCGTGGATCTGGATCCCGACACCGTGCCCGAGCCCGTGCCCGAACGCCTCGCCGAGCCCGGCCGCGGCGATGATCTCCCGCGCCGCGGCGTCAGCGTCGCGCCCGTGCACGCCCGGCCCGACGGCCCCGAGCCCGGCGAGCTGCGCCTCGAGGCAGAGCGCGTAGATCTCCTGCAAACGCTCGGAGATCTCGCCGACCGCGAACGTGCGCGTGCAGTCCGAGCAGTAGCCCTCGACGATGCAGCCCGCGTCCACGGTCACGAGCACGCCCTCCTCGATCGCGCCGGTCGCCGGGGTCCGCATGTGGCGAGGTGGCCGTCTCCCCGCCGCGACGACCGTCGGGAACGAGACGCCGTCCGCGCCCGCGTCCCGGAAGCTCCGCTCGACCCACCACACGAGCTCGCGCTCGGTCCGGCCGGTGAAGCGCTCGCGCGAGAGCGCTTCGAAGATCTGATCCGAGAGCGCGCCCGCGCGTCGCATGATCTCGATCTCGCGCTCGTCCTTGACCGCGCGCAACGACTCGACGAGCCCGCTCGACCGGGAACGCGTCGACGCCCGCGTCGACGAGCGTGCGGTAGCCCGCGTATGGAAGGTGCGCCTCCTCGAAGCCGATGCGCCTTCCCGACAGGCGCTCGCCGATCGAGGCGAGCAGGCTGCGCGGCGATCTCGACGAACGTGACTCCCGGAACCTCGCGGCCGCGCTTCGCGTAGCGGAAGTCCGCGAACAGCGTCGCCGTGCCGTCGGGCTCGACGAGCACGGCCGAGTTCGAGCTCGAGAGCCCGTGAGGTAGCGGACGTTCGCCTGCCCGCCGAGGACGTACGGCGGCCCGGCAACGAGCAGCGGCTCCTCGAGCAGCGCTGCCAGCCTCTCGATGCGGGTCAGCCTTCGTCCCGACCAGGAACTCGAGCGCCTCGCGATAGCCGTCGGGCCCCTTGCCCACGATCCGCTTCTCGACGACGTCCGCGAGCACCGAGAAGCGCCGCCACTCCTCGCGCTCGTCGATGTTCGAGAGGTGCACCTCGACGACGGGGACCGTGAAGAGCTCGATCGCGTCCCGGATCGCCCACGAGTAGTGCGCCCACGCGCCGGGGTTCATGACGACGCCGTCCGCCCAGTCGAACGCCTCGTGGCACCAGTCGATGAACTCGCCCTCGTGGTTCGTCTGGCGGCGCGCACCGTGCAGCCGAGCTCGAGCGCCCACTCGTAGATGCGCGTCTCGAGCTCGGAGATGCCGAGCCCGCCGTACAGCGCCGGATCGCGGCGCCCGAGAACGTCGAGGTTGACGCCGTTCAGCACCACGATCCGCACCGCGTGACCCTACTGCGATGAGCGCGTCGAGGGCCGCGCGCGACGGCTCGCCGGCTCGAGCTCGACGCCGACGCGGGGCTCCCGGGCGCGTCGAGGAGCACGAGTCGCGGCGTGCCGTCGACGGCCTTCTTGTCGCGCGTCAACGCGTTCCACGCGGCGTCGCGGTCGACGCGCACCGGCTCCGGGCGAGGAGCTCCTCGACGACCGCTCCTCGTCCTCGAGCCCGGACGAGCCGCAGCGCCGCGAGCAGCCCGAGCGCGACCGCGCGCCCGTGCGGGAGCGCGAAGCCGGAGGCGGCCTCGAGCGCGTGCGCGAACGTGTGGCCGAGGTTGAGCTGCGCGCGGTCGGCGCGGTCGTAGCGGGTCGCGCAGGCAGACCGCGGCCTTGAAGGCGGCGCAGCGCGCGGACCTGCTCGGCCGAGGTCGAGCTCCCAGAGCGGCTCGCCGGCGAGGAGCCCCGTCTTGACGACCTCCGCGCGGCCGTTCTCGAGCTCCTCGGCGGGCAGCGTGTCGAGGAGCAGCGGATCGACGATCGTGCGCGCCGGCCAGTGGAACGCGCCGACGAGATTCTTCCCCGGGTCGAGGTCGATGCCGGTCTTCCCGCCGATCGCCGCGTCGACCTGGCCGACGAGCGTGCTCGGAACGGGAGCCCAGGCGATGCCGCGCAGGTACGTCGCCGCGACGAAGCCGGCGAGATCGGTCGTCGAGCCTCCGCCGAGAGCCACGAGCGTGCCTCCGCGGTCGAGCCGGAGCGCGCGACCAGAGCCGCGCCGCCTCCTCCGCGCGTCTTCGCGGCCTCGCCGGCCGGGACGACGTGCGTCGCGGCGAGGCGCTCGTCGAGCGCCGCGCGCACCCGCTCGCCGTGGAACGGCTCGACGCCGGCGTCGACGACGAGCTCGATCGGGCCGCTGCCCGGCACGAGCCCGCGAGACCGTCGGCCGCTCCTTCCCAGACGTGGACGCCGGCCGCCGCAAGCACCGCGCCGTCGAGGTCGCGCGCGTGCCCGTCGGCGACGCCCTCGTAGAGCGGCGTGCGTTCCTCGTAGAGCGCCCAGAACTCCTCCGGATCGCGAGCGAGCGGCCGCATCGCCGGAGGACACGCGCTCCCACGCCTCCTCGGGAGTCGTCTCCAGGAGCACGGTGAACGCGTGCTCGGCGAGGGCGGTGCGCGTGATCTCCGACCCGAGCGCGCCGCCGCCGAGCTCGACGACCGCGGGAGACGTCGGGTGAGCGCCTCGACCGCCGCTCGCTCTTCCAGCTCGCGGAAGCCGTCCTGCTCCGCGCTCCGCGAAGATCTCGGCCACGGTCATCCGCGCCTGCTCCTCGACGACCGCGTCGACGGAGACGAACGGCCGCCCGAGGCGCTCGGCAAGCACCGGGCCGAGCGTCGACTTCCCCGCGCCCATGAACCCGACGAGCGCGAGGTGCCGGCCGAGCGCGGTCAGCGGTCCCGCGGCCAGCGGATCCGCTCCGTGTACGCGCGATACGCCGCGACGAAGTCGACGAGCGCGTCGCCTCCGAACTTCTCGCGCGCGGCCCGCGCGAGCTCCCACGCGACCGCGGCCTCGGCGACGACGGCGAGCGCCTCGACAGCCTGGACATCGCTTCGCTCGACGAGCGCCTCTCCCGGCTCCCCGCTCTCGAGGTCGACCGATCGCAGTGGGCGCATGAGCGTCGGGAGGGGCTTCATCGCCGCACGCACGACGACGGGCTCGCCGTTCGTGACACCGCCCTCGAGGCCGCCCGCTCGGTTCGTCTTTCGCCGAACGTTCGCCGTTCGCCGAACGTGCGGCTCGATCTCGTCGTGCGCGTCGGAGCCGCGGCGGCGCGCGAGCGCGAAGCCGTCGCCGATCTCAACGCCTTTGACGGCCTGGATTCCCATGAGCGCGGCCGCGAGCCGCGCGTCGAGGCGGTCGCTCTTCTCGGCGTACGAGCCAAGTCCCGGAGGGACATGTTCAGCCACGACCTCGACGACGCCTCCGAGCGTGTCGCGATCCGCGCGTGCCGCGTCGGTGACGCGCTCCCAAGCTTCGGCGTCGGACTCGCCGCCGATCTCGAGCACGCGCCCGGTCACGGTGACGCCGATCTCACGCAGGAGCGCTTTCGCGACCGCGCCGGCGGCGACGTGCACCGCGGTCTGCCGAGCGCTTGCCCGCTCGAGCGCGTTGCGCGCGTCGTCGTGGCCGAACTTGAGCGTGCCGGCGAAGTCGGCGTGGCCGGGCCGCGGCAGCGTCACCGGCGTGGTTCCCTTGCCGGTCGGCTCGCCCTCGGGCGGCCACGGGCTCATGCCCCACGCCCAGTTCTCGTGGTCGCGATTGCGAACGACGAGGGCGAGAGGCGTCCCCAGGGTCGCGCCGTGCCTGAGCCCGGCAAGGACCTCCACCTCGTCGTGCTCGAGGCGCTGCCGTGGGCTTCGACCGTAACCCTCTTGCCGTCGCGCGAGGTCGCGATCGATCTCGCCCTTGTCGAGGTGAAGCCCGGCTGGGAGGCCGGTGAGGATCGCGACCAGCGCAGGCCCGTGCGACTCGCCGGCGGTCGTGAGCGCGAGGGTCATGCCGGCAAGCCTACGGCGGAGCGCATCACCTCCACCGGTGCCGGAAGCCCGGTCCAGAGCTCGAACGACGCTGCGCCTTGCGCGACGAGCACCTCGAGGCCGGAGATCACCCGCGCTCCAGCGGCGCGTGCCGCCTTCGCCGTCGCAGTCTCCGGGTACGGCAGGTCGATCAGCGTCACTCCCGGGCGGACCTCGACGAGGACCTCGTCGCGAACGGGCGTCGCGTTGACGACGAGGTCGGCATCACGCGGGTCGGGCGGCCATTCGCCGCGACGCGAGCTGCGGCGTGCGTGCGGTAGTGCGTCGAGGAACGCGGCCGCGGAGCCGCCGTCGCCGATGACGAGCGGCCGCTCGGCCGTGACGTCGCGGAGAATCGCCGCGTCCGTCGTCCGGCCCTCGACGCGGCCGTCGCGGACGATGAGCGTGTTCACGGACGTCGCGTCGGTCTCGCAGTGCGCGGCGATGGCGAGCTTGTGCGGCGCGGTCACGTTCGCCCCGGCAAACCCGAGCGCCGCGAGGCCGCGGACGGCATCGGCCAGCCGCTCGGGCTCGGTCAGAAGCGGGACGTACGCCCAATCGAGATCGAGCGCGGCGAAAGCGGCGTTGTGCATCTGCGGCGACAGCGAGTGCTCGACGGGCCAGCCGAGCAGGCCGACGAGCCGCGTGACGCCGCCGATCTCCGTCATGCGACAACGATCTCGTCTGGCGCGCCGAGGAGCGCGTCACGGATCGGAAGATGCGCGGGCCAGAGGGGTCGGCCCGCGAGCTCTTCCCCTGTGACGAACTCCATGCCCGCGGACTCGCTGCTCGTCGTCGGCTCGGCATCGCCACGCGGAACGACGCGAAATGCGACCGACAGGATGCGGCAGACGGTTCCGTCCGGGTACTCGACGATCCGCGTGGGATCCGAGAAGAGACCGAGGAGCGACGCGTCATCGATCTCGAAGCCGGTCTCCTCGCGGACCTCGCGATGAAGCCCGTCGAGGAGTCGTTCGTCCTCCTCGACGGTTCCTCCGACGAACGCCCACTGGTGCGGGTCGTCGACTCGCCGCTCGACGAGGAACGTGCCGTCCCGCTCGATCAGCGCGACGACGCCGACTCGACGCGGAATGTTCGGCGACGGCGCGTCGGGGTCCCGGTAGTAGCTGGGCACAACGGTCGTCAGTATCCCCCGACACCGCCGCCACGCGACCCCAACCTCCCCCAGGGGCACTCCCGTGTCCCTGAAGTCACGCTATCGAGAAAGGTGTCGCACGTGGGGCACGGCTTCGTCACAAGAGCGTGCCGACGGGCGACGGCGATGCATCGGCGAAGACCGTGGCTCAGCGGCGTCCGGCCACGCCAACCCGCCCTCAACAGCTGAAGCCGTACTCGCAGCTCTTGCGCTGGAACTCGGACTCGCTCGCCGTGAAGAAGTGATGCACCTCGTCGGGCTTGCGGACGAAGAAGAGGTAGTCGACCTTCGCCGGGCGCGCGGCGGCGCGGATCGACGCGAGACCGGGGTTCGCGATCGGCGTCGGCGGCAGCCCCGCCACCCGCCGCGTGTTGTAGGGGTTGTCGCTCTCGATGTCCGACTGACTGAGCGACTCGGTCCCGGGCACGTTCCGCCCATACCGGATCGTCGCGTCGATCCCGAGCACCATCCCCGCCTTCAGCCGGTTGTAGATCACCGCCGCCACGAGCGGCCGCTCGCGCGCGGCCACCGCCTCCTTCTCGACCATCGACGCGATGATCAGCACGTCGTACGGCGTCAGGTTCTTCGAGCGCGCGTAGCGGAGGTCGACGCGGTTCCAGTTCCGCGCGAACGCGCGCACTTGGTCACGCACGAGCCGCTGCGACGACGTGAGCTTCGTGAACTCGTACGTCGCCGGGAAGAGGAAGCCCTCGATCGATTCACCGTCCCAGTCCTTCCGGAACTCCCTCGGCGGCCTCGCTGCGGCCGCCGCACTTGCGATATCCCGACTGTGTGAGCCGCGGCGTGACCCCACGCTGGTTGATCGCGATCTCGCGCACCGCGCGAAACACGATCCGCCATCTCTCTCACCGTGAAGCCCTCGGGAAAGATGATCCGCAGCCGCGCGAGCGGCGGCGGGGCCTCGGCGCGGCGGGGGCGTGTCCTCGCCCCCGCAGGCAGCAGCGCCGAGCACGACGAGCGCCGCGGCCGCCGCAAGCAACGCGCGCTTCATTTCGAGCCCGCCCACGCAAGGTAGCTCTCCAGCAGATGAGCAGCTGCGCGCGCGTCCTCGGGCGCGCTCGCCACGCTCCGACCCGCGCCCGGCGAGCGCCGTCGTGAAGCGCTCGTCGTACGTCTCGACAGGCACGTCGAGGACACCGCGAAGCGCCAGGACGAACTCCTCCGTCTCGCGCGCCTGCTCGCCGTGCTCCCCGCGAAGGGTCAGCGGCAGCCCGACGACGATGCGCTCCGCCTCCTGCTCGTCCACGAGCTCACGGATCCGCGCGAGCCCCGCCTCGGTGGACGCACGCTCGACGACGCCGAGCGGGCGTCGCGATCGTCCCGGTCGCGTCGGAGACCGCCACGCCGGTTCGCGCGGCGCCGTAATCGAGCGCGAGCACTCTCACAACGCCGCGACGATGATCCGCTCTGCTTCCGCGAGCGCCTCGGGAAGCTTCTCGGGCTGGCGTCCCTCCCGCGCGCGCCATCGTCGGCCGGCCCCCACCGCCCCCACCGACGAGCGCCGCCGCCTGTCGCACGACGTCGGACGCGCTGACGCGCTCGGCGACATCGGCGTCGAAGTTCGCGACCAGGTGCACCGTTCCGTTCTCGCTCGAGCCGAGGACGACCGCGGCCGGCGCGTGGCGCTGCTTGTACCGGTCTGAGAGGTCGAGGAGCGCGTCCGCGTCGAGACCCTCGACGGACTGGACGATGACGTTGACGCCGTTCTCGACTCGGACTTCCGCCTCGGGCTCCGCCACAGCGGGCGCCGCCGCGGGCTGCTTCTTCGCATCCTTCCGCGCGGCCGCCAGCTCGGCGCGCAGGTCGTCGAGCTCGTCCGAGCGCTCCTTCGACGTACGCCCACGCATCGCCGGAGGTCACGGCCTCGATCCGCCGCACGCCCGAGCCCACCGAGCTCTCGGACAGGATCGCGAACGCGCCGATCTCGGCCGTCGTCGAGACGTGCGTGCCGCCGCAGAGCTCGATCGAGTAGCCAGGAATCTCGACGACGCGCACGATGTCGCCGTACTTCTCGCCGAAGAGCATCGTCGCGCCGAGCCGACGCGCCTCGTCGATCGGCGTCTCGAAGATGTGCACCGGAAGCGCGGCGAAGATCTTCGCGTTCACGCGCGCGCTCGACCTCGTCCCGCTGCTCCGGCGGTCAGCGCCTCGCCGTGCGTGAAGTCGAACCGCAGCTTCTCGGGCCGGACGGCGGACCCCGCCTGGCGCACGTGCTCGCCGAGCACGTCGCGAAGCGCCTGGTGGAGCAGATGCGTGCCGGTGTGGTTCGCCATCGTCGGGAAGCGCACGTTCCACGGCACGACCGCGCGCACGCGGTCGCCCTCCGCGAACCCGGTTCCGCGCAGCTCGAGCACCTGATCGTCCTCGAAGCGGTACGCGGCGACGAGCTCCGCGCGCGTCTCGGGGTCGCCGTCGCGCTCGATGAACCCGACGTCCGTGACCTGCCCGCCGCCGGCCGGGTAGAAGGGCGACTCGCGTAGCTTCGCGAGGAAGACGCCGTCCCCGAGCTCCTCGAGCGCGCCGATCTGCGTCAGCACCTCGGTCTTGCGGTCGCCGACGAACTCCGTCTCGAAGCCGGCGCGGCGCGCGAGCTCGGCCGCACGCGCAAGGTCGGTCTCGACCGTCCCGCGCGAGATCTCACGGTGCCGTTCCATCTCGGCCTCGTAGCCGTCGACGTCGACCAGCTGGGCACGTTCACCGGCGAGCTCGACGGTGAGCTCGAGCGGGAAGCCGTAGGTCGCGGCGAGCGTGAACGCGTCCGCGCCCGAGATCGCGCTCGAGCCCGCGAGCTCGTCGAACACCTTCAGCCCGCGCTCGAGCGTCTCCCGGAAGCGCTCCTCCTCGGCCTTGACCGCGGCCTCGATCTCGCCCGCGCGTTCGCCGAGCTCGGGGTACGCCCCGCGCATCTGCTCGACGACGACGCCGGTCACCGGGTACACGTCGCGCAGGCCGATGCGCCGCGCCTGGACGATCGCGCGGCGGATGACCCGGCGGAGCACGTAGCCGCGACCCTCGTTCGACGGCATCACGCCGTCGCCGACCAGGAAGGTCATCCCGCGGCCGTGGTCGGCGAGGATCCGGTGGGCCTTCGTCGCCTCCGGCGAGTCGCCGTACGCGACCCCGGACTCGGCCGCGATCCACTCCATGATGTGCTGGAAGCCGTCGGTGTCGTAGACGGAGGGGACGTTCTGGAGGATGCGCGCCGCGCGCTCGAGCCCCATGCCGGTGTCGATGTTCTGGGCCGGGAGCGGCGTCAGCGTCCCGTCGGCTCGCTGCTCGAACTCCATGAAGACGAGGTTCCAGAACTCGAGGAAGCGCTCGCAGCGCGTGCAGCCCGGCGCGCAGTCGGCGTTCCCGCAGCCGACGCTCAGCGCCCCAGTCCCAGAAGATCTCCGAGTCCGGGCCGCACGGCCCCGGGCCGCCGACCGACCAGAAGTTCTCCGAGCTCGGCAGCGGGACGATCCTCTCCGCCGGCATGCCGACCTTCTTCCACAGCTCGATGGCCACCTCGTCGGGCCCGAGGTCGAGCTGCGGATCCCCCGCGTGCACCGTCACCCACATCCGGTCCCAATCGAGCTCCATGCGCTCGCGCACGAACTCGGTAGCGAGATCGATCGCCCCCTCCTTGAAGTACTGGCCGAACGAGAAGTTGCCGAGCATCTCGAAGAAGGTCAGGTGGTACGTGTCGAGGCCGACGTCGTCGATGTCGGGTGTCCGGAAGACCTTCTGCGTCGTGGTCGTCAGCGGAGCGGGCGGATCCTCGCGCCCGAGGAAGTACGGCATCTGCGGCTGCATGCCGGCGCTCGTGAGCAGCGTCGAGTGGTCGTCCGCGCGAGGGACCAACGACGCCGACGGCACGCGCAGGTGGCCCTTCTCCTCGAAGAACGAGAGGTAGCCCTCGCGAAGCTCGGCCGTCGTCCGCATCTCGAGAATTCTACGAACCGGCCGGTTCAGCGAGATCCACGCCCAACGGCCCCCAGGGGACCCCCGAGATCCCTGCAGTCACGCTATCGAGGATTCGTGCACGCGTGGGTGTCGAAAGAGCGCCAAATGTGTGCCAACCCGAGCCGAACTCGCGACGCCGCGCCCGCGCTCTCGGCGCCACGCGCGACTCAGCTCAGCCGCGCGACGCCGACGAGGCCGCACGGCAATAGCTGCGCGGGCGCTCAGGCCGCCGGGCTCGGGGGCTCGGTCGGCGGCGACTCGGCGGATGCCGTCCTTCCGGCTGCGCGCAGCTCCTCGTCGAGCTCGGCCTCGCGCCGGGCTGCGGCCTCCTTCGCGACCGTGACCGCCTCCTTCACGTCGCGCCGCGACTTGAGCGCCCCCGCGCCGTGCGAAACCGCCGCCGCGAGACCGGTGACCTTCTTCACCGGGGTGGTGATCACGGTCGACACGGCACGCACGGCCGTGTCCGCGCTCTCGGCCATGCTCACCGCGCTGTCGGTCACGACGTCGAGCTTGTCCAGCTGGTCGTTGACGCGGTCGACCGTGCCTCCCGCCTTCGTGAGCACGGGCAGGAACTCGCGCTCGGTGCCGCCAATGAGCGACGAGAGCCGCGCGAACGTGCCGCCGAGCCGCACGAGCATGTACGCGAGCCCGAGCCCGCTCGCCACGAAGAAGACGGCGAGCGCGTAGTCGAGGACGTCGCCGGAGCTCACGGCCAGAACCGTCATCGGGCGGATCCTAGATGCCTGGCCGGGAGTCGGCGCGCAGTCGGGCGGCGGTCCGGCGTCGTGTCGTGGTCATCCGGCCCGCGGGAGCTCCCCGTCATGCATCAGGTCGGTGGCCGTCACGCGACGTGGGTCACGACGCCCGCGCCGACGACCGCGTCGCCGTCGTAGAGCGCAGCGACCTGACCGGTGGCGACGGCCTGCGCAGGCTCCTCGAGCTCGAGCGCGAAGCCGCCGTTCTCGGCTCTCACGCGGGCCGGCACGGAGGCCGAGCGGTGGCGGAGCTTGACGTGGACACGGTCGATGTCGGCGTACATCCGTCCCTCCGCCTCGACGCGTCGGACAGCGAGAGACTCGCGCGGCCCGACCACGACCGTGTTCGTCTCGCGATCGGTCCCGAGGACATACAGCGCGCGCCCGGAGGCGATTCCCAGGCCGCGGCGCTGCCCGGGTGTGAACCGCCAGAAGCCGTCGTGGCGGCCGAGAACCGTCCCGCTCGCGTCGACGACATCGCCGTCCTCGCGTCGCAGGCCCTGCCGCTCGAGGAACTCGCGATAGTCGCCGCCGGCGAGGAAGCACGCCTCCTGGCTCTCCGCGCGCCCCGCGGCGACAAGCCCTGCCGCGGCGGCCTCGGCACGCGTCTCGGCCTTCGACTGGCCCCCGAGAGGGAACCGGATCCGCGACAGCGAGCTCGGATCGAGCGTCGAGAGCATGTAGGACTGGTCCTTGTCCGCGTCAGCTGCTCGACCGACGAGCAGCCGCCCGTCACGCTCGACGATCCGCGCGTAATGCCCTGTCCAGAGGGTGTCGGCGCCGGCGCGCTCCATGAACGCGAGCAGCGCGTCGAAGCGAAACGCACCGTTGCAGCGGGTGCACGGATTGGGCGTGTCGCCGGCCGCATATCCGGCCGCGAAAGGATCGACGACGGCACTCTTGAACTCCTCGCGCAGGTCGAGCGTCACGTGCGGGATGCCGAGCGCGTGGCAGGTGGACCTCGCGGAGGCGACGGCCTCGGGCGAGCAGCATGCGCGCTCGGCGGACGGGCCCTGCGGGTCCTGCCAGAGCCGCAAGGTCACGCCGACCGCGTTCGGAGCCGCGCGCAGGAGCGCGACCGCACTGTCGACCCCACCGCTCATCGCGACCGCCGCGCGACCGGGGCGGGCGCGCGCGACGAAGACCTGCCCGAGCGCGACGGCGAGCGCCTCGACCGCAAGCGGCTCTCCGCCCGCGGCCGCTGCCTCGATCAGCGTCAGCCCGGCGAGCGCGCGGTCGATCCCGTCGGCGTCGGCTTCGACGATTCGGTCGCCGTCGACGACGAGCCGGACCGTCGCCCAATCGCCGCTGCGCGTCGCGTCTCCGAGAACTTCGACTGCCGGCATGCGGCCAGGCTAGACGACGACCCGAGCCTGACGCAGTGCGCGGCCCGAGAAAGGTGCTCCACCCTGCCGGTGATGCCTCGGCCGTAGCGAACCTGGCATGCCAGGTGGGTGCCGTGCGGGGCGTCGGCAACGCCTATCCCCGACTCCGGCTCCCTTTACGTGTCTGTTGGTTCACGTAAAGACCGAGGCCACGTACAGGGTCGAGCGCCCACCAGTCTACTGGCCTCACTCGCCTGCGTCGGTCGCGAAGCGCCACTCGATCTCGGCCGTGTCGTCGAGGCTGAGCATCTGCCCGAGCGCTTCGGTGACCTCGAGCTGGCGGCCGGCCTCGACCAGGCCGTTGTCGATCACTTCACTCAACACCTGCCGGTCGCCGTTTCGAAGGACGATCTTCGCGCCGCACGGAAGCACCGGATGCGTGACACCGAGCGAGGCTTCGTCGAGCACCTGGCCGCAGGTCGTTCGCTGCGCATCGCCCGCCGGGCCTCGCGACCCGGCGAACGCGGTGTTCCATCCCGCGGGCGCGACCGCGCTCGTCAGGCCCGCGCGGTCGTCCTGCGAGCGCCGCTCGACGATCGCCAGCGCGACGACGGCCCCGAGGAGCGCGACCGCGGCGAGGACGACGAGCCGTTGTCCGAGGATGTCGCCCATCGGCGGAAGGATGGCGGAAGCGCCTGTCGGCCGTCGCCCTGGCTGCACGACACGGACCCACGCCAAGACGCTCGACCGCCAACTGCCCCCCAGGGGATCCCCGAGATCCCTGCAGTCACGCTATCGAGGATTCATGCACGTGTGGGGAACGGCTTCGTGACGATTGTGTGCCGACGGATGCCGAGGTTCAGCGCTCTCGATGTTCGCCGACGCTCGAGCTCCCATCCCAGTCCGACGCCTGATCGTGCTCCGAGCTCCTTGCGGAGCCCGAAGCCCTTCGCGCCGCCAATTCGGAGCAGCCAGCTACTGCGGCTGCTCGATGACGCGAATCCCGAGCTCTTCGAGCGCGTCAGCCGACGCCGCCGCCGGCGCGCCGGTCAGCGGGTCGGCACCGCTCGCAACCTTCGGAAACGCCGTCACCTGGCGAATGTTCGGCTCGCCCGCGAGGAGCGCGACGAACCGATCGAGCCCGAGCGCGAAGCCGCCGTGCGGAGGCGCGCCCATCTGCAGGGCGTTGAGGAACCAGCCGAACTTGGCGGTCGCCTCCTCATCGGTCATCCCCATCGCCCGGAACACGCGCTCCTGGACATCGGAGCGATGGATTCGGATCGACCCCGAGCCGAGCTCCCATCCGTTCCAGATGAGGTCGTAATGCTGGCTGAGCGCGTTCGCGGGATCCTGTTCGATGAGCTCCTCGTGGCCCTCGAGCGCACCCGTAAAGGGGTGATGCACGAACGTCCATTGCCCCGTCTCATCGTCGAGCTGGAAGAGCGGGAAGTCGAGGATCCAGTGCAGCGCGTCCTGGTCCTCGTCGACGAGGCCGAGCTCGCGTCCCAGATGCAGCCGCACCGCGCCCAGCACGCGCTCGACGACCGGCAGTTCATCCGCAACGAAGAGCGCGGTCGAGCCCGGCGGCGCGGCGATGGCGTCGATCTCCGTCGACGACAGGAACTTCGCGATCGGCGAGCGCACCTCACCGTCCGCTCCGACGACGAGATACGCGAGACCCTTCGCGCCCCACTCCTTCGCGAACTCCTCCAGCTTCGCCAGATCGCCGCGCGAAAGCTCCTGCGGGACGACGAGGAACCGAACGATCGACTGCGCCCGCGAAGACCCCGAACTCGGAGCCGCGGGTCACCTCCGTCGCGTCCTGGATCTCGAGCCCGAAGCGGAGGTCAGGCTTGTCCGACCCGTAGCGGAGCATCGAATCCGCATACGACAGCCGCGGAAACGGGCGCGCCGGCGGCTCGCTTCCCGACCGACTCGAACGACGCCACGACGACCTGCTCCATCACATCCAGCACGTCCTCGCGCTCCGCGAACGCCAGCTCGAGGTCGAGCTGCCGGAACTCGAACTGCCGGTCGGCGCGGAGATCCTCGTCTCGCCAGCAGGTCGCGATCTGGTAGTAGCGGTCGAAGCCGCCGATCATCAGCGCTTGCTTGAAGAGCTGCGGCGACTGGGCCAGCGCGAAGAACGTCCCCGGCTGCAGCCTGAACCGGTACGAGAAAGTCACGAGCCCCCTCGGGCGTTCCGAGCGTCAACCCCGGTGTCCAGATGTCGACGAACCCCTGCGCCTCCATCGACGCGCGGATCGCCCAGACGGCGGTCGCCCGTAGCCGAAGGTTCCGTTGCATCTCTTCCCGGCGCAGGTCGAGCCAGCGATTGCGGAGGCGGAGCATCTCGTCGACGTTCTCCTCGTCGAGCTGGAACGGCAGCGGGGTCGAGCGGGAGACGATCTCGAGGTCGTCAACGTGGATCTCGATCTCGCCTGTCGGCATCTTCGGATTCACCGTCTCGGGCGAGCGCGCGACCACCTCGCCCGTGGCTCGAAGCACGAACTCGTTCCGGATCTCCTTCGCCAGCTCGGCGGCAGCCGGTGAGCGCTCCGGGTTCACGACGAGCTGCACGAGGCCCGTGTGGTCGCGGAGATCGACGAACACGAGTCCGCCGTGGTCGCGTCGCCGCGCCGCCCAGCCGGCAACTGTCAGCGTCCTCCCCACGTCGTCCGCTCGCGGCTCGCCGCAGCGGAGGTCTCTCCAGCTCATGAGGTCACGCTCGCGACGATGTCGTCGTGCCCGACCTCGACGTCGTCCTTGCCCGGACGCCGCACCGTCGCACCGTCGCCGCGCACGACCACCGTCGTCCCTGCGCCGAGGCGACCTGCATGCGTGAGCTGGCCCTTGAGGGACCGACCCGCGTAATCGGTGTCGCTCGCGATCCCCTGCTTCCTCAGCTCGCCCAGCAGCTGCGCGACCCGAGCGCGCGGCGCACCGTCGTCGAGCGCGAGGAAGACGTCGACCGGCGGAGGGGGCTGTGTCACGCCCGCCCGCTCGAGCGCCAGGATCAGCCGCTCGATGCCGAGGCCGAAGCCGACTCCCGGTGTCGACGGTCCTCCGATCTCCTCGACCAGGCCGTCGTAGCGGCCGCCGCCCGAGATCGCGCTCTGAGCCCCTTCCTCGGGCCCGAGGAACTCCCACGTCGTGCGCGTGTAGTAGTCGAGCCCCCGGACGAGCGTCGGCACCAGCGTGTACTCGACGCCGTACGCGTCGAGATCGCGGCGCACGGCGGCGAAGTGCTCGCGGCAGGCCTCGCACAGTGACTCGCCGATCGTCGGCGCCTCTCGGAGCGCTTCCTGGACGGCGGCGGGCTTCGCGTCCAAGTTGTCGAACACGCGGAGCGGGCTCGTCGCCGCCTTCTCGCGCGTCGGCTCATCGAGGCGGGCGTCGTTCTCCGCGAGCCACGCGCGCAGCCGCTCGAGGTACGCGGGCCGGCACTCGCGGCATCCGATCGAGTTGAGCTCGAGCGAGTAGTCCTCGATTCCGAGACGGGTCAGCAGGGCGTCGGTGAGCTGGATCACCTCGGCATCGACCGACGGGTCGTCCGAGCCGATCGCCTCCACCGAGAGCTGCCAGTGCTCGCGGTAGCGGCCGCGCTGCGGCGCTGCATAGCGGTGGATCGGGGCGATCGTGTAGAGCTTCACGGGCTGCGGCGCGCGGTGCATTCCGTGGTCGACGTACGCACGGCAGATCGGCGCAGTGGCCTCCGCCCGCAGCGTGAGCGAGCGGCCTCCCTTGTCCTCGAAGGTGTACATCTCCTTCTGCACGACGTCCGATCCCGCTCCCGACGTCCGCTCGAACAGCGCCGTGTCCTCGAACACGGGCGTGAGGATCGGCCGGTAGCCATAGAGCACAGCGAGCCGCTCGGCCTCTCCGATCGCGTGCCGCCAGAGCGGCTGGTCGGCGGGGATGACGTCGTGCGTCCCGCGCGGACGCTCGATCTTCGTGCTCACCCGGCCCGCTCCGCTCGAAGCTCCTGGAGGAACGGGTTGCGCTCGAGCTCCGCGCCGAGCGTCGTCGACGGCCCGTGGCCCGGGTACACGATCGTCTCGGGCGGGTACCGGTCGACGAGGCGGCGGATCGAGTCGACGAGCGTGTCCCAGTCCGCTCCCGGGAGATCGACCCGTCCCACCGAGCCGGCGAAGAGCACGTCGCCCGAGAAGAGGCATCCGTCGGCGTGGAACGCGAGATGTGCCGGCGAGTGACCCGGCACCGAGAGGACGTCGAACGTCATGCCGGCGAGCTCGATCGTCTCACCGCCGGTGAGCAGCACGTCCGGCGTGTACGGGCGGAGCGTCAGTCCGGGCGGCGTGAACCGGTTGGGATCCTCGAGCAGCGTCCGCTCGCCCTCGGCCATGTACACCTGGGCGCCCGTGCCTTCGGCGAGATCCGCGACGCCGACGAGGTGATCCCAGTGCCCGTGCGTCACGAGGATGCCGGCGCACTGCGCTCCGAGACGAGCGAGCAGGAGCCGCAGCTCCGCCGCGTCGCCGCTCGGATCGACGACGACGGCCTCGGACGCTGACGGCTCGGCGCGGACGACGTAGCAGTTCGTCCCGATCGGCCCGAGCGGGACCTGTTCGACCCGAATCACGATGTGCCCGTCAGCCCTTGGGCCCGGCGTCTTCGTGCCGCGCCATGCGCCGCTTGTACGACCGATAGAACATGCCGTCGATGAAGTAGCTGAAGGGGATGAAGATCCCGACGAGGAACGCCGTCTGGATGGCCTGCTCCACGAGCGTCTGATCGCTGGACAGGAACGTGACGGTCAAGAACATGATCGGGGCGAAGACGAGGCCCCGTTTGAGTGTCTTTTGCCATGACGGCGGCTGCGGCTCGCGGGGCGAGCGGGACGCGCGAGCCGAGCGACGGCTCGCGTCGCCCCCCTTCCGGGTCGGGACCTCGTCCGGCTCGAGGACGTTCCCCTCCTCGTCCTCCCAGACGTACTCGTGCCGCATCTCCTTTTCCCGGCGGCGGCGCTGCTTACGCGTCGGCATCGCTCGATTATGCCGGGCTGCTCCAGGCCACTCGCCCGCCTCGGACGACCGTGTGCACGACCGGGCCGCCCAGGTGGTAGGCGAGATGGCGCCAGTCCTCCGCGGCCAGGAGCACGACGTCGGCGTCGTAGCCCGCGGCGAGGCGGCCTTTCCGATCGGCGCGTTTCAAGACATGCGCGGCGTTGACGGTGCAGGCCGAGAGCGCCTCCGCCGGGCTCAGGCCGAGCTGCGTGCAGGCGAGCGAGCAGACGAGCGGGAGGCTCTCGCAGAACGCGCTCCCCGGGTTGAAGTCGGTCGCGAGCGCGATCGCCGCTCCCGCGTCGACGAGGGCGCGCGCGGGTGGCATCGGCCGGTTCAGGAAGAGCGCGCTCGCGGGGAGCAGCACGCCGACGACGTCGCTCGACGCGAGCGCCGCGATCCCGCGTTCTCCGGTGGCCTCGAGGTGGTCGACGGAGCGAGCTCCGAGCTCGACGGCAAGCGGGATCGCGCCGGCTTCCGTGAACTGGTCGCCGTGCAGGCGTAGCTCGAGCCCGGCCTCACGACATGCCTCGAGGTAGCGCCGGGCGTCGTCGACCCCGAACGCGCCTCGTTCCAGGAAGACGTCCGCCGCATCGGCCAGCGTTGCGGCTTCGGGGAGGACCTCGTCGATCAGGAACTCGACGTACGCGGCCGCGCCGGCGTCTGCGAACTCCGGCGGCAGCGCATGGGCACCGAGGAACGTCGGCACGCCGCCGGCGTCGCGGACCGCGCGGAGTTGCGCGAGCTCCGTGTCGCGATCGAGCCCGTAGCCGGACTTCGCCTCGAACGTCGTCGTTCCGGCGCGGAGCATCCAGGCGACGTGGCGCTCGAGCGCCGCGCGTAGGCCAGCTTCGCCTGCCTCCCGCGTCGCACGGACCGTCGAGAGGATCCCGCCTCCCGCGGCGTGCAGCTCCTCGTAGGTCGCGCCGCGGGCGCGCAGCGAGAATTCCTCTACTCGATCGCCCGCGAAGCACGCATGCGTGTGGCAGTCGACGAGGCCCGGGACAGCGGAGAGCCCGCGGCCGTCGAGCTCGTCGACGTCCGCCTCGAGGCGGTCGAGGTCCCGCATCGCACCCACCGCGGTTACACGCCCGTCCTCGCAGAGGACATACGCGTCCCTCACGACCTCGATCTCGGCGAGTCCCGCACCGCGAAGCGGAGCAGTCTGGCCGGCAGGGGTCGCGACCTGGGCGAGGTCCCGGATCAGCAGCGGGCGAGGGCTTCCGTCGCCGGACGAGCTCACGCCGTGTCGCCGGCGTGCGGGAGAGACGGGAGATCGAGCCCGTGCTCGCGAGCCGCCGCGAGAGCCTCCTCGTAGCCCGCGTCCGCGTGGCGCATCACGCCCGTGCCGGGGTCGGTCGCGAGCACACGCTCGAGCTTCGCCGCCGCCGCGTCCGTACCGTCGGCCACGACGACCATACCCGCATGGAGCGAGTTCCCGATCCCGACACCGCCACCGTGGTGGACGCTGACCCACGTCGCGCCCGCAGCCACGTTCAGGAGCGCGTTGAGGATCGGCCAGTCGGCCACGGCGTCCGAGCCGTCGCGCATCGCCTCGGTCTCGCGGAAGGGTGACGCCACCGAGCCGGAGTCGAGGTGGTCACGCCCGATCACGATCGGCGCAACGACTCTCCCCGAGCGAACGAGGTCGTTGATCGCCAGTCCGGCACGGGCGCGGTCCCCGAGCCCCAGCCAGCAGATGCGGGCAGGAAGGCCCTGGAACTCCACACGGCCGGGAGCGAGCTCGAGCCAGCGGCGGAGAAGCGCGTCGTCCGGGAAGAGCTCGAGGAGCTCACGATCGATCGCCTCGATGTCCGCCACCTCGCCCGAGAGCGCCGCCCACCGGAAGGGCCCGACGCCTCGGCAGAAGAGAGGCCGGATATAGGCCGGGACGAATCCCGGGTATGTGAAGGCGTCCGCTACGCCAGCTTCATAGGCCTCCCCTCGTAGGTTGTTGCCGTAATCGAAAACATAGCATCCGGCTCGGACGAGCTCGAGCAACCCCTGGACGTGTGCCGCGATCGACTCACGAGCCTGGCGGAGGTACTCGTCCGGGTCGCGCTCGCGAAGCTCGGCGGCTGCCTCGACGTCAAGGCCTCGCGGCACGTAGCCGGTGAGCGGGTCGTGGGCCGCGGTCTGATCGGTGACGAGATCGAAGTGCTCGCCACGTCGCGCGAGCTCCGGGACGACGTCGGCGGCGTTCCCGAGCAGCCCGACCGAGAGCGGCCGTCCGTCCGCCGCCGCCTGCCGCACCCGTGCGAGCGCGTCATCGAGCGACTCGACCGCCTCGTCGAGGTAGCGCGACTCGAGCCGGCGGCGAATGCGCGTCGGGTCGACCTCCACACACAGGACGGAAGCTCCGGCCATCGTCGCCGCGAGCGGCTGAGCGCCGCCCATCCCTCCGAGGCCGGCCGTGAGGATCGTCCGGCCGGTGAGGTCCGCGGTACCGAAGTGCGTCTCCCCCGCCGCGGCGAAGGTCTGGTACGTGCCCTGGAGGATCCCCTGCGTCCCGATGTAGATCCAGCTTCCCGCGGTCATCTGGCCGAACATCGTCAGCCCCTCGGCCTCGAGGCGCCGGAACTCGTCCCACGTGGCCCACCTCGGCACCAGCAGCGCGTTCGCGATGAGGACGCGCGGCGCCCACTCGCCCGTCCGGAACACGCCCACGGGCTTCCCGCTCTGCACGAGCAGCGTCTCGTCGTCGCCGAGCCGCAAGAAGCGTGCGGACGATGTCGCGCAGCGCGTCGTGGCTCCGCGCCGCCTTCCCCGTCCCGCCGTACACGACGAGCCGCTCGGGATGCTCGGCGACCGCGGGATCGAGGTTGTTCAGGAGCATGCGGAGCGGCGCCTCCGTCAGCCACGAGCGCGCGTTCAGCGTCGTCCCCCGAGGCGCGCGAATGGACGAAAGGTCGCCGCAGAGCGACTCGACGACGGCGGCGCTCGTCGCCACGTCGGTCATGCGAGCGCTCCGGTCACGTCCTCGACGGCGGCGACGAACGCACCCGACCGCACCGCGGCTGCGACTCGTTCGATGTCGCCCGCGAGCGACCGGTCGTCGACCAGCCGCTCGGAGAGGGTCCGGACGGAGTCGTGCGCCGCCGCCACACCTGCCCCAGGACGAAGCGGAGCGAGGAACTCGACCCCCTGCGAGCCCGCGAGCAACTCGATCGCGATCGTCCGCTCGACGTTGTCGAGCACCTGCAGCGCCTTCAAGCCGGCGACGTTCCCCATCGACACATGGTCTTCCTGGCCCGCGCTCGTCGGTATCGAATCGACGCTCGCCGGGTGCGCGAGCACCTTGTTCTCGGAGACCAGCGCGGCTGCCACGTACTGCAGGATCATGAACCCCGAGTTGAGCCCGCCCTCCTCGACCAGGAACGGCGGCAGGCCTTCCGACAGGCTCGGATTGACGAGCCGCTCGGTGCGCCGTTCCGAGATGCTTCCGAGCTCGGCGGTTGCCATCGCGAGCGCATCGAGCGCGAACGCAAGAGGCTGCCCGTGGAAGTTGCCGGCGGACACGATCTCGCCTTCGTCGAGCAGCACGAGCGGGTTGTCGGTCGCGGCATTGAGCTCGACAGCGACCGTCGCCGCGACGTAGTCGAGCAGGTCCCGACTCGCCCCGTGCACCTGTGGCGCGCAGCGAAGTGCATACGCGTCCTGCACCTTGTCGCACCAGCGATGCGACTCGATGATCGCCGAGCCCTCGAGCAGCCTCCACACGTTGGCCGCCGATTCCTGCTGGCCCTTGAGCGGCCGCGAGCGATGGATCGCCGCGGAGAAGCTCGTTCGGGAGCCCTGGAGCGCCTCGAGGGAAAGCGCGCACGCGATGTCGGCCGCCTTCGCCAGTCGCCGCGCACGCACGACCCCAAGCGCTCCCATGGCGGCCATGAACTGCGTCCCGTTGACGAGCGACAGCCCTTCCTTGCTCGCGAGCCGGATCGGCTCGAGCCCGACCTCGCGCAGCGCGCTCGCACCGTCGAGCGACCTCCCGTCGACTATGGCCTCTCCCTCGCCGACGAGCGGCAGCGCGAGGTGGGCCAGCGGCGCGAGGTCGCCGCTCGCCCCGACGGAACCGCGCGACGGGACGACGGGGAGCACCCCACGGCCGAGGCACTCCGCGAGGAGCTCGACCGTCTCGACCCGCGCGCCCGAGTAGCCCTTCGCCAGCGCGTTCGCCCGCAGCAGCATCGCCGCCCGCACGACCTCGTCTGGGTAGGGGTCTCCCACGCCGCACGCATGGCTCCGCAGCAGGCGGAGCTGAAGCTCCTCGGTCAGCTCCTCGGGGATGTGCGCGGAGACGAAGCGACCGAACCCCGTGTTCACGCCGTAGGTGTGCTCGCCGCGCACCGACTCCACGAGCTCGCGCGCGGCGCGCATGCGGTCCTTCGCCGACTCCGCGATCGTAGGCGCGCCTCCATGGACGGCGACCTCCCAGACGTCCTCGAGCGTCAGGTCCTCCCCCGTCAGGACGAGCGGGCTCGACACGGTTCGAGTCTAGAACGAGGCGGTGAGCCGGCGTTCGAGCACGTGCGACTCGTCTACGCCGGGGATGGACGCGCCCGCGGCCTCGGCGAGCTCGAGCACACGCGCGGGAACGAGGCCGATCAGCTCCCCGCCCGCGACCCGGGCTCCACGTGCTGCCGCTTCGCGCTCGACGCGCGCGACCACCTCGTGCACCGGCGAGCGTTCGAAATCGAGGACGTTCATGCTCACCTGCAGACGCCGCGAGCCCGGTAGAAGGAGCCCGATCGCCTGCACGCCCGGCATCCCGCCGCCCGACTCACGCACCGCCGACGCGATATCGCGCGCGACCGCGAGGTCGGCGTCCGCGAGGTCGAGGTTGTATGCGACCAAGGGGTGCCGCGCACCCACGAGCGCGACGCCGGAGCGGGGATCGGGCCGCCTCGGGCCGTAGTCGGCCACCAGCTCGCCGACGCCCAGCCGGCGCGACAACTCGCCGAGGCCGCCACGGCGGAAGAACGCGGGTCGCCGGCCCCCGCCGAGCTCCCCGTAGAGCAGGACGGTGAGGCCGAGCTCCCCGCCGAGCCGCTCGGCGACGGCGAGCGCGGCCCTTCTTGCGTCGGACATGTCCGCGGAGCCGGCTGGCACCAGCGGAACGACGTCGATCACGCCGACGCGCGGGTGCACCCCGTCATGCGTGCGGAGATCGACGCGCTCCAACGTGGCCGCCGCGCCCGCGAGGAGCGACGCCACCACGTCGTCGGGCGCGCCGGCCAGCGTGAACACCGAGCGGTGGTGATCGGCGTCCGAGTGCACGTCGAGCAGCACCGCACGCGTCGCGAATGCGTTGCCGATGCCGGCGATGACTGACGCGTCGCGGCCCTCGGACACGTTCGGCACCGCCTCCAGCACGATCCGTACCCTACGAGCACGTGACGGGCGAGGAGGAACCCGCGGGCCGACAGCCGTCCGCACTGCGGACGTTTGTCCGGCTGCTGTCGTTCCTCCGTCCCTATCGCGCCTCGTTCTACGTCTCGACCGTGCTCGCGATCGCGTCGCAGGTGGCGCTGATCGGGATTCCGATTCTCACCGGGGTCGTGTTCGGCGAGCTCCGTGTGGGCCAGAGCACGCGCGTGATCGCGGCGGCGATCGCAGGCATCGTCGCGCTGGGGCTCATTCGCGCGGCCCTGATGGTCGGACGTCGCCTGATCTCGGGGCGCCAGGCGCTCGGCGTCGAGTACGACATGCGCGACGAGCTGTACTCGCACTTCCTGCGTCTCTCATTCGGCTTCTACGACCGCAGCCAGACCGGGCAGCTGATGTCGCGGGCGACGATCGACCTGCAGTCCGTGCGGTTCTTCCTCGGCTACGGCCTCATCTTCTTCGCCCAGCACGTGATCACGGTCGTGGTCGTGACCGGGGTGCTGTTCGTCTACGAGTGGCGGCTCGCGCTCGTCGCGGTCGCGATGACTCCCGCGATCGTCTTCACGGCCGCGCGCTACAGCCGCGTCTCGCATCCGGTGCTCCGCGAGGTCCAGCAGAAGATCGCCGACGTCGGCACGGTCGCCGAGGAGAGCATCGTCGGCGTTCACGTCGTCAAGTCGTTCTCGCAGGAGGGGCGGCGCGACGAGCAGTTCGCCGCGGCCGCCGATTCCGTCTTCGACCAGACGCTCGCGGCGAACCGGCAGCGGGCGCTCTACGTCCCGCTCCTGACCTTCCTGCCGCTGATTGCGCAGGCCGGGGTGCTCCTGTTCGCGGGGCGGATGGTGGCATCGGGCGCGATGACCGAAGAGGCGTTCGTGACGTTCAACCTCCTGCTCGCGATGCTCGTCATGCCGCTGCGGATGATCGGGATGTGGATCGGGCAGGCGCAGCGCGCGACCGCGGCGGGCGAGCGCATCTTCGAGGTGCTGGACGAGCCCGAGGAGATCGCCGACCGGCCTGACGCGCGGCCGCTCCCTCCCGGCCCGGGACGCGTGCAGTTCGACACCGTCGACTTCGGCTACGAGCCGGGTCGGCCCGTGCTCGAGGACATCGAGCTCGAAATCGCACCGGGTCGAACCGTCGCGCTCATCGGACGCACCGGCTCCGGCAAGACGACGCTCGCCTCACTCGTTCCGCGGTTCTACGACGCGACGGGCGGACGCGTGCTCGTCGACGGCCACGACGTGCGGGAAGTCGAGCGCCGAAGCCTCAGGCGCGAGATCGGCGTCATCTCGCAGGATCCCTTCCTCTTCTCCGCCTCGGTGCGCGACAACATCGCGTTCGGCCTGCCGGACGCGCCGCACGACGCGGTCGAGGCGGCCGCGCGCGCCGCGCAGGCCCACGAGTTCATCGAGGAGCTGCCGCACGGCTACGAGACGGTCATCGGCGAGCGCGGGATCACGCTCTCGGGCGGGCAGCGCCAGCGGATCGCGATCGCCCGGGCGCTCCTCATCGATCCCCGCATCCTCATCCTCGACGACGCGACCGCGTCCGTCGACGCGACGACCGAGTCACGGATCAGGGCCGGCCTCCGCGAGGTAATGCGCGATCGGACCACCATCATCATCGCGCACCGGCTCTCGACGATCGCGCTCGCGGACGAGGTCGTGGTACTCGAGAGCGGACGGATCGCCGCGCGCGGCACGCAGGCCGACCTGCTCGAGGAGAGCGCGCTGTTCCGCGAGATCCACGAGCACGGGCTCCTTCAACAGGTGGTGGCGGGATGACGCTCGAGCGAGTCGGCAGCGGCCGACGATTGACACAGATTCGGCACGAAGACGTGTCCCACGCGTACGGATTTCAGCGTTATGCTCGCAGTGGGTGGTGGGCCGGGGTGCCCCGAAGGACCTGCGCAAATTGAAGGTCTGGCAGGCGGGGAGCCATCTCAGCGATCAGCGGTCGGCGCAGGTCGACGACTGGTCGTGGGCGCAGACGCGGCGCCGCCTCGGAGTCCTCGTGCGGCTCGCCAAGCCGTACCCGGCCCACACGGCTCTCGCCCTCGTGACGCTCGTCGGATTCACGCTGCTGGCGCTCCTCCCGCCCTACCTCGCGAAGATCGCCCTGGACGACGGCGTCCTGGCCGGAGATCTCGAGAAGCTCACCCTTGTCGTCGTCGCGTTCGTCGCCGCGGGGTTCGGGGCGTTCGTGCTCTCCGGCTTCCAGACGTACTTCACGGGTTGGGTCGGGGAACGCGCGCTCGCCGATCTCAGGATTCGGCTCTTCCGGCACCTCCAGCGCCTCTCGCTCGGATTCTTCGAGCGGAACCGCACCGGCGCGATCGTGAGCCGGATCACGAACGACATCGAGGCGCTCGACCAGCTCCTCACCGACGGCCTCTCGAGCCTCGTCCAGAACGGACTCGTACTGGTCGGAACGGCAGCCGTGCTCTTCTACCTCGACTGGCGGCTCGCCCTCGCCACACTCGTCGTCCTCCCGCTGATGGGCGCTGCGACCGCCTGGTTCCGCATGCGCTCGAACCGCGCGTACCGCCGCGTTCGCGAGCGGCTCGGGCTCGTCACCGCGACCCTCGCCGAGGACATCTCCGGCATGCGCGTCGTCCAGTCGTTCACGCGCGAGCCGACGAGCCAGACGAGCTTTCGCGGGATCAACGACGCCTACCGGGCAGCCAACTACGAGACCGTCGTGCTCAACGGCGTCTATTTCCCGGCCGTCGACGTCCTCTCGTCGATCGCGACCGCCATCGTCCTGGGCTTCGGAGGGTGGCTCGTCCTCGACGGGAGCATGTCGCCCGGAACCCTCTTCGCCTTCACGCTCTACCTCCCGAACTTCTTCGACCCGGTGCAGCAGCTCTCGCAGCTCTACAACACCTTCCTCTCTGCGACCGCCGCGCTCGACCGGATCATGGGAGTGCTCGACGAGGAGCCCGAGGTCGTCGACGCGCCGGATGCGTTCGAGCTGCCGCAGATCCATGGCGACGTCCGCTTCGAGCACGTCGACTTCGGATACGGCGACCTCCCCGCGGTCCTGCACGCGTTCGACCTCGCGGTGCCGGCGGGGACGACCATCGCCCTCGTCGGCCACACGGGAGCGGGTAAGTCGACGATCGCGAAGCTGCTCGCGCGCTTCTACGACCCGCGCGCGGGCCGCATCACGATCGACGGGCACGACCTGCGTCGAGTCACCCAGGCGTCGCTTCGGAGCCAGCTCGGGATCGTCCCGCAGGAGGGATTCCTGTTCGCGGGGACAGTGGCAGAGAACATCGCCTTCGGTCGCCCGTCCGCGACGCGCGCGGAGATCGAAGATGCGGCGCGCGCGGTCGGCGCGGACGCGTTCGTCGAAACGCTGCCGGACGGCTACGACACGCAGCTCGGCGAGCGGGGCTTCAGGCTTTCGCTGGGGCAGCGCCAGCTCGTCGCGTTTGCGCGCGCGCTGCTCGCCGACCCGCGCATCCTCATCCTCGACGAGGCGACCTCGTCGGTCGACATCGGCACGGAGCGCACGATCGAGCAGGGGCTGCGGCGACTCCTGGCCGGGCGGACGGCGTTCGTGATCGCGCACCGGCTCTCGACGATCCAACGCGCCAACCTGATCGTCGTCCTCGACCACGGGCGGATCGTCGAGCAGGGAACCCACGAAGAGCTGATCGCGGCGGACGGCACCTACCGGCGCCTGTACGGCGACTGGGCGGCGGACGTCGCCTGATGGCGACTAGGCTAGGCGCCAGCGGACGGGAGGCATGCCAGCGTGAGTGAGGACGGCGGCGACACTGACCGCGTGATCGAGGAGTCGATCGCGCTCGAGAGCGCGTACGAGACGCTGCTGACGCCGACCGAGGCAGTCGCGGCGATGCACCTTCGCGTGCCGGCGCGTGGAAACCGCAAGCTGCGGAAGCTGCTCGAGAAGATCGGGGACGACGCGCAGATCAAGGCCTGGTGGCACGTCGCGAACGTGAACGCGGTCGTCCGCCTCGAGATCAACGACCACTCCTGGGTGCACGTCCAGATCGTGGCGAACATCGCGCTCAAGCTCTTGCGCCAGCTCACGAAGCACGGGGTGCAGCCCTCGCTCGTCAAGGACTACCGGCTCACGGCGAACGACTCCGAGGTCGTGGTCGTGCTCGCGTCCCTTCTCCACGACATCGGGATGTCCGTCCACCGGCGCGATCACGAGGACTGGAGCCTCTTCCTCGCGGAGCCGAAGCTCCGCGAGCTCCTCGACGACCTCTACGAGGAGCCCGACCGGACCGTCCTCGTCGCCGAGGTGCTGCAGGCCATAACCAGCCACCGAGCCGACGGCGAGCCGCTGACGCTCGAAGCGGGGATCCTCCGCGTCGCCGACGCCCTCGATATGGCCAAGGGGCGCTCGCGGATCCCGTTCGAGCGCGGCTCGGTCTCGATCCACTCGCTGTCCGCAGCGGCGATCGACGAGGTGCGGATCGGCGACGGCCAGGCGCGGCCGATCATGGTCGAGATCGTCCTCAACAACTCGTCCGGGATCTACCAGGTCGACGGGTTGCTGAAGGCGAAGCTGCGCGGGTCGGGGCTCGAGCCGTTCGTCGAGGTCGTGGCCAGGATCGACACCGAGGCGGAGAAGCGGCTCGTCCCCGTCTACCACCTCGATTTCGGGGGCGGGGAGCAGTCCCAGAGTTAGCCGGGCATTGGCCGCGGGCTAATTTCGCAGGGTCATCGTCTAGACTTCCGGGGCCGTTGCGGGGTCGTCTAACGGCAGGACGCCTGGCTCTGGACCAGGAAGTTGGGGTTCGAATCCCTGCCCCGCAGCCAATTCCCGCCGCTTCGAGTCGCCGCCGGGTCCGTTGCCTCGTGCGCGGACGCTTGTAACGGCGAATTTGATCCTTTTGTTATCTACTGCGCCGTAGCGCGTGTCACTTTGTGTACCGTTGCCCGATCGCGCGACACGAGCGGTTCCCGTTCCGGGGCCGCGCTCCTGTCACGGCTTCGTCCGAACACTGGAGGTACACACTGAAAACCCTATTCGTTGGCCTGTGTCTGCTCTTGGTAGCGACACAGTCCGCTGCGGCAGCGAAGGGCGACCCGACGGCGAGCTCGGACAAGACGGCGAACGCGGCCACGAGCCGCCAGGCCGCCAAGCCCGAGCGGCGGGCCGTCCCCCTGGAGGTCCGCCTCGAGCGCAAGCTCGACGAGGCGAAGAAGTACCGAAGCGTGATCCGCTTCTTCTCCGAGCATCGGCGGCTCCTCAGCTCGTCGGACAGCGGCACGAACGCGCGGAAGATCCTCCGCCGCGCCGAGCGACGGCTCGCGCGGGCGACGCGCGCGATCGTGTGGCTTCGCGGCACGATCGAACGGCGCGAGGCGCGCCTCCTCGCCAAGGCTCCACCGAAGAAGGCCATCTGCGCAGTCTTCGGCCGCCGGTACTGCCGGCAGGCGATCTCGGTGTCGTGGTGTGAGTCACGGCACTCGACGACCGCCCAGAACGGCCAATATCTGGGTCTCTTCCAGATGGGCTGGAGCGAGCGGGAGCTCTTTGGGCACGGCGCGACGGCGCACGCGCAGGCGGTTGCGGCGCACCGTTACTTCGTCGAGTCGGGACGCGACTGGAGCCCGTGGAGCTGCAAGCCCTGGTACGGATACTGAGTAGCGCTGCGTAGGGGCGGGCCCGCCGGCCGGTCCCGCCCTCTCGCAAGCTCGTTGATTTCGATGCAAACTGCGACAGCGGGGCAGGTCCGTGGGTTTTCTTTGCGCCAACCTTCTGCTAAGGGGTTCGACGAGATGTGGGGACAGCGAAAGCGCGATCGACTGAGGCCGATCGACGAGGCCACCGCGTACGCTCGCTGCCACGGCGAGCGTGACGAGAACGTGAAGATCGTGAACCTCCCGCCACGCCGCACGCGCTACGAAGGGGTCCTCTCGAGCGGCGAGGCGATCCGCCGTGGGTTCGAGGACCGGCTCGACACGCGCGAGCCCGAGCCGACCGTCTGACGCTCTGCCGTTTTTCGCGTGCGCTACCCTTCCGCCTCCGGCCCATTCGTCTAGTGGCCTAGGACACCGCCCTCTCACGGCGGCGGCACGGGTTCGAATCCCGTATGGGCCTTAGGCCGGTACACGCTGCAAGACCTGCAAAGCCCCGCTCCGGCGGGGTTTTGCTCATGGTTAAGCCAGAAACACGCTGCATGACGTAGTGCTCATACGCGCCATGGATGCCGGGGATGCACGGGTGGTGTCCCCCGGTGCTACCTCGATCCACACCCCTGCGTGAAGGAGCCGGGGCCTGCATCGCGGCAACCGTCTCGGTGCTGCTCGTCTTCGGCGTGGCGGGCGGGGTCAGCGCTCCGAGTTCCGGATGCTCAGGCGGCTCTAGACTCCCCCGCGTGCGGACTGTGCGCGAGGTTGCCGCCTTGGCGCTCCTCGTAGTCGCTGCAGCAACCGTCCTGCCGGAGGCGGGCTGGAACGCGACCGCGCACTACGCCCTCGTGGAGTCGCTTGCCGACGGCACGCCCCGGATCGACGGACATTTGAATCAGGGAGGCGACGTCGCGTGGGTGGACGGCCATTTCTACGCTGCGAAGTCGCCCGGCCTCGCCTTCGCCTCGCTGCCGCTCTACGCGACCCTCGACGCCGTCGGGGCGGTTCCCACGAAGGAGGTGGCCACGCAAGGGCCTCCCGGCGCGCGCGGCGTTCGCAAGGAAGCAGTCTGGCAGCTGAACCTCGTCATCGTCGCCGCCTTCTTCGGCCTGCTGCTTCTCGTGCGGTACGCCGCCAATGCTTGTGCGCCCGGAACGGGCCTCGCCGTCGCGATGATTCTCGGTCTCGGCACGATGCTGCTGCCGTTCTCGACGGCGTACTTTGCTCATGTTCTCTCTGCGGCGCTGGGGTTCGCCGCCTTTGCTCTCGTTCTGCGCAGACGCGACTCGCGACTCGCCGTCGCCGGGGCGGGGCTCCTCGCCGGGCTGGCCATCGTTACGGAGGCGCCGCTCGCGCTTGTGGCGGTGGCGCTTGCGGCCTGGGTGCTCGTCGACCGGCCGCGGCTCCAACGGGGCGGCCTCTATGTCGCCGGACTCGTGGCCGGGTTGATACCGCTTCTGGCCTACAACGCCTGGGCGTTCGGGTCGCCCTTCCGAAACGGGTACTCCGACGCCGTCGCAGTGCTCGGCGCCACGGGGCACGACGTCGTGGGTGCGAACGACGTGGGATTCTTCGGTCTCACGTACCCGCGCGCCGATGACGCGCTCGACCTACTCTTCGACAGCCAGCGCGGCCTCTTCGTGCTGACACCGGTCGTCGCCGTCGCAGTGGCGGGCCTCTTGCCTCTGTGGCGTCGAGGCTCACGCCGAGAGGCCATCTTCGTCGGCTCGTTGGCGTTTGCATTCGTTCTCTACAACGCGGCGTACTGGATACCGTTCGGCGGCGACACGCCCGGACCTCGCTTCCTCGTGCCGCTGCTGCCCTTCCTCGCCTTGCCGCTCGCCGCCGCCGTCGCGGCGTGGAGGTGGGTCACGCTCGCGACGGCAGCGTTATCGGCGTTTTGGATGATCGTCGCGACGCTTGGCGGCGCCCTCATATCGGCGGACGTGTCGCCGACGACCTGGGTCTCGGAGGTGATTCGGGCGGACAACCTGGTCGGCTCGGTGGTCGGTCGCAGACGGACAGCGGAGCTTGCGTTCGCGCTGCCGGCAGCAGTTGCACTGCTGCTCGCAGCGCCGGCCCTCGTCCGCCCCGCCGATCGGCGAGCCCGGGCGCAGGTGCGGCGGCACAGCGACCTGCTCGAGGACTAGTAGGTGCGGTCGGCGGACTCGGCCGACTGACCGATCGGCCGCGTCTTCACAGCAGTTCCGTACGCGCAGATCTCAGTTCAGGGCATTACATCGTTCGCCCGCCCGGGCGGTGCACATTCCGCGAACCCACCGGAGTACGATGTGAACCGTCGCGGCGCGACCGCTTTGGCACCCGCATCCAGCTACGACGAGACGGTCGAGTGCTTGGAGAGGCCACACGTCGCGCTGACACCGGTCAAACGAGTCGAGAGCGAGGTACGCGATGAGCGCGGATGTCGTGGACGCTCGAGCAGCAAGGAATGAGAGTCTCTTTCGAGAGATCAACGAACGGATCGAGGCGTCGAACGCGGCGCACCTCTGGGTTGATCCGCCTTACGCGGACTGGGTATGCGAGTGCGCGCGCGAGGAGTGCGCGGTGCCGGTCCAGCTCACCGTCCGGGAGTACGAAACCGTGCGAGCGAACCCGGTTCGGTTCCTCGTCGCACCGAGCGAGGAGCACGTGAGCTCCGACGTCGAGCGCGTCGTTACGCGCGACGATCGCTACTGGGTGGTCGAGAAGCGCGGTACGGCCGGCGACGTCAGCGAGGCGCTCGATCCTCGCAGCGACGAAGGCTAGCGCCGGTATCTCGCCAAGTGGGAAGTGCGCCGGCTGTCGGCGCGTCTCAGGTGCGCGGGAGATCGCGCTCGACGTGCGCGCTGCCGCCGACGTCGAAGTTGTGGACCGCGCCGGTGGCTGCGAGGGTCCCAACGCCGAAGCCGTACGTCTCGGTCTGCGGCGGGGCCGCGGTGATGAGCGGACGGCCGCGGACGAACTCGCGGATCGGGCGTCGCTCGTGCTCGAGGCAGCGGCCGCCCATGACGAGCGTCGAGCATCCAGGTTCGCTGCAGATCGTCAGCATCGGTCTCGGCTACCCCCTCTCGTGACGAACGAAACGTTCGCCGGTACGAGTGAATGCCGGAGACTAACCTAAGGGGCGAGCTTCGGCTTGGGCGCGGGCGCGATCACGACGACGACGTTCGATGACGTCTTCACCTTGAGCGCGTCGACGATCTCGACGGTGATCACCCAGATCCCGGGCCTCGCGGGCTTGCCGACGAACGTCCCAGTCCGTTTGTCGAAGAGAATGCCCTTCGGAAGCGGGCCGCGCTTGATGCGCCACGCGGTAGGAGCCACCCCGCCCGTCGAGACGAGCTTCGAGAAGTAGCGCTTTCCGACCTTGCCGTTCTTCAGCTTTCTCGTCGCGATCACGAGCCGCTTCGCGACCTCGATCGTGCCCGTGAAGCTCGCCGTGCGGCTTTCCGTATCGGCGACCGAGACGGAGAACTCGAACGTGCCGTCCTCCTCGGACTCGCCGATCAGCGCGCCGGTCGTCGTGTCGAACTCGATGCCCGGAGGCAGCTCGCCGGTTTGCGTCCACGTGTACGGGCCGAGACCTCCGGTCGCGACTAGCGACGCTGAGAAGAGGAGGCCGACCTCGGTCCGCGCGGTATTTGTGCCGTTCCGGAAGACTCGGCGCGACGCGGTGATCGCGAGCGGCGCCCGAATGGCGATCGTGAGCGACTTCGTGTCCGTGCGATTCGCGTCGATCGCGGCCTGCACGGTGAAGCCGAACGAGCCGGGCGCCGTCGGCGTGCCGGAGATGACGCCGGTGGCCGGGTCGATGTTCAGCCCGGCCGGCAGGGTACCGGCAACGATCGACCACGTCTTCGCATCGGCGAGGTTCGCGGTCATCGGCAGCGAGTACGCGGTTCCGACGGTGCCGACGGGTGCGCTCTCGGGCCCGATTGTGAGCTTCGGCTGCGGCGGGGCGCCGGGGTTGATCTTGATGACGAACTCGTCCTCGGACGGTGTCTTGTAACGCGGCGGATCACCGAACAGACAGCTCGTCTCCTTGTCGTACGTGACGCCGAGGTAGAACCGGAACTCGCCTGCCACGGTCGGCGTCCCGCTGAGGAAGCCCTCGTCCGAGATGGTCAGGCCGGGCACGTGGTTCCCCGACAACTTGTGGAAGACGGCGCATTGGAAGTCCTCTCCGCGTCCATCGACTTGGGGAGGCTTGAGGTAGATCGTCAGTGAGTACGGCTGGTGCTGAGTCCCCGTCGGGCAGATGATCAGCGGCTCGCCGGCGCATCCCATCTTCTCCGGGTCGAAGTTGCCCGCGCTCGCGCCCGGAACGAGCACGACGGAGGCGGCCGCCACGGCAATGACGGCGAGGAGCAGGCGCTTCGAGAGGCTCACGCGACGGGCCACGGTAGCAGACATGCCTGACGGCGCAAGTACTTGTTAGGACAGTGTCAGGACGACCAATTCCGCGACGCAAACGGGCTTCTCGAGGCCGTCGCACTCGACGGTCGCCTCGATCTTCGCGCGTCGCCCCGTGGTGCCTTCCTCGACCGAGAGCACCCGGAAGCGGCCGCGGACTCGCGACCCCGACGGCACCGCTGCGGGGAAGCGCACGCGGTCGACGCCGTAGTTCACGAGCGTCTGTCCCGAAGGCGGGAAGAGCTCGTAGAGCATCGGGACGCAGAGCGAGAGCGTGAGGAAGCCGTGCGCGATCGTGCCCCCGAACGGCCCGTCGGCGGCGCGTTCGGGATCGACGTGAATCCACTGCGGGTCGTCGGTCGCGGCCGCGAAGGCATCGATCCGCGACTGCGGCATCTCGATCCACGAGGTCGGGCCGAGCTCCTCGCCGACGAGGTCCTCGAGCGCGCTCACGCGGCTGCCTCGGCGCCCGCGCGCAGGCGCGCAAGCGACTCGTCCTTGCCGAGCAGCTCGAGGCTCTCGTACAGGCCCGGCGACACCTTCGAACCTGTGACCGCGACACGGATCGGCCCGTAGACGGTGCGCGGCTTCTCCCCCAGCTCGTCGCACAGCTTCTTGAGCGCCATCTCGATGTTCGCCGCAGTCCATGGCTCCACACCCATTAGCGCAGTCTCGGCGGAGCCGAGAATGCGCTGATCGAGCACAGCGAGATCCGGCTCGACGTCGCGGAAGAGGAAGCCCGCGAAGCCCTCGAACTCGTCGAGCCGGCCGATCTTCTCCTGGACGATGCGTGCGGCCGCACGCACGCGCTCCTCCGGCCAGTCGCTCCCCCGCTCGCGCAGGTAGGCGACGAGGCGGTCCGCGTAGTCGTCGGGCGCCAGCGCGCGGAGGTAGACGCCGTTCATCCAGTCGAGCTTCGCGTAGTCGAACGTCGCCGGGCTCGAGCCGACCCGCTCGAGCGAGAAGCGCTCGATGAGCTCGTCGCGCGACATGATCGTGGTCTCGCCGTCGGGCGCCCAGCCCAGGAGCGCGAGGAAGTTCATGAGCGCCTCGGGCACATAGCCCTCCTGGCGGAAGTCACCCACCGAGACCGCGCCGTGACGCTTCGAGAGCTTCGCGCCGTCGGCGCCGTTGACGTTCGGCACGTGCGCGTAGACGGGCGGGTCGGCGCCGATGGCGTGCAGCAGGTTGATCTGCTTCGGCGTGTTCGAGATGTGGTCGGGTCCGCGGATGACGTGCGTGATCCCGTCCCAGACGTCCTCGAGCGGTGAGGCGAAGTTGTACGTCGGCCGGCCGTCGGAGCGGACGAGGACGAGATCCTCCAGCTCCTCGTTCGGCACCTCGATCCGGCCGAGCACGACGTCGTCGAAAGCCGTGGTGTCCTCGTCGGGCATGCGGAAGCGGATCGCTCCCTCGTCCTCGTAGGCCTTGCCCTCGGCGACGAGCTGCTCCGCGACCTTGCGCGTGTCGTCCACACGGTCGAGCTGGAACGTGACCTCGCCGTCCCAGTCGAGCCCGAGCCAGCGGAGCGAATCCTGGATCTGCTCGGTCGCCTCGTAGACCTCGCGCGCGGTGTCGGTGTTCTCGATGCGCAGTCGGAACTCGCCGCCCTCGTGGCGTGCGAAGAGCCAGTTGAAGAGAGCGGTGCGGACGTTCCCGATGTGGAGGAGCCCGGTCGGCGACGGGGCGATGCGGACTCGAACGGACATGTGCCGAGTAGCGTAGTCGCGTGCTCTTCGGCGCCCACGTCTCCTCGGCCGGGGGGATCTCGACCGCGATCGACCGCATCGAGGCGATCGGCGGAGACGCGGTCCAGGTCTTCACGCAGAGCCCTCGGCAGTGGAAGGCGACGATGCATTCCGAGGAGGAGGTCGACCGCTTTCGCAAGCGGCGCAAGCAGGCGCGCGTCAAGCACGTCGCCTGCCACGCGCTCTACCTCGTCAACCTCGCAAGCCGTGACCGCGAGATCCGCCAGAAATCGTTCGGCGCGCTGTGCGCGACGATGGAGACGGCGCGCACGATCGATGCGGACGCGGTCGTCTTCCACGTCGGCTCACACCTCGGCTATGGGTTCGCCGAGGCGGTGGAGATCGTCACGGCCGAGCTCCGCGAGCTCCTCGAGCTGACGACCGACCGGCTCTGGCTCTGCCTCGAGAACACCGCCGGCGCCGGCGCAACCATCGGGCGCTCGGTCGACGAGCTCGCGGTGCTGTTCGACGCGCTGGGCGGCCATCGACGGCTCGGGCTCTGCATCGACTCGTGCCACTGGTGGGCGTCGGGCGTCGACGTCACGAACGCGGTCGCGCTCGAGGATGCGCTCGGTGAGCTCGACGCGGCGATCGGGCTCGACCGGCTGCGGCTCCTCCACATCAACGACGCGAAGACGCCGCTGGGATCGAACCGCGACCGGCACGAGGTCGTCGCGGACGGCGAGCTCGGCGACGGGCTCGCGACCTTCCTCGGCCACCCCGCCTTCCGCAAGCTGCCGGCCGTACTCGAGACGTATCCCAGGGGTCGTGGACTCACGCACGACGACATCGACCTGCTCCGCGACCTCTACCGACGCGGCCGGCGCCGCAAGCGACCGGGCAAGGCTACGGTGTGATCGCGCGCCTGCGGCTCCTCGTAGCGCTCGCCGTGGGAGGCGCCGATACCTGAGGTATCGGTGCGACCGAGGACGCCGCATCGCGGCGATCCGGCGCAGCCCGGCGGCATGGCGCCTCGTTTCGCCAAGCCCTCCTACGCGCGCCGCTAGGACGCGTCGCTGACGCGCGCGAAGACCCGGAAGGTCGCGCGCTCGCGCGGCAGCTCGTAGAACTCCGGGTTCCGGCAGCCGAGCTCGTCCTCGCGGCTTCCGTAGGTCGCGACGACGTCGACCTCGCACATCGGGAGCGGTGCCCGCCGAGCGCGCACCGCGCCAAAGCCCGAGCGCTCCGACTCGGCGGCCTCCAGCAGCGAGAGATCGATCTCGACGTCGAAGACCTTCTGCATGCAGCCCATGTACGTCCGGCCCCACGCCTCGTACGCGTAGACGAACGGGCAGCCCATGCGCAGGCACGCACCGGGATACACGACCTTCTCGCAGTGCACCTCGCAGTGGCGGCATTCGACCTCGTCCTGGGCTCGGAGAGGGAGACCGACCTCTGCTTGGGCTTCACTCATGTACCCGGATTGTGTTCCTCTTGTGCCCCCCGCCGCAAGACTTGACAAGGGTGTCGCTTTCAAGCTATGGCGACGGACGCGGCCTCCGGAGGGGTGGGCTCGAAGGCAGCGCAGCCGGATAGTGTCCACGCGCTGATGGTCCGGAAGATCCTCTTCGCGACGCTCGCGATCGCACCCATCACGATCGCGCTCCACTACCTCGTGCATCCGCCCGAGACGGTGGAGTTCGTGATCGCCGCGGTGGCGCTGATCCCGCTGGCGTGGCTGATCGGCGAGGCGACGGAGCACGCCGCCGAGCACACCGGGCCTGGGATCGGCGGCTTCCTGAACGCGACCTTCGGCAACGCGCCGGAGCTGATCATCGCGCTGATCGCGGTGCACGATGGGCTGACCGAGGTCGTGCGCGGATCGCTGACGGGGAGCGTCGTCTCGAACCTGCTCCTCGTCCTCGGCGCTGCGCTGTTCGCCGGAGGCAAGGGGCAGCTCGACCGCTTCTCGAGCTTCGTCGCGTTCGGGCTCCTCGGCTTCGCGACCCTGATGTTCCTGATCCCTGCGATTCCGGGCTGGGAAGGCGATCCCGACCGCGACTCGCTCGCCAAGCTGGCGATCCCGGTCTCGATCGCCCTGCTCGTCGTCTACGTCGCCGTCACGTGGTACACGCTGCGCCGGCACGCGCGTCTCCACGTCGCGAGTGACGAGGCGATCCAGGCCTGGACGCTGCGCGCGTCGCTCGGCGCTCTCGCGATCGCGACCGTGACCACCGCGCTCGTGGCCGAGATCCTCGTCGGCTCGCTCGAAGTCTTCGCCGATCGCGTCGGCCTGTCGGAGTTCTTCGTCGCCGCGGTCATCGTGGCGATCGTCGGGAACGCAGCGGAGCACGGCGGCGCCGTCATCGTCGCCTACCGAGGGAAGATCGCGCTCGCCGGGGAGATCGCGCTCTCCTCCGCCGCCCAGGTCGCCGTGTTCCTCATCCCGGCCGTCGCGCTTCTCTCCTGGCTCATCGATCCGCTCGCGCTCAGCTTCCGCCCGGTCGAGATCGCCGCGCTCGCAGGGTCGATCGTGTTCACCATGCTCGTCCTCTTCAACGGCCACTCGAGCAGGCTCAAGGGCGGATTGCTGCTCGCCGGGTACGCGGTTGTCGTTATCGCGTTCTTCCTCGCCGGCGACCGCTGACGTGAGCTTCGAAGTCGTCCGGACGGAGATCGCCGGCCTCCCCGCCTTCTTCGCTCCGGACGGCGGCCCGATCCCGTCGGCCGGCCTGACGTTCCGGGCGGGACGCGCCGACGAGACCGCAGCGACGTCGGGCGTGTCGCACCTCGTCGAGCACCTGATACTCCCGGCGCGCACCGGCGAGCGCGTGGACTTCAACGGCCACATCGAGAGCCTCGTCACGGCGACGTACGCGAGCGGCGCGCCGGATGACCTTCGCGCCTTCCTCGCGTCGACGGCTGCCCTCGCCCGCGACCTCCCGCTCGAGCGGCTCGAGATCGAGCGCAAGATCCTGCTCGCCGAAGAGGCGACTCGCTCGACGGGAGGCGTGCGCCAGGCGCTCGCCCTCCGCTTCGGTCCGGTCCGAGCCGGGCTCACCGGCTACGTCGAGTACGGGCTACGCCGGCTCAGCGCGGAGGACGTGGAGGCGTGGACGGCGGAGCGCTTCACCGCTGCGAACGCGGCGCTCTGGCTCACGACGATGCCGCCGGACGGGCTCGAGCTCCAGCTCCCCGCCGGCGACCGCCGCTTCGAGTGCCCCGAGCCGCGGCAGATCGAGGACCTGCGGACGCCGGCGGTCTACGACCTCGCGAACGGCGGCCTCTGCCTCTCGTTCGTCGCTCCTCGCACGATCCTCACCGGGGTCGCGCTCGAGGTCGCCGGCAACGCCCTGCTCGATCGGATGCGGTACGAGCTCGGCCTCTCCTACTCCGTGGACACCGACACTCATCCGCTCAGCTCGGAGCTGACGCACTTCACGCTGTGGACCGACATCGCCGACGCGGCTGTGCCCGAGTGGCTCGAGGAAGCGCTCGCGGTCTTCGACGCGCTCGCCGAGAACGGCCCGAGCGAGGAGCGGCTCGAGCAAGTACGCGAGGCGCGCCGACGAACCGATCGCGATCCCGCGTCGGCCTCGGGTTGGGTCGCCTCGTGCGCGGACTGGGAGCTCGAGGGATTTCCGTACCAGACGCATGCCGAGTACGTGGCCGAGCGGGAGGACATCACGCCGGGCGACGTCGCGCGGATGCTGGCCGAGATCCGGCCGACGCTGCTCGTGGTCGGGCCGGAGACGACGCCGCTGCCGCCCGGCTTCGAGCCGTATCCGCTCGCATCCTCGACGCGAATCGACGGCCGCAGGCACCGGCCGCAGAGCCTGCGCGACCGGTTGAGACGCGACCTCCGAATGACCGAGCTGAGGGCGTCGCCCGAGGGCATCACGTCGACCTCCCCGACCGGGAACGTGGTCACCGTGCCTTTCGACCGCGTCGTCGTCTGCATGCAGGAGCCGGGCGAGCGCACGCTCCTGACCGACGACGGCTTCTTCCTGACGATCAACGCCGAGGCGTGGACGGGCGGGAAGGAGCTGATCGCGCAGATCGACGCTGCGATCCCTTCCGAGCTGGTCGTGTCGGACGGCCCGGCCGCCGCGGCCCAAAGCGAGGTCGCGCAACTCGCGGAGGAGACTTTCAAGAGCACCCGGCTCGTCTCCCAGGAGCTCGCGCTCCTCCCCTACGTGCTCGAGGAGGACGAGCACGTCGTCGCGCTCGGAAAGGCGACCCGCGGCTGGAGGCTCGGGCTGCTCGCGCTTACGACCAGGCGGCTCCATTTCATCTACGAGGACGGGAGCAAGCACTCCTTCGTCGTCGAGCGCGGAACGCCCGTCTCGCCTCGCGCCAAGGGCAACGAGCTCGAGCTCGAGGTGGACGGAGAGCCGATCAAGCTCACCGACGTCCAGCCGCGCGGGAAGGCCGAGGAGCTCGCGCAGCTCCTGGAGGGCTGGGTCGAGGTTGCCCCGACGAGTTCGTGACGGCGGCGAGTTCGTAAGGAAGCTCTGAAGATCTCGGTTGACCCCTGCTGTTTTCGGGTACTCGTTCGCGCATGCGAATTCTGGTAGCCGTCCTCGCGGCCGCGTGCGCGCTCGGACTGACGACTGATCGAGCCGACGCTGCGAAGGGCGTCCAGTTCGGGATCCAGGACGACGCGTGGCTCGAGTTCGGCCCCGGCAGGCTCTCCGATCGCGTCGCGAAGCTCGACAACCTCGGGCTCGACGTAGTGCGTGTCACGCTGAACTGGCATCGCGCCGAGCCGCGCGCCGGCCGCTACGACTGGGGCCGTCCCGACCGGCTCCTGCGCGCGCTCCGAGCCCGTGGGCTACAGCCGGTCGTGACCGTCTGGGGCACTCCCGGCTGGGCGAACGGCGGCCGCGGCCCGAACGTGGCGCCGACCCGCGCAGAGGACTTCCAGCGCTTTCGTCCAGGCGGCGGCGCAGCGCTACCGCTACGTCACGCACTGGATCATGTGGAACGAGCCGAACAAGGCGAACTGGCTCAAGCCGACGTCGCCGAAGACCTACACGACCCGCATCCTCAACCCCGGCTACCGCGGCGTGAAGGCGGTCGACCGCCGCGACCGCGTCGCCGGCGGCGTCACCGGTCCGCGCGGCGGACGCGGCGGGACGTCACCCGTCGAGTTCATCAAGGGGATGGACCGTGCCGGCGCGCGGCTCGACGCGTACGCGCACCATCCGTACCCGGTCTTCCCTGGCGACACGCCGTTCGTCGGAGGCTGCAAGTGCCCCGTGCTCACGATGGCGAGGCTCGAGCGACTCCTGCGCATCGTCGGCGCCTCATTCCCCCGCGCGCGCATCTGGCTGACCGAATACGCGTACCAGACCAACCCGCCCGATCGGTTCGGCGTCTCGCTCGAGCTGCAGGCCCGCTACGTCGGCGAAGCTGCCCGCCGCGTGTACACCGCGCCGAAGGTGGACATGCTCATCCACTACCTCTACCGCGACGAGCCCGACATCGCGCGCTTCCAGAGCGGCCTCGAGACGATCGACGGCCGGCCGAAGCCGGCGCTCCACGCGACGATGTTCCCGCTTGCCCAGATCGGCCGGCGCGGCGACCGGACGACGGTCTGGGGCCAGGTCCGCCCCGGCGAGGGGCGCCAGCGCTACGTGCTCCAGCAGCTCGCTGGCGGGCGCTGGGTTAACATCGGACGCTCGGCGACGACCGACGGCCGCGGCTACTTCAAGCGCACGGTGCGCGCGGCGAAGGGCTCGCAGCTGCGGATCCTCTACACGGCACGCCGGCTCACCAGCGTCGAGCTGAGTGTTTCCTAGGCGCAAGATCAGAATCCGCGAGCGCGGATTCTGATCGCGCAAGATCCCTAAAGGCGTCCGCTTCGCGGCCCGCTATGTGATCGCTGGCCGACCCGCAGCGGGTACCGCGACTCCGAGCGCGCGGGGGATGAGCTCCGCGGCGCGATCGATGTCGTCGTCGGTGATCCCGAGATGCGTCACCGCACGCATCAGCGTCGGGTGGATCGTCGCCGAGAGCCCGACGCCCTCGTCGCGCAGGCGGGCGAGCGCCTCGGCGCGCGTCAGGCCGAGCGGCGCGCCGTCGATCTGCACGAAGTTCGATTCGACCTGCTCGAGATCCAGCGGCACGCCCGCGTCCTCCAGTCGCTCCGCGAGCGTCCGCGCCCGCGCGTGGTCGTCTGCGAGGCGGTCGACGTGATGCTCGAGCGCGTACACGCCGGCCGCCGCCACGATCCCCGCCTGGCGCATCGCGCCGCCGAAGAGGTGCTTTTCGCGCCACGCGCGCTCGATCAGCTCGCTCGAGCCAGCGAGGAGCGCGCCGAGCGGGCAGCCGAGCCCCTTCGAGAGGCAGAGGGTGGACGTGTCGAAGCGAGAGGCGATCTCGGCGGCATCGATACCGAGCGCGGTCGCGGCGTTGAGGACGCGTGCGCCGTCGAGGTGCGCCGCGATGCCGAGCTCGTGCGCGGTCGCGACCACCTGCTCGAGGTCGTCGAGCGGCCAGACCCGCCCTCCCGCGTTGTTGTGCGTGTTCTCGAGCGAGAGCACTGCGACCCGCTGGTCCGCGATCTTCGCGCTCGGCTCGCACGCGTCGCGCACCTGCTCCGGAGTGACCCGACCCGCGCCGCCGACAAGCCCAATGGTCATGAGCCCGGCATGTGCGGCAGCACCGCCGTACTCGTAGACGAGCACGTGCGAGGTCTCGTGCGCGAGGAGCACGTCGCCGGGCCGGCCGTGCAGCTTGAGCGCGATCTGGTTCGCCATCGTCGCGGTCGGCAGAAAGACCGCTGCCTCCTGCCCGAGCAGCTCTGCGACGCGGCGCTCGAGCTCGAGCACGGTCGGGTCCTCGCGCTTCTGCTCGTCTCCGAGAACGGCTTCCGCGATCGCCTGCCGCATCTCGGGCGTCGGGAGCGTGACGGTGTCGGAGCGAAGGTCGATCACGAGCGGCACGCTACCGTCAGGCCATGGATCTGGTGCTCCTCGAGCGCACGCTCGCAGAACGCGGCGAGCCGGCGTACCGCGCGCGTCAGGTGTGGGAGTGGACTGCGCGCGGCGCTTCCTCCTACGACGAGATGACGACGCTGTCCAAGCCGCTCCGAGCGGCGCTCGCGGACGCTGTGCCGCTCTCGACCCTCGACGTCGTCACGCAGCGCGAGGCGCGCGACGGGACGGTGAAGATGCTCTTCCACACACACGACGGCCACCCGCTCGAGGCAGTGCTCATGCGCTATCGAGACGGACGCCGCTCGCTGTGCCTCTCGTCGCAGTCCGGCTGCCCGCTGACGTGCACGTTCTGCGCGACGGGGGCGATGCGCTTCGGCCGGAACCTGACCGCGTCGGAGATCCTCGACCAGGCGCTCCACTTCCGCCGCATCGGAGACGTGAACCACGTCGTGTACATGGGCATGGGCGAGCCGTTTCTCAACGTCGACGCGGTGCTCGAATCCGCGCGGCGGCTCCCGGATCTCGGCGTTACGCACCGGCGCACCACGATCTCGACGGTCGGCTGGATGCCCGGCCTGCGCCATTTCGTGGACGAGGTCGATGAGCCCATCCGACTCGCGCTCTCGATCCACGCGGCCGATCCGGCGCTCCGCTCGGAGCTGATGCCGGTCAACGACCGCTTCCCGCTCCCGGACGTGCTCGCCGAGTGCCGGCGCTACTTCGAGCTCCGCCGGCGCAAGGTGTTCGTCGAGTACGTCATGCTCGGGGGCGTGAACGACTCGCCGCGCCACGCACGCGAGCTGGCCGGGCTCCTCGACGGCCGTACGTTCAAGGTCAACCTCATCCCGTACAACCCTGTGCGAAACGAGCTTGGCGGGTCCTTCGAGGGCTCGTCCCGCACCGCGATCGAGGCGTTCAAGCGCGTGCTGGAGAACGCGCGCATCCCGGCCACCGTGCGTCTTACGCGCGGACGTGACATCGAAGCGGCCTGCGGCCAGCTAGCCTCCGTTCGCTGATGGAACGCGTGACGGGAATCGGCGGCGTCTTCTTCCGTGCTGCGGACCATCGAGCGCTCGGTGCGTGGTACCAGCAGCACCTCGGCGTTCCCGTCGACGAAGCTGGCCACGCGATCTTCCCCGAGAGTCGCAACACGGTCTGGAGCCCGTTCACGCACGACACCGGCTACTGGCCGGCCGACAAGCAGTGGATGGTGAACTTCACCGTGAACGACCTCGACGCGATGCTCGCGCAGCTCCGGTCGGCCGGGGTCGAGGTCGACGACAACATCGAGGTGCTCGACGGAATCGGCCGCTTCGGCTGGGCCGTCGATCCAGAGGGGAACCGCTTCGAGCTCTGGGAGCCGGCGAGCGCTCTCCTCGCCGCTCAGTAGTCCGACTGCTCGACGACGTCGACGACCCGCGCCCTCGGGCTCTCGAGCCCTTGCGCACAATTCCTAGCCGACGAGCGCGGGATGCTCGTCGAAGAGGTAGCGGACGACGGGCCGCTTGGCGGCGCGCACCTCGTCCAGCCGGCGCACCGGGCGCGAGCGAGGCGCTTCCTTCAGCGTCTCCGGAGACTCCGCCGCCTCCTTCGCGATCGCGAGCATCGCGTCGACGAAGTCGTCGAGCCGCTCCTTCGGCTCGGTCTCGGTCGGCTCGATCATGAGTGCCTCGGGGACGACGAGCGGGAAGTAGATCGTCGGCGGGTGGATCCCGTGGTCCATGAGCCGCTTGGCGACATCGAGCGCAGTGATCCCGTGCGCTCGCTTGAGGTTCCGCGCCGAGAGCACGAACTCGTGCATGCAGAGCCGGTCGTACGGGAGCTCGTAGGCGTCCTTCAGCCGGGCGAGCAGGTAGTTCGCGTTCAGCACGGCGACCTCGGACATCTCCTTGAGCGCCGGGCCGTACGCACGCATGAACGCGTACGAGCGCACGAAGACACCGAACGGGCCGGCGAAGCCGCGCACGCGGCCGATCGACTTCGGGTGGTCGTGGTCGAGCCTGAACACGTCGCCGTCGCGTACGACCCGCGGCGCGGGCAGGAAGGGCTCGATTCGGTCTCGCACCGCCACGGGCCCGCCGCCCGGCCCGCCGCCGCCGTGCGGCTGCGAGAAGGTCTTGTGGAGGTTGTAGTGGACGATGTCGAAGCCCATGTCGCCGGGCCGCGAGATGCCGACGACGGCGTTCAGGTTGGCGCCGTCGTAGTAGAGGAGCGCGCCCGCGTCGTGGAAGATCTTCGCGACCTCCTCGATCCCCTCGTCGAAGAGCCCCAACGTCGAGGGGTTCGTGAGCATCAGCCCGGCCGTGCGCTCGTTCACCTTTCCGCGGAGATCCTCGAGGTCGAGGTTGCCGCGTGCGTCCGTCTCGACCCGCTCGAGCTTGTAGCCGGCCATCGTCACGCTCGCGGGGTTCGTCCCGTGCGCGGTGTCCGCGGTGATGATCGTGTCGCGCTCCTCGCCGCGGTCGGCGAAGTACGCGCGCATGAGCATGAGGCCGGTCAGCTCTCCTTGCGAGCCCGCGGCGGGTTGCAGGGTCACCGCGGGAAGGCCCGCGATCTCGGCCAGCATCTCCTGCAGGTTCCACATCAGCTCGAGCGCTCCCTGCGCCGCCTCGTCCTCCTGGTGCGGGTGGAGATCACGGAAGCCCGGGAGCCCGGCGAGCCGCTCGTGGACGCGGGGGTTGTGCTTCATCGTGCAGGAGCCGAGCGGGTAGAAGCCCGTGTCCACGCCGAACGTGCGATCGGCGAGCGCGGTGAAGTGGCGGACGATCTCGGGCTCGGAGACCTCAGGCAGGCGCGGCGGTCTTGCGCGGGCGAGCCCGTCCGGGAGCTCGGGCACGGGAAGATCGGGCGTCGGCGGACGTCCCGCGCGGCGGCCGGGGCGCGAGCGCTCGAAGATCAGCGGCGCCGGCCGGAACGCCTTCACTTGCAGACCTCCTCGAGCACGGCCGCGAGACGATCGATGTCCTCGACCGTGCGCTTCTCGGTCACCGCGACGAGCAGCACGTCGTCCATCCGCTCGTAGTCGCGTCCGAGCGCGTAGCCCGGATGCACACCGTGCTCGCGGGCTCGGCGGACGACCTCCCGCGCCGGGATCGGCGTCCGGAACGCCACCTCCTTGAAGGCCGCCGCGTCGAACGCCGGCTCGAGCGGCACCCGCTCGCGCGCGTACTGCGCGAGCGCCAGGCACGTCTCCCCCACCTCGCGCAGCCCCGCCGGCCCGAGCCACGAGAGCGTCGCGAGCCCGGCGAGCGCGAGGAGCGTCTGGTTGGTCGTGATGTTCGAGGTCGCCTTCTCGCGGCGGATGTGCTGCTCGCGCGTCTGGAGCGTGAGCACGAACGCGCGCTTCCCGTCCGCATCGACGGTCTCGCCGACGATGCGTCCGGGCATGCGGCGGATGAAGTCGTTCCGAGCCGCGAGGAAGCCGTAGTGCGGACCGCCGTACGACTGCCAGTTGCCGGCGGCCTGTCCTTCGCCGATCGCGATCGCGGCGCCGTACGCCCCCGGCGCCTCGAGCACGCCGAGCGACATCGGGTCGACGTGGACGATCGGTAGCGCGCCGGCGTCTTTCGCGGCTTCTGCGAGATCGGGAGCCGGTTCGAGCGCGCCGAGGAAGTTCGGCTGCTGGAAGAGGACCGCGGCCGCACCCTCGGCCGCAGCGCCCAGCTCCTCCGGATCGGTGACGCCCCCCGGTGCGGAACCTCGACCACCTCGAGCCCGAAGCCGAGCGCATACGTCTTCACGACCTGCCGCACCTGCGGGCTCACGGTCTCGGCAAGCACGACCTTCGTCCGATCCGGAAGCGCGTGCTTCGCCACGAACACAGCGTCTGCCGCGACCGTCGTCCCGTCGTAGCCCGACGCGTTGGACACGTCCATGCCGGTCAGCTCGCAGATGACTGTCTGGTACTCGAAGATCGCCTGCAGCACGCCCTGGCTCATCTCGGGCTGGTACGGCGTGTACGCGGTCAGGAACTCGCCGCGGGAGAGGACGACGTCGACGACCGACGGGACGTAGTGGTCGTAGATCCCGGCGCCGAGGAAGGAGAGCTCCGCACCCGTGTCGACGTTCCGTGACGCAAGCTCCTCGATGTGGCGAACGAGCTCGGCCTCGCCAAGAGCCGGGGGAACGTCGAGCTCACGCCCGAGCCGGACTCCCGGCGGCACCTGCTCGAAGAGCTCCTCGATCGACGAGACGCCGATCGCCGCGAGCATCTCCTCGCGGTCGGCGTCGGTCAGGCTCAGGTAGCCGCTACTCACTGCTCGGCGACGTGGGCCCTGTACGCCTCGGCATCCATGAGCGTGTCCGCTTCGGACATCTCTGAAAGGCGGATGCGGATGAGCCAGCCCTCGCCGTACGGGTCCTCGTTCACGGTCTCGGGCTCGTCGACGACCTTCTGGTTCACCTCGAGCACCTCGCCCGACAGAGGCGCAATCACGTCGGACACGGCCTTGACGGACTCGACCTCGCCGGCCGCGCCGTCCTTGGACACGGTCGACCCCACCTCCGGCGGCTCGAAGTGCACGAGCTCGCCGAGCGAGTCCTGCGCGAACCAGGTGATGCCGAGCGTCGCCTCGTCGCCGTCGATGCGGGCCCAGTCGTGCTCGGAGTGGTACTTGAGGTCGTCGGGGTAGCTCTCGGCTGCCGCCACGTCACTCTTCCTTTCGGTAGATCGGCTTCTTGACGACGCGGGCCCGCCGCGACTTCCCGCGGACGTCGATGACGAGCTCGGTGTCGGGCGATGCGCTCGCGGCCGGCACATAGCCCATGCCGATGCCGCGGTCGAGCATCGGCGAGTGCGTGCCGGAGGTGACCTCGCCGCCGCCCTCGATCGACATCCCCTGGCGCGGCACGCCCCTCTCCTCGAGGACGAACGGCACGAGCTTGCGGGCCGGGCCCTCCTCCTTGACCCGGCGGAGCTTGTCCGCGCCGGTGAACTCCGTGTCGAGCGCGCACGCCCAGCCGAGTCCGGCCGAGATCGCGTCGGTGTCCTCGGTGATGTCGTTTCCGTGCAGCGGGTAGCAGACCTCGAGCCGAAGCGTGTCGCGTGCGCCGAGGCCGCACGGCGCGACTCCGCGCGCGAGCACGGCGTCCCAGAGCGCCGGCGTTTCATCCTCTGCGCAGCAAAGCTCGACCCCGAGCTCGCCGGTGTAGCCGGTGCGCGAGATCATGACCTCGATCCCGTCGAGCTCGCCCATCCCATGCGTGAAGGCAGGCGTCTCGTCGAGGCCCAGCCGCTCGAGCGAGCGCGGGCCCTGGACGGCGACGAGGCCGTACTCGTCGGAGGCGTCGCGCACCTCGGAGCCGCGCGGTTCGCGCTCCTTCAGCCACTCGTAGACGGGCGCCCGGTTCGACGCGTTGACGACGAGGTAGTACTGCCCGTGCGCAAAGCGGTAGACGATGAGGTCGTCGACGATGCCGCCGCGCTCGTTGGTAAGCAGCGTGTACTGGGCCTGGCCGTCCCCGACCCGGTCGACGTCGTTCGAGAGCACTCCCTGGAGGAACGCCTGCGCGCTCGGCCCGTCGACGTGGATCTCGCCCATGTGTGAGACGTCGAAGGCGCCTGCGTCCGTGCGGACAGCGCGGTGCTCCTCGATGACCCCGCCGTACTGAACGGGCATCTCCCACCCCGCGAAGGGCACCATGCGCGCGCCGAGAGCGACGTGGCGCTCGTACAGAGGCGTGCGCGCGAGCGACGTGGCCTCCACGGCCGCGACTCTATCCGCTGCCGTTCGCCTCGCCGGGGCGAAGCGACGCGCAAGCCACGTCCCCGTGGCGACCGGCTCAGTCTTCCTTCAGGAAGCTCGGAATGTCGATCTCGACGTCGGTGACGCTCGGAGCCTTGAACGGCGGCTCGTACGGCTCGCGATCCCGCTCGCGATCCCGCTCGCGGTCCTCCGCCGTCAGGCCGGCGCCGGCGAGCCTGACGCGCGCCGAACCCGGTCGCGATCGCGGTCACCCGGACGCTCTCGCCCATCGAGTCGTCGATGACTGCGCCGAAGATGACGTTCGCATTCGCGTCGGCGGCAGCGGTCACGACCTGCGCGGCCTCGTCCACTTCCGCGAGCCCGAGCTCACTCCCACCCGTGATGTTGAGGAGGATTCCGGTCGCGCCGTCGAGCGAGGTCTCGAGCAGCGGCGACGAGATCGCCGCGCGGGCGGCCTCGATCGACCGGTTCTCGCCCTGCGCGACGCCGATTCCCATCATCGCCGAGCCTGCATCCCGCATGATCGTGCGCACGTCCGCGAAGTCGAGGTTGATGAGACCCGGGACGGTGATGAGATCGGTGATGCCCTGGACGCCCTGCCGGAGGATGTCGTCGACCATGCGGAAGGCCTCCGTCACCGGCGTCGTCGGCTCGACGACCTGAAGCAGCCGCTCGTTCTCGATGACGATGAGCGTGTCGACCTGCTCGCGGAGGTTCTGCACGCCCTCCTCGGCCTGCCCGGCGCGCATTCGCCCCTCGAAGGTGAACGGGCGCGTGACGACGCCGACGGTCAGCGCGCCGAGCTCACGCGCGATCTCGGCGACGACGGGCGCGCCGCCGGTTCCGGTCCCGCCGCCCTCGCCGGCCGTGACGAAGATCATGTCTGCGCCCTTGAGCGCCTCCTTCAGCTCGTCGCGGCTCTCCTGGGCGGCGGCGGCGCCGACGCGGGGGTCTGCGCCCGCACCGAGCCCGCGGGTCGCCTGGGAGCCGATATGGATCTTCACGTCGGACTCGGTCATCAGGAGCGCCTGCGCGTCCGTGTTCACGGCGACGAACTCGACGCCCGACATGCCGGACTCGACCATCCTCGTCACCGCGTTCGAGCCGCCGCCTCCGATGCCGACGACCTTGATAACGGCGAGGTAGCTCCCGGATTGGTTGCTCATCGACTCACTCCACTCCTAAGGTCGAACAGGCGTCGACCCTACAGCTCTCGTTGAACGTGCGGCTTGCTTGCACGGGTTTCGCTTCCGAGAGTACGGCTCCTTCTCCCGCATGTCAACGGGCCTTCTGCTCGACAACCCTCAACCTCGACCTAAGAGTTGAGATATGAGCTCGATACCGGCATGTCCGGAACGGAGACGTCGAGATAGAGCGCTCCCTCCTCGAGCAGCGGGAGCACGCGCGCGGCCACGGTCAGCTTCAGCCGCAGGTCGGTGGCCGCGCCGAGGCGGATCTCCGGGCCGTGGCGGAAGACCAGCGTGAGCTGGCCCGACTCGGAGCGAACGCCTTTCACCCGCCGCGGAAGCCGGACATCCTGTGCGGCGGCGAGAGCGCGCGTGGCGGGAATGAAGGCTTCGGGCACGGTTCCGCCGATGCGAATCGTGACGTTCTTCGCGAGCCAGAGCCGCGGGTAGCCGCGCTCCGTGCCGGTTGCGATCTCGCGCACGACCTTCCCACTCCCCGTAACGAGCCATGCGCTGTCGGCGCGGCGTGCGACCGCGACGGGACGCTCGGGGGCGACCTTGACGACAAGCGTGTGCGGGAAAGCCCGGTCGACAGAGACTCCTGCGACGGACGGCAGCGCGCGCACCGCATCCTCGATCGCGCGCGCGTCGACCGCCAACAGGCTCGTACCGAGCGCACGCCCTGCGACCTGGCGGACCTCCTGCTCGACTGCCGGCGGCGCACCCTGGACCTCGACGCTGTCGACGGCGAAGACCGAAGTGACGCGCGCGCCCCAGTAGGCCGCGAGCACTGTGGCGACGATGGCGAAGCCGAGACCGAGCGAACGGCCTGAGGGGACGAACCGGACGAGATCGAGGCGATCGCCAGGCTCACCGCGCGGAAACGGGACGACGACGCTTGCCGCGCGCGCACGCTGGCGCGATCCACGCTCGGTTCGCCCCCGGGCCATGCGTCGAAGTTCGCCGCGGGTCGCGGGCTTCCTACGGCGCGAGGTAGCTGTGCGCAAGACCGGAAGAGCAAGGATCTAAAGTGCGTCCGGTTCGCGGACGCGGTCGCTCCGATTCCTATCAAGCCTCTAGCTCGATCGGGCCGACGAACGCGACCTCGCGCTCGAGCTCGACACCGAACTGCTCCCGCGCACGGCGGCGCGCCTCGTCCATGAGCGCCACGCAGTCGGCGCTCGTGGCGCCGTCGGCGTTCTCGATGAAGTTCGCATGCATCGGAGAGATGAGCGCTCCACCGATGCGATGGCCCTTGAGGCCGCACAGCTCGAGCATCCTTCCGGCGCCCACCTCGCCCGGCGGGTTCTTGAAGACGCTTCCGAACGTTCGCTTGTTCGTCGGCTGCGTCGCCTTGCGGCGCGCGACGAGGTCGGCGACCTCGCCCTTGATCTCCTCCGGCGCCCGCGGCTCGAGCCGGAACTCGACCTGGGCGACAACCTCGTCCGCCCCGAGGCCGGAGTGGCGGTACGAGAGGTCGAGCTCGTCGCGAGTCCGCCACTCTGCGCCGCGCGCGGAGACGACGAGTGCGCGTTCGAGAACGTCGGACCAGTCCCGCCCGTACGCGCCGGCGTTCATCTTCACGCCCCCACCCGCGGTGCCCGGGATGGCGCAGGCGAACTCGAAGCCCCCCAGACCTGCGCCGCGCGCGCGGTGGAGACACACCGCGTTCGTCGCGCCGCCACCCGCGCGGAGCGTCGTTCCTTCGACCTCGATCGCCGCGAGCTCGCCTTCGAGCCTGATGACGAGGGCGTCGACGCCGTCGTCGGCCGCAAGCAGGTTCGATCCGAGGCCGACGACGATGATGTCGAGGCCGTCGGCTTCGGCGTGCCGGAGCGCCTCCCCGAGCTCGGATTGCGACCGCGGCCGCGCGAGAGCCGCAGCAGGTCCACCCGTCCCGATCGTCGTCAGGCGCGCCAGGGGCACGCCGCGTTCCAGGTTCACGCCGGAAGTCCCTCACCGATAGCGCGCGCGACCTTCCACGGGTCGCCGACCCCGAACGTCACCACCACGTCGTTCGGACGGACCCATGCGAGCGCGATTCGCGCGGCGTCGTCCAACGTCGGCGCCCAACCGAGGCGGACCCGGCGGGGAACCGAGTTGAGCACGAGCCTCCCGCTCACGCCCGGCTGCGGGTCGCGGCCGCCGATGACGTCCGTCACGACGGCGAGATCGGCCAGGCCGAGTGCGTCCCCGAGCTCGCGATGCAGCCGGCGCGTGCGCTCGTAGACGTGAGGCTGGTAGACCGCGACCAGTCGTCCGTCGGTCAGGTCGCGAGCGGTTCTCAGCGTCGCGGCGATCTCGGTCGGGTTGTGGCCGTAGTCGTCGTAGACGCGGACGCTGCCGCGGTCGGCGACGAGCTCGAGGCGCCGGTCGACGCCTCGAACCTCGCCAGAGCGGCGGCGGCGCTCTCGCGTCCGAAACCGGCGAGCTCGAGCGCCGCGAGCGCAGCGGCCGCGTTTCGCCGGTTGTGCTCGCCGGGCACGGCCAGCTCGAGCTCGACCGGGTCGAGCTCCCAGCCGCGGACGACGTGCGGCGCGCTCGCCAGCCAGTTGTCGAAGAACGTCTGCAACTCCGCGGTCGACGAGAACGCGGCGTGGTGATCGAGCTCCACGTTCGTGACGACGGCGATTTCCGGGACGAAGGAGCCCGATCGAGCGATCCGACTCGTCACCCTCGACGACGAGCCAACCCCTGCCCATCCCCGCGTTCCCCTCGAGCTGCGGGACGACCCCGCCGACGATCCACGCCGGGTCCTGCTCGAGCTCGCGGAGGACAACGCGACCATGGCGGCCGTCGTCGTCTTCCCGTGGGCGCCGCCGACGACGATCGACCGCCGCAGCGCGACGAGCTCCGCGAGGAACTCCGCACGAGAGCGTCCTTCAGCACGGCCGGTGTGCGCAGTCGAGACGACGACCTCGAAGCC
>CAVSZQ010000011.1:0-116721 GCA_963732465.1 uncultured Actinomycetes bacterium
CCGCGACGGTCGCCGGAATCACGGTCATGGCGCTCGTGTACTCGGCGGTCGTCCTGCGCCACCGCGACGACGACATCGCGCCCGCCGCTGTGGGCGCATCCGCGGTCGCGGCGCCTGCTCCGTCCTGAGACGGCAGCCGCCGGCGCTGCTTGGAGGCCCGCGCCGGCGGCCGTCGTGCTCCCCCGCTCCCCGACTTGAGGCAGGTCGCGTAGACGCTGACGTTGGCCGGAGCGCTGTCGTCGAGATTGCCGAGGAAGAGGCTCCAGGTGGTGTCGTTGGACGGATGCGAGTCGAACCCGAGGACGATCTCGCTCGACGAGAAGCCTCCGCCGACGACCTCTGACCGGCGTCGCAAGCGACGCTGAAGTCTTGGCGCCGCCGGCCGCGATCTGCCCGGTCTGCGTCTTGATCGTCACGAGACCTGCAGCCGTGCTCGCCGGGTCCAGGTGCCTGTGCCGCCGTCTGCGCGGCCTTCGACGCCTGCGACACGAGCTGCGCCGAAGTCTGCCCACCGAGCTTCTTCGCATTGTCCGCGGTGAGCGCCCGCTTCGCGAGCGGAACGGTGGCGGTGACGACCGCGCCTGCGGTTCCGCCGAGAGCGACGAACAAGGCGATCATCGCCACGACGAAGGCCGGGCTGAGTCGACGGCTTGTTCCGAGGTGCATCAGAACCTCCCTTGTCCTGCGCCGCTGTGGCGCGGCGCGTTGCTGTGGCTCGAAAGCTGCGCCGCCCCGCTCAAGAAGCGCTCAAGAGGCACGCCCAGAGGAACGTGCAGCTCTCGGGAGCGGACTAGCGCTCGACGAACTCGATGGACCGCTCGTTGGTGAGAACGAGCAAGCCGACGTCGTACCAGCGAGCCGCGAACCGGTGCCAACCCGCGGGCAGTCCGGACGGGAAGTGGGCGACGCAGCGTTTGCTGCGCGCGCCCCCGTTCTCGATCAGCAGGTCCTCTTCCACCGCGACCGGGATGCCGTCGACCTCGAGCTCGAAGCGGGTGTCCTTATCGAGTCCGGGAGGCTCCTCTCCAGGCTCGGCGGGCTCGGGAACGAAGCCGTAGCCCACCCAGAACGGCGCGTCCGCGGGAAACACGTCCGGCGTCGCGGAGCCGGGAAAGATGCCCAGGCGACGAGCCGCGCCGTCCGCTTCGGGCGGAGTGACCACGACGAATGCGGCCATCACCCGTTCCAGACGCGATTCGACATCCGGCAGGGTCCGTTGAGCACGGGCGGAGCATCGACTTCACGTCTCAAGAACCGCTCAAGGTCGAGGCAGGGGTCACGGAAACGGATGCGGGCGGGTGTAGACAACTCGAGACGCGCCGTGCGAAGCTACGAAGCGGAGAGCATCATCAGGAGGTGAGATGAGCCAGAGGCGTCGGGCGGGCGACTCACAGCTCGAGGTTCGCCTCCTCGGCTCGCTTGACGTGCTCGCGGACGGGCGCTCGATCTCGGTCGGCGGCCCGAAGCAGCGGATGCTCCTCGCTGTCCTCGCGCTCGAGCCGAGACGGGTGGTCTCCGTCGACCGGCCGGTCGAGAGCCTCTGGCCCGGCGAGCCGCCCGACACAGCCGCCCACGCGATCCAGGTCTACGTCTCGCAGCTGAGGAAGGTGCTCGGGGCGGCGACGATCGCGACGCGCGCGCCCGGGTACGTCCTCGAGCTCGATCCCGAGTGCGTGGACGTGCGCCGCTTTGCCCAGCTCGTGAGCGAAGGGCGAGAGCTGCTGGGCGCCGGCGACGCGGTGAGCGGGAGCTCGGTGCTGCGCGACGCGCTCGCGCTCTGGCGTGGTCCGGCACTCGCCGACTTCACCTACGAGCCCTTCGCGCAGACCGAGATCGCACGGCTCGACGAGCTTCGCGTCGTCGCGCTGGAGGAGCGGATCGAGGCCGACCTCGCGCTCGGGCGCCATGCCGAGCTCGTCTCGGAGCTCGAGGCGCTCGCCGAGTCGCAGCCGCTGCGCGAGCGACCGCGCGGCCAGCTCATGCTGGCCCTGTATCGCTCGGGTCGGCAGGCCGACGCCCTGGCCGCCTACCGCGCGGCGCGCGAGACGCTGGTGGAGGAGCTCGGCATCGAGCCGGGACCAGAGCTGCGCGCGCTCGAGGCCGCGATCCTGCGCCAGGACGAGTCGCTGCTCCCGCCCGAGGGCACCGCCGCGCCGGCGATGCAGTTCCGCCGGCTCGTGACCATCCTCTTCGTCGACGTGGTCGAGTCGATGGCGCTCGCGGGCGCGCTCGACGCGGAGGCGCTCGGTCGAGTCCTGGCCGGCTATTTCGAGACCGTCTCGACAGCGCTGATGCGCCACGGAGGAACGGTCGAGAAGTACGCGGGTGACGCCGTGATGGCGGTGTTCGGCATCCCGGTCTCGCATGAGGACGACGCACTGCGGGCTGCGCGCGCCGCGCTCGACATCCGGGAGTCCGTGGCGGCGCTCAACGAGCGGCTGGTCGAGGCACACGGCGTCGGGCTCGGGATCCGGATCGGGCTCGAGACCGGGGAGGTGGTGACGACGCCCACCGAGACCCGGCAGCGGCTCGTCACCGGCGAGGCGGTCGGGATCGCGTCGCGCCTCGAGCAGGCCGCGGGAGTGGACGAGATCGTCGTCGGCGAGCTTGCCGGCCGGCTGATCGACCACGCGGCCCGGCTCGAGCCGCTCGGCGAGGTGGAGATCAGAGGAAAGGCCGAGCCGGTGCGCGCATTCCGGCTGCTGGAGCTCGAGGCGGTCGCGCCCGCGTTCGGGCGGCGGCTCGATGCGTCCCTCGTGGGCCGAAAGCGCGAGCTTGCCGCTCTCCGCCGGTCGCTGAAGCGCGCCGTCGACGGCTCTCGAGCCCAGGTCACTCTCGTCGTCGGGTCGCCCGGCGTGGGGAAGTCCCGGCTCGCCGTGGAGCTCACACGCCGCGCGAGAGGTGTGACGACGTTGTGGGCCCGCTGCCTCTCGTACGGCGAGGGCATCACCTACCGCCCTTTGCGTGAGGCTCTCCAACAGGCTCCGGAGAGCGAGGAGCGCGACGCGGTGCTCGCCGCGCTCGACGCCGACATCCCGCCTCCTGCGGCCGAGATCGCGCTGAAGTTCAGGGGTTTCTGCGAGAAGGAGGCGCGCGAGCGGCCGCTCATTCTCGTCTTCGACGACGTCCACTGGGCCGAGCCGACGTTCCTCGATCTCGTCGAGCATCTCGCCGACCGCGGCCAGGGGTCGATTCTCGTCGTCACCCTCGCTCGGGAGGAGCTGCTCGAAGACCGGCCCGAGTTCCTCGACGGCCGGGAAAACGCAGAGCGAATCGCGCTGGACGTCCTTTCCGCGGGCGAGACGGGGGCGCTCGTCGACGGTCTCGGCGGCGCGATCCTGGAGTCGGACCAGCGGGCTCGCATCGTCGATGCCGCCGAAGGCAACCCGTTTTTCCTGGAGCAGCTTCTCGCGCTCGCTGTAGAAGGTGGGCTCGTGGAGCGCGAGCTCCCGACGACGATTCAGGCGCTACTTGCGGCCCGTCTCGAACGGCTCGGGCCGGGTGAGCGCGGCGTGCTCGAACGCGCGTCGGTGATCGGAAAGCAGTTCCGAGTCGATGACCTGCGCGCCCTCCTCGAGCCCGGGGCGGCGCCTACGCTCGACACTCACATTCATACGTTGGTCGCAGGCGGCTTCGTCCGACCGGTTCCGGACGGGGACCTTCGATTCCGCCACGTTCTCGTCCAGCAGTCCGTATACAGAGCTGCCCCGAAGCGGCTTCGCGCCGAGCTGCACCAGCGTTTCACCGAGCTGTTCGAGCGGAGGCACGAAGAGGTCGGTGATGCCGACGAGCTTGCCGGCTACCACCTCGAGCAAGCTTGTCGGCTCTTGACGGAGCTCGGTGAGATCGGTCACCGAACCGCGGAGCTCGCCGAAAGTGCGGGTCGGCGGCTTGGTGAAGCCGGGGTCCGTGCGCTCAAGCGCGCGGACATGCCTGCGGCCGTCAACCTCCTGGGTCGTGCCACCGCGATGCTTCCACGCGGGAGCTCACTGCGCCTCGACCTGTTGGGCGAGCTCGGCATCGCGCAGCTCGCGCTGGGGGATGTCGACGGCACGGACGTGACGCACGCGGTGGCGATCGCGGAGGCAGAAGAAGCGGATCAACGCCGTTCGGAGCTTCGCCTGCGAATCGACGCCGCTTACGTCCGTCTCCTGTCCGAGCCGCACGGCGCTGCGACGGCGCTGTTGGAGCTCGCCGAGAGCGCGGTGCCGACCTTCGAGGCGCTGGGCGACGACAGGTCGCTCGCCCGGGCGTGGCTTCTGATCGGCTACGTGCGGGGAGGCATTCACGGGCAACATGCGGCCTGGCTCGAGGCAGAAGAGCGCGCGCTCGTGCACTACGAGCGAGCCGCGTTCTCGTCCGCATCGTGTCTAGGACAGATCGCTGCAGCCCTCTATTGGGGGCCGACGCCGGTCGCGCAGGCGATCCAGCGCTGTACGGAGCTTCTGGCCGACGAGACGATCGGGTTCGCCGGACGGGCAGCGATCCTGCCGTATCTCGGGGGCCTCGAGGCGCAGGCCGGGCGCATAGAAGACGGTCGCGCCCTCGTCGCGGAGGCTTACGACGCATATGCGGAGCTCGGCTGGCCGCAGGCGGCGGTCGTCTCCTGTGGGACCGTGTCTGCAGACATCGAGATGCTCGCGGCCGACTATGGCGCGGCGGAGCGCACGCTTCGCGAGCAGTGTGAGCTCCTGGAGGCAATCCACGATCGGAGCCACCTCGCGGTGAGAGCGGCGAAGCTCGCCGAGGCGCTGTTCCAGCAGAACCACATCGTCGAGGCGGAGCGCTGGGCGGCCGTCTCTCGCGAGAATGCTGCGCTCGAGGACTTGAGTGTTCAGCTCATCCTGCAACCCGTCGAGGCCAAGCTGCTCGCCCGGGCGGGCCAGCTGACAGATGCTCGCGAGCTCGCCGAAAGCGCTGCGCGATTCGCGGACGGCACGGATGGCCTGAACCAGATCGCGAATGCACGACTTGCGCTTGCCGACGTACTTCGCGCGAGCGGGGTGCCCGATCAGGCCGATGTGCTGGTCGCGGAGGCCGTGCTCCTGTACGAGCAGAAAGGGAACGTGATGGGTGCTCGCCGGGCTCGGGCCCTGAACGATCTCGAGGTCCCAGCGTGAAGCGAGGAGGCTGCGACGCCTCCTCGCTTCGATGCCACCTCCTGCCCCCTACCCACCCAGGGGCCCGCCGTCTGCGTACGCGACGAGCGGAGCCGCGAGCGCGAGCAGACCGACTGCGAGCACCGTGAGCGTGCGGTGCATGCGAGTGACCTGGCGCATCGTTCCCTCCTTCCGGGATTGCCTCTACGCCGGTCACGCTCGATCCGACCGCTAACCGTTCGATCACATCTGGCCAACGAATCGCTAATCACCGCAGAATTCCGGCGCACTTTTTCCGTGCGCCGGATGCTTGTATTCCAATAGGCATTTCTCATCGGAATAGTCCTGATATTTCTGAGGACGAAACCTGGTGTTCGAGTCGTCTCGCTCGGGGATCTCCCGAGTTCGCACTCATCGCGGCCGCGGAACGGCGAACTCGAGAGGGAGGAGCCAGGACACGCCGAACGCGAGTCCGAGGACGAGCGCGATCATCACTGCCGCGACCGCGAGATCCCGAAGCTGCTGCTGCAGCTTCGGCTGGCGGCCGTCGACGGTGACGGAGCTCTGGGTGTGGTGTGAAGTGGTCATGCGTGGATGCTCGTTCTGCGACGGGCTCCCGGTAACCGGGCACGCCTTGGACTCGTCTCGGGGCTCTCCCCGATATGCGAGGCCGCTAGGAGACGGTGCTGAGGACCGCGATCGCAAGCAGCGCGACGGCGCCGAGGGTCGGCAAGAGGGTGAGGACGCAGCGGGCGAACGCGTAGCCCCAGACGCGACGCCCCGCTTGCCGGCGCGCTCGAACCGCGTCCACCAGATGCACGAGGCAGGCGAACGCGAGCGCGAGTACCAGGAGCCAGAAGCCGCTGTGCGGCGTGCCTCCGGCATCCGTCGAGAGCAGGATGACCAGTCCGAGGAGCTGTGCTGCGACGAGGCCGACCGCTGCGCAGATCCCGCCGCCCGTCCAGCCGCCGATCACGAGGGCGAACCCGAGCACGGCGGCCAGGAGCGCGCACAGCGCCGGCACGCCGGCGTTGCTCTCGATCTCGGAATGGAGCTCCGGATCGGGGTCGTCGTCGGGCGGCACGCTGAACGTGACCAGCTCGCCGCCCGTGAAGCGGACCTCCTCGCCGTCACAGGAGGAGACCGTGCCAAACGGGAGGGTGAACGCGAGAACCGCGCCCGCGAACGCCGATGCGGAGAGCAGGCGGGGGCCGTTCCTCACAAGCCGGCCCTCCCGACGAGATAGCAGCCGATTCCGAACAGCAGGAACGCAAGCAGCAGAAGCTCGGCGGGTCCGATCGGGAACGTTCGAGTAATCGGTCATGTGCCGATGCTGAGCCGCCGCCGGCCGCGAGGAAACCGGGCACGCCTCGGACTCGGCTCGGGGTTCTCCCCGATCTCTCGATCCGGGTGCGCACCGTGGCTTCCGGGCGGAAGCTGTGTGACGATGCGCAGGTGTCGATGAAGCGCGCTGTGCAGGTGTTTCTCGGCGGCGCCGGGCTCGTGCTCGGCGCCGTCGCTTACCAGGTCCAGGTCGACAACCTGGGCCCGTACACGTCGCCGTCCCACGCGCTCGCGATCGTCGCGGTCGGCTGGTCCTTCCTCCTCGCCGGCCTGGTGGCATGGTCTCGCGAGAGCGGGAACCGAGTCGGCCCGTTGATGATCGCGGCCGGGCTCGCGCTGCTTCTACGCCAGCTCCGGTACAGCCACGACCCGGTCGTCTTCACGGTCTTCTTCGCGCTCGGCCATGTGTCGTACGCGCTCGTCGCACACTCGGTGCTCGCGTACCCGTCGGGGCGGATCGCGGACCGAGGAGAGCGGGCGTTGGTCCGTGTCGGTTATGCGGTAGTCCTCGCGTTCCCGCTCGCGATCCTCCTCGTCTACGACTCCACGCGGCGGCTGATCGAGTACCCGACCCCGCGGGAGAGCCTGCTCCTCGTCGTCGAGGCACCGGGCCTCGCCGAGGCTCTTCAGAAGGCGTTCGTGCTCGTGTTCTACGGCGTGCTGGCGACGCTGTACATCGCCGTCATCGTCCGCCGGCTGGTGCGCGCGACGCCGAGGGCGCGCCGGATCCTCGCCCCGCTGCTGCTGGCGGCAATCGCGATCGCGCTGCGGGCGGTCTTCGAGTGCGTCTTCACCTTCGTCGACCAGCCGTTCGCCGGCGAATACCTGTTCTGGTGGCAGATCCTCGCCTTCATCGCGCTTCCGCTGGCGCTTCTTGCGGGCCTCCTGCGCGCCCGCCTCGCCCGCGTCCACGTCGGCGACCTCGTCGTCCACCTCGAGGAGACGGCGGTCGACGGGATCCGGGACGAGCTGGCCACGGCACTGCAGGATCCGACGCTCGAGCTCGGGCTCTGGCTGCCCGAGCGAGTTGAGTACGTCGACGCCTCCGGTGTGAGCTTCTCGGTTCCCGAGGACGGCCGTGGTCGCGCCGTCACCAGGATCGAGCACGAGGGTGAGCCCCTCGCCGTGCTCGTTCACGACTCGTCGCTTCGGGACGAGCCCAAGCTCGTCGAGGCAGTCGCCGCCGCAGCCCGCTTCGCGCTCGTCAACGCCCGGCTCCACGCGGAGGTCCGGGCTCAGCTGGAGACCGTCAAGGAGTCGCGGGCGCGGATCGCCACCGCTGCCGACCAGGAGCGTCGGCGGATCGAGCGAGACCTTCACGACGGAGCGCAGCAGCGGCTGGTCGCGCTCGCGCTGGAGCTTCGAAGCGCGCAGCGCGCGCTCGGCGACGGAGTCGATCCCGAGCTCGACGGCCTTCTCGCGTCGACCGCGGACGAGCTGCAGGTCGCGGTCGAGGAGCTTCGCTCGCTCGCGCACGGGATCCATCCCGGCACGCTCACGCAAGCGGGTCTAGCGTCCGCGCTCGAGTCGCTCGCGGCGAGGATGCCGCTGCCGGTCACCGTCGAGGCGGTGGCCGAGCGGCTGCCGCCGGACGTGGAAGCGACGGCGTACTTCGTCGCGAGCGAGGCCCTCGCGAACGTCGCCAAGCATGCGCACGCTTCCAGGGCGTCGATCTCCGCGAGGCGGGAGGAGGGAGTGCTCCTGATCGAGATCTCCGACGACGGCGTGGGTGGCGCGCGGGCGAGCACGGGCTCGGGCTTGCACGGCCTCGCCGACCGCGTCGAGGCGCGCGGCGGCCACCTCCGCGTCGACAGCTCACCCGGTGCGGGAACACGAGTCGTGGGGGAGATCCCGTGCGTGTCGTGATCGCGGAGGACTCGGTCCTGCTCCGCGAGGGTCTTGCGCGTGTGCTCACCGACGGCGGCTTCGAGGTCGTCGCGCAGGCGGCCGACGCGAGCGAGCTCAGGAAGGCAGTGCGCCGCTTCAAGCCCGATGTCGCCGTCGTCGACATCCGGATGCCGCCCACGCAGACGGACGAGGGCGCGCGGGCCGCGCTCGAGATCCGGGCCGAGCAACCGGAGGTGGCCGTGCTGCTCCTCTCGCAGGTCATCGAGGCGACGCATGCGCTGGCGCTCGTCAGCGACCGCCCGGACGGCTTCGGCTACCTGCTCAAGGACCGCGTCCTCGAGATCGACGACTTCCTCGAAGCCGTGCGTCGCGTGGGGAAGGGAGGGACCGCGATCGACCCGGAGATCATCGGGCAGCTCCTGGGGCGGCGCCGCGAGGCGGGCCCGCTCGACGAGCTGACCCCGCGCGAGCGCGAGGTGCTCGAGCTGATGGCGCAGGGGCTCTCCAACCGCGGGATCTGCGAGAAGCTGGTCGTCAGCCCGAAGACCGTGGAGACGCACGTGAACTCGATCTTCGGGAAGCTCGGACTCATGCCCGCGCAGGACGAGCACCGCCGTGTGCTGGCGGTGCTCGCCTTTCTGCGCGCGTAGTTCTCAGTCGACGGGCTGCCAGTCCGCACCCGAGTCGCGCCACCAGGTCGGGCACTCGAACGCAGCCGCCGTCACGTCGAAATCGTCGTAGGCGACGCGTACGAACTGATTTCCAAAGATCGCGTCATTGCTGAACAGGTGCACGTTGAGCAGAGCCGGCGCCGTGGACGCCGGGCCGCTCAGCAGCGGCACCCAGCCGGTCCCGGACGCGTAGAACGCAGTGAGCGTCGACCCAGTGCGGGCCAGGCGAAGACTGCCGCTCTGGTCGCTCGTAAGGGCGAAGGCCGGGACGGGATTGAAGAACGCCAGGTAGTCCTCGAACCCACTTTCGCTTCGGCGGCCGATGCTCCCCGTCATGCCTGCATCGCCCAGGTTCACGTGTGTCCCATTCGACGCCGGCCAGTCGAGGAGCTCGAAGCTCACGCGCGCGTCGTAGTCGCCGACCGCCCGGCACTGGGTGCCGAAGCCCGGGCCCATGAAGCCGGAGGGGCCGTTCGCCGCGTCCGGCGCGAGTGACAACTCGGCGTGGCCGGCGGTCTGCGTGAGCGTGCCTCCGGTCCCGCTCAGCGACGTCCACCACATCGAGGAGTCGAGCTCGGGACCGTCGAAGGTCTCGTCGATCGCCGCCGAGTTGAGGCAGGGCGTGTTCACCGGTTCCGTCGCGGCGAATGGTGTGCATGCGGGCGCTGCCGTCGTCCCCGAAGACCGAGAAAAGCACCTTCGTCCCGTCCGGCGAGAACTGCGCCCCGTCTTCGAGTCGCGTGCCACTCGTTAGCTGCGTCAGCTCGGTGCCGTCTTGATGCACCGTGTAGACGTCGTTGAAGTTCAGGCCGTCGTCCCGCATGAACACGAGGTCGTTGTCCTTCGGCGACCAGCGGGAGCGGAAGTCGCCGAACCCGCTCGGCGGCGGAGTCACCTGTCGCCGCCCGCCGCCGTTCAGCTGCTGAATGTAGATCGCCGACACGCCGCCGCTCATTCGCGTGAACGTCAGCTTCTTTCCGTGCGGCGACATGTCGGGGAAGAGGGCGTCACCCGAGCCGGTGTCGACCTGGTGGACACCCGAGCCGTCGAGCTCTGCGGTCCAGATCGAGCACGGGCATGCGAACGGCGCGTTCTGCGTTCTCTGCCAGACGAGCTGACCGCCGTCCGCGGTGAAGACCGGCTGGTCGTCCCAGGCCGGGTCGTTCGTGACCCGATGCGTCGCACCGGTGGCGAGCTCCATGACGTAGATCTCGACGTTTCCGTCACGGTTGCTCGCGAACGCGATGCTCTTCCCGTCGGGGGAGAACCTCGGACTCCGATCGATGGCGTTGTTGAACGTCAGGCGGCGCACGCCGGTGCCGTCCTCGTTCTGGAGGTACAGCTCGGCGGTGGTACCGCCGGCGCGATTGCTCTGGAAGACGATCGCGCCGTTCGCTCCGGGGAACGAAGCAGACGCGGTGAGGGACACCGTCAGCGCCACGACCGCGGTCGCAGCGCCGCAGAAGACGAACCGAACACGCATCTTTCCTCCTTCGGGGTTGTCCGGCCGATCGTCCGAGCGTCCGCTCAAGGCTCGCTCAACGCGCGACCGGCTCGGGGCGAGGCGCCGGCGCCTGCTCCGGAAGCCAGATCGGCTCGCAGCGCTCGGCGCGATAGGCGTCGATGGCGGCGAGGTAGCGGGCGATCTCGCGGATCAGCGCCTCGGCGTCGATGTGCGGCTGCTGCTTCATGCCAGGAGGTTCCGCCGAGGCGCTCAAAATCCGCTCAACTGTCACTCACGCGACCGAGCTTGGCTGCGAGCCCTGCGACCCCGTCGCTTCGGCTCACGCGAACACGCCGGAGCTCGTACGGCTTGTCCGGTACGGCGAGCCCGTCGAGGGTCGTCGTCGCGCCGAGGTACCCGGCGCGGCGAACCGCGGCGATGACGCGCGCGTCGTACCGCCCGCCCGGGTAGCAGAAGAAGTCCACGGGCACGCCGAACATCTTCCGAAGCGCCTTGCGCGATCCGGCCGCCTCGCGCGCGAGCTGCCGGTCGCTGATCGATGTGAGGTCGGGATGCGTAATGGTGTGGGCGTCGAGTTCCCAGCCGGCGTCGATCAGCCGTCGAATCTGCCTCTCGCTCAACCCACCTGCCACATGCAGGTTCTTGACGCTGAAGTTGAGGACACCGGGCCAGCCCCGCTCGCGCATCGCCGGGAGCGCGGCATGCGCGACGCTCCGGTAGCCGTCGTCGAAGGAGACCACGATCGGCCGCTTCGGCAGCGGCGCCCCGCCGTGCCAGTGATCCCAGACTGCGCGGAGCGTCACGGCGTGGTACCCATTTCGCGCGAGCCAGCGCATCTGGCCGGCGAAGTCCCGCTCGGAGACGAAGAGCTGGGGAAACGGTGCGTTCGCGGGCGGATCGGAGACCAGGTGGTACATGAGGATCGGGACCGGGGTGGAGCGTTCCGCGCGCTCCGAGGTACCCGAAGCGGCTCCGATCGAGGCGAAGACGAGCGTCGAGAGGGCTGCGGCGGCGACCGCGAACGCTCGCGCCGCTGAATATGCGTGTGGATTGGTCATGGCCCGCACGGTCGGAGGGGTCCCCAACCGGCCGGCAACGGGCCGCTAACGGTCGGCTAACGCGCAGCGTTGAGCGGGTCCTGAGCGCGGCGCGGTGTGATCCACCGGCCCGCTCACACGAGGAGGTGTGCACGTGGCCATTCCCCCCTTGGCGCCTGGACAGCGCGTCCAATCCGTGAGTAAGTTCGCTCGTGACGTTTGAGTTCCGGATCCTGGGCCCGCTCGAGGTCGAGGGAGACCGCGGCCCGGTCGCCCTGGGCGGGCAGCAGCAGCGGGCGCTTCTCACCGTGCTGCTGCTCGAAGCGGGACGCGTCGTCGCGACGGATCGCCTCGTCGACCTGCTCTGGGGCGAGGACGCTCCGAAGACGGCGACGACGTCGCTCCAGAATTCGATTTCGCGCCTGCGGAAGGAGCTCGGGGCAGAGACCCTCGAAACGCGGTCGCCCGGGTACGTGCTGCACGCGGACGCCGAGCGCATCGACGCGCGCCGCTTCGAGCTCATGCTTCGCGATGCGCGTCGTGCGGGGCTTCAGGAGCGGCGCGAGTTGCTCGTCGGCGCACTCGACCTCTGGCGCGGACCCGCGCTCACGGAGTTCACGTTCGAGCAGTTCGCGCAGGCGGAGATCCGGCGGCTCGAGGAGCTCCGACTCGTCGCTCGGGAGGAGCTGATCGAGGCCGAGATGGAGCTCGGCCGACACGGCGACGTGGTCGGCGAGCTCGAGGCGCTCGTCGGAGCGCATCCGCTCCGCGAGACGCTGCGCAGGCAGCTCATGCTTGCGCTTTACCGCTCGGGCCGCCAGGCAGAAGCGCTCGAGGTCTACCAGGACGCCCGGACCCGGTTCGTCGAGGAGCTCGGCATCGAGCCCGGCCCCGAGCTCAAGCGGCTCCAGTCGGAGATCCTGCGGCACGAGGCGGGGCTCGCCGTGCCCGGCACCGGGGCGGTCGTGGCGGACGAGGAGTCCGAGATCGTGAAGGCGCTGCTAGCGGGCCGGGTCGTGCCGGTCCTCGGTGTCGACGGCTCCGGCGACCTGGCATCTCATCTGGCGAGCGCGTTCGACGTACCTGACGACAGGCCGCTCGATCTGGCCAGGGTCTCGCAGTACATCGCGACGATGAAAGGCTCCGGTCCGCTCTACGACGAGCTGCACGCCCGTTTCGAGGCAGCGGTCGAGCCGGGCCCGCTGCATCGCTTCCTGGCGCAGCTTCCGGCTCAGCTCCGGGCTCGCGGCGCGCCGCATCAGCTCATCGTGAGCACCAACTACGACCTCGCGCTCGAGCGGGCTTTCGAGGAGGCGGGCGAGGAGGTCGACATCGTCGCGTACGTCGCCACAGGCCCGCGCCGAGGTCACTTCTGGCATCGCCCACCGGGCGAGAGCCCGCGGCCGATCGACGTACCGAACATGTACGCGACCGAGCTGTCGCTGGAGAAGCGCACGATCCTGCTCAAGCTGCACGGCGCGGTCGATCCGCTCCCCGACCGCGAGTGGGAGAGCTTCGTGATCACCGAGGACGACTACATCGACTATCTCGGGCACTCCGAGCTGACGACCGTCGTCCCCGTCTCTCTGGCGGCCAAGCTGCGGCGGAGCCACTTCCTCTTCCTCGGCTACGACATGGCCGACTGGAACCTGCGCCTGATCCTCAACCGGATCTGGGGCGAGCGTCCGGTCGGTTACCGCTCGTGGGCCGTGCAGCGCTCGCCGAGCCCGCTCGCCCAGGCCTTCTGGCGCCGCTACGACGTGGCGCACCTGGACGTCGAGCCCGACGTGTACGTCGAGCTGCTCGAACGGCGGCTCGTCGCGACGTGAGCGCCCGTCCCTCATCGCCGTTCAAGGGCCTCAACGCGTTCGAGGACTCGGAGCTCGACGCGCTCCTCTTCTTCGGCCGCGAGCGCGAGCGGGAGATCGTCGTCGCCAACCTGATCGCGTCGCGGCTGACGGTGCTCTACGGCCCGAGCGGGGTCGGCAAGTCGTCGCTCCTGCGCGCGGCGGTGGCGCGCTCGCTGAGGGAGCTCCCCGAGGAGCCGCTCGTCGTGGTCTTCGCGCGCTGGAACGAGGACCCGGCAGGCGCGCTCGCGGAGGCGGTCGCCGAAGCCGAGGGCCGTTCCACCAACGGCTCGGCCGTGGCAGCGCTCGAGCGTGCCCAGTCGGAGCGCGACGTCTACCTCATCCTCGACCAGATCGAGGAGTACTTCCTCTACCACGCCGACGATGCCGGCGCGGGATCGTTCGCCGAGGCGCTGCCGGCGCTGCTGTCGGCGCCGCAGCGGGTCAACGTGCTCGTCGCGCTGCGCGAGGACTCGCTGGCGAAGCTCGACCGCTTCACCGGCCGCATCCCTGGGCTGTTCGGCAACACGCTCCGGCTCGACCGACTCGACCGCGAAGCGGCTCGCGCCGCGATCGTCCGCCCGGTCGAGCGCTTCGCCGAGATCACGGAGGAGCGGGTCACTGTCGATCCCGGGCTCGTCGAGCGCGTGTTGGACGACGTCGGCGCGGGGCAGATCGAGCCCGCGCTCGGCGGGCTCGGCGCGGTCGAGGGCGCGCGTGACGGCGCCCGCATCGAGGCGCCGTACCTCCAGCTCGTGATGCAGCGGCTGTGGGACGAGGAGCGCGCGGCGGGCTCGAGCATCCTGCGGGTCGAGACGCTTGAACGGCTCGGCGGCGCCCAGCACATCGTCGAGGAGCACCTCGAGGGTGCGATGTTGGAGCTGGAGCCTGCGGAGAAGGACATCGCGGCACGGCTCTTCAACCACTTCGTAACTCCGTCCGGGACCAAGATCGCACATGAGGTCTCCGATCTCGCGGACTTCGGCGGCGTTCCGGTCGAAGAGCTGCAGCCGGTGCTGGCGAAGCTCGGCGAGCGCAGGATCCTGCGCTCGCTGGAGGAGGGCGGCGATGTCCGCTACGAGATCTTCCACGACGTGCTCGCGCAGCCGGTGCTCGCGTGGCGGGCGCGTCACCGCACGGAGCGTGAGGTCGAGCGAAAGCTCGCCGACGCGCATCGGCGCCGGCGGCGGTTGCAGCTGTTCTTCGCCGCGGTACTCGTCGTGCTGGGGCTGATGTCTGCGGTGGCAGTGTTCGCGCTCGACCAGCGGAGCGAGGCTCGCGACCAGGCGCGCGAGGCGAAGGCGCGCGAGCTCGAAGCGGTGGCGCGCGGAGCATTCGACTCCGACCCCGAGCTCGGCCTTCTCCTCGCGCGCGAAGCGGCGATGCTGTCGCCCGGGCCGACTACGGAGGAGGCACTTCGCGACGCGCTCCGCACCTCCCGCGTCCGAACCGTCGTCGACCTCGGCGAGCCGGCGGTTGGAGCGTTCGCGCGACCCGGCCGGATCGTCGGCGCGACCTCGGAGGGATCCGTGATCACAGAGCCGTCGGGACGGGCGATCGAGACGGGCGCGGATGCGATCGCTGCATCGTTCTCCGACGACGGCATGGCGCTGCTCGTGGGTCGAGACAGCGTCGTGCGGCTCGTTCCTCCAGGTGGCTCGGCCGCCGAGCTACCGGGGGCCACGGACGTTCGCGGCGCCGAGCTCTCCGCCGGCGGGAGGCTCGCGGTGACCTTCGACGAGCTCGGCGCCCGGGTCGTCGACGCAGGCTCGGGCACCGAGGTTCGGTTCTTCGACCGCCCGGGGACGACGACTGCCGCCCTCTCGCGCGACGGCCGACTGCTGGCGACCGGGCATGCCGGCAAGACGGTGCGGGTCTGGGACACGCGGACCGGCGTACGCATGCTCAAGCTGTTCGGCCACATTGGCGGGATCGTCGCCGTCGCGTTCAGCCCGGATGGCCAGCTCGTCGCGAGCGCAAGCACCGACAGCGTCGCCCGGGTCTGGCGGGTCAACGACGGAGTTCCCGTAGCGGTCTTCGCCGGGCACACGAACCCTCTGACCGATGTCGCGTTCAGCGCCGACGGCGAGCAGCTCGTGACCGCCAGCCGGGACCGGACGGTCAGGGTGTGGAAGGTCGACACGAGCGCTCCGCTCGCCGTCCTTCGAGGCCACACCGACGAGGTGAGCTCGGCGTCGTTCGTCGGATCTGGCTCGCTCGTCGTCAGCGCGAGCCTCGACGAGACGGTGCGCGTGTGGGACGCCCGGGTGCAGTCCGAGCTTGCCTTGCTCACAGACCTCGGGACCCCCGTGAGGTGGGTCGAGTTCGGTCGGAGAGGCGGGGTCGTCCGCGCGGGGACCCGCGGCGAGACGCACGTTCTCCGAGCCACGAGCGGGGCCGAGCTCCGCACGGAACCCGGCGGCGCACCCCCGGATACGACGCATGCACCCGCCGGCACGACGGCCACGATCCGAGGCTCCGAGGTCGTCCTGCGCGCCGACGGACGCACGACGGTGCTCGCGGGTCACAGCGGGCGGGTCACGTCGGTTTCCTTCTCCGCCGACGGCACGGAGGTGGTGACGGCGAGCCGCGACCACGACGCTCGCATCTGGGATGTCGCGACCGGCGAGACCCGCGTCGTGCTCCAGGGTCATTTCGGGCCGGTGCAGGACGCACGTTTCAGCCCGGACGGCCGTTGGGTCGTCACCGCCGGGCCGGGGCGGGCCGGGCTCTGGGATGCGGAGAGCGGCGCGTCGGTGACACTTCTCCGCGGCCATCGCGGGCCGCTGACCTCGGCTGCGTTCTCTCCGAACGGCCGGGCGATCGTCACCGGCGGCGTCGACGGGACCGTACGCACGTTTCGGTGCGACCTCTGCGGCGGGCTCGCCGCACTCCTGCGGCTTGCGGACCGGCGACTCGACGCGACCGGCCGCTCGCTCTCGGCCGAGGAGCGCGAGCGTTACCTCGGCTAGGAGGGTCTGAGAACGACGCGCTAGCGGCCTTTGCAGTAGCTCTCGGGCAGAAGCCCGAGCGCGCACAGTTCCGGCTCCGGTGCGCGAATGGCGAACGCGCTCCGCAGGTCGCGCGTGAACCAGACGTGGAGCATCTCGCTCGTTCCCTGTGTGAGGCGCGCTCCCGGCGGGCACTTGCCGCCGGGCAGCGGCTTCAGCCCGCGCTTCCGTCCCTCCTTGCACACCGTGTGCGAGTGCCAGCGCGTGATCGGGCCGCCCGGATTCGGGCCGAGCTCGCCGTCGCGCGTGCTCCACATCGCGCCGACGAGAACCAGCGGCCGGCCGTGCGCGTTCGCGAAGATGAGCGCCTTCGGCCGGCTGAAGTCGAAGATGGACTTGCCCCGCGGGTCTTGCCGACGCTCGGCGTGGAAGTACCGCACGGAGCGGTCGTCGCGCTGGCGTGGAGCGGTTCGCGTGTCGTAGCCGGCTCGTCTGGCCGCGTCGAGGTTCCTCCAGCTCCCGCTGTCGGCAGCCGACACGAGCCGTCGCAGGATGCCTTCGGCCCGGTCGCGCTGACGCGGCGTGGCCAGCCCGACGGCAGGGTACTGAAGGAGGTGCTGGATGAGCCCGCGTCGGCTCGTCGGCGCCAGCTTCTCGGCTTTCGGCGGCAGCTTGCACAGGAGCCTCGGGGGATCCGCGGCCCGCGCGATCTCTGCCGCGGTTCCCGCGTCGGCCCCGCCACCGGCCGGGATCACGCCCGCGGCGGGAACGACGAGAGCCAGGAAGACCAGCTTTCTCATGTGCGCGTGACGTTCGTCACTCCACCGAGGATACGACTCAGCGGAACACGAAGAACGCACCCTCGCCGGCGACGTAGGCAGTCGTGCCGTCGCCGGAGAGGGCAAGGGTGAGAGCGGAGAACGGTGCGATGGGTCGCCAACCTGTGAGGAGCCCGTTCGCGAGGTCGAACTCTGCGAGATCTCGGCGCCCGCCCGAAATCCGCTCGAAGTCACCCGCGACGAACATTCGACTTCCGTCCGGTGACACGACCAGCGAATGCACGACCTCGTCCGGGCTCGGGTCCCACCGGTTGGCGGAGCCGTCACCCGGGTCGAGCGCAGCAAGGTACTTCCGGGACTTTCCGCCGATACTCGTGAATGGGCCTCCCACGAAGACTGCGTCGTCGCGGACCACGAGCGCGAACACTCTGCCGTTGCTGCCCGCCTCCCAGCCTGTCGACCGTGCCGTAGCGCTGTCGAGAGCGGCCACTCCCCTACGCGTCTCGCCGCCGATCGACGTGAAGTCTCCGGCAGCGTAGATCTCGTCCTCGGTGAGGACGAGGCGGCGCACGAGCGCATTCGCGACGGCGTTCCAGGGCTTGAGGTTTCCGGTTCTGGCGTCGAGGCTCGCGAGCCGCCTGCGAGCCTTGCCGCCGACAGTGGTGAAAGACCCGCCGAGATACACGCTCTCCCCGTCGGGAGTCGGAGCGATCGCCCAGACGCTGGCGTTGGGGGTTGCACCCCACAGCGAGAGCGCCTTCGTTCCTGCCTCGACGACCGCGAGGCTCTGCTGCGTCCTCACGTCCCCGATGCGGAAGCGGCCGCCGACGTACACTCGCGCACCGTCGGGGCTGACGGCGAGCGCGCGCACGACTCCGGCGAGCGGCGGCGCCCAGTCCGAGATCGTCCCGGCGTCCGGCGTCATGGCCGCCATGCCCGCACGAGGCACTGCGCCTACCGACGCAAGGTCGCCGCCGACGGCCAAGCCGCCGCGTCCGTCGGCCGCGACGACGTCGACAGTGCCGATGGTCCGCGGATCCCAGCCGGTCGGGACCACGGTCCTCGTGTCCACGGCGCCGAGGTTGGAGCGATCGTGGTCTCCGATCGCGGTGAACTCGCCGCCGAGGTAGACGGTGTTGCGCTTCCGCGAGAGCACGACGGTGTACACCTCGCCGCTCACGTTCGGATCCCAATCGGTCGCCGCACCCGTCTTTGCGTCGACCGCCGCGAGGCCGCGGCGGGACTTGCCGCCCATGGACGCAAAGGTTCCACCGATGTAGATGGGGGAGCCCAAGGGGCTGGGGACGATGGCGGCGACGTCGCCGTCGGAGTCGGGATTCCATCTCGTCGCAGCCGCGGTTTTCGGATCGAGCGCGGCGAGGCCGCTGCGAGCGACTCCGCCGACCTTCGAGAAGTAGCCGCCTGCGTACACCGCCCGTCCTTTCGGATCGACTGCGAGCGCTTCCACGTAGCCGTCGACGACGGGTAGCCACGGGTCGAGCGCCGCCGTGGCCATGTCCACTGCAGCCAGCGCCGACCGCCGCTTGCCGTTCACGCGCCAGAAATCACCGGCGAAATAGAGGGTCCGACCGTCGGGCGCCGGTGCGAGCTCGGAGACGTCCGCGGACTCGTCCTTCCTCGCGCTGACGACCGGGCGCCAGGGCGTGAGCGAACCAGTCCGGGTGTCGATACTCGCGAGGCCCGGACGCGACTCACCATCGATCTCCGTGAACGAGCCGCCGAGATACAGCGTTCTGCCCACCCGTGCGAGCGCCAGGACGGAGCCGTTGAAGGTGGGGTGCCACCGCCGGTCGAGCCTCCCGTCCGGGCGGAGATGGGCGACGCGCCGGTGCTCGACCCCGCCCACGCTCTCGATGTCGCCGGCAATGAACCAGCCGCCGGCGCCATCCGCGACGGCGTCACTCACGGAGCCCGCGACGACGTGCGGTATCGGAGCGACGGCGCCGGCCGCGTCAATTCGTGCCCAGGAACCGGTTCTGCGCCCTATGAGCGTGAAATCGCCTCCGAGGTAGACGTCCGTCGGCGTAGCCGCAACGGCGAAGACGCTGCCGTCGGTCACCCACACGTGCGCAGGCACGTCGGACCGGGCGAGCTGGGCTTCGGTTGCCGGGGTCGACGCGAGCGCGAGGCCGAGCACGAGAAGCAAGAGCGGAGCACGAACGAGCCGAGGTGAGCGGAATGCGGATCTGAGTCTCATGAGGCCCACGATCGGGGAACCGGCTCAAGGTCTGCTCAAGGCGGGCGGCTACGCTTGGCCGCGTGGCCCGACCGCTGAAGACGACCGACACGTACTCCCCCACCGGCGATCAGCCGATGGCGATCGACCAGATCGCCGCCTCGATCGAGGAGGGGAACCGCTTCCAGACCCTGATGGGCGCGACCGGAACCGGGAAGACGGCGACGATGGCCTGGATCATCGAGAAGGTCCAGCGCCCGGCGCTCGTCATCGCGCACAACAAGACGCTCGCCGCCCAGCTCTGCAACGAGTTCCGCGAGTTCTTCCCCGAGAACGCGGTCGAGTACTTCGTCTCGTACTACGACTACTACCAGCCCGAGGCGTACATCCCGCAGGCCGACCTCTACATCGAGAAGGACTCGTCCCAGAACGACGACATCGCGCGGCTCAGGCTGTCCGCGACCTCGTCGCTCCTGACGCGGCGGGACTCCGTGGTCGTCGCGTCGGTCTCGTGCATCTACGGCCTCGGCTCGCCCGAGGAGTGGCGCGAGCGCGTGCTCATCCTCGAGGTGGGGGAGGAGCACGACCGCGACGCCGTCCTCCGCAAGCTGATCGAGAGCCAGTACGTCCGCAACGACACCGTCCTCGGGCGTGGCCGCTTCCGTGTGAAAGGCGACGTCGTCGAGATCCAGCCGGCGAACATCGAGACCGCGTATCGGGTGTCGTTCTTCGGTGACGAGGTCGAGCAGATCACGCACTTCGACCCGATCTCGGGTGAGATCTACGCGAAGCTCGACAACCTCGTCGTCTGGCCCGCGACCGAGTACGTCACCTCAAGGCCGACGATCGAGCGGGCGGTGGACGAGATCCGCGCGGAGCTCGAGGAGCAGGTCGCGAAGTTCGAGGCGGAGGGACGGATGCTCGAGGCTCACCGGATCCGCCAGCGCACCGAGTACGACATGGAGATGCTGAAGGAGCTCGGCTTCACGAGCGGGATCGAGAACTACTCGCGGATCCTCGAAGGGCGCCCGCCGGGCTCGCATCCGTTCACCCTCCTCGACTACTTCCCCGACGACCTCGTCGTCTTCGTGGACGAGTCGCACCAGACGATCCCGCAGCTCGGCGGGATGTACGAGGGCGACCGCTCGCGCAAGCAGAACCTCGTCGACTACGGCTTCCGGCTGCCGTCGGCGATGGACAACCGCCCGCTCCGCTTCGACGAGTTCCTGGGGAAGGTGCCGCAGCTCGTGTTCGTCTCCGCGACGCCGGGGCCGTTCGAGATGACGCGCTCGAAGTCGATCGCCGAGCAGCTCATCCGGCCGACATGGGTGGTCGACCCGGAGGTGGAGCTGCGCCCGACGAAGAACCAGATCGACGACCTCCTGAACGAGATCAAGCACCGCGAAGAAGCGGGCGAGCGCGTTCTCGTCACGACGCTGACGAAGAAGATGTCCGAGGACCTGACCGACTACCTGCTCGAGGCCGGGGTCAAGGCGCGCTACCTGCACTCGGAGATCGACACGCTCGACCGGATCGCGATCATCCGCGAGCTCCGCCTCGGGGAGTACGACGTGCTCGTCGGCGTGAACCTCCTCCGCGAGGGTCTCGACCTGCCCGAGGTGTCGCTCGTGGCCGTGATCGACGCGGACAAGGAGGGCTTCCTCCGCGGCCGCACGTCGCTCATCCAGACGATCGGGCGCGCTGCGCGCAACATCAACGGCAAGGTGCTCCTGTACGCGGACAAGACGACGGAGGCGATCAAGGAGGCGATGTCCGAGACGAATCGCCGGCGCGAGTACCAGCTTGCCTACAACGAGGAGCACGGGGTCGTGCCCATGACGATCGTCAAGGGCGTCTCCGACATCGCGGAGCTGCTCGCGCTCGAGTCGCCGCACGTCCCGAGGTCGCGGCGCCGCCGCGGCAAGGCCGAGGTCGAGGGGATGACGCCGGACGAGCTCGAGAAGCTCGTCGTCACGCTCGAGGAGGAGATGTATCTCGCGGCCGAGGAGCTCCGTTTCGAGTACGCCGCGAAGCTCCGGGACGAGATCAAGGAGCTGCGGCGGGAGCTGCTCGCGCTCGCGCCGCCCGTCGAGAAGCCCGAACCGCAGCCGACTGCCTAGTGCGCAAGACCGGAATCCGCTCGCGCGGATTCCGGTCGCGCGAAATCCCTAAAGGCGTCCGCTTGCGCGGCCGCTAGGTTTGGCACACACATCAGCGCGAAGGAGAGACGAGCATGTGCCGGAACATCAAGACGCTCCATAACTTCGAGCCGCCCGCGACCGAGGACGAGGTCCTCGCTGCCTCGCTCCAGTACGTCCGCAAGGTGAGCGGGTCGAACAAGCCGTCGCAGGCGAACGAGGCCGCGTTTGCGCGGGCGATCGAGGAGGTCGCCGCGGCGACGCACCGGCTCCTCGACGCGCTCGTGACGGCCGCGCCGCCACGGGACCGTGCCGCGGTCGCCGCGCATGCGCGCGCCCGAGCCGAGAAGCGCTTCGGAACCGTCGCCGCGTAGGCGCGCTAGCGCGGCTGCTCGTCCCGGGAGGGCCGGCGCCGAGCGTCCGCAGGACCGTCGCCGGCCTTGCGCTCGGCGACGGTCGCGTGCCTGTGACGATCGGCGCGCGCGAGTATCCATGCCGCGCGCCGGTCGACGGTGCGAGCCGGCTCGCGGACGAGCGCCTCTATGCCGAAGAGCCCGCTACGCATGGGGTTGCCTACGCAGCCCCGATGAAGACGGGGAAGATGGCCAGGAGCGCGACCAGGACGCAGAACGTGGCCAGCGCAAGGTGTCGTGCCGCAGGTGTCATTCGGTACCTCCTCGAAGTTCCGCAGTCGGCACACCTTCCCCGGCCGGGCACCCCCGGACATGCCCCACTCGGGGGGATTGCGTGGGGGAGGCGGGTTAAGCGGCCGCGAGCGCGCTCAGCTTGCCGCGGAGGTAGTCGAGGTACGGCTCGGGGTCGATCGGCCCCCCGACGACGCGGTCGATCGTCTCTGCGGGAGTGAACTTGCGGCCGAGCGAGTAGAGGTTCTCGCGCAGCCAGCCGTGCAGCTCGCCGAACTCGCCGCGCTCCATCTGCTCCTCGACGTCCGGCACCGCCTCGCGAGCCTTCTCCCAGATCTGCACCGAGAGCACGCTTCCGAGGAGGTAGGTCGGGAAGTACCCGAAGAGGCCGCCGGCCCAGTGCGAGTCCTGGAGCACGCCCAACCGGTCATTCGGCACCTCGAGCCCGACGAGCTCGTTGAAGCGGGCGTTCCATGCCTCGGGAAGGTCCTTCACCGCGAGCCGGCCCGAGATGAGCTCCTGCTCGAGCTCGAAGCGGAGGATGACGTGGAGCCCATAGCTCGTCTCGTCGGCGTCGACGCGGATGAAGCCGCGCTGCGCGCGGTTCACGCTGCGGTGGAAGCGCTCGATGGAGACGCCCCCGAGCTGTTCCGGGAACGCCTCCTGCACCCGCGGGTAGAACCAGCGCCAGAACGGAAGCGACCGTCCGACGACGTTCTCCCACAGCCGGCTCTGCGACTCGTGCAGCGCCGAGGAGGCGCCCTCGCAGAGCGGGGTGCGGTCGAGGGACGGGCTGACGCCGTACTCGTACAGGCCGTGACCGCACTCGTGCATCGCGGTGAAGAGCGAGTGCAGGTCGTCCTCGGAGTACCGCGTGGTGAGCCTGATGTCGCCGAGCCCGAAGGGCGCCGCAAACGGATGCACGGTGAGGTCGAGGCGCCAGGCGTCCCAGGAGCCGCCGAAGCGCTCGATCAGCTCCCGCGAGAGTGCTTCCTGCTTCGGGATCGGGAAGGGCCCGCGCATGAACTCGTCCACGTCGGCGTCGACCGCGTGCGCCGCCACGAGCTCGGTGATCTCCGGCTGCAGCCGCGCGAAGATCGCCCGCACCTCGTCGGTGCGCATGCCCTCCTCGAAGTTGTCGAGCAGCACGTCGTACGGGTCCTCGTAGGGCGCGAAGCACTCGATCAACCGGAGCTGGAGCTCGATGGTCTTCTCGAGGTGCGGCCGGAAGGATTCGAAGTCGGAGTTCGCGCGCGCCTTCACCCACGCGCCGTACGCCTCGGCCTGCGTGCGCGCGAGGTCCGTGGCGAGATCGGTGGGGATCTTCCGCAGCTTCTCCCAGTCGCGCTTGGCGACGCGAATCAGGCAGGCGTCATCGGAGTCACGGGGGAGCGAAGCCGCGTATGGCTCGAGCTCGTCGACGAGCTCGCCGATGCGGTCGTCGATCTGGCGCGCGTGGACGATGGCCTGGAGCGTCCCGATCGCCGCCGTGCGCGAGCTGTCTCCTCGCGGCGGCATGAGCACCTCCATGTCCCACTGCTGGAGGTACTGGGTCCGCGCGAGATCCATGATCTCCCCCAGCCGCTGCTTGAGCTCCCCTAGCGCCGCTTCCACCCGCCGGGGACTCTATCCACGCGGGAATGTGCGGCGCGCCACTTCCACGAACTCGTTGCCGTTCCACATGAAGGTCGTGACGATCAGGGCGCCGGCGTCGATCTCGTACAGGTTCACGCCGCGCGCCTCGCCGCGGCGGTACGGGCGCGGCCGGCCGATGCCCGGTGCGGTCGCGAGCACGAGCGAGCGGCGCGAGCCGTCCTCGAGCGCCTCGAACTCCCGGCGCTCGGCCAGCGCGGCCTGATGCACGTGCCCGCAGACGACGAGCTCCGCTCCGGCGTCCGCCAGCGCCTTCAGCACCCCGTCGCGATCCCGGATCGGCTGCTTCCGCTTTGCCGGCCACGGCGGCGCCGCGAGATGGTGGTGGAGGGCGACGACGCGATACGCGCCTGCGGGGGCGGAGTCGAGCCGCGAGGCGATCGAGGCGAGCTGGTCTTCTCGGAGCGCGCCGCCCTGCTGGCGCCACGGCCGGACCGAGTTGAGCCCGACGACTGTGATTGTCTCGGAGGCGTGTGTCGGCTCGGTCTCGCCGAAGGCGCGCTCCCACTCGACGAACGTGCGCGTGAAGCGCGCGGGGAAGGTGTACGGGATGTCGTGGTTTCCTGGTACGGCGAGGAACGGGAGCCCGAGGCCGCGAACGAGCTCCTCCGCGCGCCGCAGCTGCTCCGGTCGCCCGCGGTGCGTCATGTCACCCGTCGCGAGAAGGAGCTCCGCGCGCACCTCGGCGCCGAGCTCACGGACTGCGAGGAGTGGCGCGAGATCCTCTCCCCGACCGATGTGCGGGTCGGAGAGGTGCAGGATTCGCGCGGTCACGGCCGGGGCAGGCTATACGCGGCGGCCTTGCGGGCGAAGATCCCGATGCGCGGCCGCTCGCGGCCGCGGTGGTACGTCATTCCGTGTCGCTAGACTCGCTGGCGTGGCGAACGAGTCGCCCGAGCTGTTCGACGACGTCTACCTCGGCCTTCGCGCCGGCGGCGCCGTACGCAAACAGCGCCGCGGCGAGCCGCTCTCGGCGGAGGAGCAGGAGGCGATCGGCCGCTGGCGCCGGCTCTCCCTGTGGCGCAAGTTCATCGCCATCGGTGCCTTCGCGCTCGGCACCTTCGGGCTCGGCTTCACCGTCGGCGGGCTGATCTTCGGCCGCTGGCGGACCGCGAAGCGGTAGGGCCGACGCACGCGGGGGTCAGGCTTCAGCCTGACCCCGGTTGAAGGTTTTCGCCGCGCAAACCAAACACCGAGGTCAGGCTAAAGCCTGACCCCACGCGATCTGGGCTAGAGGCACGGCTCGGCTGTGAAGTCCTCGTGCCCGCGGCCCGGGTTGCAGGCGAGCGTCCGGATGCCCGACGTCAGGTGGTAGCTCCCGTTTGCGAGCTCGAAGAGGAGGATCCAGCGTTCGGCGCGGACGGAGTCGTCGAGCAGTCCGTCGAGCGTGACGGTGACCGCCCGCGGCCCTCCGCCCTCGCCCTCCGAGCGTCCGGCGATCGTCGTCCGGATCGCCGTTCGCTCGTCGAGGCGGAGGAACTCCGCAGCGGCCGTCTCGGCCGAGCGCTCCCACCTCTCGTCGACGCTCTCCTGGTAGTCCGCGAACTCGTCGACTTCGACCGAACCGTCCTCGGCCGGTGTCGGCGGGCCCGCCCAGCTTGCCTCCTCGGAGCCGTTGCCGTCGCAGCCGGCGGCGAGCAGGCCTGCCACGAGGAGAAGGGCGGCGTACGAGGCGATGCGCACGCCGCCTTTCTACCTAGCGATCTGTTAAGCGATTGCGCCGATCTGCTCGGTGTAGAACGCCATCTGGCTCTGGAGCCGCTCGTTCATGTCGGCGCCCACGACGCCGATCGAGTCGACGCACAGACCCGCCTTGATCGTGAACTGCGTGAACTCCTCGCTCACGCGCAGCTTGGACAGCTTCTCAGCATCACCACGGATGAAGATGAAGCCGCCGAGATCGCCGCCGTGCGGCTCGAGGAAGACGGGCTCGAAGCTCTCGATCTCGCCCTCCTCCTGCAAGCGCGTGTACCAGCCGATCGTCTCGTTGAAGAGCTCGATCGCCTGGCCCTCGCGCCCGCGCACGGGGTTCCCGAAGCCGACAAAAAGGCCGGCATCTGCCATTTCCGCACCTCCTGGCTCGGACTACCGGAGCATGACAGGTGATGGACGAGGCCGCCAAGGCGGCGGCCCCGTCCGACGTCGCATTGCTACTCGTCGTTTACCGCGATGTCACCGAACGTCTGCTCGAAGAACCCGACGCCGCCCACGTCCTCCTCGAAGTCGGGGCAGGTTCGCGGGAAGCCCGGCGGCTCCTCCGCGGGCGCGAGCACGAACAGCGGGCTCACGCGGTCGCGGGTCGCCGAGCCCGGGCGGCCGCGATCCTCGAGGTGCATGAGGAAGCCGAGGCCGGCCGCCGACCCTTCGGTCACGCGCCCGCCGACGACGGCGCGCTCGCCGTCGAGGTTCAGGCAGGTGACGTCGCCGGCCGCGATGACCGCGGCGGTGCCCGGGTTGGCGTACTCGAGCGTCCCCTCTGCGTTGCGACCGTTGCGCGTTGCATGCGCGTCGACGCTGAACTCCCGGCCGCCGGGCGGGCAGAACGGCGTCGTCCCGTCCGTGCAGGTGCCGATCGCGTGGCGGCCTCCTCCGTACAGGCTGTCGCCCCCCACCGCGGCCGGGCCGGCTAGCCCGACGCCCGCGGCGATCGCCGCAACCGAGCCAACCCACGCCACGGTCAGTACGACCGCAGTCCTTCGCTTCATGTCTCCTCCTTGGTCGAACGACCGTCGAATTGAGGCGGAGGTGGCTCCGCGGCGCAACCCCTTCCTGGGATCGAACGTCTGTTCGGTCGGCTAGACTTGACGCCTCATGCAGGCCGAGCAGCTGACCGTCCACGGGGCGCGCGAGCACAACCTCAAGAACGTCACCGTCAGCGTTCCGCGGAACGCTCTCGTGTGCGTCACGGGCCTCTCCGGCTCGGGTAAGTCGTCGCTCGCCTTCGACACGATCTACGCCGAGGGACAGCGCCGCTACGTCGAGTCGCTCTCCGCGTACGCGCGCCAGTTCCTGCAGATGATGGAGAAGCCGGACGTGGACTCGATCGACGGGCTCTCGCCGGCGATCTCGATCGACCAGAAGACGACCTCGCGGAACCCACGCTCGACCGTGGGCACGGTCACCGAGATCTACGACTACCTGCGCCTGCTCTTCGCGCGCATCGGGCGGCCGCACTGCCCGGTCTGCGGGCGGCCGATCGCGGGCCAGTCGCTCGACCAGATCGTCGAGCAGGTCCTCCGGCTCGACGAAGGGACGCGGTTCACGGTCAACGCGCCGGTCGTCCGCGACCGCAAGGGCGAGTTCAAGGACGTGCTCGAGGAGCTGCCGCCGCGACGGTTTCACGCGCGTGAAGGTGGACGGCGAGCAGCGGCTGCTCGAGGAGACGATCGAGCTCGACAAGAAGTTCAAGCACACGATCGAGGTCGTCGTCGACCGGCTCGTGATGAAGGCCGACCTCCGGCAGCGGCTCGCGCAGTCGATCGAGACCGCGACCTCGCTCGCCGAGGGCCTCGTGGTCATCGACGTCGTGGACGGCGAGTCGCTGACGTTCTCGGAGAACCTCGCGTGCCCGGACCACGGCGTCTCGCTGCCCGAGCTCGAGCCGCGCGTCTTCTCCTTCAACTCGCCGCACGGCGCCTGCCCGCGCTGCACGGGTCTCGGCGCGCAGCTCGAGATCGACCCCGACTTGCTTGTCCCTGACAGCGCCCTCTCTATCAACGAGGGCGCGCTCGTCCCGTGGACGATCGGGAGCCAGAGCTTCTACGACAGCGTCATCGAGGCGATCGCCGAGCGCTACGAGATCTCGCTCGACACTCCCTGGCGTGACCTGGCGCAGGAGCAGCAAGACCGGTTCCTGTACGGCACCGGCGGCGACAAGATCTTCGTCACGTACCGCAACCGCATGGGCCGGAAGCGCCAGTACACGATGGCATTCGAGGGGCTCGTGACGAACCTCCAGCGCCGGTACAAGGAGACTGACTCGTCGCAGCAGCGCGACCGGATCGAGGAGTACATGAGCTTCCGCGCGTGCCCCGAGTGCGGCGGCGCGCGTCTCAAGCCGGAGGTGCTCGCCGTGACGATCGGGGAGCGGTCGATCCACGCGTTCACGCAGATGTCGGTGACGCGTGCGCTCGAGTTCCTCGACCAGCTCGAGCTGACGAAGACCGAGGAGCTGATCGGGCGGCGGATCGTGAAGGAGGTGCGCGAGCGGCTGACGTTCCTCGACAACGTCGGCGTCGGCTACCTCCAGCTCGACCGGGCCGCGAAGACGCTGTCGGGCGGCGAGGCGCAGCGGCTCCGGCTCGCGACGCAGATCGGGTCGCAGCTCGTGGGCGTGCTCTACATCCTCGACGAGCCGTCGATCGGGCTGCACCAGCGCGACAACGGCAAGCTCATCGCGACGCTCGAGCGGCTGCGCGACCTCGGCAACACCGTGCTCGTCGTCGAGCACGACGAGCAGATGATGCGCCAGGCCGACTGGCTGGTCGACCTCGGGCCCGGCGCGGGAGAGCACGGCGGCGAGGTCGTCGCGGCCGGCACCGCGGACGAGGTCGCGGTCACTCCCGGCTCGATCACGGGGCAGTTCCTGAGCGGCGAGCGGCGGATCGCGATCCCGCCGCGGCGCGGGGACGACGGCCGCGGCTGGTTCTCGATCCAGGGCGCGTCGATGCACAACCTCAAGTCGATCGACGTCGACTTCCCGGTCGGGCGCTTCGTTGCGGTGACGGGCGTGTCCGGCTCGGGCAAGTCCACGCTCGTGAACGAGATCCTCTACAAGGCGCTCGCGAACAAGCTCAACCGCATGCGGATGAAGCCGGGCGACCACCTCGGCGTCGAGGGCATCGACGTCTTCGACAAGGTGATCGACATCGACCAGACGCCGATCGGCCGCACGCCGCGCTCGAACCCGGCGACGTACACCGACCTCTTCACGCACGTGCGCGAGCTCTACTCGCTGACGCCCGAGTCGAAGATCCGCGGCTACAAGCCGGGCCGCTTCTCGTTCAACGTCAAGGGCGGGCGCTGCGAGTCGTGCAAGGGCGACGGGACGATCAAGATCGAGATGCACTTCCTGCCCGACGTCTACGTGCCGTGCGAGACCTGCCACGGGCGCCGCTACAACCGCGAGACGCTCGAGGTGCGCTTCAAGGGCAAGTCGATCGCGGACGTGCTCGAGATGTCGATCGAGGAGGCGCTCGAGTTCTTCGCGAAGATCCCGAAGATCCGCCGGCGGCTCCAGACGCTGCACGACGTCGGGCTCGACTACGTGAAGCTCGGGCAGCCGGCGACGACCCTCTCGGGCGGCGAGGCGCAGCGCGTGAAGCTCGCGTCCGAGCTGTCGAAGGTCGCGACCGGGAAGACGCTCTACATCCTCGACGAGCCGACGACCGGCCTCCACTTCGCCGACATCGAGAAGCTGCTCGAGGTGCTCCAGCGCCTCGTCGACAACGGCAACACGGTGCTCGTGATCGAGCACAACCTCGACGTGATCAAGCAGGCGGACTGGATCCTCGATCTCGGCCCCGAGGGCGGCGAGGCCGGGGGAGAGGTGATCGCGAGCCGGGACGCCGGAGGAGATCGCCGAGGTCGAGGAGTCGTACACGGGCCAGTACCTCCGCGGCGTGCTCGCGGAGCCCGCCGCCGCCGCAGCCTGAGACGCAGAAAGGCCCCCGGCGCCGAGGCGCCGAGGGCCTTTCTTGTGAGTCGCGGTACCGGCGAGAGCTCTAGTTGACCTTGACCTCGACCGTCTGAGCCTCGTCCTGACCGTTCTTGTTGTCGCGCGAGACCACCATGACGCCCTTCGCAGGGGTCTGCGCCCACTCGGCGACGTTCACCGCGATCGGCACGTCCACCGACTGGTTCGGGTTCAGCGGGACGAACATGCTCTGAGAGATCGAGCTCGTCCATGCGTTGAACACGCCGTCCCCGGCATCGTGTCGTCCTCCGTCAGACGGAGGCCGAACGACGCCACGCGGTAGCTGAAGCGCGGATTCGCGGCCGAGAGGCAGTCCGCTCCTCCGCCCGTGCAGAGCTGGCGCGCGGTCGCAGGTGCCGCTATGCGATGCGAACTGGCAGCAGCATCGTCGACGAGTCCGTCGGCGCAGAGGCGAGGAACGCGATGCTCCCCGGAGCTCCGCTCACGAGGTTGAAGACGGCGACTGCCGGCTGGCCGTCGAACGCCCCGGCCGGTCAGCAGGCCGAGGTCGGCCATGACGACCGCGTAGTCGGTCGTCGCCGTCCATGCGCCGACGTCGATGCGTGATGTCGACCTCGTTGACGGAGGCGTGCGACCACGCCCTCCAGTTGTTGACGGCGAGGACCAGCAGCCGGCGGGTCAGCGTCAGTGGGGGTCGCGGAGTCGGGAACGCCTGGACGCCGTCGCGCCGGCCGTCCTCTGGTCGTTGACCTGAACCCGTCGTTGCCGTCCTCGAGGCCCCACGCGTAGAAGTCCGCGCTCGACGCGATCGGTGCCGTCCTTGTTCGAGACGGTCGCGGTCGTCGAAGGGCGGGCTCGAGCTCGAGGTCGTTCTTGTCGAGCTTGAGCTCGACGTGGGAGACGGGCCTCGGGACGAGCAGGTACGGCACGTGGAGAGCGATGCCTCCGTTGCCGCCCGAGACCGGGGTGAACTTGATCGCGCCCGCGACCTCGCGGAACGCGGTCGAGTTACCGATCGTCGCCGATCGGCACGATGAGCCTCACGTCGACGTTGGCGGCGCCCCGTCCGGGCACGCGCGACCTGTGTCTGCGAAAGCTGCACCGAGTGCGGCGATCCCTGGTGGAGCCACAGCCGAGATGTCGAACGTGATCCTCTCCGAGCTGTAGTTCCTCAGCTTGATCTGCTTCTTCTTGTCGAAGTTGGCGTCCTTGTCGACCTCTTCGAATCCGAAGGAGAGCGACGAGGTGTGCTCGTCTCCGGACGCCGTCACCATCGTCTTCGACGCGGCGTCGGCGTTCGCGAAGCCGGCTCCTCCCCGGCTCGTCCGGTAACCCGGGCCGGGTGCCGGAGCTCCGACGACGCCGGCCGGATCGGCCGGTGCTCACGACTGCCGCCTTCACTTCGTCGACGGTCCAGTCCGATGTGCGCCTGCTTGACCAGGCCCGCGATTCCTGCGACGTGCGGCGAGGCCATCGACGTACCGGAGATGAACGCGCCGCCGCTACCTGAGCCGACGCCGGTCGAGAGGATGCTCACGCCGGGCGCCGTGACGTCGGGCTTGAGGATCGAGTCGGCCTGGCGAGGCCCGCCGGACGAGAACGACGAGAAGCCCCTGAACCCGGCGTTCGGCGAGGTTGTTCGCGGTGAACGAGATCATCGTCCCGTCGAGGTTGAGCAGGCGGTTGCCGTCGGTCCGTGCGGCCGCCACGAGGCCCCGGACGCCGAGGAACGGGATCGTGACTCCGCCGGGCACCGGCACTCCGGTGTCCGGGTTCGTCGTGATCGGCCCCTCGAACGGGGGTAGCGCGGTCGAGTTGTTGACCATGATCACGCCGGCCGCACCCTCTGCCTGCCCGTAGATCGCGCGGGCGATACGGGCGCAGGTGCCGCGCTGCACGACGACGATCTTCCCTGCGACGTCGAGGTAGTCGTTCGCCACGGCGTCGTCGTTCGCATCCCGGAGCGACCCATCGGCGGGAGCCTGTGGGTGGTTGCAGCCCCGCTTCATCGTGCCCGGATTGACGGTGGTGTTCTTGAGCACCTTGAGCTCGAACGTCCCCGTCGGTAGCGGCGAGATGCCGTTCGCGTTGATGCCCTGGATGTCTGCGCCCCGTCGCGACGTCCATGATGACGCCGGGCGTGCTCTGGATCGAGTCGTTGGCGGCCACCGCGATCGTGCGGAGAGCCGTCCCGGGCGTTCCGCCGATGTACTGGCTCGGCCCGCTGTTGCCGGCGGACGTGACCACGACGACGCCCGCCTTGGCGGCGTTGTTCGACGGCCTCGGCCGACGGGTTGGTGAGTCGGGTCGCCGAACGTCAGCCCCAGGGACATGTTCACGACGTGCATGCCGTTCTGGACTGCCCAGTCGATGGCTTCCACGACGACGTCGGTCGAGCCGAGGCAGCCGAAGACGCGGACCGCGTAGAGGTCCGACTCCGGTGCGACGCCGGGGCCGATGCGGAACGGGGTGCTGAGCGTGTCGGCTCCGTAACGCGCCCGTGTACGTCGCGCCGCTCGTCAAGACTCCGGATCCACCGGCGGAGCCGGCGACGTGCGATCCGTGCCCGTTGCAGTCGAGCGGGTTCGGGTCGGGCTGGGGCGTGACGCTGCCGGATCGTCGGCGCCGCGTCGTAGTCGTCGCCGACGAGGTCGGTGCCGCCCTTGATCCGCGGCGCGAGCGGCCCGAAGAGAGTCGGGTTGGCCGGCCACCGTGTCCGTCGCATCCGCGGCCGCGAACGCCGCCACCGTTCCGGGGCCGTCGAAGTTCGCGTGCGTGTAGTCGATCCCCGTGTCGAGGATGGCGATCTTCACGCCGCTGCCCGTCTTGCCCGCGGCGCCGTTCCAGGCCGCCGGAGCGTTCAGGAGCGGCATGCTGCCGAGGTGCGTCCGCTCGAAGACGGGGTTCAGATGGACGCCGGTAACGCCCGACAGCTTGGCGAGCTCGCTGAGGCGCGAGCGGCGCGATCTCCACCTTGATCCCGTTGTACGCCCACTGGAAGCTGGAGATCACGCGCCCGCCGAGCGCCTGGATCGACGGCCGGAGCTCGTCCTGCTTCGTCTTGAGGTCGGCTGCGAGCTTCTGCTTCTCGGCGTTGCTCTTGCCGGCCCCGGAGACCGCGACGGGATCGCCGCTCATCTTCAGGATGTACGTGTCCCTCGCCGTATCGAGACTGAGCGGCGTGTAGTTCGTCTGTGAGCTCGCCTCCCGGTACGGCCACGGGCGCGTCGGCCGCGACACTCGCCGAGGCGACGACGAGCGCTGCGAGCACGCCAGCGAGAACGGAACCGACCAGAGGTCGGTAGAACCGTCTGCGATGCAAGTTCTCCCCTCCTTCGTGCGTAGAGGCAGGAGGCGAACCCCCTGCTCCCCGCGCCCGGCGGCATCCTTTCGCCGCGTCAGGCGCGTGTCAAGCGAGAACCGTTCGCGTGGACGGCGATAGGGCCGGACCGTGCCCGCTCTACGGAATGCCCGGCGGGCAGAGCAGCTCTGGCATCCGGGTCTTGGCGACGCGCCCGCCGGCCGTCGTCACGACGACGGAGATGCCACCGCTGCAACGGTCGGCGACGACCGCGGCGAAGCGTGCGACGAACGCCCCGCGCGGAGAGACCCTCGTCCTGCGGACGGAGGTGTCCACACCCGCTGTCACCCTGATCACGATCCGCTCCCTCGAGCGGAAGCCCTCCCCGGCGACCACGAGGGGCGAAAGCTGTGTGATGCGTACGACCGGGCGCGCCGCGTCGCGCTCCGCACGAGCGACTCCGGTCGAGACTGCCAGGAGAGCGACGAGCACGATGAGAATGGCGCCTCTCATCGGGGACCAGTGTGCCACAAGGCCGGTCGGGCCAAACTAGATTCCCGCGCGTGCCTCCTCGCGCGTACTCGACGGCGCTCGCGGCCATCGCGCTCGCTGCCGTCGCCGCCGCCGCGTGCTCCCCTCTCGATGACGAGGAGCCCGCGTTCTCGGAGGCGTTGCTGCCGGCGCTCGTCCTCCAGCCCGACGATCTCCCGCCGGCGTTCTCCCAATTCGACGAGGGGCCGCTTGCGATCGCCGACGCGCCGGTTGGAGACAGGTCGGATCCGGCGCGATTCGGCCGCGTGGGAGGATGGAAGGCGCGCTACCGGCGGCCCGGGTCTGCGGAGACTGGGGGGCCGCTCGTCGTCGAGTCCCGCGCGGACCTCTTCGAGGGGTCGGGTGGGGCCGAGCAGGAGCTCGACGCGCACCGCGAGGAGCTCGAGCCGCAGGCGCTTCATCCGTCGACGCTGAGCCTGGTCGAGATCGAGGAGCTCGGCGATCAGGCCTTTGCGCTGACCCAGGATGCGGGTGACGCCGCGGGAACCGTCGTGTCGCATACGGTCCTCTGGCGATACGGGAACGTCACCGCATCCGTCACGGCCAACGGCTTCAGCGGCAAGATCCGGCCCGCGCACGTGCTCGATCTCGCCCGCGCGCAGCAGCGGCGGATCGCCGCCGCGGAGCCGACGGGCGCGTGAGACCGGCGTTCGCATGTTTCGGCACAAACGACCGCGGAGTCGTATAGTCCCCGCGGGGGGAACAGCCGCCAGGGGAGCCAACTAGAGGGGAAAGGGGTGCGCAATGCAGCGAGCTGTAGCAGCCGCATGCTTCGCCTTCGCGCTGCTTCTTCTTGCAGGGCCAGGTGGAGGAACGGCGGGGGTCAGCCAGGGGACGCCGGGCGCTCCGGTACCGAAGACGCGGCCGGGGTATCCGCCGCCCACGGCGTCGGGGAGCTTCGACTTCAAGGACGTGAACTTCGGCACCGGCATCACCGAGTGCCCGCAGGCCGGGATGGCGAACGACGGGCCGAAGCCGCTCGACCAGCGTGAGATCGACGACGTCGAGAAGTACGCGAACGGCGGCAACGATCGCCGCACGAACGAAGAGTTCAGCTGCTTCCCGCAGAACGAGCCGAGCATCGACACGAACCCGACGAACAGATCGAACATCGTGACCGGGATCAACGACTACCGTGTGGGAACCGCCTCATCGGGATTCGCGGCCACGACCAACGGCCAGAAGTGGTACAGCGGGATCATCCCGTTTCCCTCGGTCAATCCCGCGGGAACGACGCAGGGTTTCCTCGTGAGCGGCGGCGACCCGGCGGTCGTGTTCGACCGCGACGGCGTCGTCTACTACGCACAGATCGCGTTCAACCGGGATGACGACACGAACGGCGTCACCGTGCAGCGCTCGCTGAACGGGGGCTTCACGTGGAGCCGATCGTGCATCGTCCACATCTTCCCGCCCGCGACGACGTTGCCGACCGCGTGCGGGGGGCCTGGAGATCCGCGTACGCCGGGTGACGGCGTCGTCTCGTTCCAGCACGACAACGACGCCCTCCCGCAGGGCAGCATCGCCTTCGACGACAAGGAGTACATCGCGGCCGGTCCGCGACCCGCCGGCGTGTCGCCTCAGTGCTACAACGCCGCGCACGCACCCGTGACGTGTCCGACGGGGACTCCGATCAGCCCCGACCGGCTCTACGTCACGTGGACGAAGTTCACCGCGACGACGTCGAACATCATGGAGAGCCACTCCGACGACCAGGGACGGTCCTGGTCCGCGGCACAGGCGATCAGCGGAAGCGCGGCCTTCTGCGCGTTCGGAGCAACCGCAAACGCCTGTGACTCGAACCAGTTCTCGACACCGACGGTGAGCCCGCAGAACGGCACCGTGTACGTCTCGTTCGAGAACTTCAACACGCCGGACGAGAACCAGTTCCTCGTCGTCCGCTCGACCAACGGTGGGGCGACGTGGCAGGGGCCGTTCTTCGTCACGCCCGTCTACGACCTGAACTTCCCGCGGGCGGGGGTCAGCAACCGGCAGGACTGCACGGCCCGCGGTCAGCAGTTCGGGCGCATCGTCTACACGAACAGCTGCTTCCGCTCGAATCCCGGCGGCAACATCGTCGTCGATCGACGGAGCGGAGCGTTCGCGGACGATCTGTACCTCGTCATGTCGGACAACCGGAACGGCACGGTGATCAGCTCGAACTCCGACGTCTTCCTGTTCAAGTCCACGAACGGCGGGTCGACCTGGATCGGGCCGACTCGGGTGAACGACGACCGCTCACAGCTGACGGCCGGCACGGACATCCTCGGAAACACGGGTCGCGACTGTCTCCGGCCGCCCGGCTCGATCGGCTTCGGCACCATTCCGCCGGCGCTCACGGCACCATGCGCGGCGACTTCGGCGCCGACCAGTGGTGGCCGTGGGTGGACATCAACGACGCAGGCCACCTGAACATCCTCTTCCATGACCGGCGGCTCGACCTGAACTCGACCGCCCACGAGTGGCCGACGAGCCGCAATCGGCCCGGGAACTACCTCGTCTGGACGTGGGGTGCCCAGTGCGACGTCACCGGGCCGACGTCATGCCTCGCCCCGGGGGCCGCGGTTATCCCACAGCCGACGGTACCCATCAACCCGGGCGCCGACCCGGTGGCTGGGCAGGGCCCGACCTTCCTGGGCACGCTGCACAACTTCGGCATCACGGACGTGCCGTCGAACTTCGACTACTCGTTCCGTGCAGGCATCTTCGCGGGCGACTACAACAACGTCGCCGTGACGCCGGACGGCAACCAGGCCTACGGCTACTGGACCGATGCCCGAAACGGGCGCTCCTCGGGTGGCCCGGCCGGGGGTAGCGGGCCGCAGGGTGGGCGAAATCCGATCTGCGAGCAGGCCGACGGGTTCATGGACTCGTATCCGAGCCGGAACGCCAACGCAGGTCAGAAGGACCCGAAGCCGCAGGACGCGATGTTCCTCGTCACGCCCTGTGCAAGCGACAACTAGCCGTACCTGACCTACGACAACGTGAGAAGGGCCGCCTCGGCGGCCCTTCTCGCTATGCGAGCACGGCCTGCGTCTGCGTCACTCGGGCGACGTGCTTGCCGTCCGCGTCGTGCAGGTCGGTCTCGACGACGATCGTCGTCCGGCCGACGTGGAGCGGGCGCGAGGTCGCGTCGACGTGCCCCTCGCGCACCGCGCGGAAGAAGTTCGTCTTCGACTCGATCGTCGCCGTGCCGGTGGCGCCGTCGGGGAGGTTGAGGAACGCGCAGAAGGCGCCCGAGGCGTCGGCGAGCGACATCAGCGCGCCGCCGTGGAGGATGCCGCCGGCGGTGCAGAGCTTGTCCTGGAACGGGAGCCGCGCGCGCACCTCCTCGGGCGCGGCCGAGACCATCTCGAGCCCGAGCGTCTCCACGAGCGGCATCGACGCCCGCGCCGTCTCGGTCAAGGCGATGTCGATGTCGGTCACGCAGGCACTCGGTCAGGTCCGGCGACACGTCCCGCGCGCTCGAGCCAGGGCGTCGCCTCGAGCCTTGTGAAGATCTCGCGTGCCTCCGCGAGCAGAGGCTCCGACTCGGCCGTGCGTCCGTGGGCTACGAGCCATTCGGCGTGCTCGAGCTGCGCGACCGCGAGCCAGAACGGGAAGTTGTACTCGCGAAAGCCGCCCGCTGCGGCCTTGAAGCCGGCCTCGTCGTCCGACATGCGCGCACGGAAGCGCTGCGCCTGGCCCTCGAGGAAGGGCGGACGGATGCCCGGCGGGAGCTCCTCGACCATGGTCAGGAGCTCGTCGGCCCGTCCGACCTCCCCGAGCGCGAGTGCGGCTTCGGCCGCCCAGACGAAGCCTTGCTTGATGCCCTGACTGCCCGCACCCAGTGCCGCTGCCGTCTCGACCGCGGCCAGTCCCCGCTCGAGCGCGGTCGGGTAGCGGCCCTCCGCGTACTCGAAAGCGGCCTGCGCGGCCGTGTGGATCGAGCGGTCCTGGATGTCGATCGACCCCTCGAGATGGCCGAAGAGGGACATCAGCTCTCGCGCGTCCGCGATGTGGCCGCGATGGAGGTGAACCTCCAAGAGTCCGGTCAGGACGCTAGCCAGCTGGCCCCCGACCTGGAGCTTCTCTTCGGAAATCTCGGAGGCCGTTGCGAGAGCCTCGTCCCAGCGTCCGGTGATTGCGAGCGCGTAGCTTGTCTCGCTGAGCCCGTAGAGCTCGCCGCGGCGATCCCCGATACGGCGCACGAGCGCCAGCTGCTCCGCGAGGGCGTCGAGCGCCTCGCCGTAGCGGTCGCCGGCGAAGCACGCGTCGGAGAGGTTCCCGTACCCGGTGGCGGCCATCCTGGGGAGGTCGTGCTCGAGCGCATACCCGATCGCGTGTCGGAGGAATGCGAGCTCTTCCTCGGGACGCCGGTTTCCGCGCGCGAGCATCGCTTTGACGGTGAGCGCGCGCGAGAGGGTCTCGGGAAGCCGCAGCGCCTCGGACACGCTGAGCGCGAGCTCGATTGGCTCGACGGCCCGCTCCAGCTCGCCGGCGAAGGCGTACACCTGTCCGAGCCGCGACGCGAGCTCGGCGATGTCGGCGTCGGGCTCGTCGCCGGCTACGGCGGCAAAGGCATTCTCGAGGCGCTCGAGCGCCTGGTCGACGCGCCCGGTGAGCTGCTCGACGAACGCGACTCTTGCCGAGACCCGCGCTGTCGCATGGCGCTCGCCGGCTTCCTCGAGGAGCGCGAGCGCCTGGGCGAACGCTTGCTCGGCCGACTCGTACTCCGCCGCGGAGAGCGCCATGTCGCCGGCTCGCTCGAGCAGGCGCGCCCGCTCGAGTGGCTCGTCGGCGAGCTCGGCGGCGTGCTCGAACGAGCGGCGCGCTTCGCCCACCGCGGCGAGAGAGCCCGCCCGCTCGCCGGCCCGCGCGAGGTGCTCGCGGGCTTTTGCCTTGATCTCGGCCGCGTCGTCTGCGTCCGGCTGGGCCTCGTAGGCGGCGACGTAGTGGGCAGCGACGACCTCGACGATCTCCTGCTCGGCGACGCCGAAGCTCGTCTCGAGCTGAGCCGCCGCGGCGAGGTGCCGGCTCTTGCGGTCGCGGCGAGCCAGCGTCTCGTAGGCGACACGGCGGACGAGATCCTGGAGGAACCCGTACTGGCCGCGCTCCGGAGACCGGGGATCGGCCTGCACGCCCAGGACCTCCTTGCGAACGAGACTGGCCAGGATCGGCTCGAGCTCGGCCTCGGAGAGCCCCGAGAGCGCGGCAAGCGATTCCTTGGTGAAAGTCTTGCCGAGGACGGAGGCGTCCTGCAGGAGCCGGCGTTCCTCGGCGGCGAGCCCGTCGAGGCGGGCGGCGATCAGGCCTTGCAGCGTCTCCGGGACCTCGAGCTCGGCGACCTCTCCGGTGACGCGGTAGACGCCCTCCTCCTCCACGAGCAGGCCGCGGTCGAGGAGCATGCGGACCGTCTCGACGGCGTAGAGCGGGACGCCTTCCGCCCGAGCGAGGATGCGCTCGCGAAGCTCCTCCGGAAGCCCGGGCACGAACCCGTCGAGGAGCGCCCGCATCGCCGGCTCCGAGAGCGGCGCGAGCGAGAGCGTCGTCTGGTGGGAGCCGTGCCCGAACTCGGGGTGCCGCCCCTGGAGCTCCGGGCGGGCGAGGCACAGCACGAAGATCGGCTTCTGTCGCGCCCACTCGAGCAGGTGCCCGATGAACTCGACGAGCGCGGCGTCGGCCCACTGCAAGTCCTCGAAGAGGAGCGCGACCGGGCCCTGCTCGGCCATGCGTTCGAAGAAGAGGCGCCAGGCGCCGAACAGCTCCTCCTTGCCGCGAGGCGGCCCCTCCTCGAGCCCGAGCAGGTGCAGCAGACGCGGCTCGACGAACCGGCGCTCCTCGTCGTCGGGGAGGAACTCCTCCACGGAGCTTCGGACCTTCTCGGCGGCGGACGCAGGCTCCTCGCCCTCGGTGATGCCTGCGCGCATGCGCACCATCTCGGCGAGCGCCCAGAAGGCAACGCCCTCCCCGTAGGCGAGGCAGCGCCCGCGGTGCCACCAGACGCCTTCCTGGAGCCCGTCCATGTACTTGAAGTACTCCCAGCCGAGCCGCGACTTGCCGATGCCGGCGATGCCGATGACGGACACGAGCTGCGCCCGGCTCTCGTCGGCCGAGGCGTGGAAGAGCTCCTTCACGAGCCGAAGCTCGCGGTCGCGCCCGACGAAAGGCGGCTCGAGGCCGACCGACTTGAGGGCGCCGCCGCGGCCGGCGGTCACGCGGAGGGCGCGCCAGAGCGGGACCGGCTCCGCCTTCCCCTTGAGCTCGTGCTCGCCCGCGCCGGCGTAGGCGATCGCCGCCTCCGACGCGCGCTTGGTCGACTCTCCGACGAGGACCGTGCCCGGCTCGGCCGCCGACTGCACGCGCGAGGCGGTGTTGACGAGGTCGCCCGCGACCATTCCCTGCCCCTCGGCGCCGATCGTGACGGCGGCCTCCCCGGTGAGGATGCCGGCGCGGACCTGCAGTGCGGTATCGAGCTCGGGGACGGCCGCGACGAGGTCGAGCGCCGCTCGAACTGCCCGCTCCGCGTCGTCCTCCTGCGCGACCGGAGTCCCCAGACCGCCATCACCGCGTCGCCGATGAACTTCTCGACGGTTCCCCCGTAGCGCTCGATGAGCGTCCGCGCCTGCTCGAAGTAGCGGGAGAGGAGCTCGCGCGTCTCCTCGGCGTCGCGGCTCTCCGAGGCCGCGGTGAAGCCGACGAGGTCCGCGAAGAGAACGGTCACGAGCCGCCGCTCGGCGGTGGGTGTCGCTGTAGGCCGTTGTTCCTCCCTAGGCACTTGCGCAGCAAGTGCCTCCCCGCACTCCCCGCAGAACTTCAGCGTCGGGGCATTGCTTGTCCCGCATGAAGGGCATAGACGCGCGAGCGGGGTCCCGCACTCGCCACAGAACTTGTGGTCCGCTGGGTTCTCGTGGCCGCACGCCGGGCAGGTCATGCCGTCGCCGGTACGCGCGCCGCCTCGCCGAGGGCGTCGAGCCGCTCGAGCCACAGCGTCGCGCCCATGTGCTCGAAGAGCCCGCGCGCCTCCTCGAGCAGTGGCCGGGCCTCGTCGTCACGTCCCGCGCCCAGCAGCCAGCGGCCGTAGTCGTGGAGGACGTGAGCGAGGAAGTAGCCATAGCCGACGCTGCGGGCGTTGGCGAGCGCCACGCCGAAGGCCTCCGCAGCGGCGCCGTCGTCGCCCGCGGCGACCGCCGCGTTCGCGCGCAGGCGGTAGAGCTGCGAGTCGATCGCCCGCGTGTGCAGCCCGTCGTCAACGGCGGCGAGCGCGGTGTCGTAGCTCCCGGTCTCGACCGCGTACCGGGCGGCGTCCACCAACAGCTCCGAGACGTTCGTCGAGTTCCGTGTCTCGTTCGCGAGCGCCAGGCCGGCGGCGACATCCGCAAGGGCCGCGTCCGGCGAGCCGTCGAGCTCGTGCTCGAGCTGGCGCCGCAAGAGAGCCGCACCCCGCTGCTGAGCGTCGCCGGCTTCCACCTCGCTCGAAATGTGGGCGAGCACGGCCCGAGCACGGTCCGGGTCGGCCCGGTCGATGGCGATGCGTGCCAGGCGGCATAGTGCGTTAGCTTCGGTCGCGTCCAGGATGGCGTCGTGCCGGAGGGATTCGCCGCGAGCAGCCGCTTCGTCCCAGTCGCCTCGAAGCCAGTCGTCCTCCATGAGGTTTGCGGTGTGGCGCAGCTCCCAGTAGCGATCGCCGCGTCGGCGGGCGAGTCCGAGCGCCTCCTCCATGAGCGGCCTCAGCTCCTCGGCCTTGTCGGCCGCGTCGAGCTTGACAATGAGGTTGTTGTAGGCCCGCAGTGCCTCCGGCACGAGATCGTTGTCGAGCGCGATGCGGAGCGCTTCGCGGAGCAGTGCCTCGCCCTCGTGGGGCCGGTGGCGAAGGATCAGGCTCTTCGTGTTGAGCGCGCTCGAGAGCACCGCGGGGAGGCTCAGCGCCTCGGAGATGTCGAGTGCGCTCTCGATGCGCTCGCTCGCGTCCGGGATGTTCCCGGCGAAGTAGTGGATCCGCCCGAGCTGGGCTGCGAGCATCGCCACGTCGGCGTCGGGCTCGTCGCCGGCGAGCACCGCGAACGCGTCCTCCATCAGCTCCAGGGCGTCCTCGATGCTGCCGCGCTGCCAGAGCGTCACTCCCAAGGCCGCGGCCACCCGCGCGCGATCGTGGGTCGAGCCCGCCTCGTCACATAGCGTGAACGCCGCCCGGAGGTGTTGCTCGGCGACGTCGAGTCGGGCCGCCGACCGTGCCAGCTCGCCGGCGCGCTCGAGCAGCCGTGCACGCTCGAGCGGCTCGTCCGCGAGCTCTGCCGCGCTCTCGAACGCGCGCTGTGCGTCCTCCGGGGCGGCGAGTGCGGCCGCCCGCTCGGCTGCGCGCGCGAGCCATTCGCGGGCGCTTGCCTTGATCTCGGCGGCATCGTCGGCCTCCGGAGCGGCGCGATAGGCGTCGAGCAGGTGAGCAGCGATCACCTCCGCGATCTCGTCGGCGTCGATGCCCGACTGTTCAGAGAGGTATGCGGCCGCGGCGAGATGCTTCGCCTTGCGGTCGTGCCGGCTGAGGGTCTCGTAGGCGACGCGCTGGATGAGGGCCTGGACGAAGCCGTACTGGCCGCGCTCCGGCGAGCGTGGGTCGGAGTCGAGGACGAGCATCTCCTTGCGTACGAGCGAGGCGAGCAACGGCGCGAGAGTCGCATCGTCGGTCCCGCCGACCGCTGCGACTCCGCGCGGCGCAAACGTCTTCCCGAGCACGGCTGCGCTCTGGAGCAGGTGGCGCTCGTCCGGCTCGAGCCCGTCGAGCCGGGCTGCGATCAAGGCGTGCAGGGTCTGCGGCACGTCGAGCGCGGTCAGGTCGCCGGTCACCGCGTAGCCCGTCTCCCCGCGTTCGACCAGCCCGCGGTCGAGCAGCATGCGGACCGTCTCGACCGCGTAGAGCGGGATACCGTCTGCGCGCTCGCGGATGCGCGTGACGGCCTCGTCCGGAAGGCCGGGGACGAGCCCCCGGAGCAGGTCGTCGATCGCCTCGTCCGGTAGGGGGTCGAGCGAGAGCGAGGTGAAGTTGCGGAGGTTCGCGCCCCACCCGGGGTGTCGCTGTGAGACCTCGGGGCGGGCGAGCGTGACGATGTAGATCGGATGCGACCGGGACCAGTCGAGCAGGTACTCGACGAACTCGATGAGCGCCGCGTCGGCCCAGTGGATGTCCTCGAAGACCATGATCACCGGGTTCTGTTCGGCCATCCGCTCGACGAAGAGGCGCCAGGCGGAGAAGAGGTCCTCGCGGTCGGGTGCGACGCGCTCGGTGAGCCCGAGCAGATGCTGGAGTCGAGGCTCGACGAACGCCCGCTCCTCGGGATCGGTGACGATCTCCTCGAGCACGGACGCGAGCTTCGGGAGCGACTCCTCGGGCGGGTCGTCCTCGGCGATCCGTGCCCGCATCCGGACCATCTCCGCGAGCGCCCAGTAGGCGACACCGTCGCCGTACGCGAGGCAGCGGCCCTTGTGCCACCAAACCTGCACCAGGAGGCCGTCGAGGTACTTCTCGAACTCCCACGCGATACGCGACTTGCCCATGCCCGGCACGCCGACGATCGAGAGCAGATGCGCGCGACCCTCGTCCGCGGTCCCGTGGAAGAGCTCCTTGACGAGCCGGAGCTCGCGGTCGCGACCGAGGAACGGCGGCTCGAGGCCCGCGGAGCGTCCTTCGCCCTTTCGCGCAGCCACCACCCGGAGCGCCAGCCAGAGCGGCTGCGGCTCGGCCTTCCCCTTCAGCTCGTGCTCACCCGCGGCCGCGTAGGCGATCGAGGCCTCGGTCGCTCGCTTCGTCGTCTCTCCGACGAGGACGGTGCCGGGCTCGGCCGCCGACTGGATGCGGGAGGCCGTGTTGACGAGGTCGCCCGCGACCATGCCCTGCCCCTCGGCGCCGACGGTGACCGCCGCCTCGCCCGTGAGGACCCCGGCACGCGCCTGCAGCTTCGAGTCGAGCGCGGGGATGCCGGCGACGAGCTCCAGCGCGGCTCTCACGGCGCGCTCGGCGTCGTCCTCCTGCGCGACGGGCGCTCCCCACACCGCCATGACCGCGTCGCCGATGAACTTCTCGACTGTTCCCGCCGTAGCGCTCGATGATCGTCCGCGCCTGTTCGAAGTACCGGGAGAGGAGCTCGCGCGTCTCTTCTGCGTCGCGGCTCTCGGAGGCGGCGGTGAACCCGACGAGGTCGGCGAAGAGGACCGAGACGAGCCGCCGCTCCGCGAGCGCCGGTCGTCGCGTTCGCGCGGCTTCTCTCTCGGCGCTTGCCCAGCAAGTGCCTGCCCGCACTCGCCGCAGAACCTGACGTCGGGCGTGTTCGCGCTCCCGCACGAAGGGCACAGGAGCGCGAGGCTCGCCCCGCACTGGCCGCAGAACTTGCGGCCGCCCTCGTTCGCCGCGCCACAGGATCCGCAGGTCATGCGCGCACCGCCACGGCTCCCGCGATCGTCTCGGCGCGCTCGAGCGAGGGCGTCGCGCCGAGCTGCTCGAAGATGTCCCGCGCCTCGGCGACGAGCGGCTCGGCGCGGATCGCCGGCCTCGACCCTGAGTTCGAGCCATTCGGCGTACTCGAGCTGCGTCGTCGCGAGGTAGAACGGGAAGGCGAGTTCTCTGAAGAGGCCGGACGGCGCCCTTGAAGGCCTTTCGGCGTTCGCCGTATCCGCTTCCTGTCGGCCAGGTGCGCACGAAAGCGTGACGACTGAGCCTGGAGGAACTGGGAGGATGTGCCCAACGGAAGCGCCTCCAGCTCGCCGAGGAGCGCGTCCACCGTCTCCGTGTCTCCGAGCGAGAGTGCGGCCTCGGCTGCGGCGACGTGGACGCCTCTTTCACGTACTCCTGCGTGTATCCCATCGTGGGGCCAGCGCGAGTCCGCCTGCTCCTAGCAGGAGAGCCTCTGCGGCCCTTCCTTCGGCGAGGAGCACGCGGGCTCTGTGCCGCAGGTGTGAACTGCCCGCTCCTGGAGATCCGCCGAGGTGGCCAGTTCGTCGAACAGCGTCGACTGATCCGTGCGGCTTCCTCGAGGTTGGCCGCGGTGAACGTGGATCAGGACGCCGACCGAAGGGGCTGCGCCGAACGCCTGGCGTGCCTGCCTCCACTGCTCTTCCGGGAGCGCCTCGATCATCTCGAGTGCTTCGTCCCAGGCGCCGAGCTGCGTAGAGCGGATACGACCTGGCCGAGGAACGACCATTCCCAGTAGCGGTTTCCGACTCGACGAGCGTGTGCGAGGCCTTCCCGAACGAGGTCGACGGCCTCGTCGTACCGGTCCATCTGGGACCAGCGTGTCGGCGAGGTTGTACGTAGGCTCGAACGAGCTGCGGACGGCTTGTCGTGCTCGAGGGCGGTGGTGAGGCGCGAACCGCATGACGGCGAGTGCCCTCCTGCTTGCGGCCGCGCGTCGTCGAGCAGCATCCCCTTCGTCGTCAACGCCTGCGGCGAGCACCTCCGGGAGCGAGAGCGCTTCGGCGATGTCCAACGCCGTCTCGATCCTCTGCGATCGCCAGCTCGTGGCTGGCCGGCGAAGAACATGAACCGGCCAAGCTGGGCGGCGAGCGCTCGCGAGATCGTCGTCAGGCTCCTCGAGGGTGAGGAGCTGGAACGAGCGGTCCATGATCTCCAGCCCCTGCTCGAGCCGGCCGCGCGTCCCACATGACCTCCGCGAGCCGGGCGGACACGCGCGCGGCCGGGTGGGTCGCGCCCGACCTCTCGAAGAGTGCGATCGCCTGCTCGTAGTGGCGCGGCCGCCTCGGTCCGGCGCGCTCCGGCGCGCGCCATGATGCCCGCGTGCTCGTGCAGGTCCGCCTGCTCGAGCGGGTCGTCCGAGAGCTCGGCCGCTCGTTCGTACGCGTGCTGCGCCTCCTCGTTGGCGGCCAGCGAGGCGGCACGCTCGGCTGCGCGGACGAGCATCTCGCGGGCGTGCGCTCCGGATGTCGGCCGCGTCCGGGTCGTCGGGCTCGGCCCGGTAGGCGTCGACGTAGTGGGCGGCGAGCACCTCGACGATCTCGTCCTCGTCGCCGAGCGAGCGCAGGTACTCGGCGGCGCCGAGATGCAGCGCCTTGCGCTCGCGGCGGGACAGCGTGTCGTAGGCGACCTTCTTGACGAGGTCCTGGAGGAAGCCGTACTGGCCGCGCTCGGGCGAGAGCGGGTCGGCGCTGAGGGAGACGACCTCCTTGCGGACGAGGGACGCGAGGAGCTGCTTCGAGCTGCGGCTCGTCCTGCCCGGAGACGCTCGCGAGCCCTCGCAACGTGAACGTGCGGCCGAGGACCGAGGCCTGCTGGACGACGCGCCGCTCGTCCGGCGCAAGGCCGTCGAGCCGCGCCGCGATGAGCGCTTGGAGCGTTTCCGGTACCTCCAGCGTCTCCACGACTCCCGTGAGCCGGTACGCGTTCCCCTCGCGGACGAGGATCCCGCGGTCGAGCAGCATGCGCACGGTCTCGACGGCATAGAACGGAACGCCTTCTGCGCGCTCGAGGATGCGCGCCCGGAGGTCCTCCGGACAAGCCGGGTACCGGGCCCGTCAGGAGCGCCTCCATCGAGTCCTCGGACAGCGGCTCCAGGAAGATGGAGGTGAAGTTGCGGGTGCCGGAGCCCCACGTCGGTCGGCGCTCGATGAGCTCCGGGCGAGCCAGGGTGAGGACGAAGAGCGGGACGTCGCGTGACCACTCGATCAGGTACTCGATGAAGTCGAGGAGAGCGCTGTCGGCCCAGTGGATGTCCTCGAAGACGAGCACGGTCGGCCCCTGCGCGGTGACGTGCTCGAAGAACAGCCTCGCGGCGGCGAACAGGTTCTCCTGGTCTCCGACCGCGCCCTCCTCGAGCCCGAGCAGGTGGCCCAGCCGCGGCTCGACGAACCGGCGCTCCTGCGGGTCGGGGATGTGCTCCTCGATCGCGGCCCGAAGCTTGGCGCGGGCGGACTGCGGCATCCTCGTCCTCGACGATCCCCGCGCGGCCGCGAACCATCTCGGCCAGGGCCCAGAAGGCGACACCGTCCCCGTAGGCGAGGCAGCGGCCGGAGTGCCACATGACGTCGTCGGCAAGGCCGTCGATGTACTTCTCGAACTCCCACGCGAGCCGGGACTTGCCGATGCCGCCGATGCCGACGACCGACACGAGGTTGCCCCGGCGGTCCTCCGCCGAGGCGTGGAAGAGCTCCTTCACGAGGCGGAGGTCGCGGTCGCGCCCGACGAACGCCGGCTCGACCCCGGCGGACTTGAGCGCGCCTCCACGGAGACCGATCACGCGGACCGCACGCCAGAGCTGGAGCGGCTCGGCCTTGCCCTTGAGCGTGTGCTCGCCGGCGTCCTCGAAGACGATTGCGGCCTCCGTCGAGCGCTTGGTCGTCGTCCCCCACGAGCACGGTTCCCGGCTCCGCGGCTGACTGGATCCGGGAGGCGGTGTTGACGAGATCGCCGGCGACCATGCCCTGGCCCTCGGCGCCGATGGTGATCGCCGCCTCGCCGGTGAGCACCCCGGCACGCGCCTCGAGGCTCGAGGCTCCCACCTCCGAGCGGAGCGCGTGGACGGCGTCGAGGAGGTCGAGAGCGGCGCGAACGGCGCGCTCGGGGTCGTCCTCGCGCGCGACGGGCGCGCCCCAGACCGCCATCACGGCGTCCCCGATGAACTTCTCCACCGTGCCGCCGTAGCGCTCGATCACCGTTCGGGCCGTCTCGAAGTAGCGGGAGAGGAGCTCGCGGACGTCCTCCGCGTCGCGACCTTCGGAGAAGGTCGTGTGCCCGACGAGGTCGGCGAAGAGGACCGAGACGAGCCGACGCTCGGCGACGGGCGCGGTCGGCGCCATCGTCGCCTGTGCGGCGCGTGGAGCGGGGACGCCGAGCGCCGCACCGCACTCGGGGCAGAACTTCATCGACGGGCGGATTGGACGGTGCCGCACGAGGGGCACACGCTGTGCGAGCGGCGTCCCGCACTCGCCGCAGAACTTCTGGCCCGCCGGTATTCTCGTGGCCGCACGCGTGGGCAGGTCATACGCTCACCGTCGCCCTCGCGGCCAGCCTCTCGGCGCGCTCGAGCCAGGGCCGAGCCTCGAGCTGCTCGAACGTACTCGCTAGCTTCGGCGGCGAGGCCGGCCGCGGCGTCAGTTCGGCCGCGTCGCGCTCGCCCACTCGGCGTACTCGAGCTGGGTCGCGGCCAGGTAGAACGGCAGTGCGAGCTCCCGGAACAGGCCCGTCGCGCCCTTGAAGAGCCGCTCGGCGTCGTCTCCATTCGTCGCGGCCGCGATGCGTCCCCGGAAGCGCATCGACTGCGCCTTCATGAACTGCGGGAAGTGGCCAGGCGGCAGCTCGTCGACTCTGCGGAGCAGCTCCTCGGGCGCGTTCCGAGGTCGTTCGAGCTCGAGCGCCGCCTCCAGCCGCGGCGACAAACGACTCTTTCACGTTCTCCTGCCCATACCCCAGCTCGGGCGTCAACGCCGGGACCGTCTCGGCAAGCCGACCGCTCCTGCCGGATCCCCGTGGAGGAGTCGCAGGAGCGCCGTCCCGCACCGGTGGCTACCGCGCTCCTGGTACGTCGGTCGAGGTCGCGAGGTCCTCGAGCAGCGTGCTGAGCTGTGCTGCTTCGTCGAGTTGGCCACGCAGCGCGTGCACCGCGACACCGACGCCTGCGACCACGGAGTACGGCTGCCTCGCGTCGCGCCATTCTCCTGCGGGAGCAGCGCCATCACTCGAGCAGCTCGTCCCACTTGCCGAGCGCGAAGAGCGAATACGACTGCGCGAGAAACTGGAGCTCGAATTGCGCGGTTGCCGACGCGTCGCGCGTATGCGAGTCCTTCCCGCACGCAGGCGTACGCGTCCTCGTACCGGTCGTGGTGCCCCAGCGTGTCCGCAAGGTTGTAGTACGCACGGACGGCGGCCGTGGGCTTGTCATGTTCCAGCGCAACCTCGAGCGCATGCTGAAGGAGGCGCGGTGCCCTCGCTCTTCCTCCCGTGCGACACGAGGTGGATGGCCTTCGTGTTCAGCGCGTGCGACAGCGTCTCGGGCAGCGCGAGCGCCTCGGCCATCTCTAGCGCCGCCTCGTTCCGCTCCATCGCCAGGTCGTGGCGGCCGGCGAAGAAGAGGAAGCGCCCGAGCTGGGCCGCTAGCCACGCCAGGTCCTCGTCAGGCTCCTCCTCGGCCAGCACGGCATATGCGCGGTCCATGCTCTCGAGGCCCTCCTCGAGCCGGCCGTGTGCCCACATGATCTCGGCGAGACGCGCATTGATGCGAGCCGCGGGGTGCGTCGCTCCCGTCGTCTGGAAGAGCTCGATCGCGCGCGCGTAGTGGAACGCGGCTGCCTCGCTCCGGCCGCTGGTCTGCGCCGTCATCCCGGCGCGCTCGTGCAGCTCCGCTTGCTCGAGCGGGTCGTCGGAGAGCTCGACGGCCCGCTCGAATGCGTGCTGGGCCTCTTCGTTCGCAGCGAGGGAGGCCGCGCGCTCCCCCGCACGCACGAGCATCTCGCGGGCCACCCCCCGGACCTGGGCGGCGTCGGGATCGTCGGGCGCGGCTCGATAGGCATCGACGTAGTGCGCCGCAAGCACCTCGACGATTTCGTCCTCGTCCCCGAGCGACAGCAAGTACTCGGCCGCCGCGAGGTGCAGTTGCTTCCGCTCCCTCCGCGAGAGCGTGTCGTACGCGACCTTCTTGACGAGGTCCTGGAGAAACCCGTACTGGCCTCGCTCGGGCGAGAACGGATCGGCGCTCAGAGACAGGACCTCCTTGCGCATGAGCGAGCCGAGCACCGGCTCGAGCTCCGTCTCGGCGAGACCGGAGACGCTCGCGAGGCCCCGGAGCGTGAAGGTACGGCCGAGGACGGACGCCTGCTGGACGACACGGCGCTCCTCGGCCGTCAAGCCGTCGAGCCGAGCGGCGATGAGCGCCTGGAGGGTCTCCGGAACCTCGAGCGTGCCGATCTCGCCCGTCAGCCGGTACGCCGTTCCCTCGCGGACGAGCAGGCCGCGGTCGAGGAGCATGCGCACGGTCTCGACGGCGTAGAAGGGGACGCCCTCGGCGCGTTCGAGGATCCGGGCCCTGAGCTCGTCCGACAGCCCCGGCACCGGGCCTGTCAGCAGTGTCTCCATCGAATCGGGAGCGAGCGGCTCGAGGTAGATGGAGGTGAAGTTGCGCATCCCTGAGCCCCAGGCGGTGCGCCTGTCGGCGAGCTCCGGGCGCGCGAGCGTGAGCACGAAGAGCGGCACGTCCCGCGACCATTCGACCAGGTACTCGATGAAGTCGAGCAGCGCGCTGTCCGCCCAGTGGATGTCCTCGAATATGAGAACCGTGGGGCCTTGCCCCGCGATCCGCTCGAAGAACATGCGGGCGGCGGTGAAGAGGTTCTCCTGGTCGCCGACCGAGCCCTCCTCGAGGCCGAGGAGATGCGCGAGCCGGGGCTCGACGAAGCGGCGCTCCTGCGGGTCGGGCAGGTGCTCCTCGACGGAGGCGCGCAGCTTGTCCCGGGCGGAGGCGGCATCCTCGTCCTCCAGGATTCCGGCGCGTCCTCGCACCATCTCGGCGAGCGCCCAGAAGGCGACGCCGTCGCCGTATGCGAGGCACCGTCCTGCGTTCCAGAAGACCCGCAGCGCAAGGCCGTCGATGTACTTCTCGAACTCCCAGGCGAGCCTCGACTTCCCGATGCCGCCGATGCCGACGACGGAGACGAGATGACCGCGGCGATCCTCGGCGGAGGCGTGGAACAGCTCCTTCACGAGGCGCAGCTCGCGGTCGCGGCCGACGAATGGCGGTTCCAATCCGCTCGACTTCAGCACTCCGCCACGGAGGCCGATCACGCGCACCGCCTGCCAGAGCTGAAACGGCTCGGCCTTTCCCTTCAGGACGTGCTCGCCGGCGTCCTCGAAGACGATCGCCGCCTCGGCCGCGCGCTTCGTCGTGTCACCCACGAGGGCGGTCCCGGGCTCGGCGACGGACTGTATGCGCGAGGCGGTGTTGACCAGATCGCCGGCCACCATGCCCTGCCCCTCTGCGCCGAGCGTGATCGCGGCCTCGCCGGTGAGGACACCGGCGCGCGCCTCCAGGCCCGATGCGCCCACGTCCGCGCCGAGCGCGCGGACGGCGTCCAGAAGGTCGAGCGCGGCGCGAACAGCGCGCTCGGGATCATCCTCGCGGGCGATTGGAGCCCCCCAGACCGCCATCACCGCATCCCCGATGAACTTCTCCACCGTTCCGCCGTAGCGCTCGATCACCGTGCGCGCCGTCTCGAAGTAGCGCGAGAGGAGCTCGCGGACGTCCTCGGCGTCGCGCCCCTCGGAGAACCCTGTATGGCCGACGAGATCAGCGAACAGGACGGAAACGAGCCGCCGCTCGGCGACGGGCACGGTTGGAGGGCGTGCCGGTGGGTCAGCGGTCGGAGCGCCGGCGACGAGCACGGTGCCGCACTCGCCACAGAACTTCACGGTGGCAGCGTTGACCGTCCCGCACGAAGGGCATGCGCGTGCGAGCGGTGAGCCGCATTCCCCGCAGAACTTCCGATCCGACTCGTTCCCCGACCCGCAGGCGGGGCACACGATCGCGTCCGCCATCCGCCCGAACTCTAATTGGGAACTCCGGCAATGCTCAATCGCAGACGGGCTACCCTCCAAGGCGTGGCGCTCCAGGACACTGCCGGCGTGCCTGAGGAGATCTCACCCGAGCGCGCGTGGTGGCTCCGCGTCCCGGCCGTCCTATTCAGCCCGCGGCCCGTCTTCTTCGCGCTTCGCGAGGACGACCCGGACGACGTGGGCGCCCGCGGGGAGCCGATCCTGCTGCTGATCTTGCTCGCGGGAGCCGCGTCGTTCCTGATGAGCCCGCTCGCGAGCCGGATCCTCGACGACCCCGACTACGACGCGGTGAACCTCGCGATCTGGCTCTTCATCGGAGGCGGGCTCAACGGCGCCGCCTGCTACTTCATCTTCGGGTTCGCGCTCTACTTCGGCGCCGTGCTGCTCGGGAGCCAGGGCAGCTTCCGTCGTGAGCGCCAAACCGTGGCGTTCGCCGCTGCGCCGCTGGCGCTCTCCTTCGTCGTTCTGCTTCCGCTCCGGCTCGCGCTCTACGGCGGCGACACGTTCCGCGAGGGCGGCGCCGACGAGGGCGTGGGGGAGGCCGGGCTCTTCGTGGCCCAGTACGCGTTCGCCGTCTGGTCGCTCGGGCTCCTCGTCCTCGGCGTGCGCGTGATCCACGGCTGGGACTGGCTTCGCGCTGTGGCTTCGGTCGCCGCCGCGACCGTGTTACTGGCTGCGATCGTGGCCGTGTTCGCGTTCGTGGTCTGACGCAGCGGCGCCGGCTGCCCGCTCGAAGACGGCGAGCTCGTCCTCGGGCATCGCATACGTGTGCTGCGCCTCCGGGAAGCGACGCTCGCGCACGTCGTCCGCGTACGCCTCGAGCGCGATGCGGATGTCCTGCCCGATGTCGGCGTACCGCTTGACGAAGCGCGCGACGCGGCCCTCGTACAGCCCGAGGATGTCGTGCCAGACGAGCACCTGGCCGTCCGTGTCCGCTCCCGCCCCGATGCCGATCGTCGGGATGTGGAGCCGCTCCGAGATCCGCTTCGCAACGGGCGCGGGCACGGCCTCGAGGACGAGCGAGAAGCAGCCTGCGGCTTCGAGCGCGCGTGCGTCGGCGAGGAGCGCGAGCGCAGCCTCTGCCGAACGGCCCTGCGCCTTGAAGCCGCCGAGCTTCGTCGCGGACTGCGGCGTGAGCCCGATGTGGCCCATCACCGGGATGCCCGCGCCGACGATGCTCTTCACGCGGTCGAGCGACGGCCCGGCGCCCTCGAGCTTCACGGCGTCGGCGCCCGCCTCCTTGACGAACCGGATCGCGTTGCGGGTCGCGTCCTCGTCCGAGACCTGGAACGAGCCGAACGGCATGTCGGCGACGACCAGCGGGCGCTCGGCGCCGCGCGTGACCGCGCGCGTGAGGATCAGCATCTCCTCCATCGTCGCGGGGACGGTCGAGGCGTGGCCGAGCATGGTCATCGCTGCCGAGTCGCCGACGAGGACGAGATCCGCGCCTGCGGCGTCGGCCAGCCGGCCTCCGGGAGCGTCGTAGGCGGTGACCATGACGATCGGCTGCTGACGCGCCTTCATCTCGGCCAGCTCGGTGATCGGGAGCTTGCCCGGCGCCGGAGTCGCCGGCGCGGGCCGCTGCGGGCGAATGCTCATGTCTCGTCTCCTTCCAGGGGCACGTTGTCGATGAGGCGGGTGTCGCCGACGCGGATCGCACCGGCAAGCACGGGAGGGTCGAAGTCGGCGCGCTCGACGTAGTCGATCTCGACGCCGTTCGACTCCGCGAGGACGTCGCGGGCGGCGAGCGGGTCGCGGGTCGCGAGCGCACGGGCGAGAGCAAGTGCGCGCTTACGCTGCTCGGGCGTGAGGAGCGCGTTGCGCGAGGACAGCGCGAGGCCGTCCGGGTCGCGCACGATGGGGAGCACGCGGAGCTCGACCTCGAGGGCGAGGTCGCGGATCATGCGCCGGATCACCTCGACCTGCTGCGCGTCCTTCTGACCGAAGTACGCGCGGTCCGGCCGCACGATCGTGAACAGCTTCAGGACGATCGTCGCCACGCCGCGGAAGTGGCCCTGCCGGAACTGGCCTTCGAGGATCGAGCCGAGCTCCGTGACCTCGACCCAGGTCTGGAAGCCGGGCGGGTACATCTCCTCCGCGGTCGGCGCGAACACCAGATCGACGCCTGCGTCATGCGCGATCGCGAGGTCGCGCTCCTCGTCGCGCGGGTAGCGGCCGAGGTCGGCCGGCGTCGAGAACTGCGCCGGGTTCACGAAGAGGCTCATGACGACCGTCTCGCACTCGGCGCGCGCGGCGCGGAGAAGAGAGAGGTGTCCTTCGTGCAGCGCGCCCATCGTCGGGACGAGCCCGATCGAGCCGTCCGCGGCGCCGCCCGAGCTCGGCGCGCGCGTCCGAGATAGTCCGCAGCGTCTTCACGAGGCGCTCCGAATCCCTTGTGACAAGTTGTAACTTGCCGACTTCGGCGCACGCATGCGTGTCGGCAAGCGGGTTCACGGCGCGCTCCGAGCACTTAGTGACAACTTGTAACTTGGCAATTCTCCGCCAGCGATGCGCGCTGTCGCCTCGGCGAGGACGAGGTAGAGCTCCTCGAGCTCCGGGCGTTCGGCTCGGATCACGTCGAGGTGACGTGCGACCGTCTCCCAGTCGCCGCGCGCGATCGGGCCGGTGAGCTCGAAGCCGCTCTCGATGACGCTCCGCATGAGCGGCGTCGAGCGCCTCGGGCGGTGCGCCCGCCGCGTCGAGCAGGGAGCCCGCGACTGTCCGCAGCGTGACGAGGTAGTTCGAGGCCACCGCCGCGCCCGCGTGGTACGCGGCGCGCCCGGCGTCGTCGAGCTCGAAGGGACGGAGGCCGAGGAGCGCGGCGAGCTCGAACGCGATCGCGAGCCCCTCTTCGGTCTCCGCGCCGACCGCCGCCCAGCCGCCGTCGAGCTGCTCGGGGCCGCGCGCCTTGGTGAAGGACAGCAGCGGATGCAGTCCGAAGCGCCGCTCGTGCGGCTCGAGCGCCGCGAGCGGCGTCGCGCCACTGACGTGACCGATCCACGGGCCGGGCTCGATGCCCTTCGCGACCCCGGAGATCGCGCGGTCGGGAACGCAGAGCAGAACGATGTCGGGCGACTCGCCGTCGAGGCGTACGCTGCGCTCGGCGAGCCGCGCGCTCACCGTCGAGCCGACGCGGCCGCCCGCGCCCACAACTCTTACGCTGTCGATCATCTTGTCGTGCTCCAGTTCCGTGGCCGGATACCGGGCCTGCGGAGCGTACATCAGCGCCTCTATCTGGCGGCGATCCGCTCCTCGAGCCGCGCTCGCACGGCCGGCCAGTCGTCGTCCGTGACGCTGTACCAGGCGCTGTCGCGGTTCTCGCCGCCGCGTACGAGCATGTGCTTCCGGTGGACGCCCTCGAAGGTCGCGCCGAGCGCCTCGAGCGCGCCGCGCGAGCGCTCGTTCTGCGCGTCGGTCTTGAGCTCGACGCGACGACAGCCCCATACGTCGAACGCGTGTGTGAGCTGGAGGAGCTTCGCCTCGACGTTCGCGCCGGTGCCCCAGGCCGAGGGGTGGAGCCACGTCCAGCCGATCTCCACCGAGCCGTGCTCCGGTCGCAGCGCGAGGAACCGCGTCGAGCCGACGACCTCCTCGTGACACAGTGTCACAAGCGGAATCTCGGTTCCGGCGCGCGTCGCCGCGAGCGCCTGCTCGACGTAGACGTGCCACTCCTCGCGGGTCTGCGGCTGGACGACGCTGAGCCAGCGCCAGGTTCGCGGGTCGCGCGAGGCCTCCCAGAGCCCGTCCTCGTGCTCCGGTGAGAGCGGCTCCAGCCGGACGATGCGGCCTTCCAGCACCGGAACGGTCCACCGCGCCACGCGGCGACAGTACACTCGTCGCGTGCCGATCTACGAGTACGCGTGCATGGAGTGCGAGTCGCACTTCGACGAGCTCGTCCGGAGCCAGGAGCAGGCGGTCACGTGCCCCGAGTGCGGCGCGGCGAACGTGCTCAAGCAGCTCTCGACCTTCGCGGTACATGCCGGTGCGGGGTCGAAGCAGTCGAGCTTCGCGAGTCAGCCCCGGGCTGGCGGCGGCTGCTGCGGCGGCTCCTGCGGCTGCGGCTAGGGCCTACCGTTCGGACCGCATCCGGGCGGGGGCGTAAACTGGCCGCCGATGGATGCCGTCGAGCGCGCAGCGGCGCTCCGGGAGTACGCGGAGCAGACGAGCACGTGCACGAAGTGCGCACTCGCCGAGGGGCGGACGCAGGTCGTGTTCGGCTCCGGGAACCCGAACGCCGACCTCATGTTCGTCGGCGAGGCGCCGGGGTTCCACGAGGACCAGCAGGGAGTCCCGTTCGTCGGCCAGGCGGGGAAGCTCCTCGACAAGCTGCTCGCCGGGATCGGCCTCACGCGCCCCGACGTCTTCGTCGTGAATGTCTTGAAATGCAGACCTCCTGGGAACCGCGACCCGATGCCCGAGGAGATCGCCGCCTGCGAGCCGCACCTCTTCCGGCAGATCGAGCTCATCGACCCGAAGCTCGTGGCGACGCTCGGAAACTTCGCGACGAAGCTGCTGTCCGGCAAGCCGGCCGGCATCACCCGCGTCCACGGGCATGAACAAGAGGTCACGCTCGGCACGCGGAAGGTCTCGCTCTACCCGATCTACCACCCCGCGGCCGCGCTCTACACGCCCTCGATGCTGAAGGTGCTCGAGGAGGACTTTGCGCGCATCCCGGCGCTCCTCGACCGCGTGCTCGAGCCGATCGAGGTCGCCGAGCCCGAACCGGTCTCGGAGCCCGAGCCGGAGCCGGTTCAACTAGGTCTGTTCTGAGTTGAGGACAGTGGTCGCCACGGCCTCCGCCGAGGAGACCGAGGCGCTCGCCGCGCGCGTCGCGGGGCGGCTCCGGCTTGGCGACGTCATCACGATCTCGGGCGAGCTCGGCACGGGGAAGACGACGTTCGTCCGCGGCGCGGCGCGGGCGCTCGGAATCCAGGAGCCGATCACGAGCCCGACCTTCACGATCGGCCACCGCTACCGGGGCTCGGTCGACGTCTCGCACCTCGACCTCTTTCGCTTCAGCGGTTTCTCGCCTGCGGAGTGGGGGGACCTGGAGCCCTATTTCGACGCGGCGATCGTCTTCGTCGAGTGGCCGGAGGCTGGAGAGGGCGCGCTCCCGCCTGCGCGCCTCTCGGTGAGGCTCGAGCATGCGGGCGCCGACGACCGGCGGGTGGAGCTCGTCGCGACCGAGAGCGCACTGCTAGAAGGAATCGCGTAATGCTCCTTGCGTTCGACACCGCCACCGAGGTCGCGACCGCCGCGCTGCTGGAGGACGGGCGCGTCCTCGGCGAGCGGGTCACCGAGCCGCGCGCGCTGCTCCGCGCGGTCGACGAGCTGCTGCGCGATGCGGGCTCGGCGCCCGCCGACCTCGGCGCGCTCGTCGTCGGTACCGGTCCCGGGAGCTTCACGAGCACGCGGATCGGGCTCTCGCTCGCGCGTGGACTCGCGCTCGCACTCGACCTCCCGGTCGCCGGGGTCTCGACGCTCGACGCGCTCGCATCCGCCGCCCCGGATGTGCTGCCGGTCATCGACGCCCGCCGGCGCGAGGTCTTCGTTCCCGGCCCTCTCGCGCTCGCTCCCGACGACCTCGAGCTCGAGCCGGGAACGCTCGCGATCGGGAGCGGCGCCGTCCGCTACCGCCACACGCTCGAGGCCAAGGGCGCGGTCGTTCCTCCCGACGACGACCCGATCCATGTCCCGCGCGCACGGCTGCACGCCGCGCTGGCGCGCGACTTCGGCCCGGCCGAGGCCGTCGAGCCGATCTACGTCCGCGTTCCGGATGCAAAGCCGAGGGCGACCGCGTGAACGTCCAGCTTCGCCGCCTGGATGCGAAAGACCTCGACACCGTCGAGGTGATCGAGCGCGCGTCGTACCCGACGCCGTGGTCGCGCTCGATGTTCGCCGCCGAGCTGCGCAAGCCGAGCGCGCTCGCGCTCGGGGCGTACCTCGAGACCGGCGAGCTCGTCGGCTACGCGTTCGTGTCCCGCTACGTCGACGCGTGGCACGTCATGAACGTCGCGGTCGCGCCCGAGCACCGGCGGCGCGGGATCGCGACGGTGCTCCTCGAGCGGCTGTTCGAGGTCACCGCCGGCGACCCGCGGCGCGGATACACGCTCGAGGTGCGCGTCTCCAACGAGACCGCGATCCGGCTCTACGAGCGGCTCGGCTTCCAGTCGCGAGGGGTTCGCCGCGGCTACTACACCGACAACCGCGAGGACGCGCTGATCATGTGGCGCGAAGCCGTTTCCGCTGGCGCGGAAACGGTTAGGGAGGTGAGCTCAGGCGATGGCTAACCATCCTCCGCAGGAGGATGGCCTGATCCTCGGCATCGAGACGTCCTGTGACGAGACGGCAGCCGCGGTCGTGTCGGAGGACGGCGTCGTCCGCTCGTCTGTCGTCGCCTCGCAGGCGACGCTGCACGCGCGCTACGGCGGAGTCGTCCCCGAGGTCGCGTCGCGGCGGCACCTCGAGCTCGTGACGCCGGTCGTGCGGGCGGCACTCGACGATGCGGGCACTCCGCTCGCGGAGATCGAGCGCGTCGCCGTGACGCAGGGGCCGGGGCTCGTCGGCGCGCTCCTCGTCGGGCTCTCCGCCGCGAAGGCGATCGCCTGGGCCGGCCGCCTCCCGCTCGTGCCCGTCGACCATCTCGACGGCCACGTCGCCTCGCTCTACCTCGAGCCGGATCCCGTCGAGCCGCCGTTCGTCTGCCTGCTCGCAAGCGGAGGGCACACGCTGCTGCTCGAGGTGCCCGAGCGGGGACGTTCGAAGCGCCTCGGGACGACGCTCGACGACGCCGCCGGCGAGGCGTTCGACAAGGGCGCGCGCCTGCTGGGCCTCGGCTATCCCGGCGGCGCGGAGATCGACAAGCTCGCTGCCGACGGCGATCCCGAAGCCTTCGACTTCCCGGTCGCGCGCGTGCCCGGCCTCGACTTCTCCTTCTCGGGCCTCAAGACGTCGCTGCTCTACGCCGTGCGTGACCTCGGCGAGGAGGAGACCGAGCGGCGTAAGGCCGATCTCGCCGCGTCGTACCAGCGCGCGATCGTCCTCGCGCTCGTGGGGCGGGCGCGCGAGGCGCTTGTCCAGACGGCTCTCTCGCGACTGGCAGTTGTCGGCGGCGTCGCTTCGAACTCCGCCCTTCGCGCCGCCCTCCCGGACGCCAGCTTCGCGCCGCTCGCCTACTGCACGGACAATGCCGCCATGATCGCGTCGGCGGCGCGGTACGCAGAGCCGCTCCCATATCCCGGCTACCTCGAGCTCGATGCGTACGCGTCCGCGGCCTAGAGCCCTGACCTTCGCGGCGGCGGCGCTCGCCCTCGCCGCGGGCCTCGGTGTCACGGGCGCCCGCGCGCAGCAGGCGCCGGTGCCGTCGATCGACGAGGCCGGCTGGCAGGGCGTGCTCGGCATACGAGGGACGATCTCGACCGCGCAGCGCTTCGTCGTCCTGCTCGACGAGCCGTCGCTCGCGGCGCGCGTGCGGGCCGAGGGAGGAACTGCCTCCGACGCGAAGATGCGCGCCTGGACCACGAGCGCGCTCCGCGTGCAGGAGCTGTTTCTCTCGCGCATGAACGCGGCCGGCGCCCGCGTCGCGCCCGAGCATCGCTACGTCCGCGTCGTCAACGGCTTCTCGGCCAGGCTCGACCCGACCTCGCTCTCCGTCCTCGAGCGGGACCGGGAGGTCACGGGCGTCTACCCGGTACGGATTGCCTACCCCGCGCAGACGGCGGGGATCGCGAACGTGACGCCGTCGGCGGTGACCGGTCTCGAGGTGCCCGGGCTGGACGGGACCGGAGTCACGGTCGCGCTCCTCGACACCGGAGTCGATCCCGCTCATCCGTACCTGCGCGGGAGCCTCGTTCCCGGCATCGACCTCCTCAACCCGGGCAGCGGCGCGATCGCGCAGCCGCATCCGACGATCCCCGGCCGGCCGGAGCGGCATGCGACCGAGCTCGCGGGGATCGTGAGCGGCGCCGAAGGCCCCGGCGGCCTGCACGGGGTCGCTCCCGGAGCGTCGATCCTGCCGATTCGCATCGCGGGCTGGCAGCCGGACGCCGAGGGTGGCTACACGGTCTACTCGCGGACAGACCAGATCCTCGCCGGGCTCGAGGCGGCGGTCGATCCCAACGACGACGGAGACACCGGCGACGCGGCGCGGGTGGCGCTGCTCGGCGTCGTCGAGCCGTACGCGTCGTTCCCGGACGGGCCGGTCGGGCGCGCGATCGCGGGCGCGACCGCGCTCGACACGCTCGTCGTCGTGCCGGCCGGCAACGACGGGCGGGCGGGCCCGGGCTTCGGCAGCATCGCCGGTCCCGGCGGCGCGCCGCAGGCGCTGACGGTCGCGGCGGCCGACGGGAGGCCCGACGCGCCGACGGTTCGCGTCCACATCCGCGCCGGCCTGCGCGTCCTGTTCGAGGGTGCGCTGCCGCTCGGCGGCGACCCGCGCGACACGGTGACCGCCACGGCGCTCCCGGTAACGAAGGCGATGGCCTCACGGGGCATCGCCGGTCTCTTCGACGAGCGAGGAGTCAGCCTGGTCGCCGGCAGGGCGGTGCTCCTCGGGCGCGGGCTTCTCTCCGAGGAGACGGTCGAGGAGGCGACGACCGCGGGCGCGCTCGCCGTCGTCGTCGACGGCAGGCTCCCGGCCGGCGCGTTCACCCTGGACGTACCCGCGGGCGTGCCGGTCGTCGGTCTTCCCGAAGCGCTCGTCGCCGAGATGCGCTCGCTCATCGCCGCGGGAGTCCCGATCACCGTCGCGATCGGCGCCGTCGACGTCGAGCAGAACGTCGCCGGCGACGCGGTCGCGGCCTTCTCCTCGCGCGGTCTCGCGTTCGACGGCGGTTTGAAGCCCGACGTCGTGGCGGCCGGCGTCGCCGTACCCACGTCCGAGCCGGGACGCGGCGAGGAGGGCGAGGAGCGCTACGGCACCGTCAGCGGGACCAGCGTCGCCGCGGCCGTGGCCGCCGGGGCCGCCGCGTTGCTGGCCGAGGGCCGGCCAGGGACGAGCGCCACAGGCCTGCATTCGCTGCTCGTGGGATCCGCGCAGCGGCGCGACCTCGACGCGGCCGCGTCGGGCTCGGGATTGCTCGACCTCCGCACCGCGGTTCAGCAGGAGGTCACCGCGACGCCGCCCTCGATCGCGTTCGGCGTCCGGGACGCCGAAGGCGCTCGCGCTCGAGCGCACGGTGCGACTCGAGAACGTCTCCACGCGACCGCTGGAGATCTCCGTCCAGACGGTCGCGCTCGCGCCGAAGGGCGTCGAGATCACCGTCGATCCCCCGGAGCTCGCGCTCGAGCCGGGCGAGCGCGCGATCGTCGTCGTCCAGGCGAACACGAACGCGCTCTCCGACGCGTCCGGGCGTCGCCACCGGCGAGCTCGCGCTCGTGGGATCGGGCGTCGACGTCCACGTGCCTGGGCCGTGCTCGTCCCGACTCCGAACATCGATCTCCTGACGGGTGTGTCGCTGAAGACGACGGCGGGACAGCGTCTCGGACGCGACGCCGGTCGTGCTCAGCCTCGTCGCGGGCGCGATCATCCCGAAGCCCGGCCCGCAGGTCGTCGCGGTCGAGTCGCTCGAGGTGCACCTCCGTCGCGGCGACGAGCTGCTCGGCATCCTCGCGAGACGCCGCGAGCTGCTCCCCGGGCGCTACACGTTCGGGCTCACGGGACGGGGGCCGTCCGGCGAGCGCCTGCGGCGCGGGAACTACGTCGATCCGCGTCGTCGCGCGCCGGGTGCGGGACAGCGCGCGCAGGTCGAGGACGTCGCCTACCCGTGCGCTGAGCGCGTACAGCGTTACGCGCAGTCATATACTCGTCGCCGGTGAACGAACCAGGAGGCGACGCTCGATGAGCACTGCTGACACGGTCTCCCACCTGCGCGAGAACCCGTTCGATATCGCGAAGGCGCAGCTTCACCGGGTGGGAGAGATCTTCGCGCTCGACCCCGACCTGATCCGCGTCCTCTCGAAGCCGAAGAAGTCGGTGGAGGTGTCGATCCCCGTCCAGATGGACGACGGCACGATCGAGGTCTTCAGCGGCTTCCGCGTGACGCACAACATCGCGCGAGGCCCGTCGAAGGGTGGGATCCGCTACCACCCGGGTGTCACGATCGACGAGGTCAAGGCGCTCGCGATGTGGATGACGTGGAAGTGCTCCCTGATGGGGCTGCCGTTCGGCGGCGCGAAGGGCGGAGTCGTCTGCGACCCGAAGACGCTCTCGCTCTCCGAGCTCGAGCGCATGACGCGCCGCTACACGAGCGAGATCATCAACGACATCGGGCCGGAGCGGGACATCCCTGCGCCCGACGTCGGCACCGACGCGCGCGTCATGGCGTGGATCTTCGACACCTACTCGATGAACAAGGGCCACTCCGTGCTCGGCGTCGTGACCGGCAAGCCGCTCTCCGTCGGCGGGTCGCTCGGGCGCGAGGAGGCGACCGCGCGCGGCGCGCTCTACTGCATTCAGGCGATGTCCGGGAAGCAGGGCAAGCGCATCTCGGAGTACTCGGTCACGATCCAGGGCTTCGGGAACGTCGGCGCGAACCTCGCGCGGCTCCTCCACGGCGAGGGCGCCAAGGTCGTCGCCGTATCGGACTCGCGCGGAGGCGTCTACAACGCCGACGGGATCGACGTGCCGGCGGCGCTCGCGCACAAGCAGGAGCACGGCGTCCTCAACGGGCTCGGCGGGGTCGAGAGCGTGACGAACGAGGAGCTGCTCGAGCTCCCGTGCGACATCCTCGCTCCCTGCGGGCTCGAGCAGGTCATCACCGAGGAGAACGCGGCACGCGTCGAAGGCGACGGTCATCTGCGAAGGCGCCAACGGCCCCGTCACACCGACCGCCGACGCGATCCTCGAGGACCGAGGCGTTCTCGTCCTGCCCGACGTGCTCGCGAACGCAGGGGGAGTCGTCGTCTCGTACTTCGAGTGGGTGCAGGGGCTCCAGGAGTACTTCTGGCGCGAGGACGAGGTGAACGCGAAGCTGCACGACATCTGCGCGCGCGCGTTCGAGGAGGCCTGGCTGACGCGCGAGCGCTACGACACCAGCCTGCGCATGGCGTCCTACGGGCTGGCGGTGCAGCGCGTGGCGGAAGCGACGACCACGCGAGGCCTGTACCCGTAGCCCCGAAGGTCACGCTCTACCACGCGCCGGACTGCGGGCTCTGCGAGCGCGCGCTCGAGGTCGTCCGCGAGGTGCAGGCACAGGCCGGCTTCGAGCTGGAGCTCGTCGACATCACGGGCCACCCCGAGCTCGAGTCGCCGCCACCGCGAGCACCTGCCGGTGATCGAGATCGACGGCGAGCGCGCGTTCACGTACTTCGTCGACCCGGCCGCACTTCGGGCACGCCTCGGCGCGTGACGGTTCTCCCGCGGCCTGTTCGAGCCCGCTGGCACAATCCGCGACTTCGGCAAGGCAGGCCGAGAGAGGGAGAGATGTGGCAGAACGTTTGACCGTGGGCGTGGCGGCACGCCTGAGCAGGTACCTGCAGGTGCTGTCGCAGGCACGGAAGATGGGCAAGGACCGGATCTCGTCGCAGGAGATCGCCGAGTACACGAACATCAACGCGACTCAGATCCGGCGCGACCTCTCGGCTTTCGGCAAGTTCGGCAAGCGTGGCGTCGGCTACAGGACCGACGCGCTGCTCGACGAGATCCGCAAGATCCTCCGCACGCAGGGCCAGCACAACATCGCCCTCGCCGGCGCCGGCAGGCTCGGGAGCGCCATAGCGAGCTCGCCGATCTTCGGGGAGCACGGGATCACCGTCGCGGCCGTCTTCGACCGCGACGAGGAGAAGGTCGGGCACCGCATCGGCGACCTCGTGGTCAGCTCGACCGCCGAGATGCCGGAGCTCATCCGCGACCGGAACATCATCGTCGGGGTGATCGCCGTGCCGGCCGAGTCGGCGCAGGACGCGGCGGACGCGCTCATCGGCGCCGGGGTCAAGATCATCTTCAACTACTCGGAGGCGCTGCTCGACGTCCCTGCGGACGTGGCAGGTGCACACCTCGAACCCCGCGGTCGACCTGCTCTACGCGCTCTACTTCCACCTCACGTAGCGCGGCCGGACGAAGGCGAGCGGCTCGCACGCCGGAGACGCGAGACAACGCAAGTTACAAGTTGTAACTAGCGCCCTTTCGTCCTGCGGCTTCCGCTCGGCGACGCGGCAACGATGCGGAGGGAGAGGCCAAGTTACAACTTGTAACTTGGCGCGGTGAGGATCTTGCTCTGGCACGGGTACCTGCTCGGCGGGACGGGGTCGAACGTGTACACGCGCCAGCTCGCGCGGGAGTGGTCAAGCGCGGGGCACGACGTCACCGTGCTCAGCCAGGAGCCGAACCCGGAGCAGTACGACCTGGGCGGCGCCGAGGTCGTGCGGCCGGACGTCGGCGGGCTGCTTCCCGTGTTCGTGCTCGACCGGTACGAGGGCTACGAGGTCAAGCTCCTCCAGGACTGCACGCGCGAAGAGCTCGACGCGTGGGTCGCCGCGAATGCGGACGCCGTGCGCAAGCGGCTACCGGCCGACCTCGTGTTCGCGAACCACGTTCTCCTCGGAGGTCCCGTCGCCGCCGCGACCGGCGCGCGCTACGCGGTGAAGGCGCACGGCTCCGAGCTCGAGTACTCGATGCGCGGGCGGCCCGAGCTCGAGACGTGGGGGCGGGAGGCGCTCGCGGGCGCAGATGCGGTCTTCGTCGGCTCCGCGCACATCCGCGAGGTGCTCGAGGACGTCGTCGGCCACGTGGACCGGGTCCACGAGGTCCCGCCGGGCGTGGACGTCGATACGTGGCGGCCGCAGCCGCGGGAGGAGGCGCTCGCATCGCTCCTCGCCGAGTGCCGCGCCGACTCGCCGAATCCGGGGAACGCCGACGAGCGCCGGCCGGACGAGGGGAACGCCGAGAGGCTGGAGGCTTTCCTCCGCCGCTGGCCGCCCGACCGTCGTCTACTTCGGGAAGCTGCTCTGGAACAAGGGAGTGCACGTGCTCCTCGACGCGCTACGCTCAATGGACTTGGGGGGGATCGACGCGCGGCTCGTCATCGCCGGCTTCGGCGACCATCGCGAAGCACTCGAGTTCAGGCGGCGGATCCAGAGCGCGCCCTGTTCACGGGCCCGCTCGAGCACCGGCACCTCGTTCACCTTCTCGCGCTCGCCGACGCCTGTGTCGTGCCGTCGATCTTCCCCGAGGCGTTCGGGATGGTCGCGGCCGAGGCCGCGGCGGCCGGCTGCCCGCCGCTCGTCGCGCGCCACTCCGGGCTCGCCGAGATCGCCGTCGGGCTCGAGGCCGAGTATCCGCCGGCGCAGCGGCACCTGACGTCGTTCGCGACCGGCGACGCCGACGATCTGCGTGCGAAGCTCACCGAGCTGCTCGCACTGCCTCCGGACGAGCGCGAGGCGGTCTCGGCCGCTGCGAGGCGGGCCGCGGAGGAGCGCTGGAGCTGGGCGAGCGTGGCCGAGCGGCTCCTGCTTCCCGGCGGCACGCACGCCTGACGGACGCCGCCAACGCTTCCATTACTGTAGTGCGCCGATGAGCGACGAGCAGCCGCTCTCTCCGCAGGAGATGATCGCCCGCTCCCGGGCGCTGTTCGAGGACGCGACGGACTTCACGGTCGCCGTCGAGGAGGAGTTCGCGCTCCTCGACCCGGAGACGCTCGACCTCGTGAACCGCTTCGAGGAGGTCAAGGCGGCCGCCCAGGGCACGCCGCTCGAGCAGCATCTCGTCGGCGAGCTGATCGCGTCCGAGGTCGAGATCCGCACCGGGCGCCAGGAGACGTTCGTGGATATTCCCGCCGCGCTGACCGAGCGTCGCGCGCAGCTGCGTGAGCTCGTCGAGCCGATGGGCCTGCTCCTCGGCGCGACGGGCACGCACCCGTGGGCCGACTGGAAGAAGCAGCGGATCATCGACACGCCGCACTACCGCCGGAACGACGAGCTCTTGCGCTACGTCGTGTGGCGCAACAACAGCTTCGGGCTGCACGTGCACGTCGCGATCAAAGGCCCCGAGCGGGCGATCGCGGTGCACAACGGAATGCGCCGCTTCCTGCCCGAGATCCTCGCGCTCTCGGCGAGCTCGCCGTTCGTCGAGAACGTGAACACCGGGCTCCACTCGGCGCGCACGCAGATCTTCACGCGGTTCTTCCCGCGCTGCGGCGTCCCGGACGCGTTCGCCTCCTGGGACGAGTACGAGCGCTTCTTCCTCTTCCTCTGGGAGACGGGCTCGATCACGGAGAGCACGCAGCTCTGGTGGAGCGTGCGGCCGCATCTCGCGTTCCCGACCATCGAGATCCGCATCGCCGACGCGCAGCCCGAGCTCGCCGAGGCGCAGTCGCTCGCGGCCTTCTCGACGTCCATCGCCGCGAGGATCGCCCGCGCCCACGACGAGGGCGAGCCGCGTCGACCCGCTCCCGCATCGGCTCATCGAGGAGAACTTCTGGCGCGCGATCCGCTGGGGCCTCTCGGGCGAGCTGATCGACTTCGAACGCGGCGAGCCGATCCCGGCGCGTCAGCGGCTCGAGGAGCTGATCGAGTGGGTGCTCCCGGTCGCGGAGGAGATCGGCGCTGCGCCGTGGCTCGCGGTTCCGGAGCGGAACGCGGCCGAACGTCAGATCGAGCGCGCCGATGCCGGCGCGTCGCTCGAGGAGATCTACGCCGAGCAGGTGCGCGCCACGGAGACGATCGGTGGGTGAGCAGCTTCCCGACGAGGAGGAGCTCCGCGCGGCGCTCGACAAGATCGGCGTCGGCGACGTCCTCGTGCAGGCGCTCGCGACCTCGGTCTCCATCGGGTTTCACCGCGTTTCCGAGGACGCGCGCGATCTCCCGCAGGCGCGGCTCGCGATCGAGTCCCTGCGCGCGCTCGAGCCGATCCTGCGCGAGGGCGGGGTGGAGGAGTCGCTCGTCCGCGATCTCGAGCAGGCGCGGATGAACCTCCAGCTCGCGTACGCGAAGGCGGTCTCCGAGGAGGAGCCTCCCGCTCCGAGCGGGGAAACCCAAGACCGGGGTCAGGCTGAAGCCTGACCCCAGCGCGTCGCTGCTCGCGGCGAAGGAAGCGCGGGCGGACGCCTACTTCCGCACCGGCGACTACGACCGCGTCGCGCGCATCCTCGACGAGGCCGCCGCCGCTGCTTCAGGCGACCGCCACCTGGAGGCAGCGATCGCGGCGGAGCGCGGAATGCTGCTCCACTACCGAGCGATCGAGCTTGCGCCCGAGGAGCGGGCGGCGGTCGATCCCGGGCCGGAGCAGGAGCTGTTCGAGCAGGCGCTCGCGATCGCGGCGGGAGCTCGGGGACGAGGAAGGCGTGGCGGAGTCGTTGTTCCAGCTCGGCCTCGTCCACCAGGTGCTCTGGCGGGACGGCGAGACGGCGGCGCCCCTGTTCCGCGAGGCCCTGGCGCTGATCGAGCAGCTGCCGGACGCCGATGCGCTGCTTCGCTCGGAGATCCACCGCCACGTCGGCTTCGACCTCCTCCTGCGCGAGGAGCGGCACGAGGAGGCGGTCGAGCAGCTCCGCATCTCGCTCGAGCTCAGACGCGGCCTGCCCGAGCGCGGATGGACGGCGGGTGGTCTCGTCGCACTCGCGATGGCCGAGCGAGTCGCGGGCGATCTCGACGGTGCGGCGGCGCACGCGGAGGAGGCGCTCGAGCTCGCACGTGCAGAGGGCCTCAAGGAGCGGCACTTCGCCGCCGCTCAGAACGAAATGTCCCTCGCGAACAAGGAGTGACGCTGGTCGGGTTCTGGGGTCTGACTTCAGTCAGACCCCGGTTTGAGGCGTGCGCCGGGTGAACCCAACACCGGGGTCAGGCTGAAGCCTGACCCCACGCTCTGCCTGAACGAGAGCTTGGCTTGTGATACATAATCCGCCGCGCCGAGGCGACTCGGCGCTTCAGTTTGTGATGGGCAGAGACCGGAGGACGGATGGACTTCTTCGTTGACCACGCCGTCGCTTTCGCGCTCGTATGCGCGCTCGCGGCGGTCTTGTACGGGCTGTACCTGACCTGGTGGCTGCTCTCGCAGCCGGCCGGGAACGAGAAGATGCAGGAGATCGCGGCGGCTATCCAGGAAGGCGCCGCGGCGTACCTGCGCAAGCAGTACACCACCATCGCGATCGTCGCGATCGTTCCCTTCTTCGCACTCGGGCTGTACGACGAGCTCGGCTGGGGCTCGGCCTTCGGCTTCCTCATCGGCGCAGTCCTCTCCGGCGCGGCCGGCTTCATCGGCATGAACGTCGCCGTCCGCTCGAACGTGCGCACCGCCGAGGCCGCGCGCGAGGGGCTGCAGCCCGCGTTCCGGGTCGCGTTCCGTGCGGGCTCGGTGACCGGCCTCCTCGTCGTCGGGCTCGGTCTCCTCGGCGTCGCCGGCTACTACTGGGTGCTCACCGACTGGATCGGGAACACGCCGGAGTCGGCGGTCGACGATCTCATCGGGCTCGCCTTCGGCGGCTCGCTCATCTCCGTCTTCGCGCGGCTCGGCGGCGGCATCTACACGAAGGCCGCCGACGTCGGCGCCGACCTCGTCGGAAAGATCGAGGCGGGCATCCCGGAGGACGACCCGCGGAACCCGGCGGTCATCGCGGACAACGTGGGCGACAACGTCGGCGACTGCGCCGGCATGGCCGCCGACCTGTTCGAGACGTACGCGGTCACCGCGGTCGCGGTCATGCTCATCGGGATCTCCTTCGAGTCGGAGCAGCTCTGGCTCTACCCGCTCGCGCTCGGCGGCATCTCGATCATCGCGTCGATCATCGGGACGTTCTTCACGCGGATCTTCACCGGGCCGAACGCGATCATCAACGCGCTCTACCGCAGCGTTCTCGTCGCCACCGTCCTCTCCGCCCTCGGCTTCATCCCCGTCACGATGGTCTACGACAGCGGCGAGTTCAGCTTCTGGAACCTCTACGGCGCCGCGCTCATCGGGCTCGGCGTGACCTTCCTGCTCGTCGCGATCACCGAGTTCTACACCGGCACGCGCTGGCCGCCGGTGAAGGAGATCGCGCGCGCGTCCCAGACCGGCCACGCGACGAACATCATCGCCGGGCTCGCCTGGGGAATGCAGGCGACGGTGCTCCCGGTGATCGTGATCGCGGCTGGTGTCGTCGGCGCGTACTACGTCGCCGGCGAGGCGCTGTACGGAATCGGCGTCGCGGTCATGGCGCAGCTCTCGCTGACCGGCCTCATCGTCGCGCTCGACGCGTATGGCCCCGTCACCGACAACGCCGGCGGGATCGCCGAGATGGCGGACCTGCCCGACTCCGTGCGCGGCATCACCGACCCGCTCGACGCCGTCGGCAACACGACGAAGGCGGTGACGAAGGGCTATGCGATCGGTTCCGCCGGCCTCGCCGCGCTCATCCTCTTCGACGAGTTCGTCCGCGGGCTCGCCGAGGAGGGGCTGAACGTCTCCTTCGAGCTCAGCGATCCGTGGGTCATCGCCGGCCTCTTCGTCGGCGGCCTCATGCCGTTCCTCTTCGCCTCGCTCGCCATGCAGGCGGTCGGGCGCGTCGGCGGACAGGTCGTTGAGGAGGTCCGCCGGCAGTTCCGCGAGGACCCGGGGATCATGGACTACACCTCGCGGCCGGACTACTCGCGCGCGATCTCGATCGTCACCGCCTCCGCGATCCGCGAGATGATGATCCCCGCGCTGATCCCAGTCGCGATTCCGATCGCCGTCGGGATCATCAAGCCCGAGATGCTCGGCGGCCTCCTCATCGGCACGATCGTGACGGGCATCTTCCTCGCCATCTCGATGACCTCGGGTGGCGGCGCGTGGGACAACGCGAAGAAGCTGATCGAGGACGGGCTCTACGGCGGCAAGGGCTCCGATGCCCACGCGGCCGGAATCACGGGTGACACCGTCGGCGACCCGTACAAGGACACCGCCGGCCCCGCGATCAACCCGATGATCAAGATCGCGAACATCGTCGCGATCCTGCTGATCCCCGTCATCGCCTCGATCCACGGCTAAACCAAGCCCCTACGGAGGGCGGAGCGATCCGCCCTCCGTGGGGGATTGCGGTCACCGCCATCCCTGATTAGGATCCGGGCCGCTTCGTCGGGGATTTGTGCGTGCCGCAGTCACGTCCGAAACCATCGAAAGGGGAGAAGCAAACATGCGATTCAGATCTAGACGCCGCCGCGGCGTGCTCGTGCTCGCGGCTGCGGTATTCGCGCTCGTCCTGCCGGCTGCCATGGCCGGTGCCGACGGCGCAGAGGTCGTCGGCGAGGTCCAGGCTGTCGGGAGCGGACAGCCGACCTTCGAAGGGACCGGCGCCTGGTTCGTCGAGCTGAAGTCAGGGAGCTCGGCGGCCAACTTCCGCTCGGACGCCAAGGACGCGAAGCTCAAGTACTCGGAGCGGTTCGCGTACGACCGTCTCTGGAAGGGGCTCTCGGTGAGGGTGAGCTCCGATCAGCTGGACGAGCTCGAAGGGCTCGGGAGCGTCAAGGCGCTCTACCCGGTCCTCGCGATCCCGATGCCCGAGACGACCGTCTCGGATCCGGATCTCTCCACCGCGATCCAGATGACAGGGGCGGACATCGCACAGAACACGCTCGGCCTCTCGGGCGAGGGCGTGGAGGTGGCCGTCATGGACTCCGGCATCGACGTCGACCACGCAGACCTCGGCGGCGACGGCGTGTCCGGCGGCCCGGAGAGCGGGGACAGCTTCCCGAACAGCCGCGTCACGAAGGGCTTCGACTTCGTCGGTGACGCGTTCAACGCATCGGGCAGCGGTGCCGCGCTCGTGCCGCAGCCGGATCCCAATCCCGACGACTGCAACGGCCACGGCTCGCACGTGGCAGGCATCGTCGGCGCCGACGGCGTCGTCACGGGCGTGGCGCCCGGCGTCACGTTCGGGGCCTATCGCGTCTTCGGCTGCGTCGGCTCGACGACGAGCGACATCATGCTCGCGGCGATGGAGCGCGCGCTCGCCGACGGCATGGACGTCCTGAACATGTCGATCGGTGCGGGCGGCCAGTCCTGGCCGCAGTACCCGACCGCAGTCGGCGCGGACGCGCTCGTCGATGCCGGCATGGTCGTGGTCGCATCGATCGGGAACAACGGCACGGCCGGTGTCATGGCCGCCGGCGCTCCCGGCGTCGGAGAGAAGGTCATCGGAGTGGCGTCGTTCGACAACGTCGAGGCGTCCTTCCGCAAGTTCACGGTCTCGCCCGACAACACCGCCATCGCGTACCTCCAGGCGTCGGGGTCGCCGCTCGCGCCCGTCTCGGGAACCGCCGACATGGCGCGGACCGGAACGCAGACGACTCTCAACGACGCGTGTGCACCTCTGCCGGCGGGGAGCCTCGAAGGCAAGGTCGCTCTCGTTCGGCGTGGTACGTGCGGCTTCCACTTCAAGGCGCTGCACGCGATGAACGCAGGTGCCGACGGCGTCGTCATCTACAACAACGTGCCGGGGCACCCGGGCGGCATCACGGTCGATCCGGCTCTGGCGGTTCCGCCCGGAACGACTCAGATCACGATCCCGGTCGTGAGCATCTCGGGGCTCCAGGGCAATCTCATCGACACGCGCCTCGCGTCCGGCCCGGTCACGATGACGTGGACCAACGAGTTCATCCGCCTCCCGAACATCACGGGCGGCCGAATCTCGTCGTTCAGCTCCTACGGGCTCGCGGCCGACTTGAGCTTGAAGCCCGACATCGGGGCGCCCGGCGGGTCCATCCTGTCGACGGTCCCGCTCGAGCAGGGGACGCACGCGTCCAACAGCGGCACCTCGATGTCGTCTCCGCACGTGGCGGGGGCCGCCGCGCTCCTGATGGAGGCGAAGCCGGCGCTCGCGGCCGGTTCGTTCCGCGATGTCCTGCAGAACAGCGCCGATCCCGCGTTGTGGCAGGGAAATCCGGCTCTCGGCTTCCTCGATCAGGTGCACAGGCAGGGCGCCGGGATGGTCGACGTCGACGACGCGGCACTCTCGACCACGACGATCACCCCCGGCAAGATCGCGCTCGGCGAGGGGAACGGGCCGTTCACGCGGACGCTGACGCTCCAGAACAGCGGATCGTCGGCGGTCACGTACAACGTGTCCCACTCGGCGGCGCTCGCGACCGGCCCGTCGCCGGCCCCGGCGATCCACCCGTTCGCGTTCACTGTGTTCAACGCGCCGTCGACGGTGGCACTGCCGGCTCAGGTGACGGTGCCCGCGGGCGGGTCGGCGACCGTTCAGGCCACGATCACCCCGAACGGCGGGCTCGGCAATCTCGCCCAGTACGGCGGGTACATCGTGTTCACGCCTCCGGGCGACGGGCAGGTGTATCGGGTTCCGTTCGCCGGGATGAAGGGCGACTACCAGACGGCGGTCGTCATGCCGATCCGGGCGCCGTTCCCGACCATCGGCAAGGAGGTCGAGCCCGGTCTCTTCGACCTCGCCGACCCGGCCGAGGTGTGGACTCTCCAGTCGCTGGACGAGATCCCGAACGTCCTTCTCCACTTCGATCACCACCCGCAGCGGCTGGAGGTCGAGGTGCTGAAGGCGAACGGCCAGAAGGTCCACCCCGTGTTCTCGAACATGCACGAGGAGGAGTTCCTGCCGCGGAACCTCACGCCGACCGGGTTCTTCGCGTTCCCGTGGAACGGGACGCGGCTGCACTCGAACGGCAACAAGCTGAAGACGAAGGTGGTCGAGGACGGCCAGTACAAGCTGGTCGCCAAGGTGCTGAAGCCGCTCGGCGATGCCAACAACCCAGCTCACTGGGAGACCTGGACGTCGCCGACGATCACGATCAACCGGCCATAGCGGTCGGTCGATCTCGACCAGACGAGGGGCCGGCCAACGCCGGCCCCTCGTCGTTGTAGATTCCCGCGCGTGCCGGGCCGCCGCTATCGAAGGCGGGAGATCGAGCTCGAGCGCGCGCTGGGCGCGCCCGCTCTCTTCGCCACCGCCTACGGCAACGTCGGCTCCTCGATCTACTACGCGCTCGGGCTCACCGCGTTCTACGCGCTCGGGCTGACGCCGCTCGTCTTCGTCGTCGCGGGGATCGTCTTCGCGGCAACGGCTGCGACCTACGCCGAAGGCACCGCGCGGTTCCCCGAAGCCGGCGGCTCCGCGAGCTTCGCGCGGCATTCGTTCGACGAGCTCGTGAGCTTCATCGCGGGCTGGGCGCAGATGCTCGTCTACGTGGTGACCGTCGCGGTCTCGGCGTTCTTCGTCCCGCACTACCTCTCGATCTTCTGGGAGCCCCTGAACGAGAATCCGTGGGACATCGTCGGCGGCGCGATCGTGATCGTCGTACTGGTCGCGCTCAACATCGTCGGCGTGCAGGAGGCGGCGAAGCTCTCGATCTCGCTCGCGGTCGTCGACTTCGCGACGCAGCTCGTGCTCGTGGCAGTCGGGTTCGCGCTCGTCTTCAGCCCGGAGACGCTCGTCGAGAACGTGCACTGGGGCGTCGCGCCGACCTGGTCGAACCTCGCGATCTCGATTCCGGTCGCGATGCTCGCGTACACGGGCGTCGAGACCGTCTCCAACCTCGCCGAGGAGGCGCGCGATCCCGTGCGCACGGTCCCGAACGCGTACAAGCTCGTGGCGGGAGCGGTCTTCGCGATCTACTTCACGCTCCCGCTGGTCGCGCTCTCGGCGCTGCCGGTCGAGGAGATCGACGGCGAGCTGACGACGCGGCTCGCGCTCCCGCCGGAGGAAGGCGGCTACGCGAACGACCCGATCCTGGGCGTGGTCGAGAACCTCGGGCTCGAAGGGCTCGTCCTCGACGCGGCCGAGATCTACGTCGGCGTGCTGGCCGCAACGATCCTCTTCATCGCGACGAACGCCGGCATCATCGGGGCGTCGCGGATCACGTACTCGATGGCGAGCTATCGGCAGCTGCCGGAGGTGCTCCGCCGGCTGCACCCCCGCTTCAAGACGCCGTGGCTCTCGCTCGTCATCTTCGCCGGGATTGCGCCGATCCTGGTCATCCTCCCCGGCGACGTCAACTTCGTGGGCACGCTCTACTCGCTCGGAGCGACGCTCTCGTTCACGATCGCGCACACCGCGCTCGTCCGCATGCGGATGACCGACCGCGGCCTGGACGAGGGCGAGATCGTCTACCGCGCACGTCCCAATCTCCGGGTCGGCCGGATGATGCTGCCGGTGTTCGCGATCCTCGGCGGCATCGCGACGGGTGTGTCGTTCGCCGTCCTCGTCGTCCAGAACCCGACGACGCGCTGGGCCGGGCTCGGCTGGATGGCGTTCGGGCTCGCCGGGTACCTCGTGTACCGGCGGCGCTGGGTAAAGGCGCCGCTGAGCGAGGTCGTGAAGGCGCCGCCCGCGCTTGGGCCCGCGCTCGCGCTCGAGTACCGGCGCATCCTCGTGCCGGTGATCGGAGGCAGGCCGTCCGACGACGCGATCGACCTCGCGTGCCGGCTGGCGGCGAAGCGCTCGCGGATCGTCGCGCTGAACGTCCTCGAGGTTCCGCTCGACCAGCCGCTGGGCGCGGAGTACCCCGAGCTCGTGCAGCAGGCGAACCGGGAGCTGGACCAGGCCGTCGCGATCGGCGACACGTACGGCGTGAACGTGACCGGCCGCTTCGAGCGCGCGCGTGCGGCAGGCGCCGCGATCGTGGCCGAAGCATCAGCGCGGAACACCGAGATCATCGTGCTCGGCTCGCCGCGCGACCATCTCATGTCGCACCAGTCCGCGGTCTTCGGCCAGACGGTCGACTACATCCTCAAGCACGCGCCGTGCCGCGTGCTCACGGTCGCAGCGGGAGCGCCGTGAGGCTCTATCACGCGTCCGTGGTGGTCTTCGCGACGGCGTTCGTCGTGATCGGAATCGCGCTCCTCGTTCGCACTGCCCTCGAGGGAGGCGGCGTCGTCGGGTTCCTCGTCGGCGGGCTCTTCGTCGTGCTCGGGGCAGGGAGACTGACGCTCGAGCTCAGGAGGCGCGGATGGGGATCCTGACGAGGCTGCGAAGCGCCCCGCGCACCGAATCGGTACTCGTGCCGGAGCGCAGAGACTTCCAGCGGATCCTCGTTCCGATGAAGCTCGGCGACATCGGAGAGGAGATGATCGCGACGGCGATCGCGCTCGCCAAGGACGATCCGGCCGAGGTGCTGGCGATCACCGTCGTCAAGGTGCCGCTGCGCTTCCCGCTCGAGGGCGAGCTTCCGCCCGACGTCGCGGCGAAGGTCGACGCGTCGCTCGAGGAGGCGCGCGGGCTCGGCGAGGATCACGAGGTGCGGGTCGAGACGGGCGTCGTCCGGGCGCGCTCGATCGGCCACGCGATCGTCGAGGAGGCGCGTTCGCGTGGCGCCGATCTCATCGTCCTCGGCTCGTCTCCGCGCTGGCGGCGGCAGTCGCGGTTCTTCTCCCCGACCGTCGACTTCGTACTGCGCAACGCGCCGTGCGAGGTCCTGGTGGTCGCGTTCCCCGAGGGTGTGTTTGAGGAGTAACCTGACGCGCCTGTGAGGGCGTTGGTCGTCGGATGTGGCCGGGTCGGCTCGGCCGTCGCGAAGGGGCTGGCCGCTGAGGGCTGGGACGTCACCGCGGTCGACGAGAGCGAGGACGCGCTCCTGCGGCTCGGGACGGGCTGGGGCGGCGGTTTCGTTCTCGGTCACGGCATGGACACCTCCGTGCTCGAGCAGGCAGGCGTCGAGGGCGCCGACGCCGCCGTCGTGGCGACGGACGGGGACAACACGAACCTCGTCATCGGCCAGGTCCTGCAGAAGCGCTACGAGATCCCGACCGTCGTCGTTCGCGTGCTCGATCCCGCTCGCGCGCAGTTCTACGCCGACCGCGGCCTGAACACCGTCTGCCCGACGCAGACCGCGATCTCGCGGCTACTCGAGACCGTCCAGGCCGGCACGCCCGAGCGTGCCGAGGCGTCCTGATGTACGTCATCGTCGCGGGCGGCGGCAAGGTCGGCTCGAACAGCGCGCGCTCGCTGCTCGAGATGGGGCACGAGATCACGATGATCGAGCAGCGCCCGGACCGCTTCGCGCGTCTCGAGCAGGAGTTCGGCCCCGTCGTCATGCGCGGCGACGCGACCGAGATCAGCGTCCTCGAGCGCGCCGGGATCGCGCGCCCGCCCGAGCTCCTGCTCGCCGTCACGGGCGACGACGAGGACAACCTCGTCATCGCGCAGCTCGGCAAGGAGGGCTACGGGGTCGAGAAGGCGATCGCGCGCGTGAACGACCCGCGGAACCAGCAGCACTTCAAGCTCCTCGGGATCCGCCAGACGGTCTGCGCGACGACGAGCATCCTCGGCCTCGTCGAGCACGAGCTCCCCGAGCACGGTCTCGTGCGCCTGCTGCAGCTCGAAGAGGAAGGGCTCGAGATCGTCGAGGTCGAGATCGAATCCAACTCGCCGGTCGCCGGCTCGCGCGCCGGGGGCGTGCGGCTGCCGGAGGGCTCGCGGCTGATCTCCGTCTTCCGCCATGGCCGAACCGAGCTCGTCGACGACAAGACGGTGATCCGGCCCGGCGACCAGGTGCTCGCGATCGTCCAGAACGACTCGGCGCTCGACCTGCGAAAAGCGCTCCTCGGCTGAGGCCGCCCACGCCCGGCCCTGTCGACGGTGGCCGTGTGGACGAATTGGCGCAGTCTTGTGACTGTTGCAGGGCCAGGCCCTGCAACAAAACGTGCGCTAGAGGCGCCAGTAGTGGCGCGTCAGCAGCACCACGACCGGAATGATCTCGAGCCGGCCGAGGTACATGAGCGCGATCATCGTCAGCTTGGACACGTCTCCAAGCGGCGCGAAGGAGCCGTACGGGCCGGTGACGCCGAACCCTGGGCCGACGTTTCCGATCGCGGTGGCCGAGGCCGCGATCGAGTCGAGCGGCGTGAGCCCCGCGCCGACGATCGCGGAGTCGATGGCGATGATCCCGCCGCCGACGGCCCACGCGCCGACGTAGAGCAGGATGAAGGCGGCCACCGCGCGGAGCGTCCGCTCGTCCACCGGCGCCTTGTTCAGGCGGATCGGCATCACGACCTCGGGGCTCACGGTCTGCGACAGCTCGCGGCGCAGGATCTTCGCGAGAAGCAGGTGGCGGATGACCTTGATCGAGCCCGCGGTCGAGCCCGCCGAGCCGCCGACGAACATGAGCGCGAACAGCGTCAGCAGCATCACCGCCGGCCACACCGCGAAGTCGGCCGAGGCCATTCCGGTGGTCGTGATGATCGAGACGGCCTGGAAGAAGCCGGAGCGAATCGCCTCCTCGCCGGTGCTGATGTCGTGGCCCCAGAGCATGACCGTGAGCGCGCCCGAGGCGATGACGACGAGCCCCAGGTACAGCCGCAGCTCCTCGTCGCTCACGAGCCGGCCGGGCTGGCGACGGATGAGCGCTCGGTACATCAGCAGGTAGTTCGCGCCCGCGAGGAGCATGAACAGCCCGATGACCCACTGCGACGCGGGCGCGAACGACGCGATCGAGTCCGGCTGCGTCGAGAAGCCGCCCGTCGGCATCGTCCCGAATGCGTTCGCGGTCGCCTCGTAGAGGTTCATGCGCTCGTCGATGCCGGTCCACCCGAGGCCCGCGAGCAGGAGGATGAGCACCGCCGTGAGCCCGATGTAGAGCACCCAGAGCAGGCGCGCCGTCTCACGGATCCGCTCGGAGAGCTGCGCGATCTCGGGGCCGGGAAGCTCGGTCTCGAGCAGCTGGCGCCCGCCGACCCGCAGCCGCGGAAGCACGGCGATCGCGAGCACGACGATCCCCATGCCCCCGATCCACTGCGAGAACTGCCGCCACATCCCAAGCGAGCGGTTGATCTCGTCGAAGTCGCTGACGACGCTCGCGCCCGTGGTCGTGAACCCGGACATGCCCTCGAAGTAGGCGTCGATCGGATGTCCGAGCTGGTCCCCGCCGATGAACAGGTACGGCATTGCGGCGAACGCGGGCGCGAGCAGCCAGGTGGCGGCGACGACGAGGAAGCCCTCGCGGATGCCGACCCGGCCGGCGGATCCTGCGGTGACCCGCTCGAGGAGGTAGCAGCCTCCGGAGGTGATGACGCCGGCCAGCAGGTACGGCCAGAACGCCTCGCCGTAGCCGATCGCGATCGCGACCGGGAAGAGCGCCGCGGCGCCGAGGTACTTCCCGAACGTGCCGATGAGGTTGAGCGCGGCCGGGACGTCGACCGCGAGCGGGCCTCTCGGCGCCCTTCGCTCGGCGGCGGTCTCGCTCACGACGCGCGCGCGCTCAGAGCGCCTTGACGACCCGGTCGGCGTCGGCGGCCTGCGTGAACACGATCACGCGGTCGCCGGACTGGAGGATGTCGTCGCGGTGCGGGAAGATCGCCGACCCGTTGCGGACGACCGCGCCGATGAGCGCGCCGCGGATCGGCATGTCCTTGAAGCGCTTCCCGATGTACTCGCTCGTGTCGCGCAGCGTGACGTCGATGACCTCGTAGCGGTTGCCTTCGAGCAGCGCGACCTGCTTCGTCCGTGGGTCGTGGGCGAAACGGATGATCTCCTCGGCGGTGACGCCGCGCGGGTTCACCGAGACGTCGATGCCCGCGTGCTCGAAGGCTTCGACGGACACCGCCTCGTGCGCGATCCCGATCGTGAACTTGACGCCGTGCACCTCGGCCAGCGAGGCCGCGTACAGGTTCTTCGCGTCGTCGCGCATCGCGAAGATCGCCGCGTGGGCGGCGCCGATCCGCTCGCGCTCGAGGAACTCCGGGTCGATTCCGGTCGCGTTGTAGGTGCGCGCCTTCGGCAGCAGCTCCGCGACGCGCCACGCCCGCTCGCGCGAGGCCTCGATCAGCCGCACGCTGATCCCCTGCTCGATGAGGATGCGCGCGATTGCGGAGCCGACACGGCCGGCACCGAAGATGACGACGTCGCGTACCTTCGACTCACCGGGCGCCAGCAACCCGCTCCACTCCTGCGCCGCCTCGGGGGAGCTGATGATGACGATGCGGTCGCCCGGCCGGATGACGTCGTTCCCCAGCGGCAGCAGCATCTCGGCGCCGCGGATGATCGCGGCGACCTTCGAGTCACGCGGGAAGGTCGCCTCGCGGAGCGGGACTCCGACGACGTCGGACGACGCTCCGTCCTCGACGTCGAACTCGACGATCTGCACCTGTCCGTCGGCGAACACGTCGGTCTGGCGCGCCGCCGGGACGCCGATGATGCGGCTGATCGCGTGCGCGGTCTCGAGCTCGGAGCTGACCACGAAGTCGACGTCGAGCTGCCCCTCGCGCCAGAGCTCGACGTACTCGACGTTCGACGTGCGGATGACCGTGGTCGCGTTCTTCGCCTCGCGCCGCGCGAACATGCCGGCGACCAGGTTCACCTCGTCCCGGGACGTGCACGCGATGACGAGATCCGCGCCCTTGACCCCGGCCTGCGCAAGATCCCGCCGGCTCGTGCCGTCGCCTTCGAAGGTCGCGACGTCGAAGCGGCCGGCGAGCGCAGCGAGGCGCGAAGCCTCGGTGTCGAGCACGGTGATGTCGTGCTCGTCGTGCAGCGCCTCGACGATCGCGACGCCCACCTGCCCGGCGCCGATGACGAACACGTTCACGGGGGCGAAGCGTACTCCGGTCACCGGGCGCGAGCAGGCTTCGGCTACCTTGACTTTCGTGCGCCGCCGGCCAAGTAACAGGCTGTTACTTGGGTTCTCGCTCGCCGTCGTCGGCGCGGGGCTCGCGGCGCTCCTGACGGGCTCGGTCTCTGCGGCCGACAACGCCTTCCGACGCGCCGTCTTCGCGCGCGGCTTCGACAACCCGGTGCTGCTGACCTACGCGCCCGGAGAGCCGCGGGCCGTGTACATCGTCGAGCAGCCCGGGCGGGTGATTCGGATGCAAGGGAGACAGCGGAGAGTTCTCCTCGATATCCGCCGGAACGTCGAGTTCGGCGGCGAGCAGGGGCTGCTGGGCCTCGCGTTCCATCCGAACTACGCGAAGAACAAGCTCTTCTACGTGGCCTACACCTCGAACGACGGCCGGAATGTGGTCGCCCGCTACCGGTCTCAGGCGCGAAAGGCGGTCCGCGCGAGCCGCAAGATCCTCTTCTCGGTTCCCGACCCGTACGGCAACCACAACGGCGGGCACGTCGTGTTCGGGCCGGACGGCCTGCTCTACACGACGATCGGTGACGGCGGCGCCGGCGGCGATCCCGAGGACCGCTCGCAGGACATGCGCTCGCAGTTCGGGAAGCTCCTCACGCTCGACGTCTCGAAGCCGAACGCCGGCTGGCAGGTCGCCGCGCTCGGCCTGCGGAACGCGTGGCGGTTCTCGTTCGACCGGCAGACCGGCGATCTCTACCTCGGCGACGTCGGGCAGGGCGACCTCGAGGAGATCGACTTCACGCCACGGCAGAGCCCGGGACTCGAGAACTACGGCTGGGACCTCTACGAGGGCTCGCGGCGCTTCGAGGACGGCGAGCCCTCGACGGGCCGTCTGGTGTTCCCGGTCTTCGAGTACAACCACGGCCAGGGCTGCTCGGTGACGGGCGGCCACGTCTACCGCGGCCGGGCTCGCCCCGGCGATCGCGGTCGCTACGTCTTCGGCGACTACTGCTCGGGGACGGTCTGGAGCCTCCGCGTCGAGTCGGGCGAGGCGCGCGACGTCCGTGTCGAGGACTTCCGCGTCGGGTCGCTCACGTCGTTCGGCGAGGACGCGGCCGGCGAGATCTACGCCCTCTCCGGCGACGGCACGATCTACCGCTTGACCTGACGAATGTGGGGGTCAGGCTTCAGCCTGACCCCGTTCTTGGGTGTGCGCCTGTGGCACGCCAGCGTCAAACGAGCGATGTCTCAGCCGGCGCGGCGGCGGCGGACGGTCGGCGGTGCCTGCCCGAGCGCCGCATACGCGAGCGCGTTCAGCGACTCGTTGAGCTGACGCAGCTCGCCGGCGACGAGCGCGAAGCCCTCCTGCTGCTCGGAGGTTCGGTTCAGCCGCTCGAGCTGCGCCGAGATGCGGTCGAGGCGCTCGAGCAGCGCGTCGAGCTGGCGGTCGGCGACGTCCTTCGACTCCACGAGGCGATTGTAGAGTCGCCCGGCCGTGCGCCTGTACTGGGAGATCGCCCGCCGCGGCTACGGCCGCTACGCCGCGTACCCGGCGGCGACCGTCGCCGGGATCTTCACGAACACGATCTTCGGCTTCCTGCAGGCGTACATCCTGCTCGCGCTCTACGAGAACCGGACCGACATCGGCGGCTACGAGCCGACCGACGCGGTGACGTACGTCTGGTTCGCGCAGGCCATGCTGATGACGGTCTACGCGTTCGGCTGGTTCGAGCTCGCGCTCCGCATCCGTAGCGGCGACGTCGCGACCGACCTCGCACGTCCCCTCGACCCGTTGCGCTACTGGCTCGCGTTCGACCTCGGCCGTGCGCTCTACCACTTCGCCTTCCGCGGCATCCCGCCGTTCCTCCTCGGGATGCTGGTCTTCGACATCCGCCTGCCCGAGAATCCGGCGACCTGGCTGTGGGTCGCGGTGAGCCTGGCTCTCGCTGTCGTCGTCAGCTTCGGGTTCCGCTTCCTCTACAACCTCGCGGCGTTCTGGCTTCTCGACTATCGCGGGATCGGGATCATCGCGGTCAGCTTCGCGCTCCTCTTCTCCGGCTTCATCATCCCGCTCCCGTTCTTCCCGGACTGGCTCGAGGCGGTTGCGCGCGTGCTGCCGTTCGCCGCGATCGTGCAGATCCCGGTGGACGTCTTCCTCGAGCAGGTCTCGGGCGCCGAGATCGCCGCGAGCCTCGCGCTCCAGGCAGCCTGGGCCGCGATTCTCCTCGGCCTCGCGCGGCTCGTGCTCGGGACGGCGATCAGGCGGGTGGTGATCCAGGGTGGCTGACGCGCTCGCACTCTACGCCCGGCTCGTCGGCGCGCAGGTCCGATCCCAGCTCCAGTACCGAACGTCGTTCGCGCTCGACTTCGCAGGGAACTTCGTCATCACGTTCATCGATTTCGCGGCGGTGCTCATCCTCTTCGCGAACGTGCCGGCACTCGACGGCTGGACGCTGCACGAGGTCGCCTTCCTGTACGCGTCGACCTGCATCTCGTTCGCCTTCGTGGACATGGTCATCGGTCACCTCGACTACTTCCCGCGGATGATCCGCGAGGGGACGTTCGATCTCGTCCTGGTGCGGCCGCGCGGCTCGCTGTTCCAGGTCGTCGCAGGGGACTTCGCTCTTCGGCGCCTCGGCAGGGCGTTTCAGGGCGTGGCCGTCTTCGCGTACGCGCTCAGCGGGCTCGACGTCGACTGGGATCCTGGGCGGGTCGCGATGGTCGGAGTCATGCTCGTCGCGGGCGCCGGCATCTTCGCCGCGGTCTGGATTGCCGGCGCGACGATCGCGTTCTGGACCGTCGACGGCGGCGAGTTCACGAACGCGTTCACGTACGGAGGCAACTTCCTCACGCAGTACCCGATCTCGATCTACAGCGAGTGGCTCCGACGGTTCCTCGCGTTCGTCGTCCCGATGGCTTTCGTCTGCTACTTCCCGGCGCTCTACGTGCTCGACAAGGAGGACCCGCTCGGGTTCCCGCGCGCGTTCCAGTTCGCGTCGCCGCTCGTCGCTGTCGCGGCCGCTGTCGGAGCCGGGGTCGTCTGGACGCTCGCAGTCCGCCGCTACCGGAGCGTCGGCTCGTGACTGCGGCGATCGAGCTAGAGGACGTCCGCAAGACGTTCGTCGTCCGCGCGAAGAAGGGCCGAGTGCGGCGCGAGCGTCGCGTCGTGGACGCCGTCGACGGGATCACGCTTCGGTCGAGGAAGGCGAGCTGCTCGGCTACCTCGGCCCCAACGGCGCCGGGAAGTCGACGACGATCAAGATGCTCACCGGGATCCTCGTGCCGTCGTCGGGTCGCGTCCGCGTCGCCGGGCTCGATCCCGCGCGGCAGCGGATCGAGCTGACGCGCAGGATCGGCGTCGTCTTCGGTCAGCGGGTGCAGCTCTGGTGGGACCTACCGCTGCGCGACTCGTTCGAGCTGCTCCGCCACGTGTACAAGGTCGAGAAGCTGCGCTACGAGCGAAACCTCGCGCGCTTCACGGAGCTGCTCGAGCTGGAACCGTTCCTCGGGCACTCCGGTGCGGCAGCTGTCGCTCGGCCAGCGCGTGCGCGGCGAGCTCTCGGCGGCGCTCCTCCACGATCCGGAGGTCGTCTTCCTCGACGAGCCGACGATCGGGCTCGACGTCGTCGCCAAGCAGCGCGTGCGCGACTTCCTCGTGGAGCTGAATCGCGAGCGCGGCGTCACGGTCGTCCTCACGACGCACGACCTTGGCGACATCGAGCGGCTCTGCTCGCGGCTCGTCGTGATCGACCACGGGCGCGTGATCTGGGACGGCGCGATCGAGGAGCTCAAGCGCCGCTACGGCCGGGAGCGCACGCTCGTCGTCGACCTCGAGGAACCGGCGCCCGCGCTCGAGATCCCGGGTGCTCGCGTGACGCGGGTCGAGGGGCCGCGCCAGTGGCTCTCTTTCCGCGGCGACGAGGTGAGCGCGGCGCGAGCTGACCGCTGCCGTCGCGGCGCGGGCCCCGCTCGTCGACCTCGCGGTCGAGGAGACCGAGATCGAGGAGATCGTGCGCCGGATCTACGAGGCCGGCGTCGGCGCGTAGGCGACGAGCTCGTCCCGCGTTCGGACGACCGCGGCGTCGGGGCCGAGCTCGTCGAGCAATCGCTCGAGCGCGCCGGTTCCCGTCTCGAGCACCGGCTCACGAACACCGAGCTGCGCGAGTGCGACGCGGGCGAGCGGCTCCGGCGCGTCGGTGAAGAAGCCGATCCGGCACCCGCCCGCGAGCAGAGAGCGAAGTGCCGCGCTCGTCGCCGGGTCGCGTCGCAGGTAGATCGCCGCGCGGTCCTCGCTGAAGCGCTCGAGGAGGACGCGCCAGTTCCCCGTCTCTCGTCGATCGAGCTCGGCCGCAGCCGCACCGCGCTCGCGCGGCAGGTCCGCCGGATCGACCCCGAGCACCCCGCCCGCCGATGCGAGCCAGTCGTCCCAGAGCGGGCGCGTGTCCCCGAGCACGCCGTCGACGTCGATCGCGAGCGGCTCTCACGCGAGGCTCCGAGCCCGCACGCGTTGCCAAAGGGCGATTCCGATCGCGACACCGACGGCGTCGATCAAGACGTCGAGCGGAGAGCCCTCCCGCTGCGGCACGAACACCTGATGGATCTCATCGGACACCGCGTAGGCGACCCCGATCGCAAACGCCGGCCACGGACGCCCGAGCGCGCGCACGAGAAGTGCTCCGAGCACCGCGAACTCGGCCGCGTGCCCGACCTTCCGCAGCACGAGATCCCAGCCGAGCCCGGTCCCGAGCCCGGGGACGGACGACAGCGCGAAGATGACGCCCGCCCATACGGCCACCGGCAGCCACAGACGGACGACTGGGCCGGACACCGTCCGATGATAGGCTCGGCCTCCAGACAAGGAGCACGGTGAGGGAACCCGGTGCAAGTCCGGGACGGTCCCGCCGCTGTAAGGGGAGACGCTCCTCCGCCACGACGCCACTGGCTGCAACACAGATGCCGGGAAGGCGGCGGAAGAGGGAGCCCCGAGTCAGAAGACCTGCCGCGCTCCTACATAGCCGAACCCCTCGCGGAAGGAGGATTCAGGTGCTTCGCTTCACACTTCTCGTCGCCGTAGCGCTGGCGACGGCCCTCGCGGTCGCCGTCACGGGCGCGACCGGCGGCGTCTCGGGCAGCGCGCAGGCCCAGTTCCCGGTCACGATCACGACTCCGGCCGGCAAGGTCACGATCTCGAAGCGGCCGACCCGCATCGTCTCGCTCTCTGCCACGGCGACCGAGTCGCTCTTCGCGATCGGCGCCGGGCCGCAGGTGGTCGCCGTCGACGACCAGTCCGACTACCCGAAGTCGGCGCCGAAGACGACGCTCTCCGGCTTCACGCCCAATGTCGAGGCGATCGCGTCCTACCGCCCCGACCTCGTCGTGACGTCCTACAACCCGCGCGGCCTCGTCGAGTCGCTCGAACGGCTGCGGATCAAGGTGATCTTCCACGACGCGCCGAAGGGCATGCCCGGCGCCTACCAGCAGATCCGGCAGCTCGGGCTCGTCACGGGGCGCACCGCCGGCGCGACGCGCGTCATCAAGAGCATGAAGACCCGGATCGGGAAGATCGTGCAGGCGGCGCGCGGCAAGGCCGAGCGGCTGTCCGTGTACCACGAGCTGACGCCGGACTACTACTCGGCGTCGTCGAGCTCGTTCGTCGGCAAGGTCTACGCCGCGCTCGGGCTCACGAACATCGCCGACGAGGCCGACTCGGCCGGGACCGGCTACCCGCAGCTCTCCGCGGAGTACATCGTGGCGTCGAGTCCCGACGTGATCGTGCTCGCGGACAGCATCTGCTGCGGGCAGAAGCCGTCGACCGTCGCGGCGCGGCCGGGTTGGGACCGCATCAGCGCCGTCCGCTCCGGCTCGATCGTCAGCGTTCACGACTCGGTCGCGTCACGCTGGGGGCCGCGGCTCGTGAGCTTCTTCCGCGCGATGTCCGCGGCGCTCGCCCGGCTCTAGGCCGACATGGACGCCGCCGCCGCACGCTCCACGGCCACGGTCGCCCCACGTGGGGTGACACCGCTCACGGCGGGCGCGGCGGCGGCGTTCCTCGTCCTCTCCGTGACGATCGGCGTGCTCGTCGGGCCGATCGAGCTCGGGATCGGGCCGGTGCTGAGCTCGATCGGAGAGAAGCTGCACTTCCCCGGCGTCACCTCGTCGCTCTCGGCGACCGAGGAGTCGATCCTCTGGGACATCCGGATGCCGCGGGTCGTGCTCGCGGCGCTCGTCGGCGGCACGCTCGCGCTCGCGGGCGCGACCTACCAGGGCGTCTTCCGGAACCCGCTCGCCGACCCGTACCTCCTCGGCGTGGCCGCCGGAGCCGGGCTCGGCGCGACGCTGTCGATCGCCTACCTGCCGGAGGGCCTCCGCGGGCAGGAGCTGCTTCCCGTCGCGGCGTTCCTCGGCGGCGCAGCCGCGGTCGTCGCGACGTACTCGATCGGCCGCTCGGCGGGCCGGGAGCGCGACGCCGCGACACTCATCCTGGCCGGCGTCACCGTCGCGTCGTTCTTCACGGCGCTGCAGACGTTCGTGCAGCAGCAGAACTCGGACACGCTCCAGCAGGTCTACACGTGGATCCTCGGCACGATCCCGAGCTCGGGCTGGAGCGACGTCGTGCTCGTGCTCCCGTACGTGGCGGTCGCGGCGGCCGTGATGCTCGTCCACCGGCGCGTCATCGACATCCTCAACCTCGGTGACGACGAGGCGAGCGACGCTCGGGGTCGACGTCCGGCGCACGCGGTTGCTCCTCGTCGCGGCGGCGACCGTGGGAACGGCCGCCGCGGTCGCGGTCTGCGGGCTGATCGCGTTCGTCGGGATCATCGTCCCGCACGCGATCCGGATGATCGTGGGGAGCGGGTACCGCGCGCTCCTGCCGTTGTCGGTCATCGGCGGCGCCGGCTTCCTCGTGCTCGCCGACGTCATCGCGCGCACCGCGCTCTCGCCCGCGGAGCTCCCGCTCGGGATCGTGACCGCGTTCTTCGGCGCGCCGTTCTTCGCGCTCGTGCTGAGGACGACGCGGGGTGGCCTCGCGTGAGCGCGATCGCGCTCCGGGGAGTCACGGTCGTCCTCGGGAACCGCGCAGTGGTCGACGGCGGTCGACCTCGAGATCGCCGACGGCGAGTGGCTCGGCCTGATCGGGCCGAACGGCGCGGGCAAGACCACGTTGCTGCGGGCGATCGCGCGACTCGTCCCGTTCTCCGGCGCGATCGCGCTCCACGGGCGCGACACGCGGGAGCTGAAGCGCACGGAGCTGTCGCGGATCGTCGCCGTCGTCCCGCAGGACCCCTCGACGCCGCCGTGGATGACGGTCGCGGAATACGTCCTCATGGGGCGAACGCCGCATCTGGGCCGCCTGGCGAAGGAGAGCGGTCGCGATCGCGAGGTCGCGGCGGGCGCGCTCGAGCGGCTCGACCTTCTCCCGTACCGCGACCGCCGCCTCGGCACGCTCTCGGGCGGCGAGCGGCAGCGCGTCGTCGTCGCGCGGGCGCTCGCGCAGGAGGCTCGCATCGTGCTCCTCGACGAGCCGACGGCCGCGCTCGACATCGGCCATCAGCAGCAGGCGCTCGAGCTGCTCGACCTCCTTCGCGGCGAGTCGGGGCTCACGCTGGTCGCCGCGATGCACGACCTCACGCTCGCTGCCCAGTACGCCGACCGGATGGTGCTGCTCGACGCGGGCCGCGTCGTCGCCGACGGCGGGCCGCGCGACGTCCTCACCGAGGCGCTCATCGCGGCGCACTACGAGGCGTCGATCCAGGTCGTGGACGTCGACGGCCGGATCGCGGTCGTGCCGTCGCGCGCCGCCGGCGAGCTGAGATGCCGCTCACCGTTCTCCTCGGCGGCGCGCGCTGCGGCAAGTCCCGGCTCGCGGTGGAGCTTGCGGCCGGGTCCGGCGCGCCGGTTACGTTCATCGCCACCGGCGAGCCGGGCGACGAGGAGATGGCGGCGCGGATCGCCGCGCATCGCGCGGAGCGGCCGGGTGGGTGGGTCACGGTCGAGGAGCCGTACGCGCTCGAGGCGGCGGTCGCGAGCGCGGATCCATCGCATGTCGTCGTCGTCGACTGCCTCACGCTGTGGACCGCGAACGCGCTCGCGCGTGACGGCGACCCGGACCTAGTGCTCAACGCCGCGGCGAGTGCTGCGGCGGTCGCCGCGGAGCGGACCGCGCTGACGATCGCGGTCTCGAACGAGGTCGGGCTCGGCATCGTCCCGTTCGAGCCGATGAGCCGCTCGTATCGCGACCTCCTGGGCTCGGTCAACCGCGTCTGGGTGGAGGCCTCGGCTGACGCCGCGTTCGTGGTTGCGGGGCGAATGCTGAGGCTCGAGCCGCGGTGATCGGGGTTCCTCCCGTCGACGAGGACGTGCGCGCGGCTGCGCTGGCTGAGCTCGACCGCAAGACGAAGCCGCGCGGAAGCCTCGGTCGGCTCGAGCAGCTCGCAGCGCAGATTGCGGCCGTCCACGGAACGATCGCGCCCGAGCCGCTTCGACCCGCGATCGTCGTCGCCGCCGGCGACCACGGCGTCGCGGCGGAAGGCGTGAGTGCGTACCCGCAGGAGGTGACGCGCCAGATGCTCGCGAACTTCGCGTCGGGCGGCGCTGCGATCTGCGTGCTCGCCCGCTCGCTCGGCGCCGAACTGCTCGTCGTCGACGCGGGCGTTGTCGAGCCGTTCGAGCATCCCGCGGTTCGAAGCCTCCGGCTCGGAGAGGGAACGGCGAACGCGGCGCTCGGCCCGGCGATGAGCCGCGAGACCGCGTCGGAGGCGCTGGAGCGCGGCGCTTCGCTCGCGGCAGAGCTCGTCGAAGCGGGCGCCAACGTGGTCGCGCTCGGCGACATGGGCATCGGCAACACGACCTCGGCCGCCGCGCTCTCCTGCGCGCTCCTCGGCCGCGAGCCGGCGGAGATGTGCGGGCCGGGCACTGGGCTCGACGCGCGCGGGGTCGAGCGCAAGGTCGAGGTCGTCGAGCGCATGCTCGCCGGTGAACGACCTCTCGAGCGACGACCCGGTCGGCGCGCTCGCGGCGGTCGGCGGCTTCGAGATCGGGCTCCTCGCGGGCGTCGCGCACGGAAGCGCCGCGGCAGGAGCGGTCGTCGTCCTCGACGGCTTCATCACGGGTGCCTCCGCACTCGCTGCAGCGCGACTCGAGTCCGCGCTCGGCGGCTACTTGGTCGCGTCTCACCGCTCCCCGGAGCCGGGGCACGAGGCGGTGCTCGACGCTCTCGGTCTCGAACCGCTCCTCGACCTCGGCCTCCGGCTCGGGGAGGGGAGCGGCGCCGCACTCGCGCTCCCACTGCTCGAAGCGGCGCGCGCGATCCTCGTCGAGATGGCGACGTTCGAGACTGCCGGCGTCACGGACACGGGCAGGTGAGAAGCGCGGCGGCCGCGGTCGCGTTCCTGACGCGCGTCCCGGTCGGTCGCTGGATCGACCTCGATGCGAAGGATGTCGGCCGCGGCGCCTGGCTGTTCCCGGTCGTCGGCGGGCTCGTGGGAGGTGCCGCCGGATTGCTCGCAGACCTGACCGCGGACCGCCTGCCGGCGCTCGCAGCGGGCGGGCTCGCGGTCGCCCTCGCCGCGCTCCTCACCGGCGCGCTCCACCTCGACGCCCTCGCCGACACCGCCGACGCGCTCGGCGCACGCAGCCGTGAGCACGCGCTCGAGATCATGCGCGACCACGCCGTCGGCGCGTTCGGTGCGACGGCGCTCGTCCTCGTGTGCCTACTCGACGCGGCGTTGCTCGGAGCGCTTGCCGAGACGGACGACGCCGCGCTCGTGGGTCTTGCAGCCGGCGCGGCCGGGCGTGCCGCGATGCTCCCGCTCGCAGTCGCGATGCCGTATGCGCGTCCGGGCGAGGGTCAGGGCCGCGCGCTCGAAGGCATCGGCGCCGCCACGGTCGTGGTCGGGATCGGGCTCGCCCTCGTGCTCGCGCTGCCTGCGGGGGCGGCCGGGTTGTGGGCGGCCGGCGCGGCCGCGCTCGCAGCGCTCGTCCTCGGCCTCGCCGCCCGCTCGCGCTTCGGCGGCGTCACCGGCGACGTGCTGGGCGCGGCCGCAAAGCTCGCGGAAACCGCCGCGCTTGTCGCTGCCGCGGCCGCCTTAGGATGAGCTGCGCCGATGCCCGACACGCCGGTCGCGCGCAGCTTCTATCGAACCGCCGAGTTCTACCGACAGGCTCGGCCCGGCTGAGGTGCCCCGCTAACGGCCACGCTCCGTCTTCCGCTGCTCCTGGCCGGAATCGGTGCGCTCGCGACGTCCGTCCTCGGTTTCGTCGACGGTCGGCTCTGGATCGCCGAGCTCGCGACGAGCGTCCGCACCCAGCTTCTCGTCCTCGGGCTACTCGTCCTGGCTCTCGCGAGCTTCGGTCGCTGGGTTCTGGGCATCGGGGTCGGGCTCGCGACGGTCGGCCTGAACGTGATCGTCCTCGCGCCGCTCTACACCTCCGACTCCGCCCAGCCAGCGACCGGGGCGCGTCTCAGCCTCGCGCACGTGCAGATGCAGGGCGTCGAGGTCGACGAGGACTCGCTCCGCGCGGAGCTGGAGGAACGCAGGCCGGACGCGCTCGTCGTTCTGGAGCCTCCTGCGGGCTGGAAGCCTGCGCTACCCGCGGGCTACCGTCTCGTACGCCCGGGAGTCGATGCCGGGGCTGTGCTGGTCACGGACGCCGTCGTGCGAAACGTCCAGGCGCAGATCGCGCTTCCGACCTCGTCGCTCGTCTTCGAGATCGAGCTCGGCGGGCAGCAGGTCGCGATCCTCGCCGTGCACGTCCTCGCTCCGACGTCGCCGAACGCGGCCGACGAGCGCGACGCAGAACTGCGGGCCGTCGCGAACTGGGCGCTGGACCAGCAGGGGCCGAAAGTCGTCCTCGGTGACCTGAACACCGTGTCCTGGTCGAGCGCCATGTCCGATCTCGAGGAGGACAGCGGCCTGCAGGACTCGGCCGAGGGCTTCGGCTTCCAGGCGACGTGGCCGGCGTTCCTCGGGCCGCTCGGGATTGCGATCGACCACGTGCTCCACACGCCGAATCTCACCCTGACCGACAGGGAGACGGGCCCGAGCTTCGGGTCCGCGCACCGCTCGCTCTGGGCGACCATCGCTTTCGCCGCCTCGTCTTGACGCGCCGCGCTGGGGGTCAGGCTTCAGCCTGACCCCGGTGTTAGGTGTTCCTTGGGAGCAGGCCAAACCCAAAGACGAGGTCAGGCTAAAGCCTGACCCCACAACCGCGGCGGCTAGCATCGACGAATCGCGGTTGCACCCACGGAAACCTTCCTCCACGGCCTCAACGAGGCCCAGCTCGAGGCGGTCCGGCACACGGGCGGCCCGGTTCTGGTCGTGGCCGGCGCCGGATCGGGAAAGACGCGCGTCCTCACGCACCGCGTCGCGCACCTGATCGCCGACCACAAGGTCAAGCCGAACGAGATCCTCGCGATCACGTTCACGAACAAGGCCGCGGGGGAGATGCGCGAGCGGCTCGAGCTGATGCTCGGCGTGACCGCGCGCGCGATCTGGATCCTCACCTTCCACGCCGCCTGCGGCCGGATCCTGCGCCGCGAGGCCGCCCGGCTCGGCTACACGTCGAGCTTCTCGATCTACGACGACCAGGACCAGGTGCGCCTGACGAAGTCGGTTCTCGAGGAGCTCGGCAAGGACCCGAAGCGCTTCTCGCCCCGCGGCATCCACTCGCAGATCTCGCGGATGAAGAACGAGCTCGTGTCGCCGAAGCAGGCGCTCGAGCGGGTCTCCTCGTTCTGGGACCAGACCGTCGCGGAGGCGTACGAGCTCTACCAGCGCCGCCTCCACGCCTCGAACGCCGTCGACTTCGACGACATGCTCATGCTCACCGTCGAGGTGCTCGAGCGATTCCCGGAGGCGCTCGAGCGCTGGCAGAAGGCGTTTCAGCACGTGCTCGTGGACGAGTACCAGGACACGAACCACGCCCAGTACCGGCTTCTCCAGCTGCTGGCCGCGAAGCACGGAAACGTGTTCGCAGTGGGCGACCCGGACCAGTCGATCTACGCCTTCCGGGGCGCGGACATCCGCAACATCATGGAGTTCGAGCGCGACTTTCCCGGGACGCGTGTGATCGCTCTCGAGCAGAACTATCGCTCGACCAACATGATCCTCCGCGCGGCCAACTCGGTCATCGACAACAACCGCGAGCGCAAGCCGAAGCGGCTCTTCTCCGACCTCGGCGAGGGCGATCCCGTGCGCGTCGTCGAGGTCGAGGACGAGCACGCGGAGGCGCGGTTCGTCGCGGCCGAGATCGCGAGCCTCATCGACGGCGGCTACTCGGCGAGCGAGATCGCGGTCTTCTACCGGACGAACGCGCAGTCGCGGGTGCTGGAAGACGTGCTCGTCCGGCAGGACGTGCCGTACCAGGTGATCGGCGGGCCGCGCTTCTACGAGCGCGCCGAGATCCGCGACGCGACGGCGTACCTGACCGTGCTCGTGAACCCGTCCGACGCGGGCTCGCTCCTCCGCATCGCGAACCGCCCGCGGCGCGGGATCGGCGGCACGTCGCTCGCGCGGCTCGTGACGCACGCGGACTCGACCGGCCGGACCCTCTTCGAGGCGATGGCCGACCCCGAGGCCGCCGGCGTGACGGCCGCCGCGGCGCGCTCGATCAAGGGCTTCCACTCCACGATGGAGACGCTCATGGCCGCGTCGCACGAGCTGCACGTCGACGAGGTCCTCGAGCGCGTGCTCGAGAAGATGGGGATCATCGAAGCGTTCGAGGCCGAGCGGACGATCGAGGCGCGCGGACGGATCGAGAACCTGCAGGAGCTCGTCGGCGTCGCGCGCGAGTACCGGCTCGAGAACGCCGAGCCCTCGCTTGCCGGCTTCCTCCAGGACATCTCGCTCGTCTCCGACCAGGACACGATCCGCGACGAGCGCGGCCTCGTCACGCTGATGACGCTGCACAACGCGAAGGGGCTCGAGTTCCGCGCGGTGTTCGCGATCGGGATGGAGGAGGGCGTCTTCCCGCATGTGCGCGCGATCGAGGAGCAGGGAGTGGAGGAGGAGCGCCGCCTTGCCTACGTCTGCATGACGCGGGCGATGGAGCGGCTCACGCTCGTCCACACGATGTCGCGCTCGCTCTGGGGGCGGCGCAACTACAACCTCGCCTCGCGCTTCCTCGACGAGCTGCCGGCCGAGGTCGAGCGCGAGCGGCTGCGGCCCGCCTCGTGGTCGGGCTACGGCTCGCCCGCGAGCGCGGCGCCTACAGCGCCGCGTGGCAATGCCCACCTCGTGCTCGCCACGGGAGACAGCGTGCGCCATGCGTCGCTCGGCGAGGGCATCGTGATCGCGGTCGAGCCCGGCGGCGTCGTCACGATCCGCTTCCCCGACGACGGCAGCGAGCGGCGGCTCATGATCGAGTACGCGCCGCTCGAGAAGATCGCATGACCATCGAGTACCGAGCCCCGATCGACGCCGAGTTCCGCGACGTTCTGCTGACGACCTCCACGGCCTTCGGCGAGGAGCTGAAGGACGACGACGTCGAGCGCGCGCGCCGCAGCATGCAGCTCGACCGCCTGCTCGTCGCGTGGGACGGTGGGCGGCCCGTCGGTGTGACCGCCTCGTATCCGTTCGAGCTCACGATTCCCGGCGGTACCGCCGGAGCGGCGGGAGTGAGCTGGGTCGGCGTCCTGCCGAGCCACCGCCGCCGCGGGATCCTGCGCGAGCTCATGCTCCGCCAGTTCGAGGACGTGCACGCGCGCGGCGAGCCGCTGGCGATCCTGTGGGCGTCGGAGTCCCTCATCTACGGGCGCTTCGGCTACGGGATCGCGGCGACGGAGTCGCAGATCGACGGCGAGCGGGGAGCGTTCGCGCTTCGCGACGACGCCGGCCCGCGGGGATCGGTAAGGCTCGTGACGCTCGACGAGGCCACGGAGCTCTTCCCGCCCTTGCACGAGAGCCTGCGCAAGGCGCGCCCCGGATTCATCCGGCGGACCCCGGAGTGGTGGACGAACTACGTCCTGCCGGACCCCGAGCACTGGCGTCACGGCGCCAGCCCGAAGTACTACGCGCTGCTCGAGCTCGACGGCGAGCCCGCGGGCTATGCGCTGTATCGCATGAAGCCGAAGTGGGAGGAGGGAGGACCGAAAGGCGAGCTCCGTGTCGTCGAGGCGCATGCGACCTCCCCCGAAGCGACCGCCGAGCTCTGGCGCTTCCTCTTCGGCGTCGATCTCGTTGCCCGGGTGAAGGGGACGATCGATCCGGACTGGTCGCTTCCTCTGCTGGTGAAGGACCCGCGCCGGCTCCACGTCACGATCTACGACGGGCTGTGGCTCCGCTTCGTCGACCTCGAGGCCGCGCTCGCCGCCCGCAGCTTCATCGACGGCAAGCCGGTGCGTGCTCGAGGTCACGGACGACGTGTTGCCGCGGAACGCAGGCCGCTTCGCCGTCGGCGCGGAGATTGGAAGGACCGAGGCCGAGGCCGACGTCGCGATCGACGTACGCGATCTCGCGTCCGCCTACCTCGGCGCGTTCAGCTTCGAGCGACTCGCTGCCGCGGGCCGTGCCCGTGAGCTCCGCCCGGGCGGCCTCGCCCGCGCCACAGCGCTCTTCGCCACGCCGCTTCCGCCGTACTGCCCCGAGGGCTTTTGAGAATCCGTTCGCGTTTGTAGACTCCGCGCGCCCAGTCAGATTCGACACAGACAGGTTCGAAAAGGGGACGGGGAGAAAATGGCCTACCGAGTACGACCCTGCCGCTCGCTGGACGAGCTGGGCACGGCGCTGGGCGCGATCGGGCACTACTTCGGCTGGGTGCCGACCGAGGACGAAGTCGAGCGCTTCTCGAAGGTGCTCCCGGTCGACCGCATGCACGCCGCGTTCGACGGGAAGGAGATCGTCGGCGGCGCGGGCGTATTCCCGTTCGAGATGACCGTGCCCGGGCCGCGGATCGTTCCGTGCGCGGGCGTTACGGTCGTCGGCGTGCTGCCGACGCACCGGCGCCGCGGGATCCTGAGCCGGATGATGCGCGCGCAGCTCGACGACGTGCGCGAGCGCGGCGAGCCGTTCGCATCGCTCTGGGCCTCGGAGCCGACGATCTACGGCCGGTTCGGCTACGGGCACGCGTCGCACACGTACGAGATGCGCCTGCCGCGCGAACGCGCAGCGCTCCGCGCCGGGACGCCTCCGCGCGACGGCGCCGTGCGACTCGTCGACGGCGCCGAGGGACTGAAGACCTTCCCGCGGATCTGGGATCGCGTTCGCGCGTCGACTCCCGGGATGCTCTCGCGCTCGAAGGAGTGGTGGGAGCTCCGGCGGCTCCGCGACGACCCGTCGCGCCGGCCGCCCGGCTCCGGCCCGCTCAATCGCGCGCTCTTCGAGCTCGACGGCAAGCCCGGTGGCTACGCGCTCTACCGCATCTCGCAGGCCGAGGAGGACGGCGAATGGAAGCGGCGGCTGCGCGTCGTCGAGGCGATCGGGGTCGACGCGGTCGCAACCCGCGAGCTCTGGCGCTTCCTCACCGAGCTCGACTGGACCCACGAGATCCTCGCGTGGCTGCTCCCGACCGACCACCCGATCCAGCACCAGTTCGCGCGCTTCGACTATCTCGACCTCAAGGTTGGCACCGGGCTCTGGGTCGACCTCGTCGACGTCGGAGCGTCGCTCACGGAGCGCGGCTACGCGACGCGACGGACGGCTCACGTTCGAGCTCTCGCACCCGTTCTGCCCCTGGAACGACGGGACGTGGACGATCGCGGACGGGAAGGCGCGGCGATCGAGCCGCCGGCCCGACCTGAGGCTCGACGCACAGGCGCTCGGCGCGACCTACTTGGGCGGGATCACCTTCGGCGAGCTGGCGCGCGCGGGTCTCGTCGAGGAGACCGCCCGCGGCGGCCTCGCGCGAGCAGACGCGCTCTTCGCGTCCGACCGCGCTCCGTGGTGCCCCGAGATCTTCTGACGTGATCGACGGGTCGATGCGACCCGCCACCTAGCGAGTCCGGTAAGACTCTGGGCGCGGAGGGGTGACTCAGATCGCCCTTTCGGTAGTCGCGCGATAGCGTGCGAGCGGGAAGGATCCGCGGAACCGCCACAGAGGGAGGGCACATGGAACGCCACGGGTCGGAGAGCTACTTCGTCGTCGGGGAGGGGCTGCTCGGGGAGGCCGCCGGAGGGAGGGACGCGGATCGCGTGCTCTTCTCCACCGCCGCCGCGGCGGTCACGCCTCCGTTCCGCTTCTCGCGGATGGGGCCGTCGGGCGTGAACAAGCAGCTCGGCGAGCCCAACCTGAAGAAGATCGGTGAGGCGATGGCGACGAGCGGCGGCGGCGGCGCGTCGGGGATGCCGGCCGGCTTCACCTACCTCGGCCAGTTCGTCGACCACGATCTGACGTTCGACAAGACCGAGGTCATGCTCGGCGAGAACGTCACGCCTGCGCAGCTCGTGCAGGCCCGCTCTCCGAGCCTCGACCTGGACTCGCTGTACGGCGCCGGGCCGAACGACCCGGCGTCCGAGAAGTTCTACGAGGCCGACAAGATCCACCTGAAGATGGGGACGACGGCCTCGATCGGCGGAATCCCCGCCAAGCCCGGCCACGACCTCCCGCGCGGCGCGGGCTCGACTCCCGCGCAGAAGCGGACGGCGATCATCCCCGACCCGCGGAACGACGAGAACCTCGCGGTCGCGCAGCTGCACCTCGCGATGATCCGCTTCCACAACCGCGTCGTGGACACGCTTCCGGCCTCGATCCCGCCCGGTCAGCGCTTCGCCAAGGCGCGCCAGAAGGTCGTCAAGCACTACCAGTGGATGCTGAAGACGGACTACCTCACGCGCGTCTGCGCGCCGGGCGTCGTCAACAACGTGTTCAACCAGGGCCGCAAGGCGTTCGAGGTGGGCGTGCCGCCGATGGACGTCCCGACGATGCCGATCGAGTTCTCCGTCGCCGCGTTCAGGCTCGGTCACTCGATGATTCGGTCGAACTACAACTGGAACCGGATCTTCGACGGCGGCTCCGGATCGCTCGACTTGCTCTTCGAGTTCGCCGGCCTGAACGGCACGCTCGGCGGCAGCCTGAAGCTCCCGAGCAACTGGATCGCCGACTTCCGGCGCCTCTTCGACTTCTCGGAGAACAACAAGCCCGCCCTCGTCGTGCCGCCGGGGAAGTTCAACCGCGCGATGCGCATCGACACGCGGCTCGTCGACCCGCTCAGCATCCTCCCGGGGTTCCCGCCGGCCGATGCGAACCTCGCCGTGCGGAACCTCCGGCGCGGGCGGATGGTCAAGCTCGCGACCGGTCAGCAGATGGTCACGTTCCTGAAGAACAAGGGCGTGAACGTCACGAAGCTGACGAACGTGCAGATCCGGGACGGGAACAACAACGGAGTCGGCCTCGGCTCGCTCACCCCCGCGCAGCGGACGGCGCTCATCCAGAGGACGCCGCTCTGGTTCTACATCCTGCGCGAGGCGGAGTTCAACAACGGGAAGCTGAAGGGCGTCGGCGCGCGCATCGTCGCCGAGACCTTCCACCGCGCGATGGAGGGCAGCACGCACTCGATCGTCCGCGACACCGACTTCCAGCCGTCGCTCGGGCCGAACAACCAGACCTTCCGCATGGTCGACTTGCTCTTCTTCGCGTTCCAGGGCCAGGCCGCGAAGCTGAACCCGCTCGGAAACTAGGAGGACTTGGCGAAACATCCCGAGTTGACTCGGTAGATCCAAGGTGTAAGCATGGTTGCCTACTACGAGCGTGCCGTCGCTAGCCGCAGCGTCGTCGTCGCAATCGCCTAGCTCTTCCAACTGAAGGTCCAAAACGGGGCGAGGACCTGCAGCGTGTAGTCGCGCACGAAGGGAGGCCGCCATGGCAACCGTCGGCGTCGAGTGGATCAACGACTTTCCACCCCCCTGCGACCAACCTGAGCTCTCGTACTGCGACGAGACGTCACAGGGGTTCAAGAACGGGATGACGTCCCGTGGTCACACTGCGCTCTTCGACTGGGGGAACGCGAACGCGTGGGAGCAGGACTTCCGCGACCCGAACTTCGGCGGGGACGACACCAACTGGATCGACAACGTGGACTTCGCCCACTTCTCGTCCCACGGCTCGACGAGCGCGGCCAATGTGTTCTCGGGATTCTTCGGCGTCCAGCGCACGAGCTGCACCTGGCGCTCGGACCGGGCGCGCTTCGGCAACAACCAGCTCGAATATCTGTGCATCGACGCGTGCAACAGCCTCGAGCTGACGCGGAACCTCATCGCCACCTGGCGGAACGCGTTCTTCGGCCTGCGCATGATTCTCGCGTTCACCGATCTCGTGTCCGACGCCTGGTGGACCGGTGGACGAGGCTACAACTTCGCGCGCCGTGCGGGAAACGGCGAGCGCCTGACCAACGCATGGCTGGACGAGTGCTACTCGTTCTGGCTGGACGACAACCCGATCACGATGGCCGCTGGGCGCACGCAGGCGGACGCCCTCAACCGGCGTGACAACGAACGGCTCGGCGGGGGGTTCGACGACATCCCCAGCAACCAGGTGGCGTGGTTCGCGTGGAGATGGCGCTCGTGATCTGCGGGTATCCGGATCAAGGGAGGCTCTAGATGGCCGTCAAATTCGAAGCCAAGCTACCGAGAGAGGTACCTGCGTCCGCCGCCGCGTATGCGACCCGGCCCGTGAAACCCACGCCCGCGACGCTCCGCGCAACCGGCAAATCCCTCGGCCTCGCCGGCGCCGAAGGGGATGTCATCACGTCCACCGACCTTCTCGCCTACAACGAGGGGCGCCACCGGCTCGAGATCCATCTGGCCAGCGGGGCGGTGGCGTTCTACCACCGTGACAAGTACGGCCGCGAGCCGAAGAAGGCGTTCGAGCTCTCGGATCGGAGGGCAGATGCGATCGCGCGCAAGTTCCTCGACAGATCCAAGATCGCAGACCGCAGCTCGGCGCAGCTCGCGCGCGTGACGCACATGCACAGCGCGGTCGCGGACGTGGAGTCGCAACGGGTCCGCGAGACCATGATCGACGCCGGGGTCGTCTATCGTCGGAAGATCGATGACCTGCTCGTGGAAGGGCCGGGCGGGTTCGCAATGGTGACGGTCGATCCCACCGAGGAGGTGATCGGGTTTCGCTGCGTGTGGCGTCAGCTCGGTAGGCGCCTGGGCACCGTCAAGCTGAAGCAACCTGAGGAGGCGATGCGTGCCGTCGAAAGGCTCGCCGCCAAGCTGCCTGGCGACATCGTCGTCACGAAAGCGGCTCTGGGCTACTTCGAGCTCGGCCCGCTGGACAGGCAGCGCGCGATCGAGCCCGCCTACTCCTTCGTCTACGTGCTCCGCAGCGAAGAGGTCGCAGTGAAGTCGGCGTTCGTCATGCACGCCGGCGAGAAGCGATTCGGGCAGCTCATGGGCAAGAAGCGGTTCCCGGCGGCGGATCAGAAGACGCGGAAGGAGGGGTAGCTCCACCTGGTCGAACTCGTAGAGGTCGAGCGGCGCATGCGGCCAGGTGGCTGGTTCCCGAGGCCCATGCTCCTCGCCGACGAGTCGCTCGACGAGAGGCTCGCGAGCGACGCGGAGCGCCTACGCGCGACGGGTGTCGACGCCTCGGAGCTCGGCGGACGGTTGCTTCGGCTCCTCGAGCGAGCAGTGGGCAGCGACTGGGGCAGTCCCGTGTCCGAGGGCGACCTCGAGGTCGAGATCCTCCGGCGCCGCGGCATCCTGACGTGTCCCTGGGCACCGGAAGAGTTCGAGAGCTGTGGGTACGGGGACGGCGGCAAGCGGGCCGGCGCGAACCAGTTCCGGGCCCGGAACGTCGCGCGAGGAGTCGGAGTCGAGGGGTTCGTCCTCAGCGCGCATCTGATCGCCGAGCACGGCTTCTTCGGAGGTACTGATACGGACTTTCGCATCGAGCCCGAGGAGCTCTCTGCGCTCCTCGGCCCGAGCCCGACCTGATCGGATCCGCTAGGGGTCGCCATTAGCCCGACCCGCGGAGTCGGCTAGACTGGCTCGTCCCGGGGCGGTTAGCTCAGTTGGGAGAGCACCAGCTCGACAAGCTGGGGGTCACTGGTTCGAGCCCAGTACCGCCCATCCGAGAAAGGCCCCGCAAATGCGGGGCTTTCTGTTCTCCAGGCTGATACCGAAGAGCACTCAGATCGGCCTTTGGTCAACTGGTTGGTCAACTAGCGCGTTTCCGAACCCGATCGAAGCGAGCGAGTTCCGCACCTTTTCGCGCTCCTCCGCGTCCCTGAAAGGCCTCGCGTAGTGGGCGTCGTACACCTGCCGGCGAGTGCCCGGTCATCGCCGCCGCGATCACCACCGGGACCCTCGCGTGCGCCGTCGCCGTGGCCACCGAGCGACGGAGCGTCTGCGCGTTGACGTGCCCGAGGCCCGCCCTCTTGCCGCTGCCGTCACCCCGCGCTTGGAGAGGCGGTCACGCCCGAGCGGCCTTCCGGTCAGCGAGGTGAAGACGAAGTCGGACTCGTTCCCCAAGCCCTTCGCCTGCTCGTCTCGCCAACTGGGCGACGAGCGCCTCGTAGGCCCGGTCGAGGAGCGGCACCTCGCGCACGGACGCCCGCGACTTCGTCTTCACGCGCCTCGGCTCCTCGCCGCGACGGAGCGGGGCGAGCTGCTCGATCGCACGCGGACGACGCGATCAACGAGATCGATGTCCGCCCAGGTCAAGCCCGGCAGCCTCCGAAGCTCGCAGGCCCGAGTAGGCGATGACGTCGACGGCGTTGCGGTAGGTCGGCGTCGTCGCGGCGATCAACCGCTCGATCTCGACGGGCCGCAGGACCCGACGCCTCGAAGTCCTCCCGCGCTCGCTGCTGAGGGAGGTCGTCGGGCGAGAGCGTCGAGAAGGGGTCGTTCGTCGTGTAGCCCGAGTGTCTGCGCGAACCGGAGGATCATCCGCAGGCAGGTGATGACGCCCGAGGCCGTCCACTCGGCCAACCCGTCCTTGCCGTCCTCGCGAGGGAGGCTGCGCAGCTTGGCGATGAGCGCAAGCACGTCCCGAGAGCCGATCTTGGCGATCTTCTTCCGCCCGAGGGACGGCTCGATGTAGCGTCGTTCCAGTTCTGCCGGTAGCCGTCGAGGGTGCGCTGCGAGCGCGTCCCTGCCTGCACCCGTCCCTCCAGGTCGAGGAACGCCTCCGTGGCGACAGCGGCGAGCGTGACGTTCTGCGAGAGCGGCCTGCCGCCCTCGTCGCGCTTTCGCGCTCGCCTTCTTCCAGGCCGTGATCGGCCTGCTTCTCGCTCGTTCCCTCGGGGAGCGTGTCCGAGCCGAGCACGCCGTTCTGGCGCAGCTTGATCTCGTAGACGATCGAGCCGTCGGCCCGACGCCGCCACCAGAGGCCGGGACAGCCCGTCCACGCGCCCGCGGCGTAGGGGTCGAAGCGTGAGAGGATGAATCTGCGACATGGGAGCTAGTCCTCCTGTGTCGCAGGGCCGGGGCTGTTAGCGCAGCGCTCGGCCCATTTGTTGGTCAACATGAAGCCGGGGGCCATCGTAGCCGCCGTTCCGTGATCGCGACGTTAAGGTCGTGCACATCGAGGTAGAGACGGCCCTCCAGTCGTCCGTCGCCGGTAGCTGGCCTCGCGCGACTCTCTGCCGCACCGCCGCAGCCGAGATCCCGAGCAGCTCGCCTGCCTGCTCCGGCGTTCGCCAGCGCCACTCCAGCCCTGCCCGCGCGACCTCCTCGCGTTCAGCCGGTCGGGGGCCTGCTCGCGGTGCTCCTCGGGCGCCGCGCGTTCCCCATCTCCCTCGCGCGCACGCGCGCGCACGCGAGGACCGGGGTACCCACCCCCCTCGCGCGTGCTGGGCCTGGATGCGGGGCGCGCCGCCCCTTCCCCCGCGCACGCGCGCGCACGCGTAAGTGGATGAGGCGTTGGGGCCCTAACCACCCCCGTGAACCCGTTCGTCGGGTCGGGGCCCGCTGCCGGGCGGGGAGCGGGCCCGCTGAGTGCGTGGCTCTCTACGCGCACGCACGCGCGCCCCCGTAGATAGAAAGCCGTGACGACCCGCCCACCATGCGAACGGGCTCATCGGGCTGGGGCCTTGGTAGCCGGCGCTTCGTGATAGCCAATCTTGTGGGACGATTTCTTCGCAGCGCGGAGACCTGGCGCTGCTGTCCGGAAGGGAGCGCGCCACGCCGTCAGATCGCCCCGAGCTCTCGAGCATGGCAGACGACTACGCGCGGTACGCGCTATCGCAGCGCGCCGCATTCGAGGCGACCCACCCGGCCGTGCTGGCCGCGGCGCGGTTGTTTGCGGACGAGCCGGTGCTCCGCGTGGTCGATCTCGGCGCCGCCGACGGCGTGAACTCCCACGGCCTGATCCGCGAGCTCGCGCGGGAGCGCGCCGGCCGGCCGCTGATCTATGCGCTCGTCGATCTGCCGACGAACGCGTGGGGCGTTGCCGCCGACCACCTGCGACACGCGTTCGGTGGAGCGGCGGACGCGCCCGAGGCCGTCGTTATCCCTGCGCCGGGCGACGCCGGCCTGGGAGTCGCCGATGCCGGCACTGGGGCCCACTACGCCTCGCCGGAGGCCCACGGCGAGGCGTGCCGCCGAGCGGTCGAGCACAACCCGTCTCCCGCCTTGGTGATCAGCATGGCGGGCATTCCCCTCCAGCGGGCGCCTTGCCTGCCATCGGGCAGCGTGCACGTCGCGGTCACCGGGACGGCGATGCACTGGGTCGCAGACGCGGCGGGCTTTGCCTCGACTGGGTCCGTCTTTCCCGGCTACCCGGACCACGTTGACGAAGGCGAGCGGCGGGCCTGGGGCGTGGCCGCGGCGCGGCAATGGGAGTGGCTGCTCGAGATGCGTGCGATGGAGCTCGCGCCGGGTGGCCGGTTCATCGCTGCGCTCCCGGCCTCCCCCGCTCCGGGCCGCGAAAGGACGGGGCTGTACGTAGAGATCATCGGGGACATGAACCGGGTGCTCGCAGACTGGTGCCGCGCGGGGCGCATCGACGCCGGGACCGTCGCCGCGATCGTCGTTCCGGTGTGGATGCGCACGCTCGACGAGATTCAGGCCCCTTTTGAGGCCGGTGGCGGGCGCGTCGCCGGCCTCGAGCTCGAGAGCGCCGAGCTCTTCCGTCTCGACAATCCCTACTGGGACGACGATCCCGCCGTGTTTGCGCGGGGCTACGTGCGCAGCGTGACCGCGTGGGGCGGACCGCTCCTCCTCCGCGCCTTCGCGCGCGAGGGCGAGGACCGTGCCCCCGGTCTCGTCGCGGCCTTCCTCAAAGAGCTCGAGGAACGCGTATCGGATGCGCCCGGCCGCTATCGCTGGGATTACATCGAAGCGATCCTCGTTTGCCGCAGGTCTCGCGCGCACGCGTAATGGGAGGTGTCACACTTCATACATCAACACCACGACTCCGCAGTGCGCTGCAAGGCTTCGTGACGGCAGCGCGTGTCGATCTGTGCCGACCCGCGGAGACCTCTGCGAGCACCACGCGCGACTGGCAGCCGAACGTGGGACGGGATTCGGTCCTAGACGGCGATCATGCGAAGAGGCGAAGTGCACGGCAACGGATTCCCGTAGACGCCGAATCCGAGCCGCTCGAACTCAGATCACACGCCTCTGATCGACCGTCAGCTGTCCGGCCGCGCTCGCGCTCACCGCCGCGGAGGAGGTCGAGACGATCCGTCGCGTCCTACTCGAGGCTGCGACAGGCACGAGCCGCCAGTCGTGGGCGACGTGCACCTGCCCCGAGTGCGGGAAGGGCTTCCGTCAGGAGATCTCTGTCCCCGACCACGGTGCTCGGATCAAGGCAGTGGAGACGCTGCTCCGCGAGGGGCTTGGTCGAGTTGGGGAGGCTGAGGTCGCCGAGCCACGGGTGCCAACCACCGTGGCCGAGGTCGAAGCCCTCAGCTGGAGCGATATGAACTTCATCTTCGCGATCTCGTACGCGCAGGCGATCAGGGCGTTCGTCGATCAAGGTGAAGAGGCGCTGCGATCGGAACTCGGGCGGTGGGAGCCGGAGGCTCGCACGACCGTCGCACGAGTACTCGCCGAAGTCGCCTGAAGGATCGCCAAGACCAACTGGATCCGGAAGATCACGAATTTCGCCGGCGTCACGGGCGCGACTCCGACCACGCACATGAGCCGGCCGTAGTCCATGTCATCCTGCGCCATCGTCTAGCGGTGCAGCCGTCGAGGAACTCTCTTGGTGGTCTTCGCGCGGAGGCGCCTCAGGCGGCCAGTGGTCCAACCGCAACCGGGTCATCGCCCCCTTGCGCGGGCCGCCCCTAGAGCAGCTCGCAGTTCGGCCTGAACACGCCCCACTAATAGCCCTCGTCGATCGACCCCTTGATCATCAGCAAGAGCCGGTGGACGTCGATGTACTGGCATGCCGGGTCTGAGGTGAAGCACGTGCGGCCCGCGCTTCCTGCAACGGTGGTGCAACCATTCGCTGAAGGATCGTGCAGATCTGACATCGATCTGACACGGCTCCGCGACGCCTGCGCTCATCGAGGTTTCGGAGCGACCTCCGACTCTGCGTGCCGGAGATCCCCACCCCCACCCCCTCGAGCCAATTCGCGTGACACGGGGTCGTCGGCCGGTGTAGGAGTCGGAAGAGCCGCTCAAGAACGTGTCAAGCCGGGGCGACGGAAGGCTGTCGACTTGACATCGCCAGTGCGCGACGAGAGGATCGTGCCGAAGTGAACAAGCGTTGGCTCGCCGTCATCGCGCTTGTCGCCCTCGCAGTCGTTCCCACGACCGCAGCGGAGCATGCGACTCCGAGTGCGCCGTCGGCTTCGCCAGGGTGGGCCAAGACTGCGAAGCAGCGGCTCGCGAATCTCGAGACGAAGCCCGCAGGTTCGATGGACGGATACCAGCCACAAGTCAAGAGCTTCGGTCCGGCCTGGTACGACGTCGACCTCAACAGCTGCGACACGCGCAACGACATCCTCGCTCGCGATCTCACGCAAGTTGTCTTCAAGGATGGTCCCAAGTGCAAGGCGGCGACGGTGGCGACGGGAACGCTTCATGACCCGTACACGGGCAAGACGATCCAGTTCCAATCGAGTTCGCCTCTGAAGGTTCAGATCGACCATGTTGTCGCGCTCGCAGCTGCCTGGCGCACCGGTGCGAAGGCTTGGCCTTTTGAGCGACGTCTCTTCTATGCGAACGATCCCCTGGTGCTCCTCGCGGTTGACCGACCAACCAACAACGCAAAGGGTGATGACGACGCATCCGAGTTCCTGCCAACCGCCTCCTTCCGGTGCCGCTACGTCGCGAGGCAGATCGCGATCAAGACGAAGTACGAGCTCTGGGTGACGCAGCCCGAGCGGATGGCGACGAGCGATGTTCTGAGCGGCTGCTAGTCCACATGGAGGATGCGATGGAGGCACGGGCGACCGCCCACAAGAGAGCCAAGAAGGACGGCAGCCCCCGCACCGACCGGGGAGTAAAGGGTGTCTGGGACGAGCTCGGCCCAATTCTGAGTGCCCTCGTCACGGGCGTCGGCCTCCTCGCTTTCGTCGCACTCTTCGGCGGAGCGATCCTGTGGGATCGAGCGGACCAAGCGGGCCTCCCGGGAACCGAGGCGGTGGCGTTGATGCCCCGGTCAGTGCTGCTATCGACCGGCAGTCACTTTCTCATCTGGGCGATCGTCTACTCAGGCGTCGCCGTCGCCCTACTCTGGCTCATTGACACTGCGCTTGAGTTGTGGACCGCCTGGAGAGTCCAGAGGAAAGCGAAGAAGTACAAGCAACAGATGGAGGCCGAACGTACAGGTGGCACGAAAGAGCTAGGCAAGGTCGATGCAGGCACCCGTGCGATGGCGATGGCGATGAAGCGCCTCGACGATGCGGAAGGGGAAGCCGAGAGAGCTGACCGCGAGCTCAACGCGGCCATGGGCAGCGGCAGGCCCGACATCAGTGCGCAGAGAGAGGTGCAAACGACAGCTCACGAGAACCGTCGGAGCATGAAGGCGGAAGTTGAGACAACACGCGCGGAGGCCACCAGCGAGGCTGTTGAGCAGAAAAAGGCGACATGGAAATGGGGCCTCCTCCGCTTCACGCTCCTTTTCGTGCTGCTCGTCGGCTCGGAAGTCCTGTTCATGTCCAGGCGCGACTGGCTCGAGCAGGAGCAATTCTGGGTTCTGCTCGCGGTTAGCTTCGGCACCACACTCCTGGCGTTCGCCGTTTACCAGAAGACGCACAGGTTCTCGTGGTTTGCGGTCGTGGCGTTCCTTGGCGTGTCGGCAGTCCAGGGCGTCGCGGCCCACTACGAGATCACCACTGTCCCACGAGTCGAGCCTGCGGCCGTACTGATCGGAGGCGTTGAGCCCGTCAAGGGAGTTTTCGTTGCCCAGACGGACGATCGCATTTACCTGGGCGTCTCCACCGGTCCGGTGGTTGGGAAGTCCGCAAGGCTTGTTGCCTTTCCGCGCGACAAGGTTCGAGGTCTCGCAGTCGGCCAGCTCACTAAGACGCGCGCCGAGAAATCGGGGGAGGAGACCGCCACTAAGGTCGCAAACAAGCTGGCGGACCTGCTCTGCTCGCAGTTGCCTAAGGCGAGCACGCCCAAAGAGATCAAACAGGCACCCGACTGCGCATGATGGCCGGAGCATCACGGACTAGCGAGCTGCACACCTTCTGGCACCCACCCGAGAAACCTCGCAACGGCCCGTTCAAGTTGACTAACGGTTGACCACGCTCCGCGATCCCAGCATTCATGCAGGATCCAGGCTGACCCCCTACTCACGGAGTGGGTGGCACTCTCCCTCCCCCTCGCTCGCGTTCAGCCGGTCGGGGGCCTGCTCGCGGTGCAAGTCGCAGCTCGCTGCTCTCGGGCGACTCTCGGCCTCGTGTGAGTACGCGGGCGCTCGCTTGGGGGACGAGCTGCGTGACTATGAGGACCGAACAGCCGTCGTTCGACGTCGTCCTCAGTAACCTCCTGCAGGCGAAGTTGGCTGAATCAGGCGCTCGAGCGAGGAGGCTCGACATGGCGAGGCTGCTGGTAGAGGCGTGCACTGCCGAGGAGCCGGCCGGCGCGGACGTCCCGAGAGAGGTGCTCGTGGGAGTCTCGGTCTCCCGCGCGGACGACGGCACGCCCGTGACCGGGCTCGCGGTCGAGAACTTCCGTGTCGCCGCCGAGCTCGGCGCACTGTTCGGCGACGTCCCGGACTTCGCGGTCGACCAGGTGACCGAGTGGCAGTGGGAGCCCGACGACGTGGAGAAGTCCGGCTGCTACGAGCTGCGGATCGGCTGGCAGCCCCTCCGGATCCAGGTCCGCGGACAACCGCCACCGCCTCCGAGCGGCTGGCTGTTTCCGACCGGGTGGCGCTTCGTCCTCGGGATCCAAGTGCGCACCTTCGACAGCCGGACGCCGCCTCGCGTCGTCGACCAGGGCCAGACGATCGTGGAGCTGATCAGCACCGGGACGTAGACCGACACGGCCCGAGGCCCACTCTGTGCGACCGCCGGGGCTCAGCACAGGAACCTACGACCGATCTCCAACGATGGGGATGTCTCGCCACCTGGAGCGCGGTCGGTGTCGGCAGCTCTCCTCGCTCGCGTGCGGATCTGGGATGCCGAGGACGTGTCGGTAGTCGGTGTCGTTCGACGTGGCAAGAGCGGCGGGCCACCCCTGCGCAGGCGGGCCTGCACCTCCTCCGGGGAGACGAAGTCACGGCCGGGGCGGTCACCGGCTCCGGCTCCCCCTCGCGATGCGCTGGGTCGTCGGGGCCTGGTCGCGGTTTGTGGCGGGCCTCGAACGCCCACCTTTCTCCTCGCGCGCACGCGCGCGCACGCGTAAATAGGAAGGGTGCTAGGACCGAACCCCCACCCCCGTGGACGTGTTGCTCGGGCGGGGCCCCGCGAGCGGGCATTACTTAATCAGACGACGCCACCGCTCGACCGTCATCCACCTTAGGTCTAAGACCGAGGCCGTCTGCCATTCGCCCTGGGTCGGAAACGAAGTTCGGCCTCCAAGCCGATGCGCGCGAGACGATCGTGGCCGATCCTGTCTGCATGAAAACGCATCATGTCTCCCCAGTGGCCGCGCCGATCGAGGTCGAGGGCCTGACGAAGCGCTACGGCAACGTGAAGGCGGTCGACGACCTGTCGTTCGCCGTTCGGGCGGGCGCCGTCACGGGCTTCCTCGGGCCGAACGGCGCCGGCAAGACGACCGCGCTCAAGATGATCGTCGGGCTCGCGCGCCCGACCGCTGGACGTGCGCTCCTCAACGGCAGCCCGGTCGCGTCCGTGGCAGCGGACGCCGGCATGCTCGGCGTCTACATCGAGCCCTGCGGCGCCCATCCGGGCCGCTCGGCGCGTAATCATCTGCGCTCGCTCGCGGCCCTGGCGGGGCTGCCGCGCAGCCGCGTCGAGGAGGTGCTCGCGCTCGTCGGGCTCGAGCAGGCAGCCGGCCGTCGCGTCGGAACGTATTCGACGGGAATGCGTCAGCGGCTCGGGCTCGCCTCGGCCTTGCTCGGCGACCCGCAGATCCTGGTCTTGGACGAGCCCCTGAACGGCCTCGATCCGCAGGGGATCCGCTGGCTGCGCACGTTCCTGCGCGAACACGCGGCGAGCGGCAAGACCGTCCTGCTCTCGAGCCACGTCCTGAGCGAGGCGGCGCAGACGGTCGACGACGTCGTCGTCATCCACAAGGGCCGGCTCGTACGCCAAGGATCGATCGACGAGCTGGCGCAGCTTGGCAGTGACGGCGTGCTCGTCAGCACCCCCACGCGCGAGCGGCTGGCGGCGGCCGTGCAGCGGGCCGGCGGTCGGGTCGAGTACCAGGACGGTGCCGGCTGGCTCCTGATCGAGGGTCTCGACGCCGCCCAGGTGGGCGAGCTCGCCCACGACGAGCGCGTCGTCCTGCACGAGCTGGCGCCGCGCGGAAGCTCGCTCGAGGAAGTGTTCTTCACCCTGACGGAAGAGGAGGCAGCATGACCGCCCTGCTGAGAGGCGAGCTGATCAAGACCGTGACCACCCGCACCGTGTTCGGCTACGCGGCGCTCGGGGTGGCGCTGGCGATCGCCAGCGTCCTGATCTTCACCCTGTCGAAGGATCTCGGTCACGGCGGCGGACAAGCAGGAGGCGATCGCGGGGCTCCCGATGTTGCTCATCCTGTTCGGGCTCGTGGGCGCTGCCGGCGAGTACCGCCACCGCACCGCCGCCCCGGCCGCGCTCGCGGCCGGAGGTCGCCGCGGGCGGCTGCTGCTCGCGCGGGCGGGTGCCTACGCCGTCACCGGCCTCGTGCTCGGGACGCTCACGGCCGCGGTCGCGCTGGCACTCGGCCTCCCGCTCCTGAGCGGCGAGCCGGGTCCGGGCCTCGGCTCCGGCGAGATCGCCGCCGTGGCCGCGGGAAGCGTCGTCGGCGCGGGGCTGTGCGCGATCATGGGCGTCGCCGCCGGCGCGCTCGTCCGCAACCAGGTCGCGGGCGTGGTCGGCGCGCTGATCCTGATGTTCGTCGCGAACGCCCCTGCTCAACATCGCCGACGAGACCGCCGCCGAGCTCTCGCCGTTCGGGGCGGCGGTCGTGCTGGCCGGCGACCCTGCCGTCGGCGGCACCCTTTCCTGGGGCGAGGCCGGGCTGGTGCTGGCCGCCTGGACGCTTCCGCTCCTGCTCGCGGCGATCGTCGTCGAGCGCCGGCGCGACCTGGCATGAGCGACCCGGCGCGAGCGGGCCTCGACGAGCGCCGGCCGCGCGGCCGGCGCTCGTTCGCGTTCGACCTCGCGCTCGCGCTGCTCGCGACGGCGGCGGAGCTCGCGCAGGTGATCGGTGCTACGGGGACGCCGAGCGGCGCGGCGCTCGTGCTCGCGGTCGTCGCCGGCGGCGCGCTCGTCCTGCGGCGCACGGCGCCACTGGCGGTGCTCGCGACGACGGTCGCGGCGACGGTGGCGATCGTGGCGCTCGGCGACGACCCCAGCGGCGTCTCGGTGCTGATCGCGCTCTACACGACCGCCGCTCTCTGCGAGCGGCGCGTATCGCTCGCCGCGCTCGCGCCGACCGTCGCGATCGCCGCGACGCTCTCTGCGCGTCACGGCGGACGCGCCTGGCCGAGAGACCTCCGCCACGTTCGGCGCGATCATCGCCTCGATGCTCACGGTCGGCATCTGGGCACTGGGCGCCTACGCCCAGACGCAGCGGCGCTACCGACGCGAGCTCCAGGAGCGCGCGGCCTCCGCCGAGCGCGAGCGCGAGCAGCTCGCCCGGATCGCCGTCCACGAGGAGCGGGCTTCGATCGCCCGTGAGCTGCACGACATCGTCGCCCACTCCGTGAGCGTCATGCTGGTCGGCGTGCGGGGTGCCCGCGACGTGCTGCGCACCTCACCCGAGGCGGCCGAGGACACGCTCGCCCGCGTCGAGCGAAGCGGCGAGCAGAGCCTGGCCGAGCTGCGGCGCATCCTCGCGCTGCTGCGAGAGCCCGAGCAGAGGGCGGAGTCGCGCCCGCAGCCCTCGCTCGCCGAGCTGGACGAACTCGTCGCGAGCTACCGCGCAGCTGGACTGCCGGTACGACTGGAGGTGATCGGTGAACCGACGCCGCTTCCCAGCGGCGTCGAGCTCTCCGTCTACCGCATCGTGCAGGAGGCGCTGACGAACGCGCTCAAGCACTCCGACCCGACCAACGTCACGGTGACACTCGCGTTTCGCGACTCCGGTCTCGAGCTCGAGGTCGTGGACGACGGCACGACGGCCGACCCCCGACGCCGCCACCGGGCAGGGCCTCGTCGGAATGCGCGAACGCGTCGCGCTGCTCGGCGGGGAGCTCGAGACCGGGCCGCGGGAAGGCGGCGGCTTCCGGGTTGCGGCGCGGCTGCCCGTGGGTGGTGACGCGTGAGGATCCGGCTCCTGATCGTCGACGACCAGGAGCTCGTCCGGACCGGCTTCCGCCTCTTCCTGGAGACGCAAGACGACCTCGAGGTCGTCGGCGAGGCAGGCGACGGCGCCGAAGCGATCGAGCGCGCGCGCGAGCTAAAGCCGGACGTCGTCCTGATGGACATCCGCATGCCCGGGATGGACGGCGTCGAGGCCACGGCGCGGCTGACCGCCGCCGGGATCGAGCCGCCGACCGCGCGTGCTCGTCCTGACGACCTTCGACCTCGACGAGTACGTCTTCGGCGCGCTGCGCGCCGGCGCCGCCGGCTTCCTGCTCAAGGACGCCCCGCGCGAACGCCTGCTGGAGGCGATCCGCGTCGTGCACGCCGGCGAAGCGCTGCTCTCGCCCTCGATCACGCGCCGGCTGATCGAGGACTTCGCCGCCCGCACCGACCCGCTCGAACCGTCGACGGCGGTGCTCGAACAGCTCACGCCGCGCGAGCGCGAGGTGCTCGTTCTGGTAGCACGCGGGCTATCGAACAGCGAGATCGCGAAGCGACTGGTCGTGACCGAGGCGACGGTCAAGAGCCACGTCGGCAGCATCCTGATGAAGCTCGACCTGCGCGACCGGGTACAGGCCGTCGTCTTCGCCTACGAGCACGGCATCGTCGCCGCCGGAGAGCACGGCTAGCGCTCAGCTCGCTTTCGACGAACGCGGGTACGCCGTGGCCGCCCGGCGAAGCTCCGCTACTTCTTCTTCACCCGGTTTGGAGAAGTTCTTGTCGAGCGACCGCCTCGTTCCCCAAGGCGGGCAAGTACGCGTTCCTGTGCACGGTTTCGGGTCACGCGGCCGGCGGCATGAAGGGCGTGCTGACCGTCACGGGCTAGCTCGAGCAGTGCGCCTCCAACCCGGCGACTAGCTCACCGCGCTCTCACCGTCTTGCCCCTCCCTCCCCCTCAACCTCTCCTTGCATGGGGGCCTGCTTCAGGGCAGCGACGATGGGGGCCTGCTCAGGGCAGCGACGAGTGGGAGCGTGATGTAGATCGCGAAGACGGCGCCGGCGCCGAGCTTGGAACTAGTGGTGGCGAGGCGCCGCCCGGATTCCACTCTGTTGTAGTCACGCGAGTGCCTGTGCTCACGCCCGCGTCGCGCAGATGGTCCCGTCGACCTCCCGCCGTAAGCGTTTCACCTCCCAGCCCTCAGGGAACCCATCCGCACCAATCGAGTGAAAGGGCGGCAATGGGAATCATCGCGTTCATCATTCTCGGACTCCTCGCTGGGGCGATCGCCAAAGCGCTCATGCCCGGCAACGATCCGGGCGGGTGGATCATCACCGCCGTCATCGGCGTAGTGGGAGCGATTCTTGGCGGCTTTTTGGCTGGGGCGCTCTTCGGCGCAGATCCGATGGATGAGTTCTTTGACATCTCGACCTGGCTGACGGCAATCGTGGGCTCGATCATCCTGCTCGCGCTCTACCGCGTCGTTGTGAATCGCCGGGGCGGGCACGGAGCTCTTGGAACGTAAGGCCAGGAAGAACCGCGTCGATCCCAGAAGCCTCGCGATGAGCGGGGCTTCTGGTCGTGTCCTGACACGCCGTGACGAAGCCTGATTGGTGCCAAACAGAATTTGCAAGCCGGAGGTCGCCGGGTTCGATCCCGACACGCTCCATAGCCTCAACCAGCCCGCGCGGCGATCGACGCGACGTCGAGACGCTCCGCGGCGTCGAGCGCTTTCTCCGTCTTTCCGCGCGTGTTCCGGCCGAATGCGCCACTGACGATCCAACGCCGCGCTAGGCGGGCTAGCGGCAGGCCGAGATCCGAGACGTCCGGGCTGCCGCGCGGCTTGAGATAGAGGTCGAGCGTCAGTTTCTGCAGAAGCGCAGGATCGGGCGGCGCACCCGTCTCCTGCTCGAAGCGATGGGCAAGAAGTGCGGCGATCGCCTGCAGCTCGCGTACGCCGTTTCGAACGGTCATTCCGATCGAGACGGCGGACGACGCCACGAGCACCCAGGGCACCCGCGTGAACCGAGCGCCGCGCAACGCGATCCTGGCGATCGGCGTGGCGATTCCGACGAAGCGCTGGATCGCGTCTGTCAGCTCCTCCGTATCCTCGTGATCCGCGAGGAGGCGCTTCGCCTCGGCGGCGGACGTCACGTGGATGTCCGAGGAGAGCAGGCGTGCGAACGCCTGGTGAACGACGTCTTCCGCAGCGCGCTCAACGGTGCGCGGTATGGCGAGCAGGGAGCCGGCCTTCTCTTCGAGCTGCGTCTCGGCCATGGCAGCAGGGATGCCCGCCCGACGACTTCTTCACACGCGCCCGTTGGTCGTCATTCTCGCCGCGTCGCGCAGCCGGTCTCGCGCACGCACGCGCACGCGAGGGGTACCCCACCCCGCCAGACGAGTCGCAAGGCCTGAGCCTGAGCGCCGGTCGCCGTATCGGATCCGCACGCGAGCGGCAGCCCTGCAGCCGGAACCCGTCGTAACATCGGCATCCCGTGAAGCTCTCGTCCGAAGACGCAGTTGCTCAGATCAACGCTGTCCTACGGTTGATCCCGGATGTGAGCAAGTTGTACGACGTCGAGTCCTCCGACCAGGTCGCGTTCGTTGTCCAGGGAGCGGCGGCCATACGTCGCCTGACACCAGCGGGAAGCGCCCACCGGGTTATCGCAGACGAGGCACTGCGGGAGCCGTATCCAGGCGTGTACACGATGCACGGTGCACTTCAAGCGCTACGGGCGGACTACGAAGCGGGCTACGCGGAGTCGATCGAGGAACTCGTTCATGCAGATATGTTCGCCGACTTCATCGGTATGGCCCAGGAGCTGCTCGACAAGGGCTACAAGGACGCCGCTGCTGTCATCGTCGGGAGCGTGCTCGAAGGTCACCTGCGTCAGTTGGGCGTGAAGCACGGCGTCGGTATCGACGACGACTCGGGAAGGCCGAAGAGGGCAGATCGCCTGAACGCCGACCTCAAGAAGGCAGGTGCGTACGGGAACCTAGGGCAAAAGGACGTCACGAGTTGGCTTGGGCTACGAAACCATGCCGCTCACGGAGAGTACGACCGTTACGACGACGCGCAGGTGGGACTCATGCTCCAGGGAGTGACCGGCTTCCTCGGTCGGCTGCCTGCCTGACGTGTAGACGATCAAGTGGTAACTGCAGCGGGAACGAGCAGTGTGGCGATATCACGCCCGCTGTCATCTGATCGCATCGTGGACAGCAGTCGCCCTGTCCGCAACCATCTCCTCATGTCGTTCGTTCAGTGCGCGGCCCTCCTTCGCAGCGGAACGCAGTGCCGTTCCGCCGCCCTCAGGGACTCGGCCTTCTGCTCGCACCACGCAGGTCTCGTGGAGGAGATCGGTGACGATCGAGTGCGGAGCGGCGACCATCCGCGGCGGCGGACGACCGCCGTGGCCGAGGCGCTCGTCGCCGAGGTTGAGACGACTCCCGCGAGCGGCAACGGCGCGGCAGACCCGGCGCAGGTTCGTCCCCGGCTTGCGGAGGCGGCAGCTGCCTCGCTCGACGACATCCAGGCTGCGCTCCTCGATGCCGCGCTTGGGGCGACGCGGGAGACCTGGGTGACGACGGCATGCTCGGGTTGCGGCAAGAAGCAGCGCGTCGAGGTCAAGATCCCGGACGTTCGGTCGAGAGTCGCCGCGATCGAGCTTCTGCTCCGCGAGGGCCTCGGTCGTCCGCCTCAGGCTGAGGAAGCCGCGACTCCTCGTATGCCGCGTACCGCCGAAGCCGTCGAGAAGCTCGGCTGGAACGACCTAAAGGCGATCTTCGCCGCGCAGTTCGCGAGCGAGGTCGCTGTGGTCATCGAGCACGGCGGAGATGCGCTGCTGCGCGAGCGGCTTGCCGCGCTCGACGAGGATCATCGGCAGCTGCTGGGCGAGGCGCTGAACGAGGTGAAGATCGCCTCCTGAGGTTGACCAGCGGTTGACCAGCATCCGTAGCCCCAGCATCCAAGCGGGATTCTTGGTGGCCCCCTACTCACCAAGTAGGAGGCCACCACCCTCCCCCTCGGGAAGCACTCAGACGCTGGGACCTGCTCGGGGCAGGCCCCGAGCCGCAGCCCCACCACTTTCTCTCGCGCGCACGCGCGCGCACGCGGAATAGAGAGGTGCGGGGCCCCTGGGAAGGCGCGAGACCGCTTTGCGGCTTGATGCGGGATTCACACCTCTCTCGTCCGGCGTAGAGTCTCTCTCGTGAACCCGACTTTCCAGCTCGGCCGGATCGCTGGCATCCGGATCGGGGTCAACTGGAGCTGGCTGATCATCTTCGTGCTCATCGTCTGGTCACTCGCGGCGGCCGTGTTTCCGTCGCAGAACCCGGCTTCTCCGACGGCGAATACATCGTGCTGGCCGTCGTGGCCGCTCTCCTCTTCTTCGCGTCGCTTCTACTACACGAGCTCGGACACGCGCTGCAGGCGAGGCGAGAAGGCGTCGAGATCGAGGGCATCAACCTCTGGCTTTTTGGCGGCGTAGCGCAGTTCAAGGGCAGCTTTCCGAGTGCCGGCGCCGAGTTCCGGATCGCGATCGCGGGGCCGCTCGTCTCCCTCGCGATTGGGGTTCTCTTCGTCCTCGTCGCCGGCCTCGCAGGGCTCCCGAACGCGGTCGACGGGATCGCGGCCTGGCTCGGTTTCACCAACCTCATCCTGCTCGCCTTCAACCTGCTGCCTGCGCTCCCGCTGGATGGTGGCCGGGTGCTCCGGTCGGCCCTCTGGCACTTCAGGGGCGATCTGCGGTGGGCGACGTGGGTGGCTGCCGGAGTCGGGCGCGGGTTCGGCTTTCTCTTCATCGGTCTCGGGGTCTTCATGCTCATCGTCGAGGGAGCATTCAGTGGCGCCTGGCTCGCGTTCGTCGGCTGGTTCCTGCTTCAGGCGGCGACCGCTGAAGCACGCTACGTCGCAACGAAGGAGGCTCTCGACGGTCTCCGTGTGCGCGACCTGATGATCCGCAAGCCCATGACCGTTGAGGCCGACCTTAGCCTCGCTCAGTTCATAGACGACGTCGCGAGGTCGCGGCGCTTCACGACATATCCGGTGCTCGAGGACGGGCGCCCGATCGGGCTCCTCGCCTTCCGCTCCGTCGCGAGCGTGCAGCGCGACGAATGGGAGACGCGACTGGCGCGCGACGCAATGATCCCCCGCGACGATGTCCCGGTCCTGGACGAGGATGAGTCGGCAGTCGACGCACTCGCCGAGCTCTCGACAAGCGATGTGCACCGCGGCCTTGTCATCGACGACGGCACCCTCGTCGGATTGCTCTCGATCACGGACCTGCCCGAGCGCTCGAGGTCGGGCGGCCGTCGCGGCCGGCAAGGCCAAGGACGCCTGAGCCCGCGCGGTAGGGGCGACCAACCCACAGCTCAAGTCAATTCCTCCAGAGTTGGAAGCCCGCGCACCCGCGCGCGCACGTATTTAGACGTGCGAGGGCCACCCACCCCCGTGTTAGTCCTCGTCGCGCCGGGCCCGACCGGCGTCGACGGCGGGGCGGGGACTCGCCATGCGGCCGTCTTCCTGTCAGAATCGCGCGTGCCGCTCGGTCCACGCCGCTGAAAGGGAGGCCTGCTATGCAGGAGATCGTCCCGGTCGCGTTCGGCCTGATCCTCGGCCTCGCGCTCGGCTACGTCCGCCCCTCGATCCGCTTGCTGCTCGGCTGCCTACTCGCGATCCTGCTGGGGGTGCTCGCCACGGTCGTGACCGGGGAGTTCAAGTCGAGCTGGGGCTACCTCCTCGTCAACATCCCGCTCGTCGCGGTCGCCTCGCTCGTGGGCCTCGTCGGCGGGCGGCGCGTGGCGCCGCCGTCGCGCGCGGAGCGGGTGGGGGCGCCCTGACCGTCGACGCCAGCTCGCTCGAGCGGCGGTCGCCCGCCGCTTTGCGCGCGTTCGCGCGGGCGCTGCGCATCCGCGTGGAGCGCTTCCCCGACGCGGTAGCGCCCGCGACGCCCTCCGATCGCGACTATTGGCGCTTCCTCGTGCGCCGCGCACCGCTCGAGGGCCTTTGCGTCCACTATCAGACCTACGACGCGAGTGGCGACGAGAACGACTGGAACCTCAACATCTACCCGGACCCTGCCTACCGATGGATGCTCGATCCGCAGATCCTCTGGGCGCTCTCCCTCAGCTCCGGTGCGCCGAGCCCGATTGACCTGGGCGAGCTCAAGTACTACTCGGGCACGCCGGTGATCGAGTGCGAGTTGACTCCCGACAACGACCTGTACGACACGTTCGTCTCCGCCGGGCTCCCGATCACGTCGGGCGGGTGGTGGCCGGACGGCGCCGAGCAGGAGGGGAAGGGGCCGACCAACCAGCGCGTCGGGGTCTACGGCGTGTTCGCCGGCGACTACGGGCACGGCGGCCGGCCGGAGATCCATCCTTTCGATACCTTCTGGCGGCGTTTCCACGATCCCCGGGCGAGCACGATGACCTGGGATCTGGGCGTGTTCCAGGACGACTCCAACCGGTTCAACGGCGACTGGTCCCGGGCCCCGATCGATGTCGAGCTCCGCGTGCCGTTCTGCGTCGACTTCCCGGTCTCGGTGCGCACCGCGGTCACGAATCGCGCCACGTTCACCCTGCGCCGGAGCCCGCTCTGCTCGGTCGTCGGGAAGAACACACGGGCGGGGCCCGGCGCCGGCGACGTCAGCGAGACGTTCACCGCTCGCACCGTCCGCCTCAATCCCCGCGCGCGCAACCGCCTGGAGGTGACGGTCGAGGACCGCACCGGCGTGCCCGGGAACGCGTTCTCGCTCCGTCTGGACGACCTGACGTTCACGTCAACCGGGACGATCGCGCAGCTCGGTCGGCGGGCGTGGCTCGCCGGTGCGATCGTGATCCGGGTCGCGATCGACCAGGACGGCTTCGCCTACTGGCGCCTGTCCGGCCCGAACAGCGCAACCGCCGCCGACGCGCCGGACGACGTCGGCGCCCCGCAGCTGCCCGAGGAGCAGGAGAACGCGCCCGCTCTCGCGAACGGTGGCCGGTCGCCGCTCGAGGTGATCCGCGTCCTCGAGGCGCGGCCCGTCGTCCCACCGGACGAGGGCGAGCCCCTCGCGGCCGAGCTCGTCGTCGAGAAGCGGTCGCCCGGAGGAGATCCCGTCCGGCACTCGTTGACGGTCCGTCCGCGGGAGTCGCCGGTCGTCGTGATCGACGGCGCGCCGGTCGAGCTGGAGTCATTCGACCTCTTCGCCACCATCCGGTCGACGACGGCGGCCAAGGCGGGAAACGGATCCAGCGCGACATCACGGACGCGATCGCGCGCCTCGCCGGGCTCGAGCGGCTCAGCCGTGCCCTTCCTCGCATACCGGCCACGATCGAGGTCGACGACCACGTGACCGTCGACGTGCTCGCCCGCTACGCCCCGTACCGCGACGGCTCGGTGCAGGGCGAGGAGCGATCGCTGCTGTCGGAGAGCATTACGAAGGCCGTCGCCGCTCCGTTCGCCGTCAGCTGCGAGGTCCGGCTCACCGGCGCCGACGGGACCGTCCGTCGAGCGGCGGCCAACGGCCGCGAGACGGCCCCCGGCCTCGCGCTGGTCGAGCAGGGGTCCGGACACCGGATCGTCGTCGGGCCGCTCGGAGCCGAGCCGACCACGGTGCGCGTCGACGCGCTCGTCGAGGACGCGTCCGGGCTCCACGCGCGGGCCGCGGCGCTGGCCGACAACTACCGCGTCGTCGAGCCGCGGCCGTGGGTCGAGCGGACGGCGGGGATCTCGCTGGACGAGCTCAGGCGCCGCCGCGCGCGGATCGAAACGGCTACGCGAAAGACTCGTCGGTGGACGCGGTTACCGCTGCCGGCCTGATTCAGTGCCTCGTGGGGGTCGTCGAGACGCTCGACGGGGATGCGGCGCTGCCGGCCACGCGGGTTGCGGGGGCTATCAGGCTCGCCGCGCGTG
>CAVSZQ010000012.1:0-48298 GCA_963732465.1 uncultured Actinomycetes bacterium
CTGCTCGCGCGGAGATGCTCCTCGGCGCGACGGGCGACGCCGCGCGGGTCCTTCGCGTACGGCTCGCGAGAGATCGGGTCCGCGATCTCGCAGACGAGCGAGAGCGTGGGAGCCTCGGTCGCGGGATCGAGGATCGCGGAGGAGGGGTCGGGCATCAGGAGCATGTCCGAGTCCTGGATCGCCTGCCAGCCGCGGATCGAGGAGCCGTCGAAGCCGAGCCCTTCGTCGAACGCGGCTTCGTCGAACGCGCGAACGGGCAGCGTGACGTGCTGCCACGTCCCGAGCAGGTCGCAGAACTTGAGATCGACCATCGCGGCGCGCGTCTCGCCCGCCCATTCGAGCGCCTCGCGTGCGTCCGGCAGCGTCTCGCCGCCATTCATCAGGTAGTGCCTGGCCTCGACCTCCGACATCCCCGCTCACCTCCGACTCGGGTTGGACCAACAAAAAGACCCCAGGACCCGATTGGTCCTGAGGCCTCGTCGCCTCGGCCGAAAGCTTCCTGCCCCCGACCTAGCCTCACCTTAGCGAGTGCCGCGGACGATCCGCAAGGGGTCAGGCTTCAGCCTGACCCCGTTCTCAGGTGTGCGCTCATTGACCGGTGCGAACACCTCACACCGGGGTCAGGCTGAAGCCTGACCCCAAAAACAGGCTTGAAGGCCGGCCGGTGGCGCTGCTATCGTCCGCGACCTGATGCTCCTCGGCACGTAGCTGAGTCACCCGGTGCCGTGGGCCTCCTCGTAGGCCCGGCTCTGGCTTGTCCGTACCTCGCTACGCGTACTTCGAAGGAGCATCAGATGACCGACATTCAGGAGGCAGTACCGATGGAGGTGGCCGTACCCGATCTCGTATCGGCGGTCGAGGTCCGTGAATTGCGCAAGCACTTCAAGGTCCCCGACCGCAAGCGTGGCCGCTTCGGCCGAAAGACCCGCGTCGCCCTCGACGGGGTCTCGTTCACGATCGCCAGAGGCGAGACCGTCGCCATCCTGGGCCAGAACGGCTCCGGGAAGTCGACGCTCGTGCGTCTGCTCTCGACCCTCCTCTTGCCGGACGGTGGGTCGGCGGCGATCTTCGGAAACGACGTCGTCTCGGACGCCCGCGCCGTCCGGCGGCTGGTGAACCGCGTCTCGGTCGAGGCGTCGTTCTTCAAGAAGATGTCCTCGTCCGAGAACCTGAGCTACGCGGCGCGCTACTACGGCATGGCCGCAAGCCAGACGCGGGACAGGATCCCCGAGATCCTCGATCGCGTCGGGTTCCCGATCGACCGGCGCGGCGAGTCGATGGAGAACCTCTCGCGCGGGATGCAGCAGAAGGTCGCGCTGGCGCGGGCGCTGCTCACCTCGCCCGTCGTGCTGCTGCTCGACGAGCCGACGACGGGCCTCGACCCGCGCTCGAAGCTCGAGGTGCAGGACTTCATCCGCGAGATCCGCGCGAATCACGACTCGACGATCCTGCTCTGCACGCACGACCTGACCGAGGCCGAGAACCTCGCGGAGCGCGTGGGCATCCTCGACCGCGGTCGGCTGCTCGATGCTCGAGCCGGCGGATGACCTCAAGCGCCGCTACGACTCGGCGACCCTCGAGGAGGCGTTCTTCGCCGCAACCGGGCGCGAGTTCGAGGCCGAGGAGGACGAGGACGACGACGACCGGGAGGTGATGGCGTGAGCACTCTGGGAACGACGCTGCGCGCAGAGCTCGTCGGCGCCGGCGGCGTCGTCGAGCGCAACTACTACCTCACCAAGCGCTACATCTGGTGGGACTTCGCCTGGTTCATCTGGACGGTCGCGAACACGCTCACGATCGTCTTCATCGCGAAGGGCATCGAGGCGACCGGCGGCGAGCTCGACGTCAACCGCGTCGCGGCGAGCCTCCTCATCGGCGCCGTCGTCTGGGCGTACCTGGGCGTGCTCTTCGAGTTCCTGATGGAGACGGTCGCCTGGGAGCGCTGGGAGGGGACGATCGAGTACACGTTCATGGCGCCGCTCTCGCGTCCGATGCACCTGGCCGGGATGGGGATGTTCGCCGTCCTCTACGGCCTTCTGCGGGCGGTGTTCCTGTTCACGGTCTGCGTCTGGTTCTTCGATCTCGCGATCCCCGACGCGGAGTTCCTGGCGGCGCTCGTCGTCCTCGCGATCTCGTCGGTGTCCTTCCTCGGGATCGGGATGATGACCTCGGTCCTGCCGCTCATCTCGCCGGAGAAGGGGACGCAGCTCGGCTGGATCGCGCAGGGGACGCTGCTCGTCGTCTCGGGCGTGTACTACCCGGTCGAGGTGCTTCCGACCTGGATGGAGTGGCTCGCGAAGATCTCGCCCGCGACCTACGCGCTCGACGGCGCGCGGGACGCGATCCTCGACGGCCAGGGCCTCTCGACGATGTGGGACGAGATCTGGCCGCTCCTCATCATCGGCGTCGTCTCGGTCCCGCTCGGGCTCTGGATCTTCTCGCGGGGCGAGCGGTACGCGAAGAAGCACGGGAAACTGAAGAGGTCCGGATGAGCGAGTCGGTCGTCCACATCGCCGAGCTCCGCAAGACGTTCGACGTCCCCGAGCGCGAGGCGGGCCTCAAGGCCGCGACGAAGAGCCTCGTCCGCCGCACGACGCGCGAGGTCAAGGCGGTGGACGCGATCTCGTTCGACATCGAGCCGGGCGAGGTCGTCGGCTTCCTGGGCCCGAACGGCGCCGGGAAGACGACGACGCTCAAGATGCTCTCGGGGCTCCTCTACCCGAGCGGCGGCGAGGCGCGGGTGCTCGGCCACGTGCCCTCGAAGCGGGAGAAGAGCTTCCTGCGGCAGATCACGCTCGTCATGGGCAACCGGAACCAGCTGCAGTGGGACCTGCCCGCGCTCGACTCGTTCGAGCTCAACCGGGCGATCTACCGCGTGCCGCGCCCGGACTTCACGCCGCTTCGCGACGAGCTGATCGAGCTCCTCGACGTCGGCGACCTCGTCCGCAAGCCCGTGCGCCAGCTGTCGCTCGGCGAGCGCATGAAGGTCGAGATCGTCGGCGCGCTGCTGCACCGCCCGCAGGTGCTCTTCCTCGACGAGCCGACGATCGGGCTCGACGTGACCATGCAGAAGCGGATCCGCTCGTTCATCGCCGAGTACAACGAGCGCCACGGCGCGACCGTGCTCCTGACGAGCCACTACATGGCCGACGTGGAGGCGCTCTGCGAGCGCGTCATCGTCATCCACCACGGGCGGATCCTCTTCGACGGCATGCTCGCGGAGCTCGCGCGGACGTTCACGGCGCACAAGACGATCGTCGCGGCACTCGAGAACGGTGACGGCGACCTCTCGGGTACGGCGAGGTGGTCCATCACGAGGAGGGCGTCGTCACGCTCCGCGTGCCGAAGGCGGACACGGCGCGAGTCACCGCGCGCCTGCTCGCCGAGCAGGAGGTGCTCGACCTGAACGTCGAGGATCCGCCGATCGAGGACGTGATCGAGCTCGTGTTCGCGCAGGAGCGGCCCGAGCAGTGAGCGCCGTACCGCAGACCGCGTCGCTGCCGGAGGCGGGCCGCATCCGCTCGGTCGTCGACTTCTACCTGACCACGATGCGAACGGCGGTGCAGCAGCAGTTCCAGTACCGCATCGCGACCTACTTCTACATGTTCGGCATGGTCGCGGAGCCCGTGATCTACCTCGTCGTCTGGACCACGATCGCGGAGCAGCAAGGGGGCGAGATCCAGGGGCTCTCGGTCGGGTACTTCGCCGCCTACTACATCGTCTGGACGCTCGTCCGGAACATGAACATCGTCTACGGCGCTCCCTTCTGGGAGTACCGCATCCGCGAGGGCCGGCTCGCCGGCGACCTCCTGCGCCCGCTCCACCCGCTCCACCACGACGTGGCGTACTTCGCCGGGTCGAAGGTGGTCTGGATCATCCTCTGGCTCCCGATCGCCGCCGCGCTCGTCTGGCTCTTCGATCCCGCGCTCGACCCGACGGCGCAGGAGATCGTCGTCTTCTCGATCGCGATCTGGGGCGCGTACCTCCTGCGGACGATGCTCCAGTCGACCCTCGGGATGCTCTGCTTCTGGACGACCAAGGGCGCCGCGGTCTTCAACCTGTACATGACCGCGGAGCTGCTGCTCTCCGGCCGACTCGTCCCGCTCCCGCTGATGCCCGACTGGGTGCAGGACATCGCGAGGTTCCTTCCGTTCCAGTGGGCGTTCTTCTATCCGATCGAGACTCTGGTCGGCGACCTGTCGACGAACGAGCTCCTCGGCGGGCTGCTCGTGCAGGCGCTCTGGATCCTGATCGGGCTCGCGATGTTCAAGATCGCCTGGAGGTTCGCGATCAGGCGCTTCTCGTCGGTGGGCAACTGATGAACGCAGTGCGCGTCTCGTGGCTGTTCCTGAAGGTCGGCGTGATGAACGAGCTCCAGTACCGCGTGAACTTCGTCGTCCAGCTCCTCCAGTCCGCGATCACGCTCGTCGCCGCTCTCGCCGTGCTCGCGCTCGTCTACTCGCAGACCGACGAGCTGAACGGCTGGTCGCAGTCGGAGATCCTCTGCCTGACCGGCATCCAGATCCTGATGCTGGGCGTGATCCGGATGCTCGTCGAGCCGAACATGTCGCGGGTCATCGACGAGGTGCGGGAGGGGACGCTCGACTACGCGCTCACGAAGCCGGAGGACGCGCAGGTGCTCGCCAGCGTGCGAGAGATCCGCATCTGGCAGATCGTCGACGTGATCTCCGGCCTGATCGTGCTCGGCTTCGGGCTCTCGCGGATCACGACCGACGTCGGGCCGCTCGACGCGCTGGCGTTCGGCCTCGCGTTCCTGCTCGGGGGCGTGATGATCTACTGCTTCTGGCTCGTCATCGCGACCGGCGCGTTCTGGGTCGTGAACATGTGGCACGTCGCGGAGCTCTTCGACGGCCTCTTCCAGACGGGGCGCTGGCCGGTGGGGATCTACCCCGGCTGGCTCCGGATCAGCGTGACGTTCCTCGTGCCGGTGGCGTTCGCGGTGACGGTGCCGGCCGAGGCGGTCACGTCCCGGCTCGACTGGGAGACGCTGCTGCTGTCGGCCGGCTTCGCCGTCGTGCTCTTCGCGGCGACCCGCTGGTTCTGGCGCTTCGGGCTCAAGCGCTACTCCGGCGCGAGCGCGTAAGCATGAATACGCCCGAGGCGCGTACGTGGCACTACGGTCTCGTCGCGCGGTGGTGGGCCGAGTTCAACCTCGACGGTCCCGAGATCGAGTTCTTTCGCCCATATGTCGAGGCCGGTCAGCCGGCGCTCGACGCTGCCTGCGGAACGGGCCGGCTGCTCGTGCCATGGCTCCGGGCGGGGCTGGACGTCGACGGCTGCGACATCTCGCCCGACATGCTCGCGCTCTGCCGCGAGCGCGCCGAGCGGGAGGGCCTGCCGTCCCCGAATCTCTACGCGCAGGCGATGCACGAGCTCGACCTTCCCCGCCGGTATCGGACGATCGTCGTCTGTGGTGGCTTCGGGCTCGGTGGCGACCGCGAGCAGGACGCCGAGGGTCTCCGCCGCCTCCACGAGCACCTCGAGCCGGGTGGCACGCTCTTGCTCGACAACGAGGTGCCGTACGCGGACAAGCACATGTGGCCGCGATGGACACGTGAGGGACGCGACGACCTACCGCGTCCGTGGCGCGCCGGTGGCACGCGCAAGGTCGGCTCCGACGGCGCCGAGTACGAGCTCCGGTCGCGGCTCATCGCCCTTGATCCGCTGGCACAGCAGGCGACGCTCGAGATGCGCGCGTCGTTGTCGCGCGACGGCGAGCTGATCGCCGAGGAGGAGCACGTGCTCGAGATGACGCTGTACTTCACGCACGAGATCAACCTTCTGCTCGAGCAGGCGGGGTTCGTGGACGTCGTGATGCGCGCCGGCTACGAGGATCGACCGCCGACCGGCGACGACGACTTCGTCGTGTTCGTCGCGCGAAAGGACTAGTAGTTGTGCGCAAGACCGGAATCCCCGATTGGTGATTCCGGTCGCGCGGAGGAGCAAAGGACCTAAAGCGCGACCGCTTCGCGGCCGCGGTCGTTCCGTTTTCACACCACGCCTCTGGTGCGGTAGAGTCCCGCGGTCTTGTGAGGCGACGCGGCCTCGGACGGGGGATCTCCCGTCCGGGGCTTTTCCATTTCAAGGGAGGGAGTCGAATGGCACGACCGAGAACGCAGCCGGCTCGCAGCACGCGGGCGCCGCGGACGACGATGGTGAAGAGCAAGGATCGCGCGACCTCGACCCCGGCTGCTCGGCGCGCGGTGCTCAAGAGGATCCGCGACGAGAAGATCGAGCACGTCCTCTTCTGGTTCACCGATCTCGAGGGGCACCTGAAGTCGTTCGCGATCACGCCCGCCGAGATGGAAGAGGCGCTGAACGACGGAATGGGCTTCGACGGCTCGTCGATCACGGGCTTCAACGCGATCGAGGAGTCGGACATGGTCGCGATCCCGGACCCGGCCACCTTCCAGCTCATGCCGCGGCCGGTCGACGAGCACGGCGAGCACATCGGCTCCAAGGTCGCGCGGCTCATCTGCGACGTGGTGACGCCGGACGGCGAGCCCTACGAGGGCGACCCGCGCTACATCCTCCGCCAGGCGCTCGCGCGCATGCGCGACCTGGGCTTCGACGCCTTCAACGTCGGTCCCGAGCTCGAGTACTTCGTCTTCGAGGACGACCAGGGCACGGAGACGATCGACGAGGGCGGCTACTTCGCGATGACCGCGGTGGACGCCGCCACCGAGATGCGGAACGACACGATCGCGGCGCTCGAGTCGGTCGGCATCCCGATCGAGTACCACCACCACGAGGTCGGGCCCTCGCAGCACGAGATCGACATGCGCTACGCCGACGCGCTCGCGATGGCCGACCACACGATGACGTATCGCCTCATCGTGAAGGAGGTCGCCACGTGGCACGGCTACTACGCGACCTTCATGCCGAAGCCCCTCTTCGGCGAGAACGGCTCGGGCATGCACACGCACATGTCGCTCTTCAAGGGCAACCGGAACCAGTTCTTCGACCGCCGCGACGAGTACCACCTCTCCGACGCGGCCAAGAGCTTCATCGCCGGCCTGCTCGTGCACGCGCGCGAGATGTCCGCCGTGCTCGCGCAGTGGGTGAACTCGTACAAGCGGCTCGTGCCCGGGTACGAGGCGCCGGTCTACGTCGCGTGGTCGCAGCGCAACCGCTCGGCGCTCGTGCGCATTCCGCTCTACAAGCCCGGCTCCGAGCAGGCGACCCGTGCGGAGATCCGCTGCCCCGATCCCGCCTGCAACCCGTACCTCGCGTTCGCCGCGCTGCTGCATGCCGGCCTCGAGGGGATCGAGCAGGGCTACGAGCTCCCGGAGCCGATGGAGCGGAACCTGTACCGGCTCTCCGCGCGCGAGCGGCGCGAGCAGGGAATCGTCTCGCTTCCGGAGTCGCTCGGGGAGGCGATCGACGAGCTCGCGGAGTCCGACCTCATGCGCCGCACGCTCGGAGAGCACATCTTCCCGCGCTACATCGAGCTCAAGCGCAAGGAGTGGGACGAGTACCGCGTCCAGGTCACCGAGTGGGAGAAGGGCAAGTACCTGGCGGCTCTCTGATCGCAACGTTGGGTCGGCGCAGACCACCTCGGCCGGAGGCCGGCTTCTGCCGGCCGGGAGGCCAGACGCGGCTGTGTGAGCGCAACGGCGAAGGAGGGGGCTCGTGGGGGAACCATGGGTTCCCCCACGCCGAAAGAGTGGGACGAGTACCGCGTCCAGGTCACCGAGTGGGAGAAGGGCAAGTACCTGGCCGCGCTGTAGCCCTTCTTGCCACTTGCACTGATCCGGCGAATTTCGGATGATGCGCGGTGCAGGGCACGCCGCTAGGCGAGCGGCGCGCTCTGTATCTGACGGCCGATCGCGGGCTCCCGGTTGAGGAGCCCGTGGTCGTTAAGCGTGGGGGAACCCATGGTCTCCCGACGACCCCCTCCTCAATGCGCTGCGCACGGGTCGACCGCGCGTTGGCCTCCCGGCCGGCGAAGCCGGCCTCCGGCTCGGACGGCGTGCACGGACGACTGGGCCGCTCTAGTCTGGCTTGCCGGCCATCGCCCAGACGGCGACGAGCGCCGCCGGCGAGGACGAGACGGACAGGACCATCGTCACCCTGAGCAGACCTGCGCCGCTCTTGCCCGCGCGCATCCGATAGAGGCCGACGCCGCCGAGGATCAGGCCGGCGATCAGGAGCAGAGCGCCGAGGAGCGCGATCCCCATGCCGAGGCTGAGCCAGATCGGCTCGTCCACGCCTTCCTCGTCCAGCCCTCCTTCGAGTAGATCCACTGGGCGCCCGCGAACATGATCACCCAGCCCGGCAGCGCGACGGTGAGCAGCGTCCAGTAGCCGAGCCGCAGCGACGCGTCGTTGCCGCGCGCGAAGGCGAGCGCGCGACGCCCCGGTGAGCAGCCCGCCGAAGAGGACCATCGCGCCGAGGACATGGACGAGCAGCGGGAAGTTCCAGTCGTCCGGGCGGATCGACGGCGAGCACGCTGGTCATGCGCCCGGCTTCCAGATCATCACGACGAGGAGCGCCAGCGCGATGAGCGACGAGACCGCGTGCAGCGCGACACCGCGCTGCGTCCGGTTGAGCGCGAGGAGCTCGGGGTTCGACCCGGTCTGCCCCGCCTCGGACAGCTCACGCGCCTTCAGCAGCGGCTTCATGTACTCGGCCCCTGTGCGCGAGCCGGCGGCGGCGGCCGCGATCCAGAGGACGATCGCCGCGATGATCCAACCGTCCCACAGGTTGTAGTCGCCGTACGAGAGAGCCAGGAAGATCCCGAGCAGGAGCGTTCCCCCGGCCCCGACGCCGACGGCCACGTTTCCCACCTTCGCGACCGGCTCCATGCGAAGCGTGTCGTCAGGCGTGTCGGCTGTCCGCCCCGCGATGATGAGCACCCAGAAGAGCACGATCCCGCCGACGAATGCGAAAGCGCTGAGGACGTGCAACGCGAGGGCCCATTCGTCCAGGCTCACGTTTCGATCCTTACACACCGCACGCCGCGCCGGCGGCGACAATGAGCCGTGTGGACGCGACGGCCCGCCATCTGCGACTGCTCACAGACACGATCGCTGCGGTCAACTCCTCGCTCGACCTCCAGGAGGTTCTCGAGCTCGTGGCCCGCAACGTCGCGGACGCACTGGGAACCGACGCCTGCTTCGTCTACCTGTACGACAGCCGCGCGGACGAGCTCGTGCTGCGCGCGACGCACGGCAGCCGCGTCGAGGAGATGACCCGTACGCCGCGCATGCGGCCCGGCGAGGGGATCACGGGCGTCGCGGCGGCGGAGAGGGCGCCGGTCATGATCCCCGCGCAGGCGCACCTCGACCCGCGCTTCAAGCTCTTCCCGAACCTGCCCGAGGACGAGTACGAGTCGATCCTCGCGGTGCCGATCGTGGCGCGAGAGAAGCTCGAGGGAGCCCTCAACGTCCGCACGCGCGAGCCGCGCGAGTTCACCGAGGCCGAGATCGAGCTCCTGGTCGCGATCGCGTCGCAGGTCGCGCAGACGATCGAGCACGCGCAGCTCTACGCGGGCGCGCAGCGGCGGGTCGCCGAGCTGGAGGCGCTCGCGCGCATCTCCGAGGCGGTCTCCGAGTCGCTCTACCTCGAGGAGTCGCTCGAGGCGATCGTGAAGACGACGATGGAGTCGCTGCACGCGACCGGGGCGGCGCTCGTGCTCGAGGACGGAAAGATCGCGTGGCCGGAGGGGCGGCCGGGCGCGTACGCGGTGCGTCTCCCGCTGCGTTGGAAGCGGCGTCAGATCGGTGAGCTCGTCTGCGATCGCGACACGCCCGTTCTCCGACGACGACCGCGCGCTGCTCGAGGCGATCGCGCACCACGCGGCGGTCGCGCTCGAGCACGGGCGCGCGGTCATGCGCGGCGTCCTCGCCCAGGAGATCCACCACCGCGTCAAGAACAACCTGCAGTCGGTCGCCTCGCTCCTCCGCGTGCAGGCGCGCGCCGAGAACGTCGACCCGCGCAAGGCGCTCCAGGACTCGGTCAACCGGATCCTCGCCATCGCCGCGGTGCACGAGGTGCTGACCGAGCACCGCGAGGACGACGTCGACCTCCGCGAGCTCGTCGACCGGCTGCGCGCGATGCTCGTGCAAGGCCTCGTCGCCGGGAAGGAAGTGACCGCGGAGCTCGCGCCCGTCTCGCTCGCCGGGCAGCAGGCGACGGCGCTCGCGCTCGTCTTCACCGAGCTCTTCCAGAACGCGCTCGAGCACGGCGGCACGCGCGTGGCCATCGAGCTCGCGCAGCGGAACGGGGAGGTGGCGTTGACGATCTCGGACGACGGGAGCGGCTTCGAGGGCGACGGGTCGGGGACGGGCCTCTCGATCGTGCGCGCGCTCGTGCGGGACGAGCTGCGTGGAGAGCTCGAGCTCCGGAACGAGGGCGGTCTTCGGGCCGAGGTGGTGTTCCCGGGATGACGCGCGTCTTGGTCGCAGAGGACGAGACGATCATCCGGCTCGACCTCCGCGGGCTGCTCGAGGACGCGGGGTTCGAGGTCTGCGCGGAGGCCCGGGACGGCGAGGAGGCCGTCGAGCTCGCTCGCGAGACGCAGCCCGACGTCGCGCTCCTCGACGTGAAGATGCCGCGCCTCGACGGCATCGAGGCGGCGCGCCGGATCCTCGACGAGCGCCCGATCCCGATCGTGATGGTCACCGCGTACGGCGAGCGCGAGCTGATCGCGCGCGCGGTCGAGGCCGGTGTCTTCGGCTACCTCGTCAAGCCGTTCCGCGAGACCGACCTCCTGCCCGCGATCGAGACCGCTCGTGCGCGCCACGAAGAGCTGAGCGCGTTGCGCGAGGAGGTCGACTCGCTCTCGGAGGCGCTCGCCGCGCGGAAGGCGATCGAGCGCGCGAAGGGGATCCTCATGCAGCGCGAGGGCCTGACCGAGCAGGAGGCGTTCGCGCGGCTCCGCAAGGCGAGCCAGATCTCCGGGAGGCCGCTGAAGGTCGTCGCCGAGGCGCTGGTCGCGACCCTCGAGGGCTGACGACCAGGCGTGGGGTCAGGCTCAGCCTGACCCCGGTGTTGGGTGTCGCTTGGTGGCCGACTACCGGTGGAGTCTCAGGTCGCGAGCAGTCGCTCTTCCTCGCGGCGGCGGTAGAGCTTGCGGCCGAGCCAGGCGGCGAACACGACGAGCGCGAACGGCGCGATGACGATCGCGATCGCGAGCGCGATGACGCCCTCCCAGGCGAGGACGTTGAGGGCCTCGTCGAGCGTCCGGTCGACGCGGGAGGTCGGCGCGACGCCGCCCTGGAACTCGGGGGTCACGACCGCGAACTGGATCGTGGCCATCCGCGCCTCCGCGCGCGTTCCGCCGATGCTGCGGCGAAGGCTGCGGAGCTCGGCGCGAAGGTTCTGGAGCCGTGACTGGAGCCGCGCGCGCGTCTCCGCGTCGAGCGTGTCGGACTCGAGCCTCGCCACGATCAGCGCGATCTGCGCGCGGACGGAGCGCTCGCGGCGCTCGAGCTGATCGAGCGTCGACTGGAGATCCTGGATCGAGACCTGCTGCGAGACGATGGTCCCGAGCGCGGAGAGCCCGACCACGGCCTCCTGCACGCGGTCGACGGGAACGCGCACCGCGATCGTCGCGTTCGCGCCTTCGCCGGTCACCACGGACGCGCTGAGGACGTGTCCGCCGAGGCGGCGCGTGAGGTCGAGCGCCTTCTGCGATGCGCTCGAGACGCCGTTCGAGTCGTCGACCTCGACGGTCAGCGTGGCGCTCACCTGCTGCGCGCGCTGGGCGTCCGGCGCGATCGCGGACTTCGTGGTCGTGGTGGCCGCTCCGTCGCGGCGTCGAACGCTCCGGCGACGGGCGGCGCAGCAGACTCGGGCACCGGGCGTCGCCTGGTTCGCCGTCGCGAGCTCCTCGCGGAAGACCTCGCTCGTCGGCGCGTCCGAGCGCGCGACGCCGAGAATCCCGGCTGTCGTCAGCGCGAGCGCGAGCGTTGCCGCCGCCGGCAGTGCGACGAGTGCGTAGCGCCGCGCGGGCATGCGGAGCCGAAAACGCGAGGCCAGCGGCGCGGGCGCGGCGGCCTCCTGCGCGGCGATCTCCCGCACGCGCGCTCTCAGGTCGGCCGGAGCCGCCGGACGGGAGGCCTGGAGCTCCTGGATCAGGTCAGGCGACGGCGTCATGGTGTCTCATCCTCTCTTCCAGCTTTGCGAGCGCCCGGTGGAGGCGCGTCGAGACTGCGGTGGTCGTGATCCCGAGCAGACGGGCTGTCTCCTCGCCGTCGAGCTCGAGCACGACGCGGAGCGCAACCACCTCGCGCTCGCCTGCCGTGAGCGCACGAAGCGCCTCTTCGAGCTCGGCCGAGAACCCCTCGCCGAACGCGGGCTCGCGGTCGAAGCGCGGGTCCTCCGCGTCGGCCCGCTCCTCGCGCTTCCGCCGCCGCGAGTCCGCGCGGAACCAGTCGAGCGCGGTCGAGCGGGCGATGGCGAGGAGCCAGGCGCGGTGGGTTCCGCGCCGAGGATCGAAGCGCTTCCAGCGGCGCAGAGCCGTCTCGAACGTCTCGCTCGTCAGGTCCTCGGCGAGTGCCCAGTTCTTGGTCATGTAGAGCAGGTAGCCGTAGACGTCGTCGAGAAGCTCCTCCGCGACGGTGGCGAACGAGGCCGCGGCGTCGAGTGAGCGAGGGGCGTCGAGGCTCATCGCGTGCACGTTCGGTCTACGCCGCCACTCTCTTCCCACGTCACGCGTCCGACGATCGCTGTGCGGCCTCGAAGAGGCGCTCCCACAGGGCAAGCAGGTTGCGGAGGTCCTCTCGCTCGGCCCCGTGCGCGGCCACGACGTCCATGTTCGCCCAGTCGTCCGCGAGCTTTCGCTCGAGCTCGGACACACGCGCCTCGGTCCTTTCGATTTCCGCTTCGAGGAGCTGGAGCTCCGTGGGTGCGCGTTGCTGTGGGCGAGGCGCAGGTGCGGGAGCAGCCTTGCGTGGTTGGGGCGGATCGACGGGAGGCGCCTTCACGACAGTCGCTCGCTGCCGCTCGAGATCCGCCCAGCCCCCGTCGTACGAGCGGAGCGAGCGCTCCTCCAGCGCGACGATCCGGTCGGGAACGGCGTCGAGCAGCGCGCGGTCGTGCGAGACGATGAGCACCGTGCCCGGGAACGCCTCGAGAGCGGCCTCGAGCGCCTCCCGGCTCTCGAGATCGAGGTGGTTCGTCGGCTCGTCGAGCACGAGCAGGTTCGCGCCCGAGGCGACGAGCAGCGCGAGCGAGAGCCGCCGGCGCTCTCCGCCCGAGAGCGCGGCGACCTCGCGCTCGTGCGACCTCCCAGCCGGAGAAGAGAAAGCGGCCGAGAAGCGTCTGCGCCTGGGGGCGCGGGAGGCCCGTTGCCTTTACAGCCGCATCCAGGACGGAGCCCTGCTTCGGCAGCTCCTGTGTGTGCTGCGAGAAGTACGCCGGCACGACTCCGTGGCCCAGCCGCGCGCTACCGCCGCTGACCGGGCGCTGCCCGAGGATCGCCTCCAGCAGCGTCGTCTTCCCGGATCCGTTCGGCCCGACGAGCGCGACCTTCTCGCCGCGCTCGAGGTGGATGCTCGCGCCGTCGAGCAGCTTCTTCTCGCCGGCGGAGAGCTCGATGCCCTCTGCTTCGAGCACGACCCGGCCTGTGCGCGGCGGCTTCAGGAAGTCGAAACCGAGCGTGCGGCGCTTGCGCGTGAGCGACTCGAGCTCTCCGCGTGCCGCGGAGCGCTCCTTCTCGAGGCGGCCGATCTGCACGATCTTCGCCTGCGCCTGCTTCGCCTTCGTCTTCTTGTAGCGGAAGCGCGCCACAAAGCGTTCGAGCCGCGCGATGTCCTCCGTCACGCGGTCGGCGGTCTTCTCCGCGGCGATCGCGCGCGCGGCCTTCTCCCTCCGCCAGTCGTGCCACGGCCCGGCGAAGTAGTGCGCGCCGCCCGGCGAGAGCTCGAGGACGGCTGTCGTGACCGCCTCCAGGAACCAGCGGTCGTGCGCGACGAGGATGACCGCGGCGTCGATCGTCGCGAGCTCGTTCTCCAGCCACTCGAGGCTCTCGACGTCGAGGTGGTTCGTCGGCTCGTCGAGCAGGAGCAGGTCCGGGTCGACGGCGAGCGCCCGCGCCAGCGAGGCCCGCGTCAGCTCGCCGCCCGAGAACGTGTCGAGCGCGCGATCCAGATCGTCGTCGCGAAAACCGAGGCCGCGGAGCGTGCGCGCGGCGCGGTCCCGCCACGCCCAGCCACCGGCATGCTCGAGCCGAGCCTGCGCCTCGGCGTAGCGGCGAAGCGTCTTCTCGTCGTGCGCGCCGCCGGCCATCGCCTTCTCGAGTGTGCTCAGCTCGTCCTCGAGTGCGAGCAGGTCACGCGCGCCGGAAAGCGCGTACTCGCGCAGCGTCAGCCCGAGGTCGCGGGGCGGGCGCTGGTCGTGGAGCGCGACCCGTGTCCCCTTGGCGAACGCGAGCTCGCCGCCCTGCGTCGTCGTCTCGCCCGCGATCGCGCGGAGCAGGGTGGTCTTGCCTGCGCCGTTCGGGTCCCGCGAGGGAGAGACGATCGCGCCGGCCGACGGTGAACGAGACGCCGTCGAAGAGCGGATCGCCCGAGAACTCCTTCCTCACATTGGACGCGATCAGGACCGCCACGAGGCCCCGATTCCAGCGCCGGTAGGCGCGGGCTGACGAAGCGCCGAGCGGTTTGTGCTCATCTTGCACAAAGTCGAAAGGGAGGCGCGCCGGGGCGGCGAAGCGACCGCCAGTGCGGGACGGCGGAGGGGCTTCTCGCGAGTGGCGTCTGTAACTGCGGAGGTAACCATGTCAAGTCGCTTCATCGCTGACTGCGGTGTCGGCGTGCGTCGCACTGATTGTGCTCACACCGATCGCTGGCGGCGCGTCGGTTGCAACAGGTCCACAGAGGGGAATTCCGAACGCGGCAGGTGTTTATGCCGGCTGCTACGTGCCGCGGACGGGTGCGCTTCGCGTCATCCGCACCTTCCGGCGGTGTCGAGCGAGCGAGATCCGTCTGACCTGGAATCGGCGCGGCGTGCCAGGTGTTGCCGGGGCGCCAGGCGTCGCCGGCGCTCAGGGCCCTGCCGGCGCTGCCGGCCCGTCAGGCCCGCAAGGTCTTCCGGGCGTACAGGGTGCGCCGGGATCGATCGGCCCCCAGGGTCCGGCGGGCGCGGTCGGCCCGGCGGGGCCGGCGGGGTCGACTGGAGCAGCGGGACCTCAGGGAGATCCCGGTCCTGCGGGGCCGCAAGGCGATGCGGGCCCACAGGGTGTTCAAGGAGCACAGGGTGTTCAAGGAGCACAGGGCGTCCAGGGCGTGGCCGGACCGGCCGGCGCGCAGGGCGACGCAGGCCCGCGGGCGCGATGGGCCCGCCCGGGCCTGCGGGAGTGGACGGCACCGACGGGGCTGACGGAGCCCAGGGGCCGCCCGGACCTCCCGGCGCGGACGGCTCTACCGGTCCGCCAGGCCCGGCGGGATCGGATGGCGCTCCCGGCGCACAGGGGCCTCCCGGCCCGGCGGGCGCTCAGGGCCCGCAGGGGCCCCAGGGACCGCAAGGCCCGCAGGGGCCGGCGGGCTCGTCGGGCGTCTCCGGTGTGGTGGTCGTGACCGTGCGCGTGCCCTCGAGCGGCTTCAACAGCACGGACACGAAGAGCGGGACCGCGGCCTGCGGCGCCGGCAAGGTCCTGCTCGGCGGAGGGATCGAGTTCGAGCGCGGCACGTTGCCGCAGTCCGATCTCGCGAAGCTCTTCCTCGTCTACAGCAAGCCGAGCGGAACGACGGGCTGGACGGCGCAGGGGCTCGAGGCGAGCCCGTTCGGCGAGACCTGGGCGTTCCACGTGTTCGCGGTCTGCGGCACCGCAGCGCCGTAAGCCGATGGTCGCGCTTGCGGGGTCGGACTGAGTTCCTGGCCCCGCGATCGCTCGGAGCTACCCGGAGATCTGCGTCGCGGTCGCGGCTACGAGCCGCTGTGCGGCGGCCACGATGCTCTCGGCGTCGATGCCCGCCTCGGCGAGGAGCTCGTCCGGTTTCCCCGATCCGGGCATCTCTCGGACTGCGAGCTTCACCACGCGCGGCGGCTCCTCGCTCTCGGCCAGCGCCGCCAGCACCGCGTCGCCGAGCCCGCCCTCGGCCCAATGGTCCTCGACGGTGACGATGCGCCCGCCGGTTGACTCGGCAGCCGCCGCGAGCGTCTCGGCGTCGACGGGCTTGATCGAGTAGAGGTCGATCACGCGCGCGCTGACTCCCTCGTCCGCCAGCCGGTCGGCGGCTTCGAGCGCCTCGCGCACGGTGATCCCCGCGGCGACGATCGCGACGTCGTCCTCGTCGGACGAGCGCAGCACGCGGCTGCCCCCGATCTCGAAGTCCTCGTCCGCTGCGTAGATGACCTCCGTTGCGGGGCGCAGTGTCCGGATGTAGGCGATGCCGTCGTGGTCGGCCATCGCCGCCACGAGCTTCGCGGTCTGGTTCCCGTCGCAGGGGTGGAGGACGACGCTTCCGTGGATGGCGCGGAAGGCCGCGATGTCCTCGAGCCCCATCTGCGATGGGCCGTCCTCGCCGATCGAGACGCCGGCGTGCGACCCGGAGACACAGAAGCGCGCCCGGCTCACCGCGGCCATGCGCACGAAGTCGTACGCACGCGTGAGGAACGCCGCGAAGGTCGAGGCGTACGGCCGCCAGCCGAGGACCTGGAGCCCGACCGCGGCCGCGATCATCTGCTGCTCGGCGATGTACATCTCGAAGAACCGCTCGGGATGCGCCTTCGCGAAGAGCTCGGCGAAGGTCGAGTTCGATACCTCTCCGTCGAGCGCGACGACGTCGCCGCGGGCCGCGCCGAGCGCGGCCAACGCCTCGCCGTAGGCCCTGCGCGTCGCGACCTCGCTCCCGAGCTCGTAGCGCGGGAGCTCGAGCGGCGCGCTCGCGAACGTGTGCGGCTCCACCGGATCCGGCTTGCGCACGTCGATTCTGATGTCCCGGAGCCCGCCGAGCTCCTCGATCGCGGCCTTCCGGGTCGTCGAGAGGCTTCCCGTGCCAGCCGCCCTCGTTCTCGACGGCGGCCACGCCCTTGCCCTTGACCGTGCGCGCGACGACGACCGTCGGCTTTCCGGTCGTCGCGATCGCCTGCGCGTAGGCGCCTTCGATCGCGTCCACGTCGTGGCCGTCGATCTCGATCGCGTGCCAGCCGAACGCCTTCGCGCGCTCGACGTAGACCTCGGTGCTCCAGCCGACCATCGTCTCGCCGCGCTGGCCGAGCCGGTTGACGTCGATGATCGCGGTGAGGTTGTCGAGCTCGTAGTGCGCCGCGTGCTCGAAGGCCTCCCACATCGAGCCTTCGGCCATCTCGCTGTCGCCGCACAGCACCCAGGTGCGGGCGGGAACGCGGTCCAGCCGCTTCTGCGCGAGGGCGGTGCCGACTCCGATCGGTAGGCCCTGGCCGAGCGAGCCGGTGGCGACGTCGACCCACGGGAGCACCGGCGTGGGGTGGCCCTGGAGCGGGCTGCCGAGCTTGCGGTAGGTCAGGAGCTCCTCGTCCGAGATCGCGCCGGCTGCCTTGAAGATCGAGTAGACGAGAGTCGACGCGTGCCCCTTCGAGAAGATGAGGCGATCGTTCGCAGGGCTCTTCGGCGTGTCGTAGTCGTAGCGCAGGTAGCCGTCGAGGAGCACCGCCATCAGCTCCGCCGCGGACATCGCCGAGGTCGGGTGACCCGACTTCGCGGCGGCGCTCATGCGGACGGAGTCGACGCGAAACTGCTGAGCCAGCTCGCGCCGGCGCTCGGCGTCGCTCATGCGGCCATTCTAGGGTGACCCGGGAGGGGTAACGTAGGGACATGGCCAAGAGCCGGCTGCACGAGCTTTCCGAACGCGGCGTCAGCGTCTGGATGGACACGCTCTCGCGCGAGATGCTCGATACCGGCCTGCTGGCCCGGCTCATGGACGTGGACGCGGTCGTCGGCGTGACCTCGAATCCGACCATCTTCGAGAAGGCGCTTGTCGTCGGGCGACTGGTACGACGACGAGCTGCGCGAGCACCTCTCCGGCCAGGACGACGCGAAGGAGATCTTCCTCGCGCTCGCGGTCGAGGACGTCCGGCGCGCTTGCGACCTCATGCGTCCGGCGTGGGAGCGGTCGCAGGGCGTCGACGGGCGCGTGTCGATCGAGGTCGATCCGGATCTCGCGTACGACCGCGACGCGACGTTCGAGGAGGCGATCCGGCTTCACGAGCTCGTCGACCGCCCCAATGCCTACGTGAAGATTCCGGGCACGAAGCCGGGTCTGGGCGCGATCGAGGACTGCATCGCCGCCGGCCGCTCGATCAACGTCACGCTGATCTTCTCGCTCGAGCGCCACGCCGAGGTCGCCGAGGCGTACATACGCGGCCTCGAGCGCTTCGTCGCCGAGGGCGGCGATCCGAGCTCGGTGATCTCGGTCGCGAGCTTCTTCGTCTCGCGCGTCGATACGGAGGCCGACCGAAGGCTCGAGGAGGTCGGGCGAACGGACCTGCAGGGCAAGCTCGCGATCGCGAACGCGAAGCTCGCGTACCAGACCTACCTCGAGACCTTCTCGGGTGAGCGCTGGGAGACCCTCGCCGCCGCCGGCGCCCGTCCGCAGCGCTGCCTCTGGGCCTCGACCTCGACGAAGAACCCGGCGTATCGCGACGTGATGTACGTCGAGGAGCTCATCGGCCCCGACACCGTGAACACGATGCCGCTCGAGACCGTCGAGGCCTTCCAGGATCACGGCGAGGTTCGCGGGGACACGCTGCTCGAGGACCTCGACGGGGCCCGGGCGCTGCTCGACGAGCTCGCCGCGGCCGGCGTCGACTACGGCGATGTCGTCGAGACGCTCGAACGCGAGGGCGTCGAGAAGTTCTCGGACTCGTTCCGGCAGCTGCTCGACGGCATCGAGGCGAAGCGCCAGGCGCTCGTCGCCTGACGCGTCGCCGCTGCCACTTAGTTCACGCGCGCCAGGTTGCCCGCGCCGTGCAGACCTCGCCCGTCGGGCTCGTCGCGCGGCCGCTGATCACGTCGTTGCCGGCGCGGTTGGCGGCCACGATGCGGGCCTCGAACGATCCGCTCGGAGGCCGCGTGGTCCGCGTCAGCCGAGCCACACGCTGGCCGTTCCGCTTCAGCACGACGTTCCACCGAACGCCGTTGCGGTTCTGATCGACCTCGAACTCGACCTCGATTCGGCCGTTCTCCTCGCTCAGCTTGAGCTTGGACGTGCTCGACGCCGTGCAGCTGCCGGCGACGAGAACGTCCCCGTCCTTCGCGGAAGCCGGTGCGGCCACCGTGAGCACGAGCAAGGCGCCTACCGCAGCTAGGACAGTTCTCCTCATGGCGTGCTCCTCTCCTTTTTCCATCCTTTCTTCATTGGTATCCGGTGCCTGTGATCGGATCGCCGGCGTTTGGCAAGCCTTTGCCGAGGCTGAGCCGACTCTTGACGAGCGGCCCAAGACATATGTAAGTTACATCTATGCACCGACGCAGAGGCTTTCGAGCCAGAAATCGCCGCCGGCTTCCGGATGGGAGCTGGGAGGTGCGCGCGCGGGTCGAGCGCTTCGGCGAGCCGGCTCTCCTTCGCCTGCTTGCGGACGGCCCGACCCACGGCTACGAGCTGCTCGAGCGGCTGCCCACGTTCCTCGGCGAGGAGCGCGTCGACGTCGGGAACGTCTATCGCGCGCTGCGGGCGCTCGAGGAAGAGGGCCTCGTCACCTCGGAATGGCAAGCGGCGCTGCCGGGGCCGGCGAAGCGCACGTACACCCTCACCGACGATGGCCGGGCCGTGCTCGCGCGCTGGCGCGAGTCTCTCGGCGAGCTGCGCGACGGACTGACCGTATTTCTCGAAGAGACCGAGAGGAGGTGAACACATGTGTGAAGGACACAGACATCGACATCACGGGTACCGACGCTGGACGCGGCGGTTCCCGAATCGTGAGGAGCTCCTGAGCGCGCTCGAAGAGCGGCAGAAGGATCTCGAGCAGGAGATCGCGGACATCCACGACCTGCTCCGGCGGCTCCGCGAGGAGAACTCGGCGCCGCCGTCGGGCGAGCCGGCTCCGTCGATCTAGGGCGAGGCAAGCCTCGCCCTTACGGGGCCGGCGCGAGCGAAGCGAGCAGCTCGTCGTGGAGCAGCCCGTTCGAGGTGACGGCGGCGCCTCCGTCGATTCGGGACACGCCACCGAAGTCGGAGAAGCGGCCGCCGGCCTCCTCCACGATCACCTGCACGGCCGCGAGGTCCCACTCGTTCACGCCGAGCGCGTCGATCGCGCCGTCGACGGCGCCCTCCGCGACGAGCATGTGCGCCCAGAAGTCGCCGAAGCCCCGCGCGTGCCACGCGCGCCGCGCCAGCCCGGGCGCGGGGACGCTGTGACCGAAGGTGAGAACGGCGTCCTCGACCGCTCGCGACCGAGGAGACACCGAGCCGGTCACCGTCGGCGAACGCGCCTTCGCCTCGCTCGGCCCACCAGCGCCGGCCGAGCGCCGGCGCCGACGCGACGCCGAGACGAACATGGCCGGACGTCCTCGAGCGCGATCAGCGTGGCCCATACCGGCACGCCGCGCGCGTAGTTGCGCGTGCCGTCGATCGGGTCGACGATCCAGCGCCGGTCGCCCGCCCCGCTCGTGCCCTCCTCCTCGCCGAGAACCGCGTCGCCGGGGCGCTCCACGTCGAGGATCCGGCGGAGCTCGGCCTCGACCGCTCGGTCGGCCTCGGTGACCGGAGTCAGGTCGGCCTTCGTCTCGAACGCGATCCCGGTGCGAAAGCGCGGCGAGGGAGATCTCGTCGGCCGCGGTAGCGAGGTCGAGGGCCAGCTCGAGGTCCGCGCTCACCGAGCCGACCTTACCGGGCAGCTCGGATTGGGGACCCGGACTGGCTGGGGCTAGCCCGAGATCTTGAAGGTCGGGCGCGCGACTTTGACCGCGACGGGTGCAGACCAGCTCATCACCGGCGTGCCGACCTGGGCGGCGTTGAGGCCGCGGACGCGGTAGTACCAGAGGCCCGCCGGCAACTTGAGCACGGCGGTCGTGGCGTGCGTCTTCGTCGAGCCGCGCTTGCGCCACGGGTACTTCACGCGCGACCACTGCACCTCGTACTGCGTCGCGCCGACGACCGGGCGCCACGCGATCAGCGGCGAGGAGTAGACGACCGGCGTTGCGCCGGCCTGAGCGAGCAGCCTGCCGTTGGGCGCGAGACCGGAGACGAAGGGCGTGCCGCCGCTCGTCTCGGCCGGCTTCGACTCCTTGCCGAAGGTGCCCATGCGGCCCGACTGGCACGCGTCTTGCGGCGACTCGTAGTCCCAGTACTCGAACTCGCCCTCGGCGTTCACGATGATGACGACCGGGACGACCGTCCAGAAGTAGCGCGTCGTGCGCACGTCGAGGTCAGGCAGGTCGACGCGGAGGAGCGTGCGGTCGTCGTCGAACGACTCATTCGCGGTGAGCGGGAAGGTGTCGGCCGTGTAGCGTCTTGGCGTTCTCGTTCTGCCAGTTCGGCAGGACGCCGAAGATCGCCTCGTCGAGGGCGTCCTGGTCGGCCGGCAGCTTGAGCGGTCCGTTGACGCGGGGCGCGAAGACCGGGCTTCCGACGACGGAGCCCTTGAAGACGACGTTGACGCAGTCGTTGTCGGTGAACACGTACGTGCGGAAGAGCCGGAAGGTCGAGCCGTCGAGCGCCTGATCGCCGGTGAAGCTCAGCGCCGGCATCAGCTCGTGCGGGCTGACATGCGACGAGCTGCTGATCTCGTCCGAGAGCGCGGAGGCGATGCGAAGCGGGCCGGAGCTGCCACGTCGGGTTCGACGCCGTGTACGTCCCGGTCCACGGTCCGTACGAGACGGCCGGCAGGCCGTTCGGCGCGGCGCCGACGATCTGGCGCACCGCGCGGACGCGCCACTCGACCGTCCGCCACCAGCCCTCCTCGAGGTGGAACGTGTACAGGTCGCGCTGGTCGGCGACGTTCGTATGCGTCTGCGCGATCTTGTTGATGAGCTTGCCGGGCGCCCCGTACCACACCTCGTAGCCGGTCGCGCCCTCGACGGGAGTCCAGCGCACGAGCCCGGGCCGTGCGGGCAGCGGGACCGGCGTGTCCTCCCAGCGCATGTTGAACCCGAACGGCTTGCTCCACGAGGAGGCGCCCTGCGTCGTCACCGAGCGCACGTGCGCGTAGAGCGCGTACGGCTTGCCGGTGAACCACGGCAGGACGAGGTTGATCGAGACGGCCGGGATCCTGATCGGCGCGATCGTCGTCTTCACCGTCGTCGCCGCGGACTCGCCTTCGCCCTCCTCGCCCTCGGCGGCGGGCTCGTTGGCCTTCGGGAACGTTGCCTTCACCGGTCGGCAGTGCTTGCCGGAGTGCTTGTCGGTGGAGACGTTCGTCCAGACGACCGAGCTCTCCCCGAACGATTGGCTCGTCGCGAGCTCGAACTCGTAGCAGGCCGCGCCGCGCGCCGGTGCCCACGCGAACGCGGGCGTGCGCGAGAAGACGTGCGTCTCGGGCTCGCTCGGGCGGAGCAGGAAGCCGTGCAGGCCCTTCGGCGCCGCGGGCGTCGCCGACTGCATCGCTCCCGCCGACGACACGAGCGTCGCGAGCAGGACGACAGAGACAAGGGCGAAGCGGGCCGCAGGCATAAGCCTCTGTGATGTCGGCACCGCTGCATACCCCTGCCCTCCCTCGATCGAGGGATGGCCGGCTGGCGACTGCAGCAAACGCAGCGGCCGCGCCAGCGGACGCCTTCAGGGGTTTTGCGCGATCGGAATCCGCGCTAGCGGATTCCGATCTTGCCACCAATCAGTCAGCTGGAGGTACAGCAGCGCGACCAGGATCGTGCCGGCGAAGAGCAGGACGAAGAGGCCGAAGAGCGCCCACCCGAAGCGGAGGTTGCGGCGCTGGAGCTCGAGCTCGGCTTCGTGGTCGTTCACGTCAGGAGCGGATCGACGGCAGCCGCGACGAAGAGCAGCGCCAGGTAGGCGAGGGAGTAGTGGAAGAGCAGCTGCGCACGGGCCTTCGTGAGCTCGCGGCGGAGGAGCACTGCGAGCGCGACGAAGATCCCTCCGAGGACGACCGCCGCTGCGGTGTAGATCGGCCCGAGCCAGAGCCCGACCGCGATCGTGAACGCCACCAGCCCGACCGAGTAGAGGACGATCTGGCGCGCCGTCTCGCGGTCTCCGCGCACGACCGGCAGCATCGGGATTCCGGCCGCCGCGTAGGCGTTCTTGATCATCAGCGCGAGCGCCCAGAAGTGCGGCGGCGTCCAGAGGAAGACGATGAGGAAGAGCCAGAGCGCCGGCAGCGCGAGGCTTCCCGTGGCCGCGGCGTAGCCGACGAGCGGCGGCACCGCGCCCGCGGCGCCTCCGATGACGATGTTCTGGGGCGTCGTCCGCTTCAGCCAGCGGGTGTAGACGAGGACGTAGAAGAGGTTCCCGACCAGCGCGAGCGTCGCCGTCAGCAGGTTCACGGTCGAGGCGAGGAGAGCGAACGAGAGCGCCGAGAGGAGGAGCCCGAACTCGAGCGCCTGGGCCGGCGAGATCCGTCCCGACGCGACCGGGCGGGACCTCGTGCGCGAGCCCATCAGCGCGTCGATGTCGCGGTCGATGACGTGGTTCAGGGCCGACGCGCCGCCGCACGCGAGCGCGAGCCCCGTCATCGTGAGCACGAACAGGTGGAGCGGGGGAGCTCCCTGTGCTCCGACGAACATCCCGCCCGCGCCCGTCACGAGCAGAAGCGACATGATCCGCGGCTTCGTGAGCGTGAGGTAGTCGCGTGCCGCGCCGAGCGGAGCGGGCCTGCCTCGCTGCGCGGCGACGACAACCAGCAGCGCCGCGGCGAGCGCGACTCCGGCGCCGCCGACGTGGAGCACGACCGCCCACGCCGCGCTGCCGCTCCACGCGACGACTCCGCCGAGCGCGATCGCGAGCAGGAACAGCAGCAGCGCTGCGGCGGCCCTCGACACGAGCGCGGGATACGCGAGCCGCGCGAGCACGACGTCCGCGACGAGGAAGGGGAGCGCGAGCGCGGCGATGCCCCAGTGCGCAGCGCCGAGCTCGAGCACGGCGCTCGCGACGACGAGCCCGGTCGCGGCCGCGCCGCCGCAGCGCGCTCAGCCGGAGCCAGAGCCCAGGAGTAGCCGACCTAGAAGAGCTCTCGGAACCCACTTTTCTCCTTCAGCCTCTGCCGTAGATCGTAGAGCGGGCGGGCACTCGTCACGTACGGCACCTCGTCGAAGTTGTGCGGCGGCGGCGGCGAGGTCGTGTACCACTCGAGCGTGTCCGCGCGCCATGGGTCGTTCCCCACCCGCGCGCCGCGCCGCGACGTGCGGATGACGTTCCAGATGAAGAAGAGGATCCCGAGCCCCATGATCCAGGAGCCGATCGTGGACGTGAGGTTGTAGCCCTCCCACTCGCCGTTCTCGTACTCGTAGATCCGGCGCGGCATCCCCTCGAGCCCGAGCATGTGCTGCGGGAAGAAGGTCAGGTTGAAGCCGATGAACGTCGAGCCAGAAGTGCCACTTGCCGAGGCGCTCGTCGAGCAGCTTCCCGAACATCTTCGGCCACCAGTAGTAGAGCCCGGCGAAGATCCCGAGGACGGAGCCGCCGAAGAGCACGTAGTGGAAGTGCGCGACGACGAAGTACGTGTCGTGCACCTGCCAGTCGATCGGGAACGCCGCGAGGTAGATCCCCGAGAGCCCGCCGATCGTGAAGACCGAGATGAAGCCGAGCGAGAACAGCATCGGCGTCTCGAGCGAGATGTTCCCGCGCCAGAGCGTCGCGAGCCAGTTGAAGATCTTCACGCCGGTGGGGACGGCGATCACCATCGACGTGACCATGAAGAAGGCGTTCAACGAGTTCGGGAAGCCGACCGTGAACATGTGGTGCGCCCAGACGAGGAGCGAGTAGAAGCCGATCGCGATCGTCGAGAGCGCGATCGCCGTGTAGCCGAAGATCGGCTTGCGCGAGAAGACGGGGATGACCTCGGAGAGGATCCCCATCGCCGGCAGGATCATCACGTACACCTCGGGGTGCCCGAAGAACCAGAACGCGTGCTGGTAGAGGATCGGCGAGCCGCCCTCCTCCGGGTTGAAGAAGTTCGTCTGCCACTCCCAGCCTGCGATCGAGACGCCGCGGTCGAGGAGCAGCAGCGTCAGCCCCGCCGAGAGCACGGGCAGGACGACGACGAGCAGCCACGCGTAGACCTCGATCGACCAGACGAAGAGCGGCACGCGCATCCAGCTCATCCCGCGGGCCCGCATGTTGTGGATCGTCACGACGAAGTTCACGGCTCCCGCGAACGACGAGACGGTGAGCAGGTGGATGGAGAGGATCCAGAGGTCCTGGCCGTTCCCGGCGGACTCCGTCGAGAGGGGCGGATAGGACGTCCAGCCCGCGTCGGCCGGCCCGCCGCCCGCGAAGAAGGAGAGCATCAGCACGAGCCCGCCGAAGAGGAAGAGCCAGTACGAGAGCGCGTTCAGCCGCGGGAAGGCGACGTCGCGGGCGCCGATCTGGAGCGGCACGAGGTAGTTCGCGAAGCCCGCGAAGATCGGGACAACGACGAGGAAGATCATCGCCGTCCCGTGCATCGTGAGCAGCTCGTTGTAGCGATCGGCGCCGAGGAGGTCGACGTCCTCCTGCATCAGCTGGATGCGCATGGCGAGCGCCATCAGCCCGGCCAGCAGGAAGAACGCGAGCGAGGTCGCGATGTAGAGGATCCCGATCCGCTTGTGGTCGGTGGTGACGAGCCAGCTGACGACCCGGCCGCGCTGCCACTGCGGGACGTGCGGCTCCGCTCTACTGGCCACTCGGCGGGTTCTCCGTCAGGTAGTCGAGGAGCGCGTCGACCTGCTCGTCGGTCCACTGCGAGCCGACGGGCGGCATCTCGCGGCGGCCGTTCCGGACGATGGCCTCCAGAGCCTCGGCGTCGGTCAGCGTCGGCGAGCCCGCGATCCGCGGCCCGATGCCGCCTTCGCCCTCCATCCCGTGGCACTTGGCGCAGACGCCCTCCCACTGCTCCTGGCCGAGCGTCGACTCGCCGGCGTCCTGCGCGTCGCGCTGGGTCTCGAGCCAGGCGTCGAACGCGCTCTCCGGCAGCACCTCGGTCGTCGTGGTCATCTTCGCGTGCTCGGCGCCGCAGAGCTCGGTGCACTGGCCGACGTACGTGCCCGCGCGGTCGGCGCGGAACCACATCGTCTGCGGGCTACCGGGGATGACGTCGCGCTTGCCCTGGAGCGCGGGGATCCACCACGAGTGGATCACGTCCTCGTCCGGCGCCGTGAGCTCGAGCCGGATCGGCACCCCCATCGGCACCCGCAGCGTGTCGATCGAGATGACGCCGTTCGGATACTCGTACTGCCAGTAGAACTGCCGCCCGAGGACGCTGATGCGGAACTCGTCCTGCACGCTTCCCGCCGCGGCTTCGGGCGGGTCGGAGATGTCGGAGAGCTTGACGAAGACGAAGCCCGCGATCAGCGCGAGGATGACGACCGGCGCCGCCGTCCACATCAGCTCGAGCCGCGTCGAGCCGTGGATGTTCGCGCCGTCCTCGAAGCGGTCGCGGCGCTTCCTGCGGTATTGGACGATGAAGAGCACGAGCAGCACTTCGACGAGCAGGAAGATCGCGACCGCGAAGATCGAGACGAACCAGAAGAGGCTCTCGATGCCCTCCGCGTTCGGCGAGGCGGGCTCGATGAGGGTGAAGCCGCCGTTCTCCGCGAGCGCGCCCGGTGTGGCGACCGCGGCGACGAGCAGGACACCACCCAGGAAGAGGAGAGCTGCCAAAGGGAGGGAGATCGAGGCCGCCTGGCTGCACTGGATCGTCCCGACGCGGCGTCCTCGGTCGCGCCCATACGTCGAGTATGGGCGCTCCCTGCGTCCTTGCCTCGTGGCGCCCAGAGCAGCCAGCCGGCGTGTCTCCCTCCCTTGGCAGCTCGGCGCACCGGCTGCCATTCTATGAAGGTGCCCGAGGAGCCGTCTCAGCACCCGCGCCGGCGAACCCGCGTCCGCCTGCCGGGCGACGTCATGCGGCCGTTCGAGGTCTACGTGAACGGTGTACCGAAGGAGGAGGGGAAGGACTTCCGGGTCGAGGGCCGCACGCTCGTCTTCGAGGACGAGCTCAAGACCGAGGGCAAGCTCGGCTTCTGGCGCTGGCTCTCGATGTGGGTCGGCGTCGCCGGCACCTACCGCCAGAACGACTCCGTCGACGTCGTCTACCAGCGGAACGGGAAGCGCGCGGTCGCGACGAAGCTCCCGCTCGAGCCGATGGGCTGAAATGCACAGATCAAGACCTGACCCCGACCGCATATCGGCGTGACGTCCGCAGCAAGCCTGGCAGCGCGGGGCCCGCCGCCGTGGCACCGCTTCGAGCGGGCTGCCCGCTGCGGCGCTAGCACGTGATGAAGCCGAAGTCGACGACCGCGCGATGCCGTCCTGGAGACGCCTCGGGACACGTCGTCCGCGCCGGTCGCGTCCGCGAAGCGGCGCCGTGCCTCCGGTCCACCGTCGCCTCGAACCGGAAGTCGATTCGGCCGGTCGCTCAGGTTCAGCACCCCGGCTTCCGGCGTACTCGGAGAAGAGCAGGTCGCCGTTGGACGCCTGGTGCCTGCCGACGCCGTTGTCGACCCGGAGCCGGATGGTGTTGGTGGCCGGATCGAAGGTCTCCGGAGTGGCGTCGACGGTGTGCGACGACTCGAAACGGTCGCGCCCGAGGTGCGTCGCGAGGCACGTGCCGGTCACGTGCACCTCGAGGGCGAGCGGGTCGTCGGGAACCCCGACGCAGACGGCGACGTGCGGCCGGGTCTTCTGCGCCGAGGAGATCGCCGTCGGCGCGACGAGCAGCATCGCGAGCGCGATCGCTGCCGTTGAGGTGAGGAGCCTGCGCATCGAACCCCCTTCGGTCGTGGCTCGCTCGTCGCGTCCATGGTGCGCCTCGCGGAGCAGACGGGCAAGGTCACGTCGCTAGTGTTGAAAAGTGGAAGCGGCGAACGGGATCGAGGTCGAAGGGCTCGTTCGCGAGTACAAGAAGGGCCCGCGCGCGGTCGACGGGATCGACATCACGGTCGCGCCGGGTGAGATCTACGGCTTCCTCGGGCCGAACGGGGCCGGGAAGTCGACGACCGTCCACGTCCTGACGACGCTGCTGCCGCCGACCGCCGGCACGGCACGCGTCGGCGGCTACGACGTCGTCAAGCAGGGGCCGAAGGTGCGGTCGCTGATCGGGGTCGCGCTCCAGGAGGCGGCGCTCGACCCGCTCCTCACCGGCCGCGACCACCTCCGGCTCCAGGCGACGCTCCAGGGCGTCCCGAAGGCGCGCCGCAAGATGCACGCCGACGAGCTGCTCGAGCGCGTCGGGCTCTCGGACGCGGGCGACCGCAAGGTCTCCGGCTACTCGGGCGGGATGAAGCGGCGCCTCGACCTCGCGCTCGCGCTCGTCCACCTGCCGCGGATCCTCTTCCTCGACGAGCCGACGACGGGACTCGACCCACAGAGCCGCACCTCCATGTGGGAGGAGGTCGCGCGCTTGCGGCGGGAGGAGGGCGTCACCGTGTTCCTGACCACGCAGTACCTCGAGGAGGCGGACGTCCTCGCCGACCGGGTCGGGATCATCGACGAGGGGAAGATCGTCGCCGAGGGGACGCCGGCGGCGCTGAAGGCGGAGATCGGTCGCCCGAGCGTCCACGCGATTCCGCGCAACGAGAAGGACCGGGACGCGATCGCCGCCTTCCTCGCGCCCTTCGGCGAGCCGCTCGCGTCGACGCCGCGACGTGGCGGTGCGGCTGCGCGACGGGCTCGGGCTCACGGACATCGTGCGCGCAGTCGACGCGAACGGCGTCGACATCGTCGACCTCGAGCTGCGCGCGCCCTCGCTCGACGACGTCTTCCTCGCGAAGACCGGCCGCACGCTGGAGGGCGCGACCGAGGAGGCCGACGCCGAGCAGGAGCAGAAGCGCCGCAGATGAGCTCCTCCTGGCCGCAGGTCGGCGCGATCGCGCGCCGGTCGGTCGTGCGCACCGCGCGTCAGCCCGCGAGCGTGATCCCGCCGCTCATCTTCCCGATCGCGCTCATGGCCGTGAACGCGGCCGGGCTCCAGGCCTCGACCGATCTCCCGGGCTTCCCGACCGACTCGTTCCTCGCCTTCGCGCTCGCCGTCCCGTTCATCCAGGGCGCGCTCTTCTCGACCATGAACGCGGGCACCGATCTCGCGCGCGACATCCAGACGGGCTTCATCAACCGCCTCGCGCTGACCGGCCTCAGGGACTGGCCGCTCCTCGTCGGCCAGATCTCGGGCGTCGTCGTGCTCGGCGTCTTCCAGGCGGTCTTCTACCTCGTCGTCGGGCTCAGCTCGGGCGTCGAGTTCGAGTCCGGGCCTGCGGGGATCGCGGTGCTCCTCTTCTACGCCGCCCTCGTTTCGGTCGCGTTCGCCGCGCTCGGCGCATGGCTCGCGTTCCGCACCGGCTCGGGCGAGACGATCCAGGCGCTCTTCCCGGTCCTCTTCGTCTTCCTCTTCATCTCCTCGATGAACACGCCCCGCGACCTCATCGACGTGGAGTGGTTCCAGACCGCTGCGACGCTCAACCCGGTCTCGTACATGCTCGAGGCAGTTCGTAGCCTGATCATCGAAGGCTGGAACTGGCAGGCCCTCGCGCTCGGCTTCGGCTTCACGATCCTGCTGGCGCTCATCACGATTCCGCTCGCCGCGCGGGCGCTCCGCACGAGGATGACGCGCACGTGAGGCTCTGGAACGTCGTCTCAGGGCGTCGCGTGGAGGACGCTGAAGAACGCCCTCACGAACCCGCAGATCTTCCTCCCGACGATGCTCTTCCCGCTCTTCTTCTTCACCGCGTTCGCGGGCGGGCTCTCGCAGCTGCGGGAGATCCCGGGCTTCGACTTCCCGCCCGGGTACACCGGATTCCAGTTCGTGTTCGTGCTCCTGCAGTCGGCGGCGTTCAGCGGGGTTTTCACCGGCTTCGGCCTCGCGCGCGACTTCGAGGGCGGCTTCGCGAAGAGGCTGCTGCTCGCGGCGCCGAACCGGACCGGGATCATCCTCGGCTACGGGCTCGCCGCTCTCTGTCGCTGGCTGGTGGTGGCGGTGATGCTCACCGTCGTCGCGCTGATCGCGGGGATGGACATCGGCGGCGGCCCCGTCGACATCGTCGGCCTGTACGTGCTCGCGCTGCTCGTGAACTTCTGCGGGTTCTTCTGGGCCGGCGGGATCGCGATGCGCCTCCGGACGATCCAGGCCGCGCCGCTCATGCAGATGCCGGTCTTCCTGATCCTCTTCTTCGCTCCGGTGTACGTGCCGCTCGAGCTCCTCGACGGCTGGATCGAGGGGGTCGCCACCGCGAACCCGCTGACGTACCTGCTCGAGACCGGCCGCGGCTTCCTCGCCGGCGATCCGCCGCATGTCCTCTTGGCCTTCGCGCTCGCGATCGGAATGGGCGTCGCGTTCTGGACGTGGGCGTTCTACGGCCTGCGGCGAGCAGAGGCTGCCGGCGCCTAGCTGCGTTGGGGTCAGGCTTCAGCCTGACCTCGGTCTTGGGTGTTCGCCGCGTAAACCTCACACCGGGTCAAGCTGAAGCTCGACCCCACTCCCGAAGGTCAGCGCTCGTCGAGGACGTGCAGGAGCGCGTCCACGACCTCGGGATCGAACTGCGTCCCCGCCGCTTCCTCGAGCCGGCGCTGCGCCTCCTCGACTTCGAGGGCCTCGCGGTACGGCCGGTCGGTGGTCATCGCATGGAACGCGTCGCACGCGATGATGATCCGCGACTCGATCGGGATCTCGTCGCCGGACAGGCGATCGGGGTAGCCGCCTCCGTCCCAGCGCTCGTGGCAGCTGCGCACGATCCTGCGCACCTGCTCGAGCTGTTCGATCGGCTGGAGGATGCGCTCGCCGAGGATCGGGTGCGTCTCGATCACCGCGCGCTCCTCGGGCGTCAGCGGGCCGGGCTTGAGCAGGATCGAGGACGGGATCCCGATCTTCCCGATGTCGTGGAAGAGCGCTCCGAGCTCGAGCCCCTTCAGCTCGGCCGGGCTGAGGCCGAGCTCGACGCCGACCTTCAGCGCGAGGTCCGTGATCCAGCGCGCGTGCGTCGAGGTGTACTCGTCGTTCGCCTCGAGCGCGTTCGCGAGCGCCTCGACCGTGGAGAGGAACGTGCGCTCGAGCGTCTCGTAGCTCGACGCGCTGCGAAGTGCGAGCTTGGTCTGCTGCGCGACCCCGTCGAGTAGCTCGAGCTCACGATCGGCGAAGGCGTGTCTCGCGGGAATCGCTGCCGCGATCACGCCCCAGCGGCCGTCCAGCACGAAGGGCGCGATCGCGAACCGGCCGTCCGTGTCCTTGGGCGGCGGAGCGATGGCGGCGTAGTCCGCCGCCTCGATGTAGTACGGCTCGGTCCGCGTGACCCACGGAGCGAGCGCGGCCGCGGGTATCGAGGCCCTCTCGGAACCGCCCGGCGTCTCCGAGTGGCTCGCGAGCCGCGTCAGGTTCCCCGTCGCCGCGTCCTGGAGCCAGAGCGACGCCGTCGGGCTTCCGAGCATTCGCGCCGAGGCCCGCACGACGCGCTCGGCCACCTCTGAGATGCCCTGGGCCTGGGAGATGTCGCGCGTGAACTCGAGGAGCGCGGTCGCGCTCTCCGCCTCACGACGCTGCGCTTCGTACAGGCGTGCGTTCTCGAGTGCCACCGACGCGTGTCCCGCGAGCACCTCGAGCACGCGCAGGTCGTCCGCGTCGAACTGGTCGAGCCCGAGCTTCGAGACGACGATGACTCCGGTCACGCGCGCCCCGAACGTGAGCGGAACCGCGAGCAGGGACTCCTCGATCTTCGCCGTGCCCGCGATCTGCTCCGCGAACTCGTAGTTTGCGGCGTCTCCGATCAGGAGGGGCGACCCGGTCTCCGCGACCCTGCCTGTCACGCCGCGCCCGACCCTTGTGGGCAGGAGCTCGACCGGAGCGCCCGGCTCGTTGGAGAGCAGGTCGCCGCGGAAAGCGATCGGGAGGAGCTCCTCACCGTCGCGAAGGAACACGCGGCAGTTGTGGTAGTCGATGAGCTTCCGGAGCTCGTCTGCGATCGTCAGCCCGATCCGCGCGACGTCGTTCAGCCGCGAGAGCTTCCCGGACAGGCTCTGGAGCATCTTCAGGTGCGCGATCGAGCGGACGTCGTCCCTGCGTACGTTCTCCTGCGACGGACGCTCGAGGTCCGACTCGTCGTAGGGGAGGACGAGCCCCTTGCCGCGGGTCTTCGCGGTCATCATCGCGGCTTCCGCGCAGGCGACGAGCTCGCGCGGGTTCGCGGCGTGCTCGGGTCCGACTGCAACGCCGGTCGAGACGGTGAGCCGCCCGGCGGCTTCGGCCTCCAGCTTCCCGAGCTCCTCGCCGACGCGGTGCGCGAGCCCGATCGAGCTGCGGACGTCGCCTCCCGGCACGATGATCGCGAACTCCTCGCCGCCGATCCGGCAGACGACATCCGAGGCGCGCACGGTCGCGCGCAGCACGTCCGCGACCTGGAGCAGGAGCTGGTCGCCGACGCCGTGCCCGTAGACGTCGTTCACCTTCTTGAAGTCGTCCATGTCGAGCATCACGAGGGCGACCGTGTCGCGCTCCGCAGACGCCCGCACGACCTCCTGGCGCAGGCGATCGTGGAACGCGCGATGGTTGTAGAGACCGGTCAGCGCGTCGGTCGAGGCTTGATGCTCGAGCCGCGTGCGGATGTCGGCGTTGTCCATGGCGAGCGCGGCCGCATCGCCGAAGCGCGAGGCGAGGTGGAACTCCTCGTCGGAGAACTCGGCGTCCTCGCCGACGCGGTAGATGTTGAGCGTCCCCTTCAGCCGCCCGCGCGCGATGAGCGGCACGGCGATGAGCGCCTCCGGATCAACGGGCGTTCCCGGGACGAAACGCACGCGGGGGTCGAGGTGCGCCTTGTTGGCGAGCACCGGCTCGCGGTGCTCGACCGCCCAGCCCGTGATCCCCTGCCCGAACGAGAACGTCTCGGACATGATCTCCGTCTCCCACTTGCTGCGCGCCAGCACCGGGATCAGCTCGCGCTTGGCCTCGTCCGCCGCGTAGATGTGGACGTCCTCGTACGGGATCAGCTCGGCGAGCGTGTCGGCGATGCGCTCGAGGAGGGCTGTCGGGCTCTCCTCGGAGAGGACGTCGTGGAAGACCTCGGCCAGGCGCCTGTACGGCTCGGCGGCGCCCGCGGAGACGAGGCTCATCTGCCGGCGCGGCTCCGGCTCCGGCGACGAAGTGTGGGCAGGGTCGGACATCGTGCGATTTCTCGCCATCGTCATCGACCGTCCGCGCGGCCCGCTTGATACTTCTCTGCGAAGATCGCCCGGTCGTGGGACTCGAGGACGCACGCGTCGCGCTCCTGGCGCGGCTCATCGACCATGCGCCTCTCTTTCCTCCGGCGTCACTCCGTCGGAGGAAGGCGGTGGCCGAAGATCGGCGTGCGAGCGAGAGCGAGGCGTCGTTCATGCTCGGGCGCTTCGTCTGCCCGGCATCGCGTGTCGCCAATCTGCCGGAGGTCGAACGAGGCCTGAGCGTCGTTCTCGACGCGCCGTTGCCTGACGATCCCCGTGTCGAGGCGATCGAGACGTACCCGGACTTCGATCCGGGTGCCGGGTTGCTCCCACTCCCGCCTCGTCGCCAGGTCTATGTCGAGCTGCCGGTCGACGACTTCGTCGAGGATCGCTTCGACCATCTCGCCGAGTTCGGGCTGGGCGCCAAGGTCCGGTGCGGGGGAGCGTCGGTTCCGGACGCGAAGGCGCTCGCGTTCTTCATCCGCGCCTGCGCGGAGCGGGGGATCCCGTTCAAGGCAACCGCGGGGTTGCACCACGCCGTGCGGCGGAACGGCGAGCACGGCTTCCTCAACCTGCTCGCGGCGGTCGTGTTCTGCGAGGAGCAGAGCGCGCTCGAGGAGTCCGACCCCGCTGCGTTCACGCTCGACCGCGAGGGCTTCCGCTGGCGCGACCGCGTCGCCGCGCCGGGAGAGCTCGCCCACGCGCGGCGCGAGCGCCTGCACTCGATCGGGAGCTGCAGCTTCTTCGAGCCAGTCGAGGAGCTCGAGGCTATGGGCATCCTTCCGTTGTGATCGGCGCGGTCGGCTTCGGCGTCTTCTCCGACGCGAGCGGCGGGCCGCGCGTCGGGTTCCGCTCCAGCCGCGGCGTCCTCGACCTCCCCGAGCACGGTCTGGGCGAGGTCTTCTCGGCGCCGTCGCTCAACGCGTTTCTCGCTCTCGGCCGACCGGCGTGGGAGGACGTCGTCGGCCGCGTCCGCGAGCTCGTGGAGGGAGAGGCGAACCTCATTCCGCTCGAGGACACGACGTCGCACCTTCCGTTCGAGGTCGCGGACTTCGTCGACTTCTACTCCTCGCTCGAGCACGCGACGAACCTCGGTCGGCTGTTCCGGCCCGATGCGGAGCCGCTCCTCCCCAACTGGCGCTGGCTACCGGTCGGGTACCACGGCCGCGCGGGCACGCTCGTCCCGAGCGGGACCCCGATCGTGCGGCCGTCCGGGCAGGCGAAGGCGCCTGACGACGCCGAGCCGCACTTCGGCCCGAGCCACCGCCTCGACTTCGAGCTCGAGCTCGGCTTCGTCGTCGGCGTCGGGAGCACGCTCGGCGAGCCCGTGCCCGCGAGCGCGTTCCGCGACCACGTCTTCGGAGTCGCGCTCGTCAACGACTGGAGCGCGCGCGACATCCAGGCGTGGGAGTACCAGCCGCTCGGCCCCTTCCTCGGGAAGTCGTTCGCGACCTCGATCGCGACCTGGATCACGCCGCTCGCGCTGCTCGAGAGCCGGTTCGTGCCCGGGCCGGAGCAGTCTCCCGAGCCGCTCCCGTATCTGCGTGTCGAGGGCGACTGGGCGCTCGACATCGAGCTGGAGGTCGACATCGGCGACTCCGTCGTCTCCCGGACGAACGCGCGCGGCCTCTACTGGACGATGCCGCAGCAGCTCGCGCACGCGACGGTCAACGGCGCCTCGCTCCGGACCGGCGACCTCTTCGCCTCCGGCACGATCTCCGGCCCGGAGCACGGGAGCGAGGGCTCGCTCATCGAGCTGACGCAGAACGGCGCTCATCCGATCCGGGTCGGCGACGGCAGCGACCGCACGTTCCTGGAGGACGGCGACGAGGTGGTCTTCCGCGGGCGGGCCGGCGACATCGAGCTCGGAGAGGTGCGCGGCGTCGTGTTGCCCGCGGTCGTTCAGGGCGGGAACGGGCCGGCGCGGTAGAGCTGCCCCTCGAGCTGTCGCCCGAGTAGCTCTTCGAGCCAGCGCGAGACTTCGACGAGCGCATCCAGGTCGATCCCCGTGTCGACGCCTTCCCGCTCGAGCATCCAGACGAGATCCTCGGTCGCGATGTTCCCGGTCGCCTTGGGCGCGAACGGGCAGCCGCCGAGGCCCCCGACCGAGGCGTCGAGCACCGATGCGCCCGCCTCGAGCGCCGCGAGAGCGTTGGCGTAGCCCGTGTTCCTCGTGTTGTGGAAGTGGCCGCCCACCGGAACGCCCAGCTCGGCCGCGCGTGAGACGAGCGCCCGAGCCTGGCGCGGCACGCCGACTCCGATCGTGTCCGCGAGGACGAGCGTGTCGGGCTTCGCCGCCGCGACCTCCGCTGCGAGCTCGAGCACGCGTCCCTCGTCGACCTCGCCCTCGAACGGGCAGCCGAACGCGACGCTGATCGTGACGGCGCTCCGGATTCCGTCGGCGCGGGCGCGCTCCACGATCGCCTTCGCGGCCGCGAGCGACTCTGCGACCGAGGCGTTCTGATTCCGCTGGTTGAACGACTCGGTCGCGCCGAAGGCGAAGCGGGCCTCGTCGAGACCCGCGGCCACCAGCCGGTCGTATCCGCGCTCGTTGAGCGCAAGCCCGGCGTAGGTCACACCCTCGGTGCGCTCGAGCGCCGCGACCACTTCCTCGGCGCCGGCCATCTGTGGGACGCGGCGCGGGTCGACGAAGCTCGCCGCTTCGATCACTCGAAGCCCCGCAGCTGCAAGGCGCCCGACGAGCTCGGAGCGAACCTCGGGCGAGAGGACGTCCGGCTCGTTCTGGAGGCCGTCGCGCGGGCCGACCTCGACGACGGTCAGGGGGTAGGGGCGAGGCATGCCTCGCCCTTACGCGAGCGCGCTCGTCTTCTCGGCGAGCTCGCGGTCGCGATCGGTGATGCCGCCCGCGGTGTGCGTCCACCAGCGGAGCGTCACGTGCTTGTAGCTGATCGCGATGTCCGGGTGGTGGTTCTCGGCCTCGGCGAGCTCTCCGACTCGGTTGACGAACGCAAGCGCCTCGCGGAAGTTCCCGAACGTGAACGTCCGCTCGAGCGCGCCGTCGGACTCGCTCCACACATCCGATTCGGTCACGAGTCCAGTATCTACGACCGTGCACGACCGAGGAGCGAAGGAACGCCCGGCGCGCGAGCTCGTCGTGGCCGCGGCGTTCGGTCCGCTTGCCCGCGCGCTGGCGCTCGCACTGCTCCCGCTGCGCGTCCCGCCGCCTGCGGTCGTGCTCGCGAACGCGGCCGCCGGGTTCGCCGCCGCGGCACTCATCTACGAGGGACAGCTCGTCGGTGCCGCGCTCCTCCTGCAGCTGAAGACGCTGCTCGACAACGCCGACGGACGGCTCGCGCGAATGTCGGGCCGCGTGACGCGGTTCGGACGCTTCCTCGACAGCGACGTCGACCTCCTGGTCAACGTCGCGCTGTTCGCCGCGCTCGGGGCGCTGACCGACGAGCCGTGGCTCGCATTGGCGGCGTTCTTCGCTCTCACCATCGTGCTGAGCGCGAACCACAACGCAGCCGCGCTCTTTCGCGAGGCGCACGGTGATCCCGTTCGGCTCCCGCCACCCACCGGAAGCCTTCCGGAGCGGGTCGTCGAGGGCTTCTATCGAGTCGTCTTCGCGCCGCAAGATCGACTGGCGCGCGCGTTCGTGGAGCGCCGGCTCGAAGCGCTGTCGCAAGACGAGGGGTCCCGGCGGCGGGTCGAGCGCGACGTACCACGACCGCGCGACGATGGCCGTCTTCGCCAACCTCGGGCTCTCCACGCAACTCGCGGTCCTCGGCATGTGCCTCGTACTCGACGTGCCGGAGGTCTACCTCTGGCTCGTCCTCGGCTCGCTCGTGCTCCTACCGCTGCTCGTCTGGCGGCGCGAGCGGCTCGCGCGCCGCGCGCTCAGCGAGCCCCGCGCAGCGTGAGTCGCTGGCCGTTCATCGATGCCGCGGCGTCGGAGCAGAGGTACGCGATCGCCTCCGCGATCTCCTCGGCCGGCGTGAACGTGGAGTAGTCCTTGTCGGGATCCTCCTCGCGCATCGCCGGGGTCAGGATCGAGCCGACGACGACGATGTTGGCGGTCGCGCCCGTGCCCTTGAAGCGATCGGCGAGCGCGAGCGTCCACGCCTCACCTGCGGCCTTCGCTGCGGCGTAGACGGCGTTCTTGTTCGTCGGCGCCTGTCCCTGGCCGCTGGAGATGTCGATGAAGCGGCCCCGCCCGCTCGCGAGGAGATGCGAAACGAACGCCTGCGTCGCGTGTTGCAGCGTGCGGACGAGAGACTTCTCGAGGGCGTCCCAGTCCTCGAGCGGCGCCTCCTCGATCGGCTTGCCGCCTCGCCAGCCGCCGACGAGGTGCACGAGTGCGTCGACGCTCCCGAGCCGCTCGGCGATCCCGTCTGCCCACTCGCGTGCGCTGTCCGGATCGAGCAGGTCGACTGCGGCCGTGTCCGCGTCGGCGCCAACGTCGGCCGCGAGCTTGTCGAGCGCTTCGACGTGCCGCCCTCCGAGCGCGAGCCGAGCGCCCGCCGAGGCCAGCCGTGCCACCACGGTCGGCCCGAGATTTCCTCCCGCCCCGGCGACGGCGACAACCCGGCTCTTCGAGAGACGTCGAGTGGGCTCACCGCCATGGCGACACGCTAACCGACGAGCACCGTGTCGATACCGCTATCTCTCTCGCGCAATAGGTGACCAGGACGAGTACCGGGGGCTGCGGCCTCCCCTACCCGTTCGTGAAGGGTGAGGGGAGGTGTTTTTATATGGCAACCGGAGTCGTGAAATGGTTCAACGACGCGAAGGGTTATGGCTTCATCACGCCCGATGAGGGCGGCAAGGACCTGTTCGTGCACCACTCGAACATCGCCGGCACAGGCTTCAAGTCGCTGAGCGAGAACGCTCGGGTCGAGTACGAGGCCCGCGAGGGGCAGAAGGGCCCCGAGGCGGTAAACGTTCAGGCCGTCTAAGCGTCAAAGGCAGGCGCGCGGCCCGAAAGGGTCGCGCGCCGTCACCCCGAAGGAGAAGGTATGGCCCGCGAGGAGAAGGTAGAGGTCGAAGGCGAGGTGCTCGAGGCGCTAGGCGGCGGCATGTTCCGCGTCTCCCTCGAGGGCGGCCACGAGCTCATCGCCTACACCGCAGGCAAGATGCGCCGCTTCCGGATCCGCATGGCCCCGGGCGACAAGATCAACGTCCAGATCTCGCCCTACGACCTCACCCGCGGCCGCATCGTCTACCGGCACAAGTAGCTCGAGCTAGCGACTGCTCGCAGCCGCGCTCACGCGAGCACGCGCTCGAGAAACGCGGCGGCTCGCGGGAACGCGTCGAGGCGGTTCGCAAGCTTGAGCAGGCCGTGGCCCTCGTCTGGGTAGACGAGGAGCTCGCACGGAATGCCCTTCTCGGTCAAGACGTGGTGGAGCTGCTGCGCCTCGGACAGTGGCACGCGCGGATCGTTCGCCCCGTGGATGATGAAGAGCGGCGCCCTGATGCTGTCGACGTGCGTCAGCGGGGACACCTCCAAGAGGAACTCGCGGTCACGCTCGAGCGAGCCGTACTCGCGTTCGCGGAAGTACCGCCGCCAGGGCGCCGTGTTCTCGAGGAACGTGACGAAGCTCGAGATGCCGACGACGTCGACTCCGGCGGCCCAGCGCTCGGGCTGGAACGCGAGCGCCGCGAGCACCATGTAGCCGCCGTACGACCCGCCGTAGAGGGCAGCTCGGTTGCTGTCGATCTCCGGCTGTTCCGCAAGCCAGTCGTGCAAGGCGGCGAGGTCGCGCACGGAGTCGAATCTGAGACGGACGTCGTCGAGGTGCTCGTACCGCTTGCCGTAGCCCGTCGAGCCGCGCACGTTCGGCGCCGCGACCGCGAAGCCGCGCGCGACGAGGTACTGGATCAGGGCACCATCGCGCCACGTCGGTCGGAACTGCGCCTCGGGTCCTCCGTGGACGGCTACGACGACCGGCGCGGGCCGGTCGCGGCGCCGCGGCAGCCAGAGGAACACGGGCACCTGTTCGCCGTCGAAGGACGCGAAGCGGTGGAGCTCGGGCTCCACGAGCTCGTCGAGCGGCAGGTCGGCGGGGCTCTGGGTCAGGCGGGTCGTCTCGCCGGTCTGGATGTCGAAGCGCCACGCGTCGCCGGGCTCCACGGGCGACGACACGTGGTACACGACGAAGCTCCCGTCCCGCGAGAGTCGCGGACTCAAAGCCGGTCGCCCGAGCGGCGCGACGCCACGCCGGGCGAGAGGCACCTCGCGCCGCAGCTCGAGGGTCTCCGGGTCGCGGAGCTCGAGCCGCGTGTACCCGTCCTCGTTCACCTCCACGAGCAGCGTCTGTCCGGCGCGATCGATCGAGCAGGAGAGATCCCATTCCGCCTCGTGCACGTAGCGCCAGGAACCGCTCGAGAGCTCGTACCTCGCGATCCCGGTGAGGTCGCGCCCGCTGTTCGTGGCGAAGAGAAAGGCGCTTCCGTCCGGCAGCCACGCAGGTCGGTCGAACAACGCCTCGTCGTCGTGCGGGCTCGCGTGCACGACCTCGCCGCTTCGAACGTCGATCAGGTGAATGTCGTTGTCGCCCGGCCGCTCGGTCAGCCGCGCCGTCGAAAGCCAGCGACCGTCCGGCGAGAAACCGGTCGGGACTGTCATCCCGCCGGGCGCGAAGACCGTGCGCTCCTCGCCGGTACGCAGGTCTCGGACGAAGACGTCGAAGTCCAGCCCATTTCGCCGGTTGCACGCATAGGCAAGCAGCGAGCCGTCATGGCTCTGCTGCGGGTCGAGGTGCATGAACTCGGGCTCGTAGACGAGCGGCTCCGGCGGAGTGCTGCCGCCGGCGTCGACGAGATAGAGCTGGTGGCGCTCGTTACCGCCCTCGTCCTTCTGGATCAGAACCCGGCCATCCTCGAGAAAACGCGCGGACGCGACCGCATCCTCGAAATCCGTCAACTGGACGACATCGCCGCCTGTAGCCGGAAGACGATAGGCCTGCATCGTCCCGCTCAGGTTCGACAGCACGAGCACCGTCCGTCCGTCCGGCGAGACGTCTGCCGGCGCGGCTGAACGCGCTTCGAGCAGCGCCGGCAGCGAGAGCGTGCTGGTCGCCGAACTCACCACGAGAGATCCTGCACGATTTGGACGAAGTGAAGCGCAAGATCGAGTGCCCGCTAGCGCAAATCTCGAGGGGGCGCCGGTCCCAATGCGTATGCCCCCGACAGGAATTGAACCTGTGCACGCGGTTTAGGAAACCGCTGCTCTATCCACTGAGCTACGGGGGCGCGCGGCAAGCGTAGCGCGGTAGTCGCGCGATCCTCGTCGGCGAGAGTCACACTCTCGCCGGTGGCGGAGCCGGTCTCGATTCTCACGCCGGACCGACGGGTCCGGGTCTTCATCTCCTCGACGCTGGGGGAGCTCGCGCCTGAGCGGGACGCGGTCGAGGCCGCCGTGCGAACGCTTCGCATGACGCCCGTGCGGTTCGAGGTCGGCGCGCGCCCGCATCGCCCCGACGAGCTGTATCGCTCGTATCTCGACCAGAGCGACGTGTTCGTGGGCATCTACTGGGAGAGCTACGGCTGGGTAGGGCCGGACGCGACGGTCTCCGGGATCGAGGACGAGCTCGAGAGGAGCCGGGGGCGCCCGCAGCTGATCTACGTGAAGGAGCCGTCACCGAACCGTGATCCTGCGCTCCACGCCCTTCTCGACCGCATCAGGGAAGGGGCGCTCAGCACCTACCGCAGGTTCGGTGCTCCGGGTGAGCTCTCGGAGCTCGTACTCGAGGACCTCGCTGTGCTGCTCTCGGAGCGCTTCCAGAGCGGGCGCGTTTCGCATCGCGACCTACCCGACGGGACGGTGACGTTCGTGTTCGTCGACATGGCCGACTCGACGCGGATCGCAGGTGAGCTCCCCGGGTCTTACCCGGCGATCGTCGGAGCGTTCCAGACAGCCTTGGTGGAGACGGTCGTTCAACACGGCGGCGTCGTCGTCGACACCGAAGGCGACGGAGCGTTCTGCGTCTTCTCGACGGTGGACGACGCCGCGACCGCTGCCGTGGCGTTCCAGCGCGACGTGCTCGAGCGCTCATGGCCCGACGACGCACCGGTACTGGCGAGGATCGGGATCCACGCGGGCGCCGCCGAACGCACGGCAGACAACTACGTGGGCCTCGAGGTGCATCGCGCCGCCCGTATCGGCGCTGCCGCGAACGGCGGCCAGATACTCGTGTCGCGCTCCGCCGCGAACCTCATCGGTGCGACCGGGCGGCTGGCGGCTGGCCGGCCTCGGCTCGTTCGCGCTCAAGGGCCTCGACCGCGCGGAGGAGCTGCTGCAGCTCGGCGCGCCCGGACTCCCCGACGAGCTGCAGACGCCACGAGCCCGGGGGACGCGGTCGGTCCACCTCCCTGCGCAGCTCACCGATCTCGTGGGCCGCGAAAACGAGATCGCGGACGTTGCGCAAGTTCTCGAGAGACACGACGTCCGCCTCGTCACGCTGACGGGACCCGGCGGCATCGGAAAGACTCGGCTCGGCGTCGCCAGCGCCGCCCGGGCCGCCGATGCGTACCCGGACGGCGTGTTCTTCGTGGCGCTCGCCGACACCCGCACCACCGATCAGGTGGTCGGTGCGATCGCGGCTGCCCTCGGTCTCCGCAGCGAGGGTGCTCGCGCGCTCCTGTCGACGATCGAGGACCGACTCGCCTCGGGCCGCGCGCTTCTCGTCCTGGACAACTTCGAGCAGGTCGTCGAGGCACGGACCGTGGTCGCCCAGCTGCTCGAGAGCTGCCCTGGGGTCGATCTCGTGGTGACGAGCCGCACGCCGCTCCGGATCCGCGGCGAGACCGAGCGTCCGGTACCGCCGCTCGGGCGGCCCGCAGCGGTCCTGCTGTTTCTCGAGCGCGCCCCTCGGCCGGACTGGGCTCCGGCGGCCGACGAGCTCGAGGTCGTCGAGGAGATCTGTCGACGCCTCGACGGCCTGCCCCTCGCGATCGAGCTCGCCGCTGCGCGCATGCGCATTCTCGATCCCGCGTCGCTCCTGGAGCGCCTGAGCCGGAAGCTCGACGTCGTCGGCGGCAGCGTTCCCGATCTTCCCGAGCGCCAGCGCACGTTGACGGCGACCATCGAGTGGAGCTACGACCTCCTCGACGCAGCGGAGCGGACGTTACTGGCGCGACTCGCCGTGTTCGTCGGTGGATGGACGCTCGAGGCCGCGGAGACCGTGTGCAGCGGCGGCGTCGTATCCGACGTGCTCACCGCGCTCGAACGACTCAGCGAGCACAGCCTGCTCGTCGCGGAGCCGGGCTCGGCACGGGGCCCGCGGATGCGGATGCTCGGGACGATCCGGGAGTTCGCGACCGCGCAGCTCGAGGCGAGCACCGAGGCGGACGTGCTGCGCGAGCGTCACGCCTCGTACTACGAGCGGCTCATCGTCGAGCTGCACGCCCAGCCCGGCGGAGAGACGGCCCCCGTCTCGATCGCGCGCCTCGACGACGACTGGGACGACGTCCTCGCCTGCATGGAGTGGCGCTTCCTGCAAGGCGACTACGCGCAGCTCGTCCAGCTCGTGTCCGGCACGTGGCGGTACCTCTGGCTTCGCGACCGCTTCAACGAGCTGGTGCCGTGGCTCACGGCGGCGTACGCCGCTCGCGACGCCCTCGAGCCCGCGCTTCGAGGAGAGCTCTGCCGGCTCTGGGCCGTGGGCTGCTACCAGTCCGGGAGGTTCGAGCAGGCGCGCGACGCTATCGAAGAGGCGGTGCGACTGCTCGCGGAGACCGGCCCGATCGACCGCGAGGCCTGGGCGCGAACGGTGCTGGGAGGCCTGCTGCCCTACTTCGACGGCGACCTCGAGCGGCCGTTCGCCGAGGTGTCGCGAGCAGTCGAGCTCTTCCGGGCGGAGGGGAACCCGTTCGGCCTGGCCAGGACGCTCGGCATGCTGGGCACCATCTCGGTGCTCCTCGGTCGGATGGACGAGGGGATGTCGCAGTTCGAGGAGGGCATCGTCGTGGCCGAGCAGCTCGGGCTCGTCGAGCTCATCGGCTCCCACCACTCCTTCCGAGCGCTCGCGCACCTGGCCCGCGACGACGTCGGAGCCGCTCGACAGCCATCTCGATGCAGCGGTCGCCGCGACTCTGTACCTCGAAGGCACGGCGTACTGCCTCGAGGGCTACGCGGCGGTCCTGGCCGCCGAAGGCGATGTCGTCCTCGCCGCCACGGCGCTCGGCGCCGCCGAGGGGCTCAGGGAGCGCACGGGCGTCGCCATGTGGCCGATCATGAACATGATCCTGCGCGACCGGCTCGCCTCCCTCGAATCGGCCGGGCCGGAAGCCGCCGCGGCGCGCTTCGCCGGCTCCCGGATGAGCCCGGCAGAGGCGCTCGCGCTCGTCCGCGCGGGCTGAGCCCGCGCGCTCGTGCCGATACCCTCGCCGGATGCCCGACCACGCTCCCCTTCGCAACGTCGCGATCGTCGCGCACGTCGACCACGGCAAGACGACGCTCGTCGACGCGCTGCTCTGGGAGTCGGGCGCCTTCCGCGCCAACCAGGACGTCGCCGAGCGCGTGCTCGACACGATGGACCTGGAGCGCGAGAAGGGCATCACGATCCTGGCGAAGAACACGACCGTCCGCTACGCCGGGACGAAGATCAACATCATCGACACGCCCGGCCACGCCGACTTCGGCGGGGAGGTCGAGCGCGGGCTGACGATGGCCGACGGCGTGCTTCTTCTCGTCGACGCGAGCGAGGGGCCGCTTCCGCAGACGCGGTTCGTGCTTCGGAAGGCGCTCGAGGCGCGGCTGCCGGTGATCCTCGTCGTCAACAAGGTCGACCGGCCCGACGCCCGCATCGAGGCAGTCGTCAACGAGGTCTACGAGCTCTTCCTCGACCTCGACGCCGACGAGAGCCAGATCGAGTTCCCGATCGTGTACTGCAACGCGAAGGCGGGACGGGCGTCCCTCCGGCCCGATCCCGAGTCGCTCGAGCCGGATCTCCAGCCGTTGCTCGACCTCATCCTCGAGCACATCCCCGCGCCGACCTTCGAGCAGGGCCATCCGCTCCAGGCGCTCGTCACGAACCTCGACGCGTCGCCGTATGTCGGCCGGCTCGCGCTCTGCCGCGTCGTCCAGGGGACGATCCGGCGCGGGCAGCAGATCGCGTGGTGCCGGTCCGACGGGACGATCGAGCGCGCGAAGGTGACCGAGCTGTACGTGACCGAGGCGCTCGACCGGGTCGAGACCGAGGAAGCCGGCCCGGGAGAGATCATCGCCGTCGCCGGCATCCCCGAGGTGACGATCGGCGAGACGCTCGCCGACCCGGACGACCCGCGCCCGCTCCCGCCGATCGCGATCGACGAGCCCTCGCTCTCGATGACGATCGGGATCAACACGTCGCCGCTCGTCGGCCTCGCCGGCGACAAGGTCACCTCGAGCCTCGTCGAGGCCCGGCTTCGCGCCGAGCTCGTCGGGAACGTCTCGCTGCGCGTCCTCCCGACTCAGTCCCCTGACGCGTGGGAGGTCCAGGGACGCGGAGAGCTCCAGCTCGCGGTCCTCGTCGAGCAGATGCGCCGCGAGGGCTTCGAGCTGACCGTCGGCAAGCCGCAGGTGGTGACGCGGGAGATCGACGGCGTCCTGCACGAGCCGGTCGAGCGCGTCTCGATCGACGCGCCGGAGGAGTACCTCGGCGTCGTCACGCAGCTCTTCGCGCTCCGCAAGGGCCGCACCGAGGCACTGGTGAACCACGGCTCAGGCTGGGTGCGGATCGACGTCCTCGTCCCCGCCCGCGGATTGATCGGATTCCGCACCGAGTTCCTGACGGAGACGCGCGGCACCGGCATCCTGCACCACGTCTTCGAGCGCTTCGAGCCCTGGGCCGGCGAGCTTCGGACGCGGCCGACCGGTGCGCTCGTCGCCGACCGCCGCGGCAAGACGACCGCCTTCGCGATGCTCTCGCTGCAGGAGCGCGGGCAGCTCTTCGTCGCGCCGGGCGTCGACGTCTACGAGGGGATGATCGTGGGCGAGAACTCCCGCGCCGAGGACCTCGACGTCAACGCGACCAAGGAGAAGAAGCTGACGAACACACGCGCGCCGAGCGCCGACGCGACCGTCCGCCTGATCCCGCCGCGCCCGCTGTCGCTCGACCAGGCGCTCGAGTACATCCGCGAGGACGAGTGCGTGGAGGTGACTCCGACCGACGTTCGCCTGCGCAAGGTCGTGCTCTCCGCGCAGCAGCGGCAGACCGCGGCGAGCCGCAAGGCGCGCGGTCTCGCTCCGGTCTAGCCAGTCGGCGTACCACGACGCCCAGTCCGGATCGTCGCCGTCCGTGATCCGGTACCGCGAGATGCGTCTCGGCGGCTTCGTGGAGGAGCTCGGCGAGGGTCATCGGGTAAGCGCACGTTACGAGGGTTAAGAAGGCGATGCGCCGTCGGCAAGCCGGGTTCTGACCGCTACCTCGGACGGTACGATCCCCCCATGTCAGCTTTCCTTCTTGCCTTTGTCGTCCCGATGGCCATCGGCCTCTGGGCCCAGCACCGGGTGAAGAGCACGTTCGCGAAGAACCTCGAGGTACCGGCGTCCCACGGAATGACCGGCGCCGAGGTCGCGCGCCGAATCCTCGACTCGAACGGCATGCAGGAGGTGCCGATCGAGGAGACGCCCGGGACCCTCTCCGACCACTACGACCCGCGCAGCCGCTCGGTGCACCTCTCGCCCGAGGTCTACCACGGCCGCTCGATCTCCTCGACCGCCGTGGGCTCGCACGAGGTGGGCCATGCGATCCAGCACGCGCGCTCCTACTCGTTCTTCCAGTTCCGCAGCGCGATGTGGCCTGCGGTCTCGTTCGCCTCGAACATCTGGTTCCTGTTCCTCATCGGCGGCATCTTCCTTCAGCTCACCGGCTTCATCGTCGTCGCGGTCGCGCTCTACTCGGTCGCGGTGCTGTTCCAGATCGTGACGCTGCCCGTCGAGTTCGACGCGTCAAGCGCGCGAAGGAGCAGCTGACGGGCATGGGGCTCGTCGCGCAGCAGGAGAGCCAGGGCGTCAAGGCTGTCCTGAACTCCGCTGCGTGGACGTACGTTGCAGGCGCACTCGCCGCGGTGGCGGTGCTCCTCTACTACCTCTCGCTGCTGGGTAACCGCTAGCTGCGGGAGCATGCGATGCAGATGTGGCCGGGATCCGTCCCGGCCACGTCTCTTTAACGCGGTCGCTCGCGCGGAACCCAGCCGAAGCGCATCCACGCAACGGCGAGCCCGGCGGCGCCCCATGCGGCGACGATCGCGAGCGCCGCCGGGTCGGCGAAGAGCGAATCGCCCTCGAGGTAGACCCCGTTCACGACGTCGAGGAAGTACTTCAGCGGGAGCGCGTCGCCGACCGCCTGCAAGAACGCCGGGTAGTCACCCGTCGGGCCGAACGAGCCCGAGAGGAACGCCATCGGCAGCAGGATCACGTTGACGACCGCCGCGACGCCCTCAGCCGAACGGATGACCGAGGCGATGCCCAGGCCCAACCCGGTGAAGCACGCCGCTCCGACGAGGACGGATCCCGCGAAGCCCGCCCAGTTCGCGGGCATGCCGGCGTCGAAGACGAAGCGTCCGAGCGCGAGCAGCGCGATCGACTGGAGCACGAAGACGACGAGTGTCGAGACGAGGACGGCCGCCATGTAGGTCGCCGGCGGGAGCGGGGTCGACCGCACCCGCTTGAGGATTCCCATCTCGCGCCGCGTGACGAGGATGATCGCGAGGCCGGCGAAGGCGGTGTTCGCGGCGCCGTAGCCGAAGAGTCCCGCGAGCAGGACGTCGCCCGACGCGTAGTCGACGCCGTCGATCTCGATCTCGTTCGAGTAGATCGAGCCGAGCAGCGAGTACAGCAGCAGCGGGAAGATGAAGATGAACACCGCCGCTTCACGGTTACGCCAGAAGGTTCGCTGCTCGAACGAGAGCTGGTGCAGGAGCACGCTCACTCGTCCGCTCCGTTGTTGTCGACAAGCTCGAGGTAGACGTCCTCGAGGGTCGGCCTGCGCACTTCGAGCTGCTCGAGCTCGGCACCGTCCGCGAGCGCCTGCGAGGTGAGCTCGTGCAGCGCGCGAGTCGGCTCCTCGGTCTCGATGACGACGAGCTCGCCGTCGCGACGGAACCTGATCTCGGCCTTGCGCGTGTCGCCGATCAGCTCCGCCGGCGTCCCGAGGCTGATGATGCGGCCCGCCTGTATCACCGCGACACGATCGGCCAGCTGCTGCGCCTCGTCCAGGTAGTGCGTCGTCAGGAGGATCGTCTTCCCGAGCGAGCGGAGCGAGCGGACGACCTCCCAGGCCGAGCGGCGGGCTGACGGGTCGAACCCGGTCGTCGGCTCGTCGAGGAAGACGAGGTCGGGATCGCCGACCAGCGCGACGCCGAGGTCCAGACGTCGCCTCTGGCCGCCGGAGAGCGTCTTCACGCGCTCGTCGCTCTTCTCGGCCAGGCCGACGAGACCGACGACTTCGTCCACGTCACGCGGGCGCTCGTAGTAGCCCGCGAACATCGCGTGCACCTCGCGCACGGTGAGCAGGGGGTGGAACTCGGAGTGCTGGAGGACGACGCCGATCCTCTCGCGCAACGCGCGCGGCGAGGTAGCGGGATCGTGGCCGAGGACGGACACCTCGCCACCGTCGCGATTCCTGTAGCCCTCCAGGATTTCGACCGCCGTGGTCTTCCCTGCGCCGTTAGGCCCGAGGAGGCCGAACACCTCGCCCTCGTGCACCTCGAGATCGACGCCTCGCAGAGCCTCGACGCCGTCGTACGACTTCCGGAGGTCCGAGCGACGATCGCGCTAGACATATCTGGCCGATACATTAGGATATATCGGGACGATATGTCAAGCCTCAGCGCCACCGCCCGCGTGATCCTCGGGCTCCTCAAGTTCGCGCCCCGGACCGGCTACGACGTCAAGCGCGTCACCGACTTCTCGACGCGTTACTTCTGGCGCGCGAGCTACGGGCAGATCTACCCCGAGCTGCGCGGGCTCGAGAAGGCGGGTCTCGTGCGCTCGCGGGAGGAGCCGTACGGGCGGCGGAAGCGGCGCGTCTACGACCTCACGGTGAAAGGCGAGCGGGCGCTTACGGACTGGCTGGACTCCGAGTCGGATCTCTACGAGCTGCGCGACGAAGGGCTCCTGCGGCTGTTCTTCGCCGAGCTCG